>NZ_CP170466.1:1225000-1337500 GCF_042604625.1 Azospirillum sp. A29
CGAAGGTGCCGTTGGCCGTCATCAGGGGCATGTCGCCCATGTAGACGTCCTGCTCCTTGATGTCGCGGATCGAACGGAGGCCGGTGTCCTCCTCGACGTCGAACACGGACAGACGCAGGGTCACCTTCAGCGGGGCGGCGAAGGTCATGCCGCGCTGCTGGCATTCCTCGACGTCGTATTTCGGCTGCTCAAGCTCGTATTTGACGAAATCCAGCACCGCGCGGTCGGAGAAGTCCTTGATCGGGAAGACCGACTTGAAGACTTCCTGCAGGCCCAGGTTCGCCCGCTTTTCCGGGGCGACGTCCATTTGCAGGAAGTGATCGTAGGAGCTGCGCTGCACCTCGATGAGGTTGGGCATCTGGGTGACTTCCGGGATGCGCCCGAAGCTCTTCCGAACACGTTTACGACCCGTAAAGGATTTGGCCATGGATGTCCCCAAACGTCTGTACGTGATGCGCGTTATACCGACCGTTCAACCGACCGTAGGATCGAGCCGACTGGTGTCGACCGGTCCCTAGGGCGCCCGCGCGGGCCATCCCCATGATGGGGACGGAAAGAGCCGGGCCGGGCAAGCCCGGTCCGGCGGAAGGCAGAAAATGCCGTGCGGCGGCCGGTCCCCTAGGGAACCGACCGCCGTCCGGCTTGGTACTGTGTGCTTCGTAGGCAACAAGGTCTTACTTAATATCGACCTTGGCGCCGGCTTCTTCAAGCTGCTTCTTGATCTTGGCGGCCTCGTCCTTCGTGGCGCCTTCCTTGACCGGCTTCGGAGCGCCCTCGACCAGGTCCTTGGCTTCCTTCAGGCCCAGGCCGGTGATCGCACGGACTTCCTTAATCACGTTGATCTTCTTGTCGCCGGCATCGGCGAGGATCACGGTGAACTCGGTCTGCTCTTCGGCCGGAGCGGCAGCGGCAGCGGCCGGGCCGGCGGCGGCGACGGCCACCGGAGCGGCGGCGGAGACGCCCCACTTCTCTTCGAGGAGCTTCGACAGCTCGGCGGCTTCCAGGACGGTCAGGGCCGACAGATCGTCGACGAGCTTCTGCAGATCAGCCATGTTACTACTCCAAACGACTTGAGTTCTGGGGATGTAAAAAACGAGTGACTAGGCCTGGTTAGGCCGCCGCCTCGTCGTCCTTCTTCGCGTAGGCAGCAAGCACGCGGGCGACCTGGCCGCCCGGAGCCTGGAGGACACCGGCGATACGGGTCGCCGGGGTCTGGATCATGCCCACGAGGCGGCCACGCAGTTCGTCCAGCGACGGGAGCGAGGCGAGGGCCTTGACCCCCTCCGCGTCCAGAATCTGGGTGCCGAGGCTGGCGCCGACGATCTTGAGCTTCTCGTTGGTCTTCGCGTAGTCGGCCACCACCTTGGCAGCCGCAACGGGATCCTTCGAGTAGGCGATCGCCGTCGGTCCCTTGAAGAGACCGTCCAGACCTTCGAACTGCGTCCCCTGAAGGGAACGACGGGCGAGCCGGTTCTTCGTCACTTTGAAGCTGGCGCCAGCAGCCCGAACCTTCGCACGCAGGTCGGTGACTTCCTTCACCGTCAGGCCCAGATGGTGGGTGACCACCACCAGGCCCGTGTCCTGGAGCTTCGATTGCAGAGCCGCGATCGTCGCTTCTTTTTGTGTACGATCCACGGATCGCCTCCTTGCACAGAGGTGTACATGGACCCCCGCCCCCGAAGGGCCGGAGATCCGGCGAACCTGTCCCAGAAGTCAAGCCGTTCCTGAACCGGTTCCCGTCGCACATGGCGGCGGGGCCGGAGGGGTAAACGGGTTCAACTCCTGTCTGCGCGGGTGAATTTTAAGCTCTTCCCTCTCCTTGCGGTCGGGGATGGGCACCAGCGGTCTCGGACAGGGGTGGGCGGGTGCCCTTGGGGCTTCCCCCTCAGGCGGTCCGCCCGGACGCCGCCGCTGCCCGAGAGCAGACGGCGGCGAAACGGGTCGTCAGGCGGCGGCCGGAGCCGACACGCTGGAGAGGTCGAGCTTCAGGCCCGGGCCCATCGTCGACGAGAGCGAGACCTTCAGCAGGTACTGGCCCTTGGCGCCGGTCGGCTTGGCACGGGTGATGGCATCGACGAAGGCGCGGATGTTCTGGACCAGCGCCTCTTCCGAGAAGCTGACCTTGCCCACGCCGGCGTGGATGATGCCGGTCTTCTCCGCACGGAACTCCACTGCGCCGGCCTTGGCGGCCTTCACGGCGCCGGCGACGTCGGGGGTCACGGTGCCCAGCTTCGGGTTCGGCATCAGGCCGCGCGGGCCCAGCACCTTACCGAGCTTGCCGACCACGCCCATCATGTCGGGCGAGGCGATGCAGCGGTCGAAGTTGATGTTGCCGGCCAGGATCTGTTCGGCCAGATCGTCGCCGCCGACAACGTCGGCGCCGGCGGCCAGAGCCTCATCGACCTTGGCGCCACGGGCGAACACCGCCACGCGGACGGTCTTGCCGGTGCCGTTCGGCAGGTTCACGACGCCGCGGACCATCTGATCGGCGTGGCGCGGATCGATGCCGAGGTTCATCGCGATTTCGATCGTCTCGTCGAACTTGGCCTTGGCGGCACCCTTCACCAGGGTGACGGCCTCTTCCAGCGAGTAGAAGGAGTCGCGGTTAACGGTCTTGTAGGCGTCGGTCAGACGCTTGCCCAGCTTCGCCATAGGATCAGCCCTCCACCACTTCGAGGCCCATCGAGCGGGCGGAACCGGCGATCATGCTCGCGGCGGCTTCGACGTCGTGCGCGTTCAGGTCGGCCATCTTCTTCTGGGCGATCTCGCGAATCTGCGAGGTCGTGACCTGGCCGACGAAACCGCCCTTGCCGGGGGTCGTCGAACCCTTGTCCTTGCCCGAAGCCTTCTTGAGGAAGTAGCTGACCGGCGGGGTCTTCGTCACGAAGGTGAAGGTGCGGTCGCCGTAGGCGGTGATGACCACGGGAATCGGCATGCCGACTTCCAGGTCCGCCGTCTTGGCGTTGAACGCCTTGCAGAACTCCATGATGTTCAGGCCGCGCTGACCGAGCGCCGGGCCGATGGGCGGCGACGGGTTGGCCTTGCCGGCCGGGACCTGCAGCTTGATGTAACCGACGATTTTCTTCGCCATCTCACAACCTCCTGGGACGACGCCTCACGCACTTGACCGGATGGTCCGGCGCGGCGCCGCGGGGTTTTGCGGTTCGGCCATGGCGAGCCTCCCGCAACAGAATGGAGCCACCGATGCAAGCACCGGCAGCTCCGACTCATAAACCTTGGAACCTTGCGATCAGATCTTTTCGACCTGCGTGTATTCCAGCTCGACCGGCGTGGAGCGACCGAAGATCGAAACCGCCACCTTGAGGCGGGACTTCTCTTCGTCGACTTCCTCGACGACACCATTGAACGAGGTGAAAGGACCGTCGCTCACTCGCACCTGCTCGCCCACCTCGAAGGTGATCGAGGGCTTGGGGCGCTCAAAGCCTTCCTGCACCTGATGGATGATCCGCTCGGCTTCGCGCTGGGAAATCGGCTGCGGCTTGCCGCCGCCACCCAGGAAGTCCGTGACCTTCGGCGTGTTCTTCACCAGCGACCAGGATTCGTCGGTCAGGTCCATCTTGACGAGGACATAGCCGGGGAAGAACTTGCGTTCGGTGTTGATCTTGGAACCCCGGCGCACTTCGACCACTTCTTCGGTCGGGACCAGGATTTCCTCGAACTTGTCTTCCAGACCCTTCTGAGCCGCTTTTTCGCGGATGGCCTGGGAGACCTTCTTTTCGAAACCCGAATAAACGTGAACGACGTACCAGCGCGCAGCCATGTCTCAGCCCCCCAGCCCAAGGATCAAGCGAACGGCAACCGCCAGCACCTGATCGACGACGAGGAAGAACAGGGCGGCGAGCACGACCATGACGAACACCATGGCGGTCGTGATGCCGGTTTCCTTGCGGGTCGGCCAGGTGACCCTGGCTACCTCGCGGCGGACCTCGCGCGCGAATTCTGCGGGATTGACTTTAGCCATCGTGCGAACCGTGCGAGCTCCGGAGCGACTGTGAGGGCGTCGCTTTTGCCCTAACCGTTATTGGGACGGGATGGCAGGAGTGGAGGGGATCGAACCCCCAACCCCCGGTTTTGGAGACCGGTGCTCTACCAATTGAGCTACACTCCTATCTCCGTCCGGCCACACCTTTCGGCGTGGGAGGCCGCTTAAACCATTCTTTAGGCGGCGGTGTCAAGGCCTTTCGACCCGACTTTCGGAAGAACTTTGATACCGGCTTGCCGGAAGCCCAACCAAACTCTGTACGCGGATAAAACTCCCCCGCCGAACCGTGGTCCGGCGGGGGAGGCAGGCTTATAGCATCACTCGACGATCTTGGCAACGACGCCGGCGCCGACCGTGCGGCCACCCTCGCGGATGGCGAAGCGCAGGCCTTCGTCCATGGCGATCGGGGCGATCAGCGTCACTTCCATGGCGACATTGTCGCCCGGCATCACCATCTCGACGCCTTCCGGCAGCGCCACCATGCCCGTCACGTCCGTCGTCCGGAAGTAGAACTGCGGACGGTAGTTCGTGAAGAACGGGGTGTGGCGGCCACCCTCTTCCTTCGTCAGGATGTAGGCTTCGGCCTTGAACTTGGTGTGCGGGGTGATCGAACCCGGCTTGGCCAGAACCTGGCCGCGCTCGACGTCCTCGCGCTTCGTGCCGCGCAGCAGAGCGCCGATGTTGTCGCCGGCTTGCCCGGAGTCGAGCAGCTTGCGGAACATTTCGACGCCGGTCACCGTCGTCTTGACCGTCGCCTTCAGCCCGACGATCTCGACTTCCTCGCCGACCTTCACGATGCCACGCTCAACGCGGCCGGTCACAACCGTGCCGCGGCCCGAGATCGAGAACACGTCTTCGATCGGCATCAGGAACGGACGGTCGACCGGACGCTCCGGCTGCGGGATGTACTCGTCGACCGTCTTCATCAGCGCCAGGACGGCGTCACGGCCGATCTCCGGCTGACGGTCTTCCAGAGCGCACAGCGCCGAACCCTTGGTGATCGGAATGTCGTCGCCCGGGAACTGGTAGGACGACAGAAGCTCGCGAACTTCCAGCTCGACCAGCTCAAGCAGCTCCGGATCGTCGACCATGTCGACCTTGTTCATGAACACCACCAGCGCCGGAACGCCGACCTGGCGCGCCAGCAGGATGTGCTCGCGGGTCTGCGGCATCGGGCCGTCGGCGGCCGACACGACCAGGATCGCGCCGTCCATCTGGGCGGCGCCCGTGATCATGTTCTTCACGTAGTCGGCGTGGCCCGGGCAGTCGACGTGCGCGTAGTGGCGGTTCGACGTCTCGTACTCGACGTGCGCCGTCGAGATCGTGATGCCGCGCGCCTTCTCTTCCGGCGCCTTGTCGATCTGGTCGTAAGCGGTGAAGGTCGCGCCGCCGGACTCCGCCAGCACCTTCGTGATCGCCGCCGTCAGCGACGTCTTGCCGTGGTCGACGTGGCCGATCGTGCCAACGTTGCAGTGCGGCTTGTTCCGCTCAAACTTTGCCTTCGCCATCGCTTTGGTCTTTCGTTCCCGACGTTCCGGACGCACACAATGGCCCGGCCGAGATCGGTTTTCCGTGGCGCACGCGGGATTGGAGCGGGTGAGGGGAATCGAACCCCCGTCGTAAGCTTGGAAGGCTTCTGCTCTACCATTGAGCTACACCCGCAAGCATCCCGCCGGCGCGACCGTCCGGGGCAAACGCGATCACGGACAAGCCGTGGAAAGTAATGGTGGAAGGGGCTGGATTCGAACCAGCGTACGCGTACGCGGGCAGATTTACAGTCTGCTGCCTTTAACCACTCGGCCACCCTTCCAGTCCGCGGCCTGGCGATGCCCGCCGCGGAGTTCGGCAATATGCGAATTTTTCAGGCCTTGTCAACACGGGTTAAGCGGTTCACACCAGAAAAAATTCGGCCGCAGTCCGCTGCGGCCCCCTCCCCTTCTTCGTGGGTATCATGACGCGCTCCAGACATCCCGGCTCCACCCCCTCCTCCGCCCGTCCCGCAGACCGCAACACCGACCGCAGTGGAGACCGGTCCGGCGGCAGGCAACAGCAAGGCGCGTCGCCGCGGCAGGACGAAGGGGACGAGGGAGCGCGCGGCGGCCGCAAGGCGGCAAAGGGAGGACGGGGGCCGGCGGCACGCGGCGTGCTTCTTTACGGACTGCACCCGGTGGCCGCTGCCTTGACCAACCCCGAACGGCGCATCCACCGCCTGCTGGTGACCGACTCGGGCCGCGCTGCGCTGGAGCCGGCGATCGCCGCCGCCCGCGCCCGGGGTCTGCAAAGGCCGGAGGCCTCGCCGGCCGACCGGATGGAGCTCGACAGGATGCTGCCGCCGGGTGCGGTGCATCAGGGCGTCGTCATCGATGCGTCTCCCCTGCCCGATCTGGGCATCGAGGATCTTTGCAACGAACTGGCCGGGGAAACGTCGGCGGTCATCGTGGCGCTCGACCAGGTGACGGACCCGCACAATGTCGGCGCCATCCTGCGTTCCGCCGCCGCCTTTGGCGCCCGTGCCGTCGTGGTGACCGAGCGCCATGCTCCGGAGACGACCGGCGTTCTCGCCAAGAGCGCTTCGGGTGCCTTGGAGGCGGTGCCGCTGATCCGCGTTACCAATCTGGCCCGGGCACTGACGGATCTGCAACAGAACGGCTTCTGGTCGGTCGGGCTCGCCGAATCGGGGCCTTCGACGCTGGCCAAGCTGAATTTGACCGGCAAGACGGTGCTGGTGATGGGGGCGGAAGGCAGCGGCCTGCGCCGGCTGACCATGGAGCGCTGTGACGCCATCGCCCGACTGCCGACCGGCGGACCCGTCGGCAGCCTCAACGTCTCGAATGCCGCCGCGGTGGCGCTGTACGAGGTTGCCCGCCTGCGCGAGTGACCGAACCGCGAGGTTGTCTCGGTCAAGCGCTTGTTTACGCGGAAAAGGGACGCTAAGGTGTGCGTCCCGCAAGCGGCGGCGTGCCGGATTAGCTCAGCTGGTAGAGCAGCTGATTTGTAATCAGAAGGTCACGGGTTCGATTCCTGTATCCGGCACCAGATTTTTCAACGGCTTAGCGCACATCGCCCTAGGCCGTTTTGCTTTCCCAGGAAAAAATGGCCGGGTGCCGGTCTGTTGAGGCAGATTCGATCCGCCGACACGACGGACTCATCGGATTTCTGGGCCGTCCAATCGCTTGGAATCCCACGCAGGGCGGTCTTCCTATCTGTCCCGCTTCGCCCCGGCATACTGACATTTCTGCCAAGCATCCGGCATCGACGCCCCCATCCGGTTGCAACCAGAGGGCTTTCCGACCCTTTGCAGTCGCCAGGATGGCAACGCGCGCCGGGAAGCTCCGCCGGCTTGTCGCTGTAGGGTTGCGCTGTTCCCGCATAGGTCTGGATACGGTACCCGATCTGGGTTATACCCCATGCCGCTCTGGACCGAAATGCGGCTTGAATTTGGAGTTCCGGAACCACAAGCGCGCAGCAGGTATAGCATAAGGGTGGATGATGGTTTTCAGCTCTATCGTATTTATCTTTTATTTTTTGCCAATTTTTATTTTTTGCTATTATTCCCTGCCGCTGAAGCACGGAACGCTGCTTTTCTTCAGCTTGGTTTTCTATGCGTATGGCGAGGTGATCTATACCTACGTCATGCTGTTGTCGATCCTCGTCAATTATGCTTTCGGGCTGTGGATCGCCGGCCAGGAGGGGCGGGGCCGCAAGCTCGCCATGGGTGCTGGCGTCGTCGTCAACCTGGGCATTCTCGTCTATTTCAAATATCTGGGATTCTTCTACGGGATGGTGGCCGCGCTGGTGCCCAACCTGTTCTCCGGGCCGCCGCAGGTGCATCTGCCGCTCGGCATCTCGTTCTTCACCTTCCACGCGCTGTCCTACCTGATCGACGTCTATCGCCGTCAGGTTCCGGTCGAGCGCAGCCTGATCTATGTCGCCGTCTACATCACCATGTTCCCGCAGCTCGTGGCGGGGCCTATCATCCGCTTCCATGACATCCGCGACGAAATCCATAACCGCAGGGTCAGTGCCGGGTTGTTTGCCGAGGGCATTCAGATCTTCGTGATCGGCCTCGCGCAGAAGGTTCTGATCGCCAACACGGTGGCGGTGGCGGCGGACCAGATCTTCGCGCTCGACCCGACGGGGCTGAGCCTGCCGATCGCGTGGCTGGGTATCGTCTGCTACACCCTGCAGATTTTCTTCGATTTCTGCGGCTATTCGACCATGGCCATCGGGCTGGGGCTGATGATCGGCTTCCATTTCCCGCTGAACTTCAACTATCCCTACATCGCCCAGTCGATCACCGAATTCTGGCGCCGCTGGCACATCTCGCTGTCGATGTGGTTCCGCGACTATCTCTACATCCCGCTGGGCGGCAACCGCGCCGGTCCGCTGGCCACCTACCGCAACCTGCTGATCGTCTTCTTCCTGTGCGGCCTGTGGCATGGCGCCAGTTGGACCTTCGTGGTCTGGGGCCTGTGGCACGGCGCCTTCCTGGTGCTCGAACGGCTGGGCATCGCCCGGATGCTCGACCGGTCGGTGCCGGCGGTCCGCCATGTCTACACGCTGCTGGTGGTGATGATCGGCTGGGTCTTCTTCCGTGCCGACACGCTGGACCATGCCTGGATCTTCCTCAAGGCCATGGCCGGCGCCGGCCATCCCAGTCCTCTGGCACCGCATGTCCTGCAGTTCCTGACGCCGGAAACCGTCACCGCGCTGGTCATCGGCGCGGTCGCCGCGACGCCGTTGCTCGGCCGGCTGGTGCGGAGCGGGCTGGATGCGGTGCGGAACGCGGCCGGCGGGCGCATGCTGGTCGGCACCGGCGAGGCGCTGTACCTTGCCGGCCTGCTCGGCATGTTCGCACTGGCCGTCATGAGCCTCGCGGCCGGCACCTACAACCCGTTCATCTACTTCCGGTTCTGACCATGCGAGCGATGTCTCTCGGGATCGTGCACAGCACGCTTTTGCAGAAGCTGTGCATCGGGATTTTCCTGGCGCTCCTCCTGCTGCCCATGATCGGCCAGACGCTGTCCGTCGGAACCGGCGTGACGGCGACCGAGATGCGGGCGCCGAACGAGTTGCCCGGCCTGCCCGGCACCTTCGATGAGTTTTCCGTCCTGCCGCAGCGCATCGAGGCGTGGCTGAAGGACCATTTCGGCTTCCGCAACAATCTCGTCCTCGCCAACAACTTCATCCGGGTCAAGGTGTTCGGCCAGAGCACCTCGCCGCTGGTCGTGCTCGGCCGGAACGGCTGGCTGTTCTACACGGGCGAGCATGCGCTGGAGCAGACGCGCGGCATCGACCGCTTCTCGCCGGAGGAGCTGGACCGCTGGATCGACGTGATGGAGCGGCGGCAGGCATGGCTGGCGGAGCGCGGCATCCCCATGCTGATGGTCGCGATCCCCAACAAGGAGCGCGTCTATCTCGAGGACCTGCCGGCCTGGGCCACCCAGGTGAATCCGGAAAGCCGGATGGACCAGATCGTGCGGCGGCTGGCGGAGCGTCGCTCGCCGCTGGTGTTCAAGGACATGACCGCCGACCTCGTCGCCGCGAAGAAGAACATGAAGGTCTACCTCCAGGCCGACACGCACTGGACGGGCGATGCCGCCTTCGCCATCGGCTATCGGCGGATCGTGGAGTGGATCAAGACGGTCCGCCCGGATTTCACGCCGCTGACGCCGGCCGACATGAAGCAGGTCCACGTCATGCGCCAGGGCGTCGACCTCGACCTCGCCCGCATGCTGGGACTGGCCGCGGTTTATCAGGAAGAGGAAGTCCGCTACGATTCCCTGAGACCGCCCAAGCTGCGCGCCAACGACGTCTCGATGCCGAACGGCATTGTCCAGAACATCCTGCGCGCCGATCTGCCTACGGCCCCCAGCGTGGTGTGGTTCCGCGACTCCTTCACCATCCCGATGTTCCCATACATCGCCGAAAGCTTCAGCAAGGCGGTGGTCACGGAGCATAAGGGGTTGCGCTTCGACAAGGCGTTGATCGAGGAGCAGAAGCCGGACGTCGTCGTCTACCAGTTCGTCGAGCGCTCGCTCAACAACCCTGTCCCGGCGGAGTGAGCAAGCGTAGGTCGGGAGCTTACCCTCGCCAATTTGCGCCCTGGCGCTGACGCAGACGGGCCCTGCCCACGACGAAGATCAGGCCGAGCAGGGCCCCGCCGCATCCCATGAACGCCACCATCAGTCCGGCTCCGAAGGTCGGCGGCATTTCTCCGCTGATGGACCCGTCGGGCAGCACCGTCGGAGGCAGGCAGCACAGGGCACTGGCCGCCCCTGCACTGCCGCCGGCGATCAGGATCGCGCAGCAGGCCCAATAAAGCCGCCGCCATCCGTGGGCGCGGAGCGTCAGGACCGTCGCCGAGAGCAACAGGCCCACCGCAATCGCCAGGATGCCGAACGCCAACAGCGTCAGTCCGGTGTCAGGCATCGGGCGCTCCCATGGCGTGGAGTGGTCTGGCCGGGTCTTACGATCACCGATAGCCTACCGATATGTCCCGGCAGGGAACCCCCGACTGGACGTGGCGGTTGGTGAAGGCATCGGAATGCCCCTCACAGCAGTTTGCGCGAAAGGCCGACCATGACCAAGCCCCATCCCGAGTCGGACGACCGGACGCCCACCACCCCCAGCGCGGAAGCGAATCGGATGCGCGCGGACATTGACCGCGGCCTGACCGGCGACAAGGTTCCCGCCACCGATCCCGCCGCAGCGCCGCTCGGCACCGATGACGAAGCCGCCGGCACCACCCCGCCGCATGGCATCTCCCGCGATGCGGTCGTTCCCAGCGACCAGCGTATGCCGCCGGGGCAGAAGAAGGGCGGCGACACGCTCGACACCTGATCGGAAGTCCCTATCCGCAGACGGCAGAAAGCCCGGCCGGGTGTTCCCCGGCCGGGCTTTCTTGCGATTCGGCGGCGCCCTGCCACCGGTCTGGAAAGCGATGCTTAGAAATAGCGCTCCGGAATGCGGACCACGTCGTCCGGCATCACCGAGGTGGTGATCGGGGCCTTGCGGATTTCCTTCTTGGGATCGCTGCCGCGGGTGATGAGGACGTAGTCCTCCTTGGCGCGATAGGTGTAGCCGCCGGCCATCGCCACCGCCGACAGGGCGGTCATGCCGTTGACATACTGGTACTGGCCGGGATTGCGCACCTCGCCCAGGATGAAGAACGGACGATGGTTCAGCACCTCGACGCTGACCTTCGGGTCCTTCACATAGCCGGCGGACAGCCGGGTGGCGATTTCCTTCTCCAGATCCCGGGTGTTGCGGTCCTTGGCCGAAACCTCGCCGATCAGCGGCATGGCGACCTTACCGGTTCCGTCGACGCGGAATTCGCCGGACAGCTGCTCTTCGCCGAACACGATGACGCGCAGCGCGTCACCCGGGCCGAGACGGTATTCGCCGATCTGACCGGCGCTGGCGGTCTCCATCGGCGCGTCGTTGCCGCCGGCACAGCCGACCATGGCAACGGCGAGCGCGGCCAACCCGATCCCCTGGCCCAGCGCACGGATCACCTGACGTCGATTCATCCCTAAACCCTTTCCCTGGCTGGTGGATGCCTGCCACAGCGCCGGTCCGGCCCCTTCGACGGGTCGGTTCCGAGAAACCGCCCCTTCCGCCGGCCGCCTTGCAGCGGCGCCCTTTGGTCACGCACCTGAATTCGGGTGGAGACTAGCAACTCGCAAGCGCTTGGGAAAAAGTGGAGAGGAATTACCGCCTTCGGATCTGTTCAGTACATCGTCATCGATCATAAGAGCAGGCATAAGAAAAGGGCGCCCGTCATAGGACGGACGCCCTGCCCTGTTCAGCGGAACCTTTAGGACCTTCGGCCGGGACTTTCTCGGTCGGTCAACCCGATTCCGCCGGATTACCTGCTGGATTACATCTGGGCGCCGAGTCGCAGATAGATCAGGTTGTCGCTGTACTCGGCGGAGCTGATGTTGGAATTGCGCTTTTCGTAGGTATAGCCGCCGGTCAGATACAGGTTGCGGTTCATCTGGTAAGTGCCGCCGACACCGGCCGTATAGACCTTGTCGTTGCGGTCGTTGCCGTTGAAGTCGTCCTGGCGGTACTGCAGGCGGCCGTTCAGCACCAGCGAGCGCAGCAGCTCGTGGTCGACGCCCAGGGCGACCAGGGTGCGGGTGTAGCTGGAGGCGGTGCCGAAGCCGGGGCTGGCCGACGTCTCGCGCACCTGACGGCTGGCGGTGGCGCTGATGCCGGTCAGCTGGGTGACCGCCCAGTTCACGCGCCCGCCGAAGGACAGGCCGCTGAAGTCCTCCAGCCGCGAATCCTTGTAGTTGCGGACGAGGTAGCCGGCGAAGACCTCGCCGGTGATCAGGCCGGTCAGGTCGGTGGCCAGACCGCCCACCACCTCGTAGCCGTCCGAGTCGCGGTCGAGGCCGAAGGCGTCGCGGTCGTTCTTGTGGCGGGTCCAGGAATAGGTGCCCTGGACGAAAGCTTCGTAGCCTGCGATGAACTCATAGCCGACGCGGCCGACCGACGCGTATTCCCAGCGGTCGCGGTCGCCCTGGCGGGCGACGCCGCCGCCGATCAGGTCGACGTCGTCGTAGGAGATGTACTGCGCCGAACCGGAAACGCGGGCGCGCAGGCGGTTGAAACGCTGGGTGTAGCCGGCCTCGCCGCCGCTGGTGAGGAAGGTCACCGGCTCGGCATAGCCCTGCAGGCTGTTGATGTCGCCGCGGCCTTCGTGATTGCGGCGGTGGAACAGCTGGCCGTCCAGCGCACCGCCCTTGTTCACGTCGAAGCGGCCGTCGGCCTGCACGGCATAGTCCGTGTAGTTCTCGCCGGAATGGTCGCTGTAACGGCCGGCATCGGCCGAGGCCGAGAAATTCAGCGCGTGGGCCGAGAAGTCCGACTTGATGTCCAGCCGCGGCCGGACCGTCCAGATGACGTCGTCCTCGTGGTTGTCGCGCGTGGCGTAGACGTTGGTGTCATAGGTGGCACCGGCTTCCACCCGCGGCAGGAACAGGAAGGAACCGGCGCGCAGCCCAAGCTGCTCCAGTTCCGGCCGGCGGCGCTCCAGCACGGTTTCGCCACGCTGCAGGTCGTCCTGGGCGGCGGCGGGAAGCGACGTCAGCCCGGTCGAGGCGAGAGCGAGGGCGAGAAGGGAAAGGGTGCTGGTCTTCATGGAGTCACCGCGCTTGGCTGGGTTCGGTCGGCTCACTGGGCCGGGGGTCCGGCTCCTTGGTGGGAGGCGCACTGCCGCCGGTCTTCGGCCAGAACCCCAACCGGGACCAGTGCGGACGCATCCTCGGCAAAGACACAACAAACCGTGCTTCCCACGCAACAGTGAAGCCCATGCACCGCTGCTTTTGCCGGACCCTGTGGTGTGGCCGCAACAAAAAGCTGCCGGCCGGTCAGTGTCGCCTGAAACGGTGGTCTGCTTGATTTCAGCGTCTTTTTCAAATGGTCCTAAGATGAAGGTCATAGAGCAATGAGGCGAAGCCGATGACGCAACAAGGGGCCTGCTTTGGAACCGCCCGCCCGGTGGTGGGTTGTTCATCACGTTTCTTGAGCCGCAAAGGTGCCGCATGACCCGCCGACTCGACACACCGCCCCCGCCGCCCTCGACCAAGCGCCCGCCCGACGCCACCACCCCGCCCTACACGCCGGGCGGCGTGACTCCCCCCGAAAAAGACGATGCCGCCAGCCCGGCCGAAAAGACCGCTCCGCCCGACAGCTACCCGCCCAAACGGACGCCCTGACCAAAAGCAGCCGGTGAAATGCGGCGGCAGCGGACGCGTATCGCGCCGCCGCGGTCATGAATCGGCAGTGCAGACTCTCCGAATTGCCACAGCATCCGCTCGCAGCTTATTTTCAGGCTTGCGGCGCTTCTTTTGTTGCGCAAGCGATGACATTCGCATTCCTGTGGCTCTATGCCGCATCTGCGAAGATTGCACTGCGCCCATTGTGTTTTCTACCCTTTCCATGAGGAACGCATGATGGACGCATCGGATGGTGACAGGCGGGAAACGCCGCGCCATCCCTGCCCACGCAGCCGGGAGCGGCGATCCGTGTCCGCCCCAGCCTTCGCCCCGGACCGAAGGCGGGCGCGAACCACGGGCCCGTTGACATGGACGACTTCGGACGACTGCCTCCCGGCGATTACCAGTTGGCCGGCCAGGTTCACCACCGCCTTCGCCGCGCCCATCAGCGCGCCTCGGCGATCTTCATAGACCTGATCGGCGATCAGCTGCTGACGCCCACCCAATGGGGCGCGCTGGCCACGCTGCATGCCGAAGGCCCGCTGTCGCAGAACCAGCTCGGCCGCCTGACCTACATGGATCCCGCCACGACCCAGGGCGTGATCCTGCGGCTGGTGGAACGCAATCTGGTGGAACGCCAGCCCGACCCGCAGGACCGCCGCCGCACCAGCGTCCGGCTGACCCGGATCGGCCAGGCCCTGGTCATCGACCTGATGGCGAACGCCGCCGCCGCCCACGAACAGACGCTGACCCCGCTGAGCGAGGAGGAGCGGGTGCAGTTCATGTCGCTGCTGGCCCGCCTGATGTAGGCAGCACCCGAGGGGACATCTGCGGGAGGGGCACGGGCGGGAAAACCCCGATCAGTCGGTGACTTTTGCGCCGGGTTTGCTATGAACGCGGTGTGTTGCGTCGCACCGCGACCGGACACGCCGCTGGTCTCTTACGAACCGGGGTCCCCGCAGGATGAAGCACCGCCACCCGACCGCCTCGCCGCTGGCGAAGCTCCTCCGCCCCGCCGCTCTGGGCGCCACCCTGTCCGTCGCACTTGCAGCGGCGGCTCTCACTGCCAGCCCCGCCGCGGCTCAGTCAGCGAAGGAACCGGTGAAATTCTCCGGCGCACCCGTGCGGGTGGGCGAGATCAACAGCTACACCGGCCTGCCCGCCTTCACCATTCCCTACCGCCAGGGCTGGCAGCTGGCGCTGGAGGAGATCAACGCCAAAGGCGGCGTGATCGGCTGCTGCGAGCTTCAGGTCGTCTCGCGCGACGATGCCGGCAAGCCCGACGACGCCGTGCGCGTCGCGCAGGAGCTGGTGACGAACGAGGCGGTCGACGTGCTGGCCGGCACCTACTTCTCCCACATCGGGCTGGCGGTCGCCGATTTCGCCGCGCGCAACAAGATGCCCTTCGTCGCGGCCGAGCCGTTGACCGACGCCATCACCTGGTCGAAGGGCAACCGCTACACCTTCCGCCTGCGCCCCAGCACCTACATGCAGGCGGCGATGCTGGTGGAGGAGGCGGCAAAGCTGCCGGCCAAGCGCTGGGCCACTGTTGCCCCCAACTACGAATACGGCCAGTCGGCGGTGGCGTGGTTCAAGCAGCTGCTGAAGGAAAAGCGTCCAGACGTCGAGTTCGTCGCCGAACAGTGGCCGGTGCAGGGCAAGCTGGAGGCCGGCCCGACGGTGCAGGCTCTGGCCGCAGCCAAGCCCGACGCCATCTTCAACGTCACCTTCGGCGCCGATCTTGCCAAGTTCGTGCGCGAGGGCGAGGGCCGCGGCCTGTTCCGCAACCGCAAAATCGTCAGCCTGCTGACCGGTGAACCGGAATATCTGGAGCCGATGAAGGACGAGGCGCCAGAAGGCTGGATCGTCACCGGCTACCCCTGGGACCAGATCGACACGCCCGCCCACAAGGCCTTCGTCGCCGCCTACACCGCGCGCTTCAAGGACTCGCCCAAGGCGGGGTCCATCGTCGGCTACATCACCATGAAGGCGGTCGCCGCCGCCATCACCAAGGCCAAGTCGGCCAATGCGGAGCCGATCGTCGATGCGCTGGCCGGCCTGACCATCGACAGCCCGGTCGGCCCGGTGACCTTCCGGGCGTCCGACCATCAGGCGACCATGGGCGCCTATGTCGGCACCACGACCGTGAAGGACGGCCGCGGCACCATGAAGGACTGGCGCTACGCCGACGGCGCCAACTACCTGCCGCCCGACGACGCGGCGCGCAAGATGCGGCCGGCGGAGTAAGGCGCCCGGTTTCCGGCGCCTCCCCCCCATGTCCTTCCTGCTCGTCCAGGCCCTCAGCGGGCTTGCGACCGCGGCGACGCTGTTTCTGGTGTCGTCGGGGCTGACCATCGTGTTCGGCGTGACGCGGATCGTGAATTTCGCGCACGGCTCCTTCTACATGGTCGGCGCCTATGCCGGCTGGTCGCTGATCGAACGGTTCGGCGGCACACCGGTCGGCTTCTGGGGTTCGGTCGCTGCCGCCGCGCTGGCGATGGGCGTGCTGGGGGCGGCGATGGAGATCGGACTGCTGCGCCGGCTCTACCGCTCGCCGGAGCTGTTCCAGCTGTTGGGCACCTTCGGCGTCGTGCTGGTGGTGCAGGATCTGACCGCCTGGGCCTGGGGGCCGGAGGATCTGCTGGGCCGACGCGCGCCGGGGCTGAAGGGCTCCATCGACATTCTGGACCAGCCCTTCCCGCTCTACGACCTCGTGCTGATCGGCCTCGGGCCACTGGTGCTCGGGCTGTTGTGGCTGCTGTTCAACCGCACCCGCTGGGGCACTTTGGTACGGGCGGCGACGCAGGACCGCGAGATGACCAGCGCGCTCGGCGTCGATCCGGCGCGGCTGTTCACCGGCGTGCTGTTCCTGGGCTGCGCGCTGGCCGGGCTGGGCGGCGCCCTGCAGGTCCCGCGCGAATCGGTGACCTTGCAGATGGACATGGCCATCGTGGTCGAGGCCTTCGTCGTCGTCGTCGTCGGCGGCATGGGCAGCCTGACCGGCGCCTTCCTAGCCTCGCTGCTGATCGGACAGTTGCAGGCCTTCGGCATCCTGGTCTTCCCGCAGATCACGCTGGTGCTGGTCTTCCTGTTCATGGCGGTGGTTCTCGTCCTGCGCCCGCACGGTCTGCTCGGCCGGGCCGAGGAGGTGCCGCCGACCGCACCGGCCACGGTGACCGTGCCGCTGTCGGCCGGGCGCCATGCCGGGCCGTGGGCGCTGGCGCTGCTGGCACTTCTCGCCGCCGCGCCGCTGGTCGCCGGCGATTACGCGCTGATCCTACTGACTGAGGTGGTGATCCTCGCTTTGTTCGCCGCCAGCCTGCATCTGCTGATCGGGCTCGGCGGGCTGGTGTCCTTTGGCCATGCGGCATGGTTCGGGCTGGGCGCCTACGGTTCGGCCCTGCTGGTCAAGCATCTGGGCGCGCCGATGCCGCTGGCGCTGGCCGGGGCGCCGGTTCTGGCCGGGCTGGGGGCCTTGGTGGCCGGTTGGTTCTGCGTGCGGCGCTCGGGCCTCTATTTCGCCATGCTGACCCTGGCCTTCGCCCAGATCGTCTGGTCGATTGCCTTCCAATGGTATGCGGTGACCGGCGGTGACAACGGCATCCTCGGCGTCTGGCCGCCGGGCTGGGCGGCGGGCAAGGCGACCTATTACTGGCTGACGCTGGGCTTATGCGGCGGGGCGCTGTGGCTGCTGCGTCGGGCGGCCTTCGCCCCCTTCGGCTATGCGCTGCGGGCCGGTCGCGACTCGGGATTGCGGGCCGAATCGGTGGGCATCGACGTGCGCCGCTTCCAATGGATGGCCTTCATGCTTGCCGGCACCGCGGCGGGGCTGGCCGGCGGTCTCTATGCCTTCGCCAAGGGCAGCGTCTTCCCCACCCTGCTGGCGGTGCCGCAGTCGGTCGACGCGCTGGTGATGGTGCTGATGGGCGGCATCCAGACCGTCGCCGGGCCGCTGGCCGGTGCGGTGGTGTTCCACCTGCTGGAGTCGGAGGTGATGAGCCTGACCGACTGGTGGCGGCTGGTGCTGGGCCTGATCATCGTCGCGCTGGTGCTGGTGTTCCCCAAGGGGGTCGTCGGCTTCCTGTCCGGCATCGGGAGGCGGGCATGAGCGAACCGCCCCTGAAGCCGCCTGGGAGCGAATTGGTGGTGCGCGACCTGCAACGCTCCTTCGGCGGGGTGCAGGCGGTGGGCGGCGTGTCCTTCACCCTGCGGTCCGGCGACCTGCTGGCGCTGATCGGCCCGAACGGCGCCGGGAAGAGCACCTGCTTCAACCTGCTGAACGGCCAGCTGCGTCCCGACTCGGGATCGGTCCGGCTGGACGGCACCGAACTGGTCGGGTTGCCGCCCCGGCGCATCTGGGCGCTGGGGGTCGGCCGCACCTTCCAGATCACCGCGACCTTCGCCTCGATGACGGTGGCGGAGAATGTACAGATGGTGCTGCTGTCGCGCGCCCGCCGGCTGTTCGGGCTGTGGCGCCCGGCCGCCGCCCAGTTCCGCGAGCCGGCGCTGGCCCTGCTGGACCGCGTCGGCATGGGCCCCCAAGCCGACCGGCCCTGCGGCGTGCTGGCCTATGGCGACGTGAAGCGGGTCGAACTGGCGATGGCGCTGGCGAGCGAGCCGACGGTGCTGCTGATGGACGAGCCGACCGCCGGCATGGCGCCGGCCGAACGCCTCGCCCTGATGGCGCTGACGGCGGAGCTGGTGCGCGAACGCGGCCTCGCCGTTCTGTTCACCGAGCATGACATGGATGCGGTTTTCGGCCACGCCACCCGCGTGCTGGTGCTCGACCGCGGCCGGCTGATCGCGGAGGGCTCGCCGGATCAGGTGCGCGCCAACCCGCGTGTGCAGTCCGTCTATCTGGGAGGCGAGGCGTGAGCGAACCCCTGCTGACGGTCGACGGCCTCCAGGCTTGGTATGGCCGCGCCCACATCCTCGACGGCATCGCCCTGACCGTCGGGCGGGGCGAGGTGGTGGCGCTGATGGGACGCAACGGCGCCGGCAAGACCACCACGCTGAAGGCGATCATGGGGCTGGTCGAGCGGCGTGCCGGGGTGTTGCGCTTCGACGGGCGCGACCTGTCGGCCCTGCCCGCCCACCGCATCGCCCGGCTCGGCGTCGGCTATGTGCCGGAGGACCGCCGCATCTTCGCCGACCTGACGGTGGAGGAAAATCTGGAGGTCGGCCGCCAGCCGCCCCGCCCCGGCGCCCCGGCCTGGACGCCGGAGAAGCTGTTCGCGCTGTTCCCCAACCTAGCGGAGATGCGCGGCCGACGCGGCACCCGGATGAGCGGCGGCGAGCAGCAGATGCTGACTCTGGCCCGCACGCTGATGGGCAATCCGTCGCTGCTGCTGCTGGACGAGCCGTCGGAAGGGCTGGCGCCGCTGATCGTCAGGCAGATGGCCGAGGCGGTGCGGCGTCTGAAGGCGGAGGGGCTGTCGGTGCTGCTGTCCGAACAGAGCCTGTCCTTCGCCTCATCCGTCGCCGACCGTGCCTGCGTCATCGAAACCGGCCGCCTGCGCTGGACCGGCACGATGACGGAGCTGATGGCGGACGATGGGGTGAGGGCGGCCTATCTGGCGGTGTGACCGCCCCTCCCCCGCCCCCAGGAGAGGGATGTCACTGCCCGGCGACGCTGAGGTCCATCACCGACTTCGGATCCAGCGCCTTGTCGACCTGACCTTCCGACTGCCAGAACTTCACCTGATTGACGATGTCGTCGACCAGCAGGCGGGCCTGCGGATCGACATAGGGCAGACCGGCGGCGACGATGTCGGGCTTCTGCTTGGTGGCGTCGGCGATGATGCCCAGCAGTTCGTCGTAACCCGGCCCCTTGACCAGATTGCCCGAGGCGTCCTTGCCGTTGAAGGCGGCGTGGTATTCGGCCAGCGCGGTCTTGTAGGCGCGGACGAACTTCTCGACCAGCGGACGGCGGTCCTTCATCGTCTTCGGCGCGGTGAACAGGGCGCCGAGCTGCCAGGGCGTCTCGTCGCCGACCCAGCCCAGCATCTTGCCGGCACCATCGGCAACCAGCTGCCGCGACACGGTGGACGGCGCGATGATGGCGTCGACCTGCCCGCCCTTGAAAGCGGCGACCATCTTCGGCACGTCCTGCAACGGCACCATGGTCACATCCTTGACCGTGAAGCCGTGCTTCTGCGCCAGCAGCCCGATCATGTAATGGAAGGTCGAGCCGACGGTGGTGATGGCGACCCGCTTGCCCTTCAGGTCGGCCGGCGTCTTCAACCCGGCATCATAGGCGGCGTTGGTCGCGAGATAGGCGCTGAGGGGGAAGCCCGGCTCGTCGCGGCTCTGCGCGGCGATGATGGTGACCGCCCCCTTGGAAGCGAGGTTGTAGAAGCCGGCGGTCAGACCGGTGACGCCGAAATCGGCGTCGCCCGAGGTGACGGCGACCGGCACCTGCTGGGCCGAGGTGAACATCTTCAGATCGACGTCCAGCCCTTCCTTCTCGAAATAGCCCTTGGCCTTGGCGATGAAGATCGGACCGGAGGAGGACAGCGCCAGCACGCCGACCGTCGCCTTCTCCAGCGGCTGCGCCAGCGCGGCGGACATCAGGGTACCGGCGGCGAAGGCGGCCCCGGCGGCCAGGGACACAGTGGCGATCACGGCGCGCCGGGCGAGGCGGGCCACGGTCATGGCGGCGGTCATGGACGGAAATCCTCCCGATGGATGGTTCAGGTTTCTTGGGAAAAGCCGGTCAGCGCCAGTTCAGCAGGCGCCGTTCAAGCTGCGACAGCACCGTGCCGATGGCGAGACCGAGCAGCGACAGCACCAGCACCCCGGCCAGCAGCGTGTCGGTCTGCATCAGGTTGCCGGCCATCAGCACGAAGGCGCCGATGCCGTATTCCGCCCCGATCATCTCCGCCGCCACCACCAGGATCAGCGCAATCGACGCGGTGATGCGGAATCCCGCCAGGATGCCCGGCAGGGCGCCCGGCAGAACGATGGAGCGCAGGATCGACCGCCAGGGCAGGCCGAAGCTCTGCGTCATGCGGATCAGGTTGCGCGGCACCGAATCGATGGCGCTGTAGGTGGCGATGACGGTGGGGAAGAAGACGCCGAAGCCGATGGTGGCGAATTTCGACGGCTCGCCGATGCCGAACCACAGGATGAACAGCGGCAGAAGCGCGATCTTCGGGATCGGGAAGAAGGCCGACACCAGCGGCACGCCGACCGCGCGGGCGGTGGAGAAGATGCCCATGGCGAAGCCGACCAGCATGCCGCCCGCCGTGCCCAGCACCCAGCCGACGGCAATGCGCCCCAGCGACGCCTTCAGGTTCAGCCAGAGCGATCCGTCCGTCACCATGCCCGAGAGGGCATGGGCGACGGCACTCGGCGGCGGCAGGAACAGCGGGCTGGCGAGGCCGAGGCGGCTCACCCCCTCCCACACCGCGATCAGCACGGCGAAGGCGGCCAGCGCCGCCCAGGGATGGCGTTTCACGGTAAAACCGCCGCCACGGAAGCGGACGGGCTGGCCCATCGCGGACGCAGCGGCTGCGGTGGGCGGGTTCAGGCTGTCAGGCACGGGCGATCTCCCGATCGGCCATCTGGGCTTCGGCCTTCATCAGGTGCCACAAACGGTCGCGCACTTCGGCAAGATGGGCCTGGGCCGACGGCTCCTGCCGGCGCTCCCGCGGCTCCTCGATGGTGACCAGTTCGCGGATGCGGCCGGGGCGGCGGCTCAGCACGCAGACACGGTCGGCCAGCCGCAGCGCCTCGTCCAGATTGTGGGTGACATAAAGCGCGGTAGTCTTCTCCCGTCGCCAAAGCTCGAGGAAATCGTCCATCAGCAGTTCGCGCGTCTGGGCATCCAGCGCCGACAGCGGCTCGTCCAGCAGCAGCATCGCCGGGCGCACCGCCAGCGCGCGGGCGATGCCGACCCGCTGGCGCATGCCGCCGGACAGCTGCTTGGGCAGCGCCTTGCGGAACTCCCACAGCCCCATGCGGCGCAGGCCGCTGTCGATGCGCTCGCGCCGCTCGGCGGCGGAGAGCGGGTGATGCTCCAGCACCAGGGCGACATTGTCCTCCACCGTGCGCCAGGGCAGCAGGGCAAAGTCCTGGAAGATGAAGGTGATCGGGTTCAGGCAGCCGTCCGGCACCTCCCCCTCCACCCGGATGCTGCCGGAGGTCGGGGCGACGATGCCGCCGGCGATGCCGAGCAAGGTCGACTTGCCGCAGCCGCTGGGGCCGATCACCGCCAGAATTTCCCCCTCCGCCAGGGTCAGGTCGATGCCGTCCAGCACGGTCAGATCGTCATAGCGGTGGGTCAGATCGGAAACGAGAAGCCTCATCGCGCCCTTATCAAGCCTGATGCTTTGTCGGTGGAGTCCGACTGTTCGTTGGGCCTGCCACTATAGCGCGGCGATCCGGCGGCGGAGAGGGGAAAGGCGTTCCGCATCCCAGCCATACGGCAGTATGGTAGTGGCCGGAAGGCGTCAAGGCGCTGTCGGTTTCGCGACAGCGGTCGTCAGGCGGTTCCGCTGACCGGGCCACCACCGACCGGCAGGTCGAGCACCCGCAATGCAGCGGCGCAGCGACCGACCGCCGCTTCCGCCAGGGCATGGCGCTCGCTCAGCCCCGCCTCGTCCACCTCGTCGGGGGTCATCGCCTGCAACAGCACGCGCAGAGTGCGGACATAGGTGCGCAGAAGCGTGGCTTCCTCGGCATAATCGCCCAGCAGGCCGCCGGCGGTGCGCAGGGCGACAAGCTCGCCGTCCAGCGACGCGGCGGCCATCTCGATGGCGAGCAGGGCCCGCGTCAGGCGGACATGCTTCAGAACGACGACATCGGCCATGCCCACCTCCCTTGCCGGCTGGAATGGCCAGGTGAAAGCAATGGCCGTGCCAGCGGCGCCGCGAGGCCGGTCAGCGCCCCCGCAGCGACGGATGCCAGGCCGTGGTTGCCCGCTCCAGCAGTGCCAGCGCGCCATACAGGCCGGAGCCGGTCAGCGCCGCCACGGCGATGGTGGCCCAGACGATGTCGAGATTCAGCCGCGCCACTTCGGTCGAGATGCGGAACCCCATGCCGACCACCGGCGTGCCGAAGAATTCGGCAACGATGGCGCCGATCAGCGCCAGGGTCGAGTTGATCTTCAAGCCGTTGAACAGGAAGGGCAACGCGTTGGGCAGCCGCAGCTTGACCAGCGTGCGGCCATAGCCAGCGGCGTAGCTGCGCATCAGGTCGAGCTGGAGGCGCTCCGAATTGCCGAGGCCGGCAAGCGTGTTGATCAACATCGGAAAGAAGGTCATGACGACGATGACCGCTGCCTTCGACTGCCAGTCGAAGCCGAACCACATCACCATGATCGGCGCGATGCCGACCACCGGGATGGCACTGGCAAGATTGCCGAGCGGCAGCAATCCGCGGGCAAGAAACGGCACGCGGTCGGCAAGGATTGCCACCAGGAAACCGGCACCGCAGCCCATCACATAGCCGCGCAGGACGGAGGTCAGCACCGTCTGGCGGAAATCGTCCCACAGCACCGGCGCGTTGGCGGCCAGCGCCACGGCGATGCGGCTGGGCGGCGGCAGCAGGATCGCCGGCACCTGGAAGCCGCGGACCAGCACCTCCCATCCCACCAGCAGTCCGAGCCCGAACAGGCCGGGCACGATGACGGAGCGGGTCCAGCCCGGCACCCCGGCCAGCACCCCCATCACCCGCCACAGCAGCAGCGTCGCCGCGGCGAGGAACAGCCACAGCCCCCAGCCGGCCGAGAGATCCAGCCCTTCGTTCAGCAGATGCAGCGGCAGGAGCCAGGCCAGCGCCACGCCGGCCAGCTCCACCCAGGCGCCCCAGACCCGCTTGGGTGCTGAGGCACCGGCGACGACCGCCAGTACCACACCGATCAGGAACAGCGGCGCCATGGTTCCGCCGAACCAGCCAAGGACGGCGCCATTCCGGACACCCACCGGCAGGGACAGTGCCGCCAGCGCCGGCAGGGCGATGGCGACCAGCCCCCAATCGGCGGCGGTGCGCAGGCTGGTGCGGTAGGGAGTCGTCGCCTCATCGTTCGTCGAATCGCTGGCCGAATCGCTCATCGCACCCCCGCCCGGCCCAGCAGGACCAGCTCAAGCCCGCGCACCACGGCGATCAGCGCCACCGACAGCAGCGAGGCCATGATCAGCGCCGCCCAGATTTGCACGGTCTGGCCGTAATAAGACCCCGACAGCAGCCGCGCCCCCAACCCGGCCTGACCGCCGGTCGGCAGCTCGCCGACGATGGCGCCGACCACGCTGATGGCGACCGACACCTTGAGGCTGGCGAACAGGAAGGGCATGGAGGCCGGAAGCCGCAACGACCAGAAGGCGCGCAGCCCGCTCGCCGAATAGGTTCGCATCAGGTCGAGCCACAGCGGATCGGCGGAGCGCAGCCCCTTCACCATGCCCACCGTGATCGGGAAGAAGCAGAGATACATGCAGATCACCGCCTTCGGCAGCAGCCCGGTCAGCCCGATGTTGCCGAGGATGACGACGATCATCGGGGCAATCGCCAGAATCGGGATGGTCTGCGACGCGATCACCCAGGGCAGCAGGCTGGCCTCCAGCGTCCGGGTATAGACGATGCCGGCGGCCAGCAGGATGCCCAGCGCCAGCCCCATCGCCAGCCCGGTCAGCGCCGCCTCCGCCGTCACCCAGGCATGGAACAGCAGATTGCGCGGGCTGGTCGGCGCGTAGCCGGTCAGGGAGTTCCACAGCTCCACCACCACCTGATCGGGGGTGGGCAGGATCGGCCGCTTCATCGCATAGGCCTGGGCCAGCACGTCTGCGAAGCCGGCCGGCTTATTGGCGCGCGCCAACGTCTCCGCTGCCTGCGGCCAGTTCAGCCACGCCGCCCCGATGTACCAGGCCGCCAGCAGGAGCAGCGTCATCACGGTGACGGGAAGCGCGCGCTTAGTCATCGTAGCTGTGCCCCTCCTTCAGCCCCTCGCGCACGCGGTGGGCGATGGCGGCGAATTCCGGCGACTCGCGGATGTCCAGCGTGCGCTCGCGCGGCAGGCTGTTGCAGTCGATGACGTCGAGGATGCGGCCCGGCCGCGGGCTCATCACCACGATGCGGGTGGAAAGGAACACCGCCTCGGCAATCGAATGGGTGACGAAGACGCAGGTCTTGCCGGTCGCCCGCCACAGTTGGGTCAGATGCAGGTTCAGGTGGTCGCGGGTGATCTCGTCGAGCGCGCCGAACGGCTCGTCCATCAGCAGCAGGTCCGGCTGCAAGGCGAGAGCGCGGGCGATGGAAACGCGCTGCTGCATGCCGCCCGACAGCTGCCAAGGGAACTTGCGCTCGAAACCCGACAGGCCGACGCGCTCCAGTTGCTCGCGGGCCCGTGCCTGCCGGTCTGCGCGGGCGATCCCCATGATCTCCAGCGGCAGCATCACGTTGCGCTCCACCGTCCGCCACGGGTAGAGCGCCGGTGCCTGGAAGACGTAGCCGTAGAGGCGTTTCAGCCGCGCCTGCTCCGGCGTCATGCCTTCGATGGCGATCCGGCCGGAGGTCGGACGTTCCAGATCGGCGATCACGCGCAGCAGCGTGGTCTTGCCGCAGCCACTGGGACCGATCAGCGAGACGAAATCGCCCCTGGCGATGGTCAGGTCGACCTCGCTCAGCGCCGTAACCGGCTTGTCCGCCGTGGGATAGACCAGAGAGAGCTTGCGTGCCTCGACAACCACCGGGGACTTGGCCGAAGAAGCGGCCCGGTCCGAGCCTTGCCTGGAAGCGGTCGTCTCCCGGACATCGAGCGGATTTGGGAAGGTCACGGGCGGCGGTCCTTCACAGGGCGGATATGGGGCGGATTTGGAAAACGGATCTGACGGTTTGGTCAGAAACCATCCACCCCGCAAACTATCACCACCCCGACCAGGGCACCAGGGTTGCAAAAGCCCAGCCCTCTCACCCAAGGGCATTGGAACGCAACTTTGAGGGAAGTTTTCGCCGTCGGGCGGTTGGCACACGCATGCATGCCCTGCATTCTCGCGCCGCCGGAAACGCATCACGCGTCGATGGCAACCGGAAGAAGGTGACGCGAGTGAGAAAATTCCTGAAGTGGCTTGGCCGCTTCTGGTTCAAGCTGAAGTTCGAGTTTGAAGCCGGCTTCAACACGGACCAGGACAGGTAAACCAACATTGGCGGGGCCGGGAGACCGGTCTCGTCATTCAGGAAGCGGCTCGCGTCACCTCCTGCCCCGCAGAATACCACGCCCCCCGTCATTTTCAAGGCATGGGCGAGGGACCGACCCACCCGAACACGCAGCGCGGGTGCGGATGTCCTGTAATTGGGATAGGGCGAAAGAACTGGACGGGCGGCACCCCGCCGGAACAGGATCACCCCCCATTCACGACTGTGCCAGCGACATGCCCGCCGCCAAGCCGCCCCCCAGTCTGGAAGTCACGCGCGAAGACGGCACGGCCGGCGCCGTCTTCGTGGCGACGCCGGTTCTGACGCCGGTGATCCGCACGCGCTACCTGCTGATCGCGGGACTGCTGGCGACCGGCTTCATCGCCGGGGCCGGGCTGGCGCCCGACGAGCTGTCCGGCATGCTGCAATGGCTGGCCGCCTTCTGCGCGGTGCCGGTGCTGCTGCTGTGGGTGGTGACCCTGTCGGAGACGGTGCAGCGCCGCGCCGTGCGGCTCGGCGTGACGGAACGCGGGTTGACGGTGGACGGCGCGCGCATCCATCCGCACGAGACGATCCGGGATCTGGCGCTTTATCCGATGGTGGGCGGCAAGCCGCTGTTCGTCGCCTGGATCGATCCGGCGCACGACTACCGTCACAAGGCGGAGATGACTCTCGTCGCCGGCAACGTGGCGCCCAACGATGCGGTGAAGGCGGAATTGAAGGCTGCCGGCAGCCGCAATGTGCGGCTGGTCATGCACCGGCGCGGCGGCCACAAGGCGATTGTCCTCGTCCGCGGCCTGACCCTGTCGGGCGGACAGACCCTGCTGGCCGCCCTGGCAGCGGAGCTTCGCGCTCGCAGCCGCTAGATCGGATCGCGTAAAATCGGACTCGATTTGAAGCGTGAATCCGATCGCCAAACATAAAGCTGCCAAACATAAAGCTATGGCGTCGTGCGTTTCACATCAAACGCACGACGCCATAGGGCGCCCCAGGGCGATAGGCTGGAAAAGACCGGAAAATCAGCGGCGCGGAATGGCCGGCGGCTCCGGCAGGTCCTCTTCCAGGATGACGACGTTCAGGGCATAGGACACCTCGCCCTCATCCTCGTCACGGTTCAGCGTGCCGAAAAATTCGCCATCCACCGTCACTTCGGCCGACTGGCCGGGCTTGGCCGGCGGCTCGATCACGATCTTGGGATTGCCCAGCGTCTTGCGCAGGTACATCTGCACGCGGGCGATTTCGGTGTCGGACATCCGGACGGCGGACGGCTTGGCGGGCGGCATGGCGAACCTCGTTGTCTGCGAAGGAGCGTCATATAGGCGGCTTCGCCGCGAAGGGAAAGCGATACATCGCCGGATCTCCCGCTGCTACCGGAGGTGTGACGCGTGCGCCAGAGCTACCCTCGCCCACGCGGGGTAACGCCGGCACAGTCCGACGCTCCGAATGAGCGGCGCTCCCGACTTGCGGAAAAGGCTATGCTCCCCGCGGCGGTACGCTTCCCGGCGACGGGCGGCGCCCACGGTCATGGCTGTGGGGCATGGCCGTGGGTTTATGCCCACTCCCATGGCAAGTGGCTGCCGCGATTACGAAGGATGGAACGCCGTGACGAAGACCGCACTCCCGCCCGCAAGCCATGCAGACCGCCGCCCGGCCGGCCGGTGGAGGCGCCGGCTCGAGGCAACCGTCCTGACGGCGGCACTGCTGGCCGCCCTGCCCTTCGGCGGGATGCAGGCGGGCGGCGCCCAGGCGGAGACCGGCAAGCGCGTGGCGTTGGTCGTCGACAACGGCCGCTACACCGCGCTCGACGGCCGGTCCGATCAGGCGGCAGCCAACGCCTCGGCCATGGCGTCGGCCTTGCGCAGCGCCGGCTTTTCGGTGACGCGGGCCGACAATGTCGGACGGGTCGCCATGGAATCGGCGCTGGAGCGTTTCCGTGAGGCGCTGTCGGGGGCCGACCTCGGCTTCGTCTATTACACCGGCCTCGCCGTCGGGCTGGGGGAGCGGGAGTTTCTGCTGCCCGCCGATGCCGCCCCCACCGGAGCGGACGACCTGCCGCGCAACGCCCTCGACCTCGACAGCGTGCTGAGCGACCTGCGCGACAGCGGGCGCAAATCCATCGTGGTGATCGATCCCGGCGTCGCCGAGGCGCTGGCCCAGCGGGTCGGCGGCAGTGCGCTGGGCACGCCGATGGAGGCCGACGGCCTGTTCGTCGTCTATGCCCACCGTCCGGGCGTGCCGCCGGTGCCGCCGAAGTCGGGCAAGGGGCCCGATGCCTTCACTGCCGCGCTGGCGCGCGAGATGGTCAGGCCCGGTGTCGCCTTCCGCGATTCGCTGGCCGAGGTCGCGCGTTCGGTCGCCCAACGCAGCGACGGCCGGCAGTTGCCCTGGCTCCAGGATAGGCTGGGCAGCACTCTGGTGCTGGTGCCGGCCGTCGCCGCCCCTGCCAAACCACCGGCCACCCCGCCAGCCACGCCTCCGGCAGCGCCCACGCCCTCCGCCGCCGCTCCGGCGAAGGAACCGCCGGCGGTGACAGGTTCCAGCCTTCCGCCCGGCAATTATGAGATGGCGAAGTCGGGCGTCCTGTTCGACCGGCCGGCGGTCGGCGCCCGCGGTGTCGCCCAGTTGGCGGCGGGCAGCGCCGTGACGGTGCTGGAGTCGGTGCCGGAAGGAAGCTGGCTGCGCGTGCGCGACTCGGCCGGGCGAACCGGCTATCTCACCGCAGGGGCGCTGTCGGCCCGCTGGGCCGACCCGTCGCCGCAGGCTGCCCGTGGCCGTGGCCCGGTGGAGGCCGGACCGTCCTTCGGCGATCCCGGTATAGAGCAAGGCAGCGAGCCGCCTGCCGCAGGCAACTCCGACCCGGTCCAGACCGAGCAGCGCAGCTTCCCCACCGCACCGGCCGGAACCGGCTTCTCCACCCCGGACGGCCCGGCGGTGGAGGCGGAGCAGCAGGCGATGCGCGCGCTGGGCGATGCCCGCACCGCAGCGGAGCGGGCGCGCAGCCGCCCCGACAGCCGGTTCTGGAGCTACGGCTTTTCCGGTGGCGACCGCTATGAAGGCGGCTGGGCACAGCCTTCGTCGAATTCGGGAACCAACACGGCACTGGGCCGCCCGATCCGCCAGGGAACCGGCGTCTACCATTTCGCCAACGGGCAGACCTATGAAGGGGAATGGTCGGGCGACCTGATGTCCGGCTTCGGCGTGATGACCTTCAACGACGGCAGCCGCTTCGCCGGACGGTTCCGCAACGGCCAGCCGGACGGCCCCGGCATCTTCCACTACGCCAATGGCGGACAGAGCGCCGGGATGTGGCGCGGCTCCGTCCGCCTCGACCAGTAGACGCTACCGGGGGGATCCGACGGTAGGATCAACCCGGCTTCGATCAGCGCGGCTTCAGGGCTTCCACCACCTGCACATGCCCCTGCAACGCGCCCAGCGTCAGGGCGGAGTTGCCGTTGGCATCCATGCGGTAGGGGTTCGCCCCGCTGTCGAGCAGCAGCTTCGCCACCGCCTCGTGCCCGTTGTTGGCGGCGTACATCAGCGCCGACCAGCCATAGGCGGTGGTGCGGTCGACCATCACCCCGCGCTGGATCAGCGTGCGCGCCACCTCCTGGTGGCCGCGGGCGGCGGCGGCCATCAGCGCGGTCTTGCCGTCGCTGTTGGTGGTGTCGAGGTCGGCGCCGCCCTCGGCCAGCGCCCGGACCACCCCGTCATGCCCGCCCCAGGCGGCATACATCACCGCGGTGGCGCCGTCGGAGGTGCGCAGGTCGGTGCGGGCGTGGCGGTCCAGCAGCACGCGCACTGCGTCGGCCAGCCCCTGTTCGGCGGCGATCATCAGCAGGGTCTTGCCGTTGTCCAGCCGCGTGTCTGCGCTGGCGCCCGCCTGGAGCGTGCGCGACAGCTCCGCCGGGTTGCGCAGCAGGGCCAGAACCGACTCGCGGTCGCCCAGCCCCGGCGTCGCGTTCACCGGCGCCGCGGAGCTTCCCGGCACGGTGCCGACAGCGGTCCCGGTGGCAGGGCCGACGGAAGGACCGGTGTAGACCCGCTGTTCGCTCGCGGCACGGATGCGCTCGGCCAGATCGGGGCTTTCCGGCGCGATCATCTGCGCCCGCTCGTAGAAGCGCTTCGTTTCCGACCAGTCGCCGTCCCGCTCGGCCAGCATCGCCCAGCGGCGATAGGTGTCCGTCATGGTGGTCAGCAGCTCCACCGCCTCCGGCGACGACGGCGCGATCTGGCGGATGCGCTGCACCGTCTCATAGGCGTTGTCGCCCGGCGGGGTGGTCAGGCGCTTGCCGGCGATCTGGCGGCGGGCCTGATCGACCATCGTCCGCACGCGCTGGGCGGTATCGGCATCCGGAGCGGCAGGCTGGGGAGCAGGAGGAACCGCGGCGGTCGTCGACGGGTCTTCCAGCGGTGGCAGCGAGGCGACGCCCGGCGCCGCTTCCGTGTTGCCGGTCGCGGAGGCCTTGGCGGCGGACGGTAGCCCCTGGGCCGGCGGCAACGCCGCGGTTTCAACCGGAGCCGCCGCTGTCGGCACCGTCGTCGAGGCAGGCGTCACTGGCTTCGACACCGTCTGGGTGCCGGCAGCGGCGGGCGGCGGCGCGGCGGGAGGCTGGGAAGCCGTCTGCGTGGTCGGGGCCGTCGGTGCGGTGGAAGGAGCGACCGCGGGAGACACTCTCATTTCGGGAGCGGGTGCGACCGGCACCGTGACGGCATGCTGCTGCTCGGCCGGTGCTGCGGCCCCGGTCAGGCCCTGCACGGTCCGTTCGACCGCATCGCGCGCCTTGGCCCAGCCCTCCTCGACCATGGCCAGAGCACGGTCGGGGAAGGCGCCCGGCATGGCGGTGGCAATGGCGGCACCGGCGGCCCCCAGCAGGACCAGCGTGGTCAGGGCCGCCCCGGCATAGAGCGCGGTCCGCCGCGGCGCCCGCATGGCACCGGCCTGACCGCCGTCCGGCGACCAGCCCTGGCCCTCTGCGCCAGCCATCGGCCCGGCGCCGCGGTCGGTCCAGCTCTGGTCGCCCTGCCAGCGATCCTCCTGCGGCAGGTGTTCCCGGCGCTGCCCCACCGACCAATCGTTCGCCGGCGGAATCGCGGCGGATTGCACCGGAACCTGCTGCGGTTGGGGCTGGGGCGGTACCGCCAGCATCGGCCCAGGATGTGGTGCAGGCCGGGGCACGGGCTGAGGCGCCGGAGCAGGCTCGCGCACGTCGTCGACGAAGCCGCCGCCCGCCGTCATCCGGTAGATCACGCCCATGTCGCGCAACTCGTCGGTCAGGCCGGCGCGCGCCAAAGTGCCTTCCAGTTCCGGCGTGCCGCAGAGCAGCACCTGCATGAAGCGGCCGGCCGGCGTCTCCGCCCGCGTCAGATCGACCAGATCGGCCAGCACCGGCGGCGCCAGCACGGCGGCGTTGTCCACCGCCAGCAGCCCCGATCCTGCAAGCTCCAGCCGCTCTTCCAGCGCCGCGATCAGCGCGTCGAAATCGGTCTCGCCGTCCTCCCCCGGAACCAGATAGGGCAGGGCGCCGGTGCCAGCGGCGGCGACCAGATCCTCCACCTCCGATCCGACCGACGCCGCGACCGGCAGCGCCATGGCGCCGTCGGCCTCGACATGCTCGACCAGCTGGCGGAACAGGGCGGGACGGCCCGAGCCGGCGTCGCCCACCAGCACCAGCAGCCTTTTGCGCGCCAGGAAGGCGAGCACCAGTCCATCGCGAATCTCGGCCGCCGTGACACCGGCGGACTCGGAAACGGGATCGTGGTGGCCCGGAGCAGCGCGGCGGGCGCGCGAGGAATGTTTCGGGGCAGAACGGTCCATGGACATCTCAAGACGCCGATCAGTGAAGGATGCGCTGATGAGACTCTAGTGATGCGCCCCCCAAGCCCCGACGGAGCAAAGGGCGGTTGCCCCCTCTCTTCCGGGGTGGGTGGACTGACCCTTCCGGCACGAAAGCAACCCTGGTCCGCCGGACGGGGGAGGCGTATAGGGTTGCCGCCGAAATTCGGTCATATCCCACCATCCGGACAGCGACAGTCATGCGAGTCGGAATCGATTTGGGCGGCACCAAGATCGCCGCCGTGGCGCTGGACCGCGACGGGACGGAACTCGCCCGCCACCGCCGTCCGACCCCCCGCGGCTACGACGCCACGCTGGACGCCCTGGCGGAGACGGTGAACGCCCTCGACCCGGCTGGAACCGGCGGTGTCGGCATCAGCCTTCCCGGTCTGGTCGACGCCACGGCCGGACGGGTGCGTGCGGTCAATTTGCCCTGGCTGGAGGGCCATAGAGTCGTCGCGGACGCCACGCGGCGGCTCGGGCGGCCGGTGCGGATCGCCAACGATGCCAACTGCTTCACCCTGTCGGAGGCGACCGATGGGGCGGCAGCCGGCGGAGGTCCGGTGGTGTTCGGCGTCATCCTCGGCACCGGGGTCGGCGGCGGCATCGTCGTGGATGGCCGCATCCTGCCCGGCGCCACCGGGCTGGCCGGCGAATGGGGCCATGCGCCGCTGCCCTGGCGCGAGGAGGCGGACGGCCCGCCGGTGCCCTGCGGCTGCGGCCGAATGGGCTGCCTGGAAACCATGCTGTGCGGGGCCGGGCTGTCGCGCCTGCACCGCCATCTGACCGGCGAGACGCTGGACTCGCCGGAAATCGCCGTCCGCGCCCAGGCCGGGGAGGCCGCCGCGGCCGCAACGCTGGCCCGGCATGCCGATGCCCTGGCCCGCGCGCTGGCGCCGGTGCTGAACCTGCTGGATCCCGACATGGTGGTGGTCGGTGGCGGCCTGTCCGCCCTGCCCGGCCTGTGCGAGGCGGTGACGCGGCGCTGGGGCGCCTGGACGCTGGCAGCCCATCCGCGCACCCGGATGGTTATTGCCCGCCATGGCGCGGAAAGCGGCATGCGCGGTGCCGCCCGCCTGTGGCCGGACTGACCGGCATTCCGGCCAAAGCACCACTTTCGAGACAGCAGCCGCAACCAACGGTCACGGGTGGCACGGGACTTGCGCATTCTCCGCTCAGACCGAACGGGGGACATGCCCATGATGCGGAAGAAATTGGGGACGCGAGCCACGGGCAGCAGCGTTCATTTGCATTTTGCAAACCGGAACGCGACGCGGGCCGGAAAACCGGCTGCGCGTTTGCATTCTGCAAATGATACCGGCGCAAGCGCTCAGCAGGCAGGCCTAGGCACCGGCCTCCATCTGGAGCATGCCTGTGCGCGTTTGCAGGACGCGGCGGTCGAACTGGAGACGGTGCTGGCGACCCTGCCCGGCGACGAGCAGGCCGACCTGCACGAGGCTATCGGCTCGATCATGGAGACGTTGCAACTGATCGCGTCGGCACATGCCCGGCTGGAACCGCCCATCGCCGCAGACTGACGCGCCGTCACGCCGATTGACGGCATGGAATTGGCGACATGGAAAAAGGGCGGCCCGATGGGACCGCCCCTTCCGTTCGCCTGACCGTCGGATGCCGGTTCGGTCGGCAATGCGCTCAGTCGGTGATGGTCTGCCAGAAGAAGAACGCGACGGCGAGAACCATGATGGCGATGTCCATGGGAACGGCTCCTGTGGATGACGGCAGATAAGTGTTTCGCTTCGATCTATACGACAGTTCGCCCCCCGGCGGCAGTGCCTCTGTTCCCCCCGCGGCGGTTTTTCGCTCCCCTGCCCGCTCCGCACGAAAAAAATCTGCGGGGCGCATGCTGCCCAGTGATGCCGGCAAACTTGGGGACGCGGCCTTCCCGCTGGCGTCGGCCGCCCGGCGGTCCGGATCGAAGAGCCGGAAAACCGCGCTTCATCTATTTGTAAACAAAAGGAATTTTGCAGTCGCCGGTCCCTCGCCGCTGTGATGGCCCCGTCCGGCTCTCGCGCCGATCCGCCGGCTCCAGACCGGAAGATCGCAGCGCTATGACTTTTGTCAGGGGTTGCCTTACCAGGGGGCTTTCTGGCAAGAAAAAGGCCGCTGGAAACAGCGGCCTTGAGTTTAGGGAGGAAACGCCCAAGAAGGGCGAAGCAGCAATCGCTTGCTGCACTGCAACAGTACCAGAAGCGGGGGGCGCTGCAACCCCCAAAGCCGGCCCCTGCATGGGGCCGCAGCTTTTGGAGGGGTCTGTTGCGCATCGGCCACAGCCGGGTCATTCCTTTTTCTGGAACGGAAGCCAGTCCCGCAGTCCGGCCGTTACATCAACGCGGCGTGCAGGCATTAGTCGGCCGCCGCATTCCGACCGGCAGCGGCGCTGAGGACCCAGCCTTGACCCTCATTCCCCCCTCCGCCTTGGCGGAATTCGACGCCTTCACCGCATCCCTGGACGGCCGCCTCCCCGCGCTGTTCCTCGACTATGACGGAACGCTGGCCGCCATTGCGCCGCGCCCCGAACTGGCGGTGATGCCCGACCTGGCGCGCACGGTGGTGCAGCGGCTGTCGGCGCTCTGCCCGGTCGCCTTCGTCAGCGGCCGCGACCTGGACGATCTGACCGCGATGGTGGCGGTGGATGGCTTGGTCTATGCCGGCAGCCACGGCTTCGACCTGCGCGGTCCGGACCTGCGCCGGCAGGTGGGGGTGGAGTATGTCCCCGACCTCGACATTGCCGATGGGAGTCTGCGCGACCGGCTCGGCGGTATTGCCGGCGCGCTGGTGGAGCGCAAGCGCTTCGCCATCGCCATCCACACCCGTCAGGTCGCGCCGCCGGAGAAGCCTCGGGTCGCCGACGCCGTCCGTGCGGTGGTGGAGACCCAGCCGCGCCTGCGCATGACCGGTGGCAAGGAACTGTTCGAGCTTCGCCCCAACCTGCCCTGGGACAAGGGCCGCGCCGTGCTCGCCCTGCTGGAGGCGCTGGGGCTGGAGGGGGACGGCACCATGCCGATCTATCTCGGCGACGATGAAACCGACGAGGATGCCTTCCGGGCCCTGGCCGGCCGGGGCGACGGCAACGGGATCGGCATCCGGGTGATGGACGGCCCGGCGGAGACGGCGGCGACCTGGAGCCTGCACGACCCGGCAGAGGCTGCGGCCTTCCTGGGACGGCTGGCCGACTGGCTGGCGCAGGGGTGATGGCGGACAGTTGACAGTCTGGGGGAGCAGTTCCCCCATTCACCAACCCTAAACCCCCGCCGCCTTATGCTGGCCGCTCAACCAGCCGGACAGCGCGCCATGGACATCGGATCGGCCACCACCGCCACGCCCTACCGGCCGCAGGCCAGCGCCGTCGACGGCCTTCAGGACGCGCAGGCGCGCACCGAAGCGGCGTCGGAACAGATCGCCTCCGGCAACCTGGACCCCGCCGTGGTGCTGGACCTGACCTCGGCCCAGGTGGACTTCGCCGCGAACGCCAAGGTGCTCCAGGCCACGCAGGAGAACAGCAAGCGCCTGCTCGACATGCTGGCCTGACCTTGGCCTGAGCCCTGCCGCCGGATCAGCGCGGCTTGCTGGGACCGTAGATCTTGGGCTGGCTGAAATTCAGGTGATCGAGAAGACCCTGGGTGGCACAGCCGTCCACCGGCAGCTTGGCCGCGCGCTGGTAGGAGCGGATCGCCGTGCGGGTGCGCAATCCCATCTGGCCGTCGACCGAGCCGGCGTTGAAGCCATGCTCGTTCAGCGCCTCCTGGGCGCCGGAGATGAAGGCCCGGCGCATCTCGTCGGGCAGATTGTCCGTTTCGCAGGCAGCAAGGGCCGGGGTCGCCAGCAGCATGGCGCCGCACAGCACGGCACCACTCAGGGCCGGAAGAAGACGTCTGTTCATGGATCGGTCGCTCCGCATCGTTGGAGTAGCAGCCTGTTGAAACAGCCGAGCCCACCCTTCCATTCCATGGATGGACATTCCAAAAACGCACCGAATCGAAAAGGGCGGCCGCAAGCGACCGCCCTTTCCCATCCGACCGGTCAGCCCCCGGCGGCGTGCGCGTCGTCGCTCTGCCCCTTGATCCGGGCGGCGAGTGCGGCCTCCAGGAAGGGATCGAGCGCACCGTCCAGCACCGCCTGGCTCTGCGAGGTTTCCACCTCCGTCCGCAAATCCTTCACCATCTGGTAGGGGTGCAGGACATAGGAACGGATCTGGTGGCCCCAGCCGATGTCGGTCTTGGTGGCTTCCAGCGCAGCGGCGGCATCCTCGCGGATCTTCAGCTCACGCTCGTACAGGCGGGCACGCAGCATGTCCCACGCCTTGGCGCGGTTCTTGTGCTGCGACCGTTCCTGCTGGCAGCTCACCACGATGTTCGTCGGGATGTGCGTGATGCGCACCGCCGAGTCCGTCTTGTTGATGTGCTGGCCGCCGGCGCCCGACGCCCGGTAGGTGTCAATGCGGCAGTCCTTCTCGTTGATCTCGATGTCGATCTTGTCGTCGATCACCGGGGAAATCGAGACGGCCGCGAAGCTGGTCTGGCGCCGCGCCTGGCTGTCGAACGGGCTGATGCGCACCAGACGGTGAACGCCGGCCTCGGTCTTCAGCCAGCCATAGGCGTTGTGGCCCTTGATCTGAACGGTTGCGGACTTGATGCCTGCCTCTTCGCCCGGCGTCTCGTCCAGCCACTCCGTCTTGTAGCCGTGCTGTTCCGCCCAGCGGGTGTACATGCGCATCAGCATCAGCGCCCAGTCCTGGGCCTCCGTGCCGCCGGCGCCGGCATTCACCTCGACGAAGCAGTCGTTGGCATCGGCCTCGCCCGACAGCAGGCTTTCGATCTGCAGCTTGTTGGCGCGGTCGCGCAGGCCGTAGAGCTGGGCCTCCGCATCGGCGACGACAGTGGCATCCCCCTCCAGTTCACCCATCTCGATCAGCTCCAGGCTGTCGGACAGGTCACGCTCCAGCGCGCGGTAGCCGGCGACGGAGGTGTCGAGCTGGGTGCGCTCGCGCATGATGGTCTGGGCCCGCGTCGGATCGTCCCAAAGCTTGGGATCCTCGGCGAGGTTGTTCAGTTCGTCGAGACGCCGCAGTGCATTGTCCCAGTCAAAGATGCCTCCTCAGCAGCGCCAGCGATTCTCTGATCTCGCCGGCGGCCGCTTCGATCTCGGCCCGCATGGCGGTGCCTCCTCGTCAGCCAGAGTTGAAGGGTGTGTCGGCTGCATATGTAGCCGCTCGCCCCCCGGCTTGCACCCCCTTAATGAGCAGCTCCATCCCGGACCGCGCCGCCGCACCGGGACGGCTTGCCACTTTCGAGTATGGCCGAGCCCCTGCTTGGAGGTCCTAGCCGTTTGGAATCATCGGACAGGTTCATTTCAGAGTACGTCCCATATCCGGCCGCACAACCCTACCGCGGCAGCCGGGATTCCCCGAAATCGAGCTTATCTTCTGCGTCGTTCTTCACCTTTCTTGCGCGATCTCGCCGGGCATCCCCTGGCGCGATTCCGCGCAGGGCATTCCTTGCGCGAACGCCTGGACGCGCGACACCTCTGCCGGGGGCACGATGAGCTTCACCAGCCTGAATTTCCTGCTGTTCATCACCGTGTTCAGCGCCGGCTTCATGGCGCTGGCCCGCACGCGCGCCTTCACGCCCTTCCTGCTGGTGGCCAGCTATATCTTTTACGGCTATTGGGATTACCGGTTCTGCGGGCTGCTGGCGCTCAGCACCTTCATCGACTTCTATTGCGGATTGAAGATCGCAGACTCGCCCGACCGCAGCACGAAGAAGATGTACCTGTTCATCAGCCTGGGCGCCAACCTGGGCATGCTGTTCTTCTTCAAATACTACAACTTCTTCGCCGACAGCGCCGAGATCGCGCTGGCCTCGCTGGGGGTCGAGATCGGACGGCGTACGCTGGACATCCTGCTGCCGGTCGGCATCTCCTTCTACACCTTCCAGAATCTCAGCTACGGCATCGACCTCTACACCTGCGAGGTGAAGGAGCCGGAGCGCTCGCTGATGCGATACGCCACCTTCGTCGCCTTCTTCCCGCAGCTGGTGGCCGGCCCGATCGTGCGGGCGCGCGACCTGCTGCCGCAAATCCAGCAGCGCCCGCGCGAGATCCCGTTCGAGGAACGCTTCGCCGGGTTGGAAAAGGTGATCTGGGGCTATTTCCTGAAGATCGGTCTGGCCGACAACGCCGCCGTGGTGGTCGACGCCCGCTTCCACCAGCCGGAGTTCTTCAACGCGCTCCAGCATGTGATCGGGCTGTTCTGCTTCTCCTTGCAGATTTACGGCGACTTCGCCGGCTATTCGCTGATCGCCATCGGGCTGGCGCAGATCTTCGGCTACACCATGTGCGAGAATTTCGCCCGCCCCTACTTCGCCACCGGCATGCGCGATTTCTGGCGCCGCTGGCACATCTCGCTGTCCACCTGGTTCCGCGATTACGTCTATGTGCCGATGGGCGGCAGCCGCACGCGCTGGCTGCGCATCCGCAACGTCGTCATCACCATGCTGATCTCCGGCCTGTGGCACGGCGCCAACTGGACCTTCGTGCTGTGGGGCGCGATGCATGGCGGCCTGATGCTGGTTGAGGACGGTGCCCGCCGGCTGGCCGCCGCCAGCCCGGTGCGCCTCAGCGGCCCGATGCTGGCCGCCGGGCGGCTGGTGATGATCGGCCTCGTCTTCATGGTGGTGACGCTGACCTGGCTGCCCTTCCGCGCCGACAACCTGCAAACCGTCTGGACCATCCTCGGCATCATCGGCCATGGCGATTTCGGCCTCCAGCAGGGCAACCAGCAGGCCAGCTCGCTGATCCGCGTCGCCGTCACCGGCCTGATCGTTCTGCTGGTCGATGCGCTGGTCGAGCGCGGCGCCGGCCGCCGCTATGCCGGGACCAATGTGGTGGCCCGCTCGATGGCCTGCTCAGCCCTGATCCTTGTGATGCTGCTGTTCGGCAGCTTCGCCAACCACGCCTTCATCTACTTCCAGTTCTGATCGGACGGAGACCTCCCCATGTACCGCCTTCTGGCTTGCATCGCGCTGATCCTCGCCACCGTAACCGCGATGGACCGGGTTCTGGCCTCGGCGCTGGGCGATCTGCTGCTGCGCTCCAGCGATCGCTTCATGACGGTCTACCGCCCGTTCGAGGCGGAGGCGCAGCCCGCCATCGGCCCAGGGACCAATCCGGGCGCCCAGCCGGGCGCAAAGCCCGGCATCAAGCCGCCCGCCGGCCAGGAGGAGCAGCCGAACGCCCTGCTGGTGAAGGCCGCCCTGACGACGCAGCCGCGGCCGGCCAACGGTCCGGCGACCGGCCCCGCCGCCAAGCCGGCCAGCGGCCCGGCCGACGTGCTGGTGCTCGGCAACTCGCGGGCGGACAACCACTTCCCGGTTTCCGCACTTCAGGACATGACCTGCGGCCGGGCGCTGAACCTCGGCATGGGCGGGGCGCCGACCGTCCTGTCGGCGCTGCTGTGGGACGATTACGTCGAGCGGCATGGCGCGCCGCGCCTGCTGGTGCTGGAGCCGACCGGCCTGGTCGACAACCCGCACGATCTGGCCGACCTGCCGCTGTTGGCCTACTACTCGCCGCGGATCGACGCCTTCGTCCGTCAGGAAAACCAGGAGCTGTGGATGGCCAACCACGCCTTCAACCTGATGACCTTCAACAACAATCAGACCATGCGGCTGATCGCCGGGCTGGTTAAGCCCGCCGCCGACCGCACCCTGGTGGGCGCCATCCCGGACCCGATGAAGGCGCAGCTCGCCGCCGCACCGGAGGAGATGATGACCGCCGATGCCGCCAACTGGCAGGCGCTGGACCACATCATCGCCAGCGCCCAGGCGCAGGGCACCCGGGTGGCGGTGGTCATCACCCCTTATTTCCCGACCTATGCCGGCAAGCTGAAGAATTTCGACGCCTTCTTCGCCGACCTGAAGGGCCGCCTGCCCGCCGGCGTCACCGTGATCGACGCCCGCCGCGCGGTGGACAAGGACGAGCTGTTCATGGACGCCCTGCATGTCAACGAGGACGGCGTGCGCGCGATGTTCGCGGCGATGGAACCCGACCTGCGCCCGCTCGGCAGCTGCCCGGTCGATGCGATGGCGTCGCTGTCGGGGACCGGAAACACGACGCACTGATCGCTTGAGCGCCATCACTGTAGCCAACGAAAAAGGGGCGCCCGCGGTGGGCGCCCCTTTCTCTTTCCGGCTCAGTACAGCCCGCCGGTTCCCAGCGTCGCCGCGGCGGGCGGGGCCGGTATGCCCGGCTGCTGGGCCCCGAAACCGGCGTTCGGATCGCCGCCCATCATGGCGCCAGCACCTTGCGAGGACCCGTCCAGCACCATCTGCGGCTGGTCGGGGTTGGGCTCGGTGCCCGGCAGGAAGGCTTCCCAGATGGCCCGGCTGTCGCCGAACTGGGCCAGCTGGCCGTTGGCCGGGTTGACGCGGACAAGGCGCAGGCCGGGCGGCACGCGGAACGGCGTCGCCGGCTTGTCCTTCAGCGCCACCTGCATGACCTCCTTGAACACCGGCACAGCGGCGGACCCGCCGGTCTCGTGACCGCCCAGCGAACGCGGCTGGTCGAAGCCGATATAGGTGCCGACCACGAGATCGGGCGAGAAGCCCATGAACCAGGCGTCGTGGCTGTCGTTGGTGGTCCCGGTCTTGCCGGCCAGCGGCTTGCCCAGCGACTTCAGCGCCGCCGCGGTGCCGCGCTGGACCACGCCTTCCAGGATCGAGACGATCTGGTAGGTGGTGCGCGGGTCGTTCACCTGCTCGCGGGTGTCGGGCACGGCGGGGACGGCCATGCCGTCCTTCCAGCTGACGTTGGTGCAGCCCTCGCACGCACGGTTGTCGTGGCGGAAGACGGTCTTGCCGTTGCGGTCCTGCACACGGTCGATGAAGGTCGGCACCACCCGCTTGCCGCCATTGTCCAGCATGGCGTAGGCGGTGGCGAGCCGCAGGACCGTCGTCTCGCCGGCGCCCAGCGACATCGGCAGATAGGGCTGGAGATTGTCGACGATGCCGAACTTCTCGACCAGCGCCTTGACCTTGTCCATGCCGATCTGCTGGGCGAGGCGGACGGTCATGACGTTGCGCGACTTCTCGATGCCGACACGCAGCGGGGTCGGGCCGTAGAACTCGTGGCTGAAGTTCTCCGGCCGCCAGACCGGCTGCCCGCCGCCCGGATCGAAGGAGAAGGGCGCGTCCATCACCAGCGACGACGGGGTGAAGCCCTGGTTCAGCGCCGTCAGGTAGACGAAGGGCTTGAAGGACGAACCGGGCTGGCGCAGCGCCTGGGTGGCGCGGTTGAACACGCTCATCGCCGGAGAGAAGCCGCCGACCATCGCCAGCACGCGGCCGGTGTGCGGGTCGAGCGCCACCAGACCGCCCTGCACCTGCGGGATCTGGCGCAGGCCGTAGCTGCCCGGCGGCAGCTCCTTCGCGGCCGATTTGTCGGTCTTCTTGGCCGGCTTCTCGTCCTCGTCCTTGGCCGGCGGGCCGCTCACCGCCTCGACCAGCAGGATGTCGCCCAGCTTGGCCACGTCGGACGGCTTGCGGATCGCCGGCCCGGCGATGTCGCCGTCCTTGGAGGCGCGGGCCCAGCGCAGCTCGGACAGCGGGATGCGGCCGCGTGTGCCGTCGGCCACCCCGATGTCCAGCCCGTCCGCCTGGTCGTCCTTCAGCACGACCGCCAGCTTCCAGCCCTCGGAGCCCGCGGGCGGCGGCATGGCGGCCAGCTTCTTCGGCCAGTTGTCGAAATTCTCCATCTTGGCGACCGGGCCGCGCCAGCCATGGCGGCGGTCGTAGGCGATCAGCCCGTCGCGCAGCGACTTGGTGGCGGTGGCCTGCAGCACCGGATCCATCGAGGCGCGGACCGACAGCCCGCCCTCGTACAGCGCCTGCTCGCCATAGAGCTTCACCAGCTCGCGCCGGATCTCCTCGGCGAAATATTCAGAGGTCACCACCTCCTGCTCGTCGCGCTTGCGGGTGACCAACGGGCGCCCCTGGGCTGCCTTCGCCTCCTCCGGCGTGATGTAGCCGTCTTCCGCCATGCGGCCGATCACCCAGTTGCGGCGGGCGATGGCCGCGTCATGCTGGCGGTCGGGGTTGTAGTTGGACGGTGCCTTGGGCAGGGCCGCCAGGAAGGCGACCTCCTCGATGCTCAGCTCGTCCAGCGCCTTGTTGAAGTAGTTCAGCGCCGCCGCCGCCACGCCGTAGGACCGGTTGCCCAGGAAGATCTCGTTCAGGTACAGCTCGATGATGCGGTCCTTGGTGAAGGCCCGCTCGATGCGGACCGCCAGGATCGCTTCCTTGATCTTGCGGGCGAACGACACCTCGTTGGTCAGCAGCATGTTCTTGGCGACCTGCTGCGTGATCGTGCTGGCGCCCACCGGCCGGCGCTCGCGGCCGAAATTCTCGATGTTGGTCAGGATCGCGCGCAGGATGCCGATTGGGTCGACGCCCTGATGGCCATAGAAATTCTTGTCCTCGGCCGCCATGAAGGCGTTCATCACCTGACGCGGCATGGCGTCGATGGGAACGAAGATGCGCCGTTCCGACGCGAATTCGGCCATCAGGCGCCCGTCGCCGGCATAGATGCGCGTGGTCACCGGCGGCTCGTAGTTGGCCAGCTTGGTGTAGTCGGGCAGGTCGTGGTCGTAATGCTCGAACAGGAAGACCAGCCCTCCGGCGCCGGCAAGAACCAGCATCACGAAGGCCATCAGCAAGGACAGAAGGAGGCGCATGACCGATCCCGCAAGAAACGACGAAGAGCGTGGCTGAAGCCCGCCCTTTTCCGGGTTGGGGCAGCGAGCCATGCCTGACAGGGCGGCGCATCCTACACCGCCGCGCCGCGAAGCGCCGCCCCCGTTCCCGTCATGTCAGGAAAATGTGACGCGCAGAGGGCGCGAACAAGAAATCGCCGGCGCAGAAGGGGTAAGCCGCCCCTCGCCGGCACGTCTCAGCTGCGCTGCGAGCCGTGCAGCCAGCGGAAATAGCTGTCGATGGTCCGGGCCAGCGACTTGCCCAGCCGCTCGCGGTGCGTGCCGGAGGTCAGCAGACCGACATCCTGCCGGTTCGACAGATACCCCATCTCGATCAGCGCCGACGGCACGTCGGGCGCGGTCAGCACGGCGAAGCCGGCCTGCCGGTGCGGCCGGCTGGAGATCAGCGGCACGTCGCGCCCCAGAGTCTGCAACGCCAACGTCGCGAAACGCTTGGAATGGTTCATCGTGTCGCGCTGGGCCAGATCGATCAGGATGTTGGCGACCAGCTGGTTCTCGCCCGACAGGTCGAGACCGACCAGGGCGTCGGCCTTGTTCTCCTTGGCCGCCAGCATCTCCGCCTCACGGTCGGACGCCTTGTCGGACAGGGTGTAGATCGACAGGCCGCGCATGTCGCCACTGCTGATGCTGTCGGCATGCAGCGAGATGAACAGGTCGGCCCCGGCCTCGCGCCCGATGGCGACGCGGTCGCGCAGGCGGATGAACACGTCGCTGTCGCGGGTCAGCTTCACCCGGTAGCGGCCGGTCGCCTCCAGCTGGCGCTTCACCTCCCTGGCGGTGGCGAGCGTGATGTCCTTCTCATAGATGCCGCCGACGCCGATGGCGCCGGGGTCCTGGCCGCCATGACCGGGGTCGAGCACGATCAGCGGCTTTTCCGCCACCGTCGGCGGCTTGTTGTCCGGCAGCGGCGGAGCGACGGGCAGAGCGGCCGGGATCAGCTGGGCCGGCGGGATCGGCGGCAGCGGGGCGAAGGGCGGCGGAGCCGAAACCGTGCTGGCGGGATCGGCGGCGGGCGGCGAAGGCTGCGGGGCCGGAACCGGGGCCGGAACCGCCATCGCCGACGACACGATGGACGACATCGTCAGCTGCCCCTTGCCGCCGACCTCCTTCGCATCCCTGCCGGCCGCGGCGAGCTGCCGGAACTCGGCCGGCGTCGTCTTTTCCAGATCGAGGACGAGGCGCGGCTGATGGCCGTCGCGCGCCGGAATCATGTAGCCCTCGCGCAGCCGGGCGGGACCGACCGTCTCGAAGGTCAGCCGCGTGCCGCGCGGACCTCCGGCATGGTGGTAACGCGCGACCACCCCCTTGCCCTCCACCGGCAGCGCCCCGCCGGGCCAGATCAGGTCGGGCAGATCGACGACGACGCGGTAGGGCTCGGCAGCGACCGACACGGTGAAGGACACCGGGTCGCTCAGTTCCAGCACGAAGCGGGTCTTGTCCGGATGGATGCCCAGCCGGGCATCGACCACCGCCGTGCGCGGCGGCGCCGATGGCAGGGCCGCCGTGGTCTGCGCCGTCGCCGGCCCGGCCGTCATCCCGGCCGACCCGAAACCCAGCAGCACCAACGCCAGCACAAGCACCCCGAGGACACGGCCAGCCGATCTCCGCGGCGAACGGGCGCAACGCGGCAGGCGGTCGGGTGCGGCGGCGGTGGGCAGGCTGGGCGGCCGTGGCATCAAATCTCCTCGGCGGCAGAGGGTGTGCGGCAATGGGCAAGCGGCGGAAACCGGCGCCGGATGACCAGCTATAGCCCAGCCAATTCAACGCTCTCAACGCGGATCGTCATCCCCTTGGTCAATTCCGGCCGGGGGTGCCGTTCCTGCAACAGTGAGCAGGACGGCAAACCTCGGCGTGGCCGGATCGTACCCCGGACGGGTTGCCCCGGTGGAAGGTGGCAGCCCGGCTTCCCCGCGACGAACTTGTTCGCCGAATCGGCGCATTTCCGCGTTGTGCAAGAGGGATCGCTTGTCTATGGTATCTTTGCGACAGACCGCAATTCGCCAGACCAGGGTCGGACTCCCAAGGTGAGCGCCGATTCGCTGATCCCCGGACATCGATCCCATCGAGCCGAAGGTCAGCCGATCGCCGGTCACGGGGCTTACCCAAGGGGCTGCGGCGTCGCCCTCGACACCGCCTGTCCGGCCATCCGCGCCGGAGGGACGTCGCGGGGTGGCGCGTTCGGATTGGCGGTGAGAGGACGAAACCTCGAAGCTGGCTGTGGCCGCAAGGCGGCAGCCCGGCGCGTGTCGACCGGGCCGTCCTGGCTGCTCTCGTCAGCGCCGTTCGGCGGTTCCGGTCCGTCGTGCCGTATGCTTCGCCCACAACAGACGCTGCGTCCAGGCGGCCCGACCGGTCGCGCGGGTTCCCTGGGTCGCGCCGTTGAGGATCGTATATGGCCAAGCGCATGCTGGTGGACGCCACGCACCCGGAAGAAACCCGGGTCGCCGTGGTCAATGGCAACCGGCTGGAAGAACTCGATTTCGAGATCGCCAGCCGCAAGCAGCTGAAGGGCAACATCTACCTGGCGAAGGTGACGCGGGTCGAGCCTTCGCTCCAGGCGGCCTTCGTGGAGTATGGCGGCAACCGCCACGGTTTCCTCGCCTTCTCCGAAATCCATCCCGACTATTACCGCATCCCGATGGCCGACCGCGAGGCCCTGCTGGCCGAGGAACGCCGGCTGGAGGAGCAGGCGGAAGCCCGGGCCGAGGCCGCCGCCGACGGCGCCGTGATGGCCGAGCCGATCCGCCCCGAGCAGGTGGTCGAGGAATGGTCGCCGATGCCCTCCCCCATCGCGCCCGAGGCGTCCGATGAGGAAGACGGCGACGACAGCGGCGAAGACGCCGAGGCCGGCGACGAGCAGGCCGCCCCGTCCGAGGGCGCCGCTCCCGATACGCTCGGCGGCGACGAGGACGAGGAGGCGGAGACCCAGCGCCGCCGCTCGCGCCCGCTGCGTTCCTACAAGATCCAGGAAGTGGTGAAGCGCCGGCAGGTCATGCTGGTGCAGGTGACGAAGGAGGAGCGCGGCAACAAGGGTGCGGCGCTGACCACCTACCTGTCGCTGCCCGGCCGCTACTGCGTCCTGATGCCCAACACCGGCCGTGGCGGCGGGATTTCCCGCAAGATCACCAACCCGGCCGACCGCAAGCGCCTGAAGGAAATCCTGTCGGATCTCGACATTCCCGACGGCATGGCGGTGATCCTGCGCACCGCCGGGCTGGAGCGCTCCAAGCCCGAGATCAAGCGCGACCTGGAATATCTCCTGCGCCTGTGGGACGACATCCGCGAGCAGACGCTGAAGTCGTCGGCGCCCTGCCTCATCTATGAAGAGGCGAACCTGATCAAGCGGTCGATCCGCGACCTCTACGCCAACGACATCGACGAGATCTGGGTCGAGGGCGAGGCCGGCTTCCGCACGGCGCGCGAGTTCATGGACATGCTGATGCCGGGCCATTCCCAGCGCGTCCAGCTGTACCGCGACAGCCAGATCCCGCTGTTCCACCGCTATCAGGTGGAAACGCAGATCGACGCCATCCATAGCCCGGTGGTTCAGCTGCGCTCCGGCGGCTACATCGTCATCAACCCGACCGAGGCGCTGGTCTCCATCGACGTCAACTCCGGCAAGTCGACCCGCGAGCGCAACATCGAGGAAACCGCCTACAAGACCAACCTGGAGGCCGCCGACGAGGTGGCTCGCCAGCTGCGTCTGCGCGATCTGGCCGGTCTGATCGTCATCGACTTCATCGACATGGAGGAGCCGCGGAACAACGCCGCCGTCGAGCGCCGCATGAAGGAGGCGATGAAGAACGACCGGGCGCGCATCCAGCTCGGCCGCATCTCCGCCTTCGGCCTGTTGGAGCTGTCGCGCCAGCGTCTGCGTCCGTCGCTGCTGGAGACCAACTTCGAGCGCTGCCCGCACTGCTCGGGCACCGGCGTCGTCCGGTCGGTCGAATCCGCCTCGCTGCACGTCCTGCGCGCCATTGAGGAAGAGGGCATCCGCAAGCGCTCGGCCGAGATCACCATCTTCGTCCCGACCTCCATCGCGCTCTACATCCTCAACCAGAAGCGCGGTGAACTGGCCAAGATCGAAGAGCGTCACGCCTTCAGCGTGATGGTCCAGGCCGACGACGGGCTGATCGCCCCGGATCACCGTCTGGAGCGCAACAAAGCCCGCTTGGCCGACGAGGACGCCCCGCTGGTCAGCGCCGACCGCGTGATGGCCGAGACCGACCGCGCGCTCGCCGCCGAGCCGGTCGAGACGGTGGAAGAGCCGGAAGCCGAGACCGAGGCCGTCCAGGTCGAGGAGACCGGCGAACGTGCCGAAACCAACGGCGACGGCAATGGCGAGGATCGCCGCCGCCGCCGCCGCCGCCGTCGCGGCCGTGGCCGTGACCGCGAGGACGGCCGGACCGACGGCGCCGAGGGCGATGCCGAGACGGACGAGGGCGATCAGGATGCCGGCCAGGACGCCGATGAGAGCGTTCTGCCGGTTGCCACCGAAGCCATCCCCGGTGCCGCCATCTCCGAACCTGCGGCCGACTCCGCCGACGCCGACGCTGAAGGCGACGACGAGGATGAGGATGACGGCGAGGACGAGCCCGGTGCCGATGCCGGCGAGCGCAACGGCGATGGCCGCAAGAAGCGCCGCCGCGGCAAGCGCGGTGGCCGTCGCCGGTCGCGCCGCGAGGGTGCGGAAGGCCTGGAGGGCGGCGAGGACGCCGTCGACCAGCAGCCCGCCGCCGCTCCGGTTCAGGACGCTCCGGCCCAGGCGGCGCAGGCTCCGGCCGACGCGAGCGATCTCGACTGGATCCTGGCCGGCGAAGCCGCTCCGGCAGTCGAGGACGCTCCGGTTCCGGTGACCGCGCCGGCTCAGGCCGAAGCTGCCGCCAAGGCGCCCGCCAGGAAGGCGGCGCGCAAGCGCAAGGCCGCCGCCGAGGCTCCGGTCGAAGCCGCCCCCGCGGCTGCTCCGGCAGTCGTCGCCGAAGCTCCGGCCAAGGGCCGCAAGCGCAAGGTCGCTGCCCCGGTCGAGGCGCCGGTGGAAGCCGTTGCCGAAACCGCGCCGAAGAAGGCGTCGCGCAAGCGCAAGGCCGCCGCCGAGGCTCCGGTCGAAGCCGCGCCCGAGCCCACTCCGGCGGTTGTCGCCGAAGCTCCGGCCAAGGGCCGCAAGCGCAAGGCCGCCGCTGCGGTCGAGGCGCCGGCGGAGACCGTTGCCGAAGCCGCGCCGACCAAGAAGGCGTCGCCGCGCAAGCGCAAGGCTGCTGCCGAGGCCCCGGCCGAAGCCGCCGCCAAGCCCACGGACGTCAAGCCGGCCCCGGCTCCCGAGCCGGCTGCGGCTGACAACGATGCCGACGCCGATGCCAAGCCGCGCCGCGGCTGGTGGAAGCGGTAAGCCCAACGGCCCAACCGGGACCTCTGGAACGGGAAAAGGCGCCGCAAGGCGCCTTTTCCTTTTCCCGGACGTTATCACCCCTGCCACAGGACAGGTCGGACCATGAGCAAGGCCTTCACCCGCGAGAACGACACGCAGGACGACGACGATCTCGACGATCCGGCACCGTTGCCGCAGGGCTTCAAGAACTACATGACCCCGCCCGGCTTCCAGCGCATGCAGGAGGAACTGCGCCACCTGCTGCGGGTGGAGCGGCCGAAGGTGGTGGAGGTGGTGTCCTGGGCCGCCGGCAACGGCGACCGCTCGGAGAATGGCGATTATCTATACGGCAAGAAGCGCCTGCGCGAGATCGACCGCCGCATCCGTTTCCTGAACAAGCGGCTGGAATCGGCGGTGGTGGTCAATCCGCAGGACCAGAAGAATCGCGAACAGGTCTTCTTCGGCGCCACCGTCACTTATGCCCGCGAGGATGGAGCGGAGAACACTATCACCATTGTCGGCGCCGACGAGGTCGACCCCGACCGCGGCCATGTCAGCTGGATTTCCCCCATGGCCCGGGCCCTGCTGAAGGCGCGGGAGGGCGATCTGGTGGATGTCCGCACTCCGGCGGGACTGGAACAGGTCGAAGTGCTGGAGATCCGGTACGCGGACTGACGGAGGGGGCGGCGACCCGCCCCCTGCCAGATCTCACTCTGCCAGATTTCACTCCGCTGCCGGCTGGTAGATTTCCCCGCCCGACTGGCGGAACTTCTCCGACATCTCGGCCATGCCGGACTCCGCGGCGTCACGGATTTCCTGCGTGATCTTCATCGAGCAGAATTTCGGCCCGCACATCGAGCAGAAATGCGCGGTCTTGGCGCCTTCCGCCGGCAGGGTCTCGTCGTGATAGGCCATCGCCGTGTCGGGATCGAGCGACAGAGCGAACTGGTCGCGCCAGCGGAAGGAGAAGCGGGCACGCGACATGGCATCGTCGCGCAACCGCGCCGCCGGGTGGCCCTTGGCGAGGTCGGCGGCATGGGCGGCGATTTTGTAGGCGATGACGCCGGCCTTCACGTCGTCGCGGTCGGGCAGGCCGAGATGCTCCTTCGGCGTGACGTAGCAGAGCATCGCCGTGCCGAACCAGCCGATCATCGCCGCACCGATGGCGCTGGTGATGTGGTCGTAGCCCGGCGCGATGTCGGTCACCAACGGCCCCAGCGTGTAGAAGGGCGCCTCGCCGCACAGCGCCAGCTGCTTCTCGACATTGTGCTTGATCTTGTGCATCGGCACATGGCCCGGCCCTTCGATCATCACCTGCACGTCGCGCGCCCAGGCGATCTTCGTCAGTTCGCCCAGGGTCTCCAGCTCGGCGAACTGGGCGGCATCGTTGGCATCGGCCTGGCTGCCCGGCCGCAGCCCGTCGCCCATCGAGAGCGCCACGTCATAGGTCCGGCAGATCTCGACGATGTCGGCGAAATGGTCGTAGAGGAAATTCTCGCGGTGATGCGCCAGGCACCATTTGGCGATGATCGAGCCGCCGCGCGAGACGATGCCGGTCACTCGCTTGGCGGTCAGCGGGATGTGGGCCAGCCGCAGGCCGGCATGAATGGTGAAGTAATCGACGCCCTGTTCCGCCTGTTCGATCAGCGTGTCGCGGAACAGCTCCCAGGTCAGATCATCGGCCTTGCCCTTCACCTTTTCCAAAGCCTGATAGATCGGCACGGTGCCGATCGGAACCGGGGAGTTGCGCAGGATCCACTCGCGGGTCTGGTGGATGTCGGCGCCGGTGGACAAATCCATCACGGTGTCGGCGCCCCAGCGGATCGACCACACCATCTTCTCCACCTCCTCCTCGATGGAGGAGGTCACGGCGGAGTTGCCGATGTTGGCGTTGATCTTGGTCAGGAAGTTGCGGCCGATGATCATCGGCTCCGACTCGGGGTGGTTGACGTTGGACGGGATGATCGCCCGCCCGCGCGCCACCTCGTCACGGACGAACTCCGGGGTGATGAAGTCGGGGATCTCGGCACCGAAATCCTCGCCGTCGCGCGTGGCATCGAGCGCTGCGGCGCGGCCGAGATTCTCGCGCACGGCGATGTACTCCATCTCCGCGGTGACGATGCCGGCGCGGGCGTAGGCCATCTGGGTCACCGCACCGCCATCCTTGGCGCGCAGCACGCCGTTGTCGGCGGTCTCGACATCGCCGCGCGCCAGGATCCAGTCACGGCGGTGCTTGGACAGGCCGGCCCGCACGTCGATGGCGACCGACTCGTCGGTGTAGGGACCGGAGGCATCATAGACGGTCAGCGGCGGCTCGCCGCCCGACAGCGCGATCTCGCGCAGGGCAACGCGCAGATCGGTAAAGCGCGTGCCGGGCACATGGATTTTCCGCGACGACGGCAGCGGGCCGGTCGAAATGCGGATGGCGTTCTCGTTGAAGTCCTTAGGCATTGGGTTTCTCCGTCGGAGTTGGGCGGACAAACCCGGGACTGCGGACGGAGGTGCGGTATCTTCGTGCGGGCCGTTTCGGAATGGTGTCCCCGGCATGGCGGGGCCGATACGGCCGGACGGGGCGAGATTCGGCCCGTCACGAGGTCCCTCCCTTCGCCGGTATGACCCGGATCAGGTTCGAAGGGTCACCACGCTGCCGGCTTGCGCATCGCGCCGTCCGGCCGTTGGTATCTCAGCCCCCTGTCGGGACCCCCCTGGAATGCGGCCCATCCTGCCGCCGACGGACGGTCGTGTCAAAAGGAAAGCGCTGCGGACGGTCCGCCTGCCATATTGTGGAAACGTGCTACATCCAGCGTTTTGACCGCACATAGACCATTGGCAGCAAGGCCGACAGCAGCATCAGCCCCAAGGCGCTGGCATAGCCGAAGGGCGACTGGCTGCCGGGCATGTCGGTGAAGTTCATGCCGCCGATGCTGGCGACCAGGGTCGGCGGATAGAGCAGGACGGTCAACACCGACACGATCTTGACGATCTCGTTCTGCTCGACATTGATCTGGCCCAGCGCGGTGTCGAGCGCCAGGGCGACCTTGCCGGAGAGGAAGCGGGCATACTGGTCCAGCCCGCGCAGATCCTGCAGCGTGGTCTTGGCCCAGCGCCGAGTCGCCTTGCCGGCGTTCCAGCCATCGCCGCGCGCCAGGAAGTCGGTCATGCGGGTGAGGCTGGCCAGACTGATCCGCGCCTTGCCGATCAGGTGGCCGGCATGGCCGATGCGCTTCAGCGTCTGGGCGTCGTCCAGCGTCTCGCCGCGGGAGCGCAGCTTGCGCCCACGGAAATAGCGGCGGTTCAACGCATCCATCTCCACCCCGGTCCGCCGCAGCACGACCGACGTGCGGTCGATCATCCCGTCCACCAGTGCGGCCAGCACCAGTTCGCCGCGGGATGCGGAGACCTGCCCATGGGTGGCGCGGCGGCGGAAGGCCAGCAGCGCCTGCGGATCGATGTCGTGGATGGTCACCAGCCGCCGGCCGGCCAGCACGAAGCTGACGGTGGCGATGCGCGGCTCGTCGGTGTCGGCCCAGACCAGGGCGGTGACGGTCATGGTCAAGGCACCGCCGGCAACGCGCAGACGGCTCGACTCCTCGATCTCCGCCATCTGCTCGCGGGTGGGCAGGCCGGTGCCGATCAGCGCCTCCGCCCGCGCCAGCTCGTCGGGCGTCGGGTTGATCAGGTCCAGCCACACGGCGGACTCGGGGAACGGGACCGACTCGTCCGCGGCCTCCCTGTCCCAGCGCAGCAGACCGCCGTCATTGACGAAGACATGCAGCAAGGCTGTGCTCCTTGCATGGGCGCGGTTCGGGCGCCCAGCCTAGGTCACCCGGCCACCGCGCCGCGGTTTCGCCGGGGGCGGAGCCTTTTCCCCATCGAGGTCGAGCGTTGCGCCCTCGTCCTTCAGCGCCTGCTCCAGCTTGCGGCGGAAAGCACCGCCGTCCCGCTTGGCGTCGAGGAAATGGCCGACCGCCTCCTTCGCCGCGTCGCTGTCATAGGGGACCTTGCCCAGAGCAGCCAGTCTGGCACGCTCCACCAGCTTCGGGTCCATCCTCTCCCGGATGGCCTTCATCTGGCGAAGCAACTCCTTGCGTAGATCGCTCATCGCCCCCCCTTGGCGGTCCCCTATAGACGGCGTCAGGCCTTGCCGATCAGGGTGCCGGCGCCGCCTTCGGTGAAGATCTCCAGCAGCAGCGCATGCGGCACGCGGCCATCCAGGATAACAGCGGCATCGACGCCCTGCTCCACCGCGCCGATGCAGGTCTCGATCTTCGGGATCATGCCGCCCGAGGCGGTGCCGTCGGCGATGGCCTTGTGGGCATCCTCCAGCGACATCTTCTCGATCAGCTTCTTTTCCTTGTCGAGCACGCCGGCGACGTCGGTCAGCAGGAAGAAGCGCGCCGCCTTCACCGCCGCCGCGACCGCGCCGGCCGCCGTGTCGGCGTTGATGTTGTAGGTGTCGCCGTTCACGTCGAAGCCGACCGGCGCGATCACCGGGATGATGTCCGACTGGGCGAGCGCGTGCAGGATCTGTGGGTTCACCTTGTAGGGCTCGCCGACGAAGCCCAGGTCCAGCACCCGCTCGATGTTGCTGTCTGGATCGCGCTGCACGCGCTCCAGACGGCGGGCGGTGATCAGGTTGCTGTCCTTGCCCGACAGGCCGACGGCACGGCCGCCGGCGCCGTTGATGGCGGCGACGATCTGCTTGTTGATGGAGCCGGCCAGCACCATCTCGACCACCTCGACCGTCTCCTTGTCGGTGACGCGCAGGCCGTCGATGAAGCTGGACTTAATCTTCAGCCGCTCCAGCATCTGGCCGATCTGCGGGCCGCCGCCATGGACGACCACCGGGTTGATGCCGACCTGCTTCAACAGGACGATGTCGCGCGCGAACAGCTCCGCCAGGCTGGCGTCGCCCATGGCGTGGCCGCCGTACTTGATGACGAAGGTGCTCCCGGCATAACGGCGCATGTAGGGCAGCGCTTCGGACAGGGTACGGGCCTTGGCGAGCCACTCGTCACGGGTGGGAGTCTGCACGGGAGGATGCCCTTTGTCGGGGTGGAGTGTCGGGCTTCTTTAACGGAAAGGCCGGCCGGTTGCCTAGGGGGCAATTTAACGGTCACACACCCCCGTGACGGCCTCCCGCGGCTGCGGTGGCCGTGCCGCCGGCCGGACGCCACAATCCGGCCAGCCGCGTCATCGGCTGCGTCAGCGCGGTCACCGCCACCGCCATCAGCACCATCGCCGAGAAACAGGGGCCGGACAGCACGCCCGCCTCCAGCAGGACGGTCAGGACGATGACCTCCATCAGCCCCTTGCACGGCATCAGCGTGCCGAGCCGGAGCGCATCGGGCCAGGGCTCCCCGGTCCAGCGGGCGGGCAGCGTGGTGCCGGCCATCTTGCCGGCGACGGTGGCGAGGCTGGCGAGGGCGAAGACGGTCCATTGCGCCGGATCGTCCAGCGTCAGGTTCACCTTCAACCCGGTCAGGGTGAAGAAGAAAGGCAGCAGGATCAGCGTGGCGAAATGCTCCAGCCGGTCGAGGATCGCCGCCGCATAGCGGCGCGGCATCGCACTGCCGGCGATGAAGGCACCCAGGATGTAGTGCAACCCGATCAGTTCGGTCACCGCGGCCGAGGCCAGCAGCGCCGCGCAGGTCACCACCACAGCGGTGTCGCCCATCCGCCCATCCGGGGCCACCCGCTCCAGCAGGCGGTCGAGCAGCGGGCGCACGAGCAGGACCGTCGCCCCGACATAGGCGAAGCCCAGCAGGCCGACTTTCGCCACCGCCCAGGCATCGCCGCCGCCGTTCCCCCCATCGGCGGTCGACCAGGCCAGCACCGCGGTGATCAGCAGCCAGAGCAGCGCGTCATTCACCGCGGCATAGCCCAGCGCCAGCCGCCCCACCCGGTCGCCCAGCAAATCCATCTCGCGCAGGATGGCGCCCAGCACCGGCAGGGCGGTGACGCCGACGCAGATGCCGAAGCCGGCGGCGAACAGGCCAGGGGTGGCGTGCTTTCCGGTCATGGCGGGAAAGGCGCCGGCCAGCCACCAGCCCAGGGCTCCGCCCAGCAGGGTCGGCACCAGCATGCTGGACAGTGCCACGGTGGCGAAGGCCCCGCCCCTCCCGCGGAACTCGGCGGGATCGAGATGCAGGCCGGTCAGGAAGGCGAAGAACACCACGGCCATCAAGGCCAGCCCGGACAAGGGCGCAAGCGCCGCGGGCGCGAACAGAACGCCCCAAAGATCGGGGACCAGCCGGCCGAGCAGCGACGGACCCAGCGCCACCCCGAACAGGATCTGGACCACCACCATCGGGGCGATGTGACGGCCGCCGCCGAGCCGCCACAGCAGAAACGGCCCGGCGATCAGCAGCAGGGCCTGCATCAGGAACAGCAGCGCGGGAGAGAGACCGCCCATCGCCGCCGCCCCTTATTCGGCGCCGAGGGCGAGCGCCGCCAGACTGGCGCGCAGCTCCGCGATGCCGGTGCCCTTCTCGGAGCTGGTGACGTGGATGTCGGGGAAGGCTGCCGGATGCTTCTTCAACCCCGCCTGGGTTTCACGCCGGATCCTGTCGAGATCCGCAGCCTTGACCTTGTCCGCCTTGGTCAGCACGACGACGTAGGGTACCGCCGTACGGTCGAGCATCTCCATGATCTCATGGTCATGGGGCTTCATCCCATGGCGCGAATCGATCAACACCAGCGCCCGGCGCAGGGTGACCCGGCCGCGCAGGAAGCGGCGGACCATGTCGTTCCACGCCTCCACCTTCTCCTTCGATTCCTTGGCATAGCCGTAGCCGGGCATGTCCACCAGCTTCAGACGATTGCCGAGGTTGAAGAAGTTGAGCTGCTGGGTGCGGCCCGGCGTGTTGGAGGTGCGGGCCAGCGTCTTGCGCCCGGTCAGCGCGTTGACAAGGCTCGACTTGCCGACATTCGAGCGGCCGGCGAAGGCGACCTCCGGCAGGTCGGCCTCGGGCAGCTGGTTCAGCGCATTGGCGCCCCAGACGAAGTCGCACTCCTTGGCGAACAGCAGCCGGCCGGCCTCCAGCGCGGCCTCGTCGAAGCCGGCAACGATGCTGGGGGTGTCGGGGGTCGGCGTGGCGGAGCTGGTCATGGCGGTGCGCTTTCGTTTTGGTCGGCTAGATCGGATCGCGTAAAATCGGACTCGATTTGAAGCGTGAATCCGATCGTCAAACAAAGGCTTATAGCGTCATCCGTTTCAACAAACGGATGACGCTATAAAAAACATACCGCCGGCAGAGGCCCGTCAAGGGTCTTTGCCGGCGGCAGGTCTCAGACATTCGGCAGAGGCTGAAGGATCAGGCCTTCACGCCCATGCGCTTCATGATGGTCCACTGCTGCAGGACCGACAACGTGTTGTTCCAGGCCCAGTAGATCACCAGACCGGCCGGGAAGCCGGCGAGCATGAAGGTGAAGACGATGGGCAGGAACTGGAACACCTTCTGCTGGATCGGGTCCGGCGGGGCCGGGTTCATCTTCTGCTGGAACCACATCGTCACGCCCATGATCAGCGGCCACAGGCCGAGATGCAGCATGGCGGGCGGGTCCCAGGGGATCAGGCCGAACAGGTTGAAGATGGTCGTCGGATCGGGCGAGGACAGGTCGTGGATCCAGCCGAAGAACGGCGCATGCCGCATTTCGATCGTGACGAACAGCACCTTGTAGAGCGAGAAGAACACCGGGATCTGGATCAGGATCGGCAGGCAGCCCGACACCGGGGAGACCTTCTCGCGCTTGTACAGCGCCATCAGCTCCTGGTTCATGCGGGCCTGATCGTCGCTGAACTTCTCGCGCAGCTCCTGCATCTTGGGCTGCAGGGCCTTCATCTTGCTCATAGCCTGATAGGACTTGTTGGCGAGCGGGAAGAAGACGGCCTTGACGCAGACGGTCAGCACCAGGATGGCGATGCCGAAGTTGCCGATGATGCGGCCCAGGAAATCCAGTGCGTAGAAGAACGGCTTGGTCAGGAAGTAGAACCAGCCGAAGTCGATCGCCAGATCGAAGTTCTTGATGTTCAGCTTCTCGGAGTAGCTGTCGAGCAGCTTCACCTGCTTGGCGCCGGCGAACAGGCGGCCGGTGTTCTCGGCCGAGGCGCCCGGCGCCACCGTGACCGGCGCCCCCATGGTGTCGGTCTGGTAGCGGTCGATGTTGGCGACCTGATTGTAGAGGAAGCGCGCCGTGACCTTCTCGTTCGGGTCGGGCACCAGCGACACCAGCCAGTACTTGTCGGTGATGCCGACCCAGCCGCCGGTGGTGTCCTTGGCGATCGAACCGGCCTTGCGGACGTCGTCGTACTTCTCTTCAGTCAGCGAGCCGTTGAAGACGCCGAGCGGGCCCTCATGCAGGATATAGTAGCCGGACGTATGCGGCGTGCCGCTGCGCGACACCAGGCTGTAGGGCAGCAGGGTGACCGGGGCGGCGCCGGTGTTGCGGACGGTCTGCGTCACCGTGAACATGAAGTCCGGGTCGACGGCGATCTTGCGCTCGAACACCAGCCCCTGGCCGTTGTCCCAGGTCAGTGTCAGCGGCTTGTCCGGGGTCAGCGCGGCGCCGTCGGCGGTCCAGCGGGTGGTCGCGGTCGGGGCGGCGATGCCGGCGCCCTGTGGGACCCAGCCGAACTCGGCGTAATAGGCGGCGGGCGTGCCGGCCGGGGCCAGCAGAACGATCTCCGGGCTCTTGGGGTCCGGGGTCTCGTGGTACTGGGCCAGCGTCAGGTCGTCGATGCGGCCGCCGACGAGGTTGACGGAACCGTGCAGGGCCGGTGTGTCGATCTTCACGCGGGTGCCGGCCGCCAGCTGCTCGGCGAGCAGGACGGGGCGCTCCTTCGCGACCTCAGCCGTGGCCGGAGGCTGCTGGGCGGGCACGCCGGGGGCCGGCACCGGCACCGACTGCTCCGTCTGGGCGGCCTGCTGGGCGGCGAGTTGCTTCTGCTGCTCCACCCGCGGCTTCTCGTAGAAAAACTGGAAGCCCAGAAGGATGGCGATCGACAGGGCAATCGCGATGATGAGGTTGCGTTGGTCGGTCATGGCGTCCCGGTTGCCGTGGGGCCTTTGGAAGAAGGGCGGCGTGTGCGCGGCCTTGTTACGGGTTTTCGCCGGGCTGGGCAACCGCCGCATGCCCCTTTTCCCGCAGTCCGCAGCGATGCGGCGCCATGGGCGCCGGCCGCGGGACGGGATCGGGCACGGGATCCCAGCCAGACCCGCCCCAGGGATGGCAACGCCCGAGCCGGCGCACAGTCAGCCATCCCCCCCGGATGGCCCCATGCTTTTCCAGCGATTCGATGGCGTAGCAGGAGCAGGTCGGCTGGAAACGGCACTGCCAGCCCACGAAGGGCGACAAGGTCCAGCGATAGAGATAGACGAGCGCGCGGAGCAGGTGCGCGAGCGGGCTGAGGCCGGCGATGCGAAACATGACGTCGCTGGCCTCCTACCCTTCCGCCTCGCGCCACAGGCCGAGGCGCTTCAGCCCGGCGGCAAGGTCGCCGAGCAGGTCGGTCCACGGCCGTTCGGCCGTGCCGCCGCGGGCGACCAGCACGAAGTCGTGGCCGGGCGCCGCATGAACGGTCAGAATCTGCCGCGCGGCCTCACGCAAACGGCGGCGGGCGCGATTGCGCACCACCGCGTTGCCGACCTTGCGGCTCGCCGTCAAACCGAGACGGATCGGCGGACCGCCTTCGGCGGGCCGCTGCTTGTCGTCGTGCCGGCGCACCTGGAGGATCAGGCCGGGAGCCACATGCTTTCGCCGTGTCCCGGCCACGGCCAGAAATTCCGGCCGCCGCATCAGGCGCCCGACCTCATGGCCCGGCGCCGCCATAGCGGGGATCAGGCGCTCAGAACCTTGCGTCCGCGGGCGCGGCGGCGGGCGATCACCTTGCGGCCGCCGACGGTCGACATGCGGTGGCGGAAGCCGTGGCGACGCTTACGCACGATTTTGGACGGCTGGAACGTGCGCTTCATGGCGCCTACTCCTTAAGCTTTTCTGATGGTGACGGGAAGAAGACGCCCAGCCGATCGGCCGGGCGCCGGACCTATGAACCTGAACCGAACCGAAAGGCGCCTTACTCGGCAGCCCGGCGGCCGTTGACCATGCCGCGGCCGCTGGTACGCTCGGAGATGCGGGCGGCCTTGCCGCGCAGATCGCGCAGATAGTACAGCTTGGCGCGACGGACGGCGCCCCTGCGGACCAGCTCGATCGAGTCGATGCGCGGGGAGTACAGCGGGAACACGCGCTCCACGCCCTCGCCGTAGCTGATCTTGCGGACGGTGAACGAAGAGTTCACGCCGGCGTTCTTGCGGGCGATCACGACGCCCTCATAGGCCTGGACGCGCTCGCGCGTGCCCTCGACGACCTTCACGTTCACGCGGACGGTATCGCCCGAGGAGAACTCCGGGATCGTCTTGCCACCGAGGGCCTTCTCGATCTGCTCCTGCTCGAGCTGCTGCAACAGGTTCATAGCACTACCCCTTTTCTATCGGCGCGCCTCGCGGCGGACCGTCACTCCGGTTTCGGGTCGCGCCGGCGAGCCTGCCGCCGACCCTTGTTCGTAACAGTTACTGCCGGATGGCTTGCCTGGTAGAGCGACCACAGGTCCGGCCGTCGGGCCTCCGTGATCTTCTCCGCCTCGGCCAGCCGCCAGGCCTTGACCTTCCCATGGTGACCGGACAGCAGAACCTCCGGCACCGCGCGCTCCACACCCTGCCCGTCGGTCCAGACCGCCGGCCGGGTGTAGTGGGGGTATTCGAGCAACCCCCGTTCGAAACTCTCTTCGCCCGCCGTCTCAACGTTGCCCATGACGCCGGGGAGCAAGCGCACCACGGCATCCATCAGGCTGAGCGCGGCGAGTTCCCCGCCGGACAGCACGAAATCCCCGAGGCTGACCTCTTCGAGGCCGTGCGCATCGAGGACCCGCTGGTCCACCCCTTCGTACCGGCCGCAGAGCAGCGTCACCACCGGGGTGGCGGCCAGCTCCTTGACCAGCTCCTGGTTCAGCACCTGTCCGCGAGGCGACAGATAGATCGCCCGACCGCGTCCCGGTGCCCCCACAGGTCCCGCCGTCGCAGTCAAAGCCGCGTCCAGCACGTCGGGCCGCATGACCATACCGGCCCCTCCGCCGAAGGGGGTCTCGTCGACGGAGCGGTGTTTATCGCGCGCGAACGAGCGAATGTCCACCGATTCCAGCGCCCAGACTCCATTTTCCAACGCCTTGCCCGCCAGCGAGTGGCCGAGCGGCCCCGGAAACATTTCCGGGAACAGCGTCAGAACCTTGGCCGTCCAGACCCGCGGACCGTCGGCGCCGTGATTCACGGCCCCTCCTCCCCGCTCCGGTCCCCGCCCTCTTCACCCCCGTCCTCCTCCGCCTCGTCACCGGAGCCCTCGCGGGCCTCGATCACGGCGGGAAGGTCGACGACGATGCGACCGCCCCGGACATCGACCACCGGCACGCAGGCCTTGGAGAAGGGAAGCATCTCCAAAGGTCCGCCTGCGGTCCTGATCTCCAGCACGTCGCCGGCGCCGAAGTCGTAGATCGCCTTCACCGTGCCATAGACGGTCCCGTCGGCGAGTTCCGCACGCATGCCGATCAGATCGGCATGGTAGAACTCATCCTCGTCCTCCGTCGCCGGCAGGGCGCCACGGTCCACGTAGAGCCGCACACCTGCCAGGGCCTGCGCCTGTTCGCGGCTGGTCACCCCGTCGACCTTGGCCAGGAAGTTATCCTTGACCATGCCCTGGATCGTCACCGTGAACCGGCGGGTCCCCGTCTCGTCCGACAGCGGGCCGTAGGTCATGACGTCGGCGGGTTCGGCGGTGAAGCTGCGCAGCTTCACCAGCCCCCGCACGCCGTGCGATCCCGCGAACTGGCCGACACAGATTTTGGCGGTCATCGAAGGAGCACCTGGCACGTCGTCACAAACTCAACCCTGCGGGCCAAGCGGCCCACCGTCACCTGTATCAGCCCCAAGGTCAGCCTTCTGCGGCGGCCGCGGCAGCGGCGGCCTCGGCCTTCAGACGCTCCTGCGCCTTGGCCTTCGGAGCCGACTTCTTCGGGGTCTCGCGAACGGCGGGCTTCTCGACCAGGCCGGCATTGGCCAGGAAGTGAACGACGCGGTCCGTCGGCTGGGCGCCGACCGACAGCCAATGCTTGGCGCGCTCGGCGTTCAGGATGATGCGCTGCTCGTGCTCGCGCGGCAGCATCGGGTTGTAGGTGCCGATCTTCTCGATGAAGCGGCCGTCACGCGGGCTGCGGGCGTCCGCGATGACGATCGAATAGAACGGACGCTTCTTCGCACCACCGCGAGCCAGACGAATCTTCAAAGCCATTGGTCGAAACTTTCTCTTCTCAAGTCAAACAGGTATCGGGTGATTTCGAGAGGCGGTCAGGTCAGCCGAAAGGCCCCTTCCCGCCAAAGCCGCCGAGTCCCTTCGGCAGCAGGTTTCCGAGGCCGCCGCGCAGCATCCCCTTCTTCCCAAGCTTCTGCACCTGCTTCATCATTCCGCGCATGGTCTCGAACTGCTTCAGCAGCTTGTTGACCTCCTGCACCGAGGTGCCGGAACCGGCGGCGATGCGCTTGCGGCGCGAAGCCTTGATGATGTCGGGGTTCTTGCGTTCCGCCTTGGTCATCGAGGAGATGATCGCCTCCTGGCGCTTGATCATCCCGTCGTCGACGTTGGCGTCCTTCAGCTGGTCCTTGATCTTGCCGATGCCCGGCAGCATTCCCATCAGGCCGGACATGCCGCCCATCTTGCGGAGCTGCTTCAGCTGCATCGCCATGTCGTCGAGGTCGAAGCCCTGGCCCTTTTCCATCTTGCGGGCGAGCTTTTCGGCCTCGTCCTTGTCGATGGTCTCGACGGCCTTCTCCACCAGCGACACCACGTCGCCCATGCCGAGGATTCGGCCGGCGATGCGGTCGGGGTGGAAGGGCTCCAGCGCGTCGATCTTCTCGCCGACGCCCAGCAGCTTGATCGGCTTGCCGGTGATCTGGCGCATCGACAGGGCGGCACCGCCGCGCGCGTCGCCGTCGATGCGGGTCAGCACGATGCCGGTGATGCCGACCTTGTCGTTGAAATTGGTGGCGACGGTGACGGCGTCCTGGCCGGTCATCGCGTCGGCGACCAGCAGGGTTTCCACCGGCTTCGTCGCGTCGCGGACCGCCGCGACCTCCGCCATCAGCTCCTCGTCGATGGCGAGGCGGCCGGCGGTGTCGAGCATGACGACGTCGTAGCCTTCGAGACGGCCGGTCTCGATGGCGCGCTTCGCGATGGCGACCGGGTCCTGGCCCGGCACGATCGGCAGCGTGGCGACGCCGGTCTGCTCGCCGAGAACCTTCAGCTGCTCCTGGGCGGCCGGACGACGGACGTCCAGCGAGGCCATCAGGACCTTCTTGCGGTCCTTCGTCTTCAAGCGCAGCGCGATCTTGGCGGTGCTGGTGGTCTTGCCCGAGCCCTGGAGACCGACCATCAGGATCGGCACCGGGGCGGCGGCATTCAGGTTGATCTCGGCGCCTTCGCCCAGCATCTCCACGAGGTTGTCGTGGACGATCTTGATGACCTGCTGGCCGGGGGTGACCGACTTCAGCACCTCCTGCCCGACGGCGCGTTCCTTCACCTGGGTGACGAACTGCTTGACGACGGGCAGGGCGACGTCAGCCTCCAGCAACGCCACGCGAACTTCGCGCAGTGCGGCGGAGACGTCCTCCTCGGTCAGCGCGCCTCGGCGGCGCAGCTTGTCGAAGATGTCGCCCAGGCGTCCGGTCAGGCCTTCGAACATGCGATACTCGTTCCCCAGTTCCGGGTCCAGCGTCAAGGCCGCCACCCGCACAAGCACGAAAGCGCCAGTGCGCGAATTTCGCGGACTGGCGGAGATACCCGGCGTTGGGCCGGGGTACCCGGTCTATCGACTTTGCGGAAGACAGGTCGGCGGACCATAGAGAAGCCGGCAGGCCGAGTCAACCGCCGCAGTCGGTCTTTTGCTGTCGTCCTTACGTCTGCCTTGCCCGACGGCGGTTATCGGCCACAAGCTTGTCACAAGCCATCAACCCTTAACCAAATTTTGGCGACTCTTTCGGATTATGGGTCACCAAATAGAGAAGGTATGCCGGCGATGTCGTCCGCCCAGGGCTTTGGGTCCAACAGCCCGCGAACCAAGCTGACCCAGAGCCAGCTCAACGCGATCCTGTTGCGGCACCAAGCATTCCGCAAAAGCCAGCCCGGCGGCGTGCGCGCCAACCTGAAGATGCGCGACCTGTCGCATCTCGATCTCTCCGGCATCGACCTGTCCGACGCCGACCTGTCGGGGGCGAAGCTGTTCAGCGCCCGGCTGACCGGCGCCAACCTCGCCAACGCCAACCTCTATGCCGCCGACCTGCGGCTCGCCAATCTGGAGAAGGCCGATCTGCGCCGGGCCGACCTGCGCGGCGCCTGCCTGCGCGGTGCCGTGCTGAGCGAGGCGACGCTGGTGGAGGTCGACCTGCGCGACGGCACGCTGCTGCATTACGACTCCAGTGGCGAGATGTACGCCCACGAGTATGAGGATTCCGTCCTGACGTCGGAACTGACGGCCGCGACCATCCGCGGCGCCGACCTGTCGCGGGCCAAGATCGCCAACGCCTTCGTCATGCAGACCGACCTGACCGACGCCGTCCTGCGCGGCACCAAGTTCATGCGCGCCAACCTGACCGGCTCCAACCTGACCGGCTGCGACCTGACCGACGCCGACCTGACCGAGGCGAACCTGTCGGGCGCCCGGCTGTCCGGGGCGGTGATGACCGGCTGCGCCATCAACCGCACCAATTTCAGCGGCGCCACGCTGATCGGCGCCATTCTGGACGCAGCACAGATGCGCTCGCCCAACCTGCAGGCGGCGGTGCTGGCCAAGACGCTGGAGAACCCGGAAGACGATCTGCGCGAAATGCTGATGGAGCATCTGAGCTGGATCGACAGCGGCGGCAAGGCCGGCAAGCGCGCCGACCTGTCGGCGCTGGACCTGTCGGGGCGCAAGCTGGAAGGCATCAACCTGTCGGCGGCGATCCTGCAATGCATCGCGCTGCGCGGCGCCAACCTGTCCGGCGCGGCGATGGCGATAGCCGACATGTCGCTGGCCGACCTGCGCAAGGCCGACCTGTCGAAGGCCGATCTGCGCGGGGTGAATTTCGAACGCGCCACCCTGACCGGCGCCAACCTGACCGGCGCCCAGCTCGGCCCCGTCCATATCCAGACGATGAGCGGCCATGTCTGGCGCGCCAACCTGCAACGCGCCCGGCTCGGCATGGCGCTGCTGTGCAAGGCCGACCTGCGCAAGGCCAACCTCTCCGGCGCCAATCTCGCCGGTGCCGACCTGACCGGCGCCGACCTCAGCGAGGCCGACCTGACCGGCGCCGACCTGACCGGCGCGGTGCTGGACGGCGCCACGATGGACCAGGCGATCGTCGAGGAGGCGATCGGGCTGGCCAGCTGAGCTGGTCGGTCCAGGGTTCCGGTTTCAGGCGGCCAAAGTTTTAAACGGACGGTCCGCCCTGCCGGGCCATCCAGTCGCCGGAACCGTAGACGCTGCGGACATGGCGGACCAGCAGGTTGCGGGCGTCGATCAGCTGGCCCATCCGCTCGCGGCAGGCGACGATGCCGGTGTCCGGGTGATAGACCGGCGCCAGTTCGCGGAAGCGCCGCCGCACCTGATCCTCGTCGAAGCACCATTCATTGACGAAGCCGAACAGTTGGGCAGCGTCGCGCACATGCGTGATGCGGCCGTCGAGCGGCTGGAAGGACAGGCGTTGCAGCGCGTGGGCCAGCGTCTTGTTGCGGTAGCCCAGCGTCTCCACCGCGGCTTCGAGCCGGCGGACATCCTCGCCCGACAGGATGCGGGCACCGGGATCGGCAAGCGCCAGGGCGGCGGCCAGCGCCTTGCGGATCGCTCCGTCGCTGGCGTCGGTCTCCCCGACCTCCAGCAGCGCCTCTCCCTCCGGATCGCGCAGGCCAGGATCGGCTCCCGCCTTCGGCGCCAGCATCAGGGCGGCGGCGACAAGCATCGGCACCCCTGCCCCGCGGGCAGCGGCAAGCTCCAGAACGGCGGCACGGAATCGGGCGCCGCAGGGCACGGCCCGGCCGGGGGTGGGTGAGGAAACGGTCTCTTCCGGTGCGGTCATCGTCGGCGCCAACACTTGGTGGAAGCGGGCGCGAGTCTACGCAATCGCCGGAGTCGCTGCAATCGCACCGATGGATGCGGGCCCAGGGATAAAAGAAGCTGGATAAAAGAGGGTGGATGACAGGGATGGAGGATCCGCTTCCGGATCACTGCGCCTTCATCGCTCCCGGCTTGGCCGGCAGCCGGTCGAGCAGTTCGCCGATATAGGCGGTCTCGTCCTTGCCGGCCATGGCGGCGAAGCCCTTCAGCATCTGGCTGCCGAAGGTGAAGACGCTGGCGAGGTCGATGCGCCACGCCCCGCCCTCGCGGACGAAATCGGCAGGGACCAGCGCCGGCCGGTTGTCGACCATCAGCAGGCCCGACGCCCGGTCGCCCTTGACCCGCACCGGCCCCAGCGCGCTGCGGGAGATGACGTTGGGTCCGAGCCAGCCGGCTTTCAGCGCATGGTTGGCGATATCGCCGACCGACATGCGCCGCAATTCCGCCGGACCGAGATAGCGGCGAAGCCCCATGGCGGCGAAGCGCTCCGCCGGCTCCAGCCGCTGCAAAGGCGCATCGCCGGGCTGGCGGGCGGCGTCGCGCACCGACTCCAGCGCCTTGACCGAATTGCGGGTGAGCAGCGGGATCACCGCCGATCCACGCTTCTCGGACAGCGCCGTGCGGGCGGCGTCGAAGGTGGCGGCGACCTCGCGCTCCTCCGGCGTTTCGCGCGGCGGGGCGGCGAAGCTGGTGGCGACGGCGATCAGGACGACGAAGAAGGCGAGAAAGGCGACACGCATACCGGAGAGAACCCGAAAACGGAGGAAAACGTCACGCCTTTGCCTCGACACCGAAAAATTCGAGCTGCCAGCGCATCTCTTCATCGGTCATCGGATAGTGCGTGCCGTCGCGAGCATTAAGCGCTGTTTTTGGCGGAATCTGGGCGAGCCGCAACTGCACCTGCCGGGCGAAGCGCATGGTCAGCCCGGCGCGCCACACCAGGGCGGTGACGGCGCGCGGCGCATGGGTGGCGACGATGCGGTCCACCACCGGGAGTTCGATCTGCGACAGTTCCGCCAGGGCGGCCATGACGAAGCCGCGGTCGCCCTCCACCATCGAGCCTTCGATCAGCTTCTCGGTCAGCTTGCCTTCCTTGTTCAGGCGCGCCGCCTTGTCGCTGGGGCGTTCGACCGGCTTCTCCGGTCCGGCGGCGGCAAGCGCCTCGTCGCCGAAATCGACGGGGCCGAGCGGCAGGCCGGGTGCCGCGCCGGCTGCCGCCTGCCCCACCCGCTGGCGCACCGCCTCCACCAGCCCGCGCGCGGCGGCCGGGTCGAGGTCGTCGCGGTCCTGCAGGACCTTCAGCAGATTGTCGGCGACGAAGCTGGCCAGCCGCGCCACCGCGCGGGCCGGCAGCCGCGGGCGACGGACCAGCGGCGAATGCCAGGGCTCGTGCTGCGGCGCCTGATCGAGGATGCGGTCGAGCGTCTCTTCGCGGATCTGGGCCGACGGGTTGCCGAGCAGCGACGTTACCGCCGCCTCGTCGTCCGAACGCGCGATGGCGTCGGCGACGGAGGCGCTGACATTGTGCCGGCTGGCGATGGCGGTCATCGCGCCGCGCACCGGCCCCTTCATGATGATGTCGGTCAGATCCTCCTCGGTGAGGATCGGCGAATGCTGCAACACGGGCCCGCAGACCGACAGCTCGACGTCGCGGGCCAGCCGGTTGATCACGCCGTGCGGGGCGTTGGGCAGGTCCTTCAGCGCTTCGGCCAGGATGCCGCGCACCTCCGTCGCCTGATCGCGGGCCAGCGTTTCCAGGCATTCCACCGTCAGCCGTTCGATCTGCATCGCCTGGTCGGCCGACAGCTCCGGCAGCAGGCGGGCGATCTTGCGCGCCACCGCCTGCCGCACCATGACCTCGCGGTCCTTGGCCAGCAGCAGGTCGGCCTGCCGCGGGGTGCCGGCATTGGTGGCAATGGCGCGCCGCACCTCGGCCGCGGCATCGGCGGCAAGGAAATACAGCAGCTCCGGCCGGGTCTTGGGATGTTCGGCGACCTTCCGGCGAACTGCCGGATCCTCGCTCTGCACCATCCGCTTGGCGGATTCGTAGTCGGCGGGGTCGAGGGTCTCGGGACGCGGATTGGCAGGCGGGGTCACGGGTTAGGCTCCGCGGCGGAAACATCGGAGGAGGGTATCTGAGCGGCCGCCCGATAGGCGGGAGCCAGGGCGAAATGGCCCTTGCCGCTCTTCTTGGCGTCGTACATGGCGGCATCGGACCGGTCGGTCAACTCCCGCACCGATTCGCCGCGGCCGGGGGTGTGGACGGCGATGCCGATCGACAGGCCCAGCGGCTTCTCGGGACTGGCCGACAGGTGGGCCAGATCGCGCATGCCGTTCAGCAGCCGTTCGGCGACGATGCGGGCCTTCGCCTCGTCGGTGCGGCCCAGCCACAGCACGAACTCGTCACCGCCCAGCCGGCCCGGCAGGTCGCCCGGCCGCACCCCGGTGCTCAGCAGCGTGCCGATGGCCTTCAGAACGGCATCGCCCTGCTGGTGGCCGTGCAGGTCGTTGACCGCCTTGAAATTGTCGAGGTCGACATAGAGCAGGGCCGACGGTCCGCTGTCCGGCCGGGAGATCGACTCCTCCAGCCGTTCGAAGAAGGTGCGGCGGTTGAACAGGCCGGTCAGCCCGTCGCGCTCCGACAGGCGGCGCAGCCGCTCCTGATAGGCGAGATGGGCGTGCGCGATGCCGATATGGTCGGCCACGCCAGACATCAGATGGCGGTCGTCTTCGTCCCACGGCTCCGAATTGCCGGTGCGCCAGACCAGCAGCGCGCCGTTCGCAGCCTGCCGGTACTCGGTCCGCTCGCCGATCAGCTGCACGTCGCCCAGCCGGTCGGTCACCAGACCTTCGCTGTTGGCGATGCGGTCGAGCAGGGCGGTGCCGACCTCCGGCAATTTCGCCCCGAACTCCGCCACCAGCGACAGGACGACACGGCTGCCCGCCGCACCCTCCTCCGCCCGATAGATGCGGCAGCCGTCGGCACTGAGCGCCCGCGCCGTTTCCGTCGCGGCGACGGCCAGCGCTTCCGCGGCGTCGAGCCGGTCGCGCAGGGTGTGGACGATGTGGCCCAGCAGCCGTTCGCGGTTCCGGATGCGCGCCAGCTCGTTGGAGCGCAGCACCTGTTCGGTCACGTCGCGGCAGACGCCACGGGCGCCGATCCAGTCGCCCTGCACCCCGAACAGCGGCAGGGCGGAGGCGACGACACAGGCCGGCGTGCCGTCGGCGCTCTTCAGCCACAATTCGGTCTGGTCGACCGCCCGGCGGCAATCGAACGGCATCGGCAGATCTTCCGCCTCCTCCAGCGCCAGGCTGCGCGGATCGCAGCCGATCAGCGCGTCGGCCGGATAGCCCAGCGCGCCCTTGTGGCTGACGAAGACGAAGGTGCCGTCCGGCCCGGTCTCCCAGGCGAAGTCGGAGGAAACCTCCACCAGATCCTTGTAGCGCCGCCGCGATTCGGTAAGCGTGTGGCGCAGCTGGCGCTCCAGCGTGTCGTCGCGGCCCAGCAGCAGGAACCCGCCGTCGGGCAGCGGCACGCCGGCCCATTCGACGATCATGATCCCGCGCAGCGATTCCACCGGCACCGACCGCAGCCCCGGCGCTACGCTGGACGCGGACAGCCAGTTGCGCAGCTCCGGCAGCCAGCGCGGATCGCTGTCCATCATGTCTTCCGCCTCGGCATTCGCTTCGGCGACAGCCAACGCCGAATCCAGCCGCAGGGCCGGGCCGGGATACAGCGCGACCAGCGTCACGGGGCCGGTCTGGCCGCCGGTGGAGGCGGAAGCGGTGGCAGAGGTACCGGTGGTCAGAAGAAGGTCCACGGCAATCCCAGAGGGCAATCCACGAGGCTTGCGGGCCACGAGGCAGGCGGAGCGGAAACCTTTGGCTGTGAACCATTACAAGGTCTGGTCCATGCTACCTCTTTAGGGGTTAATCTTCAATCAACCAACGACGCGGGGAACTCCCCATAGCGGCGGCTTGGCCAAAGGGCGGCTGCGCGCCTGCGACCATGTGAAGCGCCTTGCGGCCGGCCGGCGGTGGCCCCATTCTTGGGGGATGACCGTCCCGACCTCCCCCCAGGACAAGGCCGCCGCACCGGCGCCCAGTTCCACAACCGGCTCCACGTCCGGCCCTGCGACCGATCCCCTCGCCGCCCTGCGCGACCGCGCCGTGTGGATTTCGACCTCGACAACACGCTCTATCCGGCGTCCTGCAACCTGTTCGCCCAGGTCGACCTCCGGATCAACGAGTTCATCGCCGCCCATTTCAACATCGGCATGGACGAGGCGCGGGTGCGGCAGAAGCACTTCTTCCGCGAATACGGCACCACGCTGCGCGGCCTGATGATGGAGCATGACGTCGATCCGGTCGCCTACATGGACTATGTCCACGACATCGACGTGGCCGGGGTCCAGCCCTCCGCCCTGCTGGCCGACGCGCTGGCGCGGCTGCCCGGCCGCAAGATCATCTACACCAACGGCTCGGTCCGCCATGCCGAGAACGTCGCCGGCCGACTCGGCATCCTCGACCGGTTCGACGCGGTGTTCGACATCGCCGCCGGCGGCTTCGTGCCGAAGCCTGATCCCCGCCCCTATGCCACGCTGGTGGAACGCCACGGCGTCGATCCTGCCGACGCCTGCATGGTGGAGGACATCGCCCGCAACCTCGCCCCCGCCCACGCGCTGGGCATGACCACCGTCTGGGTCCGCGGCGAGAAGGAGTACGAGAAGGCCGGCGTCGGCGCCGGGGTCCACATCGACCACACCGTGGACGACCTGCCCTCCTGGCTGGCCGCGGTGGCGGGGGTTTAAGGGAGGAGTTCGGGGGCTTTGTCGCAAACCGGCCGATGGCGGCCGCGGGTATGGTTGACAGGGGCCGCGATGCGGCTCCATGGTGCCGTCCCTTGGACAATCGACAGCAGAACGACCGCGCCATGAGCCACGCCAGCCTGCAAGCCACCATCGACGCCGCCTGGGAAAACCGCGCCGATCTCACCACCGCCACCACCGGTTCGGTCCGCGATGCCGTGAATTCGGCGCTCGACGCGCTGGACGCCGGCGACCTGCGCGTCGCGGAGAAGACCGCGGACGGCTGGAAGGTCAACCAGTGGCTGAAGAAGGCGGTGCTGCTGTCCTTCCGCCTGAACGCCAACGAGATGATCCCCGGTGGCCCCGGCGGCTCCTCCTGGTACGACAAGGTGCCGCCGAAGTTCGAGGGCTGGAGCGAAGGCCAGTTCCAGAACGCCGGTTTCCGCGCCCTACCCGGCGCCATCGCCCGCAAGTCGTCCTACGTCGCCCCCGGCGTCATCCTGATGCCGAGCTTCGTCAATGTCGGCGCCTATGTCGACAGCGGCACCATGGTCGACACCTGGGTCACCGTCGGCTCCTGCGCCCAGATCGGCAAGAACGTCCACCTGTCGGGCGGCGTCGGCATCGGCGGCGTGCTGGAGCCGTTGCAGGCCGATCCGGTCATCATCGAGGACAACTGCTTCATCGGCGCCCGCTCGGAGATCGTCGAGGGCGTGATCGTCGAGGAAGGTGCGGTCATCTCCATGGGCTGCTACATCGGCGCCTCGACCAAGATCATCGACCGCCACACCGGCGAGATCTTCATGGGCCGCGTCCCGGCCTATTCGGTCGTCGTCCCCGGCTCGCTCCCCGGCAAGCCGCTGCCCGACGGCACCCCGGGCCCGAGCCTGTACTGCTGCGTCATCATCAAGCGCGTCGACGAGAAGACCCGCTCCAAGACCGCGATCAACGACCTGCTGCGGGACTGATCCGACAGCAGTTCCAGCGTCACCCCCGCGAAGGCGGGGGTCCAGGCGTCGCATACAGCACTCCGGCCTCTGCACCTGGATCCCCGCCTTCGCGGGGATGACGACCGGCGGAGGCCGGGCCGGTTGGAAAAGAGCCGCATGACCATCGACCCCGTCGCCCTCGCCCAGGATTCGATCCGCTGCCCCAGCGTCACGCCGCGCGACGACGGTGCGCTGGGCGTGCTGGAAGCGGCGCTGGCGCCGATGGGCTTCACCTGCCACCGCCTGCGCTTCCAGCAGGAAGGGACCGAGCCGGTGGAGAACCTCTATGCCCGGCTCGGCACCGAGGGTCCGAACTTCTGCTTCGCCGGCCACACCGACGTGGTGCCGCCGGGCGACCGGGGCTGGACGGTCGATCCCTTCGCCGGCGAGGTGATGGGCGGGCGCCTGTTCGGCCGCGGTGCGGTGGACATGAAGGGCGCCATCGCCGCCTTCGTCGCCGCCGTGTCGCGCCAGCTGGAGGACGGGCCGCCCGTCGGCTCGATCAGCCTGCTGATCACCGGCGACGAGGAAGGGGTTGCGATCAACGGCACCCGCAAGGTGCTGGACTGGCTGGCCGAGCGCGGCGAACGCATCGATGCCTGCGTGGTTGGCGAGCCGACCAACCCCAAGGCGCTGGGCGACATGATCAAGATCGGCCGGCGCGGCAGCCTGACCGGCTTCCTGACCGTGTTCGGCGCGCAGGGCCACGTCGCCTATCCGCATCTGGCCGACAACCCGCTGCCGCGGCTGGTCCGCATGCTGGCCGCCATCACCGAACACCCGATGGACGAAGGCACGGCGCATTTCCAGCCCTCCACCCTGGTGCTGACCACCATCGATGTCGACAACACGGCGACCAACGTCATTCCGGCGCAGGGCAAGGCGGCCTTCAACATCCGCTTCAACGACGCCCACACCCCGGCCGGCATCGAGGCGTGGCTGCGCCGGACCTTCGATGCCGTCGGCGGCGCCTATGAGCTGGAGGTCTACTGCTCCGGCGACAGCTTCGTCACCCCACCGGGCCCGCTGACCGAGCTGGTGGCCGAGGCGGTAGAGGGGGTGACCGGACGCCGTCCGGACTACTCGACCACCGGCGGCACGTCGGACGCGCGCTTCATCAAGAATGTCTGCCCGGTGGTGGAATTCGGGCTGGTCGGCCAGACCATGCACAAGGTGGACGAATATTGTTCGGTGGAGGATCTGCGACAGCTGACCGCCATCTACGAGTCGATCCTGAAGGGCGTGTTCACGCGCCTTGCCGGGTGAGAGGTCTGACCGGGACACCACGATGCCGCTGACCACGCCCGCCATCCTGTCCGCGCTGACCGGCGCCTGGCGGCTGGCCCGCTTCGACCGGACTGGGATGGAGTTCTTCGACCGCACGCCGGATGGTGCGCTGAATTCCTTCTACGCTGCCCTGGTGGTTCTGCCGGCCTATGCGCTGCTGCTGGCGATCCGCCTGTGGGACCAGCTGGACGGCACTCCGGTCCTGCAACTGGTGACGGTGGAGGGCATCGCCTACGTCGTCAGCTGGACCGCCTTCCCGCTCGCCCTGTTCCGCATCGCGGCGCTGCTGGGCAAGGAGCAACTCTATCCCGGCGCGCTCGCCGCCTACAACTGGTCGGCGGTGGTGCAGATGGGGATTTATCTGCCGGCCATCCTGCGTCCGCCACCGGCCTGCTGCCGTCGGGGGTGTCCGAAGCGCTGGTCTTCGGCGTCATGATGGCGATGCTGACCTACCAGTGGTTCGTCCTGCGCACCGCCCTGTCGCTGTCGGGTCTGGCTGCGGTCGCCCTGGTGATGCTGGACCTGTTCCTGTCGGCGGCGATCAGCGATCTGGCGGACGGAATGCTGTGAACGGGATGCTGTGAGGGCCAGGGAAGCCCTCACGACATCCCGACCCACCATTACCCCTGCGTGCTGACGCCCGCGTCGGCGAAGGTCGCCATGCCGGCGTGGCAGGCGACGGCGGACTTCACGATGTTGATCGCCAGCGCCGCACCGGACCCCTCGCCAAGCCGCATGCCGAGATCGAGCAGCGGCTCCTTGCCGATCAGCTGCATCAGGCGGGTGTGGCCCGGCTCGACCGAGCGGTGGGCGACCATGCAGTGATCGAGCGCGCGGCGGTCGGCCTTGTAGAGCACCGCGGCGGCGGCGGTGCAGGCGAAGCCGTCGAGCAGGACCGGAACGCGGGCGACGCGGGCGGCCAGGATGGCGCCGGCGATGGCGGCGAACTCGTAACCGCCGAGGCAGCGCAGCGCCTCGAACGGGTCGTCCTTGGCCTGCGGGTTGGCGGCGACGCCGGCCTCGACCGCGGCGATCTTGCGGGCGAGCCCCTCGTCGTCGATGCCGGTGCCGCGGCCGGTCCAGTCGGCCGCCTCGCCGCCGAACAGGGCGAGACAGAGCGCCGCCGCCGAGGTCGAGTTGGCGATGCCCATCTCGCCCAGCGACAGCAGCTGGACGCCCATCTCCACCGCCATCATGCCGTAGGCCATGGTGCGGCAGCATTCCTCCTCACCCATGGCCGGGCCCTGGGTGAAGTCGGCGGTCGGGTTCTCCAGGTCCAGCTCATAGACGCGCAGGTCGGCGTCGGCCACCTCGCAGAGCTGGTTGACCGCAGCCCCGCCGTTCTGGAAGTTGGCGACCATCTGCACCGTCACCTCGGCCGGATAGGCCGAGACGCCGCGGGCGGCCACGCCATGGTTGCCGGCGAAGACGGCGACGCGCGGACGGCGGGCTTCGGCCGGGTGCTGGCCCTGCCACGTCGCCATCCACTGCGCGATCTCCTCCAGCCGGCCGAGCGAGCCCGCCGGCTTGGTCAGCTGCCGTTCGCGCTGGAGGGCCGCGGTGCCGGCCTCCAGGTCGGGGCCGGGCAGGTTGCGCACGAGCGCGCGGATTTCCTCGAAGGTGACGGCGGGCTGCTGGTTGCTCATGATCGGTCCTGAGGGGTGAGCGCCAAAAACGGCGCGACCTTGCACCCATCCGGTCCTCAAGTCAAAGCGCCAGCGTAGGGCATTATGCCGTCTTGGAGACCGCGTCGGTTCCGGCAGCGCCCGCGGTGGCGGACGCCACCGGCGTCGCCGATTCAGAACCGACGATGCGGCCCAGACCCAGGCCGAAGCCCACGGCGACGCCGGTGCCCGACGACTGGTCGGTGCGCACCGGCTCGTCGCGCATGCGGCGATGCTCCTTGTCGCGCAGGCGGGCCGGGCGGCCGCTGACGCTGTCGACCTCGTCCGGCGTCTCCAGCGCGTTCAGCGCCAGCACCTGATAGATCGACAGCGGCGTGCCGTTCAGCGCCTTGGTCGGGGCCGTCGGCACCTGGGTGGTGAAGCCGTCCGGCATGTCCTGCTTGCGCACCGCGTCGTTCGCCACCTGGGCCGGAGCGAAATTCGCCATCGGGTTTTCGGAGAATTTGGAGGCGAAGCGGTCGTAGATTTCCTTCAGCGACTTCGCCTTGCCGGTCGCCTTGTCGTAGAAGACGTTCTTGTTGGCGGCGGCAGCGTCGGGGAAGACGTCACGGGCGGTCCGGCCGGGGTTCTCCTGCATCGCGTTCAGGAACTTCGACGCGCCGCCGGCCCCCAGGAAATGCGCCATGTACAGCTCGGTCGAGCCGATCTTGCCGTCCACCGTCTCTTCCAGATACTCCTTGTTGTCGCGGGTGTATTCCGCGGCCATCAGAGCCGACGCGGTCGGATCCTTGCGCAGATCCAGGATCTCCTTCTTCATCTCCGGGTCGGAGACATAGGGCCGGCCGTCGCCGCGCGTCTGGATGGCGTTGACGTATTTGCCATAGCCATGGTCGGCGCCATGCTCCTTCATCGTTTGCAGCCAGGTGCTGTCGATGAACTGATAAAGCCCAGTCGCCGAGGAGGAGGAGGACTTCACGTCCGTGCGGTAGCCGCTCTCCACGGCAGCTTTTTCCATGAGGTAGGAAAAATCGACCCCCGTCTTCGCGCTGGCATTGCGCACGGCGGCCTCCACAGTGGCCGGCCCGCGCGAGGCGCTGGCGGCCTGGGCGGCGGCGTTGCTGGGATTGCCGAGGGCGGAAGCGTAGGTCATGGGTCGATCCCCGTGTGAAGGCCCCGATGGGAGGCAGCCTCTCCTATGCAGACGCCGTGCCAGTCGGGTGGAGGGTTGATGCTGCCCCATGGCTGGCCTAGCCTTGATAATGGGGATGGACGCGGCATCCCGCCCTCTCGCCAAGCGCCATCCGATGCTGTATGTTAACCTATAGGTAAACCAAACAATCCGCCCCCTACAAATCTGCACTGGGAGACTCGCCCCGCCATGACCTACAACGCTCCGGTCGACGATCTGCGCTTCGTCCTGAACGAGGTGGTCGGCCTCGACGCCATCGCTGCCCTGCCCCAGTGCGACAGCGCCGCCCCCGATCTGGTCGACGCCATCCTGGAGGAGGCCGGCAAATTCGCCTCCGGCGTGCTCGCCCCGCTGAACCGGGTGGGCGACAAGGAAGGGGCCAAGCTGGAGAACGGTGTCGTCCGCACCGCGACCGGCTGGAAGGAGGCCTACGGCCAGTTCACCGAAGCCGGCTGGAACAGCCTGCCCTTCGAGCCGGAATATGGCGGACAGGGCCTGCCCTGGACGGTCGCCTTCGCGGTCAACGAGATGTGGCAGGCCGCCAACCTGTCCTTCGGCCTGTGCCCGCTGCTGACCCAGGGTGCCGTCGACCTGCTGACCGAGCATGCGAGCGACGAGCAGAAGGCGGTCTATCTGTCGAAGATGATCTCCGGCGAATGGACCGGGACGATGAACCTGACCGAGCCGCAGGCGGGCAGCGACCTCGCCGCGGTGCGGACCAGGGCGGTGCGGGCCGGGGACGGCAGCTATCGCATCACCGGCCAGAAGATTTTCATCACCTATGGCGAGCATGACCTGACGGAGAACATCGTCCATCTGGTGCTGGCCCGCCTGCCCGACGCCCCGGCCGGCATCAAGGGCATCAGCCTGTTCATCGTGCCGAAGTTCCTGCCCAACGCCGACGGCACGCCGGGCCAGCGCAACGACCTGCGCTGCGCCAGCCTGGAGCACAAGCTGGGCATCATGGCCAGCCCGACCGCTGTCATGGCCTATGGCGACGACGAGGGCGCCGTCGGTTACCTCGTCGGCGAGGAGAACCGCGGCATCGAATACATGTTCACGATGATGAACAACGCCCGGCTCGGCGTCGGCATCCAGGGCGTCGCGATTGCCGAGCGCGCCTATCAGCAGGCCCGCGACTATGCGAAGAGCCGCGTGCAGAGCAAGGATCTGGCCGATCCCAAGGGTTCCGGCGTCGCCATCATCAAGCATCCCGACGTGCGCCGCATGCTGCTGGACATGCGCGCCAAGACCGAGGCGGCGCGGGCGCTGGCGCTCTATGCCGGCACGCAGCTCGACATTTCCCGCCACCACGAGGACGCGGGCGTCCGCACCGCCGCAACCGCGCGGGTCGATGTGCTGACCCCCATCGTCAAGGCGTGGTCGACCGACATCGGCTGCGAGGTGGCGTCCACCGGCGTGCATATCTATGGCGGCATGGGCTTCATCGAGGAGACGGGGGCCGCCCAGCATTACCGCGACGCCCGCATCACCCCGATCTATGAGGGCACCAACGGCATCCACGGCAACGACCTGACCTTCCGCAAGACCGGCCGCGACAAGGGTGCGGCGGCCCGTGCCTTCGTTGCCGACATGCGGGCGACGGTGGCGGAGCTGGGTGCCGCCCCCGGCGACGATCTGGCGGTGATCCGGACCGAGCTGTCGGCCGGTCTGGACGCGCTGGACCGCGCCATCGACTGGATGGTCGCGACCCAGGCGGAGGGCGACCTGCAAGGGGCCGCCGCCGGTGCGGTGGCCTACCTGAAGCTGTGGGGAACGGTTGCCGGCGGCTGGATGCTTGCCCGCTCGGCGATGAAGGCGATGGCGGGCCTGCGCCAGCCCGGCGCCAATGCCTCCTTCCTGGAAACCAAGCTGATTGTCGCGCGCTTCTACGCCGAACAGGTCCTGGCGACCGCCCCGGCCCTGCTTCCGACCATCGCCAGCGCCCGCAACACGGTGATGGCGCTGAGCGAAGAGCAGTTCTGACCGACATGTCCGGCCCCTCTCTCCAGGCGGGAGAGGGGCTTTTCCTGCGTTGCCCACCTCGATCCTTCCGTCGGCTCCCGACAGCCCCGCTTTTTCGGGGAGCTTTGTTATCGCCTATCGAATGAGCATGGTCCTAATGACCAACTGAACATCCTTGTTATCGGTGATAGCGTCCCATTGTTCGCATTACCAACAAAGATGAAGTCGAAAGCCATGACAAGCACGGAGACTCAGACAGAGACTCATTCGGGACGCTGCTTCTGCGGTGCGGTGGAGGTGGAGGTCACCGGCGCGCCGGAGGGCATGGGCTACTGCCATTGCCGGTCCTGCCGCTCGTGGTCCGGCGGCCCGGTCAATGCCTTCACCTTGTGGAAGCCGGACGCAGTGCGGGTGACCGCCGGCGCCGAGCATCTCGCGACCTTCCAGAAGACGCCGGTCAGCCAGCGGCAGTACTGCGCGAAATGCGGCGGGCATCTGATGACCAATCACCCGCCGCTCGGCCTCGTGGACGTTTTCGCCGCGACGCTGCCGACCCTGACCTTCATCCCCGCTGTTCACATCAACTATGCAGAGACCGTGCTGCCGATGCGGGACGGTCTGCCGAAGCTGAAGGACTTCCCGGCCGAGTTCGGCGGTTCCGGCGAAACGATGACGGAATAGCGGCTCCGCTCACCAGTAGTGCATCGCATCCGCGTACAGCCCGCGCAGGTCGTCCTCCGACACCGGGCGCGGGGCGATGGTCAGCAGGCGCTGCTGGGCGGCGGCGCCCCTGACCAGACCCGGAATGTCGGCCTCGCCATAGCCGAGCGCCGACAGCCCGTTCGGCAGGCCGGTGGCGCGCATCATCGAGATCAGCCGGGTCGCCAGCAATTCGCCGCCATCCTCCGGCGCAGCACCGCGGACATCCGCCCCCAGCGCCTCGGCGGCGCGCAGATGGGCCTCGGGAGCGGCGGGGCCAGTGAAGCGGAAGGCAGCCGGGGCGTTCAGCACCACCGAGATGCCGTGCGGCACCATCGGCTCCACCGTCTCGTAGCCGGTGGCGGTGAAGCTGTGGTTCATCCCCGCCACCGAATAGGACATGGCGTGCGGGATGTGGACGCCGGCATTGCCGAAGGCCAGACCGGCCAGCGTCGCCGCGAACATCAGCGCATCGCGGGCTTCCGAGCAGTCGGGATCGTTGACTGCCCGCTCCAGCCATTGCCCGCCCAACCGGATCGCTTGCAGGCTGCCGATGTCCGACCAGGGGTTGGCCCCCTGGTAGGGCGGGCGCGCCGTCGGCGTCTCAGGTCGTGGGCGGGAGCGGAAGGGCCGCGCGGTGTGGCTCTCGATGGCGTGGGTCAGCACGTCGAAGCCGGTGGCGGCGATGGCGCCGGGCGGCAGGCTGTCGATGGTGCGCGGATCGACAACGGCGAGGCTCGGCCGCAGGTAACGCGACGAGATGCCGGTCTTCACCTGCTTTTCCACATGGTCGAAGATGGCGACGCCGGTGGTCTCGCTGCCGGTGCCGCAGGTGGTCGGACAGGCGATGTGCGGCTTGACCGGACCGGGAACCGGGATGCCCTCCCCCAGCGGCTTGTTGACGTAGGCGAGGAAGTCGGCCGGGTGGGTGGCATAGAGGTTCGCCGCCTTGGCGGTGTCGATCACCGACCCGCCGCCGATGGAGACATAGCCGTCGAAGCCGCCGTCCCGCGCGAAATCGGCGGCGTCGAGGAAGGAGGCGCTGGTCGGCTCCACCCGGCAGCGGTCGAAGACCACCGGATCGACGCCGGCCCGCTTCAGCCCATCGAGCGCCATGGCGAAGGGGGCCGTCGCCGCCACCCGCGGGTCGGTGAACAGCGCCACCCGCGTCATGCCCAGCGACAGCGCGTCGCCGCCCAGCTCCGCCAGCATGCCGGGGCCGAACTTCATCCGTGCCGCCTCGACGGTGAAGCCCTCCTCGCCGTCGGGGAGGATGGGGTAGGCGTTGCCGTGCGTCTCGCTATGCATGAGGGGCTGCTCCTCCGGTGGCGGGGGCCGGATTTCCGCTCCGGCCCATCCTTCACCGTATGGGAGCGTCCCCCGCCCGGCCTGTCAATGCGTCCGTTGGTCCAACAGAGTGTCTGTGGGCGACAGCGGCGGTTCCAGCGGCAACTCGGGCGGCGCATCCGGCGGCGTTCCGGCCGATGGCGGCCGCAGCAGCCGCTGGTAGAGCCAGCCGGTGCCGACCAGACAGAGGCCGAGGCCGAGGAAGGAGGCGACGCGGTACATCCCTTCCAGGTCCGACATGTCGCTGAGGAACACTTTGGCGACCACCGCCAGCACCAGAACAAGCCCGGCATGGCGCATCCAGCCCCAGCCGAAGCGGATGCCCACCACCAGCATCGCCACCGCGAACAGCAGGAAGCCGGCCGAGTAGCTGTACCATTCGGCGTCCGACATCTCGTAGCCGTCCAGCACCGGCCCCTGGAAGGAGCGGCGGATCTCCAGAGCCAGATTGGTGGCGATCAGCAGAAGCGGCAGCACCGGGGCCGCACTGCGCAGGGCATTCGACGGCGGCGGGTCGTACCACAGATAGACCAGCCCCAGCACGGCCGGCGCTCCATAGGCCAGAAGCAGCCGGTTGACCACCGGCCAGTTGCCCACCCACTCGTCGTTCCACAGCGGGTTCAGCGCCAGCAGATGCAGGAACAGGGCGGTCGCGGCGGCCAGCAGCACCAGCAGGCGCCGGCCCCACACCGCGACGGGCCGCGCGCTCCAGCGTCGGTCGGCCGCCAGCAGCAGGGCAAGGCCGAGCCAGGACAGGGTGTGCAGCGCCACCTCCGCCAGACTGGACGGTGCCTCCTGCAGGCTGCCAGCCATCCAGCGATGGATGCCCAGCGACAGCATCAGCGTGGTGAAGATCAGGGCGCCGGCCTCCAGCACCATCACCACCAGATCGTCGCCTTTCCCGCCGGGAGCGGTCCGCATCCAGCGCGCCGCCACGAGGAAGCCCAGCGCCGGCAGGCCATAGCCGTAGGCGATCCACCCATAGCCTTCGTAATCGAGCACGGAGGGGTTGATCGCCAGCCGTACCAGCACCGCGACCGCCACCAGCAGGGTGACGCCGCGCAGTTCGCGCAGGTTCAGCTGCCGCTCCAGCCACGCCAGCACCGGAACCTGCATCGCCAGCGCGACGGTCAGCCACGCTTCCTGAAGGACCATGGTGGCGCCGAGCGCGATGGCGCCGGTCGCACCGGCGGCGAAGGCGGCCAGCCCCAGCGAGGCACCCGGCCGGTGGCGGTGACGGCCCAGCGGCGTGGTGGCGCCGACCAGCAGCGCCGCCAGCCCGAGCGCCGCCGCCGGCCAGCCGATGGCGGTCTCCGGCGGTTCCACCAACGCATAGGCCAGCGTCAGCAGGGCGAGCGGCACCAGCGCCGAGATCGAGGCCCACAGCGCCGCCCGCCGCGCGTCCCACAGGGCAATGAAGCCGCCGATCCCGAACAGGGCGGCGAAGCCGCCGGCAATCCCCAGGAAATGCGCGACCGCCGCCGGATAGCCGGCTGGATCGACGACGATCAACGGCTGGCCGTCGGCATTCAGCGGCGGCGGGCTGGACGGGACATAGGGCAGGCTCCAGGGCGCCAGCGACAGCAGCACGCTCAGCGCCGCGATCCAGGCGACGCCGGCGATCCGCTCGGTCCGCCGCCCGCCGACCATCGCCAGTAGGGCGAACAGCCCGAGGACGATCAGCGACACCGACCCATGGGAGTCGATCCAGGTGACGGCGGCGACCAGCACACCGAAGACTGTCGTCGCCGTCATCGCCAGCCGGTCGGCGGGATGGCGCTGCTTGCGCCGGGCCCAGTCGGGCAGAGCCGTGCGCCAGCCTGTGGCGGGAACCGGCTCCGGCAGCGTCTGGTCCAGCACGCCGCGCACCGCCGGCACCAGGAACAGCGCCGAGGTCAGCAGCAGATAGACGCCGGTCGGCAGCTCGTCGCCGCTGCGCCAGGGATCGATCATCCACAGCAGCGGCCACAACGCGGCACCGGCCAGCGCGCCCCAGCCGAGCCAGCGCCAGCCGCGATACAGCACCACCCCCATCCCGGCGCCGTTCAGCGCCAGCAGATAGGCGAACAGGCTCCAGGCGTCCGGATCGCCGGTGGACACCAGAAGGGGCGAGACATAGCCGGCCAGCAGCCCCAGCGCGGCGATGAGCGGCCCTTGCAGCAGCGAAAGCCCGATGGCGGCCAGCGACAGGCCGGCCAGCAGCGCGAAGGCGACCAGCGGGGCGAACAGGCCGAACAGGGCGAAGCCGCCATAGACGCTGATGAAGGCGGTGAACAGGCCGGCGGCGGTCAGGGCCGGCGGCACGTAATCCGGCTGCACGGCGGCGACGGCGCGCTGCATGGGCCGGCGGCGCAACCACTCGCCCCCCACCATCAGCCCCAGGCCGGCGATCAGCCCCAGCGCGACGCGGACCGACGGCCCGAGCCAGCCGTGATCGACCGACAGCTTGATGAAGAAGGCCGCCGCCAGCGCCATGGTGCCGCCGCCGAGCCAGATCAGCCAGCGCGAGGCCAGCGATTCCTCCAGCTCGCGCCACCCCGTCCGCGCCGCCGGGGCCGCAGGTTGCGGGGCGGGCCTTGGGGGCGCCGCTTCCTCCGCTTGCGATGCGAAAACCGGTTCGCCGATTTCCACCGCTTCGGGTGGTGGCTCGTCCTCTAGAACCGGCGCTTCTACGAGCGGTTCAGCAGATGCTTCGGCAGGCCCGGCCTGCGCAGCGGCGGAGGGTGGCAGGGCGCCGGTCAGCGCCTTGTCCAGCCTGCCGCGCAGAAGGGCGATCTCCGCCGCCTGCACCTTCAGCCGCCGGTCGAGCCGGTGGGTGATGAAGCCGAAAATCAGCAGTAGGACAACGAACTCCATGACCGCACCGCCTGCACGCCGTTGCCCCGCCTTCGGGGACGTTTCGTGGCAGGATAGCTTTGCAACAATGCACTGTCTCGGTCGTGCTGGAGGCTCCCCCAATGGAGAGTCCCGCCGATGAGCGGCCACCGTTTCAGGACTGGAGCGCTTGCAGCCGTGCCATCGTCGCCAATGCGTCGTCGACGGCATGGAAGTCGGCGGTGTTGTCGAAGACACACCAGACCGGCCGCAGCGCCGCCTCGGCCACCAGCCTCTCGGCCAGCGCATCCAGCACCGCCGGTTCGTAGGCCGAGCGGTACATCACCGGCGATCCGTGCAGCCGCCAGTAGCGCAAGCCATCCCAGCCGCCCGGCTCGCCCGCTCCCGCCACCGGAGCGGGATCGGCGGCGACGCGGGCGACGCGGTGGGCGACCAGAAACGCCTCGGCCGCGTCGGTGAACCAGCTGGCGTGGCGCGGCTCGCACACCATTTCGCCATCGAATCGGGCGCGCAGCAGCGTGAAGAAGTCCTCCGCCACCGCCCGGTCGAAGCGCAGGCTGGGCGGCAGCTGGACCAGCAGCGGACCGAAGCGGTCGCCCAGCATCCCCGCCTCGGCCAGGAAGCGGTCGAGCGCCACCTCCGCACCGACCAGCCGGGCCTCGTGGCTGATCGCCTTGGGCAGCTTCACCGCGAAGCGGAAGCCGAGCGGGGTGGAGGCCGCCCAGCGCGCCCAGGTTTCCGGCTTGTGGGGGCGATAGAAGCTGCTGTTCACCTCGGTCATCGGCATGACACGGGCGGTGCGCTCCAGATGGGTGCCGTCCACGGGAAAGGCGGGGGCCGAGAGCTTGGGGATGCTCCAGCCCGCGGTGCCGATCCGGATCGGGTGCCCGTTGGGTTGCGCCATCACTCGGCCGGGAGTCCCTGGGGCGGAAGTCCCTGGGCCGGGGCGGCTCCGTCAGTGTCACGGCCCCGGCGGGCGCGCAGCGACTCGGCCTCCACGAAGATGCGACGGATGATCGGGTACTGGCTGCGGATGTGGCTTTCCAGCGAACAGACGGCGTCCTCCACCTCGCGGGCGTTCAGGCTGTCCTGAAACTCGACCGACAGGTTCAGCAGCACGTCGTCCGGCCCCATATGCATGGTCAGCACGTCGAGCGGGCGCTTCACCCGCGCCTCCTCGCCGACGATGCGGCGGATGCCCTCGACGACGCGGCGGTCGGCCGACTCGCCGATCAGCAGCCCTTTCGACTCGTAGGCGAGCAGCGCTGCGACAATCGCCAGCACCACGCCGATGGCGATGGAGGCGTAGGCGTCGAAGATCGGGTTGCCGGTCACCTCGCCCAGCGTCAGGCCGATGCCGGCCAGCAGCAGGCCGATCAGCGCCGCGGTGTCCTCCAGCAGCACGACGAAGACCGACGGGTTCTTCGAGCGGTGGACGGCGGACAGGATGCCGACGCCGCTCTGGCCGCGGCGGAACTCGCGCAGCGCGACGACCCAGGAAAAGCCTTCGAACAGCACGGCGAAGCCCAGAACGGCGAAATTTACCCAGGGGCTTTCCACCGGCTCCGGATGGGACAGCGCGTGCCAGCCGTCATAGATGGACAGGCCGGCGCCGATGCCGAACAGCAGGACCGCGACGACGAAGGACCAGAAATACACCTCGCGCCCATGGCCGAAGGGATGCTGGGGCGTCGGCGGGCGGCGGGCGCGGCGGATGCCGTAGAGCAGCAGAAGCTGGTTGCCGCTGTCGACGACGGAGTGGATCGCCTCGCTGAACATGGCGGCGCTGCCGGTCATCGCGGCGGCGACGAACTTGGTCAGCGCGATCATCAGGTTGCCGCCGAGCGCTGCGAGCACGACCTTGGTGGAGCCTTCGGCCAAAACGGGACCCCTTCGCTGGAGCGGACGGACTTGCGCATGAGCAACGTCCATCCGCCGCGGCGGTTCCCTATGCCTTCCGCTCAGCGATCAAGGGCCGCGCAGAGTCCGCCAGGCGCAGACCGCGGCGTAATAGACCGAGGTCGCCAGCCACAGGCCGAACAGCCAGCCCGGCCGCGCCGGCTCCAGCACCACCAGCGCGATGCAGCAGAGCAGCCAGACCGTGGTCACTGCGATGTTCAGCGCCATCAGCGCCTTGACGCGGAAGGGATGCAGGAACTTGACCGTGGTGAAGGTCAGCAGCCCCAGCGCCACCACCACCGCCGCGTTGAACCACGGATTGAGGTCGAGCAGCCAGAGATAGAGGGCCACGACGTTCCAGATCGCCGGAAAACCGACGAAATAATTGTCGCCGCTCTTCATCCCGACATTGGCGAAGCAGTATAGCGCCGTCAGCAGGACCCAGGCCGCCAGCGCGATGCTGACCAGCCCCTCCGGCAGCAGGCCGAAGCGGTGCATGAACACCGCCGGCACCACGACGTAGGTCAGGTAATCGATCACCAGATCCAGCGCCGAGCCGTCGATGCCCGGCAGCACCTGCTTGACCGAGACGCGCCGGGCCAGCGTGCCGTCGACGCCGTCGACGACCAGGGCGATGCCCAGCCACATCAGGCACAGCTTCGCATCGCCCGCCGCCGCCGCCAGAAGGCCGAGCAGCCCCAACACGGCGCCGCTGGCCGTGAAGATGTGAACGCCCCAGGCCGACAGGCGGTGGGTGATTCCGTAGGCGGCGCTCATGCCGATGTTTTCCGTGGGTGGCGAGGACAAGGCGATGACCTGGACGGGGCGGGGGCTGGAACGATAGGCGGTGAGGCGGGCGGATTTTCTGACACAGTTGGACGCAGATAAACACAGAATTGTGGGGGTACCAAACCCCCCGGTTCCGCCCACGCTGACCTGCGGGCCCTCTTCTCCCGGCCCGGCCCCCGATGGTCAGGCCGCCCGCACCCCGCCCTGCCGGAAGGCCGGGCGTCCGGCCAGCGCCTCGGGCATCGGGCCGCCGGTCGCCCAGTCCAGCAGTTCCACCGTATGGACCACCGGCAACCCGGTGCCGGAAGATATCTGGGTGATGCAGCCGAGGTTTCCCGCCGCCACCGCCTGGGCCTGGGTGCTCTCGATGGCCGCGACCTTGCGGCTGCGCAGCTCTCCCGCCAGTTCCGGCTGCAACATGTTGTAGGTGCCGGCCGATCCGCAGCAGAGATGCGCGTCGGGAATCTCCTTGACGAGGAAGCCGGCGGCGCGCAGCAGGGCGCGCGGCGGCTCCTTGATGCGCTGGCCGTGCTGCATGGAACAGGCGGAGTGGTAGGCGACCGCCTGCCCGGTCTCCACCACCGGCCGGGCCAGCCCAATCTCGTCCATCAGCTCGGTGACATCCCGAGCGAGACCAGCCACCCGTGCCGCCTTGGCGGCGTAGGCCGCATCCTCGCGGAACATGTGGCCGTAATCCTTCACGCTGGTGCCGCAGCCCGACGCATTGATGACGATGGCGTCGAGCCCGCCGCCCTCTATTTCCTTCGTCCAGGCGTCGATGGTCTTCTTCGCGGCGGCGTGGGCGAGGTCCTCCTTGCCCATATGGTGCGTCAAGGCGCCGCAGCAGTCGGCCCCCTTCGACACCACCACCTCGACCCCGTGGCGGGTCAGCAGGCGGATGGTCGCTTCGTTGATCTGCGGGGCCAGCACCTGCTGGGCGCAGCCGATCAGCAGGGCGACCCGCTTCTTCCGCGGACCCTCGGCCGGATGAACGCTGGGCCGGTCGCTGTAGCTCGGCGCCGGGACGCGGATGGGGTCAGCGCCAGCATGGCGGACAGCCGCTTGGGCAGCATCGCGCGGAACGGCCGGCCGATGGATGCCCCGAGCAGGGCCATGCGGAACAGCCGCGGGTTGGGCAGCACCCGCGCGATCAGGTCGCGCACCGCCCGGTCGGCCGGTGGGCGGGTATGCGTCGCCTCGATATGGGCGCGGGCGTGATCGACCAGATGCATGTAATGGACGCCCGACGGACAGGTCGTCATGCAGGACAGGCAGGACAGGCAGCGGTCGATGTGCTTGACCGTGGTTTCGGGCGGCGGGCCGCCCTTCTCCAGCATGTCCTTGATCTGGTAAATGCGGCCGCGCGGGCTGTCCAGCTCGTCACCCAGGATGGTGTAGGTCGGACAGGTCGCGGTGCAGAAGCCGCAATGCACGCATTTGCGCAGGATTTGCTCCGAGTCGCGGATCGCGGCGTCGGCCAGCTGGGCCAGCGAGAAGTTGGTTTGCATCGAGATCGGTCTTCCCGTTACAGACCCGCATACATGCGGCCGGGGTTGAGGATGCCCTTGGGGTCGAAGCTTTCCTTGACCCGGCGGCTGAGCGCCATCAGCGGCTCGGGCAAGGGCTGGAACACGTCCGTCGCCGCGCGCACCGACTCGGGCGCCCGCACCAGCGTGGCATGGCCGCCGGCGGAGAGCGCGCCACGGATTGCCGCGCCTGAGTCGGGCGGTGCGGCCAGCCAGACCAGCCCGCCGCCCCAGTCGTAGAGGACCTCGACGTCGCGCGTCCGGCGGATGGCCTCGACGGTGGCGGGGCCGGCCGATGGGGGAACCGAGAGTTTCCAGAGGTGGGCGTCGGTCCCCACTCCCGACAACCCCACGCCCAGCCCCGCCCCGTCCCTCACCTCGCGCCAGACCGCCAGCGACTCGTCGCGATCCAGCACGGTGTCGGCCCGCAGCTCCTCGCGCAGCATGGTGACGCGCGCGGCGACCGACGGGCCGAAGCCCTCCAGCCGCACCAGCGTCGCCGCCCCGCCCGCCCCCGACACCGCGGACACGCCTGACCGCGCGGCGATCCCCGCCGGCAGATGGGCAGCTCCCGACACCTCATAGGGACTGCGCAGCGCACGGTCGAGCATCGCCACCGCCGCCTGGTCGTCCAGCCCGGACAGCAGCAGGGTCGCGGTGTCCTCCGGCGCCGGCAGCACCTTCACCGTGATCTCGGTCAGCGCGGTCAGGGTGCCGAACGACCCCGCCATCAGCTTCGGCACGTCGTAGCCGGTGACGTTCTTCACCACCTTGCCGCCGCCCTTGTAGGCCTCGCCCCGTCCGCTGACCCCGGCGATGCCCAGCGTGTGGTCGCGGGCCGACCCCGCCGAGATGCGGCGCGGCCCGGCCAACCCGCTGGCGACCAGACCGCCGAGCGTCCCTCCTTCGGGGGGCTCGAAGGCGAGATGCTGCCCGCGGTCCGCCAGCATGGCGCGGATCGTCGCCATCGCGGTGCCGGCCAGCGCCGTCATCACCAGCTCCTCCGGCTCATAGGCGATGACGCCGGACAGACCCGACAGGTCGAGCGCATGGCCGGCCTGCACCGGGCGCCCCAGCCCGCGGCGGCTGCCGCTGCCCAGGATTTCCAGCGGCTCACCGGCCGACAGCGCCCAGCGCACCGCGTCGGTAACCTGCGCGGCGGTTTCCGGCTTCAAGGTGGTGATGGTCATGGCGAGCGGCGGCCCCTCAGAAGCGCGGGATGTCGGGGAAGCGCAGTTCCCCCTGGTGGACATGCAGCCGGCCAAGCTCGGCGCAGCGGTGCAGCGTCGGAAAGACCTTGCCGGGGTTCAGCAGACCATCGGGGTCGAAGGCGCATTTCAGCCGCTGCTGCTGCTGGAGGTCGGCCTCGTCGAACTGGTCGGTCATCAGGTCGCGCTTCTCGACCCCGACGCCATGCTCGCCGGTCAGCACGCCGCCGACCTCGACGCACAGGCGCAGTATGTTGTTGCCGAACTCCTCCGCCGCCTCCAGCTCGCCCGGCTTGTTGGCATCGTAGAGGATCAGCGGGTGCAGGTTGCCGTCGCCGGCATGGAAGACGTTGGCGACGCGCAGGCCGCAGCGGTCCGACATCTCCTGCATCCGTTGCAGCACCAGCGGCAGCGCCTTGCGCGGGATGGTACCGTCCATGCAGTAATAGTCGGGGCTGATGCGCCCCACCGCCGGGAAGGCGGCCTTGCGCCCGGCCCAGAAGGCCAGCCGCTCCTCCTCGCTGTTCGACACGCGGGCATAGCAGGCGCCCTTGTCCCGCGCGATGACCTCCACCCGGTCGATCAGATGGTCGACCTCCGCCGCCGGGCCGTCCAGCTCGACGATCAGCAGCGCCTCGACGTCCAGCGGATAGCCGGCATGGACGAAGGCCTCCGCCGCGTGGATGGCCGGGCGGTCCATCATCTCCATGCCGCCGGGGATGATGCCGGCGGCGATGATCGCCGCCACGCAGTCGCCGCCCTGCTCGCTGCTGGGAAAGCCGAGCAGCACCGCACGGGCGGTCGCCGGCTTCTTCAATATGCGCACGGTGACCTCGGTCACCACGCCGAGCAGCCCTTCCGACCCGGTGACGATGCCCATCAGGTCGTAGCCGCCGGCGTCCAGATGCTTGCCGCCCAGCCGCAGGATGGTGCCGTCGATCAGCACCATCTCCAGCCCCAGCACATTGTTGGTGGTCAGCCCGTATTTCAGGCAGTGCACGCCGCCGGAATTCTCGGCGATGTTGCCGCCGATGGTGCAGGCGATCTGGCTGGACGGATCGGGGGCGTAATAGAAGCCCTCATGCGCGACCGCGTTGGAGATGCCGAGATTGGTCACCCCCGGCTGAGCGGTGACGCACCGATTCGCATAGTCGATGTCGAGGATGCGCTTGAACTTGCCCATGCCGAGGAGCACGCCGTCGGCCAGCGGCAGGGCGCCGCCCGACAGCGAGGTGCCGGCGCCGCGCGGCACCACCTTCACCCCCATCGCCTTGCAGGCTTTGAGGACCTGCGACACCTGTTCCACCGTGCTGGGCAGCACGGCGACCATTGGCAGCTGGCGGTAGGCGGTCAGCCCGTCGCATTCGTAGGCGCGCAGTTCGTTCTCGTCGACGATCACGCCTTCGCCGGGAACGATGGCGCGCAACGCCTCCACGATCTCCCGGCGGCGGGCGATCACCCCGCTGTCCGGCACCGGCATCTTCATGGCGGGCGGTCCTTATCCCGTTGCGGCGAACTCGTCCGCCACACGTACCATCCGCCGCAACCTTAAGACAAGACGATGCCGCTCCCGACCCATCCGGCCGGAACCGTTCCGCGAAAAGCACAGGCCACAAAACGCAAGAGCCGCACCCGAAGGCGCGGCTCTTGCGTAAACACCCGATGACGGGAGGCTGGGCGCGATGCCCGGCCTCGCAGTCGATCGACCCTTGCGGATCGATCAGCCCTGGCGGGCCTTGAAACGGGGGTTCTGCTTGTTGATGACGTAGACGCGGCCCTTGCGGCGGATCACGCGGCAGGCCTTATGGCGCGTCTTCATCGACTTCAGGGAGTTGACGATTTTCATGATGCTGTTCCTGAACGCTCGGCGGCTCGATTGAAGGCGCGCACCATAGTGCGGTGCCCACCAACTGTCAACGCTCGGGAACGCTCCGAAAAAGACCTCCCCGCCGCACAGCATTTCCCACCCCATCCGCCCCGCCGGAACGACAGATGCGGGAGAACGGGTGGGCAGATGATATTTCCGAGACACAATGCAAAGGCTATCTCTCCAATAAAGGGAAATTCGTGGGGCGGCCCGGTAAATTGCATGGAAGATATACAACTTCGCGTTAGACGGTGCCGATGGGCGGCGGGCCGGAGATAACTGTCCGCCCACGATTCTCGACTTTCTCCTCCCTAAAAAACCCCAACAAGAACCGCCACGTAATCGAGCCGATACACAGTATTTACTTATGCCGCCCTGATAGTTTCATCAATCCTTCGCAATATTCTGCGGTGTATTGACGCGACGATCCGAAATCGTATGCTGCGGAGTTGAAGGGCTGTTCTTGATGATGTAGGAACATCCTCAGATATTCAGCGGCATCCGGACCGCCATCGCGCACGATTACAGCCGATCCCGTCGGAAAGGCTGTCGATTCGTGCCGGATCGGCCCGGACTCCGTCCCGTTCCGCGCATGGCACGCCGCATGCGGCCGCCTGCGCAGCGCATCATCGATGGGGGGATCATGAAGTTCTGGAAAGCTCTCTCTCTGGCAGCCGCGGCCGGCGCGCTGTTCATGTCGGCCACAAACGCCGAGGCGGCCTATCCGGAGAAGCCGATCACGATGATCGTGGCCTTCGGCGCTGGCGGCGGCACCGATCTGCTGATTCGCGCCCTGGCACCCTTCCTGGAAAAGCAGCTGGGTGAGGGCAGCCGGGTCGAGGTGGTGAACAAGCCCGGCGCCGGCGGCGAGATCGGCTTCGCCGCCATCGCCGACGCCGCCCCCGACGGCTACACCATCGGCGCCATCAACTCACCGAACGTCAACGCCATCCCGATCGAGCGCCAGGCCCGCTATTCGCTGGACCGCCTCGACCCGCTCTACAATCTGGTCGACGATCCCAGCTCCTTCGCGGTCAACAACGAAGGTCAGTTCAAGACGCTGACCGACGTCGTCACCTTCGCCAAGGCCAACCCGAACAGCGTGACGGTCGGCACCACCGGCATCGGCTCCGACGACCATCTGGCGATGCTGGTGTTCCAGCGCCAGGCCGGCGTGACCTTCACCCATGTGCCCTTCCAGGGCTCCGCCGCCAACGAGGCGGCGCTGGCCAACAAGAAGATCATGCTGAGCGCCGTGAACATCGGCGAGGCGATGCAGTACAAGCAGAAGGACCCGATCGCCGTCCTGGGCGTGATGGCCGAGAAGAAGGTGGAGCAGGCTCCCGGCGTCGGCACCTTCAAGGAGCAGGGCTTCAACGCGCTGATGTCGTCGCTGCGCGGCATCGCGGCGCCGAAGGGTCTGCCGCCGGAGGTGCGGACCAAGCTGGTCGACGCGCTGGGCAAGGCCGCCAACGATCCGGGCTTCCAGGCCAAGGCGAAGGAGCTGTATCAGCCGATCCGCCTGCTGGCGCCGGACCAGTATGCCGCCGAACTGGCCGAGTCGACCAAGGAACTGCGCGAGCTGTGGGCCACCAACCCGTGGCTGAAGTAAGACCCGCCGCAGGGATCGGACGATAAGGAAAGGGCGCCGGCTTGCACCGGCGCCCTTTTTCCGTCCAACGGCCCCTCGAGTCAGCCCCTCACTTCAGCCAGGGCGTCTCCTTCCAGATGGTGCGGAAGGTCGCCTCCTGGGTCTTCAGCTCCGCCGCATACTGGTCGGAGGGCAGCAGGCGCAGCGGCTGGTAGGCCTTGCGGGCGATGTCCTGGAACTCCGGGTGCTGGACCGCCTTGGCGATGGCGTCGACCAGCTTGGTCCGCACCTCCGGGGGCAAGCCCATCGGGGCGGCGAGGCCGCGCAGCGACGACATCTTCACGTCGAAGCCGAGTTCCGTGAAGGTCGGCACGTCGGCGGCCTGCTCCGACCGCTTTTCCGTCATCACGCCCAGGATGCGGATCGGGTCGCCTTCGCGGGCCCGCGCCGATTCGCCGATGTTCATCGAGGTGACCTGGATGTGCCGGCCCAGCAGGGCGCGGTGGGCGTCGGCGCTGCCCGGGAAGGGCACATGGGTCAGCTGGGTCTGGGTCAGGCGCTGGAACATCAGCATCGCCAGATGGTCGTCGGAGCCGATGCCGGTGGTGCCCACCGTCACATTGTTGGGGTTGGCCTTGGCGAAGGCGGCGACGTCGGCCAGCGTCTGGAACGGGCTGTCCTTGTGGACGACGAAGGAGCCGGGATCGTCGACCAGATTGTAGAGCGGGTCGAGCCGGTCGAGCGAGAAGCGCGCATGCCGCTCGATGGGGATCGTCACGACGTTGGGCGAGTTGATGAGGCCGATGGTGTAGCCGTCGGGGGTGGCGTCGGCGATGGCGGCGAAGCCGATCTCGCCGCCCGCACCCGGACGGTTCATCACGATCACCCGGGCGCTGCCGCCCAGTTCCTTCTCGATGAAGGGGGCGAGCGACCGGACGATGAAATCGGACCCGCCGCCGGCGGCATAGCCGACGATCAGGCTGATCGGCTTCTCCGGATAGGCGGCCAGGGCCGCGCCCGGTGCCGCCAGCGCGATGGCCGCCGACAGTCGCACCAATCCTCCCAACAGGATCCGTCGCGACAAGGCGCCGAACCGGCCGATCCCGGCCGCAGGGGCGGCGGGGCCTGTCGATCCATCCTGAACGGCGGAATGCGCCTTCATATCCATACATCGCCTCCTTCGGTTCGCATCCGCGCCACGGCCGGGACCACGATCCAGCGTTGTGCCCGGAACCGCCCCGGGAACCGCCCCAGAAACCGCCGCGCCTGCGGATGCGGCATCTTCCAATTGCTTTTTATCGGTCATCAGACGCCATTGCGGCGCCTTCTTGCGGCACGCTCCATCGTAAAGGCGATTTTCCAGCAATCAACCTCCGTTTCGATGTTTTCAGTTACAGCCAAATATTCTAATACTTGTCCGTCTATCGTCATTCACCCGTTATAAGGATCGTCCGGGGCGCGTCGCACCGGATGCCGTTCATTCGCGAAAGGCTGTTCCCGGCATGACCGTTCACAAGGATTTCGCCCGCCCCGACGCCGCCACGCTGGAGGCGCTGCGTGCCCAATCCCCCGCCACCCTGCACGAGGCGATGGGCAAGAAGGGCGCCATGGGCTACCCGATCAAGCCGCTGTTCCCCGGCATGCGGCTGTGCGGTCCGGCGCTGACCGTGTCCTGCGGGCCGACCGACAACCTGATGATCCATATCGCGGTGGCACTGGCCAAGCCGGGCGACGTGCTGGTGGTGGATTTCAAGGGCATGACCGATGCCGGCCCCTGGGGCGACATTCTGACCGCGTCGGCCATCGCCCGCGGACTGGGCGGGCTGGTGATCGACGGCTGCGTGCGCGACGCCACAGCCATCCGCGACATGGGCTTCCCGGTCTTCTGCCGCGGCACCAACATGAAGGGCACCAACAAGACCGACGCCAAGGGCGACGTCAACACGACCGTCGTGGTCGGCGGCGTGATGGTCTCGCCGGGCGACATCGTGGTCGCCGACGACGACGGCGTGGTGGTGGTGCCGCAGGGTCTGGCCGCCGACACGCTGGAGAAGGCCGCCGCCCGCGAGGCCGCGGAAGAAGCCTACCGCCACAAGCTGGAAGCCGGCGAGACGACCATTGAGCTTCTGAACCTGAAGCCCTATCTCGACGCCGCCAACATCGCGCTCTGATCCACCCGCCGACCGCCCCCTCCAGCGAAGTCCCCCGCCATGCCCGACATCATCATTTCCGAATTCATGCAGCCCAGCGCCGTGGACGACCTGCGCCGCGACTTCGACGTCCATTACGACGAGACTCTCTACAAGCGCCTGGACGAGCTGTATGCGATGGGCCGCGACGCCCGCGCCATCTGCATCCGCAACGAGACGGAGATCCGCGGCGCCTTCTTCGACGCCTTCCCCAACCTGAAGGCGGTGGGCCGGCTGGGCGTCGGGCTGGACAACATCGACGTGCCGGCCTGCCGGGAGCGCGGCATCGCCGTCCTGCCCGCCACCGGCGCCAACGAGGTGTCGGTCGCGGAGCTGGCGATTGCCGGCCTGATGATGCTGGTGCGCGGCACCACCTATTTCGCGACGCCGGACGTGGCCGCCGGCAAATGGCCGCGCGGCCGGCTGATTGGGCGCGAGGTGTCGGGCAAGATTCTGGGCATCGTCGGCTTCGGCCGCATCGGCCGCCATGTCGCCCGCCGCGCCCAGGGGCTGGACATGACCGTGATCGCCGCCGACCCGCATGTGCCGGCCGACGATCCGGTCTGGGCCCGCATGGGCGTGGAGAAGGTGTCGTTCGACCGCATCTGGGACAGTGCCGACGCGCTGTCGCTCCACCTGCCCTACACGCCGGACACCCACAATCTGGTCAGCGCCGAGGTGATCGCCCGGCTGAAGCCCGGCACCATCCTGGTCAACGTCGCCCGCGGCGGCATCGTCGACGAGGCAGCGTTGGCGGCGGCGCTGAACAGCGGCCATCTCGGCGGCGCCCTGCTAGACGTCTATGCGACGGAGCCGCTGCCGGCCGACAACCCGTTCCAGGGCGTGCCGAACCTGATCCTGACCCCGCACATCGGCGCCACCACCGACGAGGCGCGCATCCGCACCGGCCACATGATCGCCGACAACGTCCGCGCCGTGCTGACCGGCACCATCCCGGACACCGCCATCGTCTGAGCGCCGCCGCTGACCTGACGGAAAGGGCCTTCCTCCGCCGGCAAACGGGGGAAGGCCCTTCTGCCGGCCGGCTTGCAGCCGTGCGGCAAAAGGCGGAGAGTCGCGGCCATCCCCTCCCGCCCACCGGTTCCGGAAACCCTCCTTTGCGGCTGCTGCTGATCGAAGACAACCGGCGGCTGGCCGCCCTGACCGCCGAAGGGCTGGGCAAGGCCGGCTTCGCCGTCGACCTCGTCCACGGCGCGGAGGATGCGTCGGCCGCCCTGGCCGTCGCCGGCTTCGATGCCGTGCTGCTCGACCTCGGACTGCCCGATGCCAACGGGCTGACGCTGCTGTCGGTCCTGCGCGCCCGCGCCGACGCCACCCCGGTGCTGATCCTGACTGCCCGCGACGGGGTCGATGACCGGGTCAGGGGGCTGAATCTGGGGGCCGACGACTATCTGGTGAAGCCCTTCGCGCTGGAGGAGCTGGTCGCCCGCATCCGCGCCCTGCTGCGCCGGCCGGGGGTGGCGCTGGGCATGGTGCTGCAACAGGGGAACCTCGCCTTCGATTCGGCGGCCCGGCTGGCCAGCGTTGCCGCCAAGCCGCTGGACCTCAGCCGGCGCGAGCTGGACGCGCTGGAACTGCTGCTGCGCCGCGCCGGCCGGGTGGTGTCGAAGGCGGCGCTGGAGAACGGCCTCTACGGCTTCGGCGAAGAGGTCGGGTCGAACGCCGTCGAGGTGCTGATCCACCGGCTGCGCAAGCGGCTGCTTGCCGCGGGCGCGACCGCCGGCGTCCAGACCCTGCGCGGCATCGGCTATATCCTGGCTGAAGTGCCTGCGGAGAAGGGGGCGGAGGCCGGCGCGGAGAGTGGGCAATGAGCGGCGGCCCGGACAAAGGGCGCCCGCCGTCGCTGCTGGCGTCCATCGCGCGCTGGCTGGTGCTGGTCACGCTGCTGGCGGTCGCCACCACGGCGCTGCTGCTCTATGTCGAGTTCAAGGGCACCCACGACCGGATGCGCCAGCGCACCCTGTCCGGCGTCGCCCGCGTGATCGAAAAGGCGGTGCGCGGCCCCGACGACACGCTGAACACCACCCTGTCCGAGCCGATCCAGGCGATGCTGCGGGTGAATGCCGCCTCCTTCGCCCTGGTCGACGGGGAGGACCGGCTGCTGCTCGGCTCCAGCGGAGTCGGTGGTCCGCTCGACCCGACGGCGACCGAACGGCCGCGCAGCGTCTTCCGCGTGCCGGCGCAGAACGGCGAGCCGCCGCTCTACGGCCTCAGCCACCGCATTGAGGTCGGCGGCCGGCCCTATTGGATTCAGGTGGCCTCCGGCGAGGAGGAGCTGCACATCGAATGGCTGCTGGAAGAGTTCGTCGAGCATTTCGGCTGGATCTGGCTGCCCTTCGCCCTGGTGCTGATCCTGGTCAATCTGGTCATCATCCACCGCGGCCTTCGCCCCCTGCGCCGCGCCTCGGCCCGTGCCGCGGAGATCGGACCCGACAGCGTGTCGGAACGGCTGCCGGAACAGGGGATGCCGCGCGAGGTGCTGCCGCTGGTCCGCGCCGTCAATCAGGCGCTGGACCGGCTGGAGGCCGGTTACGAGGCGCAGCGCGGCTTCATCGCCGATGCCGCGCACGAGCTGCGCACGCCGCTGGCGGTACTGGATGCCCATCTGGCGCTGATCGGTGCCGCGGGCGCCCCGATTCGCGCGGATGTCGCCGGCATGGCGCGGCTGGTCGACCAGCTGCTCGATCTGGCGCGGCTGGACGCCCTGCGCATCGCCCCCGACGAGTCGGTCGACCTGTCCCGGCTTGCGGTGGAGGCCGCCGCCCATCTCGCCCCGCTGGCGCTCGGCAAGGGCCGCCTGATCGAGGTGATCGGCGACGACCGGCCACTGCCGGTGCGCGGCGCCCATGACCCGCTGTTCCGCGCCCTGCGCAATCTGGTGGAGAACGCCGTCTGCCATGCCCCGACCGGCAGCACGGTCAGCGTGGAGCTGGCGCGGTCCGCCGACAGCGGGCCGCTGCTGCGGGTGATCGACCGCGGCCCCGGCATCCCGCCGGACCAGCGGACCCGCGTGTTCGAACGCTTCTGGCAGGGCGGGCGCGACAGCCGCCATGGCGCCGGACCGGATGGCAGCGGAACCGGCGGGGCCGGGCTGGGCCTGTCCATCGTCGCCCGGACCATGACGGCGCATGGCGGCAGCATCGTGGTCGAGGACACCCCCGGCGGCGGCGCCACCTTCACCCTGCGTTTTCCGCCCATGCCGCGGCGAAGCGACGCAGTGCGGCCGATTCCGGCTGCCGCCGGCGTGCCGCAAACCCCCCTGTAAGCCCGCCGTAAGCCCCCTGTAAGCTGGGCAGTCTAGACCGGTGGGGACTCTTCGCCCCTGCCAGGATGACCGCCGATGCTGTCCGCCACTTCCCCGACCGCCCTGCCGACGATGCCTTCACCGCTCCAGAGCCGCCCGTCCGCAACGGCGACGGCCACGGCCACTGCCGGGATCGACAGCGACGGCGACCGCGACAACGACACCCGCGAGAGCCCCGCCGCCCAGGCCGCCGAGCAGCGCAGCGCCACCCCCAGCCTGCCGGCGGACCCCAACCGCGGCCGCACGCTCAACATCACCGCCTGACCGGAGGCGCGTTCCAGATGCCCACCACCTACAGCACCACCCAGAAGACCCTGCACTGGCTGATCGCCCTGCTGATCGTCGGCCTCTATCTGCTGACCTTCGGCGAGGATTTCTATGAGCGCGGGCACCCGATGCGGGCAACGATCTGGTGGCTGCACATCTCCTTCGGCCTGGGTCTGCTCGGGCTGGTGTTGGCGCGGATCGTGCTGCGCCTGACCCGCGGCACCCCCGCCCTGCCGCCGGAGATGACGCCGGCCGAACGCGGCGCCTCCCACCTCGTCCATTTCGGCCTCTACGCCCTGATGCTGGCGATCCCGCTGGTGGGTGTGGTGCTGACCTGGCTGCGCGGCGACACGCTGACCTTCTTCGGCCTGTTCACCATCCCCTCTCCCTTCGAGGCGGACCGCACGCTGGGCCGCTCGGTGAAGGAGATCCATGAGCTTGGCGCCAACCTGATCCTCGCCCTTGCCGCCCTGCATGCGGCGGCGGCGCTGTGGCACCATTTCGTCCGCCGCGACGGCGTGCTGGCCCGCATGCTGCCGGGCCGCCATGGACGCAGCCAGCCCGGCCTCGCCGACTGATCCTGCAACCTTCTTTCTCCACCGATGCGAGCGCTGCCCCTGGGCGCTCGCGCATCCAGACGCTATAGTCGTTGCCATACATATGCATGGCGATGGGCGATGGCAGAACGCAAGACGACAGGACGCGGCCGGAAGACCGGAAGCGCAGCAGGCGGAGCGGAAATGGACGATGCCGGCCAAAGCGCCGGCCTCCTGCCCTTCCCCGACCTGCCGGCATCGAGCGCCGGTCCCGCCCCCAATCCCGACACCGATCCCGTCTCAGATCCCGCTGGCGACGCCGACGATGAGACCGCCGCCGAGGATCCCCATTACCTCGACCATCGTGAACGGCTGCGCCGCCGCTTCCTCGACCGCGGTCCCGACGCGCTAGAGGATTACGAGCTGCTGGAGATGGTGCTGTTCCCCGTCAGTCTGCGGCGCGATGTGAAGCCGCTGGCCAAGCTGCTGATCCGGACCTTCGGCGACCTGTGGGGGGTGGTCAACGCCCCGCCCGAACGGCTGCGCGGCCTGAAGGCGGAAGGCGTGTCGCTCGGCACCGACAATGCCATTGCCATTGTCCGCATCGTCGGGGCGGCGGCCCTGCGCGCCTTGCAGCAGCGGGTGATCGACCAGCCGGTGCTGGCCTCCTGGCAGGCGCTGATCGACTATTGTGCCGCCGCCATGGCGCATGAGCCGACCGAGCAGTTCCGCCTGCTGTTCCTCGACCGCAAAAACAAGCTGATCGCCGACGAGGTGCAGCAGCGCGGCACCATCGACCACACCCCGGTCTATCCGCGCGAGGTGGTGAAGCGCGCGCTGGAGCTGTCGGCCGCCGCCGTGATCCTGGTGCACAACCACCCCTCCGGCGACCCCACCCCCAGCCGCGCCGACATCGAGATGACCAAGGAGATCGTCCGCGCCGCCAATGCCGTGGGGCTTGTCGTGCATGACCATCTGGTGATCGGCAAGGGCGGCCGGCACACCAGCTTCAAGGCGCAGCGTCTGCTGTAGCCGGTTCCTCATCCCCTGCTTGCCATGCAGCCGCGCCATGCGCCGCCACTTTGCATTTGCGAATCGGTCGCCATTTTGTTGACCTGACGATGCCCCGCCGAAAGATCGACCGACCGCATGTCCTCCTCGCCCCTCTCCCTGAAGCGCCGCAGCCTGCTGATCGGCTGCGGAGCCCTGGTGCTGATGTCCGACCGCGCGATGGCCGCCCCGGCCGCCCCGCGCCGCCTCACCCTGACGAACCAGCACACCGGAGAGACCTTCGACGGCCCCTATCGCGACGCCGACGGCCCGCTGCCCGACGCGATGGCCGACCTCGCCAAGTTCCTGCGCGACCACCGCGCCAACAAGGAGGGACCGGTCGACGTCGGCACGCTCGATTTCCTGGCCGATATCCTGGAGGCGGTCGGCCAGTCCAAGGCGACCATCCTGTCGGCCTTCCGCACGCCGGAAACCAACGCCATGCTCGCCGCCCGCAGCCTGGGCGTGGCGGAGCACAGCCAGCATCTGCTGGGCCGCGCGCTGGACGTCACCCTACCTTCGCGCCTGCCCGACGCGCACCGCAGCGCGCTCGACCTGAAGCGCGGCGGGGTGGGCTGGTATCCGCGCTCCCACTTCCTGCACATCGACACCGGCCCGCTGCGCAGTTGGGAAATGTTCGGCCAGAACCTGGACGGGCTGTTCGCCCCCGGTGCCCGCAGCACCCGCCTGCGCACGGTGTCGCAGCGCATGCAGCTGCACCGGGCAATCGCCCGCCGCCAGATGCTTGGACGGAAGTGACCGTCCAAGGCTGGATCTTTCCCTCATACCGGTGTAGGGAGTGCGCCATGATCGACCGCATCGCCCTCACTGCCCCGATGTATTATCCGCCGCTCACATAGCGCGGCGTCGATCGGTCATACCCGAAACCATGCCGTCGCAAGTCCGGCGGCCATGGTTCTCTCCCCATACTAGAGACAGTCTCCGGACGGCCCGGCCAACCGTAGAGACGTCTTCTATGCCGACCCAGTCCAATGCCGCACAATCGCCCGCAGCCGACTTCCTGCATATCCTGCGCGAGCGCGGCTTTCTCCATCAATGCAGCGATCCGGCCGACGACCTGTCGGGTATCGCCGCCGCGGCACCGGGCGGGGCGCTGACCGCCTATGTCGGCTACGACGCCACGGCGGCCAGCCTGCATGTCGGGCACCTGCTGTCGATCATGGCGCTGCGCTGGCTTCAGCGCACCGGCAACCGCCCCATCGTGCTGATCGGCGGCGGCACCACCCGGATCGGCGATCCCAGCTTCCGCGACACCAGCCGCCCGATGCTGGACGAGGCGCAGATCGCCGCGAACGCCGCCGGCCTGCGCAGCGTCTTCGGCCAATACCTGACCTTTGGGGACGGCCCGGCCGACGCCGTCATGGTCGACAATGCCGACTGGTTGGACGGGCTGGACTACGTGCCCTTCCTGCGCGACGTCGGCCGCCATTTCACCATCAACCGCATGCTGAGCTTCGAGTCGGTGCGCCAGCGGATGGAGCGCGAGCAGCCGCTGACCTTCCTGGAATTCAACTACATGATCCTCCAGGCCTATGATTTCCTGGAGCTGTCGCGCCGCCACGGCTGCCTGTTGCAGATGGGCGGGTCCGACCAGTGGGGCAACATCGTCAACGGCATCGAGCTGGCCCGCCGGGTCGAGCGGCGCGAGCTGTTCGGCCTGACCACGCCGCTGCAGACCACGGCGTCGGGCACCAAGATGGGCAAGACCGCCGGCGGTGCGGTGTGGCTGAACGCCGACGCGCGCAGCCCCTTCGACTTCTGGCAGTTCTGGCGCAACACCGAGGACGCCGATGTCGGCCGCTTCCTGCGCCTGTTCACCGAACTGCCGCTCGACGAGATCGCCCGGCTGGAGCGGCTGGGGGGCGCGGAGATCAACGAGGCGAAGATCGTGCTGGCGATGGAGGCGACCCGCCTGTGCCATGGCGCTGCGGAGGCGGAGCGGGCGGCGTCGGCCGCCGGCAGCCCCTTCGCCCCCGGCGGCGACGGACTGCCGGAGATCGCCCTGCGGCTTGCGGAGGGAACCGGCGGCGTGCCGCTGGTCGATGCGCTGGTGGCCGCCGGCCTGTCGGCCTCCAAGGGGGCGGCGCGCCGCCTGATCCGCGAAGGCGGGGCCCGGCTGGACGGCCAGCCGGTGGCCGACGAGGCGGCGACGCTGACCGCATCGGCCGTGCTGTCGGCCGGCCGCAAGCGCCATGTCCGGCTGATCGTCACCGACTGATGGGGATAGGTGGCGTCAGCCCTCCAGCTGGCGCCACATCTCCATGTCGCGCTCGGCGGTCCAGATGCGCGGATCGACATGGCCGGTCGCCTCGTCATAGGCGCGGGTGACGTTGAAGGGCATGCAATGGTCGAAGATCACCCAATGGCTGAACTTCGGCTTCAGCGCGGCATAGGTGTCCTTGTAGATGGCGCGCAGGTCCTTCCCCGCCGCGACACCCTGCTTGACCAGATCGAACAGTTCGCTGGTGAAGGCGCGGGTGCCGCGCAGCCCCTCCTGCACCTGCTCCGCCGTGGTCAGGGCGGCACCGCGGCCGGGCACCAGCTTTTCCGGCTTCAGCGCGGCAAGGGCGTCGAGCGTCGCCGGCCAGTTGGTGAAATAGGCGTCGCCGCAATAGGGCGTCGCGCCATATTCGACGAGGTCGCCGGAGAACAGGATCTTCTGCTGCGGCAGCCACACCACCGTGTCGCCCTTGCTGTGGCCACGGCCGAGTTGCAGCAACTGCACCTCCAGCGAGCCCAGCCATAGCGTCATGTGGCCGCGGAAGGTGATGGTCGGCCAGGTCAGGCCGGGAACGGATTCGACGGCGCGGAACAGGCGCGGGAAGCGGCCGATCTCGCTCGCCATGTCGGCCTCGCCACGCTCGACGATCAGGTCGCGGGTGTCCTCGCTGGCGATGATCTGCTCCGGCGCATAGCCCGAGGCGCCCAGCACGCGCACCGCGTGGTAATGCGACAGCACGACATGGCGGATCGGCTTGTCGGTGACCTCGCGGATGCGGCGGATGACGTCCTGCGCCATCACCGGCGTCGCCTGGGTGTCGATCACCATCACCGCATCGTCGCCGATGACGATGCCGGTGTTGGGATCGCCCTCCGCCGTGTAGGCATAGGCGTTGTCCGACAGCTTATCGAAACTGACGGTCTTTTCGTCCAGGTCGGCGTGCGAGGCGAAGTTCTTGGACATCCGTTTTCTCCACAGGCGCAGCCGATATCCCCAACCCTCAAGGGAAGCACGGCCGTCATTGATCGGTTGGGCAAACCATATCGTTTCATTTGAAACCATGCAACGCGTTTGAATTAACCGGTTGTTAGCGGGCAGCGCCGCTTCCTTTCCGCGTCGGGTCGCCGGGGGAGGCATCGGGTGAAGCGGTGGGTGCGTTTCGATTTTGCCGGACTGCCGGCCAGAATGCCGGCCGGATTGCTGGCATCCGCGCTGCTGGTTGCCGCAACCCCGGCCCTGGCCGACCGCGCGCCGAAGGGCATCGCCGCCGTCCCGCCGCAATGCCTGGACATGGCGGCGGTGGAATGGCAGGTGCCGGCCGACGCGCTGCGGCTGATCCTGGCGGTGGAACAGGGGACGCCCGGCGCCTGCTCCGCCAACAGCAACGGCACCAAGGATTGCGGGCCGGGGCAGATCAACAGCATCTGGTTCCCGGTGATCGCCGCCGGCCGCGTCCCGCCGGAGGTGGTGCAGCAGGCGCTGACCTTCGACCCCTGCTACAACATCCGGGTCACCGCCTGGATCCTGCGGCGGGAGATCGACGCCGTCGGCTGGGAGAATTTCTGGACCGCCGTCGGCAACTATCACAGCCGCACGCCGGAGTTCCACGCCCGCTACCTGCGGCGCGTCATTGAAGCCGCGAAGTCGCTGTCCAGCCAGCCCAGATAAGCCCTGCTAAAGTGCCTTGCGCGTCAGCTCCACCTGCATGCTGACCTTGCCGCCGGAGCCGCCGGGGCCGCAGGACAACCCCATGCAGAAATAGGACAGCGTCATGTCCGGACAGAAGGCCAGCAGGCCCGACGCATCGGTCAGCGAGGTCCGCTGGTCGACCGCGTCCGGCAGCGTGACGCGCAACCCTTCCGGCGTCACCGTCAGTTCCCCGCCCATCCGGCGGGCGGCACCGAGGCAGACGCCGTCCGACCGGCTGCCGCCCTCGGCCACCGCCTCGCCCAGCAGATAGCTGCGGACATGCAGAGCCGCCCCGATCCCGGCGAACAGGACGCCGCAGGCCGTCAGGGCAATGCAGGTTGTGCGGGCCGATCCGGGAGCGAAGAGGGGGCCGGGCATGGCGGTGGAGTCTCCTCGGCTTAAAAGGGTTGCCGCGCGATGTGCTCGGCAAGCTGCAAAATCGGCACGATGGTCAGACCGAACATGACGATGCCGGCCACCCCGACCACCACCACCGACAGGCCGCGCAGCACCGGTTCCGCCACCGCGACGGCGTGCAGGTAGAGGTCGCGGTACTGCTCGGCCAGCGCCGACAGGCTCTGCGCCAGCTCCACCCGGTTCTCCGCCGCGGCGATGGAGGCGCGGTCGGTGCCGGGCAGCGCCCGCATGGCGTCGGTCCAGGGCAGCCCGGCGGCGACCGCCCGCGTCGCCTCGTTGAGGTCGGCGGCGAGCGCACCGGCAGGGGCGCCGTCGGCGGTCAGCCGCAGCGCCCGGTCGATCGGCACGCCGCCGGCCACCAGCAGCGACAGCTCGCGGAAGATCACATGGTGCTGGATGCCCAGCGCGATGTCGCGGTAGAGCGGAATCCGCATCACCAGCCGGTCGACCCGCTCGGGTGCCGCCCGCCGGCCGGCCGTCGCCAGCCCGCCCAGCACGGCGAGCGCGGCCAGCACAATCGCGACCAGCCCGGTGGTCAGGTTCGACAGCAGATAGACCCAGTCGACATTCACCTCCTCCCCCGCCCGCCGGAACACTTCGGTCTCGAGCAGAAGCGGCGTCAGGACGAAAGAGGTGCCGACCATCACCACGCCGGAGGTGACGACATAAAGCACCGCCAGCGCCAGCCCGGAGCGGAAGCCCTGGCGCGCCCCGGCGAGCTGCCGTTCGAACTCGGCGGCAGTGCGGAGCGCAGCCGGCGTGCCCTCGCCGAAGCCGCCGGCCCGCACCAGCGCCACAAGCACCGGCGGGAAGCTGCGCGGCTGGCGCAGCATGGCATCGGCAAGGTCGTCGCCCAGTTCCACCGCGTCGGCCATGCGCTCGGCCGTGCGGCGGATGCGCCCGCGGAAGGCGGCGGCGATGCGGCGCAGCGCCTCGGCCAGCCCAACCCGCGAGTCGAGCATCGCCGCCAGCCGAATGAACAGGATGTGCCGTTCGTTGCGGTCGAGCGGCCGGCCCCAGCCGCCGACCTTGAGCCGTCGCCGCACCGACAGCACGCGGCCCCGGCCGCTGATGGCGTCGCGGGCGCGGCGTTCATCGGCGGCCTCCACCTCGATGGAGCGGGCACGGCCGCCAGCGAGCAGCCTGACCTCAAACCATGCCATCGCCGCCGTCCCGTCAGCGCGCCGCCGGACGGAAGACCGTCACGGTCGGCCGCAGGATCAGGAAAAGCGCATCCTTGCTGATGTCCTGCGCCTGCTTGCCGATCACCCCCTTGTCGATCGCCCCGCGGGTCACCGTCGGCTGGTTGCCGCTGAAGCCGCGGCTGTCGGTCTGCAAACCGCCCAGCACCACCGTGTTGCCGGCGACCACCCGGACGATGTCGTTCAGCGCCTGCTCCTGCGTCACCGGCTGGGTCAGGATGCCCACCTGGTTGCCCGCATTCAGGTCGCGGAACTCAATCAAATTGTTCAGCAGCAGGTTCAGGTCGATGGTGACGATCTGGTTGTCGGCGTCGAAATGCGGCGTCAGCTTGATGGTCAGCCCGGTCTGGACCGTGCCGGTCTGCGCCGACCCCACCACCCCCGGCGAATTCAGCGCGGCATTGCCGGTCGCGGCGGTCGTGGTGCCGAGCCCGCCGACAGCGGTGACGCCGACCCCGGTGACATAGGGGATGGTCTGTCCGCTGCGCAGCGTCACCTCTGCCCCCGACAGGGTGTGCACCTCTACATTCTGGCGGGTGTCGGTGTTGCCGAACTTCGACAGGAAGGAGATGGCGCCGGCAACATTGAACACGCCGCTGACCCCCAGCAGCGTGCCGGGGTTGGAGATGTTGACGGAAATCGGCGCCTGGGCCGCCGAGACCGTGCCGCCAAGACCGCCGTTGACCGTCGTCGTCCCGTTGGTGGTCGTTGTGGTGGTGCCCGATTGCAGCCGGTTGAACTGCAAAGCCAGCGCGTTCCAGTCGAAGCCGCTGGCCGACTGGTCGGTCAGGCCCAGGCTGACCACCGCCAGCTGGATGCGCACCATCGCCATGTTGCGATGCAGCCGGTCGATATAGGGCTGGATCACCTCGCTGTAGACGGTCGGCGAAGCCGAGAAGACCACCTGTCCGCCGCGCAGCGACTGGGTGATGTCGGTGGCGCCCAGCGTCTTCAGATCGGTCATCACCGAATCGATGACCGCTTGGTTCTGCGGCACGGTGAAGGCGAAACGGTCGCGGTTGCTGAGGAACAGCGTGCCGTTCTGCCACCACGCCACCACGCCCATGCCGGTCTCCAGCACGCCTGCCAGATCGGTGAAGCTGCCGGTGAAGGCGCGGATCGGCAGGGTCTGGCGCAGCATCGCCGCCCCGTCGGTGCCCTCGAACCGGGTGGCGACCGGCACGCCGGAATAGGTCATCATGCTGGTCAGCCGGTCCAGCGTGTTCTCGCCCGACGGGAAGCTGACCGAGATTCGGCGCGCCGCGAGGCTGGCCGGCAGCGGCTGGCGCAGGGATTGGGCGACCAGCATGCCGCGGCCCACCGGCACCTCGGTCACCGCCGGGGAGTTGTCCTCGGTCAGGCGCTGTTCGGCGGCGGCGACCACCGTCTCGCGCTTCGGCAGTTCGGCCACCTCCGGCAGGGAACAGCCGGCCAGAGACCCGGCAGCCAGCAGCCCCACCATGGCGGGCAGCAGAAAGCCGCTCTTGCGGACAACGGTCATCTTGCGCATGTGGCGGGTCCCCCGCCCGTCGCCGGGAAGGCGCGCGGGTCGATCAGGAACGGCGTGCCGGCGCGGTCCTGGAAAAAGGCGCGGCCGTCGAGACAGCCGACGAAGGTGGCGCCCGACGGCACCAGATCGGCCGCCGACATGGCGGACCCCGGCATGTTGGGCAGCGGCGGCAGCGGCGGCGCCCCCGGCGGGCTTCCGGCCAGAGCCGCCCCCTGGCGGCGTCCGCCCGGCGCCATCGCTCCGGCGGAGGCACCACCCGGCAAGGCGCCGCCCGGCGCCGCCATCCGGCGGGCCAGCGCATCCTCGACCGCCCGCGGCAGAGCGCCGTCGCGCGCCCTTCCGTCGAGCGCATCGACCATCGCCTTGGCGACCCGCTCCTCCAGCCCGGACACCGCGGTGTCGATGCGCTGCTGCAGGCGCCGCTCCAGATTGTCCTGGCGCGCCGATGGCGGCAGGAACGGGCTCTCCTCCGCCCGCGCGGCAGCGGGGAGCAGCGGGCCGGCCGACAGCGACGCCGCCAGCAAGACCGCTCCCACCATCCGCCCGATCATTCCGGAAACCCGGTCCGCCATCATTCCCGCCCGCCGGTTGCGACCATCAGGTCCGGCGGCAATACTCCCAGCGCTATGCTTGAGAATGGGTAAATCGGCGACCGTCAGCGGCATCAGCGGGCACCCGCGGTCTGGCCTGCGCCCGGGCCCGCAATCGAGCCCGCAATCTCAATGGTCCACTTGCCGTCGCGGTATTCCAACTTGCTGACGTAATTGTCCGGACCGATGGCAGCCAGCGCCGCCTCCCACTGCCGGTGGGGCATCTGTTCCAGCGTCAGGGCCTGCGGCTGCGGCACGCGGTGCGGCGACCAGTAATACAGCCCGCCGCCGGTGGTCAGCAGCCCCAGCCCGGCGGCGAAGCCGACCGACGACAGCGCCAGCGGCACCGAGACCGGGGTCGCCACCCGCCGCATCCGCCGCGTCGCCCGGATGGTGCGCAGCCGGACCTGATCGGCGGTCACCCAGGGCGGGATCATCACGCCATAGGCCTTGCCGTCGACCGGCACCGTCGGCCGGATCGCCGCCATCTGAAGCTGGACCTGCCGGCTCTTGGCCTCGGGCAGCAGCCCGCCGACCGGACGCCCGTTGCGCACCGTCAGTTCGAACACCCGGCGCCCCGACGGCACCAGCGCGATGCCGCCGGGATTGGCGTCGAGCTCCGTCACCAGATCGGGCAGGAAGGACCGGCCGGGGCCGCCCTCGTGGATTTCATAGAGGAAACCGGTCCACAGCGGCTCGACCGCGTACCAGCAGCGTTCGGAGCTTCCCACCGTGCGCCGCGCGAACGAGCGCGCATAGGCGAGGGCGTCGCGGCGCTCCACACCTTCCAGGAAGCCGTACATGACATTGGTCGCGAGACCGCCGCTGCCCAAGAACGCCCCTGCCTTCCCGACTCGACCGAAAGAGGTGGCGACAGTCCGTCCAAGTTACCACGCACGGACAGGACGCCGCAGCATCTCTATGCCCGCCGACGCCCCGCGGTCAATGGCCGGGGCTGAAACAACGTCAAGACCGGAGCCAGCCCCCTATCGCGCCGTCCGCTGCATCCACAGGGTGGCGGCCACGGTGCCCGCCGGCTCTCCCCCCGCCCCGCCGCAGGTGCGCGTCACCTCGTACAGCCCCTCCGGCCGCCGGGTGGCGAGGGAGGTCAGCGCCCCCGTCACCGGATCGCCAGCAGAGCCGCCGGACAGCGGTCCGGACAGGCAGAACCAGGTCCCCTCCGCCTGCACGCCGTAGGACCAGGACAGCCCCGACACCGCCGCCGGCATCGTGCCGAAGGCGGGGAACAGCGCCGCCTGCCACCCGTCGGCGGCCGGTACCGCGGCACCGCTGGCCTGCCGGCTGCGATAGGCGCCCTCCAGCACGGAAAAGCCGGAATCCGCCTGCGACGCGACCCGGCTTTTCGCCATGGCCGACGGGTTGACGTACTGGATGCCACCCGCCACCACCATGCCCATCAGGGCAAGGGCGAAGATCGCCTGGATGATGTTCATCGCTGCCGACGTCTCATGTCTTCGACCTCACTTCTTCGGCCGCGGCGCCGGCATGCGCTGCTCCACACTCTTGGCCTCGCTGCCGAAGACGCGGCGCAGTTCGGCCGCCGTGGTGATGCCGGCATGGAATTTGGCGACCGCATCCTCATACAGCGACCGCCAGTTCCGCGCGCCCTTCGCCGCGGCGACCACGGCGGCGGGCTCGTCGAACACCGCGCATTCGCTGACCGCCGTCCGCCCCGCATAGCCGGCATTGCCGCAAGCCGCGCAGCCGGCGCCATGGCAGGCCCGGCAGATTGTGCGGACCAGCGACTGGACCAGAACGCCGCGCAGCAGCGACTTGATGTCGTGGGCCGGCACGCCGAGATGGCGCAGCCGGTCGATGGCTCCGTTCACCGATCCCGTGTGCAGGGTGGTCAGCACCATATGGCCGGTGTCGGCGGCACGCACCGCGATCTGCGCCGTTTCCTCGTCGCGCACCTCGCCCAGCACGATCACGTCGGGATCAGCGCGCATGAAGGTGCGGACGACCCGCGCAAAGTCCAGCTTCACCGCCGGGTTGACGTTGACCTGCCCCGTATAAGCCATGCGGTATTCCACCGGATCCTCGATGCTGTAGATGGCGCGGCCCAGCCGGTCCATCTCGCGCACGGTCGCGGTCAGGGTGGTCGATTTGCCGGACCCGGTCGGTCCGCAGACCAGGCACAGCCCGTGACGCCGGTCCACCGCGCGGCGCCAGTCGCCGACATGGCTGATGCCCAGCCTGTCCAGGTTCGGCTGCACCCGCTCCACATCCAGGATGCGCATGACGATGATCTCGCCATCCACCGACGGCACGGTGGTCACGCGCAAATCGACCGGCCGCCCGCGATGCTCGATCTCGAAGCGGCCCTCCTGCGGCAGCCGCCGTTCCGCCAGATCCATGCCGGAGCGGTCCTTGATCCGGGCGACAATGGTGGCGGCGGTGGCCGCCGCCGTCTCGTCCATCAGGCGGCGGATGCCATCCACCCGCAGGAAGATGCTACAGGTCTTGCGGCGCGGCAGGATGTGGATGTCCGACGCCCCGGCCTCCATCGCGCGCGACACCAGCTGCTCCACCGGGTCGCTGTCCTCCAGCCCGGACTGGGCGCGGCGGACGCGGTCGAGGAACTCGTCGAACTGGTCGGGGACGAAGCTGCTGAAGCGCACCGTCCGCCCAGGGTAGTAACGGGCGGCCACCCGGCTGGCCACCGATTCGTCGTGCAGCGTCGCCACATGCACTGCATCGTCGCTGAGCCCGGTGACGATGATCGCGTGCCGCTCCAGCAGCGGCAGCGGGATCGGTGTGCCGCCCATCGCCTCCGGCGTTTCCAGGGCGGTCTCATGGCTGATCTTCGCCTCGTCCAGGTCGGCGCGGGCAAGGAAGCCGTTGCGCACCAGGATGGCGCCGAGCGATTCGCCGGTCACCCGCTGCTCCGCCATCGCGGCGTCGAGGATGCCGCGCGTCACCAGCCCCTTGCGCAGCAGGTAGCCGGCAAGTTCCTCACGGAACGCCGCGGACGGCTTCAGGACCGGCATGTCCAGCTCGCCCGGTTGGCGACCGACGGCAGGACCGCGCCCGATGCGGCGGCCCCGGAAACGGCGCGCCCCCCCTCCCCCGCGGCAGCCTGCTGGGAAAATAGCGCCCCCTGGGCGCACCGGCCGCCGGGCGCCGACCAGATGTGGCTGTTAGGATCCGCCACCGCGTGCGACCCGCCAAGGTCGAGGACGCCGGCACTGCCCGGCCGCGCCGCCGGCCCGCCGATGACGGAGGACTTCATCTCCAGCTGCCCGTTCTCGATGACGATGCCGAAGGGCGTGCCGTTGTCAACGGCAACGTCGGTCCGGTCGAGGATGGCTTGGCCGCCGCCGCTGCGCAGCGCCGCCATCGGCAGTCCCCTGCCATGGACTTGTAAAGACGGGCGCCGCGACTCGGCCGTGAAGGTGACGCCGGCGCCCAGCGAGGACACCAGCGCACTGCGGCCGGCCCCCACCGTGACCTCGACGGCAGCGTCGCGGAACAGGGCGGTGCCGCCATCGACCAGCACACCGTCGCCGCCGGGCGCCGTCACCGTCAGTTTTCCGCCCGCGACGTCCAGCCGCGCATGCGCCACCCGTAGCCCGGCGGCCCGGTTGGTGGAGATGGCGTTGTTGCCGGCGAAGGTCAGCCGGGTGCCGGGAAGCGCCTCGACCGGCATTTCGAAGCCGATATTCTCGATTCGGGTATCGGTCGGCAGCCGCAGCGCCACGTCCGGCGGGTTGGTCGATACCACGACTTCGGGCGCCTCCGCCTTCAGCACCAGCCGCACCGCCCGGCCACCGTCCTGATCGGCGGCCAATGCCTGCACCTGCGCCGCCGGAAGCTCGTGCCGGCCGGGAGCGAGGCGCAGCACCATGGTCGAGGGCCGGGTCGCCTGCCAATGGCCGAGAGCGGCCGACAGGGTCATGGCGTCGGCCGGGCTGGTTCCGGTCGCATCGCCCTGCGCGGTCGGTGCCACATGGCGCGTGACGGTCGCCGAGGCGGCCAGTGCTGCGAGATCGGCCGAGGCCCCGCGGGTGACAGCGACGGCGCTGCCTTCGGCAACCTCGATCCGGCCGTCGCGGAAGGTCAAGGCCGTGCAGTCCGGCAGAGCGGTCGAGCCGATGGGCGGCGCCACGATTGCGGCGATCACCCCGGCGCGGGCCAGCTCCGTTGGCGCCGCGGGTGCGGCCGCCACGTAGCTGCGCCCACCGCTGGCCGCCCCCGCCGGCCAGGACGCCGTGCGGAGTTGCGCCGCGGCCCGGTCCGATGCCGGAGCGAACACGCAATAGCCGTAGACTGCTCCCCAGGGTGTCCGGGTGCCCGGCATCAGCCAGCGCGGCAGGGTGCCGGCCGGTTGCACCGGCTCCTTGGCCGCGACCTTGCCGGTCGACGATTGCGCCTTTGCGGATGCAGCAGTTGCCGCACGGAGCGGCGGATCCTCGGGCGCCGGCGGGCTGGCGACTCCGTCATTGTCGAGAACGCGCAGGTTCGCCTCGACCAGTGCCGCCAGCCGATGCATGTCGGCGGCACTTCGCTGCGCCTGGCTGATCCGGTTCGAGGCGTCGACCATGGTGTAGGCGGTGTAGCCGGTCGTCGCCACCAGCGAGATGGCCATGATCGTCATCAAGATCAGCGATGTCATGGCATGGCCTCCAAATCGGGCCCACTCTATCTTGCAGCCCGGTCGCGGACCAATGCCGTTGCCACGCTTTCCGGAAAAAGACCCGGAAAATCACAAGAAAACGCCCCGGCCGCAGGGGTCGGGGCGTTTCGGTCAGCAACAGGGCGTTTCGGACGACGCTTAGAACTTGTAGTAGGCGACGTACTTGTTGTTGTCACCGGCGATGCCAGTCACGTTGTTGAAGGTCAGCGCGGTCGCCGTGGTGATCTGGACGCAGCCGAACTTGTAGCCGGTGAAGGCGGTGTTGAAGGCGGCCGGGGTGGCGACGCTCAGCGTCAGACCGGTGCCGGGAACGGCCAGCGTGCCGGTGGCGGAGATTTGGCCGCCGGCACGGGCGATTTCCGTGCACTGCGACAGGGCCGTGGTGCCCAGCACCAGGAAGATGCCGCCGTTGGCAAAGCTGCTGAACTGGGTGACGCCGGTGGCCGTCGCGGTGTTGGTCAGGTCGAGCGTGTAGGCACCGGCGACGCCGTTCCAGGTGGCGGAAATCGTCGGAGCGGTCGGCACGGCGGCGAGATAGCCGGTGTTGATCAAGTCGGTCTGCGTCGCCGCGCCGGACATGGTCGGGAACGTCGAACCTGCGGCACCCAGGGTCGTGGTGTTGCCGTTACTGCCATACAGCGTCCAGGCCGCATCGACCTGCGACAACGCCTGGATGATGCCGACGGCGGCGGCCTTCGGACCGGCGGTGGTGAAGGCGCTACCCACGTAGAACACGCCAGCGGCTCCCATCACCGCCGTGAGGGCGACCGAAATAATGACGGTCAAAATATTGAACATTTATGTCTCCTGGGGAGGCCGGCACACGGCTGGTTGTCGCGCGACAAGAGATCGGCCCACCAGCCCCTTCCCGGCCCGGCGACCTTCCCTCTGCCTTGCTTTTGTCTAAAATAGGTTCATCGCGAAGGCGTTTATGAGAGGTTAATTTCGCGCGGGCGTTGATTTGCGCGCTGACCGTAAAGCTTCAGCTTTACCGTGCGGCACAGTCGTTTTGAGGAGCGCGGGGTCCACACAGCGCGACAACCGACCGCATGCTCCGGCCATAGCCGCCTTTTTTTGCGGAGGAAGGGTCGCAAATGGCAAAGACTGGAAACAGCAAGAAGCCCGCCGTGCGTGAGCGCGGCGGGCTTCTTGTTGATTTGGTTGCGGGGGCAGGATTTGAACCTGCGGCCTTCAGGTTATGAGCCTGACGAGCTACCGGGCTGCTCCACCCCGCGGATGTATCATTGTCGGGTCATGGAGTTGGTGAAGATGCAAGCATGTGCGCTTTGGTTTGAAGCGTCTCTTGTGCCTGAGCGACCTGGCGGCGACCTACTCTCCCACGTCTTAAGACGCAGTACCATTGGCGCGGAGGCTTTTCACGGCCGAGTTCGGGATGGGATCGGGTGTTTGACACCTCGCCATGACCACCAGGTCACCGAGGCACAAGACCGACGCTGTTACCGAAAGCGCGTATGCTTGTTCGTGCAAGTGATGTCGAGGATGTATCGAACGGCGATGCGCTGGTCAAGCTGCTGTTTTCGAGCAGGCTTGCTGCTGCGCATGGCGCGGTTAGTGGTGTCGAGATCAAGCCGATCGAGCGATTAGTAAGGCTTAGCTTCAGGCATTGCTGCCCGTCCACATGCCTCCTATCGACGTGATGGTCTGTCACGGCTCTCAAGGGAGCTCTGGTTTAGAGGTGGGTTTCCCGCTTAGATGCTTTCAGCGGTTATCCCGTCCATACTTAGCTACCCGGCCATGCCACTGGCGTGACAACCGGTGCACCAGAGGTATGTCCATCCCGGTCCTCTCGTACTAGGGACAGATCCTCGCAAAACTCCGACACCCACGGCAGATAGGGACCGAACTGTCTCACGACGTTCTAAACCCAGCTCACGTACCACTTTAATCGGCGAACAGCCGAACCCTTGGGACCTGCTCCAGCCCCAGGATGTGATGAGCCGACATCGAGGTGCCAAACGACTCCGTCGATATGGACTCTTGGGAGTCATCAGCCTGTTATCCCCGGCGTACCTTTTATCCGTTGAGCGATGGCCCGTCCACGTGGAGCCACCGGATCACTATGGCCGACTTTCGTCTCTGCTCGACTTGTCAGTCTTGCAGTCAGGCGGGCTTATGCCATTGCACTCGTCGAGCGATTTCCTACCGCTCTGAGCCCACCATCGCGCGCCTCCGTTACACTTTGGGAGGCGACCGCCCCAGTCAAACTACCCGCCATGCAGGGTCCCGGACCCGGATAACGGGCCACGGTTAGATGCCAGAGACTTCAAGGGTGGTATTTCAAGGTTGGCTCCACACGAGCTGGCGCCCATGTTTCCAAGCCTCCCACCTATCCTACACATGAAGTCCCTAGCACCACTGCAAAGCTGTAGTAAAGGTGCACGGGGTCTTTCCGTCTGACCGCGGGAACTCCGCATCTTCACGGAGAGTTCAATTTCGCTGAGTTGGTGTTGGAGACAGCGGGGAAGTCGTTACGCCATTCGTGCAGGTCGGAACTTACCCGACAAGGAATTTCGCTACCTTAGGACCGTTATAGTTACGGCCGCCGTTTACCGGGGCTTCAATTCAGAGCTTGCACTCCTCCTCTTAACCTTCCGGCACCGGGCAGGCGTCAGACCCTATACGTCGCCTTGTGTGGCTTCGCAGAGCCCTGTGTTTTTAGTAAACAGTCGCTACCCCCTGGTCTGTGCCCCCCGCCATGGCTTGCGCCACAACGGGGCCCTCTTCTTCCGAAGTTACGAGGGCAATTTGCCGAGTTCCTTCAACACCATTCTCTCAAGCGCCTGGGTATACTCTACCAGTCCACCTGTGTCGGTTTGGGGTACGGTCTGTAAGGCGGGGCTATTTCCTGGAACCGGTCCACAGCACGATCAATCCGATAAGATCGTACACGCTTTCCAATCCGTCACCTCCGCCAGGCCCACGAATATTAACGTGGTTCCCATCGACTACGCCTTTCGGCCTCGCCTTAGGGGCCGGCTCACCCTGCGTGGATTAACCTTGCGCAGGAACCCTTGGACTTTCGGCGACAGTGTTTCTCACACTGTTTGTCGCTACTCATGTCAGCATTCTCACTTCCGATACCTCCAGGCGGCCTCACGGACACCCTTCGCAGGCTTACGGAACGCTCCGCTACCACGCGATCAAA
>NZ_CP170466.1:1342500-1875000 GCF_042604625.1 Azospirillum sp. A29
GGTGAAGAACTGGCTGCCCGGAAACAGGTAGTGGAAGGCGCCGACCACCAGCCCGACCGACCCCAGCAGCACGAAGGTCAGGTCGCCCGACACCGACCGGATCGACAGGGCGATCAGGCCGAGCAGCAGAGCCGTCAGCAGCGCCCCGCCCAGCCAGGACTTCGACGCCCCCCGGCCCCCATGCCCACCCCCGTGCCCACCTCCATGATTGCCATGCGAACCGCCGGGCGGCACTGCCGGGGGCGGGCTGGAGGTCCGGGGACGGCGGTCGGGAACGATCTGATCCATGGGGCGGTAAACCGAAACGAGAGCAGGCACCGCGGCCGGCGCCCAACCGAAAGTCTTAGCCCATGGTTATAGCGGTTTGCCGGCCCCGACCGTCAGCACTTTCCGCCCCCGGAGACGATCCGGAGGCCCAGCTTTACAGATGCCCTTACCAGCCGCCGGTGGCGAGCCAGCGGTCGACCATGTCGAGCCGGTCCCAGCCCCAGAAGGGTTCGCCATCGACGATGAAGAAGGGCGAGCCGAAGACGCCGCGTTCCACCGCATCGTCGACCTCGCTGCGCAGCCGGTCCTTGACCGCCGGGTCCTTGACCGCCGGGTCCTGGATGGCGGCGGTCACCGCAGCGCGGTCAATGCCGAGGCTGCCCAGCGTCTTCGCCGCGATCTCCGCCACCGTGTCGGCGGGGCCGATGTCCTGCCCCTCGCCGAAATGGGCGTGATAGATCGCGCGGGCCAGCAGCTTGGCCTGTTCCGGATGCTCGTCGGCCAGCCAGTAAAAGGCGCGCGAAGCGGCGACGCCATTGGCCGGGGCCGAATCGGGGAAGGTGAAGGGCGCGCCGGTCAGGCGGGCGATGCGCCCGACATCCTGGGTCAGATACTCGCCGCGCAGGGGCTGCTCAAGGTTAGGCTTCATGCCCGTCACCTTGAAGATGGCGCCGAGCAGAACCGGGTGCCAGATGACGGTGCGGCCATGCTTCGCCGCCAGCTCGTCGATGCGCAGGCTGGCGAAGTAACCGTAGGGCGAGCCGAAGTCGAAATAGAAATCGATGGGATCAGACACGCGCGTTTCCTCTCCGGCAGGTTTTCAGGAAAGGCTAACGCGGGTGTGGGAAGGCGTCCAGGGGGCGTCCGGGGCAGCTGGGGGGAGGCCGGACGGGCACCGCGGACCCGTCAGACGGTGCGGACCTTGGCGTCGAAGACGTAGCCGGCACCACGCTCGGTCTTGATGATGCGGGGTTCCTTCGGGTTCGCCTCGATCTTGCGGCGCAGGCGCAGGATCAGCACGTCGATGGAGCGGTCGAACACCTCCGCCCCGTCGACCCGCGTGAGGTCGAGCAGCTGGTCGCGGGTCAGCACCCGCTGCGGCCGCTTGACGAAGGCGGCGAGCAGGCCGAACTCCGCCTTGGTCAGTTCCACCTCGCGCCCCTCCTGCCCGCGCAGACGCTGGGCGGTGAGGTCGAGTTCCCAATTGGCGAACTGCACGACGGCGCGCAGTTCTTCCGGGCTGCGCGCCGGGCGGGCGTCGTTGGAGACGCGGCGCAGCACCGCCTTGATGCGGGCCAGCAGTTCGCGCGGGTTGAAGGGCTTGGTCAGGTAATCGTCGGCACCCAGTTCCAGCCCGACGATGCGGTCGACATCCTGGTCCTTGGAGGACAGGATGATGACGGGGATCTGCGATTCGGTGCGGATCTGGCGGACAAGCCCCAGACCGTCACCGTCGGGCAGACGCAGGTCACAGACCACGAGATCGACAGGTTCGCCATCCAGGGCCTGCCGGGCCGATGCGGTATCCTGCGCCGTCGTGACCCGGTACCCCTCTCCTGCCAGATATGAGGCCAAAAGCTCCCGAATCGGCTCGTCGTCGTCGACCGCGAGAATATGCATGCCTGTTACCTCCCCAAACCTTCTTATCTCACGCGCGAGCGCCACGCAATGCGTTACAACCCCGTAACAGCCGCGGCTCTTTCGCCCACCGCATGAGTTGGTTGAAACCCCCTGCCGCTCCAGCGACATAAAAATACCCTTGCGCAGACATTAACCAGAAACACGTTGCGGTTTAAATCCAGACCATCGAACAGGGGACGGTTGCCCGGCAAGGGGCGCCGGACCAATGCCGTGATGGGGAATGCGCCGCCATGTCGAACATCGATCATTGCCTGGAGCGTCTGGCCCTGCTCGACCGCGCCGACCGCCTGCTGAACGAGGTGCGGGTCTATGGGCAGCATGGCCCGATCCGCGAAACGCTGGCGCAGCACCGGCTGCTGCTGGGCGAGGCGAGGCGCCATCTCGACTCGGCGCGCTCGGTCGGGCGGCCGGGCTGACGGCCGGACCGAACGACTGGCCCCCGAAAGACTGGGACTAGACCAAGATCATGTCCGGCTGCACCGCCCCGGCACTGCCGATGCCGCACCAGCGCACCGCATCGCACGCCCCGGCCCACTCCCCAGCCCACTCCAGGACCGCGAGGCGCCTGCCCGCCGACGGCAACCGCCGTCCGGTGGCGGAGCGTTGCAGCCACCATCAGGGCTGCAATCCGGGTTGCGCGCCGAACGTGGCACAGGTCACGGCCCATAACGGCGCGCCGCTGTGGCGCACGATGATGGAACGCTGGCTGACGGCGGCGCCCTGACGCACGGGCCCCACCCTGCCGGCCATATCTCCTTCCTCCGGTAACGTTCTCCCTAATCCCGCCCGAATTCGCGCTTATGCCGACGGTTGGGAGCAACAGAACCGGAGAGACAATCATGACCCGTGCCATCCTTCTCGCCTCCACCGCCCTGCTGATGGCGGCCCCGGCCGCCTGGGCCGCGGCGGACGGACCAACCGGCGGGCAACTGGCGCTGACGCGGGTTCTGCTGTCCACCGGCGGCGTCGGCTATTTCGAATATGAGGCGACGGTCAGCGGCGATGCCGACCTGTCGCTGGAGGTCCGGCGCGATCAGGTCGACGACGTGCTGAAAAGCATCGTCGTCTATGACGACAAGGGCGGCATCGGCACCATCGGCTTGCCCGGCGCCGAACCACTGGACACCGCCTTCCGCGAACTGCCCTTCTCGGCGGGCGACCTCACTTCGCCCGCCGCTCTGCTGAACGCGATGCGCGGGGCGGAGGTGACGTCCGGCGGCTCCCGCCAGTTGACCGGCCGGCTGATGTCGGTGACGGAGGAGACGGTGCGGCTGCCGGGCGGCGACGGCGCCACCGCCACGCGCCACCGGGTGACGCTGATGACCGCCGACGGACTGCGCCAGCTGGTGCTGGAGGAGGCCGATGCCCTGCGCTTCACCGATCCGGCGGTGCAGGCCCAGATCGACCGGGCGCTGTCGGCGGTGGCGGAGAATGCCCGGCGCGAGCGGCGGCAGCTGACCGTGCACAGCCGGGCGCCGCAGGATGGGCAAGCCGCCGGCGAGCGGCGGGTCCGGGTCGGCTATGTCGCGGAGATGCCGCTGTGGAAGGCGACCTACCGGCTCAGCATGACGCAGAGCGGGCAGTTGCAAACCGGGGCGGCGAAAGCGGGCAGCGGCGCGCTGCAGGGCTGGGCGGTGCTGGAGAATCTCTCCGGCGAGGATTGGAAGGGCGTCGATCTGACGGTGGTGTCCGGCAATCCGGTCACCCTGCGCCAAGCGCTCTACACCCCCTACTTCGTCGAACGGCCCGAGGTGCCGGTGGAGGTGCTGGGCCGGGTGCTGCCCACGGCGGACGAGGGCACGGTGACGCTGAACGATGCCCATCCGGCGATGCGGCCGCAGTCAGAAGCCTCGCGCGCCGCGGTACCGCCCGCCGCGACGATGGCCGCTCCTCCGCCCCCCGCACCGGCCATGGCCCCCGCGCCGATGGGCGAACCGCTGGCGAAGGTGGCGCCCTACGGCAGCGCCGCCGGGACTCCGGCGATGGCCGCGGTGCGCAGTGCCGATGCCGGTGCTGCGGAAGGCGCCCAGGTGCTGTTCCACTACCCGCAACCGGTCAGCGTGCCGAACGGCAGGACGTTGATGATGCCGATCGCCGTCCGCAGCCTGCCGGTGGAGCGGGTGGCGCTCTACCAGCCGGGCACCGACGCCCGCCACCCGCTGGCGTCGCTGCGGCTGCGCAATGACGGCGATACCGCCCTGCCGCCGGGGCTGCTGACCTTCTACGACCGCACTGGCGGTTCCGAGGCGGAGACCAGCGCCTATGTCGGCGACGCGCGCATGGCGACCCTGCCGGCGGGCGACAGCCGTCTGCTCTCCTTCGCCGTCGATCAGGCGGTGACAATCGACCGCGAGGAGAAGCCGAGCCGCCGGCTGTCCCGCGCCGCCCTTGCAGACGGCGTGCTGACCCTGTCGGTCACCGACCGGCAGAGCACCACCTACACGGTGGCGGGCGCCCCGGACGCCGACCGCAGCGTGGTGATCGAGCATCCGCGCCGCCCCGGCTGGGATCTTGCCGAGCCGGCGGACGGCAAGCCGGAGGCGACGGCCGGCGCCTACCGTCTGCCACTGGCGGTGCCGGCCGGTAAGACGGTCACGCTGACCGCGACGCTGGAACGGCCGCGGCAGGAACGGATCGTGCTGACCGATCTGAGCGCCGACCAGATCGCCGCCCGCGCCTCCGCCCCCGAACTGCCAACGGAGGTGCGTCAGGCGCTGACCATTCTGGCCGGCCTGCGGTCCGCCGTCGCCGAGAAGGAGCGCCGCATCGCCGAACTGGAGCGCGAGCGGACCGAGCGAATCGCCGACCAGGACCGGCTGCGCGAGAACCTGAAGGCCCTGCCGGCCGGCAGCGACCTGCACAAGCGCACGCTGGCGAAGATGGCAGAGGCGGAAAACCGGCTGGACAGCCTGGCCCGCGACCTGACCACCGCCCGCACCGAAGCGGAAGCGGCACGGCAGACCCTGCGGGAGCGGGTGAAGGCTTTGGCGATCTGAGGAGATGGGGGGCGGGTTCCTTCCGCCCCCCTTCAGGCTTCCGTCCTTACAGCGTCGTCGCGCTGCAATAGGCCCAATCCTCGCCCTGCAGGCCGAAGAAGGCGGCGACCGGCTTGCCGCTGGACCGGTCGACGACGACGCGGAAGCGGGTGCCGGTGCAGGTGCCCTGGGTCTGCTTGGTGACCGGGACCTTGACGTGCTTGGACTTCAGGCAGGCTTCCGACATCTTCGGCGGGTTGGCCGGGCCGTCCACCTTCTTGCCGTTCAGCACCATGTAATAGGTGGTGGCCTGCCCGCCCTTGACGTCGGCCTTCACCTCGATCTTGCCGAAGCGCGACTTGTAGAGGCCGGCATCCTGTTCGCCGTCCGGCGCGCCGCTGGGCAGCGAGCGGAAGGAGATGGCGGCGCAGGAGGGCGGGTCCTTGGCCTCGGCCGGGGCGGCGGCCAGAACGGCAATGCCGCCGGCCAGCAGCAGGGCGGCAGGCACGGACAACAGACGGGCAGACAGCATGGAAAAGCCCTTTCGAACCGGTTGAAACGTCATTTCGGCATCACGCAGAAGGTGGTCTGCTGCATCAGGGCGCAGTCCTTCTCGACACCGCCGTCCAGCATCGACACCTCGACCTGGGTGATGACCAGGGTGCGGCCCGGCTTCACCACGCGGGCGCGGGCGATCATGACGTCGCCCTTGGCCGGCGACATCAGGTTGATCTTGAACTCCACCGCCAGCACTTCCGCCCCGGCCGGCATCAGGCTCAGCGCCGCATAGCCGCCGGCATTGTCGGCCAGCGTGCTGACCATGCCGGCATGGAAGAAGCCGTGCTGCTGCGTCAGGTCGGCACGGAAGGGCAAGCGCATCTCGCAGAAGCCCGGCTCCATCGCCGCCAGTTCGATGCCGAGCGTCTTGCAGATCGGCTGCTGTTCGAAGGACGCGAAACAGCGCGCCTTCCAGTCGGGAGTGCGGGGTTCGAAGGAGGCGGGCACGGGAAGGGTCTCCGGCAGAGGGGTGCCAAGGGGGGCGCCAAAGGAGGCGGTGCGCCACAGCCTGCGTCAGCCGCCCCGCCGGATCAAGCGGCCGAACGGAGTGCGCGTCACCTTGCCCACCCCGGCCGTCCCCGGCTGCCCCGCAGTCGGCCGCCCTCAGCCGCCGATCAGGCCCATCTGCGGGCTGGACGGTTCGGCATAGGCGCGCATCGGCATGCGGCCGGCCAGATGGGCGGCTCGGCCGGCATTGACTGCATCGCGCATCGCCGCCGCCATCCGCACCGGGTCGCGCGCCTTCGACACCGCGGTGTTCAGCAGAACGGCGGCACAGCCAAGCTCCATCGCCAGCGCTGCATCGGAGGCGGTGCCGATGCCGGCATCCAGCACCACCGGCACCGGGCTGCGGGCGCAGATCGTCTCGATGGCGTGCGGGTTGCGGATGCCCATGCCCGACCCGATGAAGGCCCCCAGCGGCATCACCGCCGCGGCCCCCAGGTCGGCCAGCTTGCGGCAGGTCACCGGATCGTCGTTGCAATAGGGCAGCACGACGAAGCCGTCATTCACCAGTTCCTCCGTCGCGCGCAGCAGTTCCTCCACATCGGGATAGAGCAGTTCCCGGTCGCCGATGACCTCCAGCTTGATCCAGGGCGTGTCCAGCGCCTCGCGCGACAGCTGGGCGGTCAACACGGCCTCCTTGGCGGTCATGCAGCCGGCGGTGTTGGGCAGCAGCCCGACCGGCCCGGCCGCCCGTCCCGCGGTGGCGCGGGCCAGCACGTCGACGAGGCTTTCCGAATAGCCGTCCAGGCTGATGCGGCGGATCGCCAGCGTGACCAGTTCGCTGCCGCTGGCCGCCAGCGCGTCGAGCATCACCTGCTGGTTCGGATAGCCGGCGGTGCCGAGGAACAGCCGCGAGCCGAGGTTGCGCCCGGCGATGGTGAGGGTGTCGGTTGGGGACATGGGGAAGCCTTTTGCAAAGGCCCTCTCCCACGACCGGCCTGGGGAATTCCCCCTCTCCCCCTGGGGAGAGGGTCGGGGTGAGGGGGACGCGCGGCGTGGATTTTCGGCATAGTCACGCAGTGCATCCCCCTCACCCTAACCCTCTCCCCAGGGGGAGAGGGGATCCTTCCCGGACTGGTCACGGGAGAGGGAAATTCAGGGTCAGCCGCCCTGGATGGGACGGACGATTTCCAGGCTGTCGCCGGGCTGGAGCGGGGTCTCGGGCCAGCGGCGGCGGGGGACCACGGCGCCGTTCAGAGCGACCGCGACGCCGAGCGTTCCGGCGGCGATGCCGCGCCCGGCCAGGAACTCGGCGACGGAGGCGGCGGACAGCGGCTCTTCGCAGCCGTTGACGCGGATGGCTTCACGTGAAACGGCGCTCATGCGGCAGCTCCCGCGGCAACGAAGCGGTCGGCGGCGAAGGGGCGGAGCAGCGGGTCGGTCTCGCCGGTCAGCACCAGCCGGGCGATGCCGTCGGCGGTCACCGGGGTCAGCAGGATGCCGTTGCGGTGGTGGCCGGTGGCGTGGATCAGGCCGGGAATGCCGCTCTCGCCCAGGACCGGCGCATCGTCGCGGCTGCCGGGACGGAAACCCGCCCAGGCTTCCTCGATAGGCAGTTCGGCAATTCCCGGCAGCGCCCGCCACGCTCCTTCCAGCAGGGCGAACTGGCCGCCGGCGGTCAGGCGGTCGTCGAAGCCGCGCTCTTCCGTCGTGGCACCGATCAGCAGCCGGCCGTCCAGCCGCGGGATCAGGTAGGTGCCGGGCGTCCACACCACATGGCGCAGCAGCGGCAGACGGGGGTCCATTCGCAGGCAGACCATCTGCCCCTTCACCGGACGCACCGGCGGCCGGGCGGCGGCCGGCAGTCCGGGCACCCCGGCCGACCACGCCCCGGCGGCCAGCACCACCCGGTCGGCCCGGTGCAGCGTTTCAGCCACCCGCACACCCACGGCGTACCCGCCCTCCACCGCCAGCGCCACCTCGCCGCACCGCTCGTGCAGATGGGCGCCGGCGACTTCGGCGGCGCGGCGCAGGGCGGCCGCGACCTTGCGGTTGTCGACCTGATGGTCGCCGGCACAGAACAGGGCACCGGCGACACCCGGTTGCAGGAAGGGTTCGCGCCGCCGCACCTCGGACCCGCCCAGCCACTCCACCGGCAACCCCAGATCGCGCTGGAAACCGTGCAGGAAGCGGACCTTCGCGGCATCGTCGGCGGTCAGCGCGATGACCATGGTGCCTTCGCTGCGCAGGTCGACGGCCATGCCGCTCGCCGCTTCGAGATCGCGGGCGAAGTCCGGCCACAGGGCCTGCGACGCGCGGGTCAGCGGCAGCAGCCCATCCTCGCCCGGCTCGGTTTCGACACAGGCGGCCAGCATCCCGCCGGCGGCATGGGTGGCGCCGCGCCCAGCCTCTCCCCGCTCGAAGACATCGACACGGCAGCCGGCCGACGCCAGCCTCCAGGCGATGGCGAGGCCGATGCATCCGGCGCCGATAACGGCAACGGAAGGACGGAGTCCCGGCGCGGAAACGGAATATGGATGAAATTCTGGCGCATGGATCATGCGGCGGCTCCCTTCGCTGGCATTACCCAGACAGGTTCGATGGGTGTGTCTCAGCCGCGCGACCACCGCGCGGCACCCCAGGCCTCTGGATTGCCTTATGCCAATGTTCCGCTGGCCCCACAAGCGGAATCGACCGCCGCCATGTCTTGCCGCTTCGGTCCACCGCCCAAACCTGCCCCCAACTTGCCGATGGATGCGGCGACAGGCCGCAGCCGGATACGGAGTCCCCCCGACAGGAAACGCTACCAATCGGCAGCTAAATTGTCGGCAAAATGAGCCATACCCGGGCACTCACAGCAGAAAACGGGCGCCGCCGGTGCGCGGATGAACAACAAAGACAACCGAGGATTCGCCAGCATGCTGTCTTTCTTCCGCTCGGACTCCCCGACCTCCCCCGTCCCCGGCACCCCCGTCGGCACTCCTGCTGGCAGGTCCGAACCGGCAGCGCACGCCGCCGGACCGGCGGAACAGCCGATCCGCAGCCTGTGCCTGCCGGCGGGGCAGATCGGCGCCGCGGCGCTGGACGGGCTGAATTTCGCCGACGGGGCACCGGCGCTGGTCGTCGGCTTCGTGTCGCCGCATGTCGATTTCGCCGCCACCGCGCGGGCGGTCCGCTCCGCCCTGCCGGCGGCGACCCAGCTGGTGCTGGTCTCCACCGCGGGCGAGCTGTGCGCGGCCGAGGGCCAGCCGCTCTACCGCAAGGCCGGCGACCGCTGGGACAGCGTGGTGCTGCAATCCTTCAGCCCGCGCCTGTTCGCCGGGATCAGCATCCAGTCGGTCCCGCTGCATTGCGACGACCTGCGCGGCGGCCGCCCGACCCGCGACGTGCCGGCACGGGTGGAGGCGATCCGCGGCGAGCTCGACCGCATCCGCGTCCCCTTCCCCATCGACAGCCACGACACGGTGGCGCTGACCTTCATCGATGGCCTGTCGGCCAGCGAAAGCTGGTTCATGGAGGCGGTCTACCGCTCCGGCCATTTCCCCTGCCTGTTCATCGGCGGCTCGGCCGGCGGTAAGCTCGATTTCCGCAACACCCATCTGTTCGACGGCCAGCGCGTGCTGGAGAACGCGGCGGTGACGATCTTCCTGAAGATGGCGCCCGGCATCCGCTACGGCATCTTCAAGTCGCAGAATTTCCGGCCGACCCAGACCCGCTTCGCCGTGGTCGACGCCGACCCGATGCGCCGCATCGTGCGCAGCGTGATCGACCGCGACGGCTTCGAGGTCGTCGGCTTCATCGACGCGCTCGCCAAATCCCTGCGCTGCAAGCCGCAGGAACTGCCGGGCAAGCTGGCGAAGAACACCTTCGCCATCGAAATGGAGGGAGAGCTGTTCGTCCGCTCCATCTCCGGCTTCGATTTCGAAAAGGGGGAAGTCGCCTTCTACTGTGACGTCAATCCCGGCGACTCGCTGTGCCTGGTGGAGGCGACCGATTTCGTCCGCCAAACGGAGGACGACCTCTCGGCCTATCTGCGCAACAAGCCGCGGCCGGTCGGCGCCATCCTGAACGACTGCATCCTGCGCCGGCTGAACAACCCCGACCAGCTGTCGCGGGTCCATGCCTTCGACGGGCTGGCCGCCGCCGGCTTCTCCACCTTCGGCGAGCTGCTGGGCATCAACATCAACCAGACCCTGTCGGCGCTGATGTTCTTCGAGGTGCCGCCCGGCGCCGCCTTCTCCGACGACATGGTCGACCGCTTCCCGGTGCATTACGCCCGGTTCCAGAGCTATTTCATCGCCACCCGCTACAACCGGCTGGAGCTGCTGAGCCGCATCCGCAACAGCGTGATCGAACGGATGCACAGCTATCTCGACGCGCTGGTGACGCTGACCGGCGGCGTGCAGGAGACCGCCAGCTATGCCGCGCGCATCGGCGGCTCGATGTCGGCGATCGAGGCGACGCTGAACCGCCACGCCACCCTGTTCGACGGCCACGCCGACCGCAAGGAGGCGCTGGTCCGCGAATTCAACCAGCTGTCCACCGTGGTGAAGAGCATCGAGAAGGTGCTGGCGGTGATCGACGGCATCGCCAGCCAGACCAACCTGCTGGCACTCAACGCCACCATCGAGGCCGCCCGCGCGGGGGAGGCGGGGAAGGGCTTCGCCGTGGTGGCGGCGGAGGTGCGCAAGCTGGCCAACGACACCAAGCAGACGCTGGCCGATACCCGCCGCGCCATCGACCAGGTGGTGACCTCCGTCCGCTCCGTCGGCGGCCAGCTCGACGACACCAGCGCCCGCATGGACGAGGCCGCGACTGCCTCGCAGGAGTTGCAGACCGACATCCATGCGGTGATCGATGAGGTGGAGGGCGCCCAGAAGGCCATCGAAGGCCGCCTGTCCGACATGAACGACCATGCCCGCCGCATGGAGGACATCAACCGCTACATCGCCTTCCTGAAACAGCTCGACCGGGCGGGGTAAGCGGGCGGCGACCCGACACCTCACGCCAAAAACCCGTGCAGGAACCAGCGCGGGGTCTCGTCAGGGCGGTACAGGCCGGCGCGGAACAGCCAGAACCGCCGGCCGCCGTCATCCTCGACCCGGTAATAGTCGCGCACCGCCGGCCCCAGCGACCCTTGCCCACGCCACCATTCGCATTCGATGCGCTCCGGCCCCTCGGCCCGACGCACACGGTGGGGCACGCCGCGCCAGACGAACAGCAGCGGCGGGTCGTCGGGCAGCGGGGCGGTGGCCTCAACCGGCTCGGGCGGGGTCAGCAGGCGCAGGGGGCGCGGTTGCCCGGCGGGCCAGGGCTTCGGCGCCGGCAGGCGCTCCATCGGCGGATGCGGCGCCACGCAGCGCTCCGGCAGCCAGCTTTCCCGCGGCACCAGCCGCAGCACCGCCCGTCCCCCAGCCGCAGCGTCAGCCGGTCGACCAGTTCGGCCAGCTGGTCGTCATTCCCCTGGTCCCCGGCCTCCCCTCCGTCGATTGCGGTCTGGACGGCGGACAGCGGTCCCGTCTCGGTCGCCGACAGCACCAGGGTTTCCAGCCCCGGCCCCGACCCAAGTTCGATCCGCTCCAGCAGCGGGGCGAACAGCCGGGCGAGCGCCGCCGGGTCGCGCGCCGGGCGGCTGGTGCCGAGCGTCAGGCTCTGCGGTTCGTCGTCCACCCGCTGGTCGGTGCGGTGGGCATCCAGCCGCAGCCGGCGCGCCCCCTGCCCTGCCGCCTCCAGCCCCTTGCACAGCTTCCCCAGCAGATGGCGCAGCGCCCCGGCAATCGATTCGGGCGTGGCGATCGGTTCGGCGAAGGTCAGGCGCTCGCGATGGTCCGGCACCGGCCGGCGCGGGGAGATCGGCTCGTCCAGCCGGCCGAATGCCTGATCGTACCGTTGCATCAACCCGGCTCCGAACCGCGCCGCCAGCCCCGCCCGCGGCATGGCATGCAGGTCGCCGATCCGGCGCAGGCCCAGCGCATGCAGCCCCTCCACCGTCTCCGCCGGCAACCGCAGGGCAGCGAGCGGCAGGCCATCCAACGACTCGCGCCGCCTCTCCTCCGGACTGCCGAACCGCACCAGCCCCCAGGCGGCGGCCGGGGTGCCGGCGATGGCGGCGCGGGCGGCGAAGCCGGCGGCGCGCAGCCGGCCGGTCAGGTCGGCGGCCAGCGCCGGCTCGCCCCCAAAGAGATGGGCGCAGCCGGTGAGGTCGATCACCACCCCGTCCGGCCCGTCCGCCGCAGTCCAGGGGCTGTAACGCCGCGCCCAGTCGGCAATGCGGCCGAGCAGGGCCGAATGGGCCTCCGGCGTCGCCTCCGCCGCCTCCAGCATCGGTTCCAGCGCACGGGCATCGCTGAGGGTGTGGCCGGGAGCGATCCCCAGCATTGCCGCCGCCCGGTTGACCGCGACCACCGCCCGCCGCTGGCGCTCCGTCCGCAGCAGGACGAAGGGGCGTGCGCGCAACTCCGGCGGCATGAGCCGTTCCCGCGCGTCGGTCGGCAGGCGCGGCAGCCACAGGGCGAGGATGCGGCGCTTGGTTCTCTCTGCTCCGCGGGCCAATCCCTCTCCCCTCGATCGCCAAGAACAAACAAAGAACATTCTAGCGCTGACTTGGCCGCATGGGGAGTCTCTCCTTGGGTTCATCTTGCCGAAACGCTCGGTAGTGCCGACATTCCGTACATGACCCCACATCCCCCGTCTTTCGCCCGCCATCCGGTCGTCAGCCGTCTGGCTCCGCTCCTTCTCCTGCTGGCGGCTGGCGCCTGCGCGCCGTCGGACCTGCGCGACGACACGCCCGGCCGCGCCCAGGCCTTTCCGCCCGTCTACAACCAGACGGTCGTTCCCGGCGGGGGCGAGCGACGAACCTGGAGCCAGATTCAGGCGGAGCAGTCGCGGACCGACTCGAAGCCCGCCACCGCGGCCCGGTCCCGCCAAACCAGCGACAGCCAGAGCGACGACCGGCAAATCCGCCGCGACCCGGACGGCACCGACCAGCCGCCGCCCAAACGCCGCCGCGGCAGTTCGTCGCCGCCGCCCGACCCGGCCGCCCTGCCCCAGCCGCCGCGCCCGATCCCGGTGCCGCCCCCGCCCTCGTCCCAGAGCGCCACCGATGCCTTCAAACGCGACCTGATCCGGCCGGAGGTCGACCGCATGCGGACCGACGACGCCATGGGCCGGCTCGACCCGCTGGGTCAGCGCGACCTGATGCGGCGGGAGAACGACCTGCGCCAGTTCGGCGACCCGCTGGCGCGGTAGCGGCAACCCCGCCTCCCCCGTCGGCGGCGGTGTCGGCGCCGGTCCTGACGGCTTGACCCCGCCCCCGCTCAGCCGCCATACCGGCAGCTGGAGCTGAACGGACGGGGGATGCGGGCGCATGACGACGGTGACGGGGGCCTTCGGCAACGGGCTGACCACGCCGGTGTGGGTGTTGCAGCATCTGCTGGGCATCCTCGGCATCGGCATGTGGGCCGGACAGTCCGGCGGCACCGCGGTGTGGCAGGTGCCGGCCGCCGCCGTGACCGCCGCGCTGGCGGCGGGCTTCGCCGCCCAGATGGGCGTGCGGCTGCCCTATGCCGGGCCGGGGTTGGCCGCCTCGCTGGTGGTCGTCGGGTCGCTGGTCGCGCTGGGGGTGCGCGCCCCGGCGGTGGTGGCGGTGCTGGTTGCCGCGGTCGCCGCGGTGTTCCACGGTCATGCGCATCAGGGACCGCCGCTCTATTGGGCCGGTTTCGCGTCAGGGTTGATGCTGGTCGCCTGCGGCGGGCTGGGTCTGTCGATCGCGGTGACGCAGGCCGAGTCGGACCGCGCCGTGCGTCTGTGTGGCGGTGCGGTAGCAGTCGCCGGCGTTCTCGACCTCGTCGGCGTGATTTGACCGGATACGCCTTGAAATGACCGGGTTGCGCGGAAATCTTTGAAGGCACGACCTTCCCCTCCCCGCCCCTCCCGCTCGGGACGCACGGGCCAGACGAACGGAACGATCCGGTGCCCCGCGCAGCCGCCAAAGCCTGCCCACCCCCGCCGGGGCTCCGCTCTCCGGGACCTGGGCCGCATTCCGATGCGGCTCCCCCGACTCGACCCGTTCTGACCCGCCGCCATCTGCTGGGCGGGCTGATGGGAGGGGTGGCCCTGGCCCCGCTGCTTGGCACCGGACTGCTGAGCACCGGATTTCTGGGCGGGCGGGCCGCCGCACAGGATCTCCGCTATTTCCGCATCGGCACCGGCACCACCTCCGGCACCTATTTCCCGATCGGCGGACTGATCGCCAACGCCATCTCCAACCCTCCGGGCTCGCGCCCCTGCGACAAGGGCGGAAGCTGCGGCATCCCCGGCCTGATCGTGGTGGCTCAGGCCAGCAACGGATCGGTCGACAATGTCGAGATGCTGCGCGCCGGCACGGTGGAGGCCGGCTTCGCCCAGGCCGACGTCGCCTATTGGGCCTACAGCGGCATCGGCAGCTTCACCGGCAAGCGCCCCTTCACCGAACTGCGCTCGCTCGGCATGCTCTATGCCGAGGCGATCCAGATCGTCGTCCGCTCCGACGGCTTCATCGACCGTATGGCCGACCTGAAGGGCCGCAGCATCTCGCTCGGCGAGGAAGGCTCCGGCACGCTGGTGGAGGCGCGGCTGATCCTGGACGCCTACGGCCTGTCGGAAAGCACGATCACCCCGCTCTACCTGAAGCCAGGCACCGCGGCCGACCGGCTGGCGAAGGGCGAGCTGGACGGCTTCTTCATGGTCGGCGGCTATCCGGTGGCGGCGGTCAGCGACGTGGCGGCGCGGGTGCCGATCCGTCTGGTGCCGCTGGACGGCGAACCGGCCGACCGGCTGCTGCGCAGCCAGCGCTTCTACATCGAGCAGGAAATCCCGGCCAACGCCTATCCCGGCAGCGCCACCACCCCAACGCTGAGCCTGGGGGCGGAGCTGCTGACCCGCGCCGACCGCGATCCCGACCTGATCTACGGTGTCGTCCGCGCGCTGTGGCACGAGAACACCCGCCGCGTCCTGGCCGATGGGCATCCGCAGGGCCGCAATTTCGATCCCGCCCGCGCGGTCGCCAACGTCTCGGTTCCCCTGCATCCGGGGGCTGAGCGCTTTTACCGCGAGGCCGGCCTGCTCGGCAGCGCCGCCAACGAACCGGCCCGTTCCCCATCCAACGCGACCGACATTCCCCCCACTGCCGGGGACAAAGCGGCGAACGGGGCGGCGAACGGCGCCCCACCTGCCGAAAAGAACACCTCCGGGAAAAGCACCGAGGACAAGCCGCCGCGTCGATCGCCCGCCGGCCGGACAGGACGAAAGGACCGTTTCCGCACGCCCCGCCGGTGGAATAGTCTGAGCGGCATCCGGTCGATCCTCGCGATCGGGCGCAACGGACGGAAGGAGACGGGCATGCCGGCCGGCGAAGGGGTGCGCATCGCGATCCGTTCCGCCCGCGACGCCGACGCCGCCCGCTGTGCCGAGATCTTCCTGCACGGCCGCCGCCAGGCCTTCTCCTGGCAGCCCGCCGACCGGTTCGGGCTGGACGATTACTACGACTGCGTCCGCGGGGATTCGGTGCTGGTGGCCGAGACGGGCGGGACGGTGGTCGGCTTCGTCTCGCTCGATCCCAAGGCCGGCATCATCCATAACCTGTTCATCGACCCCGCCTGGCGCAAGCGCGGCATCGGATCGGCCCTGCTGCGCGAGGCGCTGCACCTGTTGCAGGGCGGTGCCCGGCCGGCCGAGCTGGCCTGCGCCGCCCGCAACGCCGACGCCCGCGCCTTCTACGAACGCAACGGCTGGACGCCGGTCGGCGAAGCGTCGAATCAGCCCGACGCGCTGGTGCTCTACCGCCTGTCGCGGGCGGGGTAGATGGCCGCTCCCCCCGTCCTCCCGCTTGCCCCGCGAAACTTCCTCCAACGAGACGATTTGGCTCGGATGCGCGGGCTGTTTTCGTTTGCGGCGTTGCGGTAAAGTCCCGCCGCCATGCGAACCCTGTACCACCACCCGATCCACGCCCTGTCGCGCACCGCGCGCGTGATGCTCGCCGAGAAGGGCCTGCCCTTCGAACCCGTGGTCGAAAGGCCGTGGGAACGGCGGACCGACTTCCTGAAGCTGAACCCGGCCGCCGAGGTTCCGGTGCTGGTGGAGGAGGACGGGACGGTCGTCGCCGGCGGCCTCGCCGTCATCGAATATCTGGAGGAGGCCTATCCCGACACCCCCCTGCTGCCGCGCGAGATCGCGGCACGGGCCGAGGTGCGGCGGGTCGCCGACTGGTTCCTCCACAAGTTCGAACGCGAGGTGGCGGAAAACCTCGTCGGCGAAAAGCTGATCAAGCGGCTGTCCGGCCAGGGCCACCCCTTCGCGCCGGCGATTCGCGCCGGGCTGGCCAACGTCACCTACCATCTCGACTACATCGCCTTCCTGTCGGAACGCCGGCCGTGGCTGGCCGGGTCGTCCTTCACCCTGGCGGACATCGCCGCCGCGGTGCAGCTGTCCTGCCTCGACTATATCGACAACGTGCCGTGGGACCGCAGCCCGGAGGCCAAGGACTGGTACGCCCGGATCAAGTCGCGCCCCAGCTTCCGCGCGCTGCTGGCCGACAACATCACCGGCTGCCCGCCGCCCAAGCACTATGCCGACCTGGATTTTTAATATCCTGTTTGGATTTCGCCCAAGAGGGGCATGGACCGGCCGAGCGTATCAAGCTTAACGTGCTCCTAAATCGTAGTTGGGAGTAGTTGCTCGATGCGTCTCCGCCGTCTTTCGCCCGTTCCGGCCCTGCCGGTCCGTTCCCTCAGGCCCGCCCTGATCGCCGGCGGCATGCTGGCTCTGGTGGCCGGCTGGTCGCCTGCCCAGGCCGCCCCGGCCGTCGACGATGCCGGCGCCAAGGCGCTCGCCGCGTCGCTGAAGAAGGATTTGCCGCGCTGGTTCCCGCCACCCGCCGAGGATGGCGAGGGCATCGGCTTCGAATGGGAGGGCGAACCGACGGTCAAGCCGGCCGGCGACCATTACGACGTCGCGCTGCCGCGCCTGTCGGCCGAGGATGCGGAAGGCACCCTGTTCGACATCGGCACCATCCTGCTGGCGGTGACACCGAAGGACGACAGCCAGTACGGCGTGTCGATCACGCTGCCCAGCGCCATGAAGGTGCAGAACCTCGACGACAACGACGAATATGTCGATGCCGCCACCATCACCATCGGCAAGCAGTCCTTCACCAGCACCTGGTCGGGTGCGCTGGAAACCCTGCTGACGGTCGACGGTGCCTTCAACGATCTGGCGGTCACCGCCGCCGGCGGCAAGGGCAAGGTGTCCATCGCCACCATGACCATGGTGCAGGATCCGAAGCCGGAGACCGGGACCGGCGGCGCCACCCTGTGGAGCGGCCCGGCCGCCTTCGCCTTCGGCGGCCTGTCGGTGCAGGACGACAAGAACAAGGAGCTGATGAAAATCGGCGGCGTCACCACCGAGGCGACCTACAGCCGCGTCGACCTGACCAAGGTCAGCGCGCTGCAGAAGCTGTCCGAACAAACCGCCGCCAAGGGCGTGGCGCCGACCAGCTCCGAACTGCTGCCCAAGCTGCAGGGCATGTTCGGCGGCATCAGCGGCGCGATGCGCCTGTCCAACCTGTCCTTGTCAATCCGGAGGATGGCACCGCGGTGGCTCTCGGCCATCTCGCCTTCCGCAGCGGCCTGACCGATCTCGACCAAGCGATGTCCACCGTCAGCATGGGCATCGAGGCGCGCGACTTCACCATGACGCCGTCGCCGGCCCCGGTGGCCTTCACCCCGCGCGCCTTCGAAATGAAGCTGTCGGTCGCCAAGCTGCCGAACAGCGCCCTGTGGAAGGCCTTCACCGAGCTGGCCAAGTCAGCCGAGGCCGAAGAGGCTCCGCCGGCGAAGAAGGGCGCCAAGGCCAAGGCGGCCGCGCCCGCGTCGCCCTCGGCGGACGTGGTCATGCAGCAGGCGATGGCCGCGATGGGCGAAGCCGGGACCGAGCTGCGCATCGACGTGCTGAACCTCGACACCCCGGCGACGGCCGGCACCGCCACCGGCGCGGTCAAGGTCGCAACCCAGGCCGCCTTCGGCGTCACCGGCGGCGCCACCGTCCTGCTGCGCGGCATCGACGCCGCGGTGAAGGCGATGCAGCCGGCCCCCGGCGCCAAGCCCGACAAGGAGACCCAGGATTTGCTCGCCGGTCTGGCGATGGTGCAGGCCCTGGGGCAGGCCGGCAAGGACGACACCGGCGCCGACACCCGCACTTATAAGATCGACATCACGGAGGCCGGCCAGCTCCTGCTGAACGGCGCCGACATGACCGCCCTGCTGGCCGGCGGCAGCGAGCCCGCCCCGGCCCCGGCTCCGGCTCCGGCGGAAAAGCCGAAGAAGAAGTAAGTCCGGCAGACGGCACGCCGAAGCGTCAGACCAGCGAAGCCCCCGATTCCGGCAAACCGGGATCGGGGGCTTTTTTTGGATTGGATCCGGAAGCAGGGACGACAGCCCTCAACCCGTCGATCAGACGGTCCAGACCGAACCGGAAGCGGGCGTCGTCGTCATTGTCCGCGATCAGCAGCCTCACCGTGGCGGCGGCATGGGGATAGCGTGCCTCCTGCTCCGCCGTCAGCTGTTGCGCCACCCGTTTCAGGTCGATTCCCTCGCCGTTTCCACCGGGAGACGGCAGGGTCGCCTGTTCCTCGATGGTGAAGCCGATCACGAAATACCCCACCGTGAACAGCGTATGGGCCGCCGTGCGCTCGTCGGCGCCGGCAGCGCGCAGGGTCGCGATGGCGCGGTCGCTGACATGCAGAACATTGTCCATGACCGGAAAGGTTCCGGCATAGACGCGCGCCCCGTCGCGCCGGGACTTCAAGGCACGGCGGAATTCCGTCGCCATCTCCCGCAGCCACGCGTCCCAGGGCAGTCCGGCGTCGGCAGGAAGCCTCATCTCCGCCAGCAGGGCGTCCGCCATCGCGTCGAGAAGCGCCTGCTTGCCGGCGAAATGCCAATAGAGCGATGGCGCCTGGATCCGCAGCGCCCCGGCGAGACGCCGCATCGTCAGCCCCTCGATCCCCACTTCATCCAGCAGGGTCATCGCGGCGTCGATGATGTCCTGTCGCTGCACACGCATGGCCGCAAGTCCGCTTCTTCCTGCCGGGATTGACAAACTAACGCCGTTAGGTGAAATCTAACAACGTTAGTTTACCAAGCGCCGCGCATCGCGGCCCAGCAGAGGAACGCCCCATGGATCCCCACCGCATCCACACGGTCGAGGCGCTGCGGCAGCTCTACGACATGCCGTCCGAGCGCATCGTGAAGATGAGCTTTCCCTTCCTGGACGATCACTGCCTGCGCTTCGTCGCCGAATTGCCGCTGGTCTTCGTCGCCACTATGGCGGAAAGCGGGATGGATTGTTCGCCGCGCGGCGGGCGTCCGGGATTCGTCCATGCCGAAGACCGCCAAACGCTGGCCTTGCCCGACTGGCCCGGCAACAACAAGCTCTCGTCGATCACCAACATCCTCACATCCGACGGCGGCTGCGGACTGGTGTTCCTGGTGCCGGGGGTGGACATCTTCCTGCGGGTCAACGGCATCGCCACCGTCACCACGGCCCCGCCCCTGCTCGAACGACTGAGGGAGGAGGGACGCACCCCCAAGGCTGCCATCCGCCTGTCCGTGCGGGAAGCCTTCTTCCATTGCGGCAAGGCGTTGCGCCGCTCGCATCTGTGGCAAGCGGATGCCTGGTCCGTGCCGCACGACATGCCGTCTCCCGGCCAAATGGTGAAGGACCAGGCGGGATTGGTGGACCTGTCGGTCGAGCAGATCGACGCCATGTACCGGAAGGGACTGGCGGAACAGCTCTACAGCGAATTGCCGCATATGGAATGAAGGCCGTCAATCCCGTTGCGGAAACGGAGAGGAGGCGGGACCTCAGGTTAGCCCCCTCCACCGCGACACCCCGCCGCACACCTCCCGCGGTTGCACGGCACAAGCCTCTTGAACGGCCGGGACGCTTTCACATATCTCCGCCGTCTTGACGCCACCACCCGTGCAAAAACCAACGAAGGTGCCCCCATGACCGAGGAACGGCTCAGTTTTCAAGCCGAGGTCAGCCGTCTGCTCGACATCGTCGCCCACTCGCTCTACAGCGAGAAGGAAGTGTTCCTGCGCGAACTGGTCTCCAACGCGTCGGACGCCTGCGACCGCCTGCGCTACGCGGCGCTGACCCAGCCGGAACTCTCGGCCGACGATCCGAACCTCAAGGTCCGCCTGCTGGTCGACAAGGACGCGCGGACCCTGACCGTCGCCGACAACGGCATCGGCATGAACCGCGACGATCTGGTCGAGAATCTCGGCACCATCGCCCGCTCCGGCACCGCCGCCTTCATGAAGTCGCTGGACGGTGCGGATAAGGGCGACGGCAAGAAGGACGTCAACCTGATCGGCCAGTTCGGCGTCGGCTTCTATTCCGCCTTCATGGCCGCCGACAAGGTGACGGTCCTGACCCGCAAGGCCGGCGAGCCCACCGGCTGGCGCTGGGAGTCCGACGGCAAGGGCGAGTTCACCGTTGCCGAGGCCGACGGCCTGCCGCGCGGCACGCAGATCGTCCTGCATCTGCGCGCGGGCGACGACGAGTATCTCGACGAGGCCCGTCTCGGCGGCATCGTCCGCAAATATTCCGACCACATCGCCATCCCGATCCTGTTCGGCGAGGGTGACGACGCCAAGGTGCTGAACAGCGCGTCGGCCCTGTGGACCCGGTCGAAGTCGGAGATCACCGCCGACCAGTACAAGGAATTCTACCACCATGTCGGCCACGCCTTCGACGATCCGTGGCTGACCCTGCACTGGCGGGCCGAAGGGGCGCTGGAATACACCAACCTGCTCTATGTGCCCTCGACCAAGCCCTTCGACCTGTTCGACCCCAAGCGCGCCCACCGGGTAAAGCTGTACGTCAAGCGCGTCTTCATCACCGACGCGGCCGAAGGGTTGATCCCGCCCTACCTGCGCTTCCTGCGCGGCGTGGTCGACAGCGAGGATTTGCCGCTGAACATCAGCCGCGAGATGCTGCAGCACAACCCGATGCTGGCCAAGATCAAGGCCGGCATCACGAGGCGTGTCCTGTCGGAGCTGTCGAAGAAGGCCAAGGACAGCGAGAACGCGGCCGAGTACGACAGCTTCTGGGAAAACTTCGGCGCGGTGCTGAAGGAAGGCCTTTACGAGGACTACGAGCACCGGGACGAGCTGCTGAAGCTGCTGCGCTTCCGCACCACCGCCGGTGACGAGCTGGTGTCGCTGGAACAGTATGTCGCCCGCATGAAGGACGGCCAGGACGCCATCTTCACCATCAGCGGCGACGACATCGACACCCTGCTGCGCAGCCCGCAGTTGGAAGGCTTCAAGGCCAAGGGCGTCGAGGTTCTGCTGCTGACCGACCCGGTGGACGAGTTCTGGATGCCGTCGGTCGGCGTCTATGACGGCAAGCCGTTCAAGTCGGTGACCCGCGGCGGCGCCGATCTCGGCAAGATCAAGGGCGAAGAGACCGAGAAGCCGGAGGAGAAGACGCCGGAGGGCGAGCTGACCGACCTGCTGGCCCTGTTGAAGCTGACCCTGTCCGACGCGGTGAAGGATGTCCGCAAGTCCGAACGCCTGACCGACAGCGCCGTCTGTCTGGTCGCCGACGACAACGACATGGACATGCATCTGGAACGCCTGCTGAAGCAGCACAAGCAGCTGAACGGCGAGGTCGGCAAGCGCATCCTGGAGATCAACCCGTCGCACGCCCTGATCAAGCGGCTGGCCGACCGGGCCAAGGGCAGCGGCGCCACCGATGCGCTGGAGGATGCGGCCTGGCTGCTGCTCGACCAGGCCCGCATCGTCGAGGGCGAACCCCTGCCCGACCCCGCCGCCTTCGCCCGCCGGCTGGCGAGCGCGATGGAGAAGGGGCTGGCGTAAGAATCGCCAGCGCCGGGAAAGTCTGAAGAAAAGCCCCCTTCTCTCCGGAGAAGAGGGCTTTTCAGTTCCAGAGTCCGTCTGGTGCTTATTGAAGCCCCAGACGGACTCTAACCTTTTGGTTTTCCGTGTGATTCACGCTTCAAGCGATTCCGCTTGAACCGATCACACTTTACCCCCGCCCCACCCGCCGGGGCGGGAAGACCAGCGAGATGGTGGTGCCCTCGTCGCGGCGGCTGACCACGTCCAGCCGGCCGCCATGCAGTTCGATCAGCCGCTTGGTCAGGGGCAGTCCCAGCCCGGTGCCGACCTGGCTGCGGGCCAGCGCACTGTCCACCTGTCCCCAGGGCTCCAGCGCCTTGGCCAGTTCCTCCCCGGTCATGCCGATGCCGGTGTCGTACACCGACAGCCAGAGCGCACCGTCCGCCGCCACGCGGCCGCGTAGCGTCACGATTCCGTCGGCGGGCGTGAACTTCACCGCGTTGGACAGCAGGTTCAGCAGCATCTGGCGCAGCTTGCGCTCGTCCGCCCGCAGCGGCGGCAAATCCAGCGGCACCGCGGTGGCGATGCTGACGCCATGGCGCGCGGCCCGTTCGGCCAGCAGCCGCGCCGTGCCGATCGCCACCCGCACCACATCCACCGTCCCGTCCACCAGCTCCAGCCGGTCGGCATCGGCCTTCGACAGGTCGAGCAGGTCGTTGATCAGCTCCATCAGGTGCCGGCCGCTTTCGGCGATGTCGCGGGCATATTCGCGATAGAGCGGAATGGCGTGCGGCCCCAGCACCTCCTGCTCCAGCAGTTCGGCGAAGCCCATCATCGCCGTCAGCGGCGTGCGGATCTCGTGGCTCATGTTGGCAAGGAAGGCGGTCTTGGCACGGATCGCCTGCTCGGCCTGCCGGCGCGCCTCGTCCAGCTGGCGGGCGCGCAGTTCCGTCTGTTCGGCAGAGCGCGCCATCAGCCCGGTGACCGTGCCGACGCCCAGATAGCGGTCCTGCTCCACCACCAGGAAGCCGGTCACCAGCGCCGCCGGCTTCAGCCGCGCCAGCCGCCGCCCGATCTCCGCCAGCCGGGTCGCGCCGTCGATCAGCAGCGGATGCGGATCCATCAGGTCGGCGACCGTCCGCGTGCCGATCCCCTCGCCGCAGCCCGCCTCTCCGCTGCCGTCCGGCAGCAGCCGGCTGCGCTCCAGCAGTCCGGCGACGCGGCCGTCGCCGTCGACCACCGGCAGGGCGGCAAGCTCCGGCTGGCGCTGGAAACGGGCAAGGGCGGCGGCGCAATCCTGCGAGGAGGAGAGCGGAGCGACCGGGACGGCCAAGCCGGCGGCGGTGAAGGCGGGTTCGTCCATATGCGGCTCCGCCGTGAACAAAGAGGTGGAAGGCGGGAAATCGAACGGCGTCACTGCGGCTTCCCTCCCTCCTGTCGGGCATTGTCGGGCCCGGTGGATGTCCGGCAGGCGCGCCGCCCGGATCGGACGGCGCTTGCCCAAGGGGAAAACCTAGCAGCGGATTATGAGCAATTGGTTTCTACCCCGCTCAATGACGGTATCGCCCAATAGTCTGAAAGTATTATGCCCTTGGCAAAGAAAGCGCCCTCCGCTCGGCCGTCCGGTGGGAATGTGGGTGTTTGAGAATGTCTCCGAAACACAGTATGATGGTCGGGTATTCGGGGTGCCGCGAACGGCTGGCCGGGGCGAACGGAACGACCGCCTCCGTTGCCGGCTCGTTCCGCTGGCGTTCCGGGCGTCAGGGAGACCGGAGGGGCGAACCGCCGCCCGTCAACGAAGACAGGATTACAGGGGATGTCCATGCCCTCGCGCCTCGAAGAACTGTGCGTGAAGAAGGGATTGAAGATGACCGACCAGCGCCGCGTGATCTCGCGCGTGCTGTCGGAGGCGACGGACCATCCCGATGTGGAGGAGGTGCATCGCCGTGCATCCGCCATCGACCCGCGCATTTCCATCGCCACCGTCTACCGGACGATGCGGCTCTTCGAGGAGGCGCACGTCATCGACCGGCTCGATTTCGGCGACGGTCGCGCCCGCTACGAAGAAACCAGGACCGATCATCACCATCATCTGATCGATGTCGACTCGGGTGAAGTGATCGAGTTTACCAACGATGAAATGGAACGGCTGAAGGAAAGCATAGCCCGCGAATTGGGCTATGACCTGATCGGCCATCGGTTGGAACTATACGGCGTCCCGCGCAAACGCCGTGCCGACAAATCTGAGTCTTAACTATATTCGCAACTCATTTCCGATGCGCACAAGGGGTGGCGGCTGACGTCGCCACCATCCGGAATCGCCACCCGTATGACGGGTGGGTCAGGCGGTCATCGCTTGCGGGGTGCATCGGGTGCCGGTCTGGACCTTGCGGGGCGCCGGGCCAAGGTTAAGCGAGGAGCAAACCTCACAGACCGGAACCGGCCGCACCATGGATGATCGTCCCGATAACCGCCAGGGCCAGCCCCCCCACACCCGGCCAGAGAGCCCGCCGAGCACGGCCGGGCCTGCCTCCCCCACCCTCGACCCCGTCCTGGAGCGGCTCGACCGCCTGTCGGATCTGCTGATGCGCCGCATCGACCGGCTGGAGGAGCGGGTCCGCAGCCTGGAGCAGGACAATGGCGAGATCATCAACCTGCTGATCGCGGTCAAGGCCGGGCTGGAGGAAGCGTCAGGCGACCTGATCGCCCAGCTGGAGGAATCCGACGACGGCACCGGGCAGGATGACGGCTCCGACGATGGCTCCGAAGACGGACCGCTGTTCGAGGTGCCCTGCGGCCCGAACATGCTGCATTGACTCGGAGAAGCTATCCGCCTCCGCATCGGGTCAGGTCTTCCGCGATGTCGACCTGAAACTCCTTGCCCGCCGCCCTGTGGCGGCCGGATAACTGCGGTTATGCAAACGACGTCATCCCCGCCGCATGGCCTGGAGCCTCAGACCGGCATCGCGCCGCCCACGCCGCCGTCGGCGGCAATGCCAGTGTCCATGTCAGCGGCAACGCCGGATCCGCTCCTGGGGGCGATGCCGGAGTCGCCGGTCTCCGGGCCGGCCGGCGTCGCCTTCTTCGACTTCGACGGGACGCTGATCCATGGCGACAGCCTGCCGATGTTCGTCGGCGAGGTGATCGGCCGGCGCCGCGCGGCCCTGGCGCTGGCCGATGCCATCCGTTCGGCCCTGCACCGCCATGTTCGCGGCCGCGGGCCGGGCTGCGACTTTCCGGGATCGGTCAAGGCGATCTACCTGAAGCGCACGTTGCGCGGGCTGCCGTTGGCCGACGCGTCGGCCGCGGCCGAACGCATGGTGCCGCGCGTGCGCTGGCACCAGCCGATGCTGGACGTGCTGAAGGAGCATCGCCGCCAAGGCCGCCGCGTGGTGATCGCCACCGGCGCGCTCGACCTCTACATGCCGGCGCTGCTGCGCGGGCTGGAGGTGGACGATCTGCTGGCGACCGGCATGGAGGTGGTGGACGGCAGGCTGACCGGGCGGCTCAGCACCGCCAACTGCGTGCGGCTGGACAAGGCGGACCGGGTGACCGGCTGGATCGCCGGCCATGGCCCGGTCGCCGCCACCTGGGGCTATGGCAACCATCCCAGCGACCTGCCGATGCTGGCGCTGATGCACAAGGGCGAAGTGGTCCGTATTCGACGAAGGTCGAACCGCAGGTAGCAGGCGTTTACAACCCCGGCGCCCGCCCGCATACTCCGTCTGTCCATAACAAAAACATGATGGACGGAGGGGAACCGTGGCTTTCAGCATCGATGCCGACATCCGGATGCCGGGCTATGGCGGACGCCGTGCGGTGATCGCCGATGCCGACCGCGTCCAGCGCGAGGCGCTGGCCGGCCATCTGTCCAGCCGCGGCTTTCAGGTCTCGCAGACCGACGACGCGCTGGAGGCGCGACCATCATCGGTGCGGAGGCGCCGGCCGTGGCCCTGCTTCCGCTAGACCATGAGGGCGACGACGGCGACCGCGCCGCGGCGCTGGCGGCGATGCTTTATCCGCAAACGCGCATCCTGATGACCGGCCCGCGCATGCCGAACCTGCCCTTCCCCATCCTGCCCCGTCCGGTCGATCTGACCGCGCTTGACCGCTGGCTGGACGAGGCGACGGCTTAGATCGGATCGCGTAAAATCGAGATCGATTTGACGCGTGAATCCGATCGTCAAACATAAAGCTATAGCTCCGTGCGTTTCATATTAAACGCACGGAGCTATAAAAGACGGCAACGCGCTCCAGCTTTTCCGGGTTGGAGATTTGATAGACCCGCAGGATCCTGTTCCCGGTGTCGCCGCAGGGGGCAATGTCGAAGGCCAGAACGCTGCGGAACGCCCCGCCAAGCTCGGCCAGCAGGCCCGGCCCGCCATTCACCCGCACCGGAATGAAGCCGAAGCTGACGCCGCGCTTGCGCCGAACGCCGATCAGGAAGCGGGCGATGCGGTCGGCGCCGAACAGCGGGTTGACCGCCGTCCGCACCATCCCGCCGCCGTCGCTCAGCCATTGGGCATCGTCGGACAGCAGGGCGACGATGGCGGCATAGTCGCGCCGGACGCTGGCCTCGGCAAAGGCATCGGCCAGACGCCGCCCGGCATCCGCGGCATTGGCCGGCTCGCCCCAGGCGGCAGGCTCGGCCAGCCTGGCGCGGGCCCGCCGCATGATCTGGCGGCAGGCCTCCACCGACTTGCCGAGCATCGCCGCGATCTCCGCATAATCGAGGTCCATCGCCTCGCGCAGGACGAAGACCGCCCGCTGGTCCGGCGCCAGCCGTTCCAGCAGCAGCAGCATCGCCAGCGGCACCGACTCGGGCTCCATGCCGTCCTCCGGCTCGGAGTCCCAGCCGGCGACCTCCGGTTCGGGCAGCCACAGACCGTAATAGCGCTCACGCGCCACCCGGGCGGACCGCAGCCGGTCGAGCGCCAGCCGCGTCACCAGGGTGGTGAGATAGGCGGGGGCCGACCCGACGCTGCCGGGCGCCACGGCCGACCAGCGCAGCCAGGCGTCCTGCAGCGTGTCTTCCGCCTCAGCCACCGAGCCGAGCAGCCGGTAGGCCAGGGCGCGCAGCCGCGCCCGCTCGCCCGCGAAGGCGGCGAGCGCGGTGTCCGGGTCGGCCAGCGCCGTCACGCCGCCATCCCGACGGCGGTGCCCTCGATATGCTGGGCGATGCCGATGCGGTTCCAGGCGTTGATCTGCGCCACCGTCGCCGTCAGCTGGGCGATCTGCTCGACGTTGAAATGGCGTTGCAGTTCCCGGTACGCCTCGTCGATGCGGTCATGTTGGGTGCGGGTCAGCACCTCGGCCCAGGCGAAGGCGGCGCGTTCGTCCGGCAGGAACAGGTCCGACCGCTCCCACTCCGCCACGGCGGCGATGCGCTGGTCGGACTGGCCGTCATGGCGCGCCTCCTTGCTGTGCATGTCGATGCAATAGGTGCAGCCGTTGATCTGCGACACGCGCAGGTCGATCAGGTGGATCAGCCCGGTCGGCAGGCCGCTGCCGCGGATGGCCCTGGTGACGGCGAGCATCGGCGTGTACAGGGACGGCGCGTCGGCGGCGACGGTGAAACGGAAAGCCATGGTGTTCATCCTCGTATGGAGTGTCTTCGCTCCCATGACGGGACAGACTGCTCCGGCGTGACGCATGGCTGGTCCGCGCTCCACTCAAGCCCTGGCTTTCAGGCGTCGCTCAGCATTCCCACCGCGTCGCGCAGGATGGCGACCTTGGCGGCGAACCGCCCCTCCGGATCGCTCTCGCCGATCAGCTGGATCATGATGCCAAGGGCATGGGCGACCCGCGGCGCCATCCCCGGCCGCTCCCGCACGCGGGTGGCAAGCGCGGCCAGTGCCGGCCGGTAGGGTCGCCCCTCGAACCCGTCGGTGGCGATCGACTCGAACCGGTTGGCGAGGTCGAGGATTTCGCGGTTGTCGCTCATGCGCGTTCCAGCATTGTCAGACGAACAGCATGGCGCCGCCGCCGGGCGCCCCACCGGGCGCTTGGTTCAGGAAGGTGACGACGCCGCCGGTGGCGACCGGCACGTCCGCACGCAAGCAGACGCCGGGTGGCAGCCCCAGCGCCCGCAGCCCCATCTCGCAGGCCATCACCGTGACGCCCATGGCGACGCAGGCCTCCAGCAGTTCCTCGAAGGTGGCGAGGCCGTGGGTGGCGAAATAGCGGTCGCGCGCCACCGGCGTGCTGCCGTCGTCGGCCGGGTCCAGGTCGTGCCAGCCCAGCACGCCCGGCTCCGTCTCGTGCACCAGGGCGCGCAGCGCGCGGCCGGTGAAGAACAGCGTGACCTTGCGGTTGGTGGCCGCCGCGGCGCTGGCCATAACCAGCGCGTAATGGACCCGGTCGAAGCCGCCGGCGAACAGCACGATGGACAGGGCAGATGTCCCGCCGGCTCCGGCAGCCGGCACAGGATTCGGCGCAGGATTCGGCATGGTCTCAGGCAGGGCAGTGGACATGATGGCCGCCTCCCATGTTTGCCACGGCGCCCGTCAGTGGGCGGAGAGGTCGTGGATCGTCCGATGATCGCCGCAAAGCGCGCAGTCGGGATCCCGCTTGATGGTTATGCGCCGATAGGACGCATAGAGCGTGTCCATCATCAGCAGGCTGCCCGACAGGCTTTCGCCCAGCCCCAGCAGTTCTTTCAGCACCTCCGTCGCCTGCAGCGAGCCGACGGAACCGGCCAGCGCCCCCAGAACCCCGCCTTCCGAACAGGACGGCACGGTGCCGCGCGGCGGCGGTTCGGGGAACAGGCAGCGATAGCAGGGGTGCGGCGCCCCCAGATGCGCCTTGAAGGTGGTCAACTGCCCGTCGAAGCGCAGGATCGCCGCCGACACCAGCGTCTTGCCGGCCAGGAAGCAGGCGTCATTCAGCAGGAAGCGCGTGGCGAAATTGTCCGACCCGTCGGCGACGAGGTCGTAGCCGGCGATCAGATCGATCGCGTTGTCGCGGTTGATCCGCGTCCGGTGCGCCTCGACCCGGACATCGGGGTTCAACGCATGGATGCGGGCGGCGGCGCTCTCCACCTTCGCGAGGCCCAGCGTCGATTCGTCGTGGATCACCTGCCGCTGCAGGTTCGACAGATCGACCGTGTCGTCGTCGACGATGCCGATCGTGCCGACGCCGGCCGCCGCCAGATAGAGCAGCAAGGGTGCGCCCAGGCCGCCGGCACCGACGACCAGCACCTTGGATCGCAACAGCTTTTCCTGGCCGATGCCGCCGACTTCCGGCAGCACAATGTGGCGGGAATAGCGGTGAAGCTGGGTGTCCGTGAAGTCCATGGCCCGCAGCATAGCGCAAGGACGGGCCATTGCAGCAACATTCGATGCCGCGATTTCCGCAGGCCGGCAGCGCGCAATCGCCGCGATGGAGTTCCCTCAGGCCTTGGTCGAGGTCGTCGTCCCCTGGGCCGCCCATTGCTGCAGGCGGGCCTGCCGCTCGCGCAGCGTCTTCTGGATGGCGCTTTCCTGATTGGTGCCGGATTCCGTCAGGTCCGGATTGCGCGGCACCAGTCCCAGCCGGAAATCGGTCGGCGACTTCAGGTCGGACGGCGGCACCACCACCATGGTGTATTGGCCGGGTTGCAGCTTGTAGGTCGGCTTCTGCAGGAAGTTCTGCTGGGCGTCGGGCTTGCCCGAGTCGCTGGCGGCGACCACCTTGCCGTCCTTGTCCATCATCGCCCAGCGCGTGTTGGGCAGCGAGATGTCGGCGGTGAAGGTGCCGCCCTGCACGACGTTGAAGGTGTGCTTCTGGATGCCGGTGTCGCCGTTCCCCGGTGGCTGGGCGGTGCCCTTCAAGCTGGCGCCGCCGGCCGTCACCAGGATGTTCTGCTTCTCGGTGACATCCATCGAATAGTCGCGCACGCCCGCGGCACGGTTGCCCTGGGAAAAGGTCGCCGTGTAGGTGCCGGGACCGAGCCGCGCGCTGGCATCCGCCGTCGATTCGTTCGACCGGAGGCTGGTCACCACCTCGTTGCGGTCGTTGCGGATCTCGACGTTGGTGAAGCTGTTGTTGATCTTGAAGTTGTATTCGCCGGCCTTGCTGACCGTGAAGGTCTGGCTGTCGGCGTTCGCTCCGTCGGCACCGACACCCGTCGTTCTCCCCTTGAACTGGGAGAAGGCGCTGTTCGACAGGTTCGGGACGTAGGTGGAGGTGGAAATATCCGTCATGGCGGTCACTCCCCGGCGTCGGCACGGACGGAAACGACGTTGCTGATGCCGGGGAGTTTAGCCGAATTCGCAAAATCCGTCAAATTTCGGACCGGAATTTCATCTTCAGGCTGCGGAGCGGGGGCGGAGCACGCCTCCACCCCGCCCCTATCGCCGACAACCCTTTCTTATTCCAGCCCTTCGAACAGGGCAGTCGACAGGTAGCGCTCGGCGAAGGACGGCAGGATCACGACGATCTGCTTGCCCTCATTCTCCGGACGGGCACCGATTTCCAGCGCGGCGGCCAGCGCCGCACCCGACGAGATGCCGACCGGCACGCCCTCCAGACGGGCAACCGCGCGGGCGGTCTCGAAGGCGCGCTGGTTGGAGATGCGCACCACCTCGTCGATCAGTTCCTTCTTCAGGATGTCGGGCACGAAGCCGGCGCCGATGCCCTGGATTTGTGCGGACCGGGCATGCCGCCGGACAGGACGGGGCTGTCCTCCGGCTCCACCGCCACCGCCTTGAAGGAGGGCTTGCGCGACTTCAGGACCTCGGCGGTGCCGGTCAGCGTGCCGCCGGTGCCGACGCCGGAGATCAGGAAATCGACCTGACCGTCGGTGTCCTTCCAGATCTCCTCCGCCGTGGTGGCCCGGTGGACAGCCGGATTGGCGGTGTTCTTGAACTGCTGCAACAGATAGGCGTTCGGGTCGGCGGACAGGATCTCCTCCGCCTTGCGGATGGCGCCCTTCATGCCTTCCGCCGCCGGGGTCAGCACCAGCTCGGCGCCCAGCAGCTTCAGCATCTTGCGCCGTTCCACCGACATGCTTTCCGGCATGGTCAGGATCAGCTTGTAGCCCTTGGCGGCGGCCACGAAGGCCAGCGCGATGCCGGTGTTGCCGGAGGTGGGCTCGACCAGCGTGGTGCGGCCGGGGGCGTGGTGCCGGCAGCCTCGGCGGCCTCGATCATGGCGCGGCCGATGCGGTCCTTGACGCTGGCCAGCGGGTTGAAGAACTCCAGCTTGCCGATGATCTGGGCCTTCACCCCCGACTCGGCGGCGAGGCGGTCCAACCGCACCAGCGGCGTGGCCCCGATCGTGTCGAGGATGCTGTCGTAGATCTTGCCGCGGAACTCCGGTGCAGCCATGATTCCACCTCTGAGATTTGTGTTATATGTGATTTCAACACCCCAGGCGGAGCATTATCCAGCACAGGGAGCCTGTCAAACGGGAAGTGGTGCCACCAAGTCCCCTACATCAGATGGTGAAGTCGATGCGGTCCTCGGTCTCGCTCTCCACCCCGGCGCGCCGCGCGCGCATGCACAAATCCTCGATGGTGATGGTGTCAAGCTTGGCCATGCATTCGTCCTGGAGTTCGCCCCACAGCGGGCGCACCACCTGATGGCCCAGCACCGAACCCGCCGGCTCCTCGATGGGGTCGGTGGCGGTCTCCATCGCGCGGACGACCTTCACGATCTCGCCCAGCGTGATCCGCCGCCGCTCGCGCGCCAGCCGGTAGCCGCCGCGAGGGCCGCGCACGCCGGCCAGCACGCCTTCGCGCACCAGCTGTTGCAGCACCTGTTCCAGATAACGCTTCGGGATGCCCTGGCGCCGGGTGATCTCGCCGGACTGCACCGGCTCGGTGCCCGCGTTGTAGGCGATGTCGAGGACCGCCTCGATGGCGAACATCAGCTTCTTGGAGATGCGGAGCATCACGAACGACTCCCGGTATTCTGACCGTGGGCGGCCGACGGTGGAACCACCATCCCCTCCCCCACTTCCGCCTGTTGGTTAAGAACCGTTTTACACCGTCAATGCGGTAATTCTCAACAGGATTTGTCGCAGACAGACTCGGGAAAATGCACCGCCTCGTCCGGCGGGGTGCCGCCAGCCCACCCCATCAGCCCATCGGCGTCCAGACCACCTCCCCCAAATTCTCGCGGAAGGCGAAGCGCTTCAGATGGTCGATCACCACCTCCTGCATGCGCTCCATCTGTCCGGCATCCTCGATTTCAATCGTCAGGGTCAGCCCCGCGTCGTCGGCCGCCATCCGGCAGCGGCGGTCGGCGGCGAAGGGGACGAGCCCCTGGGTCTCGTCATAGACGACCTCGAACTTGTGTGCCCAGTGCTTGCACAGCTGGGTCATGTAGCGGCGCCCGTTCGGGGTGGCGATGCGTACGGTCGATGCGGCCATGGTCCTTGTCTCCTGTCCGGTCGGATGCGTTCGACGCTCAGATGCGTTCGACACGGCGGGCGGCGTCATCGATGATGTCGGCGATGGACTGGGTCTGCTCCGCCGTCAGGTCGCCGCGCGACAGGCGCAGCCGCAGGGCCAGCTTGAAATTCTCGATGGCGCGGTGGATTGCGGCGAGGATTCGCGCTGCTGCCGGGCCCGCGCATGGGCGATGCGCTCGCGCACCGCGGCGACCGACGGTTCCGCCGCTTTCAACGCCTCCGAGCCTTCCGGCGTGATCTCGTAGAGCTTCTTGTTGCCCTCGGTGGCGCCGACGCGGACGTGGCCCTGTTCTTCCAGCAGGGTCAGGGTCGGGTAGACGACGCCGGGGCTGGGGCTGTAGGCGCCGCCGACCATCTCCTCGATGGTCTTGATCAGGTCGTAGCCGGAGCGCGGCTTTTCCGCGATCAGCCACAACAGGACGAGGCGCAGGTCGCCATGGTCGAAGACCCGCCGCTCGCCGCGGCCGCCGCGGCCTTGACCGCCCCAACCGTGACCGCCCCAGCCTTCCCAGCCGCCGCGATGCCCAGGACGCCCGTGACGGCCGCGTCCTTCCGGAGCCTCGTCCTCGAAGTCGGGACGTGAGAAGCGGCGGCCGTGTTTGTGAAACAGATGCCGAAGCATGGAACCCTCATCTGATGCAGTTTCGATATAACGAAAACTTAGATATATCGAAACACGCTCTTTGACAAGGGGGGAAGCGGTTGCCGCGATATGCTGCGGGCGTCCGCGGGTCGCGACAAATCACGTTCGCCTGCAAATCACTGTCGCCCGCCCGGCCGAAGCGGCTATAACCGACGCCCCGGCTTTGCTTTCGCGCGTGTGTGCCCTAATGCCCCTTCGGATCGAGACCTTTTCCAACGTCACCGGCGGTTCCAGCTTCTTCAAGGCGGTGGGCCACCCGCTGGCGGCACCCAAGGCGGCGATCCTGATCGCGCGGCTGGCCTCCTTCGGCCCGGTGGCGGTCTACGACCCGCTGGGCCTGCTGTCGGGGCTGGCGGAGTTCTATGACCTGTCGTCGATCGACGTCTGCGGCATCTACGTCCAGGACGTCGAGAAGGTCGGACAGGAGGTGTTCGGCCATGCCGCCCGCCCGGTCACCGACCTGCCGTCCAGCGGCGCCCGGACCGTCTTCGTCGTCGCCTTCGATTCGCAGCGCTTGGAAGGCCACATCGCCCACCTGATCCCGAAGCAGGCCGGCGTCGTCTCGCTCGACGCCATGCGCGTGCCGGAAGACATGCTGAACGATCCCGGCCATTACCTGTCGAAGTTCAACTGGGCGACCAACTTCGCCTGGTTCCGCGACGGTGACGGCCACCACACCCGCGTGGTGTCGGCCAACTACTGGCCGCGCTACGGCGCCAAGGGCACCCGGCTGTGGGCCTGCCTGTTCGACGGCGAGGGCCGCCCCATCGCCGACTGGACGGAGCCGATGCCGCCGACCGATGGCACCGTGGTGATCGACAGCCGGCAGGTGCGCGAGCGCTTCGACCTGTCGCCCTTCTGCGGGTCGCTGTTCCTGCACATCATCGGCGCCGCCGGGCATGACGTGGTGAAATACGCGCTCGACACCTATGGCGACGACGGCACGGTGCTGTCCTGCACCCACGACGCCAACGCCTGGCCGGCCGACCTCTATGCCGGCCTGCCCGCTCCGCGCGAGGGCGAGCGCGTATCGTTGTGGATCCAGAACAGCCACCCCACCCCGATCCCGGCCGGCGCCGTCGGCCTGAACCCGATGGGCTCGACCGACATCCGCACGCTGGATCAAGCGGTCCCGGCCTTCGCCACCCTTGAACTGGACGTCGCCAGCCTGTTCCCCGAGGCGCGCTGGCCCCAGCAGTTCGAGGTGCAGGCCGGCAAGCATTTCGTCCGCCCGCGCTACGAGATCGTCGCCGCCGACGGCCGCCGCCGCCTGGCCCACGCCAATGTCGAGCGCACCGACCTGAAGCCGGACCCCAAGCTGCCGCTGCTGACCGGCGGTGCGGTGGACAAGGGCGTGGTGGGCAAGGGCCACATCCTGCCGGCGCCGCTGCTGCCGATGGGCCGCTGGCGCACCGTTCTGCTGCCGACGCCGATGAGCACGGCGCAGACCGAACTGCCGGTGAAGGCGGTGGTCTACGACCGCAACGGCGCTGCCGTCGCCGAACACCGCTTCGGCAACCTCAAGCGCACCGACAGCGTGGCTCTGGACGTCACCGGGCTGGTCGCCGACAAGCCGGTCGTGGATGGCTGGGGCCACGTCGAGCTGGTCTATGATTTCGAAGCCGGAACGATTGCCGACGGCTGGCTGCACGCGCTGGTCCGTTACGAGGACGTAACGACCGGCCATGTGGCGGAGACCAGCTTCGGCAGCCACATGTTCAACATGGCGATGGTCTACCGCGACGAGCCGCAGAGCTACCATGGCCGCCCGCCCGGCCTGTCGACCCGCCTGTTCCTGCGGCTGGGCACCGATCCGTGGGACACGCTCTGCCACCTCGTCTACCCTGCCTCGACCCAGTGGCATGCCACCTCCGACACCAGCCTCGTGCTGGTGCGGCGCGACGGGGTGGAAGTGGCGCGCAAGCGGCTGGCGATCCCCTGTGGCGGCTCGCATTTCTGGCGCTATCGCGAGATGTTTGCGGAAGCGGAACGATTGGCGGCCGGCGATCATGCCTATGTGCTGATCCGCGACACCACCTGCCGCCTGTTCGGCTACCATGGCTGCCTTGCGGCTGGTGACACCGCCTTCAGCCTCGACCATATGTTCGGCTTCTAGAACCGTTTTAATCACGACTTCGTTCGCGGGGAATTTGCGGGATCAGACCCATGGCCACCACGCACCACACCAAGGTCCTCATCATCGGCGCCGGCCCGGCCGGCTACACCGCCGCCATCTATGCCGCGCGCGCCAACCTGGAGCCGCTGATGGTCCAGGGCATGCAGCCGGGCGGCCAGCTGATGATCACCACCGATGTGGAGAATTTCCCCGGCTTCGCCGATCCGATCCAGGGCCCCTGGCTGATGGAGCAGATGCAGAAGCAGGCGGAGCATGTCGGCACCAGGATGGTGTTCGACCTGATCACCGACGTCGACTTCACCAAGCGCCCCTTCGTCTGCAAGGGCGACAGCGGCGACACCTACACCGCCGACAGCGTCATCATCGCCACCGGCGCCCAGGCGCGCTGGCTCGGCATCTCGACCGAGGAGATCTACCGCGGCTTCGGCGTGTCGGCCTGCGCCACCTGCGACGGCTTCTTCTTCCGCGGAAAGGAGATTGCGGTCATCGGCGGCGGCAACTCGGCGGTCGAGGAGGCGCTGTACCTGACCAACCACGCCAGCAAGGTCACGGTCATCCACCGCCGCGACAGCTTCCGCGCCGAACGCATCATGCAGGACCGCCTGTTCCGCCACCCGAAGATCGAGGTGGTGTGGGACAGCACGGTCGAGGAGATCGTCGGCGAGGGCGACGGCACCATGGGCAACCCGCGCGCCGTCACCGGCGTCCGCATCAAGAACGTCAAGTCGGGCGACGAGCGCGTCATCCCGGTGGCCGGCGTCTTCGTCGCCATTGGCCATGTGCCGGCGACTGGCATCTTCCAGGGCAAGGTGGAGATGGACGATTCGGGCTACATCGTCACGGTGCCCGATTCGACCGCCACCAACATCCCCGGCGTCTTCGCCGCCGGCGACGTGAAGGACAAGGTCTACCGCCAGGCCGTCACCGCCGCCGGCATGGGCTGCATGGCCGCGCTGGAAGCCGAGCGCTGGCTCGCCCACCATGAGCCGGCCGCCGGCGCGCACGGCGATCCCAGCCCGGCCGGGACCTGGTGAGCTGAGGCGGTCCGCCCCCTCCCCCGTCCGGGAGAGGGGCGCCCCCTTATGTCCTTGACGGTCTTTCCACAAAGCTCCGACTGTGATTCCCTGATGCGTCCAATCGCGAGGGAGTCCTCTTGCCTACGCTGAAACGCGGCCTGACCCTGCTGGTCACGGTGGCCGCCACCCTGCTGGGCCTGCTGCTGGTCACGTTCCTGATCGGCCGCGTCGTGCCGATCGATCCGGTGCTGTCGGCGCTCGGCGACCGAGCGAATGCCGACAGCTACGCGCAGATGCGCACGCAGCTCGGCCTCGACCTGCCGCTGTGGCAGCAGTTCCTCCGCTATGTCGGCGACGTGCTGCAAGGCGACCTCGGCACCTCGGTGCTGACCTCCCGCCCGGTGCTGGAGGATGTGCTGCGCGTCTTCCCGGCGACGCTGGAGCTGGCGACGGTCGCCGCCGTCGTCGGGGCGGTGCTAGGCATCCCCGCCGGGGTGTTCGCGGCGGTCAACCGCGGGCACTGGCCCGACCATGCCATCCGCCTGCTCGGTCTGCTCGGCCATTCGGTGCCGATCTTCTGGCTCGGGCTGATGGCGCTGCTGCTGTTCTACGCCAAGCTGGACTGGGCTCCGGGGCCCGGACGGGTCGACGTCTTCTACGAGGGGATGGTCGATCCGGTGACCGGCCTCGTCACGGTGGACGCCCTGCTGGCCGGCGAGACCGAGATCTTCTGGAACGCGGTCGGGCATCTGGTCCTGCCCTCGGCGATCCTCGGCCTCTATTGCGTCGCCTACATCGCGCGGATGACCCGCGGTTTCATGCTCGACCAGCTGCGCCAGGAATACATCACCACCGCCAGGGTGAAGGGCCTGTCCGAGACCCGCGTGGTCTGGGGCCATGCGCTCCGCAACATCACCGTGCCGCTGATCACCGTCATCGCCCTGTCCTATGCCAGCCTGCTGGAGGGATCGGTGCTGACCGAGATGGTGTTCGCCTGGCCCGGCCTCGGCCTCTACATCACCAATTCGCTGCTCAGCGCCGACATGAATGCGGTGCTGGGCGGGACGCTGGTGGTCGGCACAGTCTTCATCGCGCTGAACCTGCTGTCCGACCTGCTCTACCGCCTTCTGGATCCGCGAGCCCGATGACCGCGCGCACCGATACCCAATCCACCGGCTGGCGGGACTGGCTGACCACCGACACGCCGCAGTCGCGAGCGCAAGCCCGGCTGGGCCGTGCCTGGGCCGGCTGGACCGCCTTCCGCCGCAACCGGCTGGCCGTCGCCGGGCTGCTGATCGTGCTGGCCCTGGTCGTCGTCGCCGCACTGGCGCCGGTACTGGCGCCCTATCACCCCTATGCCCAGGATCTGAACGGCCGGCTGCTGCCGCCCAGTGCGGCCCACTGGCTGGGAACCGACGCCTTCGGCCGCGACATCCTGTCCCGCCTGATCCACGGCGCGCGGCTGACGCTGATGATCGTGGCGCTGGTGGCGGCGACGGCGCCGCTGGCCGGTATGGTGATCGGCACGGCCGCCGGCTATTTCGGCGGCTGGGTCGACACCGTGCTGATGCGCATCACCGACATCGCTCTCGCCTTCCCCAAGCTGATCCTGGCGCTGGCCTTCGTCGCCGCACTCGGCCCCGGCATCGAGAATGCGGTGATCGCCATCGCCATCACCTCGTGGCCGCCCTATGCCCGCATCGCGCGGGCGGAAACGCTGACTGTCCGCCGCGCCGACTTCATCAGCGCCGCCCGGCTGCAAGGCGCCTCCAGCCTGCGCATCATCCTCGGCCACATCATGCCGCTCTGCATGGCCTCGCTGATCGTGCGGACGACGCTAGACATGGCCGGCGTCATCCTGACCGCCGCCGGCCTCGGCTTCCTCGGGCTCGGCGCCCAGCCGCCGCTGCCGGAATGGGGGGCGATGATCGCCAGCGGCCGGCAATATGTGCTGGAGCAATGGTGGGTCGCCGCCATGCCGGGCCTCGCCATCTTCATCGTCAGCCTGGGCTTCAACCTGCTGGGCGATGGGCTGCGCGACGTGCTGGATCCGAAGGGGGACTGAAGCCATGGCCGACAGAAAGACGGCGGACGACGCCCCCCTGCTGGAGGTTTCCAACCTGCGCGTCGCCTTCCCCACCCGCACCGGCATGGCCGAGGCGGTGCGCGGCGTCTCCTTCACGCTCGGCCGGGAGAAGCTGGGCATCGTCGGCGAGTCGGGCTCCGGCAAGTCGATGACCGGCCGCTCCATCCTGCGCCTCGTGCCGCCGCCGGGCCGGGTCACCGCCGACCGGCTGGCCTTCAACGGCGAGGATTTGCTGGCGGCGTCGCCCAGGCGCATGCGCGACATCCGCGGCCGGCGCATCGCCATGGTGATGCAGGACCCGAAATACTCGCTGAACCCGGTGATGACTGTCGGCCGCCAGATCGCCGAAGCCTACCGCGTCCACAGCAAGGCTGGCGCCGCCGAGGCGAAGCGCCGCGCGCTGGAGATGCTGGCCGCCGTGCGCATCCGCGACCCGGAGCGGGTCTATGACCGCTACCCGCACGAGGTGTCGGGCGGCATGGGCCAGCGCATCATGATCGCGATGATGCTGATCCCCGACCCCGATCTGCTGATCGCCGACGAGCCGACCTCGGCGCTCGACGTCACCGTGCAGATGCAGGTGCTGGCGATCCTCGACGACCTCTGCTCCCAGCGCGGCATGGGCATGATCTTCGTCAGCCACGATCTGAACCTCGTCGCCTCCTTCTGCGACCGCATCCTGATCATGTATGCCGGCCGGGTGGTGGAAAGCTGCCGCGCGTCGGAGCTGCACGCGGCGCAGCACCCCTACACCCGCGGCCTGCTGGCCAGCCTGCCCAGGATCGACGAGCCGCCGGGCGACCTGCCGGTGCTGAGCCGCGATCCGGCCTGGTTGACCGCTGGGCGGGAGGCCCGAGGATGATGATCGACATCCGGGATTTGCAGGTCCGCTTCGGCCAGGGCGCCGACGCCGTCACGGCGGTGGACGGCGTTACCCTGTCGGTGCGGGAAGGGGAGAGCTTCGGCCTCGTCGGCGAGTCGGGCTCCGGCAAATCGACGGTCCTGCGCGCGCTCAGCGGCCTGAACGACGAGTGGACCGGCCGCATCGCCGTCTCCGGGACGGAGCAGGGACCCGTGCGGCAGAAGGGCTTCTACAAGCTCTGCCAGATGGTGTTCCAAGATCCCTACGGCTCGCTGCACCCGCGCCACACGGTGGACCGCATCCTGGCGGAACCCATCGCCATCCACGGGCTGGGCGATGCCGACGCCCGCATCGACCGGGTGCTGCGCGATGTCGGGCTCGGCCCCGCCTTCCGCTTCCGCTATCCGCACCAGCTGTCGGGCGGCCAGCGCCAGCGCGTCGCCATCGCCCGCGCCCTGGTGCTGGAGCCCCGCGTCCTGCTGCTGGACGAACCAACCTCGGCGCTCGACGTGTCGGTGCAGGCGGAGATCCTGAACCTGCTGCGCCGGCTGCGGGCGGAGCATGGCCTGACCCTGGTGCTGGTCACCCACAACCTTGCCGTCGTCGCCAACCTGTGCGACCAGCTGGCGGTGATGAACCGCGGCCGTCTGGTCGAGGAGATGAGCGTGGAGGAGTTGCGTCGCGGTGCCGCGCGCCAGCCCTACACGTTGCAGCTCCTGCGCGCCAGCCAGGGCTACGACCGCGCCACGGCGGAGAGCTTCCGGGATTATGCGTGAGGGGCCGCAGTAGCGGCTTTCACCCCAGCCGCACCACGAACAGCTTGTCCTCCGCCCCCTTGGCCGCGGTTTTGTGATCGGCGATGGCGGCGTTGATGGCGTCGGGGGTCAGGCCATGGCTGCCGGGCGGGATCACCACGGCAACCCCGCTGGCCGCCAGCAGCGGGAAGCGCCGCACGGCGCCATAGCGGTCCTTCGCCAGGAAGCCGCCGCTGACCCTGGTTTCGGCGTCGTACAGGCTTTCGGCATCGGAGCGGAACAGGGCCAGCAGCTCGGCCAGACGGGCAAGCACCTCGCCCTCCCCGCCGCCGCTGACGCCCAGGAAGAAGTCGTCGCCGCCGATATGGCCGGCGAAGGCGTCGGCGTCGATGGCCGCCCCGGCGCTGCCGGCCCAGGCCTTCAGCCGCTCGCTGAACATCAGGATGGCGCGGTCGCCCTGGCGGAAGCCGAAATTGTCGTTGAAGGGCTTGAAGTTATCGAAATCCAGATAGGCCAGCACATGGCCGCGGCCCGGGTCGGCCAGCGCTCCTTCGATGTGGCGCAGGATCGCCGCGTTGCCCGGCAGCCGGGTCAGCGGGTTCTGGTCGGTCGCCATCGCCAGGTTGCGCTCATGCACCAGCCGCAGCAAGGCACCGCTCGACAGCACGCCGGCATAGGCGCCGCCCTCGACGATGACGATGCCGTCGGCCGCCGACTCGGTGGAGAAGGCCTCGATCACCCGGTCCAGCGGGGTGGAGATGTCGCAGACCGGCGAGCGGATGACCAGATCGTCCAGCCCGTTGCCCAGGCCGCGGTTGCGCAGCAGCTCGCCGCCGAAGCGCGAATAGACGAAGCGCTTCAGGTCGCGTTCGCGGATCAGGCCGAGCGGCCGCTCATGCTCGTCGATGATCGGCGCGATGGCGGCGCTGCCGTCGCGGCGGAAATAGTCCAGCAGCTCGGTCTTGCGCGAATCGACCCGCAGCGGCGGCAGCCGTTCGATCACTTCCGACAGGCGACGGTGCGACTCGCTGGGCTGGCGCCGGTCCCTGCGGTTCAGATCCTCGACCACCGGATAGCGGTTGGGCAGGGCGGTCAGGTCCACGCGCGGCCGGGCGATCAGGAAGCCCTGGGCGAAGTCGCAGCCGAGATCCCGGCAGGTGTAGAACTCGGTGGCGGTCTCCACCCCCTCCGCCACGATCTGGATGCCCAGCGCATGGGCATGGCCGGCCAGCGCCGCCACCAGCGCCCGCTTGCGCGCGTCCGCATCGATGCCGGCGATGAAGAAGCGGTCGATCTTCACATAGTCCGGCCGTGCCTCGTACAGCGTGCGCAGACCGGAATGGCCGACGCCGAAATCGTCGATGGCGATGCCGGCCCCGCTCTGGCGGAAGCGGTCGACCGCCGCATCCACCGCGACGCCGCTGGGCACCGGGCGGCTTTCCGACAGCTCCAGCACGATGCCGCTGTTGCGCGAGGCGGCAGGGTCGCGGGCAAGCCAGGGCGAGTCGGACCGGCCGATCAGCCGGGCGTCGAGGTTCAGGAACAGCTTCGCCTCGTTCCAGCCCGACAGCGCGCGGTAGGCGGCGACCGCCTTGGCGTGCAGCGCGGTTTCCACCGTCGCCAGCAGGCCGGCGGCCTCGGCAGCGTCCAGCAGATCTCCGGCGTTGGCGAAGCCGGTACGCTCGAACCCGCGCAGCAGCGCCTCATAGCCGTGGCAGCGGCCGGAGCGCAGCTGGACGATGGGCTGGAAGGCGTAGCGCAGGGCGCCGACCGCCGAGGCCCAATCGAACGATGCGGCATCACCGTCAGCGGAGCGGACGGCATCCCAGCCCGCGCCATAGGAGTTGGCACGGTCGCTCTCCAGCCTTCCGGTTTTGGCTCCGGCTTTTGTGGTGATCAGCACAGTCATCGCTCGGTCCGCCAGCGCCGATCGCGCATGGGATCGGCATCCGCTTGTAACAGAGCTTGTTTGCGGTTTCATGACCGCGGGATCACGTTGTTGCGCATTACGATCACCCACCTGAGAGGCAGGAGCCGGATCGGACCAAAAAATCCGGTTGATCAAAAACGCTCATACACACGGTACGGTAGAATGTCCGTTGCCCGCCCCGCTCGGCATCGCTATGCATGCAATTGTGGGAACCGGGCGGCGGAGTGGCCACCGCCCGCGTCCCACCTACCGGGGAGCACGGAGTGGAAAAAGCACTCGTACTCCTGGTCCTGGTGCTTCAGTTGATCAAGGCGATCCTCGATCTGCTGAAGTAACCGGACCGGACGGGGGGTGCGGCTGGCACCGCACCCTCCTGTCCGCAAGAATATGGTCAAACCGCCCTCTGCCGCAAGACCCAGCCCACCACCGGAGCGCTCATCCACATTGCTCCGGCTCAATCGGGCGGAGAGTGATCGCCCGATCCTGGCCGGCTTGTCCCGAATCGAATCCTCGTATCGCCGCGGCCGCCTGCGCTATAGGAAGGCCCTCCCTGGCAAGGGGGCGGTTCGGGTTGAGCGGGAGGCGAGCGGGATGAAGGTCGGCATCGACATGGGGGCGACGAATGCGGGCAGCGCCGCGACGCTCGACTTGGAAGAGTTGCTGGCGACCCGTCTGCTGGTCCAGGGCAATTCCGGGTCCGGCAAGTCGCACCTGCTGCGCCGGCTGATCGAACAGAGCGCCCCATGGGTGCAGCAGGCGGTGATCGACCCGGAGGGCGACTTCGTCACCCTGGCCGAGCGCTTCGGCCATGTGGTGGTGGAGGCGGACGCGCACAGCGAGGCAGCATTGCAATCCGTTGCCGCCCGCGTGCGCCAGCACCGCGTCTCCGTCGTCCTGAACCTGGAGGGGCTGGACGCGGAAATGCAGATGCGCCACGCCGCCGCCTTCCTGGGCGGGCTGTTCGATGCCGACCGCGATTTCTGGTATCCGATGCTGGTGGTGGTCGACGAGGCCCAGCTGTTCGCCCCGTCGGCGGCCGGCGAGGTGTCGGACGAGGCGCGCAAGGTCTCGCTCGGCGCCATGACCAACCTGATGTGCCGCGGACGCAAGCGCGGGCTGGCCGGGGTGATCGCCACCCAGCGTCTGGCGAAGCTGGCGAAGAACGTCGCGGCCGAGGCGTCGAACTTCCTGATGGGCCGCACCTTCCTCGACATCGACATGGCGCGCGCCGCCGACCTGCTGGGCATGGAGCGCCGGCAGGCGGAGATGTTCCGCGATCTGGAGCGCGGGCATTTCATCGCGCTCGGCCCCGCCCTCTCGCGCCGGCCGCTGCCGCTGCGCATCGGCGCGGTGGAAACGCAAGGCCGCACCGGCAGCCCGACGCTGATGCCGCCGCCGACCACCCCAGTGGAGGACGCCCGCGACCTGATCTTCACCACCACCGGGCCGGAACCGCCGCGCTACGTGCGCCGCCCCTCCACCTCGGCCAGCGCCGACCTGATGGCGCAGCTGGCACGCGGCCGACCCGCCGCCCCGCCGCCGCCCGACGACAGCGCCGCCGAACAGCCGGCCCTGCTGCCGCTGGAGCCGGAGGAAACCGCCGAACAGGCTGCCGAACGCGAGGCCCAGTATGGCGAGGTGCTGACCGAGGTGCTGGCCGACCCGGAAGCGCCCTACCGCTCGCTCGCCGTTCTGTACCAGGATTTCCTGGTGCGCTGCAGGGGCCGCGGGGTCGATGGCGACCGGCTGGCCCTGCCCGCCTTCCGCCGCCGTCTGGCGACCGCCCGCGCCGGGGCCGGCAACGGCGACGATCCCGCCTGGCAACGGGCGACGGAGGTCGCCGCGACGATGGCGGAGGACATCCAGCCGGTTTTCCTGCTGCTGGCCCGCGCCGCCCTCGACCACGCCCCCTGTCCGTCCGACGCCGACGTGGCGCGCGCCTGCGGCAGCCGGTCGAAGGGGCGGGGCCGCCGTTTGCTGACCTACATGGAACAGCGCGGCTTCATCGCCAGCCGCAGCGGCCTGGGCAACACCCGCGCCATCACCCTGCCGGCGCTGGGCTGGGAAACCGCGCTGGGCGATCCCAACGCTGACGACGCGGCGGACGCGTCCGACGAGGGCGGGCTGTTCGCGGCGGGGTAAAACGTCACCCGGCCAGGTGTTTTTGCATGAGCAGAAGGTCGAGCCAGCGGTCGAACTTGCGGCCGACCTGACGCAGGCAGCCCGCTTCCACAAAGCCGAAACCGGCATGCAATCGGATCGAGGCGGTATTTTCCGCTTCGATGCCCGCGACGATCATATGTTTGCCGTTCAGCTTTGCGTCGTCCAGCAGTGCGGCCAGCAGACCTCGCCCGATCCCCCTGCCCCGCACGGTTGATTCCACATAGATCGAATGCTCGACCGTGTGCTTGTACCCTTCCCAAGCCCGGAACTCGCCATAGGACGCGAAGCCGACGACCGAACCGTCCTGTTCGGACACGAGAATCGGCATTCCCTTCGCCTTGCGGTCCGCCATCCAGGCGCGGCGTTGGTCCAGCGTGACCGGTGTCAGGCTCCACACCGCCGTGGTGTTGAGGATGGCGTCGTTCAGGATGGCGAGGATTGCAGGAAGGTCGGCTTCCTCTGCCGCCCGTATCTTGTGAGTCATGGTTCGATTCTCCGGAGCCTGACGGTGCCGACGCGATGCTGCCGCGACAACTTGGCTTAGAATTCCATGATATTGGATTTAGATCCACTAAATTGCTTCACATCCCCATCCTGCCCGGCTCATTGCCGTACAAATTTCCAGGATAATGGAAATGGCCGCCCCCCCGGAGCGGCCCTTCGATCAGGAAAAGGCAATGAGCCCACTCCGCTTACCGCCGTTCAACTTCCAGCAGTCGGCGCGCTCACCGGCTTGCCGGGCTGGCCCCAGCTGGCGACGAAGTCGTTCACCCCAGGAACCGCCATCATGTGCGAGTCCTTGACGTAGACGAAGCGCTTCGGCCCGAAGCCGTATTCGGTCATCGTGATGCCGGCGGAGCGGCAGCGCTGATACTCGGCCGCGCCGATCGGACGGTCGGAGGCCACCATGTCGGGATGGTCCAGCCCGACGCCGCCGCAGAAGGCACGGAAGCCGGAGGCGGTGCCGCGGGCGTCGAGATGCGGCTTGGTGTCGGGACCGCCGGTATAGTTGGCAGCTGCCTGATCGATGGTGCCGCGCAGGGCCGGGCTGCCGACGATCCAGATGCCGCGGGCCTCCGGCGGCGGCTTGGGCACTGCCGGCGGCGGCAGGGCGGCGGTCTGTTGCGGCGGCGGCGTGAGGCCCGGCATCTGGCAGCCGGCCAGCGAAGCCGCAGCGGCAAGTGCGAGGGCCAGATGTTTGAAAGCCACTCTGCCGGCCGGAGCGGGAAAACGGGTCATCGGGCGTCTCTCTCGTCAAGGATCGTCGTCAGGCCGCCGGGCGGCAAGGCCCGGAGGGCTCTGACAATGAGAACGCCCCCGGCCCGCTTCAACGGCACGCCCGCCATATGCCGATCGCCGTGTCCCGATGCGCAGCTCGCCATCAATGAACAATAGCGATAGGATGGTGAGGAACGATCACCATACGGAATGTATTGCCGATGTCCCTGCCCGATCTGGAGATCGACGCGCTGCGCGCCTTCGTCACGGTGGCGGAGGCCGGCGGCTTCACCGCGGCGGCGGAGCGGCTGGGCCGCACCCAGTCGGCGATCAGCGTCAAGATCAAGAAGCTGGAGGACACGCTCGGCCGCCGGGTGTTCGAACGCACCAGCCGGTCGCTGGCGCTGACCCATGACGGCGAATTGCTGATGGGCTACGCCCGCCGCCTACTGGATCTGAACGACGAGACGGTGCGCCGCTTCGCCGAACCGGCGGCGGAAGGCGAGCTGCGGCTGGGCGTGGCCGAATATTTCCTGTCCGACCACCTGCCCCATGTGCTGCGCCGCTTCGCCAAGCTGCACCCGCGGCTGCACATCGACGTGCGGGTGGGCATGTGCAGCGATCTGGTCTCGGCCCTGGATGGCGGCGAGCTCGACCTCGTCATCTCCCGCCGCGATGCCGGCGACACCCGCGGCCGGGCCATCTGGACCGAGCCGATGCGCTGGATTGCCGCCCCCGGGCTGGAGATCCCGGCCGACGGCCCGCTGCCCTTCTGCGCCCTGCCGGCGCCCTGCGTCTTCCGCAACCGCGGACTGGCGGCGCTGGGTGAAACCGGACGGTCCTGGCGGGTGGTCTATACCAGCGCCAGCGTCATGGGGGTGCAGGCCGCCGTCCGCGCCGGGCTGGGGGTGGCGGTGCTCAGCGAATCCTCGGTGCCCGACGGCGTGCGCCGGCTGGGGGTGGAGGACGGACTGCCCGAACTGGGCGACGTCGAGATGGCGATCTTCGGCGAGACGCCGCGCAACCGCCGCCTCGCCGAACCGCTGGTCGGCTTCATCGTGGAAAGTCTCGCGGCGATGCGCCCGGCCCGCCCGCCGCTCGCCCTGGCGGGCTGAGGGGCAGGCCGGGGGGCAACCGGTCAGAAGCCTTCCAGCACCACCTTGCCGCGGGCCTTGCCGGATTCGATCAGGGCATGGGCCTTGCGCAGGGTGGCGGCATCGATACGGCCCAGCGTCTCGGTCAGGGTGGTGCGCAGCGTGCCGGCATCGACCAGCCGCGACACTTCGGTCAGCAGCTCATGCTGGGCGATCATGTCGTCGGTCTGGAACAGCGGCCGGGTGAACATCAGCTCCCAATGCAGCGAGACGCTCTTGCGCTTCAGCAGGCGGACGTCGATGGGCTCCGGATCGTCGATCAGGCCGATATGGCCCTGCGGCGCCACCAACTCGACCAGATCCTGGAAATGGCGGTCGGTCGCGTTGGTGGAGAAAATGTAATCGACCCCGGCCAGCCCCAGCGCCTTCACCTGTTCCGCCATCGGCCGGCTGTGGTCGATCACGTCATGGGCGCCCAGTTCGCGAACCCAGTCGGCGGTCTCGGGACGCGACGCGGTGGCCAGCACCCGGACCTTGCTCAGCCGGCGGGCCAGTTGGACGGCGATGGAGCCGACGCCGCCGGCCCCGCCGACGATCAGCAGCGACTTGCCCTCGCCCGCATTTTTCCCGTCGCCATCCCGCGGCAGGCCCAGCCGGTGGAACAGCATCTCCCAGGCGGTGATGGCGGTCAGCGGCAGGGCGGCGGCCTCGGCGACGCTCAGGCTGGCCGGACGGGCGCCGACGATGCGCTCGTCGACCAGATGATATTCGCTGTTGGTGCCGGGCCGGTCGATGGAGCCGGCATAGAACACCGCGTCGCCGGGACGGAACAAGGTCACGTCCGGCCCGACCGCCTCGACGATGCCGGCGGCATCGAAGCCCAGGATGCGCAGGTCGCCCTCGGTCGGCAAAGCGTTGCGACGGACCTTGGTGTCCACCGGGTTGACCGACACCGCCTCCACCCGGACCAGCAGGTCGCGGCCGGTGGGGGCCGGGCGGTCGATCTCGACGTCGATCAGCGCGCCGGCATCGGCGATGGGCAGGGACTTGTGGAAACCAACGGCTTTCATGATCGCCTCGTCTTCTGAATGGGGATGAAGTCGAGACACAGGATGGCCGCGCCGCCCCGATATGTGAAATTCATAGTTCTTGTTTCATCCATCGGATTCCGGGATGGACGCGGCCCTGGCCAAGCGGCTTCGAGACTCATGACGCCAAAGAGGTATGGAATAGCCGGGCGGGCTGCGGTGTTCGTACAGATGACCGGCCTCACCGCCGAAGCTGGTCCCTCGCAAGACAGGACGCACGGCCATGCCCACCAATCGTCTCCGGATCCTGACCGCCCTGCTGCTGGCCGCGGGGGGTGCCACCCTGACCGGCTGCGTCGCCTACGATCCCTATTATCCCGCCTACAGCGAGCCGGTGGTGGTCCCGCCGCCGACCGTCTATGCCGTGCCGCCGCCGGTGGTGGTCGGGCCGGGCTATTACCGCCGCCCCTGGCACGACCATTGGCACGGCGACCGTGGCTGGGGCCCGGGACGCGGATGGGGCCCCGGCAGGGGACCGCGCGGCTGGCGCTGAGCGGAGGACGCGGACGGGCCTCAGACGGCGTTGGCCGGTACGCCGTCGCCGCAGTTGCGCAGCACCAGCACGGTGTGGTCGTCGTCGCTCACCGCGCCGTCGCGCAGCAGAACCAGCGCCGCCAGCGTCGGCTCGACCCCGTGCAGGTCACGGTGGATGAACAGGGCGGGCAGCCGGGCGCACCCGCCGGTGTAGAGCACCACATGCTCCCCAGGTGCCCAGCGCAGATGGACCGAGGCGGGGGCCAGCGGGTTGAAGCCGATCATCGCCCAGCGGGCGCCGAGCGCCGTGATCTCCTGCCGGCGCACCACCGCCCCGGCCAGGGTGCCGAGCGCCGTGTAATCCACCGCACCGGCGTCGAAGCGCAGGACCGCGACGGCCGACTGCCCGATCCGCGTCAGGGTCCGGTCGTGGGACAGCCCCAGTTCGGGCCGCCCCTTCAGGTCGCGCCGGATGGCGTTGACCACGACGGGAGCCGGCAGCCCCGGCACCGTGGCGGCGACCACCGCCTCCATCTGCCGCACCACGGCGGGCGTCATTATTGTGGGGGATTGCGCGCTGAGAATTTGCGTGGCGCCGCCTTGCCCCTTGCCGTCCTCCGCACCGGAACCGGCGTCGGTCTTGACGGGAGGCTCGGGGGGGCCGGCATCGGCGGCCGCGTCACCGTCGACCATCAAGGCGATGCCGCAGGGGCCGTCACCGCCACGGGCGGGGGCACAGCTGACGAACCAATGGTCGATGAAGGGACCGCCGCGCAAGGCATCGCCGCCGCTCCGTTCGACCGTCACCGCCCCGGCCTGGGCCAGGGCGTCGGCCGGCGGCGCATCGTCCGCACCCGGCCGCAGGACACGGGCCAGCAGCGCGAGCCCGATGCCCGGCGTGGCATGAACATGGAACCGGTCGGCCTCGCCGCGAACGGACTCCAACACCGCGTCAAGCGCGGGGAGAACACCATGCGGCGTTGACGGCGGCAACGCGACAGTTTTGGGATCCCGGTCGTAGGCCAGGCATTCGACGCCGGCCCCGCTGCGCATCCGGGCAATCAGAATGGTCCCGTCCGGCCGGCCAAGAGCATAGTCGGCCACCATGGCCACCAGCTGGTCCAGCCGCGCCGCCTCGTCCACCGGCAGCACCCCGTCGGCCCGTTCCGCCGCGATCCGACGCGCCGTGGCGATGTCGTCGGGCGACGCCACGGTGATGCGACGGTGACCATGATCGGGGAACATAGAACCGCTCCTGTCAGCGCTCTGGTTGCTCTTCCCCGGGACTTTACAATCCTCTTCCGGTCAAGCCCACGGAAAGCACTCGCCGACCTTCAATTTTCAATCGGCCGTGTCCGACGGAGCCGCAATCCGGCAAGGGCGGCGGCATCAGGATGCCGCCACCTCCATCAGTGCGGCCGGGGCCGGCTGGCGGATGGACATGGGATGCGGCAGGTCGCGTGCGCGCAGGATCTCCGCCGACTCCCAGAGGCGGCCCAGGCCGACGATGGAGCGGCAGCCGGTCTTTTCCATGATGCGGGCGCGGTGGACCTCCACCGTCTTGATGCTGATGCCCAGCTCCCAGGCAATGGTCTTGCTCTGCTTGCCCTCGACGATCAGTTCCAGAACCTCCGACTCGCGGCGGCTCAGCAGGGCGAGCCGGCGGACGGCATCGCGGCTGCGGTCGCGCTGCTGGGCATGCGGGCTGCCGGACGCCAGGCAGGCGCGCAGCCGCTCCAGGAAGGCCGGGATGGCGAAGGGGCGGGCGATGCAGTCGACCGCGCCGGCCTTCATCGCGGCGACGGCGGCGTCGACGTCGCCCTGCTCGGTCATCACCAGGACCGGCAGGTCGTGACCGTGCAGCGAGGCCTCGGCCATGAACTCCATGGCGGTCATGTCCGGCAGGTCGCTGCGCAGGACGATGCAGGAGGACCCGGTGCCCAGCACGGCCAGCGCATCGGCGGCGGTGCTGTGGACACGGCAGGCGATGCCGACCGCGCCCAGCGCCCGCGAAAGCGTGCTGCGCGACATCAGGTCGCCGTCGACGATGTGAACGAGGCAGGTGGTTTGCGGATAAGCGGGCGCGGAAATTTGCAGGGGCATCTTGGGACCTCCACCACATCGGGCCGGCGAACAGCGCCGGCTCTCCATGACGGCCGATCCATGTCCGAACCGCCGCCATGACCGACATTTTAGCGGTCATCCCTTATTGACCGCTGCAATCGCGAGGGATAGCGGACATGTCTAAAAGGATACCAGGGATACTACACCGGCGAAAACCACAACAAGAACGCCGATCAATGCGCTATCCCACGGGACACCCGGAAACCAAACGGCGAACACCACAAGTATTTTCGCAAACTTCGCACCCGGACGACCTATCCGCCGACAGGCAACGCTGGCCAAACTTTATCACAAGACAAGCAAAGCCGCCCGGATCGTTTGTTGTGATCGCCGGGTTCAAAAATTATCTTCGTGGGGATTTAACGTTCCGCGCAGCCTTTCCGACTGCAACCCTGTGGCCGCTCAAGCGCGGCGGCGGGTCGCCAGGAGGATGCCGGCGGCGATCAGGGCGATGCCGATCCCATGGTAGAGGTGCGGCTGCTCGCCCAGGAACAGGATGGCCAGCAGGCTGCCGAAGACCGGCACCAGATGGATGGCGAGGCCGGCGGTGTTGGGACCGAGAAGCTCCACCGCCCGGTTGAAGCAGAGATAGGCGGCGATGGACGGGAACAGCACGGTGTAGCCGACCGCCAGCAGCGTGATGCCGCTGGCCTGGACCGGGTGGCCGCCCAGGCTCTCCCAGACATAGAAAGGCAGCAGTTCCACCGCGCCGATGGCGAAGGTGACGACGACGAAGCTCAGCCCGTGAATCGCCGGCCGGCGGCGCAGCAGCGTGGTGTAGGCGGCATAGATCACCACCGCCGCCAGCATCCAAACGTCGCCGGCATTCAGCTCCAGCCCCAGCAGGGTTCCCGGATCGCCGTGCGAGATCAGGGTCGTCGCGCCGACCAGCGAGACGGCGATCCCCACCCCCTGCATCGCCCCGATCCGGTCGCGGAACAGGACGAGGCTCATCAGCACGATCATCACGGGCATCGACGATTGCAGCATCACCGCGTTCAGCGCGGTCGTGCTGTTCAGCGCGATATATTGAAAGGTGTTGTAGATGCCGATGCCGAGCGTGCCCAGCAGCAGCACGCTCTTCCACCGCGCCAGGATCGGCGTGATGTCGTGGCGCAGATGCGGCCAGGCGAAGGGCAGCACCACCAGCATGCCCAGGAACCAGCGCCAGAAGGCGAGCCCGATGGGCGGCACCGACCCGGCGACCGCACGCCCCAGGACCGCGTTGCCCGCCCAGAACAGGGGCGGCAGCATCATCAGCAGCCAAGCCTGATCGGCGAGACGGGGTCCCTTGACGGAGGCGGTGCGGTCGGCGGGCATGGCGCTGTCCCGTGCGTTCAGCTGCGGCGGCGGGGCGAGGCGAAGACGCTCGCCGCGGTTACGGCGGCGCTGCGGTCGCTGCTGTCCTCGGCGCGGAAGACGCTTGCGCGGGCTTCGCGGCGGGGATGGCGCGGCGCGTCCTCGCGACCTTCACCACGGCCCTCGCCCCGGCCTTCGCGACCCTCGCGGGGCGGCTTGGCGGGCTGGCGCAGCTCGGCGTCGAGTTCGGCGATGCGCTTGACCAGCGCTTCACGGATGGCGGGGGCCGCGTGGGCTTTCAGCGTCGCCAGCTGCTCCTTGAGCTGAACCAGCTGACGCTGCTTCTCCTCGCGGCTGCGCTTGATGGCGACGTTGTCGGAATGCTGGCCCTCGAAGGAGCGCATGGAAGAGGCCCTCGTTTAAAAAATACGGAAGTCAGGAGGCCGGCGCCCCGAATTCGCGGGCCCGGCGAGAGGGGCGGATTATTGGGAGGCGACCGCTGCAAAGCAAGGCGGACTTCGCCTTGACTTTTCAGGATCGAGGGGTGTGCCCACGCTCCCTCCCACCCCTTTTTGCAAAAGAAAAAGGGCGCCCCCTTGCGGAGGCGCCCCTTTCCCAACCGTGTAACGGCGGAACGACGGGCTATTAGAAGCCCATGTCGTCCATGCCGCCCATGCCGCCCGGCATGCCGCCCGGAGCAGCCTTCTTCTCCGGCTTCTCGGCGATCATCGCCTCGGTGGTGATCAGCAGGCCGGCGATCGAGGCCGCATCCTGCAGGGCGGTGCGAACCACCTTCACCGGGTCGATGATGCCGGCGGCGACCAGATCGGTGAACTCACCCTTCTGGGCGTCGTAGCCGAAGTTGGCGTCGTTCTGGTCCAGCAGCTTGCCGACCACGATCGAACCGTCGGTGCCCGCGTTGTAGGCGATCTGACGGACCGGAGCCTGCAGGGCGCGGCGGATGATGTCGATGCCGACGCGCTGCTCGTCGTTGACCGGGACCAGCTTGTCCAGCGCCTTGCCGGCATACAGCAGGGCCGAACCGCCACCGGCGACCACGCCCTCTTCCACCGCGGCGCGGGTGGCGTGCATGGCGTCGTCGACGCGGTCCTTGCGCTCCTTCACCTCGACCTCGGTCGCACCGCCGACGCGGATGACCGCGACGCCGCCGGCCAGCTTGGCCAGACGCTCCTGCAGCTTCTCACGGTCGTAGTCCGAGGTGGTCTCCTCGGCCTGGGCGCGGATCTGGCCGCAACGGGCTTCGATGTCGGCCTTCTCGCCGGCGCCGTCGACGATGGTGGTGGTCTCCTTGGAGATCACGACCTTCTTGGCGGTGCCCAGCATGTCGAGGGTGACGTTCTCGAGCTTGATGCCGAGGTCTTCCGAGATGACTTGGCCGCCGGTCAGGATGGCCATGTCTTCCAGCATCGCCTTGCGGCGATCACCGAAGCCCGGGGCCTTGACGGCGGCGATCTTCAGGCCGCCGCGCAGCTTGTTGACCACCAGGGTGGCCAGAGCCTCGCCCTCGATGTCCTCGGCGATGATCAGCAGCGGACGCGACGACTGCACGACCGACTCCAGGACCGGCAGCAGCGGCTGGAGGCCCGACAGCTTCTTCTCGTGCAGCAGGATGTACGGATTCTCGAGATCCGCGATCATCTTGTCGGCGTTGGTGATGAAGTACGGCGACAGGTAGCCACGGTCGAACTGCATGCCCTCGACGACGTCCAGCTCGGTGTCCAGGCTCTTGGCCTCTTCCACCGTGATGACGCCCTCGTTGCCGACGCGCTCCATCGCCTGGGCGATCATCTTGCCGATCTCGGCTTCGCCGTTGGCGGAGATGGTGCCGACCTGGGCGATCTCGTCGTTGGTCGTGACCTTCTTGGCGCGGGCCTGGATGTCGGCGACGACGGCGGCGACGGCGATGTCGATGCCGCGCTTCAGGTCCATCGGGTTCAGGCCGGCGGCGACCTTGGTCACGCCTTCGCGGACGATGGCCTGGGCCAGGACGGTGGCGGTGGTGGTGCCGTCACCGGCCAGATCGTTGGTCTTCGAGGCGACCTCGCGGACCATCTGGGCGCCCATGTTCTCGAACTTGTCGGCCAGCTCGATTTCCTTGGCGACCGACACGCCGTCCTTGGTGATGCGCGGAGCACCGAAGGACTTCTCGATCACGACGTTGCGGCCCTTCGGGCCCAGCGTGACCTTCACGGCGTCGGCGAGGATGTCAACGCCACGCAGCAGCTTTTCGCGCGCGGAGGGGCCGAACTTGACGTCTTTGGCAGCCATATCTCGATTCCTTTTAACTTGTAAATTTCGAAGGGTACGGGCGGAGGACTTAGGCCTCGATCACGCCCATGATGTCGGATTCCTTCATGATCAGGTAATCGACGCCTTCGATCTTCACTTCAGTGCCCGACCACTTGCCGAACAGGATGCGGTCGCCGGCCTTGACGTCCAGCGCCACGACCTTGCCCGACTCGTCACGGGCGCCCGGGCCGACGGCGATGATCTCGCCTTCCTGCGGCTTTTCCTTGGCCGTGTCGGGGATGATGATCCCACCCTTGGTCTTGGTGTCGGACTCCAGACGCTTGACGACGACGCGGTCGTGGAGCGGGCGGAACTTCATGGAATGCCTCCTTGGATCAAGGCTTGTTTCTGACTGACGGGAATTGGCGCGGGCGGCGGCTGTTAGCACTCCAGCCCGGCGAGTGCCAGACAGCTAATCGAAGCGGATTGTGGATTCAAGAGGCTCGTTTCGGAATTTGCCGCTAATGCCTGCAACACTCATCCAGCCTTGCCGATAGTATATTGATTTTAAATGATATTTCCTCAATGCGGCAGACAGCCGGCGCGGGCAAATTTCTTCGAACGGTCGCGAAGAAGCCGACCCTTCCGGCAGCGGACGCATCGCCGGGACAGCGAAAGGACAGAACCAGACACCGGCAGCCCTACCCGATCCCCCCAACCGCCTCCTCTGCTCCTGCACTGCACGCCTGTGATTGCCGTCACAGCGCCACCCGTCGGAATTTTCTAAAATTTTAGAGAAATCGGCACTGAAGAGGTGGAGGGCGCGATGATGGCGAAGCGGCGGGCGGACGGCTGGACCGGGACTCATGCGGCCGACCGCCTCCAATACAAGCGGCCGGCCCGAATCGCCTCCGCTCCGGGATCGGGCAAGCGGGCACGGTGGCGGGATCACGAGAGCCGGCTGGTGGAGGCACTGCTGGAGTTCACCACCATCGCCGGCCTGTTCGCCCTGCTGTTCGCCCTGTTCGTGCTGTTCGGCGCCGCCCAGACCCTGTCGCCCTGAGTCTTTCGGCCCGATCCCGCGCTCGTTTCTCCTGCTGCGATTCTCTGCGGCCGCATCTCCGCAATTCGCGACAAATTTAAATATATACTCCCGTCTTGCGAGAATTTCGCATAGGATCGCCGCCGATACGGGCGGAACCACCCCGCCCGGCGCGCCAACCGGGAGTTTCCATCCATGACCACCCAGCCGGTCTGCCAAGCCGCGGTCGATCTTGTGAAGCATTTCGAAGGCCTCTACCTCAACGCCTATCTGTGCCCGGCCGGCGTTCCCACCATCGGTTACGGCCATACCGCCGGCGTGACGATGGGACAGACCATCACCGTCGAGCAGGCCGATGCCTTCCTCGCCTCCGACCTGGCCCAGGCCGCCAGCCATGTCGACGCCCTGGTGACGGTGCCGCTGAACGCGGACCAGCGTGGCGCGCTGGCATCCTTCGTCTTCAACCTCGGTGCCGGCAGCCTGCAAAGCTCGACCCTGCTGAAGCTGCTGAACGAGGGCGATTATGCCGACGCCGCCGGCCAGTTCGGCCGCTGGGTCTATGCCACGGTGAACGGCACGCCGACCAAGCTGCCGGGCCTCGTCTCCCGCCGCGCGGCCGAGGAGGCGCTGTTCCAGAGCCAGACCGCCCAGCCAAAGACCGGCGTCACCACCGCGGACGGCACCCCCTGATCCTGGCCTGATATCCGGCCCCGATATCCAAGCCCGATCCGGCATTCCGGCAGGCGCCGGGCACGAGCCGTTTGACGGGACGGGATGTTCGCCCCACATTTGCGGACATCCCACCGCCGCGCTCCGGAATGCCGCCTTGACCGCCTTTGCCTCCGACAGCCTCGCCGCCGCCACCCGCCCCAATCCGAACCGGCCCATCGCCGTCTGGCTTCTGGTCTGCGCCGCCATGGTGCTGGCCATGGCCGTGATCGGCGCCATCACCCGGCTGACGGAATCCGGTCTGTCGATGGTGGAGTGGAAGCCGCTGATCGGCATCCTACCGCCGCTGTCCGCGGCGGAATGGAACCGGGTCTTCGAGCTGTACAAGGCGACGCCGGAATTCCGCATCTACAACAGCCACATGGATCTGGCCGGCTTCCAGTCGATCTTCTGGTGGGAGTGGTTCCACCGCCTGTGGGGCCAGTTGATCGGCTTCGCCTTCCTGATCCCCTTCCTGCGTTTCTGGATGCAGGGCCGCATCTCGTCGGAGCTGTGGCCGAAGCTGGCCGGCCTGTTCTTGCTGGGCGGGCTCCAGGGCGGCATCGGCTGGTTCATGGTGAAGAGCGGGCTGGTCGATTCGCCGAATGTCAGCCATTACCGGCTGGCCCTGCATCTCGGCACCGCCATCCTGATCTACGCCCTGCTTCTGCGCACGGCGCTCGGCCTGCTCGATCCGCTGCCGATGGCGGGTTGGCGGCCGGAGTCGGCGTCCTTGCGCCGTCACACCCGCTGGGCGCTGGGTCTGGTCGCCGTCACCATCGTCTGGGGCGCCTTCGTCGCCGGGTCGGATGCCGGCTTCGCCTACAACAGCTTCCCGCTGATGAACGGCCACTGGATCCCGCCGGAGGTCGACACGCTGACCCCCTGGTGGCTCAACCCGGTCGAAAACACCGCGGCGATCCAGCTGATCCACCGCGCGCTGGCGATCCTGACCGGCGTGGTCGTCCTGGTGCTGGCCGCCCGTGTCCTGAACGCCCGCCTGCCGGGGCGCGCCGGCCGCGCGGCGCTGGCGTCGGGCGCCATGGTCCTGCTGCAGATCGCGATGGGCGTCGCCACATTGCTGACCGTGGTGTGGACGCCCATCGCCGCCGCCCATCAGGCCGGCGCCATTCTGGTGGTGTCGATGCTGGTCTGGCTGCTGTTCGAACTGCGGCCGGTCGGGCGGGGATAACGCGCTGTATTCTTGCCGGCTTGCGGGCGCGGCCGGCAAGATCGACACGGATTGCACGAATTTTTTATGGCTTGCCGGCGCGGATGCTCCTCGGCAGGCACAAGCCTTGCGGAGGAACATCCGTGAAATCCGTTTTTTAATCCGTGAAATCCGTGGGAAATTTGCCAAACACGCCCGCACTCCGCAAAAGCGCGAGGCGCCGCGTCACGCCCCTTCGGCCAGATCGTACATCGCGTCGATGTCGGCGATCAGAACCTTGTTGCCTTCCTGGAGCGAGATCACCCCGGCGGTCTTCAACTGGGTGAAGGTGCGGCTGACGGTTTCGGTGGTCAGGCCCAGATAGTCGGCGATGTCGGCCCGGCTCATCGGCACGAAGACCGGATTTTCCTTGTGGCCGCGGCGGGCGGCGCGCTGCGACAGCATCAGCAGGAAGGAGCAGATCTTCTCCTTCGCCGTCTTGCGGCCGAGCAGGAGCATCTGGTCCTGTGCGGCGGCCAGCTCGTTCGACGCCATCGAGAACAGGCGCCGCTGCATCTTGGGGAATTCCTCCAGCAGCGCATCAATCTTCTTGCGCGGGAAGCGGCAGAGCGAGGCGCTGGTCACCGATTCGGCGGTGTAGGCATAGCTGTCGTCGACCGCCAGCCCGAGGAAATCGCCGGTCACCAGGAAGCCGGTGATCTGGCGGCGCCCGTCCGGCAGCAGCTTGTACAGCTTCACCGTCCCGGAGGTGACGTTGTAGAGCGCATCGGATGCGTCGCCCTCGGCGAACAGGGTGTGGCCGGCATCGATGCGCACATTCTGCAGAATGTCGGCAAGACGGCGCAATTCCTCGGGTTCCAGCGCGGCGCACACCGTCAGGCTGCGCACGGGACAGGCCCCGCAGGGATTCATTTCCGTCGCAGCGCTCTTTTCCCGAGCACGAACCGTATCAAAAGGTGGCATGGAGGAACCCAGCCTTTCATTCCGCATGGGCCCATATTGGTGGCAATCGCTCAGAATCGCAACCTTGCACGCATACAACCTTTTCTATGCCCATACGGGATTTGGCACTATTGCCCGCGGACGGCCTCCGCCGGCTTAGCCGGCTCGCCGCCCGCGCGGGGTGCCGCCGGCAGATCGTCGTCGAACAGGACGCGGTGGGCCGCCCCGTCCAGATCGTCAAACTGACCGGATTTCAGCGCCCACAGAAAGGCCGCCAGCCCCAGCCCGCCCAGGCTCAGCGCGATCGCGATCAGATAGAGAAGCTCGTCCATCACCCGAATCCTTACCCGGCAGTTCCCGAACGGCGATGTCCCGCACGGGAAGATCCTTGACGACGGCGCCGCGGGCCAGCCGCAGCGCGTTCAGAATGACGATCAGCGACGACGACGACATCGCCAGCGCCGCCAGCAGCGGCGTCAGCATGCCGCCCATCGCCAGCGGCACGGCGCACAGGTTATACACCAGGGCGATCCCGAAATTCTGCCTGACCAGACGGCCGGACCGGCGGGAAACCTCCACCGTCTCGACGATCGGGCGCAGCAGCCGGCCCTGGAACACCACGTCGGCCGCGGTCTGGCTGACATCCACCGCGGTGGAGGGCGACATCGACACCGCGGCGGCGGCCAGCGCCGGGGCGTCGTTCAGCCCGTCGCCGACCATCAGCACGGTGCGGCCCTGCCCAGCCAGTTCGGCCAGCGCCGCGGTCTTGTCGGCCGGGGTCTGTTCGGCCCGCCAGTCGGCGATGCCCAGCCGCTCCGCCACCGCCGCCACCGCGCCCCGGCGGTCGCCCGACAGCAGCTTCACCTCCAGCCCGCGCGCCTTCAGCGCCGCCACCACCGCGGCCGCGTCGGGGCGCGGGGCGTCGAGGAAGACGATCCGCCGCGGCTCCTCGCCCGGACGAGCCAGCCACAGTTCGGGACCGGCGGCGTCCTCTGCCTCCAGCGGCGCGCCGGTGAAGCGGCGGCTGCCCAGTCGCACCTCGCCATCCGCCGTCTGGAGGGACAGGCCGGCGCCGGCGATCTCGCGCACGCCCGCTGCCACCGGCACCTCGGGTGCTGCGGCGGCCAGCGCACGGGCCAGCGGGTGGCGGCTGGCCGCGGCGAGCGAGGCCGCCAGCGCCAGATCCTCCGCCGACAGCCCCTCCGCCGACAACCCTTTCGCCGACAACCCGTCGAGCTGCGGCACCGGGCGTCCTTCGGTCAGGGTGCCGGTCTTGTCGAACACCACCGTGTCGATGGCGGCGAGCCGCTCCAGCGCGGTTGGGCTTTTCAGCAGCGTGCCCTGGCGCATCAGCCGGCCGCTGGCGATCACCTGCACCACCGGCACCGCCAGCGCCAGCGCACAGGGGCAGGTGATGATCAGCACGGCGATGGCGTTCATCAGCGCGTCCTGCCACACCACCCCGCCCAGCAGCATCCAGCCGGCGAAGGTGGTCAGCGCGGTCAGATGGACGACGGGAGCGTAGAGGCGGGACACCCGGTCGGCGATGGCGACATATCTGGCGCGGCCCTGCTCCGCCACCTCCATCAGCCGGACGATCTCGGCCAGCAACGTGCCCTCCCCCACCGCGGTGACGGTCAGGCGCAGGGGTGCGGTCAGGTTGAGGGTGCCGGCGAAGACCTGATCGCCCGGCCGCGCGGTGCCCGGCACCGTCTCGCCGGTGATCAGGCCGGTGTCGAGGTCGGACACGCCGTCGGACACCCGGCCGTCGACGGGGATGCGCTCGCCGGCCGCGACCAGGATGGTGGTGCCGGGGACGACATGCTCCGGCGCCACCACGGCGCTGGTGCCGTCCGTGTTCAGGATGGTGACGGCGTTGGCGCGCAGGCCCAGCAGCTGTTCGGCCGCCGACCGCGCCCGGCCGCGTGCCCGCTGGTCGAGATAGCGGCCGACCAACAGGAAGAACAGCAGCATGACGCCGCCGTCGAAATAGGCGTGCTCGCCGCTGTGGATGGTCTCGAACAGGCTCATTCCGGTGGCGAGCAGCACGCCGATGGTGATCGGCACATCCATGTTGGTGCGGCCGTGGCTGAGCGCCGACAGCGCCGAGCGCGCGAAGGGACGCAGTGCATAGGCGATGGCCGGCATGCAGATCAGCGCCGAAATCCAGTGCATCAGGTCGCGGGTGGCGGTGCCCATGCCCTGGCTGTGGCCGGCCCAGACCGACACCGACAGCAGCATCACGTTGCCCATGGCGAAGCCCGCCACCGCCATGGCGCGCAGCAGTTCCTTCTCGCTCTTCGCCTGGGCGCCGCCCAGCCGGTCGGGGTCGAAGGGAACGGCGCGGTATCCAAGCTGGGCCACGGTGCCGACCACCGCGTTGGCGTCGGTGGCCTTGGGATCCCAGCGCACGGTCAGCCGCCGCGTGGTCATGTTCATGCGGGCCTGGGCGACGCCCGGCTGGCGGTTGAGCGCCGATTCGATCAGCCAGACGCAGGCCGCGCACTGCATGCCGTCGACCATCAGGTGAAGGCTGCGGCTGCCGTCCTGCTCGTCGCGGGCATGCGGTTCGTAATCGACCGCCGGGGCGTCGTCGGGACGCAGCGGGCGGGCGGTGGGATCGACGCTGCGGCGCTCGTAATAGCGCTCCAGCCCCAGCCCGCGGACAAGGTCGTAGGCGGCGGCGCAGCCGGTGCAGCAGAACGGCCCGGCGCCATCGCCGGCGGTCAGGCTGCCGGCCTGCGCGTTGTCGCCAAGCTCTTGTCCGCAATGGAGGCAGACGGTCATCTCGACATCACCCTGGCTGTCCCGGTCGCGGCACGCCGTCACTGCACCCAGACGCGCTTCCGGTCCTGATAGTCGCCGGTGGCGTGGGTGATGACGAATCGCATGTCCCACTGGCCTTCCAGGTCCAGTTCCACCGGGGCGCCGTAGCGGCCCTCGCCCAGATAGGGCAGCGACAGGGACTTGTCATGACCCTCGGAGATCGGACGGATCATCGTCACGGTGACGGCGGCGTCCTTCAGGATCTGGCCCTGCTTGTCGCGGACGGTGATGGCGATCACGCCCTTGCGCGGTTCGGTGCTGGTAAAGTCCGGCTGGACCTGCCAGCCGCGTTCCGCCTGGGCGCGGGCTCCGGCCAGATCGTTGTTGTAGCCGAGCCCCTTGATGAAGTGGTTCTCGGTCTCGATCCCGGTCCAGCTCGACACCGCGAAATGGACCATCACCCCGTTCACCGCCAGGACGACCATGAAGACGCCGACGAAGATCCAGGGGATGTACCATCCCGGCTGGCGCGGCGCCTTCAGGCTTTTCGGCGGGAGGGGGCGGTTTCCGGTGGTGGTGCTGATGCTCATGTCGCTGGCTGCCCTTCGACTGGTCGGCGGCGTGTGATAAGCGGCGTCCGATCAGCGATGTGTATCGCTGATCGCGGGAACTATGGCGACCGATTGCCGCAGGTACATTGCGATGGATCAAATGACAGGAAGTTAACGAAACCGCCGGCCCACCCCATGTCCCGCAAAGAAAAAGGCGCCGGGGAGTGACCTCCCCGACGCCCTTTCCGGTCGGTTCCGAAACGGTCGGCCCGGACGTTGGCTTACTTGCCGCCGCCCAGGTTGTGGACGTAGACGGCCAGCGACTTGATCGTCGCATCGTCCAGACGCTTGGACCAGGCCGGCATGACGCCGGCGCGGCCGTTGGTCACCGTCTCGACCAGCGTCTGCTTGTCGCTGCCGTAGAGCCAGTTGGCCTGTTTCAGCGGCGGAGCGCCGACACCGTCGACACCGGCGGCAACCGAACCCTGGGCCGCGTCGCCATGGCAGGCGGCGCAGTTCTCGTCATAGACGGCCTTGCCCTTGGCGGCCTTGCCCGCATCGGCGGTCTTGCCGTTCAGCGACAGCACATAGTCCGTGACCTGATCGATCTGGTCGCGGTTGAGGATGCCGTCCATGCCGAAGGCGGTCATGCCGACGTTCGGCGTGCCGCGGGTGTCGCCGTCATCCGAGCGGATACCGTGCTGGATGGTCTTGTAGATGTCGGCCGAGGAGCCGCCCCACAGCCACACGTCGTCGGCCAGCGTCGGGAAGCCCTTGGCACCCTGGCCGCCGGCGCCGTGGCAGGCGGCGCAGTTCTCGTTGAAGTAGGACCGGCCGCCGGCCATCGCGAAGCCCAGCAGGTCCTTGTCCTTCTGGATTTCGTCGACCGACTTGGCGGCGATGGCGGTCAGGTACTTGGCCTGGCCGGCCTTCGCTTCCGCCAGCTTGGTGTCCAGCTCCTCGCGCTGGGAATATCCCAGGATGCCCTTCGTGTAGGTCTTGCCCAGCGGCCAGGCCGGGTAGAACACGTAGTACACCATCGCCCAGGCGATGCAGACGTAGAAGAGATACAGCCACCACTTCGGCAGCGGATTGTTCAGCTCGCGCAGTCCATCCCACTCGTGGCCGGTGGTCTCGACGCCGGACAGCTCGTCCTTGTAATTCTGTGCCATGGTCTAAAGCTCCTGACCATCATCCTTGAGCGGGATCTGGGCGGCGTCGTCGAAGGTGCGGCGGTTGCCGGGCCACATGGCGTAAACCAGGATGCCCGTCAGCAGCAGCATCAACCACACCGTCCAGAAGGACCGAAGCATCACCGTGATCGAATCCAAGTCCATGGATTCCTCCCCCGATTACTGCTGCAGTTGCTTGGACTGGTACTTGGTGAAGTCCACCATGGTGCCCAGCACTTGCAGGTAGGCGACGAGAGCGTCCATTTCGGTGACGGTCTTTTCGCCGGTGAAGTTCGCCACCACGGCCTTCGGGTAGCGCTTCATCAGCCCGGCGGTGTCGCCGTCGGGGTTCTTCTGCGCTTCCAGGTCGGCCTTGGCGTTGGCGATCTGCTCGTCGGTGTAGGGAACGCCGACGATCTTCAGCGTCTTCAGGTGGTCGCCGATGTCGCCGTAGCTCAGCGGACGCTCCTTCATCCAGCCGTAGGTCGGCATGATCGACTCCGGAACGACCGCGCGCGGGTTCACCAGATGGGCGACCTGCCAGGCGTTGGAGTATTTGCCGCCGACGCGGGCCAGATCGGGACCGGTACGCTTGGAGCCCCACTGGAACGGATGGTCGTACATCGACTCCGCCGCCAGCGAGTAGTGGCCATAGCGCTCGACCTCGTCACGGAACGGACGGATCTGCTGGCTGTGGCAGTTGTAGCAGCCTTCGCGCAGGTAGATGTTCTGCCCGGCCAGTTCGAGCGGGGAGTAGGGACGGACCCCCTCCACCTTCTCGATGGTCGATTCGATGGTGAAGAGCGGGACGATCTGAACCAGACCGCCGATCGACACGGTGATCAGCACGAGCACGATCAGCAGAAGGGTATTCCGCTCGATCAGGTCGTGGCTGAAGCCCTTTTTATCCTGAGCCATTTCTCGCATCCTTCCCTAGCGTCAGGCCGCGCCGACCGTCGCCTTGTGCGGCGTGGTGACATAGGGCTTCTCGATGCGGACATCGCCCTTCGCCGTGCGCCACAGGTTGTAGACCATGATGAGAGCGCCGGTGACGAACAGGACGCCGCCCATGGCGCGGATCACGTAGAACGGGTGCATCGCCGCCACGGTCTCCACGAAGGAGTACTGGAGGAAGCCGAGGTTGTCGTAAGCGCGCCACATCAGGCCCTGCATGATGCCCGACACCCACATGGCGGTGATGTAGAGCACGATGCCGATGGTGGCGGTCCAGAAGTGGTAGCTGACCAGACGCATGCTGTAGAGCTGCGAGCGCTTCCACAGCACCGGCACGAGATAGTAGATCGCGCCGAAGGAGACGAAGGCGACCCAGCCGAGAGCGCCGGAATGCACGTGGCCGACGGTCCAGTCGGTGTAGTGCGACAGGGCGTTGACCGGCTTGACCGACATCAGCGGGCCTTCGAAGGTCGACATGCCGTAGAAGGCGACCGAGGTGACCAGGAAGCGCAGGACCGGGTCGGTGCGCAGCTTATCCCAGGCGCCCGACAGGGTCATGATGCCGTTGATCATGCCGCCCCAGGACGGCATCCATAGCATGACGGAGAAGGTCATGCCCAGCGTCTGCGCCCAGTCCGGCAGCGAGGTGTAGTGCAAGTGGTGCGGACCGGCCCAGATGTAGAGGAAGATCAGGGTCCAGAAGTGGACGATGGACAGGCGGTAGGAATAGACCGGCCGCTCGGCGCGCTTGGGCACGAAGTAGTACATGATGCCCAGGAAGCCGGCGGTCAGGAAGAAGCCGACCGCGTTGTGGCCGTACCACCACTGCACCATGGCGCTCTGCACGCCCGACACGAAGGTGTAGGACTTCATCCCGAACAGCGACACCGGGATGTTGATGTTGTTGCCGATGTGCAGGATCGCGACGGTCAGGATGAACGCCATGAAGAACCAGTTCGCCACATAGATGTGCGACTCGCGCCGCGTCATCACCGTGCCGATGAACTGGACCGCATAGAGCACCCAGGTGACCGTCAGGTACAGGTCGAGGATCCACTCGGGCTCGGCGTATTCCTTGCCCTGGGTGAAGCCCAGGACATAGCTCAGCGCCGCGAGCACGATGAAGACGTTGTAGTTCCAGAAGATGAACTTCGCCAGCCCTTCGCCCCCGAAGAGATACTGACGGCAAGTCCGCTGGACCGAATAGAGCGAAGTGGCGAACAGCACATTGCCGCCGAACGCGAAAATCACGGCCGAGGTGTGGACCGGGCGCAGGCGCCCGAAGCTCGTCCACTCCAGCCCGAGATTCAGCGCCGGGAAGGCCAGCTGCAGAGCGATGAAGGTGCCGGCCAGGAAACCGACCACGCCCCAGAACACTGCAGCGATCACGAAGAGTCGGATGGCGTCCTCATGGTAACGCACGTCTTCCGACACCCGCTGGCTGCCCAGGGTGGCCCCTGAAGTCAGAGTCGCTGATGTCATACAATCTCTCCCGTTTGCCCCGGGCGGCCGCGGGGCCGCGCCTTCTGGGTTGCACCACCACTGGGTACGTACTGTTAAGGAGCGGGACAGGTTGCACTCGGAAATGCCGAAAGGGACGCCGGGCGCGCCTGTCTCCAATGGCGCCCACTATGTGTATGGGGGGGTTCAGCAACATTGATCTACGTCAACGACCCTTCCGCCCCGGGGCTGCCATCGTTCAGTGTCCTTGCAATCGGCCGGGCTGAAATGGACGACGGTTTCATCGCTAAACCCCTTGGTCGGCGCCAGATCGACCAAGCTTACCCGCTGGTCTGCGCCATGGCGCCGGGCCTGGGGGTCGAGCAATGGCGCGCATTTGCCGCAGCGGTTCTGGACAGCGCAACCCTGGAGGGCAGAGGGGAAGGCCGCCTGCCGGCGAGCCGGGGCATCATGACCGTGCAGAACGCGCAAGGGTACCTCCACGGCCTGTTCTCCTACACGGCCGAACCGCACCTGCTGCACGGGCGGACGCTGTGCGTCGACAACTTCGTCGTGCTCGACCTGTTCGACGTCGCCGGCGTGGCGGAGGCCCTGTTGCAGGCGATGGAGGGGCTGGCCCGGCGGCTGGGCTGCGCCGCCATCCACACCACCCTGCCCGACCGTTTCGCCCGGCCCGATTCCCTTCAAGGCTCCCGCCGCGACCCGATCCCCGACTGCTTCCGCACCGAAGGGCACCGGCAGGAGACGATCCGCTTCTGCAAGGATCTGGCGGTGGTCAACGACAATGCCCTGACGCCGGCGGAGGGACGGCGCGACGCCGAGTAGCGCCTGCCGGCCCTGGTCATTCAAATACAACATCGAGGGGGAACGTCCCGGATGAGCGGAGCGCGATTCGGCAGTCTGCTGGAAGGACTTCCCACAAGTCCGCAGCCCGACGAACTCTTCACCACCCTGGCGGCGCTGCCCGGCTCGCGGATCGAGCGGATCGTCTCCACCGGCCAGTCCTCCCCTGACGGCTTCTGGTACGATCAGGACTGGGACGAGTTCGTCCTGCTGGTCGCAGGCACCGCCACCTTGCAGGTGGAGGGAGAGGACGACCGCCTGCTCTCCCCTGGCGACTGGGTGCTGCTGTCCGCCCGCACCCGCCATCGCGTCGCCGCCACCGCCGCACCCACCGCCGGGGGGCCGACCGTTTGGCTGGCGATTCATGCAGGTGAGTTGGGCCGGTGAGCTGGGCCGGTGAGCCGGACAGCACCACCGGAGCGGAGTAGAGGCCGGGCGGAGCCGCATGGGAGCAGTGTGGAAGGGCCACCGCAGCCATTGCGCGCCGCCGATTTGCCGCTAGGATGCGGGCCCATGAGCGACACCGGCACCAAACCCGTCAAGAAATACCCGGCGATCCATCTGCAGTCCGGCCGCCAGCGGCGCGTCATGCAGGGACATCCCTGGGTCTATTCCAACGAAGTCCAGATGGACACCACCGCCAAGGCGGTGCCGCCCGGCAGCCCGGTGCGGCTTCTGGACCCCGGCGGGACGCCGCTGGGCATCTACACCTTCAATCCGCACACGCTGATCGCCGCCCGGCTGCTGTCGAGCGACCCGGCGACCGTGGTGGACCAGGCCTTCATCGCCGACCGGCTGCGCCGCGCGGTGGAGTTGCGCGACCGGCTGTTCAGCCGTCCCTTCTACCGCGTCGTCCATGCCGAGGCCGACGGGTTGCCCGGCCTGATCGTCGACCGCTTCGACGATGTGGTGACGGTGCAGGCCAACTCCGTCTTCATGGACCGCCGGATCGACGAGATCCTGGCCGCCATCGACGAGGTGATGGCGCCGCGTGCCGTCATCCTGCGCAACGACGGCAGCCAGCGTGCGCTGGAGGGGCTGGCGGAGGAGACCCGGCTGGCCAAGGGCGAGATCGACGGCTCGATCCGCCTTGAAGAGAACGGCGCCACCTTCTTCGCCAACCCGCTGGACGGCCAGAAGACCGGCTGGTTCTACGACCAGCGCGACAACCGCGCCTTCATCGCCTCGCTGGCCAAGGGCGGCCGGGCCATCGACTTCTACAGCTACAATGGCGGCTTCGGCATCCAGTGCGCGGTGGCCGGCGCCACCCAGGTGATCGCGGTCGACCGCTCCGCCCTGGCTCTGGAGAACGCCACCCGCGCCGCCGAGGCGAACGGCGTCGCCGACCGCTTCGAGGCGCGCAAGGCCGACGCCTTCCAGGAAATGGAGCGGCTGGGCACGGCCGGCGAGACCTTCCAGGTGGTGGTCGCCGATCCGCCCGCCTTCGTGAAGTCGAAGAAGGATCTGGCGGCCGGCAGCCGCGCCTACCGCAAGATGGCGCGTCTGGCGGCGAAGATCACGGTGCCGGGCGGCTATCTGCTCTGCGGGTCGTGCAGCCACAATGTCGATCCGCCGACCTTCGCCGAACTGGTCGCCCGCGGTCTGCACGACGCCGGCCGCACCGGCCGCATCCTGCGCAGCGCCGGCGCCGGGCCCGACCATCCGGTCCACCCGCACCTGCCCGAGTCGGCCTATCTGAAAGCTCTTGTGCTGCAACTGGACTGAGTGCAGCCGGCCTGAGCATCCGGGGTGGACGTACAGAAGGAGGTACGTCCACCGTACGCCCCCGGCCCGGCAGCGGCACGTACGCCTGCTGACCGGACCGAGCCCTATCCTGCAAATCCCGCCATCGCCCGCACCTCGGCCGGGCTGCGGCCCTCGTCCCGGAGCGAACGCAGGGACTGCGCGCGGTCGCGCTTGGCCAGCCTCTCGCCCGCCGCGTTCCGCAGCAGGCCGTGATGATGGTAGTCGGGGGGGGCATAGCCCAGCAAAGCCTGCAACAGCCGGTGCAGATGGGTGGCGAAGAACAGATCCTCGCCGCGGGTGACCAGAGTCACGCCCTGGAGATGATCGTCGACCGTGACGCTGAGGTGATAGCTGGTCGGCGTGTCCTTGCGCGCCAGCACCACGTCGCCCAGCAGGTCCGGCGTCGCCTGCTGCCAGCCCCGCGCCCGGTCATGCCAGCGCAGCGGCCCGGTCAGCCGGCATGCCGCCTCTACATCGAGTCGCAGCGCCCAGGCGTCGCCCCGCTCGATCCGTTCGGCACGCTCCGCGACGGAGCGATGGCGGCAGGTGCCGGGATAGAGCGGTCCGTCGGGACCGTGCGGAGCCGCACCGGCCCGCGCGATCTCGGCGGCGATGTCCTTGCGGGTGCAGAAACAGGGATAGAGCACGCCCAGCGACTCGAGCCGGGCCAGAGCAGCGCGGAAATCGTCGAAATGGTCGGACTGGCGGCGGATCGGACCGTCCCAGTCGAGACCGAGCCACGCCAGATCCTCGATCAGGTCGTGCTCGTACTCCGGACGGCAGCGGTTAGGGTCGATGTCCTCGATCCGCAACAGGAAGCGGCCGGCGGCGCTGCGGGCGGCGGTCCAGCCGAACAGCGCGGAATGGGCATGGCCCAGATGCAGATGCCCGGTGGGGCTGGGGGCGAAGCGGGTGACGAGATCGCTCATTCCCGCTTTATAACGGCTGGCGTGACCTGGATGTAAGCGCAGATCGGACAGGTGAGCCGATCAAACGTAAGGACGGTTTAGATGTAAGGATTGTCGCGGATCGGCTCGACCGGGATCTCTTCGCCTTCCAGATAGAGCGCCAGACGGCGGCGCAACTCGCGGTCGAACGCATCGATGCGGATCTGGCGCTCACGCTCCTCGCGTTCACGGCGCTTCTGGGCGAGGTCGATGATGACGGCGGTCATGGCGGACTTTCCTCGGGGTCGCTTCCGGCCGGTTCGGACCGGCGGGATCGGCTTGGATCAACGAGGTCCACCATCGCGCCGTCATGGTTAACGAGGGGTAAGCGCGCAAGGCAGGCGCGACTGTTTTTTGCCGATGTCACAGCCACCGCGGGTGGTGCCGGTTGACCGCATCCCCGCCGCTTCCGGCTTGCCCACAGCGCGAAAAAGGTTACACAACGGTGAAGAAATTCGGACGCACCGGGTCAAGATATTGAGTCCCGGCCCTCGATCCACTATGTATCTGGTTGTCCCGGAGGACGATTCGGCCGCCGGGGCACAGCAGACACGACCCCGCGCACGGTGCCGCAGCAGTGTCGCGTGCCGGGATCCAGACACGGTCTCAGACAAGGGAGTGGCCATTGGCTCCACCACCCGATCACTGTCCGGCTCTGGTGCTGAACGCGGATTTCCGCCCGCTCAGTTACTTCCCCTTGTCGCTATGGTCCTGGCAGGAAGCGGTCAAGGCGGTCTTTCTGGAACGGGTCAACATCGTATCGCACTATGACCGGGTCGTCAGATCCCCAAGTTTCGAAGTCCAGTTGCCCAGCGTCATCTCGCTGAAAGAGTTCATCCCGGCCACGCGCCGCCCGGCCTTCACCCGCTTCAACGTCTTCCTGCGCGACCGCTTCACCTGCCAGTATTGCGGCCGCCCCTTCCCCACCCACGACCTGACCTTCGACCATGTGATTCCGCGGTCCCGCGGCGGTCGGACGACGTGGGAAAACGTCATAACATCCTGCTCGGCCTGCAATCTGGCGAAAGGCGACCGCCTCCCCCATGTCTGCGGCATGATCCCCCTCAGTCCGCCCTTCCAGCCCAGTGCCTACGAGCTGCAAGAGAACGGACGCGCCTTCCCGCCAAACTTCCTCCATGAAAGTTGGCGGGATTTTCTTTATTGGGACTCGGAACTGGACCCGATGTAGGGCTGGCGCCGCGGTGTCAACGGATGGGGGCCGCTGCCGGCCCCTGCATCCGCCGCCTCAAACCCGTCCCGTCACACCCGTTCCGCCACCCAGATCACCGCCCGGGTGCCGGCCTTGATCGCCGCCGACAGCAGCGGATAGCCCGCCGCGCGCTCTGCCTCGTTCTGCAAGCCGATGTTGCGGTGCTCGACCTCTTCCGCCTGGAACTTGCGGATGCTGTCGGACAGCTCCTGCTCTTCCCCGCCGAGATGAGGCAGCTGCGCCTCGTAATGCTCCTCGATCACCTCTTCGACCGCGACGGTGCAGGCCATCGCCGCCCGTTCGCCGAGGATCGCGGTGCCGGCGCCCAACAGGAAGCCGGTGACGTGCCACAGGGGTTGCAGCAGGGTCGGCCGCACCCGGCGCCGGTTCAGCTGCTTTTCGAAATATTCGAGATGGACCAGCTCCTGCTCGGCCATGTGGCGCAGGGTCTTGCCGTGGCGGCCCTTGCCCATGACGGCGATCTGGCCCTCATAGATGCGCTTGGCGCCATATTCGCCGGCATGGTCGACGCGGACGATGCGGGCCAGCCGGTCGCGCCGCGGCAGGTCGCCGGGCAATGCGCCGGGCAGCGTGCCGTGACGGGGGGCGCCGTGACGGGAACTGGCGGTGGGAGACGTCGTTTCACTCACAATGCGGTCCTCGACACCGGGGTGCGGGTGTAGGCGATGCGTGCCGCGACGAAGGCGTAGGCCGCCAGCGCCAGCGAGATCGCCACGTTGTAGCCCGCCATGGAGATCCCGAACAGCGACCACGCCACTTCGTCACAGCGGGTGACCGGGGCGGCCAGCACCTGGGCGCGCAGGGCCTCCAGCGAATTGGCCGCGGCCGAGCCGCCGCAGGACGAGGTGCCGGCCCACCAATGCTGCTCCACCCCGACATGATAGGCGGCGATGCCGGCACCGGCCAGCAGGGCCAGCCCGCTCGCCACCAGCAGCGCGTCGCCCAGCCCCTTCCAGCGGCGGAACAGCCAGGTCACCAGCCCCAGCACCATCACTGCCACATAGGGCCAGCGCTGCATGATGCACAGCACGCAGGGCTGGTAATTCAGCACGAACTGGAAGAACAGGGCCGACAGCAGCACCCCGGCGCTGGCCAGCGCCAGCAGCAGGGCGGCGATGCGGGGGTCTTCGAAGGCACGGGACAGGAAGGGCTTCGTCATCATGGCCGACAAGGTAGCGCGTGCGGGGCCGTTCGGCCAGCCGTCCGCAACGCCCGCAGCACGCCTGCGACGGCATGACAGGGCGGCGGCGGCGGCAGGGAATAAGCGGCACCGCGGCTGCGTCGCCGCGGGCTGGGGTTGGGGCGGGGGGTCGAGGCGTCCCGGACCGGGACAGCGAACCGGGATGCCCGGGCGCCCGTTCTTTTACACTTTCCGTTTGCGGACTGTTGCGCTAGAAGAGGCGTCGCTGCGGGCGTGGTGAAATTGGTAGACGCGCCGGACTCAAAATCCGGTTCCGCAAGGAGTGTCGGTTCGAGTCCGACCGCCCGCACCACCCGATCCCCTCTTACGGGATTGCGGTTCCGGTCAGCCGGCCGCCTTTTCGGTGAACTGGTCGAACGCTTCGACCGCCTGGGCGGCATGCATCACCGACGGCCCGGCGCCCATATAGACCGCCATCCCCATCGCTTCCATCACCTCCTCGCGGCTCGCCTCCTGTTTCATCGCCGCTTCGGCATGAAAGGCGACGCAGCCGTCGCAACGGATCGCCTCCGCACTGGCGAGCGCGATCAGTTCCTTGGTCCTGGTGTCCAGCGCATTTGCCGTGAGCGTCGCCTGGGCCATCCCGGAAAAGGCCTTCATGACCTCCGGAGCGCCACCGCGCAGGTCGCGGATGGCGCGGGACAACTCGCCGGTCATCTGCGGCCAGTTCTTATGCATGGATCATCTCCTGCTATCGAAAGGGCGCGCACCGGACTGCCGGGTCGCCGCCCGGCCAGAAGCGCCTTGGGGGAAAGCGATTTGCGGGCGGCATCGCCCCATTGACTTAACATTAGAATACACTAATTTATTGGTCAAGGGCGGTCAGATGCCAGCGCCCGCCCCGCAATCCCCTTTAAGGATCGACTCCGATGTTCTTCTGCTCCCTGATGCGACGCCTGTTTCCGACCGCGCAGCCCGACAGGCAGGGCGGCGCCGACCGGATCCTGCAGGTCGATCCGCAGACCGCCATTCACTGGCAGGCCAGGGGCGAGGCGGTGATCGTCGATGTCCGCGAACCGCATGAGCACGCCGCCGGCCACATCCCCGGCGCCATCCTGAACCCGCTGTCGCAGTTCGACCCGTCGCGCGTCCCGGCCGAGCCCGGCAAGCATCTGGTCTTCCATTGCCAGGGAGGCAGGCGCTGCGGTCCCGCAGCCGAGCGCATGATGGCCGCCGGCCACATCGGCACCATCAATCGTCTGCGCGGTGGCTTTTCCGCCTGGGCCAATGCCGGCGGCCCGATGGAGCGCTGACGGGTCCCCCTCAAAGCCGCTGGCCTGCGCGTCACGGCGGACGTATGTGTCTGTCGGTCACGAGACAGATATGCAGGGACCGTCGAATGAAGCCCGCCCCCTCCCCGACCCCATCCCCGATCCTCGTCGAAGAAATCGGACCGCAGAGCTTCACTCTCACCGTGACGTTCGACGGCCAGCGGTTCGAGTGCGGCAGTTACCTCAACCGTGCGGCAGCGATGCAAGCCGGCCGCCTGTTCCTTCAGCGCAAGGAGGGGGAAGCGGCCAACGGCCGGACGAAACGAAAGCCGGGCAGGAAGTGACACCCAACATGCCGCCCGATGACGACCGCACCCGCCTCGCCGCCAATGTCGGCGCGGCCATCGCCGTCATGATCGTCCTCGGTCTGGGATACTGGCTGATGGGTGCCTTGATGCATCAGTCCAAGACCGAGGACTGTCTGCTGGCCCATCGGCGCAGCTGCGGCACGGTCGAGCTGCGGTGAGGCTTCCGGCCGCTGGCCCGAAGCCATTGCCGTATCGCCGCCAGCCAGCGGCAGGACTGAAATTTAACAGCGCCGTCATATGGTGCGGGCGGCGGGACTCGAACCCGCATACCAAGAGGTGAGGGATTATAAGTCTCACACCTCCGACTTTGCGACGGATTGAGCAAGTTTGCCATGCGTTGCGAACATGCTGAAATCTCGCCGTTTTCCTGCCTTTCTCGTTTGGTCGTGTTTGCGCTGGGATACCTCCGCTTGATCCCTGGTGATTGCTGACGCGCAGGAGCGGCGGACGACATGCAGGCCAAGATCACGAAGCGGCTCGTCGACAGCTTGGGTCCGGGTGAGCGGGATCTCTTCGTCTGGGACACCGGACTGAAGGGCTTCGGTCTGAAGGTCACGCCGTCCGGCAGCAAGGTGTATCTCATCCAGTACCGCCTCGGTGACCGGCCGTTACGTTAATCGGGACGCTGATCCGCTGCGGACCCTGTCGGATAAGGTGGAGAACCGCATCACGGCGGCCAGGAACTCCAAGAAGGGCGATGGCGGAGCGAACAGCAACGTGTCACCCCTACCGGCTCGCAAGAAATAGTCCCAGAACCGCAGCGCTTCAGCCGCACCGCCACCGCGAAACCGCCGCGCAACGCCGCAGATCGACCGCACTCCGGCCGCGCATCGGTGGCGCACACCGCAACGCCCCACAGCGGCGGTGCAGGGCCGCCTTCAGGGTGCGCTGGCGATGGCTTTCGGCGTGATCGGGGATGTAGGCGCAATAACGCAAACTGTTAGCAGGCCCGGCACGGATGCCCCGCGGCGGCCCGATGAGGGGTGGTATCACACTGACAACATTGACCGGTTGGAGGAAGCGCCCAGTCAAGGCAACCTCCGAGCTTAGAATGCGAGCCATTCTCATTATCGGAGAATGCCCGCGATGCCCCACCGCGATGACATACGGTCGGATTACAGCTTCCATCGCAGTCCGGCAGTCGCCGAGACGCTGTTGGCATGGGCGCGCACTTCGTCCTGCACGGTGACGCCCGCGGTCAGCCCCTTGTCCAGTTCGACCGCGAAACCGGCCCCGAGTTGCACCGCGTCGCGCCCGGGATTGGCGGATTGGGCCGTGAAGGCAACCCCGGACAGGCGGTTGCTGCTGTTTGCCGTGACGTCGGCGAAATCATGCACCCAGGCGGCCGACGCCGTCGGCCGCAGCGTCCAGCCGCCCAGAGCCATGGTCGTACCGGTCCGCAGTCCGATGCTGCTGCTCACGCTGGTCCAGGCCGACGCTTCGACGGACAATGCCGCGGCGCCGCCCTCTTCGGCGAAGCCGCCGCGGGTGATGCGGTCCAGCCGCAAGCCCGCCCGCGGCTCGATCCAGGCGTCGCCGGCCACCGCCAGCCGCCGCCCGGCCGCCAGCTCCGCCGACAGATCGTGGCCATGCGCCTTGCCGCTCGCCGCCTGACCGAAGCTGCCGAAGGCGATCGTCCGCTCGGTGTCGTAATGGGCGTAGCCGTAGCCGACCGCCCCCTCGACGTAGCTGCCGTTTCCGCCCGGCTGCCAAGCGCCGTACAGCGTCGCCTGATAGCTGTCGGTGTCCGCCTTGCCCAACTCGCCGCGCGAGGAAACCCTGCCGCGCAGATAGCCGAGGGCCACGCCGGCACTGAAACCGCCGTCATAGGCATGATCGGCACCGACCAGGAATCCGCCGATCCGCTGGGTCATGCCGGCGCCGGTGCCGTCGGCGCCGACCCGGCCGTAGCCGGCCAGCGGCTGGCCCCATACGCCCCCGGCGCCGGCATGATCGGCCCGCCCCGAAGAGGTCCCCACGGCCATCGCACCGCCGTTGCCTGCCGCCACCTGCAGGCCGCCGCCTTCGGTGCCCCTTGCGGCGCCCCTTGCGGCGCCCTCGCGCAACGCCGCCAACCGGCCGGTCACCGCCTGGCCGAACAGCCGACGGCTGGCGAGGTTGGCGGCGAGCGCGTCGGCATGCACCTGTCCCGACAGCCGGTCGAGCGCACCGGCGGTCTGTGCCCCGTTCAAGCCATAGAGACCGCTGAACACCGGTGCCGTGGCACCGTCCAGGCGTGTCCCGGCGGCCGGACGGATCGCATCGACCGCGGCGCCTGCGGCTCTCTGGTTGCCGGTCCCCCCCAGCGCCGCATAGCTGCCGGGCGTCACGACCAGCCGAACGGCCGTGGCGTCGTAGAGCGCGTCGAAACGGGTGTTCGCGCCCAGCCCGTCGGTCGGCTGCACCAGGCTGCCGAAGCTTCCCAGCACGCCACCGGATGCGGTGACGATGGAGAAGCTTTGGCCCAACGCCGGCAGGTAGCTGTTGGTGGCGCTGCCGCCGATGCCGCGCAGCACTGGCGCCAGCGTGCCGGCGGCGGTGAAGGTCGCGCCCTGCACCGCCACCTGATCGTGGTGGCCGGCCCCGACGCCGGCGGAGGGGCCGTCGACCTCGGCGCGGTAGATGCCGGTGCCGGTCATGGTGACGGCGGAGCCGACGGTCAGCACGCCGGGTGAGTTGCCGGGCGAAAGCGTGCCGGCGACCGTCGTCGCGCCGCGGATGACGCCGTTGCCGCCCAGCGTCGCCCCCTCGGCGATGGCCACGGTGCCGCCGGCTGTCCCATCGATCCTGGCCGCCCCGCCGCTGCCGACGACGACGGATCCGGTGCTGCCGGTGCCCTCCACCGCGAGGACGGCGTTCTGCACGGTGACCGGCGCCATGATGGCGCCGGCCACCGTGGCGCTGCCGCCGTCGCCGAGCGTGACGGCGCCATTGACGATGCCATTCGCCGCAACCCTCAGCGTGGCCCCGGAAACGGTCACCGTTCCGCCCACGCCGCCGCCGCCGATGACGGTCATGGCGCCGCCTCCGCTGAGCGTGACCGGGGCGCCGACCACGCCGCCGACGACGGCCGAACCGCCGCTGACGGTGAGCGCCCCGGTGACGATGCCGCTTCCGGCAAGCGTGAGGCTTCCGGCGCCGGTCACCGTCAATGGTCCCGAGCTGATGCCGGCGATGGTGGCATTGCTGCCCTCGGCCACGGTCACCGGCACGCTGACCCGGCCGGTGTCGGCGACCACGAGGTTCCCGCCGTTCCGGACGGCGAGGCCGCCGCTGTTGGACACACTGCCGGCAACGGTGACGGTGCCGGTCTCCGACACGGTGAGCGCGCCGCTGCCGGTGATGGCGCCGGTCAGCAGGACGGAGCTGCCGCCGGGGGCGATGACGCCGCTGTTGCCCGTGACGTCGACGGGTTGGCTGAGGGTGAGCGGTGCCGACGGCCTCAGGGTGCCGCCATCGAAGGTGACGGTGGCGGCCTGGACCGCGCCGTCGCCGTTGGTGAAATTCGTCCGGCTGGTGTCGATGACTCCGGTCACCGGGGGCGGGGGCGGCGAAACCACCGGCGGCGACACCACCACAGGCGGAGAGGGCGTCACCACCACCGGCGGGGTCGGCGGCGACACTGGCGGCGACGGCGGAGGTGGTGGAGGCGGAGGCGGAGGCGACACCGTTTGGGTCAGCGTCAGCAGGACCTGGTTGTTGGCGCTGTCATAGGTGAGGGTCGGCGTGAGGGTGGGGTCGCTTTCCGTGACCGTACTGAAAGACCCGCTGACGCTGCCGGCGGTGAGGATCGTGTATTGAGTGGGCAGCGTGTATCCGTTTCCGCTGGACACGACCGCGAGCGTGCCGTCCAGGGTCGCGGCCCCGGTGACCGCGAGCTTGCTTGCGGCGGATGGGGTGGTGGCGATGCTGAGGGTGCCGCCGCTCGACTGGGTGTAGGCCCCGGAGACCGACAGCGTTCCCGGCGTTCCCGACGCCCCCGGCAGGATCGTTGCGCCGCTGGGCACCGTCAGGCTTCCGCCGACCGTTCCGGTGCCGGCAAGGGTGGCGCCGGCACTCATCTGCACCGTACCGGTCAGCGTGTTGGCGATGCGCAGGACACCGCTCTGGAGACTGACGTCGGCGGCGGTGCTCGCGCCGCCGAGCGACCAGTCCGTGCCCGCCATGGTGAGGGTCGAGACGCCGGAGACCGTGCCCGTAATCGAGCCGCTTCCCTCGAGCGTCAAGGGCGGCAACGTGCCGGAACTGGCGGCCTTCACATTGCCGCTCACATAGCTGCCGTCCTTGAGGAATATGGCGCTGCTCGACTGGGCATTCGCCAGGTTGATCGCGTTGAAGCCGGCCCCCCCGATGATCACCCCATAATTGACGAGGGTCGTCGATCCCAAGGCGTAGATGCCGTTGGCCACGCCGGCGATCGTGCCGTAGTTGGTGATCGTGTTGGACTGATTGGAACTGGACGCATAGACGGCGGCATTGCTGGTCATTGCCGTCGAACTGTTTCTGATGACCGCCGAACTGTCCGACGCGGAGCCGTTCACAAGGTTGAGGGTGTGCTCGGTTCCGACGCCGTTGTAATTTCCGACGATGGTGCCGGTGTTCTCGACCCTCGTTGAGTTGTTGCCGGAATTGGAAACGTAAAACCCTGAAAATGTGGTCGGAGCATTGATGATGCCGGTGTTGATGAGAGTCCCGGAGTTGGCTGCGTAAACGCCATTCGCCTGCATATAATTGACGGCCGATGGGCTGGTGCTGATCTTCCCGTGATTCGTCAGCGTCCATCCCGACGAGGAATTGATGTAGACACCGGTATCCAAACGGTCGTTGTTCGGCAGGCCGGTGTCGTCCACCGCTCCGCTGCTGGTTATGAGAATACTCGTGATACTGGAGCCGACGGTAAGCATCGTTGTCTGTCCGGTGGACAGCGTCACGCTGCTCTGAGCCTGGGCGGCGGTGCCCGCCAGGGAGACCCCAAGCGCAATCGGCGCCGCAACCGCGATCGGGAGGCGTTTCCCCATGGCGAGGCGATTGCGGATCGATGTCGAAGTCGGCGACGGCGGGAACGGCAGGGACATGGAAGTAGCACCCAGACGAGCAAATTGGCGATCGATGCCAGACGTTATCTGGGGTAACCCTAAGCGATATTTCGCCGGAATATCAATATTACTGGAAACTATATTGGTAAAATGCCGCCTTTTCGACTCCGCGGACTGGGAGAGCATTGAAATATACAGGGATTATTTAGAATAATATTCGGTATGACTGACGCAATATTCAAATAATTCAGGGGTTATTGTCTGATTTATGGCGCGGCGTGGCGCGGATCAACCTGAGGTAAACCCTTTCAAGTGTCTGGCTTTTTCTCAATTCCAGCTTATGAGAATCAAAAAAACGGCGGTTTGTTTCAAAGGATCATTTTGTCATAATATATCTCGTCACATTCTGATCAATTTTGTTTATTGAAAAAAATAGTGACAGAATAGCACCGGCTAATGCGATAACGAACTTATGCGGCGCCCGGGTTTTTCTTCGACGGCGCGAAGGATCGGCATTCCGGTGGACGCTTGCCATGGAAAGACGGCAGAAACTTCTCTCTACACCGCCGACCTCGCTCACTGCCGATGAGCATTGCGGCTGCGGCAGCGGGTTGCGCGCCGTCCGCTGCTGCCGGCTCGGCGAATTCAGCACGCTGCCCCCCAAGCTGCCGAAGATCGAAATGCGGACTCGGCGCGCCGCCGAGGCTTTCGACCGCGGCGACCTCGCCGCAGCCCGCCGGCTGTGCCTGGAGATCCTCGATGGGACGCCGACCCATGTCGATGCCCTGACCATCCTTGCCTGCATCCTGCAGATTTCCGGCCCGGTCGACGCCGCCATCGCCGTGCTTCGGCGCATCCGGCGCCTGGCGCCCGACGATCTGGGCGCGACCCAGGATCTGGCCCGTGTGCTTCTGCATGGCTTGAGGCTTACGGAGGCGGAGGTCGAGGCGCGCAATTCCGTCCGGCTCGCCCCCGACAACCCGACCTCCCATGCGCTGCTGGCGATGGTCCTGACCGAAAGCCACCGGCCGCATGCCGGCGAGTTCCATTACCGCCAGACTCTCGGACTGGCGGGACCGGACGCCGTCACCGTGGCCAATCTCGCCTGGAACCTGAAGCTGCAGGGCCGCATCGGCGAGGCGCGGGCGCTCTACGGCAAAGCGGCCGCGCTCGATCCCGCCATCCCACTGACTTGGTTGGGCTGGGCGCAAACCGAGGATGCCGGGCGCGATCTGGCCGCAGCCACGCGCTTTCTCGCGCGCGCCAAGCGGCTCGATCCCGGGCATGGCGACATCGGCAGGTTCGAGGCGGCGCTGCTGGCGCAGCTCGGCGCCCCCGAGGCCGGCCTCGCCGCGCTGGAGCTTGCGGCCGCGCGCCCATCCGGCCCCGATGCCGTCGAACTTCTGGAGAAAGCCCGGCTGCTCGACCGGCTGGGACGCCCCGACGAGGCCTTCGCCGCGATGACCATGGCCAAGGCCCTGATCCGGCAGGGAGGACGGCGGTACGCCGATCAGGAGGTGTCTGACCTGACCGCGCGTCTGACAGGCTTCTTCGTCGCTCCCCGTCTGCGGCTGTTGCCCAGGCCGGAAATGCCGGCGGCCGGACCGCAGCCGATCTTCATCGTCGGCGCGCCACGGTCGGGGACCACGCTGGTCGAGCAGATCCTATCCGCCCATCCGACGGTGGCGGCCGGGGACGAACTGCCGGCCCTGCCCCAGCTGCCCCAGCTGATACCACAGATGCTTTCCAGCCCGCTGCGCTATCCGGAGGCGCTTTCCGAGCTGTGGATGGGAGACCAGCGCGACGGGCTGACACGGCTGCGCGACGAGTATCTGCGCCGTGCCCGTGCCATGATCACGCCTCTTCCCGGCAATAGCCGTTTCACCGATAAGATGCCGTTCAACGAACTGCATCTCGGATTGATCGCCCTCATGTTCCCGACGGCGCCGGTGGTGCACGTGATCCGCCACCCTCTGGATGTCGTCCTGTCGATGATGTCGCAGAACCTGACGCATGGCTTCAATTGTGCCAGCGATCTGGAAACAGCGGCCATCCATTGCCGGCGTATGCTGGAGCTGGTGGCGCATTACCGCACGGAAATCGCAGTGCGCTACATCCCGTTGCGCTATGAAAGCCTCGTCCAGGATTTCGAACCGAACGTACGCCGTCTGCTCGACCTGGCCGGCCTGCGGTTCGACCGACGCTGTCTGCGATTCGATGAAAACCGGCGTCATGCACGCACGGCGAGCTATGCACAGGTGACCGAGAAACTCTATGGCCGGTCGGTGTACCGATACCGGACCTACATGCGCCACCTGAAGCCGGTCATTCCCATCCTGGAGCCGGTGATCGACAGCCTTGGCTACAGCGTTTGACCGCCGCAGGATACCGATCGATGGGCGCTCCGCCTTTCACTGCCACCGCAAGCGCGGCTCCCGGCGGGCCGGATTTCCTGACCGGCGCGCAACGCCATCGGAAAGCGGGCGAACTGGACGCCGCCGCGCACAGCCGGCTTTGCGAGGAGCTGCGCCGCCAGGGGCAATTGGACAGGGCGCTGCATCACGGCCGCCTGTCGCTCGCGCTGCTGCCGGACGCTGCGGAGACGCTCTACAATCTTGGCATCCTTCATTACGACCGCCAGGACGTCGATCATGCGATCCGGTGTGAGCGGCGTGCCATCCGCCTCGATCCGGACAGTCCGGGACCGCATTTCGAGCTGGCCGAGGGGCTGTTGCTGTCGGGACAGCTCGAGGAGGGCTGGGCCGAATATGAATGGCGTTTCCGTCTGCCCGGGGCCCCTCCGCCGATCCCGCCCTCCCTTCTGGCCGCCGGACGGCCCGCTCCCCGTCCGCAGTGGGACGGGCACCCCTTCCCGGGACGGCTGCTCCTGGTCGCCGACCAGGGGTTCGGCGACGTCATCCAGTTCGCCCGCTACATTCCGATGGTAAAGCGGCGCTGCCCGGATCTCGTCATCGCGGCCAGTCCGGAAATGCTGCCCCTCCTCGCGCAGGTTTCGGACAAAGACCGCCTCCATCAGAAATGGGAAAGCCTGCCGGATTTCGACTGCTGGTGCCCGCTCTCCGGATTGCCGCGGCTGTTCGGAACCACCCTTGCGACCATTCCCGCCGACGGTCCCTATCTGCTTGCCGATCCCAAGCTGGCGGCCCGGTGGCGGGAGCGTCTGGACGGGCTGCTCCCGAAGACATGGCGGAGAATCGGTCTCGTCTGGACCGGGCGTTCGACCCACGGCAACGACCACAACCGGTCCCTGCCGCTCCGCTCACTGGCGCCCCTGCTGGACCTCGACGGCATCGCCTTCGTCTCGCTGCAGGTCGGTGGCTCGCAATCCCAGGTCGGCCGCTACTTCGGCAAAGCTCCTCTGGTCAATCTGGGGGCGGAGATAGAGGGCTTCGCCGACAGCATGGCGATCCTCCAGGGTCTCGACCGTCTGGTGTGCGTTGATACCGCCATTGCCCATCTCGCCGGCGCCATGGGACTGCCGGCGTCGGTCCTGCTGCCCTTCGCCTCGGATTGGCGATGGCTGACGAACCGCAGCGATTCACCTTGGTATCCGTCTGTCAGGCTTCATCGGCAGAGCGTGCCCGGCTGTTGGGATGCGCTGATCGAGGAGGTGGCGGCGCTTCTGCGGGCATCGGCACGTTAGCAGGCTGCGGAAAAACGAACATATTCCGGCTTTTTGCCTCCACTGGGGCTTGGAAATGACGTTTCGGCGCCCGTTTTTGTCAGAATGGAGCGCGTTTTCGCGCTGCGAGACGCCCGGAGCCGGCTTTCAGGCGGAGTCCGGGCGTGATTATGCCGCCGCCAGCAGCTTGGGCAGGCGGATCAGGTTGTAGGCGGTAGCGGTCAGAGTGAACATCCAACCGACACGGGCCGTGCCGCGATGACGTGTTTTGCGCAAGCCAGCTCCCTTGATCCAGCCGAACACCTCCTCGATCCGTTTGCGGATTCGCAGGCTGACGGCGTAGCCGGGGTGGCGGGTGGTCCGGCCGTCGATCGCCGAGCGGCGGTTGCTCGTGTTCTGCGCGACATGCGCAGCGGCGCCCAACTCGCGCATGTTCGCCACGAAATCCTTGGTGTCGTAAGCCTTGTCGGCGCCCACCGTGATGCGGTGACGGCCAGGAATGGCCTCGACCATGGAAACCGCCGCCTCGCGTTCGGCCAAGCCGGTGGCTGCCGTCAGCCGGACATCCACCACCGGGGCGTTCCGGTTCTCCATCAGGGCGTGGCCCATGAAGGTCAGCTTCGCCGGCTGCCCGTTGCCCTTGCGGTACAGCCGGGCCTCGGGATCGCTGGTCGAGGCATGGGTCTCGTTGGACCGCCTCTCTCCATGGAAGTCGCGGTCGCCGTTGCGCCCCGGCCCAGGCGGCTCGCCGCAGCCGTCCTTGGGCCGGAAGCTCTTCACCGACGCCCAGGCTTCGATCAGCGTCCCGTCCACCGAGAAATGCTCGTTGTTCCATCAGCTGGCGTTCCGAGCGCACCGAGTAGAAGGCCTGGAGCAGCAGCGCCCGCAGCAGCTTCTCCGGCGGGATCGACGGTCGCCCGATCGTCGAGTACAGCCCCTCGAACGCCGGCGACATCACCTCCAGCGCTTCATCAACGATGGCACGGATCGATCGCAGAGGATGGCTCGCAGGAACACGGGCCTCAGCTCACATAGCTGAACAGGCCCTCGCTGTGTTCGTCCGATCCTCGCATCGTACCTTCACCGGCCGCTTTCTCTGTGATCGCAGAGAATCACGACCGGCTGGCCGGGCATAGCCTTTTTCCGCGGCCTGCTAGGATGTTTAGTCCCGGCATTTGATGGTGCATCCTACGTGCAGGACTGGAGGGATGCACTATGGGCCAAGAGTACTCCATAGGAGCGCCACGACGACAGAGGCGATCCGTCGAGCGATACAACATAGTCAAGAGAGCCTGAAGGCTCTGGCAAAGCGCTACGGGATCAACCCGAAGACCGTTGCCAAGTGGAAAGCGCGGCCCACGGTAACCGACAAGAAGACCGGTCCCAAGGCACCTCGTTCGACGGTGCTGTCGGTGGAAGAAGAGGCAGTCGTCGTCGCTTTCCGGCGCTATACCCTGCTGCCGCTCGATGACTGCCTCTATGCCCTGCAGCCGAGAATCCCCCACCTGACCCGGTCTTCACTGCACCGCTGCCTGCAGCGCCATGGCATTGCCCGCCTGCCTGATGTCGAAGGAGACAAGCCGGTCCGCAGGAAGTTCAAGGCCTATCCCATCGGCTTCTTCCATATCGACATCGCCGAGGTTCGGACCGAACAGGGCAAGCTGCACATGTTCGTCGCCATCGATCGAACGTCGAAGTTCGCCTTCGTCGAACTGCATGAGACGGCGACGACAGCTACCTCTAGGGACTTCCTGCTGCGCCTGATCGCTGCCGTCCCCTACAAGATCCACACGGTGCTCACCGACAACGGCATCCAGTTCACCACACCGGGCGGCGGCGGATCGGCCGTCTCCTTGATCAAGGAAGCCATCGCTAAGGGCGAGCGCTTCCGGGCCCATGCCTTCGAACTTACCTGTGCGCGTCACGACATCGACCACCGCACGACCAAGCCCAAGCACCCGTGGACCAACGGCCAGGTCGAGCGCATGAACCGCACCCTCAAGAACGCTACGGTCAAGCGCTTCTACTACGAAAGTTCCGGCAACACCTCACCGACTTCGTGGCCGCCTACAACTTCGCACGTAGGCTCAAGACCCTGAAGGGGCTGACACCATACGAGTTCGTCTGCAGAGCTTGGCGCAAAGACCCCTCCAGCTTCACCGAAAACCCGCACCATCAAACGCTGGGACTAAACATCTAGGTCTATGGGTCGGTCGCAAGCGATCTCCGGCCGGCGCCGCGTGACGACGCCATCGGCGTCCATATTGCAGCCGTCGGGCGGTCCCACCAGAAACAGGGTTGGGCGCCCCTTCTCCTCGAAGTCGCCGCGCCACATGAATTGGATGAGCCGTTCCAGGATGGTATCGGCGTCTGTGGCCTTGCCCCCCAACGGCCATTCGACCGCGATCTCCTCGAAGGCGGGCTCGTCGTGAAAGGTAGTGAATGGGGTTCGCAGGACGCCTCCGCATGGCGTGCCGCATGGTCGATAGGAACGGAAACCCGGTGCGGTACCGGGCTTGTCGGATGGCCGTCCTATCCGCCCCTGTTTCAGATAGTGAGCGGGCTCGGAAACTGCCAATCGTGCGACAGCGTCCTTGCGGGATCACAAAGGCCGCCGAAATCGATCCGCGTGATTGCTGAGCGTTTCGCTGCTGAATCCCACCCGCGAACTACGCCGGGATTTCTCAAGCACTTTCAAGATGGTGCGGGCGGCGGGACTCGAACCCGCATACCAAGAGGTGAGGGATTTTAAGTCCCTTGCGTCTACCGGTTTCGCCACGCCCGCGCCCCGGACTCTGCCATCGCAAGCCGATGCTGGCGCACCGGATCGACGACGGCAAAGCTCATGTCCACGAAGCGGCCCCGCGTTGCCCGCGGAGATTGCATACTAGGATATGCAACGCACCGTTCCGTGGTCATGACTTAGACAATCGCGGGGCTGCGGGTCAAGGGGCCTTCGCAATACCGCAGGCATTCCCATATCGAAGGATGCGCAACTGGGGGCCGGCCCAGACCGGGTCGCGGACAGGAAGGAGACGGCGTGAGCGAGACGCAATGGATGTCGCTGGTGGCGCTGCTGATGGTCGCGGTTCTGGTGGTGCCGGCGGCCCTTCGCCGCAACCGCGGAGTGGTGCTGCGCAACGCGGCGCTGTGGCTGGCGCTGATCGTCGCCCTCGTCTGGATTTACGACCGCTTCGGACCGTTCGGCAACTGACAGCGGCCATGCCTTAGGGGCGGGTGTCCTCGTTCATCGTCATGATGCCGATTCCCATCGACACGCTGCCGAAGGTCAGCATCAAACCGGCATACAGCATCACCGTGGCGGTGATGCCGTATTCGCTGCTGCCGATCAGGGTCGCCAGCTTGGCGACGTCGAACCACAACAGCCCGGTCGCCAGCACCACGGCGCCGACGATGCCGGCGAACAGGTGGCGGAGAAGAAACAGCAGCGCTGATTTCTCGAAGCTCTTCATGGCGGGGCTCCCGCGGCGGGCAAGACGGAGATGAGAGGAATTTAATGTAGGACCGGATCGGTCCGCGGCAATCGATCCGCCGACATATCCCTCGTCAGAGCGGCCGCCATATCCGCCATTACCCTTTCGTACCAACCGTGACGGTCGGCGTGCCGCCAAGACCGCGGATGATCTCCGCCAGCTCGTCGGCCGCCCCCGTCACCTCCGCCTCGTCGGTGCCGCGCAGCACCAGGCTGACGCCGAAGAAGCCGTTGCGGAAGTAAGGATAACTGCCGATCTCCAACGCCGGATGGCGGTCCTGCAGGGCCGACAGCTCGGCGGCGATCACGCCCTCGCCCAGCTCGCAGGCCACCGTGCGGGCATGCAGCGCCGGCCCGCCGGTGAGCCGTGGCAGGATGCCGTCCAGCATCGCCTGCATGATGTTGGGCACGCCGGCCATGACGAAGACGTTGCCGATCTGGAAACCGGGCGCTTGGCTGATCGGGTTGTCGATCAGGATGCCGCCGGCCGGGACGTTGGCCATGCGCAGCCGCGCCTCGTTCAGCTGACCGGCGGCGTAATGGCGCTCCAGCCGGGCCACGGCCTCCGGATTGCGCTCCAGCGCCACGCCGAAGGCCTTGGCGACGCAGGCGGCGGTGATGTCGTCGTGGGTCGGACCGATGCCGCCGGTGGTGAAGACGTAGGTGTAGCGGGCGCGCAGGGCGTTGACCGCGGCGACGACTTCCTCCTCCACGTCGGGCACCACGCGGGCCTCGCGCAGCCGCACGCCGATCTCCGTCAGCTTTTCGGCGATATGCCCCAGGTTGGCGTCCTTGGTGCGGCCCGACAGGATTTCGTTGCCGATCACCAGCACGGCGGCGGTCGGGTTGGCTCCAATCTCGTTTGCAGCAGCTTCGGACGTCATCTGGCTGGGGTCTCCATCGGAAGGCACTTGTCGGGCGGGAAGGCCAAGGGTAGCGTCGCCGCCAAGATGCGCTTTCCCACCCCCCTTCTTCAAGGCCGCCTGATCCGCCGCTACAAGCGGTTTCTTGCCGACGTTCTGCTGGACGGGGTGGAGGTGACGGTGCATGTCCCCAATTCCGGCAGCATGATCGGGCTGGACCTTCCGGGCTCCGCCGTCTGGCTGTCGCGCTCCGACAACCCCAAGCGCAAGCTGGCCCACACGCTCGAACTGGTGGAGGCCGCCGCCCCCTGGGGCGAGGGGCTGGTCGGCGTCAACACCGGCCATCCCAACGCCCTGGTCGCCGCCGCGATATCGGCCGGCACCATCCCGGAGCTGGCCGGCTACGGCCGGCTGCGGCGTGAGGTGAAATACGGCCGCAACAGCCGCATCGACGTGCTGCTGGAGGACGATCCGGCCAAGCCCGGAGCCAATCATCTCTCTTTGAGGCCTCCCGCCTATGTCGAGGTGAAGAACGTCCATCTGCGCCGCCCCGAAGGTCCGCATGGCGACGCCGCCGAGTTTCCGGACTGCGTCACCGCCCGCGGCGCCAAGCATCTGAAGGAGATGACGGCGATGGTGGCGCAGGGCTGCCGCGCGGTCATGCTCTACCTTGTCCAGCGCGGCGATTGTTCCCATTTCCGCACGGCGGCCGATCTCGATCCGGCCTATCATGACGGACTGCGCCGCGCGCTGGATTCGGGGGTGGAGGCGCTGTGTTGGTCTTGCGCGATCACGCCCGAATCGATTGAATTGGACCGGCCGCTGCCGATCCGGCTTTAGGGTCGCGGCAGCAGGTCTTCGGCATCCGGCTTTTGGTTACCTGGCATAGGGGCTTTCGTCTTGGAACAGGATCACGTCGAATCCAACCGCGTCCGCCTTCATGGTCCGGAGGGATTCGAAGGCATGCGCAAGGCCGGTCGTCTGGCCGCGCTGGCACTGGACTACATCGTCCCTTATGTCCAGCCGGGCGTCACCACCGGCGAGCTTGACCGCCTGCTGGAGCAGTTCATCCGCGACCATGGCGGCATCCCCGCCCCGCTGGGCTATCGCGGCTTTCCGCGCGCCAACTGCATCTCGGTCAACCATGTCGTCTGCCACGGCATTCCCGGCGACAAGCGTCTGGTCGACGGCGACATCCTGAACATCGACGTGACGCCGATCGTCGACGGCTGGTACGGCGACAGCAGCCGCATGTATCTGTGCGGCGACGTCGGCGTGAAGGCGCGCAAGCTGGTGGATGTCACCTATGACGCGCTGATGATCGGCATCGCCGCGGTGAAGCCGGGCGCCACGCTGGGCGACATCGGCCACGCCATCCAGACCTTCGCGGAATCCCACCGCTTCTCGGTGGTGCGCGACTTCTGCGGCCATGGCGTCGGCCGCGTCTTCCACGAGCCGCCGTCGGTCCTGCATTACGGCAAGCCGGGCGAAGGCTTGGTGCTGCGGGAAGGCATGATCTTCACCATCGAGCCGATGATCAACACCGGCCGCCCCGACGTGAAGATCCTGGGCGATGGCTGGACCGCCGTGACCAAGGACAAGTCGCTGTCCGCCCAGTTCGAGCATTCCATCGGCGTGACGGCGGACGGTGCGGAGATCTTCACCCTGTCGCCGGCCGGCTTCACGAAGCCGCCCTACCCGACGGAGTGAGGGAGAGGTACATTGCGGGGAGAGTGGCGGGCGCCGTGTCGGGAGATGCGGCGTCCGAGTTGTTTGTGGCAGCCGCCAAGCACTCGATTGACCAGCGCCATAACGGAGAGCCGCGCAACACCCCCGAAACGATCAAGGGCCCGGCAATTGCTTGCCGAGCACTTGAAGAAATTGGTGCCGCAACAGGGATTTGAACCCCGGACCCACTGATTACGAAAACGTTGACTTCGCTTGAAACTCTGAGTTTTTCCCACTTTCACCCCGAATTTTGCTCTTAGTAATATCAATGCTTTATCGGGTTGGTGGGAAAGATTGGCCTTGTGCATGTCGAGTGGTCAAGGGGCAGATGTACTGCCGGTCTTGCTGCTCTAGAAAACTGAGGATGCCATACTCAGCGGTTGCCAGCCTGATCCTCACCAGCATGGTGCTGGCGGGGGATCTATACCTCCGGCGCGGTTGAACGATCGGATTGGGATAAGATTATCGAAACAGATCATCGGCATTATATCAAATCCAAAAGAAAGAAACAGACGGAATAGTTTCATGCCTAACGGGTTCATTCCTGCATCTGCTCCACCTTCAGAGCATTGCCAGGAAAAAGGGGAAATGGCATGGGCTGGCCTGCGCCAATGTTTTCTAAGATCGCACTTATCGGCTTGATAATGATGCTATCCGCCTGCGTAACGCATCTGGACCCATTACCTCCAGAAATCACTAAAGTGACTATTCCTGAGATAGGATCTTTAGAAACCAGAGATATTGGAGTTCCACTTATTGAACAAGGAACGAAATACACTTATGAAGCATTGATCCCAAAAAAAGAAATTAGACAATATTCGATACTTAGACCTGGATATTTTGCATTTAACGGTGACTTGTATGCAAAAATGGGAAGAGACGGAAAAAAGTGGTATTGCGGGAACATGGTTTATGTAGCCTCGAATGGTGAAAAAGACCCCATAGGGGAACGTTGCCAAAATGATGATTTATTAGAAAAAGAATGGAACATGCCTAAAGGCACGTATGATGCGAAGATTATTTCTCGAATTTACAATGACAACTATCAAGTCACTTTAATATATACAGGAAGGATTGGTGATAAGATTAATGTAACTTATCGTGAATTTAGAAATGACTGGGCTAGGCCGGTGCTCACACAAGATTTAACTTTTGATCTTTCTAAAGGTCGAGTTATCGGCATGAGAGGCGCTCGAATTGAAGTGATAAATGCAACAAACACAAGCATTCAATATAAAATAATATCTGGATTTTTCACGAGATGAATTCTATAATATATATAGCGTCATGCTTAATATATGGCGCTTTAATTGCATGTCAAAACATCATATCGACATGATTGAGTCGCTTATTTGTTTAAAACAGAGGCATTTTGATATAATATATTGGAGATATGCAACGAATATTAATTCGCGATATTTGAGATGCAGTGTTCACCGTATAGACACCGTGGCCACCTGCATCAGCCTGCCGGCGTCCACCCACACAGGCGAGCGCCGGTCAGATTGTGCGCCAACAGCTGCTCAGCCGTGTCATCTGTGAACAGATCCGCCCGACTGGTGTAGATCGGGCGGAAAGCAGCACACCCTCCCTCAGTCCCGGCTCCACTGGTCGCGCAGCCGCTCAGCAGCGCCAGCAGGATGCCGGCGCAGATCATCTTCAATCCCATGGCGCACCTCTGCGTTCCGGAGTGCCTGCGTGGTCGACTCGAGGACGGCATCCTGCCGCCCCGCCCGGCGCTGAAGCGCGCCGAAGGTGACGATCCCCGCCAGCATCACGCTGGCGAGGATCAGGCCGGCAGCCGCTCGGCCCCAGCCGGTGGCGAGAATGGCCAGCATCATGCCGCCTTGCGCTGGTCGTCCCAGCGCCGATAGAGCATCACCGCCACCGCCGCCCCCAGCAAGCCGGCCACCGCCCAGCCCAGCGCCCCCGACGGCAGTGCCTCCAGCAGCTCCTTGATCGCCGCCGAAACGTCGCGCGCCTAGTCCAGCAGCACGGCCACACCAGCGAGGCCCAGCGCACCGCCGCCGCTGACGGCGCTGACCGACTTGGCCATCGGCTTCATGGCCGGCGCCGGCTCGGCAATCCGGCTAACGGGGTAGACATCGTCCGAAAGGAACAGCGCCGCCTCGGCTGCCCGTCGCTTGACCAAGCCGGGCATCACTTTGCCGGCGCCGCGCGTCCATTTGGCGAACTCGGCCGCGGCGCCGGCAGCGTCACCAACGTTCAGCTTGCGCAGCATCGTGCTGGGCTGGCCGATCTTCAGGGTGACAAACCCGTCCTTGCCGGCATCCTTGCCCTTGGCCTTCCGGCCGGGGCCAATGTTCATGACGAAGGCCACCAGCGCCCCGCGCTGGTTGTCGGTCAGCTCGACGGTGACGGCGCGGTCGACCACCGCCGCGGCGGCGTCCAGATCGGCCTGCAGCTGCTGCTCGGCCTGCACCTCGGTGATGCGCAGGCCCGGCCGAACGTCCGGGCCGGTGTGACCGTAGCCGATCGTCCAGGGAGCGCCACCGGTGGCGGGATCCGGGTAGGCGGTGAGGCGCAGGCCTTCGGCCTCCTTCACCAAGTCGACGGCGGCTTGCGGGATGGCACGCATAGCGGAAACTCCTTCGCGCATGAAAAAGGCCGCCGGGTGCATGCCGGGCGGCTTGGTGGAGGTCAGCAGCGGGTGGCGTGTTAAGTTTCGGCGCCTCACTTGAGGGCGGAAAAATCGACGTTCCCGGCCACCAGCACCGCGCCGATCGCGGCGCCGGCGCCGGCGCCGGTCAGGAACTCGCCCCACTCGGTCGGCCTGGTGAGGCGCCAGGGCAGCGCCGGCAGCTGAGTGCCGGCGAGATAGGCCAGCACCATGGACAGGCCGCCCAGCGGCAGCCACATGGCCGCCGGGTGATCGTGGGCCAGCGGCAGGGCAATCAGGTACAGCCGGGCAATGCCAACGGCTGCCAAGTAGCCCAGCTTGTTCGGCAGGCTGATGCGGGCGGTCCAGCTGGCCGGGTAGTCCGCCGGCGTCTCGGTCAGGTTCTGCCCGGCCGAGTGCGGCAGCCAGGCCATGCCGGCGAAGGCGAGCGCACCGCATTGCGCCGCGGTGATGGCGGCGGCGCGGTCAAGCGTAAGACCGGCCAGCAGCAGGTAGACGTCGACCGCCACAGGCAGCGCCCAGAAGAGTGCCCGCGCCCCGGTGGTGCCCAGCGAGTCGTGGTCCTGCCCGCGCTCCCGGAAGGCACAGGCGAGGAAAAGGGCCGACAGTGCCAGCTCGCGCCAATGCACCGCCAGCCAGCCGGTGAGCACCGGCCAGAGGGTGGAGACCATCGAGTCCTCCGGACATGAAAAAGGCGCCTCGCGGGCGCCGGGTCGATCAGGCTTGGAGTGTTGTCGCGGCCGATCAGGCCGGCGGTGCGCCCAGCGTCATCCGTTCACGCCAGAAAGCGAGGTGCCCCTCCCATGCCTTGCGGCAATGGTCGGTCTCGCCGGTGACGTGGCGGTTGAGCCAGTTGACGAATGCCACCCTGCGAAAACCCCACCAGCGGGCGCGTGGCGTGGCACCGAAGGTGGCCAGCTCGTAGGAGGCGGCGCTGAAGGTGATCTCGCGCTGTCCGCCGGCCAGCATATTCAGCAGGCAGGACAGCAGGGATACCAGTTCGCCCAGCATGGTCAGGCCTCGATCATGGCGGCTTCGCGGAACAGGTCATTGAGCTGGGCAGATGTCAGGCCCAACGTTTCGGCCATGCTGTTGACCAGCGTGCCGTTACGCGTCAACTCGTTGGCGTATTCCCATGCCTGCCGGGCGGTGGAGTTGGCCGGCAGCGCCAGCAGGGCGTCGTTGACCTGGTCGAACAGCCCGGCGGCCAGCAGCGCAGCCCGCGCCTGGAAGTTGGTGACGGTGACCGGCACCGGCGGCCTGGCTGCCTCGATCTCGGCCGGTGTCAGGTCCACCAACTGATAGGTGACCGCTACGGCGTCCCCGCCGATCGACCACTCGTCCACCGGCAGGCGCTCGGCCCGCCGGCCGGCCTCCGCCGGCGGATCGTCCAGGACCGGCAGCAAGCGCCAGCCGGGGCACATTGCCGCCCAATCCTCGGCCGACCAGAGCCGCCACGCCTCGGCCGGGTGTTGAACGTCACCAGGACCGACGAAAAGGGCAGCCTCTTCGATTATCGAAAACGAGCCATCACCCCGCACCAGAGCCACAGGGAAAACGATCATGGCGCCACCTCAGTAGTTGTGTTGGATTACCTGGCGCATGCAGAATTCAGCGCCGCTAGATGTAGGGCCGATAAACGATGACAGCCAAACCGGGGTTTGAAACGGAGTTGGCGTAACTGGGAACTCCCGCACTTCCGCCGTAATACGGGCTCGCTGTGTTCGGCGGCTGGGTTGCCTGAAGTGCCGCAGTCTGCAAATCGCTCGCGAGACAGTCAGCCGCAACATACCCAGAGCCACCACCGGAACCGGTGCCACCACTCCCGGTCCAGCTCCCGTTACCACCGCCACCACCATGGTACCCGCCGCCGCCGCCGCCGCCGGCCTCGCGGGTGTTACCACCCGCGCCGCCGTTCATGCCGCTGGCGTTCCCGCCCGGTCCGGTTTGTGTTCCACCCGTCGACGAGCCCGTGCCGTTTCCGCCGGACAAGCCGCCGCCGCTTCCGCCGCGATAGCCAGGCTCGCCACCAGTGCCGCCGCCGGCGCCTGCGATGGTTTTGAATGCGTTGTCGATAAGCCCGACCGTGGCACCCCCGCCACCGCCGCCACCGCCGCCATGGTTATAGCCATCGGTTCCGGTGCCACTGACACCACCGTTGCCGAAACCGCCTGCACCGGTTCCACCAAGCGACGGCCCGTTGCCGTTCCCGCCGCCCGTTCCTCCTTGGCCGGCGCCATACTTGATTACCTGCCCTGCCTGGACCTTGAATTTCCCATAGGCGTAGCCCCCAGGCCCGCCGGGCGTTGTACCCCATCCCGAGCCGCCACCAGCCGCGTCCCACAGATAGAACTCAACCTCGCCGTCAGCCGGCACCGTAAAGGGCGATAAAGTCGCCGAAGTTGTGCTGTATTGCGTTGGAGGTCCGGGGACACTAGGCCCGGCGCCCATCATCAGAGGGTCGAAGCCGAACATGTTCAGGCCCCCTTGACGATGCTGTAGTAGAATTTCCCGTCGCTGTAGACTTTGCCAACCGCGAAATTCGTTTTACCCGTACCCGTGTTTGCGGAGGTGCCACCCACATTGATGCAGTTGCCACCGAAGGACATCACGCGGCCACCTATCCCGTCCTGCGTCCACTTGATGGAGATTTGCTGTGCCTTGCCCGCCCCCCGGCACCCCGGTCGGGTTGCCGATGACAGCCGCGGCGGAGATGGTACCGCAATCGAACTCCACCCCGGCTGCGCAGTCCGGAGTGAACACACCGCCCACGTTGTTCAGGGTGACCACCGACACGGTCATACCCTTGTAGAAGTGCAGCACCCCGTTGGCCGCCGTGTGGAACACCTCGACGCCGGACACCACGAAGCCCAGCACGCCAGCGGCCGAGCGGTAGAAGCCGCTCGTCGCCTCGCCGATCCGCAGGCCCAGATTGCCGGTATCCGTCCCGGCGAAGGTCTGCAGCCAGCCGGTCAGCGTGCCGCCGACCTTCGCAAGATAGCCCGCCGGATCGAAGGTCTGCGCCGCCGCGGCAGAAGCCGCAGCCGCCGATGCACTGTTGGCCGCATTGCCGGCACTGGTCGCTGCTGCCGACGCACTGGCGGCAGCCTCGCCGGCCTTCGTCGTCGCAGTCGATGCGGATCCGGCTGCAGCCGTCGCGGAACCGGCAGCCTCCCCCGCCTTGGTCGTGGCAATCCCCGCCTGCTGCGTTGCTGTCGTAGCCGAACCTGCCGCGTTGCCTTCGCTGGTGGCGGCCGCCAGCTTGGAGGCGTTGGCCGCCGTGGCGCTGCCGGATGCGGCCGAGGCACTGCTGGCCGCAGCGGTGGCCGAGCCCGCGGCGTTGCCCGCGCTGGTGGCCGCCGCGACCTTGGAGGCATTGGCCGCCGTGGCGCTGCCGGCGGCGGCAGTTGCCGACGCCGCGGCATTCCCCTCGCTGCTGAAGGCCGCGCTCAGGGCATCACCCACCCCGGTGCCCACCGTGCCGATGTCCTGGATGCAGGGATCCCAGTTGTCGGCCATGCCACCGACACCGGTGAGGCCGCCCGGGTTCTGCGCCGTCTTCTCGTCGCCGTTGTAGTAGGTCAGCAGCCGTTGGGCCGCCGCCAGCATGGTGGCCAGCGTCGTCATGTCGTCACCTCACCAAGGGAAATCGTGGCGGCGCTGTGCAGGTCGTTCAGGTACTTCTGGCTGAAGTCCTCGATGACCTGGAAAAGCCCGCCATAGCGGTAGCAGTGGAAGGCGCTGTCGGTGTGGCCGATCCAGACGCCGGGCGCCCCGTCCAGCGCCGGCAGCTCGTACAGCGTCGGCGGTGCCGACAGCTCGGCCACCCAGGCCGGCAGCTCGGCCGCCGCATCGGCGCTGAAGGTCAGGGCGGTCTCGACGGTGGCCACCTTGGCCGAGCTGCCCCACGCCGCAGCGATCTCGTCGTCCACCGCAGACGGCACCTCGACCCACTCCTGGGTCCAGCGGGTGGCGTCGGCCGCGGTGGCGTCGGCGGCGGCGCTGCTGGACGGGCTGGGGTTGTGGGCGCAGCGCAGCACCACCTGTTTGGCCGGCGGGTTGTGCTGGCCCTCGACATACTGCAGGCCCGTGGTGGTGCCGGCGGCGCTGCTGTAGGTGCGGATCGCCACCGCGGCGTCTGGACGGGGAACCCGCGTCACCACCAGCTGACCGTCGGTGCCGACATACCAGCCGCCGCGGGGACGGATCGCACATCAGGTCCACCAGCCCGCGCTGGTAGCCGTAGAGCGTCACCTTGCCGTGCTCGGCCCCGGTGCCCTTCGGGATCCAGCCAAAGCGTTCGGCCCAGACCGAGCCGCTCATGCGCTCCTGGAATTTCAGGCTGCCCTCGAACAAGGCGAGCAGCGCCCGGCGCAGCTCGCCCCGCCCGGTCCGGTAGTCGCCGTGACGGTGGGCGCTGACCCGCGCCGCCGCCTCAAGCCCCCGGCTCATCGCCCACCGCAGCGCCCCAGTTTTTAACCAGCTCGTCGCGGGCAGCGTCGAAGGCCCGATTGATTTCCGTCTCCGCCATCGCCTGGATTTCCGGTGCCCCGGTCATCGCCGCGGCGCGGCCGGCGATCTTGGCCACCGCGTTGGACAGGCCGGTCCGCAGGGAGATGCAGAAGCCGGCGACGTCGGCCGCCGCCTCGTGGCGGTTCACCACCTCGTTCAGCGCCTCGTCGGCCTTGATCTCGGCCACCACCGCATCGGCCACCGCCTTGCGGCGCTTGGCCTCGTCGGCGGTGATGACGCCGATCTCGCCCGCGTAGCCGGCGGCGACGTCGGCCACGGCGCGGTCCACCAGCCAGCGGTGAACGTCGGCCGTCGCGAAGGCCCATTCCCGGCCCTTGGCCCCCTTCTCCGCGAAGGGGCAGCCGTCGCGCACCCACGCGTCGACGGTGGGCAGGCTGACGCCGAACAGGTCGGCCAGCTCCGCCCGGTTCACCCGTTGGCCCGGTTTGGACATAAACAAAAACCTCGTTTCGAAATTTTCTCAGAGGGTGGACCGGTGCGGCCCGAATTACCCTCGTGGGTGGTACCCCCCGGAAGGACCCGTCAACGCCGGGCGGCGAAGCGGGCGTTGACCGTCCGCACCGCCTCCTCCAGCCGCCGGCCGATGTTGGCCCGCACCGCCCGCTCGACGATGTCGTGGAAGCGGAAGCGCGGGCGGTAGCTTGGCGCCCGGACGAAGATCACCACCGGCCGGGCGTCGGCGCCGTCGCGCTGGTAGATGCCCGGCGGCAGCCCGCCGGCGTTGCCCGGCAAGGCGGCGAAGTAGCCGTTGCGCCGCCGCTTCTTCCGGCTGCGCGCGCTGTCGCTTCGGTTGGCGGTGTATCCCTGCTCCCCGAAGGCCCGCGTCTGCGACAGGATGCGCACCACCTCCGACCGCCGCATGTTGCCGTAGGCGTCCAGCCTGGCTTCCTCACCGGGGACGGCGAACATGCCGGCCGGCAGCAGGCCGGCGGCCCGCAGCTGGCGCTCCATCCGCTTGTCCCGGCGCGGCCCGCCCTCGACGTTGGGCAGCAGGTAGCGCGCCGCCGGCGTGCCCTTGCCGGCATCGTCCTTGAAGCCCACCCACGCCACCGGGTCCGCCTTGGTGGCGGGCCGGACGAAGGTGGACTTGATCGTGTAGGGCGTCGGCCGGTCGAAGGTCTCCGGCAGCGCCCACTGCACCGCCAGCTTGGCGTCCTGCGCCGTCCTGGTCAGCGCCATCGGCAGCGCGTAGCGGGTGATCTGGTCGCCGTACTGGCGCAGCGCCGTCTTCACCCGGTCGGCAGAGGCCTGGATCCGCGCGTCGGCCATTTTCTTTTTGTCCCAAATGTGACGGCGATCACAGCCGGCTGTTCTTCGCCCGATGACATTGGCAACTCGAAATCATGCTGAAATTGCCGGCCATTCGACATGGTCAGGACCAGTAGGATCAGGATGTCTCAGAAGCCTCAGCCCCTGGCGATCTGCCTGGAATGTCGAGCGCCATACCTCGGGTTGGAGCCGATCACGTACGGGTGCAAAACGCAGACCCCCGCCGGCCGTTGTGACGGCGAGGTGGTTGCCAGATGGCGCGACGATGATTGGATCGTCTGCCCATCCTGCGGTGGAGGCGGTTGTCCGGAATGCCGCGATCTCGGCTGGCTGCCCGTGCCACACTGACGTCGTGAGCCGAACCAGACAGATCATATCGTTCTACATACGTAATATTCGGTCTGGTTCATCGCAGCACGCCCGACAGTCAGGAGAAAATATATGCCCAAATATTGCGCGCCTGATAAACGTTTCTTTTTTAGCGCGACGAAAACAATGACGCAGTGTTGATCTTCCCGAAGGGAAGAAGTCATGGACTATGAACTTAGCTGCTATATCACTTTGTCGTCCGCCCCCGTACATGAGGAGGCAAGGGAGACGTTGATTAAAGCCGTGCATACCTTCGAATCCGATCTGAAGCGAGCGGGCATTGGGTATGCTCTTGACCTTCAAAACATCCGGCAAGCTCGCACCGTGATCCATAGCGTGCACGCTGGCATGGAGATACGGCGAGCCGCCGCCGAGCCGGACGAGACCGCGCCCTCAGACGGCCACGAATAGTGCGCTGGAGTTCAGGGAAATCAGCCATCTCTCAGTTCTGGACTTAGAGGCGGCATTCAGAACCCTCATTCGATGATAGCCCTGGCGGAAACCCGCTGGTCTGCCATCGGTTTTCTACGGCTGGCGGCCCGCCTCCCCATCAAAGTGTTCACGCGTGAACACTTTGGACCGACCACGAAAGCGGTCCCGGAAGTCGAGCGCCAGCAGCACCAGGCGCCCGACCACCAGCGCCACCGTGCCCCAGAAGGCCAGTTCCTGCGCCGGCCCATGCAGGGCGTCGAGCCACCAGCCCATGGTGCCGCCGATCGTGACGATGACGCCATCGGTGGCGGTGCGGGCGGTGAGGCCGTGCATCACGTCCTCCAGGTGCATGGTCATGCCGCCAGTTCCTCGGTGAGGTTGGCCAGCCGTTGCCAGCCGGCCTCGAAATAGCGCCGGTCGCGCTCGATGCCGATGAAGCGCCGGCCCGTGGTCAGGGCGGCATGGCCGGCCGACGCGCTGCCGAAGAACGGGTCGAGCACCGTCTCGCCCGGCGGGCAGACGGTGCCGATCAGCTCGGCCAGCAACCCCACCGGCTTCTCCGTCGGGTGGGCACCGAACCGCACCGGCGCATGGCGCAGCACGTTGGCCACGTTGCGGCGCAGCGGCTCCGTGCCCTTGCCCTTGGTGAAGTGGTGGATCAGCTCGTGCTGGTGACGGAAGTGCGTCCCCATGCCGAAATAGGTCTTGTCCCACACCAGCAACCCCACCCGCTTCAGGTCGGCGCTTTCCATGGCGTCGGCCGCATGGCCGGACAGGAACAGCGCCGCCTCGCCCCCGTCGATGGCATCGGCCAGATGATCGCCCATGCGCCAGTCGATGAAGGCCAGCACATGGCCGCCCGGCTTCAGCACCCGCTGCCACTCCATGGCGCAGGCGCGCAGCAGGTGGAGGAAGCCGCGCGTGCTCAGGCTGTCGGAGCCGAACCACCGGTCGCCGGCGCCCTTGGTCGACCGCGTCATGGTCTTGCCGCAGGCGGTGCGGCCAGCCTCGCGGGTGGCCCCGCTGGAATAGGGAACGTCGGTCAGCACCAGGCCGACCGAGCTGTCGGGAAGCTCCCGCATCCGGTCGATGCAGTCGCCCAGCATCAGCGTCGCGGCGCCGATCGTCACGGAATGGGAGGTCATTGCGAAACCCTTGGATTTCAGCCGTTTTTCAGGGGTCAGCTTGCGATAATGCCGATTTTCGCAAGCTCAGGACTCAGGGCGTTCCGACCATCAGCGGCTTGACGAAGAAGGCATCGTCCCCGCCTTCGATGACGACGCCGGGAATGGTCGCGGCCACCTTCGGCTCCGCCAGCAGTGCCGCCCGGTCGACCTCGCTCTTGGTGCGGAGGAAGCGCCGCAGCTTGCGGTCTTCCTCCAGCCAGGGCGCCCGGATCCAGCCCTGCGCGGTCCGGATCTCGATCGCCTCGATGTCGGCGCGGAAGGGTCCGCCCTGGTAGGTGATGCGCACGGCGAAATGACGATCCACCGGGCCGAGCTGAAGGCACAGCACGCCGTCCCATTCGGTCCGCATGGCCAGCCCCCGGACAGCAGAAGGCCCGCCGCGGCAGCTGCCGGGCGGGCCTTCCTTCACACGCAATTCGTCCCGCTCACCCTGTCAAGGAATCGACCCTTCGTCAAGGACTATATTCCCATGGCGTCGCCGGAGCGGTAAAGCCGGCGAGCACATGATCGTGCAGGCCCCAGCCGCCGATCCGCTCTAGTAGCGCCGTCATGCCGGCATGCCAGCCGGCATAATCGGTGTTGGCCTCGACGATCTCGGCATCGCTGTGGGCTGGCTCCAGCGGGCACCATTTTACCTGCACTTGCCGGCGCCCATCGCCGAAGCTGCGGAAATGGAATCCCCGCTCTTCCTCGACGATCCGGCGTTGCCCACGGGCATCGAACAGCGACTGGCCGCGCAGCACAGAACGCTTGGCCAGTTCCGAGCGGGTCGGCACGAACTCCCACCGCTCGGCCGTGACATGCCGGTATCGGCCGCGCGCCTCGCTCGGCCGCTTCACCGCCACCATGGCCGGCACCAGCGGCAGCCAGTCCGGCCGGGTGCCGGATCGCCCGTGGTAACGGACGAGGCGCCGCTGCCACGAGTCCAGCCACCCCACCGCGTTGGCCACCGCCTCGGCATCGGGATGGACCGTCACGGCGATGCCGCGCACCGGTCCGCCGCCGTCCACCCGGTCGCCGGTCTCATGGCGGCGCAGCAGCTCGGCCACGCCGTCGCCGCTCACGCCCTGCGGTCCCACCCATGGTCATTCGCCACGGCCTCGATGTCGAACAGGCCGGACTGGACGCGGTCGGCCTGCTGGTCGCGCAGCGCCCACGTCACCAGGGTTTCGAGGTCGAGGCGCCGGCGGGTGTCGCAGCGGGCAAAGGCTAAGGCCACGATGCCCCCGATCAGGCTGCAGCCGGCACGGCCACCGGCTGGCACAGCGCGCCAGGAAACAACATGCCGATGCCCACCACCAGCGTGTCCAGGGCTTCCATGGAAATCTGTCCCGGGTCGATGCGGCCGGTGTGCTGCAGGTAACGCGCTTTGGCGAAGAGGTCTTGCGGCGTCAGGATGTCGCCCTTGACCAGGACCTCCTCCAAGTTTCCACGCAAGGCCTCGATATGGTCAGCGTCGCCACTGCCCAACGCCTCATAGGCAAGGAAAACGGGCATCAGCTTGGAATCATTGGCAGGCATAGGGCGACCTCCGGCGACCACCCGGCGGCACACATCCACCAGGGTCGTTAGGATTGTTTGCCCAAAAGGATTACCAATTCCTTGCGACAAATTGCGCGGACAGGATTTTTTGTTGCTTTTCCCCAGCATGGTCCCATGGAACCGCTGTCAACCGATCAATGTTCTTGAAAAGTTCTTATGCAGCGCCATCCTGACGGCCAGTGTCAGCAGTAAGGAGGAAGCCATGTGCGAGCCGCAATTGGTCTACATGCATTCGTGCCCAATTGCCTCATACGATGCCGTGATCTCGGCAGGCTTCCCCAGCCCGGCGGCCGACTATGTCGAAGGCCGCATCGATCTTGCGGAGGTGCTGGTGCCGCACCCCAGCGCCACCTTCACCCTGCGCATCAGTGGCCACAGCATGACGCGCGCCGGCATCCACGATGGGGACTTGGCGATCGTCGACCGAAGCCTGACGGCTCGGCATGACGACGTCGTGGTTGCCGTGCTGGATGGCGAGCTGGTGTGCAAGCGCCTGCTGATCCGGCGCGGGCGCTATTACCTCGCCCCGGAGTCGGACGATCGCGCGTATCAGGTCATCGACATCACCGATCGTCTCGACTTCGAAGTTTGGGGCGTCGTCAGCGCGACCATCCGGATCCACCGGGGCTGACGATGGCCAGCACCTTCGCCCTGGTGGACTGCAACAATTTCTATGTGAGCTGCGAGCGGGTCTTCAACCCGCGGCTGGAGGGGGTGCCGGTCGGCGTGCTGTCGAACAACGACGGCTGCTTCGTCGCCCGGTCGGCCGAGTTGAAGGCGCTGGGCGTCACCATGGGCCAACCCCTGTTCGAGGTGCGCGACCTCGTCCGCCGCCACAATGTCCGGATCCTGTCCAGCAACTATGCCCTCTACGGGGATCTCAGCGCCCGTGTGACCGATTGCCTGCGGGGCTTTGCTCCGGCTCTGGAGGTCTATTCGATCGACGAGTCGTTCCTCGATCTGACCGGAATGACGGGCTCCCTGCCCGCCTATGCCGCCGATATCCGCCGGACGGTACGGCGCTGGACCGGCATTCCGACCTGTGTCGGGATCGCCCCTTCCAAAACGCTGGCGAAGCTGGCGAACTTCGCTGCCAAGAAAGCCTTGCGAGATGATAGCGGCGTCTGCGACCTGACCAACCCGGACGATCGGGAAGCAATTCTCGCGCGGGTGGCAATCGCCGAAGTGTGGGGTATCGGCCGGCGATCGGCCGAGAAGCTGGAGCGGCTGTCCGTGCATACCGCGGCCGACTTGCGCGACCTCGACCCTCGGCTCGCCCGCCAGGTTCTGACGGTGACCGGTGAAAGGCTGGTTTACGAGCTGCGCGGCATCGCCTGCATGCCGCTCGACCTGGCGCCCAGCCCACGCAAGACCATCGCGGTGACGCGCTCGTTCGGCCAGCCGGTGACGGTGTGGGAGGAGATGCGCGAGGCGGTTGCCACCTACGCCACCAGGGCGGCGGAGAAGCTTCGCACGGAAAAGCTCGCGACCGAAGCCGTCCAAGTATTCTGCCACACCTCGCCATTCCGCCCCGGTCCAAGCTACAGCAGTGCAGTGACGGTGGAGGTGCAGCCGGCGAGCAGCGACACCTTCCAGCTGATTGCTGCTGCAACCGCCGGCGCCCGCCGGATCTGGCGTGACGGCTACGACATGAGCAAGGCTGGCGTAATCCTGACCGGCCTTATCCCGGAGGGAAAGGTGCAGCCCGACCTGCTGCAGGTCGCCGATCGGCAGCGCGGCGCGAAGCTGATGGCCGCGCTTGATGCGGTCAACACCAAGATGGGACGGAACACCCTGGTGCCGGCGGCGACCATCGGCCGCTCTTGGCACATGCGTCAGGACCAGCGCTCGCCCAGCTACACCACAAAGCTGGATGAAGTTCCGGTGGTGCAGGCCTGACAGCGGCACGGCCCATTCAGAGCGCCACTCCCGCTCCAAGCCGCCCCTGGTTGAATGACCATTGAACAGAAATCCGGAAGATGGTAATTGCGCCAAAGCTTTTTCGGCGCATATCAGGCCGAATGCTCAACGTTAACGCGCCCCGCGAGACAAGTATGCAAAGAGAAAAATTCATGCTTAGAGCGGCTGTAGTTTTTTCCATGGCTTTGCTGGCCACCGGCTGCACGACGATTGAAGTCGCCCCGGCGCGCCATAACGTCGGCCAGACGACTGAGTTCGGGAAGGACACGGTCGTAAGCGTCGGCGACGTAATGTTCGGGCAATTTGACTACCGGGCCGTGAACGGCGCTGTCCTTCTCGACGATCTGAACACTGGCTACCAGGCCATGACGATCAAAGCCCCGGCCGGCTATACGCTCGTCGAGTCACGGATCGACAAACAGTTGAGCTACTGCTCGACGACACCAATCATCTACAACATCTTCGGCAATCCGGTCTTCCACGCCTGCTTCTTCGACCGCGACAACGACAAACGCCTCGAGGCAGTTATACCGGCACTCGCTGACAACTGGGGCGACAAGCCGATGCCGCCAGTCGGCTACGAGTTAACGCAGCTCAACAGCTCTGGAAAAGGGTTCAAGTACGAACTCCTCTACAACGGCATCTCGGGCAACACCCTGAACATCACGTATCGAGAGTTCGTGGATCAGATGGCGAGGCCGGCCTTCCAACAGGATCTGACCTATACGGTCTCATCCGCAGGGCCCACCGACATCGTGTTCCGCGGCGCCCGCATGACGGTCTACAAGGCGGACAACACGTCTGTTCGGTTTGTCGCGCATAGCGGTGTGCGCAAGTGACAATCCGCCGCCTGCTTGGTCGGAGCCAAGCAGGCGGCTTTGGGCCAGCAGTGAGTGGTTCGGAATGCCTGCGCCATTCCTCCAGCGCCGCATTATGCAGTTCCACCACATGCCGCACAACGTCGGCCACCGCCGAATCCGGCGCGACCATCACCAGCAGGTAGCGGCGTACGCCGTCCAGTTCGACGGTGATGGCGCCTGGATCGGCCGGGTCCATGCCCAGGGTAGCGACAGCGCTGCCGCGAAGCGTGACTCGCGCGGCGGCGCTGGGACAGGCGCAGCCCCCTTCTCCACCGGCCGGGCCGTCGCCGGCATCACCGCCGGCACCTTCAGCGCCTCCACCTCCACCCTTGTCACCGCCGGGTGGATCGTGCCGGCGTCCAGGGCCTGCTGGCGGGTGTCGTCCGGCAGGGTGGCGATGGCGTAGAGGGTGCTCATCGCTTCCGGCAGACGGTCCAGCGGCACCTGCCCCTCGTCCACGAAAGCGGCGATCTCGCGCAGCTTGCGGGCGGTTCGAGGTGCTGAACGGCAGGTCGTTCGTTACCATCGCCTCGTATTCGCCGTGCGGCAGGGCCTCCTTGGCCTCGTTCAGGCGGCGGCCAGCGGCAATGGTTCAATCATTTGCGGCATCGCAAAGCGATGCCGCAGCGCTATGGCCATATCCTATCCACCACATTCATGACAGAGGAACAACCTCACGATGATTTTTTACACCACTTCCGCAATCAATATTGCGGTCTTTTGATGATTTTGTTCCATAATAAAATCCGGTAGCAGCAGAGACTAACGTTATAATCGGCCCAAGAATGACTCCAAATTCTTTAACTTCATCCACCTTAATTCTTCCAAGGTGAAGCATGAAGAAAATCTCATAAATGATGACGGCCAGAATTCCAATCAAAGAAAATGCTATGTACCTTCGAGCACCATCCTCCCCTGGTCTTGAGTCGTAAGACGCCGGAACAGGAGATGCGATCGGAGATACACTATCTGCTGTAAAATCATACGGGTCACGCGGTTGCCCGCCTGTGCCTGCACCGGTGCCGGTGCCGGTGCCGGTGCCTGCTCCTCCAGGCTTGCTATCATCGTCCATTTCACTTTGCCTCGGCAGATTTTATGAAATATTCCCTGCAGCTTGTGAACAATTCACAAGACAGAGCTATCATTTGGAACAACCCGCAAGATCGAAATTCCTAATGTAGCGATCTCGCGCCTTGAATATCCCGACACTAGGCTGATGAACTCAGGCACAATAATCCTCACCTCAACAGCGAGAGGAAAAGATAATTTAGTTCTATCTGCTATTGCCGAGGAAGCTACTTGCGAAAAACTTCACGAACTCTATTCGAAGAGTCTTCAACAAGGATCTTATTTCCACTCACTTCTTGGGCCACAAAGAACCTTTCAGAGTTAATGGAACGACGCAGAACGTCTGTGAAAGACAGATCTTCCTTTTTTGCAACTGATTGCAAAAACTCTATCTGCTCTTCAGGAAGGTTAACCGTAACCTTTTTCATGACCATGACATTCTCCACTCCATAGGATGATCCTGATCTTAATATATGGCAAAAACCCATATGTCAACCATACTCCTTTTGTTTGCAAAGTACCACCAATGAGCATCGCCGCGAATATGGTTATTCAAAGTCAATCAAAAACGCTGCGGCAGGGTACCAGCAGCGCGTCCAGCTCTTCCCAACGGATTGGCGGCGGCAACAGATCTATAACGTCGAAAAAAGGTCAAAACGACCAGCGAGTAGAATACTCGATCAGCAGCGACCAGATCGGTCAACAACGCCTCCAACTCGGCACTGGGGATGGTCTCCCAGTTCACACGCCGGCAAGAGACATAGGAGACGATACAGGTGGCATCAACGGTTGGACAGATATTGCCTGGACCCTGCATGGCGACTTTCCAAGACTCCCGCGCAAACACCTCCGATAGCAGGACCTTCAGCTGGCGGAGACGGACCGATAATGCTTGGTCCGTGCCCAAGGGCATCGCTCAACCCTCCAATGAAGCGTTATGCAGGTCCACCACATGCCCGACGATATCGCCGGCCGCCGGATCCGGCGCTACCATCACCAGCAGGAAGCGGCGCACACCATCCAGTTCGATGGTGATAGCGCCGGGATCGGCTGGATCCGTGTGCCAGGGAAGGGACAGCGCTGCCGCGAAGCGTGACTCTCGGGGCGTTGGTGGCGATGCCGCCGGCGCCGCGGGCGGAGCGACGGTCACCACCGTCTGGGCCGGCAGCACCGGTACCTTCAGCGCCGCCACCTCGGCCCGCGTCACCTCTGGTCGGATCACCCCCTGTTCCAGCGCCTGCTGGCGCGTCTCGTCCGGCAGCGTCGCGATGGCGTAGAGGGTGCCCATCGCTTCCGGCAGCCGGTCCAGCGGCACCTTGCCCTCATCGACGAAGGCGGCGATCTCGCGCAGCTTGCGGGCGGTCGAGGTGCTGAACGGAAGGTCGTTCGTCACCATCGCCTCGTATTCGCCGTGCGGCAGAGCCTCCTTGGCCTCGTTCAGGCGGCGGCCCACCGCAACGGTGGCCTCCAGCGCGTTGGTCCATTCCCGGCGGATGTCGGCGGCGAACTCGGCGCGGGTGGTCAGGGTGCGCGGCTTGGCCAGCATCGACAGGCGGGCATTTCCCAGGCTGCGGGCGGTCGGTGCCATCGTCAGGCTCCCATCTCGGCGGAAAGGTAGGCCCACAGGTCGCGGAACAGCGGGCCGGTGCGGGTGCCGGCAATCTCGGCCGTGCCCAGGCCGGCCATGAAGCTGCGCGGCACCTCCTGAAGCAATGGGATCTCCACCGGCGCCGGCGTGCCCATGCCGGCGACGATGGCCCGCGCGTCGGCCGTCTCGCGCAGGCGCGGCTGGATCTGGCTCAACAGCAGCCGCATCGGCCGGCGCCGGCTGTGCAGGTAGGGCAGCATGGACTGCATGCTGACCAGATCCTCCGGGCCCGGCCGCACCGGCACCAGCACCAGATCGGCCGCGTCGAACAACAGCGCGGTCGATTCGGGGAAGAACTCCACCGCGGTCGGTGTGTCGATCACCAGCAGGTCGAGGCCCTGCGGCGTCGGCCGCTCGGTCACCTCGCCCAGCACGCGCTGCTCGCCGGCGATCGCCGCCACGTCGGCCGGGCGCAGGCTATGCCAGTGCGTCAGGCTGCCCTGCGGATCGGTGTCCAGTGTCCCCACCCGCAGCCCGACCGTCGCAGCCGCCACCGCCAGATTGCGGACGGTTGCCGTCTTTGGCCCGCCGCCCTTCCCCTGCACCACCAGGATCGTCTTCATGTTCCAGCCCCCAAAGTGTTCACGCGTGAACACTTTCCCGTTTCCCCACGCCGCCGCTCCGCTCTGTCGGCGGAATAGCGACACCCGATTCGTTGCCGCTGTTTCAGCGGTCGGCCTTGCCCTGTTCCCGCCGCTGCTGGGCGTGGAAGAGGCGCATCAGCTCCGCCGTGGTCAGCAGCTTGCCGTCGACCAGATGCAGCGCGCCGTTCCGGTAGACCCGCAGCCCGGCCGCGCGCAGCGCCTCCACGGCGCGGTACACGCCCGGCTCCTCCGGCTGGACCTGCACCGGCCGGTGTCGCGCGGTGCGCGGCGGCACGCCCAGATCCAGGGGCAGCTGCTGGCCGGCCCGGCTCATGACCGCCGGCCCCGCCGCAGCGCGCCGCCGTTTCCGTTGCCCCCTCCGACCGAAGCGCCCATCCCTGCCCCCTCCCCGCCTTGCGCGAGCTGCTGCACCATGCCGCCGTTTCTCAAGCCGCCACGGTGCCGGCGCCGCCACCCTGAAGTTGCTGCTGAAGCGCCTGGATCAGGGTGGGGACAATCGACGGCAGCACGTCGCGCACGGCCTGCTGGGCGGCCAGCTGGACCGCCTGCGCCAGATCCGGCGGCAACCCACCGGCCGGCGCGTCACTGCCCTGGTCCGCCCGGTCGAGCGCCCAGCCCAGCCACTTCCCCAGTTCTTCCGGCGTCGGCCGGTAGCCGTCGCGCAGCCGCTCTTTCTGCGCATCCTCCAGCCACTCGACCGCCAAGGCCGCGCGCTGGGCGTCGCCCAGAATCTCGGCCGCCCTCTGCACGATTCTCGGCCGCCAGCCACGATTCCGCTCCGCCCCCGGATAGCCGTGGGGTTCATCCGCCGCAGAACGTCCGCCGGAAATCGGAAGGGGGAGGTGACGCTGGCGGCGGTCAGGATTCTGGCCTGTCGCAGTTTTCACCGCCCGCGCCCCTCTATTTCTATTATTTAGATCTATTTCGGGCGGCAGAGCTGCGCCGCAGTTTCCGGCTGAATTGCCGCAGTTTGTGGACGCCAGCGCCGCAGTTTCTCCGTTGCCGTCCGAAAACGCGCCGCAGTTTTGCCCGGATATAGCGGCATCCGCGCCGCTGTTCTGCGCGCTGCCGCCCAGCATGCCGCTGTTTGCACCCGATACTGCGGCGGCCATGCCGCTGTTTCGGCTGTCCTCCCCCGCCCCCTGCCACCCGTCCGCCGCTGTTTCGCCGCTGAACCGGGCGGCAACTGCGGCATAGGTGCCGCCGTTTGCTACGGCGAACAGATCGTCGGGCAGGCCATAGGCGTCGGCGATGCCGCAGTTTTCCAGTTGGACGGCGGTCGCCCCCAGCCACTGTTTGCTGAAGCGGTAGCGGGTGGAGCGGGCACGCCCGCCGCCCTTTCGGTCCACCTCGATGATGCCGGCACCCAGTAGCCAGGACAGGCCACGCTGAACGGTGCGGCGGTCGCACCGCATGGCCCGCGCCAGCTTGTCGGCGCCGATCCACGCCACCAGCTCGCCGCAGCGGGTGAAGATCGACTCGTCGCTGCGCCTGACCAGCAGCAGCGCCAGCACCCGGCGCTTGTCGGTCAGGCCGGGCGCCAAGCCCAGCGCGTCTTGGAACAGCTCGCGCAGCAGATAGAAGGGGGAACGCTTGTCCGCCTGGATCATGCCGCCCCCGCTGTGTGAGGGAATGCAGGCTGCCGCAATATTCGACCACAGCGGGGGGAGCATAACAGCGGCACCGGCACGGCACGTTCGAAGTGGATCGATGCGGCGGTGACGCTCATGTTCCCGGACCCATACTTCCGTGCGCCATTCCGGCCTATCTGGCTGACTTCCATGAACGGCATGACGCACCTAGTTTTCGTTGGTCGAAGACGGCAATGGGCTCGCGCGGCAGCCGCCACGCAGAGCGCAACCTGTTTGACATCGGCAGCAGCAGACTCCGGGGCGGTCGCAGCCACGACCGCTCCGTCTGCCGGCGGGCCTCGCACGGCAGCGCGCCGCCGGCCGGCGCAAAGGGGCGACACCGCCACTGCGGCATGGCTCCCGGTGATGTGGATGGATCTCGGATCTTTTCGCAGGCGGAACGGTCGCCCGCGGGCGGTCATTCGCGCTCTCGCGTGACAGCGGCGTTGGTGGCCGTCCGGACCGATGCCAGGGGCTGTAAGCGGGCCGTCCCACGGCGCAGGAGCGCTGCCAGTTCGACCGCTTCGCCGTCGTTCAGCTCGGCCAGCGACTGCGCGTTGCAGAGCGTCCGCACCACCTTGTCGACGGTCGCCCACTTCACCGCTGCCGCAGCCTCGAAGGCTGGCCACGCATCGAGGACGGCGCACTGGGCAGGCGTCAGATGGGATCGATCAAGCCCGGCCATCACGCCTCCCCAGGAACAGAGCTGCGGCCGGCGCCGGCTGGAACTGGCGCCGGCCGCGATCGCATCCCGGCCACGGACAAGGGAAGACCGGGAGCGAACCGAAGGCCCATGCGGAGCGGGACCACACAGGTTGAAAGGAGGACGAACTCGGGAGGCCCCCGATTGACCAAAGCAATCGGCCAGCACCTAACTTCTCAGGCGTCACCGCCGGTCGCAGCCCATGAGCTTGGCTGTTGCGCAGAGCGCGGAATACGAGCGATGCTTCCCCGATAAACAACTGGTGATCTTCGCACATGAGCATACGTCTCCCCGGCTATCCGCTGATCGACAGCGCAGGAAGAGCGCGTGAACGCCGCACTCGCGGTCCTTTGGATGGTTGAGCGGTTTCCAGCGCCTCTCGAGTGATGCCTTGAAGGCCAAGACGAGAAGCTGCACGCGCGACAATCCCCCAGTAACGCGGTGGAATTCCGTTCCTCCGCCACTTGTAGACGGCTTCACGATCAACAGGGCTGCCTTCGGCCTCCAAGGCCGCTGCCATGTTCGTGCCGCCACCGAAAGCGGATATGACATGATCGTGCGTGAGCATGCACCAACAGTCCGAAAATATTTCGGACAAGTCAACGGGAATTCTTCGGACAAGGTTCCCGGCGATGTCGGGGATGATTCCATCTCACTGATGGAATCGGAATCTATGCCTCCCAAATCAGAAAAGGCCTACGCGGTCGCGGCCGGACGCAGATTGCGAGCCACCCGCGAAGCGTTGGGGTATGTAACTGGTCGGGAATTTGCCCAGCTTACAAATGTCTCGGAAGACGTGCTGTCTTCTTGGGAAAGAGGAAAAGCTCTCGTCAGGCCTTGGTATATCTCCACGCTAAAAGAGCGTTGGGGAATAACACAAGATTGGATTTATGACGGCGAGATTAAAGGATTAGAGTTTTCGCTAGGCACCAGATTGAAGGATCTCGACTTACAATCTTCCCCCTCTGGCGAAAGAAGTGACTTATCGGAAAGCGATCCCGAGCCAAGCAATAGATTAGCAGTCCAGAGATAGTAAAGATTTTCCAATGCATGATTACGACTCAATGATACTTATACATTAGCACACCAATCTGAAAACTTGAAGAATGACCTTGGAAGGTAGCGGGTTGAGCCACGACCTCACCCTGTGCGTGTCCGAAAATTTTTCGGTTTTTCCGCCCATCAGCCGTTGACCTGTCCGAAAATAATTCGGACAATGTGCGTCGAATCACGCACGAGGTAAAGGATGATGGACGTCTCCATTAAGGTCCCACTTCAGCGTCGTGCCGGTGCGCAGAACGTATCCATGGACCGATCCTTTGCGCCGTCGCACTCCGAAAAGCTGGAGAGCACGCTGCGGCACATGGTTCCGGCGCTGCCCAAGAAGGGCGCGACGCCGTTGGTCACTTACAACGTGGTGGTCAACAACCGTTGGACGGTACATCGGACATCTATGCGGCTCGACGTGACGTCATGGCTGTTGCTGGATCACATCGCGGAGGCGGAAGGGTACGCGAACCGCGATGTCCTGATCAGCGCCGTGCATGAGCGGTTCCACACCGACGATCTGCCGCTCACCTCTCTGGTCCGTCTTTTCCTCCAGACCTACACAGCGCCGAATGCCGTGCTGTCCTTCCTGGGCCAGGAACGCCGCACCAATGGCTGCGGGTTCCCGACCAATCGGGCGAGTAACTGACATGACCGGTGCAGGGCAAGAGACCGCGGCCGGGGTCCGCCTCGTCCAGTGGCATCTGGAGGAAGCCGGCCGGGCCGAGTTGGAGGCCGGGGAAACCGCCCTCTCCTTCCGACGCAAGCGCCTGCTATCCGCCGCGCTCTATCACCGCGACTGCGCCGAACTGGCGCGGGAGGAACTGCTGTGATCTCCACCCTCGAAGCAACGGATTGGCAGGTGTGCCACGCTGCGCGGTTCGACACCCCGGCCGACGTCCGCCGGATCCAGTTCCGGCAGGGCGAGCGGCTGGTCATCCTCGCCGTCGGCGAGGTCCCGGTCGTCTGCGACATCCTCGCCCCCGGCGTCTACAGCGTGGACATCCCCACCCACTACCCGCGTGCCGTCTTCCCCGTGCTGGTTGTCGCCGTGCCCTCCCCCATCGCCTACCTGCTGGCGCATGGCGGGCCGACGCGGGCGCTGCCGGCCGTCCCGCTGGCCGACCCGCACACGGGAGGCCGAACGTGACCGTCGCCCTTTGCCGGATGGAGGTGAGCCTTGGCCGCCCGAGTCTCTCACCTCGAAGGCTTGCCGTACTGGCCACGCATGCTCAGCCGCGCCCAGGCGGCAAGCTATGTCGGTGTTTCGCCCAGCCAGTTCGCCAAGGAAGTCGAGGAAGGCCGCTGGCCGGAGCCTGAACGCCGCGGCGGCGCAGGCCGGCGCACCGCCCGCCTGCTGTGGGACCGGCTGCTGCTGGACAGACGGCAGGACGAGCGCAGCGGGCTTGTGCAACACTCATCCACGACAGGCACGGCGGCGGGCGCTGACGAATGGGCAAGGTGGAGTTGACGGTCCTGCGCATGAAGCGGGTGGCTGGGCGCTGGTATTGGCGCACCACCCCGGCGGTCAAGTCGTTGGGCTTCAGCGACGAAGCTCTGGGCGATGACACGGACAAGGCGATTGCCCGCGCTCGCGAGCTGAACGCAGAGGTCGAGGCCGAGCGGGTCCGCCGCTCCGGCCTCCAGCCCGCGATCCTCCCGAACAGCGTGGCCGACCTCATCGCGAAGTATCAAGCCTCCCCGCAGTACGCCAAGCTCGCGCCGAAGACCAAGCACGAATACCGGCTCCTGCTGAACCGGATCGAAAAGGTGGCCGGCAACAAGCTGGTGCCCAGCATCACCAGGGCGTGGCTGGTGACGGGCTATGAGGCGGTGCAAAAGAAGTCCGGCCTCGCCACCGCCAATGCGGTGATGCGGGTCTGGCGGATCGTGCTGGGCCATGCCTGCGACCGCGGCATGATCGACGTGTCGCCGGCGGACGGTATGCGGCTGATCGGCACGCAGGCCCGCACGCAGGTGTGGACGCCGGAACAGGTCGAGGCCTTCTGCGCCGCTGCCATCGAGGCCGGCCGGGAGTCACTGGCGCTCGCGGTTCGGCTGGCGCTGGACATCGGCCAGCGGCAGGGGGACATCCTGGCGCTGAAATGGTCGGACTATGACGGCACGGCGTTCAGCCTGATGCAGAGCAAGACCAAGCATGCCCTGCGCGTGCCGGTAACGCCGTCCATGCAGGCGTTGCTGGGGAAGGTGAAGCGCGACGCCGTGCAGGTGATCGTCAGCGAGGCGACAGGCCGGCCGTACCAGAAATTCCACTTCGGCCACGAGTTCGCCCGGATCCGTGCGCTCGCCCAGCTGCCGGCGGAGCTTCAATTCCGCGACCTGCGCCGCACCGCCGCCACCGAGCTGGGCGCGGCCGGCGCCACCGATGACGAGATCCGCGCCGTCACTGGCCACCGGTCCCGTGGAGTGGTCGCCGTTTATGTTCGGCCCGATGATCGCATGGCGGCAGCGGCACAGGAAAAGCGCCAGAAGAAGAGCAAAGCGTAAAACAGAAACACTTTTTAAAGCAGTGCATCCGGCTCTTGAAAGATTGAAGGGCCCGACCCATCGGCCGGATGACCGTCGTGGTTTGAACGGCCATCCGGGACAATGGCGGCGTCGATGTTGGTTTTCTTATGCCGCCTTAATCGCGCTGAGGAAGGTCTCGACTTCCTGCCTAAGGGTTTCCGACTGTCTGGCCAATTCCCCCGCTGCGCCCAGCACCTGTGTGGAGGCCGCTCCAGTTTCCCGGGCAGTCTCAGTGACCTGGGTGATGCTGCCGGATACCTCCTGCGTGCCCGACGCGGCTTGCTGGACGCTGCGGGAAATCTCGGCCGTGGCGGCGCCCTGCTCTTCAATCGCGGCGGCTATGCCAGTAGAGATGTCGTTGACTTGGTTGATCGTCCCGCTGATCCCGTCGATCGCCTGCACGGCTCCCTGGGTGGCTTCCTGGATCGCCGTGATCTGTATGGCGATCTCCTCGGTTGCCTTACCGGTCTGGGTGGCCAAGCTCTTGACCTCACTGGCAACCACGGCGAAACCCTTGCCGGCTTCGCCGGCACGCGCCGCCTCGATGGTGGCGTTCAGCGCCAGCAGGTTGGTTTGGCTGGCGATGTCGGTGATCAGCTTCACCACGTCGCCGATCCGCTGCGCCGCTTCCGCCAGCCCGCGCACCGTGCCGGTCGTACGGGCCGCTTCGTCCACCGCCTGCCCGGCGATGTGGGTGGACCGTGTCACCTGATCGCCGATCTCGCGGATCGACGCTGCCATCTCCTCGGCCGCGGTGGCGACCGTCTGCACATTGGCGCTCGTCTGCTCGGCAGCCGCCGCTACTACGCTGGCTTGGCTATTGGTTTGTCGGGCCATCGCCGCCATGCTCTGTGCCGTGGCATCCAGTTCCGAAGCGGCCGACGACACGGTGCGGAGCGCCGCCGCGGCACTGTCCTCGAAGCCGCGGATCAGGCGGTCGATGGTTTCAGCCCGCCGCAGCTTGGTGGCCTGCTCGGCAGCCTGCTCGCGCGACAGCCGCTCGGCCTGGATCAGGCCATCCTTGAAGATCTGCAGCGCATTGGCCATGCCGCCGATTTCGTCGCCGCGCTCCTGGCCGGTGACGGTCTGGTCGAGCTTGCCCCCGGCCAGACTGCGCATCGCCTCGGTCAACTGCCGGATCGGTTCGGACACGGTGCGGCGGGTCAGGACGATGCCCAAACCGAAACAACCGGCGAGGCCGGCCACCGCGATGATCAGCGTCCACAGCCGGGCGGTATGGAAGGTTTGCGTCGCTTCTTCCGAACTGCGCTCCATTGTCGTGTTTGTCTGGTCGATGAGTGAGCGGAGCTTGTCCAGCAGCGCCTGGAACTTCGGATTGAAGCGTTCCTCCATGAAGAGCTTGGCGCGAGCGTCGTCGTTGGTTAGTGCTATCCGCTCCGCCTCGTGGCCGAGGGCCAGTAGCGCCTCGAAATCCTCCATCTCACGCCGCATTTCGTCGGCCAAGACCGGTTGCGCCTTGGCTGCCAGGTTGATCCGCTCCTTCAAAGTGGCGGCCTGCTTGTCGACGGCATCCGTAAGGCGGCGCATCTTAGAAACGTCTTCCTCGACGATCATCATATAGACGAGCCGGCCGATCTCGTTGAGCAAGGATGTTGTACGGGCGATTTGGATCGCTACGGTGGAATCCTGCTCAAGCAGGCTGGTGTAGCGCCGGTCAAGCCGGTCCAGCTGGAGGAGGCCGTTGGCAGTCAGACCGACCGCGAGGGCCGCCATGACCAGCAAGGTCGCCAGCACCTTGTAGACCATCTTGAGATTTTGGAATGCCATCGTCCACCTCCTCTGACTGGGACACGCCGGCCCCAGGGAATTTGTTGATTGGAGGAGAGGGTAGACCTTAAGAATAACAACGAAATATGAAAATTACGTAATCATGATGAGAATTTGAAACACCTTTTAAAAAACGCAATTAAATTTGCGGCCTAGTATTGTTTGTGACTCTGAAGGCGCCTTCAGAATTCAATGAAATTGCGTGCTCGCTTAGACATGCTACTAATGTTATGCCATTATCAAACATATGGTTACCGTCATTTTATTGATTTTCATAAAAGCAGTCTCCGTCGACTTGGCCTCCATCACGGATTAAACGTACAAATACTACGGGATTGTCGTCAATGTCGGTGCATAACAAGCGAAAGGCGCAACCATGAGCCGAAAAGCTCGGAACGCCGTCGGAACGGCGAAAACGAGCAAGTGGGAAAACGCAGATTTTGCAGGTGGGAAAATGCGGCATCCGCCGGAAATGAAAAGGCCCCGAAAGCTGTTTGCTTTCAGGGCCTTAGAAACTGGTGCCGCAACAGGGATTTGAACCCCGGACCTACTGATTACGAATCAGTTGCTCTACCCCTGAGCTACTGCGGCGTCGTTGTGGCGCGGAACATAGCGAGGTGCTTCGTGGGATGCAAGCGGTGAATTTCGGAAAAATCGGCCACCCGTCCTCAAACCTGCCATGCGCCCGAAAGCCTTAGCCGTGCTGCCGGATCACCTCCAGGAAGGCGTCGGCGTAGCGTTCCAGCTTGCGCCCGCCGACCCCCGGCAGATGGGCGAAGGTGGCGTGATCGCGGGGGCGCTGGGCCACCATCTCCAGCAACGTGCTGTCGTGGAAGATCACATAGGGCGGCACGCTTTGCGCCTTGGCCAGAGCCGTCCGGCAGTCCTTCAGCGCATGCCACAGCGCGTCGTCCGCTGCCGACAGCGCACCGCGGGCGCCGGAGCGCGACACGCCCTCCCCGCTCCCGCCGATCGACCCGCCCCGCGCGGTGTGGCGGCGGAGCGCGTCGTGGACGCCGCGGCGGCGTTCCAGCACCGGGTCCTTGCGCAGCTTCACCACCCGCTGCCCTTTGATGACGGCCACCCCGGCATCGGTCAGGCGGAAACCGCCATAGCCTTCCAGATCGACGGTCAGCAGCCCGGTCGCGACAAGCTGGCGGTAGACCGACTGCCATTCGACCTTGGTCAGGTCCTTGCCGACGGCGAAGGTCTTCAACTGGTCATGGTTCTGCTGCACCACCTTCTCGGTGGCGTTACCGACCAGAACGTCGATCAGGTGGCCGGCGCCATAGCGCTGCCCGGTGCGGTAGACCGCCGACAGCGCCTTCTGCGCGGCGATGGTACCGTCCCAGGTCTCGACCGGGTCCAGGCAGGTGTCGCAGTTGCCGCAGGGCTCCGGCAGCGTCTCGTTGAAATAGTTCAGCAGCACCTGACGGCGGCAGTCCGACGTCTCGCAGAAGCCGAGCAGGGCCTCCAGCTTGCCGCGCTCCACCCGGCGGTGGCTGTCGCCCGCCTCCGACTGCTCCAGCATCTGGCGCAGCATCACCACGTCGGCCATGCCGTAGGCCATCCAGGCATTGGCGGGCAGTCCGTCGCGGCCGGCGCGGCCGGTCTCCTGATAATAGGCTTCCAGGCTCTTGGGCGGGTCGAGGTGGCAGACGAAGCGGACGTTCGGCTTGTCGATGCCCATGCCGAAGGCGACGGTGGCGACCATCACCAGACCCTCGCTCTTGATGAAGCGGTCCTGGTTGGCCTCGCGCATCTCGGCGGGCAGCCCGGCATGGTAGGGCAGAGCCTCGCGGCCCTGTTGATTCAGCCAAGCGGCGACCTCCTCCACCTTGTTGCGCGACATGCAATAAACGATGCCGGCGTCTTCCGGATGGTTGTCGCGCAGGAAGGCCAGCATCTGCTGGCGCTCGCTCTTCTTCGGCACCACGCGGTAGGTGATGTTGGGCCGGTCGAAGCTGGACAGGAAGACGCGGGCGTCGGTCAGCCCCAGCTTGTCCTTGATCTCGGCGCGGGTCTGCACGTCGGCGGTGGCGGTCAGCGCGATGCGCGGCACCATCGGGTGGCGTTCGTGCAGGATCGACAGCTGCAGATATTCGGGCCGGAAGTCGTGCCCCCACTGCGACACGCAATGCGCCTCGTCCAGCGCGAACAGCGCCAGCCGGGTGCGGTCGAGCAGGTCGAGGAAGCGCGGCGTCACCAGCCGTTCCGGCGCGACGTAGACGAGATCGATCTCGCCCTGCACCATCGCCCGCTCCACCTCCCGCGCCTCGGCCGGGCCGAGGGAGGAGTTGAGGAAGGCGGCGCGCACGCCCAGTTCCCGCAATGCGGTCACCTGATCCCGCATCAGGGCGATCAGCGGCGACACCACCACCGTCACCCCGTCGCGCACCAGCGCCGGGATCTGATAGCACAGCGACTTGCCGCCGCCGGTCGGCATCAGCACCAGCGCGTCGCCGCCGCGCACCACATGGTCGATGATGTCGGCCTGCTGGCCGCGGAAGGAGTCGTAACCGAACACCGTCCGCAGCGCTTCGAGCGCCGTGGCCGGCGGTTGACCGGGCGCATCGTCCGACGCACCCAGATTGCCGTAGGAAAACAACGAATCCACGCCGATGCGGTTCAGGAAAGTGGTGCCGGAGATCCGGCTTGTCGTCTCAACGCCCCATCATGTCGCACAGATCGCCCCCAGGGCAAAGCTGCAAAGGGACGCGGCCGGGAACAAAGGTCGGACCTTCACCGGCGCACAGTCACCGATACCACACATTGGTGTGAAAAAATGGAGTTTACTCATCGTCCACGTGCAAACTGAAAACGGCGGATGAATTGGCCATCCGCCGTTTCAGAAGGAGGAAGGTGGCATGAAGAAGATGCCCTTCTTCCTGGTGCTCCAGTGGTGCCCCAAAAACCTAAAGGAGCGGCGGATTGAGATCCGCCTGATCCGGCGCTAAGCACTGGGAGCGTGCCGGCGGGTGCGGGAACACCCGCCAGCCACCTCCAAAAAAATACAGCCGCGCAGCCCGATTTTCAACGCGCGGTATCGCGCCTTACAGCAGATCCCGCAGCATCGCCACCAGCGGCACGTCGGCCGGCGGCATCGGGTAGTCGCCCATCCGGTTCGGGTAGACCCAGGCGAGCTTCTGCCCTTCCCGCGGCATCACGTCGCCCTCCCACACCCGGCAGACATAGAGCGGCATCAGCAGATGGAAACGCTCGTAGCTGTGCGACGCGAAGGTGAAGGGGGCGAGGCAGCTGGCCGCCGTGTCGATGCCCAGCTCCTCCTTCAGTTCGCGCACCAGCGCCGCTTCCGGCGTCTCCCCGGCATCGACCTTGCCGCCGGGGAATTCCCACAGGCCGGCCAGCGACTTGCCGGGCGGGCGCTGGGCCAGCAGCACGCGCCCGTCGGCATCGACGAGCGCCACCGCGACGACCAGCAGAACCGGCAGCGAGCCGGGTGCGGGGGTGGAGCTGGGATCGAAACAGGCGGTCATGCGGAACCCTCTCGGCGGGCCGGCCACTTGGCGGCGGTGATTTCGAAACAGGGCGCCGACATGCTTCGCCCACGGGCGGGAAAATCTTGCCGGCGTTCGCCCCGCTGCCGCAAACCGGCTTTGCGGAGCAAGGCCTGGGACGGCAGGTTGTCGGGGTCGGTGGCGGCCCAGACCCGCGACAGGCCGAGCGGACCGAAACCGACATTCAGCATCGCGGTCACCATCTCCAGCCCATAGCCGGCGCGATGGTGCGGCGTGCCGACCCAATAACCGATCTCGGCACTGTCGGGCCGGTCAAGGCCCGGCTGCAATCGATCCGGTTGCAACCCGACGCTGCCGACAGGCACGCCGTCGGAGACCCGCACCGCCAGAAAGGCGAGAGCGGCGCGGTCGGCATGGTTCCGCGCCGCCAGTTCCACCCAGTCATGACCATCGGCAACCGTATAGGGATGCGGGACCCGGGCGAGCCAGCGCGCAACCTCCCAGTCGCCGATCAGCGGCACGAAGTCCGGCACGTCCTCATGCCGGAAGGCGCGGAGCAGCAGCCGCGGCGTCGCAACGCTGTCGGGCCAGGGCTCCGCTCCGCCGCCTGTCAAACCGTCAGCTCCGCCAAGCCATCAGCTCCGATAGCTGCCGTTGATGTCGATGTAGCCGTGGGTCAGGTCGCAGGTCCACACCTTCGCCGTCCCCTTGCCCAGGCCGAGATCGATGTCGATGTCGACCTCCTTGCCCTTCATGTGGGCGGTGACCGGGGTCTCGTCGTAACCCGGGACCTCCATCCCCTCGGCGCAGATCAGGGTGCCGCCTACGGTGATCCTGATCAGGTCGCGGTCGGCGCGCTCGCCGGCGCGGCCGATGGCGGCGACGATGCGGCCCCAGTTGGCGTCCTCGCCGGCGATGGCGGTCTTGACCAGCGGCGAGTTCGCCACCGTCATGCCGATCCGCTTGGCGGCGGCATCGCTGTCGGCGCCGCGCACGGTGATGGCGATGAACTTGGTCGCCCCTTCGCCGTCACGCACCACCTGCAAGGCCAGATCGAGCAGCAGATCCTCCAGCGCGGCGCGGAATTCCGCCAGTTCGGCGGCATCGGCGCTCGCCACCGGGGCGTTGCCCGCCTTGCCCGTCGCGAACAGCAGCAGCGTGTCGCTGGTCGAGGTGTCGCCATCGACGGTCACGGCGTTGAAGGTGCGCTCGGTGAACTCCGACAGCATGTCCTGCAGCGCGGTGGCGGCGATGGCGGCGTCGGTGAAGACGAAGCCCAGCATCGTCGCCATGTCCGGCGCGATCATGCCCGAGCCCTTGGCGAAGCCGGCGATGGTCACCGTCGTGCCACCGATGGTCGCGGTGCGCGCCGAGCCCTTCGGGAAGGTGTCGGTGGTCATGATGGCGCGAGCGGCCTTCTCCCACGCGGCCGAATCGGCGGCAAGGCTCGGGGCCATCGGCGCCAGGCACTTGCCGATGGCGTCGGCGGCCAGCGGGATGCCGATCACGCCGGTGGACGCGATATAGACCTCGTCCGGGGCGCAGCCGGCCAGCTCGGCGGCAGCGGTGACGGTCGCCTGCACGGTGGCGTCGCCAGCCTTGCCGGTGAAGGCGTTGGCGTTGCCGGCATTCACCACCACGGCGCGGGCCGACCCCTTGGGCAGGCTGTCGCGGCACCAGATCACCGGGGCCGAGCAGGTCAGCGACCGGGTCAGCACGCCTGCCACGCTGGTGCCGGGATCCAGCACGGCCAGCAGCAGATCGTCGCGGCCCTTGTATCGGATGCCGCTGTTCGCCGTGGCGATGCGCACGCCCGCGATGGGCGGCAGCGTCGGGAAGCTTGCGGGAGCCAAGGGGGAGAGGGTCGTGGCCATGAAGGAAATTCCCGTGGTGGGGAGTGGTGGTGGCGTGGTGGAGCGATGAAAATGCGGAGCCTCAGGCCCCCATCGCCCTCATCTCCGCAGGTGCGGGGAAAGGGGCGACGGGAGCCTGAGCGCCGGAGCTTACTTCTTCGCCGGTTCCGCCGGAGCGGCCGGGGCCGGGGTGGCCGGAGCGGCCGCCGGCTCTTCCTTCGGCATCGGCGAGCCGTCGAGCTGGAAGGTCTCGATCTTCGCCTTGCCGCGCAGTTCCTCGACCAGGGCGGTGACCATGTCCTTCGACAGGGTCTGCTCTAGCTGCGGCTTCACTTCGTCGAGCGTCGGCTGCGGCTGGGTGCGCTTGTCCTCGACCTTGATGATGTGATAGCCGAACTGGGTCTTGACCGGCTCCTTGCTGATCTCGCCCGGCTTCATGGCGAAGGCGGCGTTGGCGAAGGGCTCGACCATCGCGTCCTTGGTGAAGTAGCCGAGGTCACCGCCCTGGGCCGCCGCGGCGGCGTCCTTGGACTTCTCCTTGGCCAGTTTGGCGAAATCGCCGCCCTTCTTCAGCTGGGCGATGATGGCCTTGGCCTCGTCTTCCTTCTCGACCAGGATATGGGCGGCCTTGACCTCCTCCTGCGCCGGGTTCTCCTTCAGGTATTCCTGATAGGCCTTGTTCAGCGCCTCCGGCGTCACGCGAGCCTTGATTTCCTTCTGGATGTAGGCGCGCTGCACCGCGCGCTCCTCGGCGCGCTTGATCTCATCCTTCACCTCGGCCGAATCGGCCAGACCGGCCTTGTAGCCGGCCGACGAGACCAGCTTGCCGCTGACCAGCTGGTCGATCACCGCCGGATAGATCATCTCGATCGGCATCTGCTGCACCTGCGGCGGCAGCTGCGAGACCATGCGGGTGACGTCCGACTTGTGCAGCTCTTCGCCGTTGACGCGGGCGACCACCGGATCGGCCGGGGCAGCCGGAGCGGCGGCGGCAGCCGGGGCCGGAGCGGCCGGCGCCGGGGTGGCGGGAGCCGGCGTCTGGGCGTGGGCGGCCAGCGCGATGCCGCAGGCGGCGACCGACAGGAGCGCGGTGCGGAACACTCGTTGAACCATGGCGTGTCTGTTTCCTTCCGGAGGATGCTTCACAAATGGGCGGCCGATGGGCCGGCGCCCGTTTCGCATGGTCTGCGGCATCGGAGCCATCCGCCGCTCCGCGCCCGATTCCGCAGGGGATTAAGCATGGCTAAGCCGCGCGGGGCAAGGGTCCCCATTGTCCCGCGGCGCGGCCACCGCCCATTAGCTGTGCTCCGCCGCAGGGGATACCAGCCCCCACCGCCGCCAGCCAACCGCCGCGGCGCATTCTGGACGCGAATTCATCATACGGTCATGCCGGTCCCGCTCCGGTCCCGCTCGGCTTCCTCCGCTGCCGCCCCGCCTTGCCGTCTGCGCAAATGCCGCAACGGAGCCCCCGCCGGCCCGGTCTCGTTGACAGCGCCTTGCCATAGTCCTATGTGAGACCCGTCGATAGGCTGGCCCACATTCCGCTTTACTCCCGAGGTTTTCATGTTCGGCGCTCTCGCCCGCAAGATTTTCGGCACCGCCAACACGCGCGCGGTCAAGGCGCTGCACAAGACCGTGGCTCAGATCAACGCGCTGGAGCCGTCGGTCGCCGCGCTGTCGGACGACCAGCTGAAGGGTCGCACCGGCTGGCTGCGCGAGCGGCTGGCCAAGGGCGAGACGCTGGACGACATCCTGCCCGACGCCTTCGCCACCGTGCGCGAGGCGGCCAAGCGGGTGCTGGGCCAGCGCCATTTCGACGTGCAGCTGATGGGCGGCATGGTGCTGCACAGCGGCAAGATCGCCGAGATGCGCACCGGCGAAGGCAAGACGCTGGTCGCCACGCTGGCCGTCTACCTGAACGCGCTGGAAGGCAAGGGCGTCCACGTCGTCACCGTGAACGACTATCTCGCCTCGCGCGACAGCGGCTGGATGGCGCGGGTTTACGGCTTCCTCGGCCTGTCGACCGGCTGCATCGTCCACGGGCTGGACGACGACGAGCGCCGCGCCGCCTACGCCGCCGACATCACCTACGGCACGAACAACGAGTTCGGCTTCGACTATCTGCGCGACAACATGAAGTTCCGGCTGGAGGAGCTGGTCCAGCGGCCCTTCAACTTCGCCATCGTCGACGAGGTCGACTCGATCCTGATCGACGAGGCGCGCACGCCGCTGATCATCTCCGGCCCCTCGACCGATTCGTCCGAGATGTATGTCCAGGTCGACCGGCTGATCCCGATGCTGGTGGCCGAGGATTACGAAAAGGACGAGAAGCACCGCACCGTCAGCTTCACCGAAGCCGGCCAGGAGCATATGGAGCAGCTGCTGGCCGAGGCCGGGCTGCTGAAGACCGGCGGGCTCTACGACATCCAGAACGTGGCGCTGGTCCACCATTCGCAGCAGGCGCTGCGCGCCCACATGCTGTTCCAGCGCGACAAGGACTACATCGTCAAGGACGACAAGGTCGTCATCATCGACGAGTTCACAGGCCGCATGATGGACGGCCGCCGCTTCTCCGAAGGCCTGCACCAGGCACTGGAAGCCAAGGAAAAGGTGACGATCCAGCGCGAGAACCAGACGCTGGCCTCCATCACCTTCCAGAACTATTTCCGCATCTACCCGAAGCTGGCCGGCATGACCGGCACCGCGCTGACCGAGGCGGCGGAATTCGGCGAGATCTACGGGCTGGAAGTGGTCGACATGCCGACCAACGTGCCGGTCAAGCGCATCGACCATGACGACGAGGTCTACCGCACCGCGACCGAGAAATACCACGCGATGACCGACCTGATCGAGGACGCGCGCAAGCGCGGCCAGCCGGTCCTGGTCGGCACCACCTCGATCGAGAAGTCGGAACTGCTGTCGGACCTGCTGAACAAGCGCGGCATCCCGCACAACGTCCTGAACGCCCGCCACCACGAGCAGGAAGCCTACATCGTCGCGCAGGCCGGCCGCGCCGGCGCGGTGACGGTCGCCACCAACATGGCCGGCCGCGGCACCGACATCCAGCTCGGCGGCAATCTCCAGATGCGGATCGAGGTCGAGCTGGCCGACATTCCAGAAGGCCCGGAGCGCGACGCCCGCATCGCACAGATCGAAGCCGAGATCGCCGAGGCACGCGAGAAAGTCAAGCAGGCCGGCGGCCTCTACGTCATCGGCACCGAGCGGCACGAGAGCCGCCGCATCGACAACCAGCTGCGCGGCCGCTCCGGCCGCCAGGGCGACCCCGGCACCTCCAAGTTCTTCCTGTCGCTGGAAGACGACCTGATGCGCATCTTCGGGTCGGAGCGGATGGACAGCATGCTCCAGCGTCTCGGCCTGAAGGAAGGCGAGGCGATCATCCATCCCTGGATCAACAAGGCTCTGGAAAAGGCGCAGCAGAAGGTCGAGGCGCACCACTTCGAGGTCCGCAAGAACCTGCTGAAGTTCGACAACGTCATGAACGACCAGCGCAAGGTCGTCTACGAGCAGCGCCACGAGGTGATGGAGAGCGAGGACATCGCGGAGGAAATCCGCGAGATGCGCCACCAGATCATCGCCAACATGGTGTCGACCGCGATTCCGGCGAACAGCTACTCCGAGCAGTGGGACATCGACGGCCTGCACGAGGCGGTCAACCGCGTGCTGGGCATGGACCTGCCGGTGCAGGAGTGGGCCAAGGAAGAGGGCATCGCCGAGCCGGAGATCGAGGAGCGCGTGCGCGAGGCCGCCGACCGCAAATATGCGGACAAGGAGGAGGCCTATGGCGCCGAGACGATGCGGCATGTCGAGAAGAGCATCCTGCTCCAGATCCTGGACCAGGAATGGAAGGACCACCTGCTCCAGCTCGACCATCTGCGCCAGGGCATCAACCTGCGCGCCTATGCCCAGAAGGACCCGCTGAACGAGTACAAGCGCGAGGCCTTCGAGCTGTTCGACAGCATGCTGATGGCGCTACGCGAGCAGGTCACCACCATCCTGATGCATGTCGAAATCCGCATGGCGCCGTCGCAGGAGGAACTGTTCGCCCGCCAGATGCAGGAGATGCACGAGGGCCGCATGGATCCGGCGCTGGCGATGGCGGGCGACGCTGAAGCCCTGCCGGACGGCATGGTCCGTGCCTCCTCGCTCGCCTCCTCGCTTGTGGGCACGCCGGAAGACCAGCCGCTGCCGGCCGAGGTGATGGAGAACACCCCGCGCAACGCCGCCTGCCCCTGCGGGTCGGGCAAGAAGTTCAAGCACTGCCACGGCCGCATGGCCTGAGGGCCGAAGTCATCCCCCTTCATCCCCCGATCCTGTCCGGGGGATGAGGGGACCTTATGAAACCATCCCTGCTCCGTCCCGTTTCCCTTCCGTGACCACGGAGAAACGGGACGCTATGTTCGAAGAGTTCAAGAAATTCATCAGCCGCGGCAATGTCGTGGAGCTGGCGGTCGGCATCATCATCGGTGCCGCCTTTACGGGAATCGTGAATTCCCTGGTCAAGGACATCCTGATGCCGCCCATCGGCTGGGTCATGGGCGGCATCGACTTCTCCAACTATTTCTTCAGCCTGTCCGGCGGCCGGTTCGATTCGCTCCAGGCCGCCGAACAGGCGGGTGCAGCCACCGTCAACTACGGCCGCTTCATCAACGCCTGCATCAATTTCCTGATCGTGTCGGGCGCGCTGTTCCTGATCGTCCGGCAGGTCAACCGGCTGCACATCCTGCACAAGGAAACCCTGAAGACCCCGCCGCGGCAGGAACAGCTGCTGGAGGAAATCCGCGACGCCCTGCGCGCCCAGATGAACGACCGGGCCGGCAATCAGTCCAATCCCCGGCCCGCCGCTCCGCCCGGCGACCGCGCTCCCTGATCCCTTGCCGGGCGCACTGGCTGCCATCGGCACGGGAGCTTGTCACAGGCGTGGAAGAACCCCTCGTTGCCGCAGCGCGTCGAACGGGTTACCTTCTTCGATAAGCTGGCGATGGCGGCGAGGAGATGGCCTCGCACGCCTGCGCTGTCCATGACCTCGACAAGGGCCATGTCCATGTCCGCCACGCGCTGCCCATCGACCGTTCCGCCCGGGGCGCCTCCATGAGGCCCGAGGGGAGGCCCAAGGCGATCCCCATGGCACGTCCCATGGCGATCCGCAGCGCGCGGACCGCGGTCTCGCGGCTGCTGGCGATCCTGCTGCTGTCGCTTCTGGCCGGCGACCCGGCGGCGGCGATCAACAGCCCGGCGCCGACCGCTCTTCCGGAGGCTGGTCCACGCCCGGCCGAGATCCGGGTGACGCTGGACAACAATTACCCGCCCTACAGCTTCCACACACCGGACGGCGCCCATGTCGGCATCGTGAAGGACATGTGGAAGCTGTGGTCGCAGAAGACCGGCATCCCGGTGCGGATGATGCCGCTCGACTGGGGGCTGGCCCGGCAGGCGATGGACAAGGGCGACGCCGACGTCATCGAGACCATCTTCCGCAACAGCGCCCGCGAGGCGATCTACGACTTCTCCAAACCCTATGCCCGCGTCGACGTGCCGATCTGGTTCAGCGCCGACCTCAGCGGCATCACCGGGGTGGATTCGCTGCGCGCCTTCACGGTCGGGGTGAAGGACGGCGATTTCTGCATCGAATGGCTGACCGACCAGGGCATCACTGCCTTCCAGCGCTATCCCGGTTTCGAGGCGATGGTCGATGCCGCCTCGCGCCAGGAAAGCCGGGTCTTCTGCATGGACGACCCCTCCGCCCGCTATTACATGACCAAGCGCGGGGTGCAGGGGCGCTTCCGCTACACAGAACCGCTCTACACCGGCGAACTGCACTGGGCGGTGCGCAAGGGCGACGCCGCCCTGTTCCGCCTGATCGCCGACGGTTTCGCCCGCATCACCCCGGACGAGCGCAAGGCGGTGGATGAGCGCTGGCTCGGCCGCCCCCTCACCGGCTTGGTCAGCCCGCAGACGATGGACCTGCTGGTCAGGTTGCTGGCAGGGCTGGCTATCCTGGGCGCCGGCGCGCTGGTCTGGGTCCTGCTGCTGCGCCGGCAGGTCGAAAGCAAGACCGAGAGCCTGCGCACCGCGGTTACCGCCCTGACCGCCAGTGAGGAGCGCGTCCGCACCATCTTCGACAGCGTCACCGACGCCATCTTCATCCACGATCTGGACAGCGGCGCCATCCTGGAGGTCAACCGCCGGATGAGGGAGATGTACCGGGTGGAGGACGTCCCGCTGTCCGACCTCACCGTCGAGACGCTCAGCTCCGGCGTGCCGCCCTACACGCGGGGCGACGCTGCCGCCCGGATCCACAAGGCCGCGGACGGCGAGCCGCAGCTTTTCGAATGGCATGCCCGCCGGCTGGACGGGTCGACCTTCTGGGTGGAGGTCAGCATGCGGCGCGCCGTCATCGACGGCAACGACCGCCGGCTTCTGGTCCTCGTTCGCGACATCACCGAACGCAAGGCGGCGCAGGAGCGGATGGAGTATCTGTCGCGCCACGACGCGCTGACCCTGCTGCCCAACCGCATCCTGGTGCAGGACCGCACCGAGCAGGCGCTGGCCCGGTCGGAGCGCAACGGCCGGCTGGTGGCGCTGGTCGCCTGCGGACTGGACCGCTTCAAGACCGTGAACGACAGCCTGGGCCACGCCGTCGGCGACGCGCTGCTGCGCGCGGTGGCGGACCGGCTGAAGGCGGCGGTGCGCGAGACCGACACGGTCAGCCGCGGCGGCGGCGACGAGTTCATCCTGCTGCTGTCCGGCAAGCCCGACATCGACACGGTGGTGGAAACCGTCGCCTCCCTGCACGAGGCGATGGCCGACCCCTTCCAGGTCGGCGGGCAGGAACTGACCCTCACCCTGTCGTCGGGCGTGGCCATGGCCCCGGCCGACGGGAAGGATTTCGCCACCCTGCTGAAGAACGCCGACACCGCGCTCCACCACGCCAAGGCGGCCGGCCGCGACACCCACCGTTTCTATGCCGAGGCGATGAACGCCGAGGCGGTGGCCCACCTGTCCACCCGCAGCGGCCTGCGCCGCGCGCTGGAGCGGGGGGAGTTCCTGATCCATTACCAGCCGCAGGTCAGCCTGGAGACCGGCGCCGTGACCGGTGCCGAGGCGCTGGTGCGCTGGAACCACCCGGAGAAGGGCATGGTTCCGCCCGGCGATTTCATCCCGATCGCCGAGGACAGCGGCCTGATCGTGCCGATCGGCGCCTGGGTCCTGACCGAGGCCTGCCGGCAGGCGGCGCAATGGCACGCCCAGGGGCTGCCGCTGTCGGTGGCGGTCAACCTGTCGGCCTTGCAGCTTCAGCGCAGCGACCTCGTCCCCACGGTGACGCGGGCGCTGGCCGACAGCGGGCTCGACCCGCTGCTGCTGGAGCTGGAGCTGACCGAATCGATGCTGATCCAGAACACCGACCTGGTGATGGACAATCTGCGCCGGATCAAGGCGATGGGGGTGCAGGTGTCGATCGACGATTTCGGCACCGGCTATTCCAACCTGTCCTACATCGGCCGTCTGGCGGTGGACAAGCTGAAGATCGACCGCGGTTTCGTCGCCGACCTCACCCGCAACCACGACAGCGCCAAGATCACCGCCGCCGTCATCCAGATGGCCCACAGCCTGAACCTGACCGCCGTGGCGGAGGGCGTGGAGGATGCCGAGACGCTGGAGGCCCTGCGCGGCCTGCACTGCGACGTCGCCCAGGGCTATTTCCTCGGCCGCCCCGGCCCCGCCGAGGCGGTGGAGCGCGCCGCCCGGCAGGTGAACCCGTTCAGGGTTGGGGTGTAGCCGCCCCTGTCCCTACAGGCCCTTCACCAGGGCAACGAGCTGGTCGAGTGCCGCGCCCCAGCCGTGGTGGAAGCCCATCTCCTCATGCTGCGTCTTCGCCGCCTCGTCCTTGTGGAAGGCGACGGCGGTGTAGAGCGTGCCGCCGGCCGTCGGCTCGATGGTGACGGATGCGGTCATGAAACCGCCACCGGTCGGACGGAAGCCCGGCCCCAGCGCATCGGTGAAGACCAGCCGCCGCTCGGGCTCCACGGCCAGGAAGCAGCCGGTGTTGTCGTTCCTCTCGCCGTTCGGCCCTTCCATCACCGTGCGGAACTTGCCGCCGGGCCGCAGGTCGATCTCGCAGGCGGTGGTGCGCCAGGGCGCCGGCGTGAACCACCTCATCAACAGGTCCGGCTCGGTCCAGGCCCGCCAGACCAGACGCGGCGGAACCGCGACTTCACGCGTCAGTTCAAGGTCGAGTTGCGGATTGAAATCCATAACGGTCATGGCGTCCCGTCCTCCCGTTCGTTCAGGTCCAGCACCAGGCTGTCCAGCTGGTCGAGCCGTTTGGTCCAGAGGCTCCGCTGGGCGTCCAGCCAGCTTTCCGCAGCCGCCAGCGCCTCCGGCTTCAGCGTGCAGGTGCGCACTCGCCCGACCTTCCGCGTTTCGACAATCCCGCTCTCCTCCAGCATCTTCAGGTGCTGGAGAAAGCTCGGCAGAGCCATGTCGAAGGGTTTCGCGAGATCGCCCACCGTCGCCGGGCCACGCCCGAGCGCCTGGACGACTGCCCGGCGCGTAGGGTCCGCCAGCGCACGGAAGGTCAGGTCGAGTGCTGCATCCATGAGGGCACCCTAACCGGTGAAGAATACTTAGGTCAATGCCTAACTATTGCGCTTACGCCGGCCCGCTTGCCATGTGCAGGCTGATGACCCCGGCGACGATCAGCAGGATGCCGACCACCTTCATCACCGTCAGCGATTCCCCGAACACGAAGACGCCGATGGCGGCGATGGCTGCCGTGCCCGTCGCCGACCAGATGGCGTAGGCGATGCCGACCTCCATCGTGCGCAGCGCCTTGGCCAGGAGCAGGAAGGCGATGCCATAGCACACCACCACGACCGCTGCCGGGCCGAGCCGCGTCATCCCCTCCGACATCTTCATCGCCGAGGTGCCGACGACCTCGAACAGGATCGCCACCACCAGATAGAGCCAGCTCATCACCCCGAACCCCACCGACGCCCATAAGGGCGATCCCGCGGGACGATCCCGCGGGCCGCGCAGGATGGACCGGCCGACCGGGTGCCGCAAGTGGCCCGGAACATCTACCCCGCCGGACTCTTGCGCCGGACGCCCAAGGTTGACGCCACGCCCGCCCGGCCCTAGGGTCTTTGCCCTCATTCCCAACTTTATCTTTGTGGTTTCGAAAGGGTCCGACGATGACCGGCGAACGGGATCTGGCGTTGCAGGCGAAGGCATGGCCGTTCGAGGAGGCGCGCAAACTGGTCGCGCGCTTCGCGAAAGCTCCGCCCGCCAAAGGCTATGTCCTGTTCGAGACCGGTTACGGTCCGTCGGGCCTGCCGCATCTCGGCACCTTCGGCGAGGTGGCGCGCACCAGCATGGTGCGCCACGCCTTCCAGGCCATGAGCGACATTCCGACGAAGCTCTTCTGCTTCTCGGACGACATGGACGGGCTGCGCAAGGTCCCCGACAACATCCCCAACAAGGAGATGGTGGCAGCCAATATCGGCAAGCCGCTGACCCAGGTGCCCGATCCCTTCGGCACCCATGACAGCTTCGGCGCCCACAACAACGCCCGGCTGCGCGCCTTCCTCGACAGCTTCGGCTTCGAGTACGAGTTCCAGTCCTCCACCGACTGGTACAAGTCGGGCCGCTTCGACGAGGCGCTGCTCGGCATCCTGCGTCATTACGACGAGGTGATGGCGGTGATGCTGCCCACCCTCGGCGCCGAGCGTCAGGCCACCTACAGCCCCTTCCTGCCGGTCTCCCCCTCGACCGGCCGGGTCCTCCAGGTGCCGATGCTGGAACGCAACGTCGATGCCGGCACCATCGTCTTCGAGGACGAGGACGGCAGACGTGTGGAGCTTCCGGTCACCGGCGGCCATGTGAAGCTGCAATGGAAGCCCGACTGGGGCATGCGCTGGTTCGGCCTGGGCGTCGATTACGAGATGTACGGCAAGGACCTGATCCCGTCGGCCGATCTCGCCGGCAAGATCTGCAAAATCCTCGGCGGCACCCCGCCGGAAGGTTTCAATTACGAGCTGTTCCTCGACGACAAGGGCCAGAAGATCTCCAAGTCGAAGGGCAACGGCCTGACGATGGAGGAATGGCTGGCCTACGCACCGCAGGAAAGCCTCGCCCTCTACATGTTCCAGAAGCCAAAGTCGGCCAAGCGCCTCTATTTCGACGTCATCCCGCGCGCCGTCGACGAGTATCTGACCTTCGTCGACAGGGTCCATGGCGAGGAGCCGGCGAAGAAGCTGGAGAACCCGGCCTGGCACATCCACAACGGCAAGCCGCCGGCGGTGCGCTCCGACGTGTCGTTCAACCTGCTGCTCAATCTGGCCGGTGCGGCGAATGCCGAGACCAAGGACGCCATGTGGGGCTTCATCCGCCGCTATGCGCCGGACGCCACGCCGGAGAACAGCCCGTTCCTCGACAGCATGGTCGGCTATGCCGTGCGCTACTACCAGGATCAGGTGAAGCCGACCAAGCGGTTCCGCGCGCCGACCGACGCCGAGCGCGCGGCCTTGCAGGACCTGCTGGTCAAGCTCGACAGCGTGCCGGGCGACGCCCGCGCCGACGTCATCCAGAACGAGGTGTTCGAGGTCGGCAAGGCCCACGGCTTCACCGAGCTGCGTGCCTGGTTCCAGGCGCTGTACGAGGTGCTGCTGGGCCAGACCACCGGCCCGCGCATGGGCTCCTTCATCCAGCTTTACGGCATCGAGGAGACCAAGGCGCTGATCCGCGAGAAGCTGGCGGCCTGACGCTGCGGTCCGCATCGGATTGGAAAAGGGGGGTGTCGCGAGACGCCCCCTTTTTCGTTTGCGAACATTCCCTGGCGCGATGATTTTCGAATTCGATCGTTCGCCCATCCCGCAAGCGGCTGCCTGCCCATGAAACGGGCAGAAAGCTGCCTCCCCGCATAGGAGCTGGGCAAACCAAATTCTATTCCATACCGCGCTATGCGGATGTCGCACCGCACCAATACGAAAACCGTGGTACCGCTAACACGGCTATGGGCTTAAACTCCACCTCGTTACTGCATTTTGCAGTGCGTTTCCTCCCTAGACTAAAGGCCGCGCCCGCTTGGGTCGCGGCCCTTTTTTTTTTTGCCCGCGGCGTCCCCTTCCCTCTCTCTCCCGACACCGCCCTGTGATGGCCGTCACAGCCGAAGTAGATAAAATACCGGATAAATTGTTCCGGTAACCGCGTCCGGCCCAGCCGCCGGCCGGCTTGGGATGCACCGGGAGGGAGGGCGTGGGATGACCGCCGATCAGCCGCCGTTCGAACGCCATCATCGCACGGCGCAGGCTCTGGTCAGCACCTTTCAGGAGGCGCTGGAGCCGCAATTCACCGCCAAGGGCGTCCTGTCGCGTGAGGAGTTCACCCGCGCCATGGGGTTGATGATGGCGCACTGGCCGTCTGTGCTGCCGCTGTTCGCCTCGATCTGCCAATCCTGCACGGCGTCGAGCTGCGGGGGCTGCGGCGGCGGATCCGGAGCCATGGGGGAGGAGCCGCCGCAGATCGGGGCCGGCGGGCGCCGCCGCGACTTCGTCACCCGCCTGATGGTTTCGGCCCTGCGCATCCGGCTGCCCGACAGCATGGACCCCATCACCGGCGCCAGCTTTCCCCAGGTGATCCTTCCCGGTCTGCAATCGACCCTGACCGCCCTGTTCTACGAAAAGGAATGGGAGGCGATGAATGCCAGCGTCATCGCCCTGTTCAACCGGCTGGGGACCGACCGCGATGGCGAGGTCTGGCAGCGGCTGGCGCATGAGGAGACGCTGGCGGTGCTGGCCGACACGCCCTTCATCCGGGTGATGCTGCGCTTCCGGCAATTCCACCAGCAGCGCCAGACCTTCATGCGGCGGATGACCGACCATCTGCGCGAGCGTCATTTCGTCTTCGCCGAGGAGCATTTCCAGGCACTGTTCGACGCGCTGTTCGGCCAGCTGCGCGACGGGCTGCGCACCGAACTGGGCCGCGCCCGCACCGACATCCAATATGGCGAGGGCACGGCGGAGGCGCTGCTGCGCATCTTCGACCAGTTCGACAAGCACCGGCTGGAGCAATCCGTGCCGGTCCGCGTTCTGGGCGGCCGGCAGATGCCGCGCCCGATGCTGGCGCAGCGCAGCATGCTGGGCAGCACCCCGGCGGCCAAGCGGCGCTGAGGGGCTGTCACCAAACTTGTGGGATGTCACAGGCCGCACCGCCGCCGAATTAGGGGGCCGTTAACCAGGGCAGCGTTTCGATGGTCCGCATGATCCCACAGCTGCCGCTCCGCTCCGGCCGCGGCCCAACCACAAGGCTTCAGGTCCGGTGACAGCCCGGCGCTCCCCTTCCCGCCCCTCCCCCCGTCTTCCGCCGGAGCCGGAGTGCGGCGTCGCGCCCGAGCTGATGGACTATTTGTTCGCCGAGTCGCCGGAACCAACGCCGGCTCCGGTGCCGGAACCGTCCCCCGCTGCCGCCCCCCAGCCCGGACGTGGCGTCGCCCGTCAGGTCGGCGACGCTCTGGTCGAATCGCGGCTGGCCGGCATGGGCGATGCCGACGTGCGCTCCACCCTGGCCCGCAAGCTGTGCCGGCTGCTGCCCGATTTGCCGCCGGGCGGCGCCGACACCGTCAGCACCGTCGCGACCCGCGCGCTGGAACAGCTGGCCCGCGACCACATCGTCCGCGTGCGCGAGGCGCTGGCGACGGCGATCAAGGACATCGCCTGCGCCCCGCCCTCGGTGGTGGCGACGCTGGCGCGCGATGTCGAACGGACGGTGGCGGAGCCGGTGCTGCGCTGCTGTGCGGCGCTGGGCGACGAGGATCTGCTGGACATCGTTGCCGCAGCCCCCGCCGGGTGGGCTCTGTCGGCCATCGCCCGGCGCCACAGCATCGGCGCCGCCCTGTCCGACGCCATCGCCGGCAGCGGCCATGCCGAGGCGACCGGGATCCTGCTCGACAACAGCGGTGCGGTGATCGCCGAACCCACCCTGGAAGCGCTGGTGGAGCAGTCGGCCCACCATCCCGACTGGCGGGAGAAGCTGGCCCGCCGCCCGGCCCTGCCCCGCCGGCTGGCGCTGCGGCTGGCCGATTTCGTCGATCTGGCGGTGGTCGAGGCGTTGCGACGCCGTGGCGATCTCGACGACGCCACGGTGGCGGAGATCGCCGCGACCACCCGCCGGCGCATCGACTGGGCCGAGGCGCCCGACTCGGCCGAACCGCCGGAACGCCGCGCCGTCCGCCTGCACCGGCAGGGGAAGCTCGACGAAACGGCGCTCAGCGATGCGATGTCGTGGAACGAGACCGGCTTCGTGCGGGCGGCGCTGACCTTGCGCGCCCGCGTGGCGCCGGAAGTGGTGGATTTGATCCTCGACGCCCACGACCCGCAGGCGGTCACCGCCCTGGTCTGGCGGGCCGGGCTGTCGATGCGGTGCGCCATGCAGATCCAGGCGCGGGCCGCCGGCATCCACCCGCGGGCGATGCTGAACGCCCGGCAGGGCAGCGGCTTCCCGCTGTCCCCCGCCGAGATGGCCCGCCACCTGGAACGCTACGGCGTCGGGCCCTGACTGTTCAGCCCTGGCCGTTCAGCTTACTGCACGCCGCCGCGCGGCATCGGCTGGCGCGGCGTGGCGCGGCCGGTGTGCGGCACCGGGGCGTCGGGCGACGGCTCCTTGTAATAGGGGCCGCGGTCGGTCGGGCCTTCCATCGCCTCGGCCGGGGTGACGATCTGCTCGCCGGTGCCGGCGTCGAAGGCGATCAGCGCCTGCTGGCGCACCTTCAGGCAGGCGTCGCGCTTGGCCGACGTCTCCGCCGACTGCGTGCCGTCCAGCGTCACCAGCGGCAGCACCCAGCTGGAGCGCTGGTTGTCGGGGATCGAGGTGAAGACATAGTTGGTCAGCGGCCGGCAATAGGCGGCGCTGGCCTCCGCCGCCGGGTCGGTGATCGGGGCGGCGGCCATGGCGGCGGTGTAGTCGCCGACCGTCTGGGCCTGGGCGGCACCTGCCGTCAAGACGCCGGCGGCAAGCGCCAGCGACATGGTCAGACCGGGAATGAAACGGGCCACGAGCTTGGCCATCTGCGCTCTCCTTCGACCATTTTCGAACAAGGTAAGGACCGGACGCGAACCATACGTATAAAGCCGAACGCTCCGGCCTTTGGAAAGGATCATCGGGGGTGCGACGCAACGCTGCAATGCTCCGCTTGCGGTCATGCTTGCCCTCCGCGACAAAACGCGCTACCTACGCTTCCGAAATCTCGGGGCGCTGGATCCCTAAGACGTTAGAATGACCAACGGTTCTAGTCTCCCGCTGAATGGGGGACGCTCAAACGTTTTAGGGAACGCTCCATGGCTCGCAAGAAGATTGCGCTCGTCGGTGCCGGCCAGATTGGCGGCACGCTGGCTCTGCTCGCCGCTCAGAAGGAACTGGGCGACGTCGTCCTGTTCGACATCGCCGAAGGCATGCCGGCCGGCAAGGCGCTGGATCTCGCCGAAACCTCCCCGGTCGAGGGCTTCAATGCCAGCCTGACCGGCGGCAACGACTATTCGGTCATCGAGGGTGCCGACGTCGTGATCGTCACCGCCGGCATCCCGCGCAAGCCGGGCATGAGCCGCGACGACCTGATCGGCATCAACAGCGGCGTCTGCAAGACCGTCGGCGAGGCCATCGGCAAGTACGCCCCGAACGCCTTCGTCATCGTCATCACCAACCCGCTCGACGTGATGGTGTGGGTGCTGCAGCAGGCGTCCGGCCTGCCGCCGGAGCGCGTGGTCGGCATGGCCGGCGTGCTCGACTCGGCCCGCTTCCGCTACTTCCTGGCCGAAGAGTTCAACGTCTCGGTCGAGGACGTCACCGCCTTCGTGCTGGGCGGCCACGGCGACACCATGGTCCCGCTGGTGCGCTACTCCACCGTCGCCGGCATCCCGCTGCCCGATCTGGTCAAGATGGGCTGGACCACGCAGGAGAAGCTGGACGCCATCGTTCAGCGCACCCGTGACGGCGGCGCCGAGATCGTCAAGCTGCTGAAGACCGGCTCGGCCTTCTACGCCCCGGCCGCGTCCGCCATCCAGATGGCCGAGTCCTACCTGAAGGACCAGAAGCGCGTTCTGCCGGTCGCCGCCCACCTGAGCGGCCAGTACGGCCAGGACGACCTCTACGTCGGCGTCCCGACGATCATCGGCGCCGGCGGCGTCGAGAAGATCATCGAGATCGAGCTGAACGACGAAGAGAAGGCGATGTTCCAGAACTCCGTCGACGCGGTGAAGACGCTGGTCGACGTCGTCAAGAAGCTGGACGCCGAGAAGTCCGCTTCCTAAAGAACGGATCGCGCGGTCTCCGGCGTCCACCCGGCCCCTGTCCGGGCCGGGTGGACGCCGGTGGTGCGCCCGTCTTGTCCTTCAGTCGACCCGTTCTCGTCAGCCGAAACAAAAAACAGATGGACGCCCGATGAACATCCATGAGTACCAGGCGAAAAGCCTGCTGAAGAAGTACGGCGTCGCGGTTCCCCGCGGCGGCGTCGCCTACACCCCGCAGGAGGCCGAGACGGTCGCCCGCGAGCTGGGCGGTCCGGTCTGGGTCGTGAAGTCCCAGATCCACGCCGGTGGCCGCGGCGCCGGCCGCTTCAAGAACAACCCCGAGGGCAAGGGCGGCGTCCGCGTCGTCAAGTCGATCGAGGAAGTCGGCAAGAACGCCGCCGAGATGCTGAACAGCGTCCTGGTGACGAAGCAGACCGGCGCGGAAGGCCGCGAGGTCAAGCGCCTCTACATCGAGGAAGGCGCCGACATCAAGCGCGAGCTGTACCTCGGCATGCTGATCGACCGCGCCACCGGCCGCGTGACGATCATGGCCTCGACCGAAGGCGGCATGGAGATCGAAGAGGTCGCCCACAACACGCCCGAGAAGATCATCAAGGTCGCGGTCGACCCGGCCACCGGCATCCAGGGCTACCACACCCGCAAGGTCGCCTTCGCGCTGGGCCTGGAAGGCAAGCAGGTCGGCGCCGCCGCCAAGTTCATCCAGGCCGCCTACAAGGCGTTCGTGGACCTGGACTGCGCCATCGTCGAGATCAACCCGCTGATCGTCACCGGCTCGGGCGACATCCTGGCGCTCGACGCCAAGATGAACTTCGACGACAACGCGCTGTTCCGTCACAAGGACGTGGAAGAGCTGCGCGACGAGGCCGAAGAGGATCCGTCGGAGATCGAGGCGGCCAAGCACAGCCTCAACTACGTCAAGCTCGACGGCAACATCGGCTGCATGGTCAACGGCGCCGGCTTGGCGATGGCCACCATGGACATCATCAAGCTGTATGGCGGCGAGCCGGCCAACTTCCTCGACGTCGGCGGCGGCGCGACGAAGGAGCGCGTCACCGCGGCCTTCAAGCTGATCCTGTCCGACAGCAACGTCGAAGGCATCCTGGTCAACATCTTCGGCGGCATCATGCGCTGCGACGTGATCGCCGAGGGCGTTGTCGCCGCGGCGCGCGAAGTGCACCTGCACGTTCCGCTGGTGGTCCGCCTGGAAGGCACCAACGTCGATCTGGGCAAGAAGATCCTGGCCGAATCCGGCCTGCCGATCCTCTCGGCCGACAACCTCGCCGATGCCGCCGAAAAGGTGGTCAAGGCCGTGAAGGAGGCCGCGTAACATGGCTGTTCTCGTCGATAAGAACACGAAGGTGATCTGCCAGGGCTTCACCGGAGCCCAGGGCACCTTCCATTCCGAGCAGGCCATCGCCTACGGCACCAAGATGGTCGGCGGCGTCACGCCGGGTAAGGGCGGGGCCAAGCACCTCGACCTGCCGATCTTCGACACCGTCGCCGAGGCGGTCGAGAAGACCGGCGCCAACGCCTCCGTGATCTACGTGCCGCCGCCCTTCGCCGCCGACGCGATCCTGGAAGCCATCGATGCCGAGATCCCGCTGGTGGTCTGCATCACCGAAGGCATCCCGGTGCTCGACATGGTCCGCGTCAAGCGCGCCCTGAACGGCTCGGCCACCCGCCTGATCGGCCCGAACTGCCCCGGCATCATCACGCCGGACGAGTGCAAGATCGGCATCATGCCGGGCCACATCCACAAGCGCGGCAAGATCGGCATCGTCTCGCGTTCCGGCACGCTGACCTATGAGGCGGTGGCGCAGACCACGGCGGCCGGCCTCGGCCAGACCACCTGCATCGGCATCGGCGGCGACCCGGTCAACGGCACCAACTTCGTCGACAGCCTGGAGCTGTTCGTAAAGGACCCGGAGACCGAGGGCATCATCATGATCGGCGAGATCGGCGGCGACGCCGAAGTCCGCGGCGCCGAGTTCATCAAGGCCTCGGGCACGAAGAAGCCGGTCGTCGGCTTCATCGCCGGCCGCACGGCCCCTCCGGGCCGCCGCATGGGCCATGCCGGCGCGGTGATCTCCGGCGGCAACGACACCGCCGACTTCAAGATCGACTTCATGAAGTCGGTCGGCATCGCCGTCGCCGACAGCCCCGCCAGCCTGGGCTCCACCATGCTGAAGGTGTTCAAGGGCTGATCGCCTGCGGGCGTCACGGCGACGTGACGCCCGCGGCCTCATGCCTTTGAAAAGAGGACGCCTTTCGAAGAGGTTGACGGGCGGGACGCTGCGGTGCCCCGCCCGCCGCCCCTTCGGCCTATCCTCTTGGACGGTTGGTCCTGGGAACCCATATGCAAGCGTCGGCGGTGCGTACGACATCCCACCTCGCATCCCACCGGCTTCCTTCGCCGGTTCTTGCACATGGGTATCCATCGATCTCCCGCCCCCTTCATCACTCGCGATCATCTCCCACAGGGAATCGGGCTCACGGCCCGAGGTGAAACCATGTCGGCAAATCTGGAACAGACCTCGTTCCTCTTCGGCTCGAACGCCGGTTACGTCGCCGAGCTCTACGCCAGCTACCTGTCCAACCCGGCCGCCGTCGATCCCAGCTGGAACAGCTTCTTCCAGGATCTGGACGAGGATTCGCGCGCCGTCCTGGACGAGCTGCGCGGCGCGTCCTGGACCGTGTCCGATCTGGAAGACCCCAAGGCCAAGCGCGACCCGGTCGCCGAGAGCTTCATCGTCGCCGTCCCCAACGGCGCTGCCACGAACGGCGCCGCCGCGGCGATGAACGGCCCCGGCAACGGCGCCATGCTGTCCCACACCCAGCAGGTCTATGGCGGCATCAGCCCGCAGCAGCTGCGCGCCGCCACGCTGGACAGCATCCGCGCCCTGATGCTGATCCGCGTCTTCCGCGTCCGCGGCCACATGAACGCGCATTTCGACCCGCTGGGTCTCGAGAAGCGCGAGCCGCACCCGGAACTGGATCCGGCGACCTACGGCTTCGGCCCGGACGACCTCGACCGTCCGATCTTCCTGAACTACTCGCTCGGGCTGGAAACGGCGACGCTGCGCCAGATCCTCGACATCCTGCACAAGACCTACTGCGGGACGATCGGCGTCGAATTCATGCACATCCAGGACCCGGAAGAGAAGGCCTGGATCCAGGAGCGCATCGAGGGCGGCCGCAACCACACCGACTTCACGGTGAACGGCAAGCGCGCCATCCTGGAGCGGCTGACCGCGGCCGAGGGCTTCGAGAAGTTCCTGCAGCTGAAATACACCGGCACCAAGCGCTTCGGCCTTGAGGGCGGCGAGTCGATGATCCCCGCGCTGGAGCAGATCCTGAAGCGCGGCGGCCAGCTCGGCCTCAAAGAGGCCGTCGTCGGTATGGCCCACCGCGGCCGTCTGAACATGCTGACCAACTTCATGGGCAAGCCCTTCTCCGCCGTCTTCTCGGAGTTCCAGGGCAACCCGTCGAGCCCCGAGGACGTCCAGGGCTCGGGCGACGTGAAGTACCATCTCGGCACCTCGTCGGACCGCGACTTCAACGGCAACATCGTCCACCTGTCGCTGACCGCCAACCCGTCCCACCTGGAATGGGTCAACCCGGTCGTGCTGGGCAAGGTGCGCGCCAAGCAGCAGCAGCGCCGCGACCTGGAGCGCGAGCAGGTGATGGGCGTGCTGATCCACGGCGACGCCGCCTTCGCCGGCCAGGGCATCGTGGCCGAGACGCTGGGGCTGTCGGAGCTGCGCGGCTACCGCACCGGCGGCACCATGCACTTCATCATCAACAACCAGATCGGCTTCACCACCAACCCGACCTATTCGCGGTCGGGCGTGTACTGCTCCGACATGGCCAAGATGGTGCAGGCGCCGATCTTCCACGTGAACGGCGACGATCCCGAAGCCGTCGTCCATGTCAGCCGCATCGCCATCGAGTTCCGCCAGAAGTTCAAGCGGGACGTCGTGATCGACATGGTCTGCTACCGCCGCCACGGCCACAACGAGGGCGACGAGCCGGGCTTCACCCAGCCGATCATGTACAAGAACATCCGTTCCCACGCGACCACGCGCGAGCTGTATGCCAAGCAGCTGGTGGCGGAGAACGTCATCACCCAGTCCGAGGGCGACCAGATCACCCAGGACTTCATGAAGAAGCTGGAGGCCGAGTTCGAGGCGTCCAGCACCTACAGGCCGAACAAGGCCGACTGGCTGGAAGGCAAGTGGGCCGGGCTGGAGGCGCAGGGTGCCAACACCGCCCACCGCGGCGAGACCGGCGTGGACATCGACAAGCTGAAGCAGATCGGCTTCAAGCTCTGCGAGTACCCGAAGGACTTCGCGATCAACTCCAAGATCGCCCGCCAGCTGGAAGCCAAGAAGAAGACGCTGGAGACCGGCGAAGGCATCGACTGGGCGACCGCCGAGGCGCTGGCCTACGCCACCCTGGTGGCCGAGGGCACCGGCGTCCGCCTGTCGGGCCAGGATTCCGGCCGCGGCACCTTCTCGCACCGCCATGCGGTGATGTACGACCAGAACACCGAAGAGAAGTACGTCCCGCTCTGCCACGTCAGTCCGGACCAGGCGACCTTCGAGGTCCATGACAGCCCGCTGTCGGAAGCCGCCGTCGTCGGCTACGAGTACGGCTATTCGCTGGCCGAGCCGCACAATCTGGTCCTGTGGGAAGCGCAGTTCGGCGATTTCGCCAACACCGCACAGACCATCATCGACCAGTTCATCTCGTCGGGCGAGTCCAAGTGGCTGCGCATGTCCGGCCTGGTGCTGCTGCTGCCGCACGGCTACGAGGGCCAGGGTCCGGAACACTCGTCCGCCCGTCCGGAACGCTTCCTGCAGATGTGCGCCGAGGACAACTGGCAGATCTGCAACGTGACGACGCCGGCCAACCTGTTCCACGTCTTCCGCCGCCAGATCCGCCGCAGCTTCCGCAAGCCGCTGGTCCTGTTCACGCCGAAGTCGCTGCTGCGCCACAAGCTGTGCATCTCCGACCTGTCGGAGATGGGCCCGGGCAGCACCTTCCACCGCGTGCTGGGCGAGACCGCCAACGATCTGGCCGCCAACGACAAGATCCGCCGCATCGTCGTCTGCTCCGGCAAGGTCTATTACGACCTGCTGCAGGAGCGCATGAGCCGCGGCATCAAGGACGTCGTCATCCTGCGCCTGGAACAGCTCTACCCGTTCCCGAAGGATGCGCTGGCGGCCGAGTTCGCCAAGTATCCGAACGCCGAGCTGGTCTGGTGCCAGGAAGAGCCGGAGAACCAGGGCGCCTGGTTCTTCGCCGACCGCCGCCTGGAAGCCGTGCTGAAGGATGTCGGCCACAAGGCCGGCCGCCCGTCCTACGTCGGCCGCCCGGCCACCGCCTCGCCGGCGACCGGCCTGCTGAAGCGCCACAACAAGGAGCAGGCCAAGCTCCTGGATGAAGCCCTGACGGTCCGCTGACCCTCACCCAAGCGAACAAGAAGACGAACGAGGAATAAGAAATGGCTACCGAAATCAAGGTCCCCACGCTGGGTGAGTCCGTCTCCGAGGCGACGGTCGCCCGCTGGCTGAAGAAGGCCGGCGAGGCCGTCGCCATGGACGAGGCGCTGGTCGAGCTGGAGACCGACAAGGTCACGCTTGAGGTGAACGCCCCGGCCGCCGGCGTGCTGGCCGAGATCGTCGCCGCGGAAGGTGCGAACGTCGAGGTCGGCGCCCTGCTGGGCGTCCTGACCGAAGGCGCCGGCGCTGCCGCCGCCCCGGCCGCCGCCGCTCCGGCCGCCGCCCCGGCCCCGGCTGCCGCCCCCGCCGCTGCCGCTCCCGCCGCTCCGGGCAACATCGCCGCTTCCGGCCCGGCCGCCCGCAAGCTGGCCGACGAGAAGGGCGTCGACACGTCCGCCATCGCCGGTTCGGGCAAGGACGGCCGGATCACCAAGGGCGACGTCATCGCCGCCCCGGTTGCCGCTCCCGCCGCCAAGCCGGCCGCTCCGGCCCCGGCTCCGAAGGTCCAGTGGGCCGCCGGCACCCAGGGCGACCGTCCGCGGGCAGCGCAGGAAGAGCGCGTCCGCATGACCCGCCTGCGCCAGCGCATCGCCGAGCGCCTGAAGGAGGCCCAGAACTCCGCCGCCATGCTGACCACCTTCAACGAGGTGGACATGTCGGCGGCGATGGCCCTGCGCGCCGAGTACAAGGACTATTTCGAGAAGCGCCACAAGGTGCGGCTCGGCTTCATGTCCTTCTTCGTCAAAGCTGCCGTCCAGGCCCTGAAAGAGATTCCGGCCGTCAACGCCGAGATCGACGGCACCGACATCGTCTACAAGAACTACTATGACATCGGCGTCGCCGTCGGCACGCCGCAGGGTCTGGTGGTTCCGGTGGTGCGCAACGCCGACCAGCTGGACTTCGCCGGTGTCGAGGGCACCATCGCCGCTCTCGGCAAGAAGGGCCGCGACGGCAAGCTGTCGATGGACGAGCTCACGGGGGGCACCTTCACCATCTCCAACGGTGGTGTCTACGGCTCGCTGATGTCGACCCCGATCATCAACCCGCCGCAGTCGGCCATCCTCGGCATGCACAAGACGATGGACCGCGCGGTCGTCGTCGGCGGCAAGATCGAGGTCCGCCCGATGATGTATCTGGCGCTGTCCTACGATCACCGCATCATCGACGGCAAGGAAGCGGTCACCTTCCTCGTCCGCATCAAGGAGCTGATCGAGGATCCGCGCCGCCTGCTGCTGGACGTCTGAGACGAACGAGGCAAGGGAGGGCTCCGCCCCTCCCTTGACCCACCCGCCGGGGGCAGTGCCCCTGGAACCCGGAAGGGGCGCCGCAAGGCGCCCTTTTCTTTTTGCCCCCTCCCCCAAAAGGTTCGCGCAAACAACAGTTCGCAAAGCGCTCAAATCCTCTTGCCAGAGATATGGTATCTGGTATACCGTATCGATAATGTCAGTGCGACGGCGGCTTCCGGGCCATCGCCGCACCGGCTCCCCCGGTGCCCAATCCAAGAGGGGGCGGGCACCAAGGAGATCGACATGGACGAGAGGACAGCAGCGGGTTCGCCCGCGGTTGTGGATTGCGAACAGCTGGTGGCGGTGATCGGCGATGCCGTCATCGTGTCCGATCCGGCCGGCGCCATCGCCCTGTGGAATGCGGCGGCGGAGCGGATGTTCGGCTTCACCGCCGACGAGGCGATGGGCAAGTCGCTCGACATCATCATTCCGGAACGCCAGCGCCAGCGTCATTGGGATGGGTACGAAAACACCATGGCCACCGGCGAGACCCGCTACGGCCATGACCTGCTTCGGGTTCCGGCGGTCCACAAGGACGGGCACAGCCTGTCGATCGCCTTCACCGTCGCGCTTTTGCGCGGGACCGACGGTGCGGTGACCGGGATCGTCGCCGTGGTGCGGGACGAAACCGCCCGCTGGACCGAAGAGCGGAAATTGCGCCGCCGCCTCACCGAACTCGAAGCCGCCCAAGCAGGCGTCGCTGCGGCCGGCTGAGTGCGAGCGGACCCCGGGAGCAGGCTCTGAAGATCGAATCAGGGCCGATCTCCGCAGATCGACTCCGACAGACAAACTGAAACAACGCGAAATAAGGGAGTGTTGCAGTCATGACCAAGCCGCTCGAAGGCATTAAGATCATCGACTTCACCCACGTGCAGGCCGGCCCCGCCTGCACCCAGCTTCTGGCCTGGTACGGCGCGGACGTCATCAAGGTCGAACGTCCGGGCGCCGGCGACGTCACCCGCAGCCAGCTGCGCGACATCCCGGATGCCGACGCGCTCTATTTCACCATGCTCAACAGCAACAAGCGCTCCCTGACGCTGGACACCAAGACCGCCGAGGGCAAGGAAGTCCTGACCCGTCTGATCAAGGAATCCGACGTGCTGGTCGAGAATTTCGGCCCTGGCGCGCTGGATCGCATGGGCTTCAGCTGGGACAAGATCAAGGAACTGAACCCCGGCATGATCGTCGCCTCGGTCAAGGGCTTCAGCGACGGCCACCATTACCAGGACCTGAAGGTCTATGAGAACGTCGCCCAGTGCGCCGGCGGCGCCGCCTCGACCACCGGTTTCTGGGATGGCCCGCCGACCGTGTCGGCCGCCGCTCTCGGCGACAGCAACACCGGCATGCACCTCGCCATCGGCATCCTGACCGCCCTGATGGCCCGCACCAAGACCGGCAAGGGCCAGAAGGTCGCCGTGTCGATGCAGGACAGCGTGCTGAACCTCTGCCGCGTCAAGCTGCGCGACCAGCAGCGCCTCGACCGCGTCGGCTATCTGGAGGAATACCCGCAGTACCCGCACGGCAAGTTCACCGACGTGGTTCCGCGCGGCGGCAATGCCGGCGGCGGCGGCCAGCCGGGCTGGGTGCTGAAGTGCAAGGGCTGGGAGACCGATCCCAACGCCTACATCTACTTCACCATCCAGGGCCATGCCTGGGCGCCGATCTGTAAGGCTCTCGGCCGCGAGGAGTGGATCGACGACCCGGCCTACAACACGGCTCTCGCCCGTCAGGACAAGATCTTCGACATCTTCGCGATCATCGAGGACTGGCTGAAGGACAAGACCAAGTTCGAGGCCGTCGACATCCTGCGCAAGTACGACATCCCGTGCTCGCCGGTGCTGTCGATGAAGGAGATCGCCAACGACCCGTCGCTGCGCGCCAGCGGCACCGTCGTCGAGGTCGACCACAAGCAGCGCGGCAAGTACCTGACCGTCGGCAGCCCGATCAAGTTCTCGGACATGACGGTCGAGGTCACCGGGTCGCCGCTGCTCGGCGAGCACACCGACGAGGTCCTGGCCCAGCTCGGCTACAACAAGGACCAGATCGCCGCCATGCACAACGCCAAGGTGGTCTGATCGCCAGATCCCCCTCCCTCGCACCGGATGGACCTTCGGTCGGCCGGAAGCGGGGGAGGACGGGGGCGGAGGCGCTCCGCAACCACCCCCACAAACGACAACGGCGCCCCATCCGGGCGCCGTTTTCTTTTTTCCCCTTCGCCGTCCCGGCGCTTACGCCTTCCGGCCACGCTCCAGATCGTCCAGGATCTCGCCCGCCCGGCTGGTCAAGGCGCGCGCCAGCCGGTCGTAACGGCCGTTGCCGGTCATGTGGGCGCGCCGGGCGGCCTCCGCGCCCAGCTGGGCCAGCTCCTGCGCCATCTTCCGATAGTCCGGGACCGCGGTCCACGCCGCGTCCGCCACGCCACGATCCTTTGGATCAACCTGGGAAGCCACGGCCGCTCCATCCGCCGATGCCAGTACAGGGTGCAATCCTCGCACGGCGCATGCCAGGAACCAATTGCCGCTTACGGCAGCCTCTTCACAGCCTTTGGATGTGCGCCCGCCCCCCGAATCGGATACGCCTCCGCCGGAGATTTAACCGGCGCGGCAGCCCATTCAGTCGATCAGCAGGTCCAGCGTCGAGCGCACCACCTGCACGATCTCCCCGCCATGGGGCGAGATGGCCTGCCCGCGGGCATTCACGATGATCGACAGCTCATGCTCCGTTGTCGGGGCGAAGCGGGCGATCTCCTGCACCAGATCGTCGGCCAGAACGGCGTCGCGCGTCACCCCGGCCTGGGCGGCGGCCTTGTCGCGCCAGCCGTTCAGCGCCGCGGCGATGGCGGCCTCGATCTGCTGCGATTCCTCCTTGCGGCGGAGGTCGGTGAACAGCACCAGCACGCGCCACGCCCCGTCGGCATAGGCGGTTTCGATGCGCTGGACCTCGACCGTCCGCAGGAAGCTGGACAGCTGCGCCTGCGCCTCTTCGGCGGCGGCGTCGGGAATGCTGAAGGTGCGGATCTCGGTGCTCATCGCCCAATCCTGTTGTAAGGGGCCAACCCTGCTGCAAGGCCGTCCTCTATGGTCGGAGCCTACACACAAACGGCGCGTTCGGCAAACCGGGACCCTGCGGCGGAGGTGTTCCGGGACCTTGGGGATACCCCCAATTACCGCGTGTCGATTCGCCTCCCCCGCGCGTTGTGGGAGTAGCCGCAGCACGCCCGGAGACGCCCGATGTCCCATCTCGACCCGCAGGAGCCTCAATCGGAACAGCAACCCGTTCCACCCCACGCCGGGGAAACCGCCGCCACGGAGACGCCGCAGCGCGGCCGGCGGCGCTGGGGGGTGCTGGGGACGGTGCTGATCGCGCCGCTGGTGCTGGCCGGGCTGGCGGCGCTGGGGGTGCTGTGGACCGGGTCGATGCTCTACGACCAGCCCTTCGCCTGGTACAATCTGAACCGCATCAACACGGTGGCCGAGCGGGCCGCCCGCCTCCCCAATTCGGTGATGGTGGTGGCGCTGGGCGACACCGCCCTGCGCGACGCCACGCTGGACGAGCGCGGCATGGCGAAGGTCGCGGCCGAGCGTGGCGTGCCCAATCTGGAATTCCTGCGCATCGTCCACCGGCAGGCCCAGTTCGCCGATTTCGAGCCGCTGCTCGACCGGCTGATCGCCGTCAAGCCGACGCTGATCCTGATCGACCGCAACCTGCTGACCGCCAGCCGCGGCCCGGTGGACGAGCTGCAGCGCTACGGCAACGGCCTGATGCGCCTCTATCGTGGCCAGACTTATGTGCAGGATCAGGTGGCCCTGCAATACCGGCGCGGCTGCGGCCCGACGCCGTCGGCCTGGCTGACTGGCGGCTCGCCCGGGGCCGTCGCCGGTTCCACCGCCACCGAACGGCAGGTCCGCGCCTTCATCGACCGCGCCTGGGCCGCCGGCATCCGCGTCGCCCTGATCGAGGTGCACAGCCGTCCGGCTCGGCAGGCGCCCAGCCTGATCTCCAGCGCCTCGGCCGCCGAACCGTCAGCCCAGCCCTCCGCCGCCTCGCTGCCCTTGTGGAACTACGGCGGCGGCGCCGTGGAGCCGGAGGACTATGAGGGCGCCGCCCCCACCGCCGCCTGCGATCAGGCCAGCGCCACCGGCCGCAACGCCTTCTCGGTCTGGCTGACCGGCGGCATCGCCGGGGCGCTGCGCGGTGCCCAGCCCGACCGCATGCCCGGCCGCGCCCCGGTGACGGAGGCCGCCTCCCTGCCGTAATGACGCCCCCAAAATGACGCAGTGCAAACGTCGCCGTTCTTTCCGCCTTCCGGTTAAACCACTTTTTGTTTATGGTTTTGCCGTCGGGCGAGTCGCAACAGGAGACGGATGCATGGCTTCCATCATGATCAAGAAGGCCGGCGAAGGGCTGGTCTCGCAGGCCCACCGCAACGCCGACGTCGGCCCGACCAGCGGCAGCTCGGTCGTCTATGAAATCCAGAACGTGCCGGGCGGCGTCAGCGTCGACGACGTGATCGCCGCCTTCAAGACCTACCAGCCGGCCGACAAGGTGTACGAGATCGACTGGTCCGCCCTGTCAAAGTAACCAGGGGAGGGGGCAGCCAGCGCCCCCTTCCTCACTCCTCAAGCCTGCAAGGCCGGATAGCGCTTGGCCCACACCTCCAGCTGGGCGACATGCTCGGCCTCTTCGGCGGCGAACTCCTCGGCCATCATGCGGACCTCGGCGTCGGTGGTGGTCTTCGCCACCTCGGCGTAGAAGGCCTGCCCGCGCCGCTCGCTGTCGAGCGCCAGCTCCAGCGCGTATTCCACCGTCATCAGATAGTGCGAGCCTTCCATCGAGGCCGCTTCCGGGCTGTCGCCGTCGGGCCACTGGAAGTCTTCCGGCGCCAAGTCGGGGATCTTGCGGAAGCCCGACCGTTCCCGCGCCTCGGCCAGATGCAGGCGCGAGAATTTCGCCATCTGGCCGAAGAAGGCCGCGACCTCCTGGTTGCCATAGGTCTTCATCGCCTCCGACAGGTCGGAGAAGCGGTTGGCGGCGTCCTCCTCCAGCGCACAGGCGTGGGCGAGGAACAGGGCGGCGTCGTGGATATCGGTCATGGGTCCCTTTGAGGTACGAAAAAGCCCGACGACGGCAAAACCATACAGTTTTTGAGGCCATAGGTCGCGACCGCTCTCCCGCTCCCCCACCCCTGCGACCTTTTGGCGCGCGCCTCGCCACAAGCCCCCCGAAAAGCATTGCCTTTCCCGCCGGTTCGCGGCAGCAGACTCCCCCCATGAGCAAGCCCGCCTTCCCCGCCCTCCCCATCGATCCCGTCCTGCCCGCCCTCCTGGAGGCGCTGGACAGCCGCGGCACCGCCGTGTTGCAAGCCCCGCCCGGCGCCGGCAAGACCACCCGCGTGCCGCTGGCCCTGCTGGAGGCCGCTTGGGCAAAGAGCCGCAAGATCCTGGTGCTGGAGCCGCGGCGCCTCGCCGCCCGCGCCGCCGCCCGCCGGATGGCGTCGATGCTGGGGGAGGCGGTGGGCGAGACCGTCGGCTACCGCGTCCGCCTGGACACCAAGGTCGGCCCGAAGACGCGGATCGAGGTGGTGACCGACGGCCTGTTCCTGCGCCAGCTTCAGGAGGACCCGGAGCTTCCCGCCGTCGGCGCCGTCCTGTTCGACGAGTTCCACGAGCGCGGCATCGACAGCGACCTCGCCCTCGCCCTGGTGCAGGAGGCGCGCGGCGCGCTGCGCGACGACCTGCGCCTCGTCGTGATGTCGGCGACGCTCGACGCCGCCCCGGTCGCCGCCCTTCTCGCGGACACGCAGGGCCCGGCCCAGATGGTGACCAGCGAGGGCCGCGCCTACCCGGTCGAGACCCGCCACCTCGACGCCCCCACACAGGGCACCCGCATTGAGGATGCGGTGGCCGCCGCCGTCCGCCGCGCCCTGCGCGAGGAGCCCGGCAACGCCCTGGTCTTCCTGCCCGGCGTCGGCGAGATCCGCCGCGTCCAGTCCCTGCTCGACCAGTCCGACCTCGGCCCGAACACTGTCATCGCCCCGCTCTATGGCGACCTGTCGGCCGAGGCGCAGGACCGCGCCATCGGCCCCACCCCGCCCGGCCAGCGCAAGATCGTGCTGGCGACCTCCATTGCCGAGACCAGCCTGACCATCGAGGGCATCCGCATCGTGGTGGACAGCGGGCTGATGCGGGTTCCGCGCTTCGACCCGCGCGGCGGCATGACCCGTCTGGCGACGGTGAAGGTCAGCCAGGCCTCGGCCGAGCAGCGCCGCGGCCGTGCCGGCCGTCTGGAACCCGGCGTCTGTTACCGCCTGTGGCCGGAGGCGACGCACAAGGCGCTGGCCCCCTTCACCACGCCGGAGATCGCCGACGCCGACCTCGCCCCGCTGGCGCTGGAGCTTGCGGTGTGGGGAGTCTCCGACCCCGCCACCCTGTCCTGGCTCGACCAGCCGCCGGCCGCGGCGATGGCCCAGGCGCGCGAGCTGCTGACCGGCCTCGGCGCGCTCGACAAATCAGGCGCCATCACCCCGCACGGCCGCCGCATGGCCGGCTTCGGCGTGCATCCGCGTCTGGCCCACATGATGCTGGCCGGCAAGGCGATGGGACAGGGTGCGCTCGCCTGTCTGGTCGCGGCCCTGCTGGGCGAGCGCGACATCGTCCGCGCCCAGCCCGGCTTCCGCGACGCCGACCTGCGCCTGCGCGTCGACCTGCTGCGCGGCGAGGAACGCGGCGGCCATGGCGCGGCGCGCGGCCTCAGCGTCGACCGCGGCGGGGCGCAGCAGGCGGTGAAGCAGGCCCGGCAGTGGCGCCGCCAGCTTGGCGTGCGCGACGACGACGCGATGGACTCGCATGCCGTCGGCCTGCTGGTGGCGCTGGCCTATCCCGACCGCATCGGCCAGCGCCGCCCCGGAGGCCAACCGGGCGGAGTTGCGGCGCAGTATCGCCTGTCGGGCGGGCGCGGCGCCTATTTCCAGCAGGCCGAGCCGCTGTCGGCCGAGGAGTGGCTCGCCATCGCCGACCTCGACGGCGCCGCCCGCGAATCGCGCATCTTCCTGGCCGCCCCGGTCACGCTGGCCGATCTGGAGGAGAGCTTCGCCGACGACATCCGCGCGGAGACCATCGTCGCCTGGGACGCGCGCGAGCAGACGGTGCTGGCGCGCCGCCGCCGCATGCTGTTCGCCCTGATCCTGAAGGACGAGAAGCTGGCCAAGCCGCCGGCCGAGGCGATGGTTGCCGCGATGATCGAGGGCATCCGCGCGCTCGGCCCAAGCTGCCTGCCCTGGACCGACGAGCTGCGCAAATGGCGCACCCGCGTGATGTTCCTGCGCACCCGCGAGGGCGACGCCCACGGCTGGCCTGACCTGTCCGACGCCGCCCTGATGGACGGTCTGGAGGATTGGCTGGCCCCCTTCCTCGACGGCGTGTCGCGCCGCGCCCATCTGGAGCGCATCGACCTGTCGAGCGCGCTGCGCGCCCTTCTGCCCTGGGAGCTCAAGACCCGCCTGGACGCCGAGGCCCCGACCCACGTCGAGGTGCCGAGCGGCTCCCGCGTCCCCATCGACTATGACGGCGAGGAGCCGGTGCTGGCGGTGCGCTTGCAGGAGATGTTCGGCTTGGCCGAGACCCCGCGCATCGCCGGCGGCCGGGTGCCTGTGCTGCTGCACCTGCTGTCCCCCGCCCGCCGCCCGGTCCAGGTCACCCGCGACCTCGCGAGCTTCTGGGCCAACGCCTACAAGGCGGTGAAGGCGGATTTGAAGGGCCAGTACCCGAAACACTACTGGCCCGACAACCCGCTGGAGGCCGAACCGACCGCGCGGGCGAAGCCGAGGGGGCGGTAACCCATTCCTGCGCCGAAGGCGTGGGAATGGTGAGCATTCCCACAAGACTCCCAAACCACATGGCCCCCGTCGGCTGCATCGGTGAGAATGCCTGCACTGGGTCAGCCACTTGCCTCCAGCGCGCGCCCGGCCTCCCGCCACGCTGCGATGCCGCCGTCGAGTGCCGTTGCGCGCATATAGCCGAGTTCGCGCAGGGTGGCGGCGGCGAGGATCGATATCTTGCCGAATTCGCAGCAGGTGATGATCCGTACCGTCGGGTCGGGCAGTTCGGTATTCACGCGAAGCTCCAGCTGTCCGCGGGGCAGGTGCTTTGCGCTGCTGATGTGCCCCGCCTCGTAGGCGTCCTTCTCGCGAAGATCGATCACCACGAAGTCGCGGCTGTTGCCGCCCAGACGGCTGTCAAGCTCATCCATCGACATGAAGGGCACGCCAGACGCCGCCTCGGACAGGAGTTGGGCGACGGTCTTGCCGCCGCTCATGTTGGTGCGCAGCGCTTCGGTCAGATGGGTGGGCGCTGCCAGATCGAGAGAGCGCATCATCGCCACGAAGGCCGTCCGCTCGGTCTTCTGCAGGCGGGGATTTGATGCGATCTCGTCGGCGATGGTCGAATGATCGCGGCCCTTGTAATCATGGCCTGGGTAAACCAGAGTCTCGCCCGGCAGTTTGAGCACCTTGCCAAACAGGCTTTCATGGAGGTCGTGCGGATCGCCCGTCGGCAGATCCGTCCGCCCCGTCCCGCCGATCAGCAGCGTATCGCCAGTGAAGATCCGGTCCTCCATGACCAGACACAGGGAATCACGCGTATGCCCCGGCGTGTGCATCGCCTTGATCTTGAGGCGGCCGGCGATCAGCATGTCGCCGTCGTCGAGCCGCAGGCCTGCATGAGGTGCAGGGCTCAGCCGGTGCATCACCACCGGCACCTCAAGCGCCTTGCCAAGTTGACGGGTGGCCGAGAAATGGTCCGCGTGCGTGTGCGTGTCGACCAGATAGCGAAGCGTCAGCCCATGCTTCGACAGATATCCGCGATAATGGTGGGCGAGGCTGAGTTCGGGGTCAATCAGCACAGCGGCGCAGGAAGTCTCGCAGCCGATGAGGTAAGAGCGGCATCCGCCCGCCGCAAAGGTCTCGAACAACATGGCTATTGCGGCTGCGGCACGAGCCGCAGGTAGGGGCGCGGCGCTTCCCAGCCGTCCGGATAGATGGTCCTGGCTTCGTCGTCCGAGACGGAGCCGGCAATGATCACCTTGTCCCCCCGCTGCCAATTCACAGGGGTCGCCACACGGTGCTTCGCGGTCAGTTGCAGGGAATCCAGCACCCGCAGGATCTCGTCGAAATTGCGGCCCGTTGTCATCGGATAGCTGATCATCAGCTTGATCCGCTTGTCAGGCCCGACGATGAAGACCGTGCGGACTGTCGCGTTGTCCGCCGCCGTGCGACCGTCGGAACCGCCTTCGATCTCGGCCGGAAGCATGTTGTAGAGCTTGGCCACGGCGAGGCCGGTGTCGCCGATCATCGGATAATTGGGGGCGGTCCCTTGCGTCTCGGCGATGTCCTGCGCCCATCTGGCATGGTTGGCGACCGGGTCGACGCTGAGGCCGATGATCTTGGTGTTGCGCTTGTCAAATTCCGGCTTCAGCTTCGCCATGTAGCCGAGTTCGGTGGTGCAGACCGGCGTGAAGTCCTTGGGGTGGGAAAACAGGATCGCCCAGCCATCGCCGATCCAGTCGTGGAAGTTGATCGTTCCCTCGGTGGTCTCGGCCGTGAAGTTCGGCGCCTCGGCGTTGATGCGCAGTGTCATTCCCCGGTTCCTTTCATTGTGCTTGAGCCGGACCGGATGTCTTCGACAGGCATCCCCCGGCCGGATCGCGCCGGCGCGTCACGACGGTGGGCGGGTGGGCGCATGTCGTCATCCTAGGAACCGTTCCGGTGACTGACTATGCGATTCCGGCATGAATTGAGCGAACCATCCTTCTGGCCCGCCCTGCACCGCGCCGCAGGGTTTCGGACGGGCGTTCTCCAAAGCGGATCCGATAGGCCTGGGCAAAGCGGCCGAGTTCCCAAAAGCCGTAATGCATGGCGACACCGGTGACGTTCGTTGCCGCCGGGTCGGACGTCAGCAATGTCTGGCGGACAAGATCAAGGCGGCGCCCGCGTGCATAGTGCATGGCGCTCTGCCCGAGAAACTCCTGGCAGGCAAGATTGAGCGTTCTCTGAGCCACACCGGTCGCGGCGCAGATGGCGGATAGCGACAGCATCTCCTCCGGACACTCCCGCAAGGCCTGCTCGAAGCGCGCAACGATCTGGCGGTGACGCCCGAGAGCGCCCCTGTCCTGCCTGAGCCTGCCCTGGGTCAGGCAGGTCAGCAGGGTCTCCATGATCGTTCCGGCCAATGCAATGGCCGGTTTCGGCGTTTCGAGAATCCAGGGAGCATCCCTCGCCAGGCGTGCCGTGTCGTTCATCAGGGCAATGAGCCGGGCCATCGCCATCTCGGGCACCTGGAACATCCGGTCATCATTCAATGGCACAGTGGGGTCGACTCCAGTCACCTGCCGGCCCTGCGTGGCCAGCACGTCGAAGGGAGCCGCGATGATCCCGAACGCCCAGGGCATTCCTGATGGAGAGGAGGTGGCGGTCTGCTCGGCGGGACGGAAATGGAAGATCTGCTGCCAACCGAGCGTCCAGCCTGAAACGCGGCGCACGATGGCGGGCTCGGTGGCAAACATGAAGGTGTGAACGTTCGCGATCCCGGCGGTCTGCGGAATCCCCTGGGCGAAACAACCGATGCCGACGCTGATCTGGTCGAGCGTCGCGCGCGCGAACGTACCATGGAAGGTCCTGCGGACCGTCCTGACGGGATAGGGGCCGGCGGTGCCGGGGTCGATGGCACTCACGGCCCGCGCCATTGCGGCCGGATCGGAGAAAGTGCCGAAATAGCTTCGGGGAGGCGCGGAAGTGGGGTCCGGGTCCGGCTTCATGACGACACTGGCATCGCAAGGCCCTCCCCACGTCACCGACGGCGATCTTGAACGCTTGGCAATGCGCACCGCCGGAGCGCGAGAGGAGGGGCGCCCGACGGAACCTTCAGCTTTGGCCAATAGTTTTGCGCGGAGCGTACGGTGATCGGCCACATCTGCCTAGCCATCGCGCGGAAGTACCACTCCGGCGGGAAGCGGGTACGAAAGCGCCAGGAAGGAGTCTGCCCCCACCCCGACCGCCCCCAATGGAACACTGAATGCTCCGCCGAAAAACGTTCCATCCCGTTCCATCCGCCCCGCCCCAGCGGCGCCGCGCCGCCCGCCGACACACCATCATTGCGCCCATCCCCCGTCCGCCCTATGTTCCCGGCAAACTCTCGCTTGTCTGGGCCCCGATGACTGACCTCTCGCACATCCGCAATTTCTCGATCATCGCCCACATCGACCATGGCAAGTCGACCCTTGCCGACCGGTTGATCCAGCAGTGCGGCGGCCTCGACGCGCGCGAGATGCGCGAGCAGGTGCTCGACAGCATGGACATCGAGCGCGAGCGCGGCATCACCATCAAGGCCCAGACCGTCCGCCTGCTCTACAAGGCGGAGGACGGCAAGCAGTACACGCTGAACCTGATGGACACCCCCGGCCACGTCGACTTCGCCTATGAGGTCAGCCGCAGCTTGGCCGCCTGCGAGGGCTCGATCCTGGTGGTCGACGCCTCCCAGGGTGTCGAGGCGCAGACGCTCGCCAACGTCTATCAGGCGATCGACAACAACCACGAGATCATCCCGGTCCTCAACAAGATCGACCTGCCCGCCGCCGAGCCGGCGCGGATCAAGCAGCAGATCGAGGACGTGATCGGGCTCGACGCCTCCGACGCGGTGGAGATCTCGGCCAAGTCCGGCCTCAACATCGGCGCGGTGCTGGAGGCGGTGGTCAAGCGCCTGCCGCCGCCCAAGGGCGATGCCGACGCCCCGCTGAAGGCCCTGCTGGTCGACAGCTGGTACGACCCCTATCTCGGCGTCGTCATTCTGGTCCGCGTCGTCGACGGCGTCCTGAAGGTGAACCAGAAGGTGCGCTTCATGGCCGCCGGCTCGGCCCACGATGTCGACCGCGTCGGCGTCTTCACGCCGAAGGCGCTGCTGACCGGCGAACTGCGGCCGGGCGAGATGGGCTTCATCACCGCCGCGATCAAGGACATCACCCAGACCAAGGTCGGCGACACCATCACCGACGAGCGCAAGCCGGCCGCCGAGGCGCTGGAAGGCTTCAAGCCCTCCGTGCCGGTGGTGTGGTGCGGCCTGTTCCCGGTCGATGCCGCCGATTTCGAGCGGCTGCGCGACAGCTTGGGCAAGCTGAAGCTGAACGACGCCAGCTTCCATTACGAGGCGGAGACGTCGGCGGCGCTGGGCTTCGGCTTCCGTTGCGGCTTCCTCGGCCTGCTGCATCTGGAGATCATCCAGGAGCGGCTGGAGCGCGAGTTCAACCTCGACCTCATCACCACCGCCCCCTCGGTGGTCTACAAGCTGACGATGACCGACGGGACGGTGCGGGACCTGCACAACCCGGCCGACATGCCCGACGTGATGCGGATCGACCACATCGAGGAGCCGTGGATCAAGGCCACCATCATGCTGCCCGACGAGTATCTCGGCGGCGTCCTCCAGCTGTGCACCGAGCGGCGCGGCCAGCAGATCGAGCTGACCTATGCCGGCGCCCGCGCCATGCTGGTCTATCGCCTGCCGCTGAACGAGGTGGTCTTCGACTTCTACGACCGGCTGAAGTCGATCAGCCGCGGCTATGCCAGCTTCGACTACCAGATGGACAGCTATGAGGAAGGCGACCTCGTGAAGCTGTCGATCCTGGTGAATGCCGAGCCGGTCGATGCCCTGTCGATGATCGTCCACCGCAGCCAGTCCGAACGCCGCGGCCGCCAGCTCTGCGAACGGCTGAAGGAGCTGATCCCGCGCCAGCTGTTCAAGATCGCCGTCCAGGCCGCCATCGGCGGCAAGATCATCGCCCGCGAGAGCATCAGCGCCATGCGCAAGGACGTGACCGCCAAGTGCTATGGCGGCGACATCAGCCGCAAGCGCAAGCTGCTGGACAAGCAGAAGGAAGGCAAGAAGCGCATGCGCCAGTTCGGGCAGGTCGAAATCCCGCAGAGCGCCTTCATCGCCGCGCTCAAGATGGGCGACGAGTGAGGAAAACGGACAAGGCGGGCTCAGGCCCGCCTTTTTTGTATACCGCGGCGATTCCGTACAACCTTGCGCAACAAAACGGCCGTTCGGGTGTCATCACACCCAGGACGGTGCCGCTTCTGCGCGGCGCCTCCCCTGTTGTGGTTCAATCCGGGAGGATGACATGCGCAAGTTTCTCGCCGCCGCGGTTCCGGCCCTGATGCTGATGGCCGTTGCCGCGCCCGGCCATGCCCAGACCAGCGGTTCCGCCAGGTCCAACGCCGCCGCCAACGGCACGATGGACACCGGCGCCCGCGACGTCCAGGCCAGCCGGGACATGATCGGCAAGCGGGTGGTCCACCGCCATGGCGGCCCCGTCGCCGGCACCATCCAGAACGTCACCACCGGCGCCGACGGCCAGACCATGGTCGAACTGAAGCTGGCCAAGTCCGGCCAGACCGTCATGCTGCCCCCGGCCTCCTTCGAACGGCGCGGCAAACAGGTCGTCGTCATGCAGGACCAGACGGAGCTTCAGCAGCTCGCCCAGTACAGCAGCCAGGCCAACACCGGCTACGGCAGTTCGACCGGCGGCGCCATGGGCGGCCAGATGGGGAGCGGTTCGATGGGCGGCTCGATGAACGGTGGCATGGGCTCCGGTTCGATGAACCAGGGTACGATGAACCGCGGCACCATGGCCCCGGCCCAGCCCGGCATGGGCCAGTAAGGGCGGACCTTCAAGCCAGTGCCGGAGGCGGACCGCCCACGCGGCCCCCGCCTCCGCACAGGCGCGTCTCAGACCTCGATCACCGTCAGTTCGCCGGCCTGCGGCACCGGCATCGCCGCCTTGACCGCCGCGGCGTCCAGCCCGGCGGCGAACAGGCAGACCAGCTTGGCGTAGCTGGCTTCCGGCGTCATGTCATAGGCGCCGACCGCCCCCACGGCGCCGAGGCCTGTGGCATAGGCGCCGGGCAGCACCGCCCCGCGCTGCACCTGGGTGTTGTCCATCAGCACGACCCCGGCCTTCACCGCCGCCGACAGCGTGTCCAGGAAGTCCGGATCGGTCGAGCCGTTGCCCTCGCCATAGGCCAGCACGATCGCCCCCTTCGCCGCCGGGCTGGTGCCGGTCAGCATCGCCGACACCGTGCTGGCACGGATGCCGGGATAGAGCCACAGCATGACGACGGAGAAGCTCGCCAGCGCCGCCGGCAGGGCGTCCAGCGCCGCCATCCGCTTTGCCCGGTTGTCCGGCTCGGCCAGCGAGACGACGGTGTCCGGCATCGGCAGCCAATGCGGCTCGTTGCGGGCGACCACGCTGCCGATGGTGGCGAGCGGCGGGAAGTTGGGGGAATCGAAGCCGGCGAAGCGGTTGGCGTCGACCTTCGACGACCGGTTGCCGCGCAGCAGCTTGGTGTCGAAATAGACGCAGACTTCCGGCACCGGCAGGGTTCCGGCCGCCACGATGGCGCCGACCAGATTGGCCGGCGCGTCGCTCAGCGTGAAGGACAGCGGCACCTGCGATCCGCTGAACACCACCGGCTTCGACAGGCCGGGCAGCAGGAAGGACAGGGCCGACGCGCTGTAGGCCATGCTGTCGGTGCCGTGCAGCACGACGAAGCCGTCATACTGGTCGTAGACCGACAGCAGCCGCCGGGCGATGGCGACCCAGTCCGCCGGCGTCATGTTGGCACTGTCGAGCGTGCGGTCGAACCAGTCCATGGTCCAGGTCAGGTCCGGATAATCCTTCACCCGGTGGTCCGACAGGCCGGGCACCGACAGGGCCAGCTTTTCGAACTCCATGCCCGGCACCGGCGCCAGCGCCCCGTTGGGATTGGTCACGCACCCGATGGTGCCCCCGGTGTACAGCACATAGACCCGCGCCATCGCCCACTCCTGCCGGCATAGTTATCGGCGGCAGGATAGGCTGCGGCCCGCCTACTTCTCAAGACGCTGGCGGCCCGGAGGTGTGGGCGGTGTCCAGACCGGCGACCGCACCGACGACGGCGCGTGATCAACGGTCAGCCGATGACCCAGCGCGGACATGCCCGAGGGCAGCGGATTGTAGGCGAGGCGGAAGCGCCGCGGTTCCGGCACGGCCGGGGTCGGGATGGCGGGCGGCTCCATGCGGGCGGCACCGAGAACCGTGCCGGTCCAGGCGGCGAACAGCGACATGATCGAAAACTCCAAAGGGGTCGGAGGCCGACAATGGGGGGTGCGCCAATCCCTTGGAAACGAATAGGCATTATGGTGTCATCACGATTCGTAATGACCGCGCCGTTGCGGACGGGCCGGCTCTCTGCTTGAATAAGCGGCAACTTCCGGTTCCCCGAATGCCCGCCAATCTCGATACCGACCTGCTGCGCGCCTTCGTCGCCGTGGCCGACAGCGCCAGCTTCACCCGCGCCGGGGAAAGGCTGGGCCGCACCCAGGCGGCGGTCAGCCAGCAGGTGCGCCGGCTGGAGGACACGGTGGGCAAGCGCGTGTTCGAACGCGACACTCACGGCGTGCGCATGACCCGCGACGGCGAGGTGCTGCTGGCCTATGCCCGGCGCATGCTGACCCTGAACGACGAGGTGCTGGCGCTGATGCACCGCAGCCCGACGGTGGCGAGCGTGCGCATCGGCACGCCCGACGATTACGCCACCATGCTGCTGCCGGAGATCCTGGCCCGCTTCAACGCCGCCTATCCCGACGTGATGGTCGAGGTCGTCTGCGACAACAGCCCCGATCTGGTGGCGGAGATCGAGAAGGGCCGCTACGACCTGGCGCTGATCACCCGCAAGGCCGGCGAGGCCGGTGGCGAGCTGGTGCGGCAGGAGCCGGTGTCCTGGGTCGCCCCGCCGCTCGACCCCGCGTCGCCGCTGCCGGGCTACCGTCCGGTGGAAAGCCTCGATCCGCTGCCGCTGGCGCTGTTTCCCAAGGGCTGCGTCGTACGCGACATCGCCGTCGCCGCCCTGGACGGGATGGGGCGCGACTGGCGCGTCGCCTTCACCAGCAAGAGTGTCGTCGCCGTCCATGGCGCGGTGATGGGCGGGCTGGGGGTGACGGCGATGGAGGCCTGCACCGTCCCGCCCAGCCTGCGCCGTATCGGTGCGGCGGAGGGCTTTCCCGACCTGCCGGACGTCGACATCGCCCTGCACCGCGCCCGCGGCATGGCGCCGAAGCCGGTGCGGCTGCTGGCCGACGCGATCCACGACCTCGTCGGCAGCCAGTTGCTGGGTCGCCGGAAGCCGCCGCTTGCCTCACAGGTGACTGCCAAGGAAGCCACCCAATGATCGCCGTGCCGCCCCGTTGCCTCCTCCCGGCGCTCGCCCTTGTCCTCGCCTGTGCAGGCACCGTTGCTGCAACCCCGCCGGCATGGGCGCAGAGCCCCGTCGCCATCGGCGCCCCGCTGACCGGCGAGGTGGTGCTGAACCGCGACATCGAGGTGCGGATCGGCCCCAGCGAGGATGCCCGCATCGTCATGACGCTGAAGCAGGGCAAGGCGCTCAATGCGCTGGGCACGCCGCGCGGCACCTATTGGACGGAGATCGCCATCGGCGGCCAGCCCATCGGCTATGTCCCTGCCGACTCGCTGGACCCGGCGCTGATGGTCACCGGCCGGCCGGCAATCGGCGGCGAAGGGCCGCGGCCGTCCAAGCCCGCCGCCAACCAGCCGGCGGACGCCACCCCACCCCACCGCAGCGCCGCAGTCGTCCCGCGGGCGGCCTGGGACAAGGCGGCGCAGACCCCGGCGGAGGGCTATGTCGTCGCCGCCGGCCCGATTTCCGCGACCGAGATCCTGGCCAACCGCAAGCGGCGCAGCTTCACCCTGCGCAAGGGCGACGTGGTGGCGCTGATCGGTGCCGCCGATGGCGAGGCGACGCTTGCCCTGCCCGCCGGCACCCGCGCCCTGGCCCCGGTCCAGGGGCTGGTCGGGGTGGCCGCCCCCTATCCCCTGCCGGGAATGCCGCCGGTCGAGCCGGGCATGCTCTACGGCATCAAGCTCGGCGAATATGTCAGCTACGCCGAGGGCTTGCGCGCCTGGAAGGAGTTCACCGCCGGGCCGGGCAGCTCCTATCGCGACCTGCCTGCGATGGTCTGGCCGGTGTTCCGCAAGGGCCGGCTGCTGTACGAGATCGGGGTCGCCCCTTTCACGCGCTTGCAGGTCGACACCGCCTGCGGCACGTTGGCGCAACGCGCGCTCGATTGTACGGTGATCGAGCTGGATACGTTTTGATGAGTGACCGCCATGCGGGCCGGCCAAGCCCGTCCTCATGACCCTTTCGCGATTGAAGAGCCATGACCGACGCCGAACCGACCGGACCTGAGGACAATCCCCGCACCGATCCGGCATCCGAGCCGGCCGACGAGGATCTGGTCTTCTTCGACGATGCCGCCCCGGAAGACGCCCCCGGAAATGGCCCCGAAGATGCCGTCGCCGGAGAGGCGCCCGGCAGCCGCTGGACCATGCTGATCGTCGATGACGAGCCGGAGGTCCATGCGATCACCAAGCTCGTCCTGTCCGACTTCGCCTTCAAGGGCCGCACGGCCCGCTTCCTGTCCGCCCATTCGGCGGCGGAGGCCCGGCGGATCCTGGCGCGGGAGAGCGACATCGCGCTGATCCTGCTCGACGTGGTGATGGAGACGGAGGATGCGGGCCTCCAGTTGGTCCACCACATCCGCGAAGAGCTGCAGAACCGCAACGTGCGCATCATCCTGCGCACCGGCCAGCCGGGACAGGCGCCGGAACGGGCGGTGATCCTCGATTACGACATCAACGACTACAAGGCGAAGACCCAGCTGACCGCCCAGCAGCTGTTCACCACCACGGTCGCGGCGCTCCGCTCCTACGAGGACATCGTGGCGATCGACGCCAACCGCCGCGGCCTGGAAAAGATCATAGAGGCGTCGTCGTCGCTGTTCCGCGCCCGCTCGATGAAGCTGTTCGCGGCCGGCGTGCTGACCCAGCTGTCGGGCCTGCTGGGGGTGGGGCCGGACGCCATCCTATGCGTGCAGCGCGGCGGTGCCAGAACCCCGGGTAGCAGCAACCCGGCGGTCGAGGCGGCAACCGGCAACCGCCTCTATGTGCTGGCCGGATCGGGCCGGTTCGAGGATCTCATCAACGAACCCGCCGCCGGCCATGTCGATCCGGCAGTGCTGACCGCGGTGACCGCCTGCCTGGAAAAGCGGGCGCATGTCTTTGCCGGCGACCATTGCACGCTCTACATCCGCACGCCGAACGACCGGGAAACGGTGGTCTACCTGCGCTCCAACCGGCCGCTGTCGGAGTTGGACCGCAAGCTGATCGAGGTGTTCTGCGGCAAAATTTCCGTCGGCTTCGACAATCTGCACCATTACGAGCAACTCTACCGCGCCCAGCAGGGCACGCTGGCGGCGCTGGCCGATCTGGCCGAGCGCGGCCGCGGCGCGCTGACCCCCGACGGGCCTGCCAAGGATGGGGCCGCCTGCACTGACATGGGCGCGGATGCGGCAGAGGACGGGGCGGAGGGCGGCCGATTCTGCCGGTTGCTGCGCATCGCCGCAATCACCGAACGGATCGCCCGCCGCCTGCATGCCGACGGTCTCTTCGCCGACACGCTGGACGAATCGACGCTGGAGATCATCGGCCTCGCGGCCATCCTGCACGACATCGGCAATGCCGCGGTCAATCCGGCGATCCTGTCGAAGCCCGGCCCGCTCGATGCGGCGGAGCGTAGCGCCATGCAGGCCCATACGGTGGCCGGCGCCAACCTGCTGAACCAGGCGAGCCATCTGGCCGACGGCCCGACCCATCTTCATCTGGGGGCGGCAGTGGCACGCTGGCACCACGAGAACTGGGATGGGACCGGCTATCCCGACGGCCGCACCGGGGCGGCGATCCCGCTGTGCGCCCGCATCGTCGCCGTTGCTGACGCCTATGACGCCATGACGCGTGACCGGCCCTATCGTCCGGCGCTGGGCCGCGATCGCGCCGTGGATGAAATCCGCCAGCTGGCCGGTCTGCGGTTCGACCCGGCGGTGGTCGATGCCTTCCTCGCCGTGCTGCCGGAGATCGACCTGCCCCGTTCCGCAGCAGGGTCGGCCCCCTGACAGGCCGGTTGCAGCAACCTCACCTTCACTCGGAATAAATCGGCCCTACCGGCTGCACAGTGCTTCGACCGCCTCGCGCAGCGGCCCGACTTGAACCGGCTTCAACAGCAGCTCGCAGCCCATGAGTTGAGCCTCGTCGCGGCGTTCTGGCGTGCTGTCGCCGGTCAGGATGATGGCCGGGACCTGTTGCCCGGTTTCGGTGCGGACACGCTCCACCACCTCGCGTCCGGTGCGGCCGGCCGGCAGGTAATGGTCGGCGATGATCAGGTTCGGCACCCGGCCCAACCCACCGAGCTGTGCCTCCAGCGCGGCGGCGCTGAGCGCCTTGACCACCTCGTACCCCCAGCCGTCCAACAGAATCGCCAGCCCTTCGACGATCGAGCGGTCGTCGTCCACCACCAGGATGAGTGGCTTGCCGGACTCCGGTTTGGTTGCCTGACCGTCGGCTGGATCAACCATAGACTTCCCCCGCTTCGTCGCTTGCAGTGTGATGGGCATTCGACTTGCCAAGGCAATGCACGCATCGCCTGTACCGTAATCGTGACATCGAAAACATCGTAGGTCCACCGGGGGCAAACAATCCTGACCCCCAATCTTCCCATAGATCAACGTCCTGACGTCAAACATTGAATTGCAACAAACAGCCTCACGGTTTTCCCTTAGCGAATGCACTCGAGATTCATCAATCAGCAATTCATCATATGATTGCGCGGTGAGCTATCGTGAAGGAGCCTTTCGTGAATCCTTCAGGTATGCCAAACGAAAAGAGCCCCCGCCGAAGCGGGGGCCCTGTCTCTTACATAACGGTGATTTCAACCCCGGAGGGTTTTTCTCAAGCGCGGAGATTTCCTCCGGTCGCCTTGACCACCTCGGCAACGATTTTCTGGCCGACAGCTTCGATCGCCTCATCGGTCAGGGTTGCGACGGTCGGCTGGTAGGTGACGGACACGGCGACCGACTTGCGACCTTCACCCACTCCCGGTCCTTCATAGACGTCGAAGACTGCGACATCCTTGACCAGCGCCTTGTCGGCGCCCTTGACGGCACGGAGGATCTTGTCGGCCTCCACCTTGCGGTCGACGACGAAAGCGAAATCGCGCTCCACCGGTTGGAAGGCGGAGAGCTGGACCATCGGCTTGGCGGTACCGCCCTTCTTCTTGGGCAGCGGCACGGCATCCAGCATCACCTCGAAGCCGACGACCGGCCCCTTGACGCCCAGCGCGTCCAGCACCGACGGATGGATCTCGCCGAAGCGGGCCATCACGGTGGGGCCGAGTCGCAGCACGCCGGAACGGCCGGGATGATACCAGCCCGGCGCATCGGTGGTGACCTGCAGGTTGCCGGCCGGGGCGCCGACCGCCTCCAGCACCGCCAGCGCATCGGCCTTGGCGTCGAACACGTCGACCCCGCGGGCCTTCTCCGACCAATGGCGCGGTACAGCCGCACCGGCACGGATGCCGGCGGCGACCGTATCCTGCCCGTCCGGCGCCGGGGTGCGGAAAGCCGCTCCGACCTCGAACAGGCGCACGTCGGCGAAACCGCGGTCGGCGTTGCGGCCGGCTGCCTGAATCAGGTTGGGCAGGACCGACGGACGCATGACGTCGAGATCGCTGCTGATCGGGTTGACCAGCCGCAGGCCCGGCTGTCCGCCGCCGAACAGCCCGGCGACCGGACCGGACAGGAAGGACCAGGTCACCGCCTCCGACAGGCCGCGGGCGGCCAGCGTGCGCTTGGCCAGCGCAACGCGGCGTTGTTTCAACGTCAGGGCCGGGCGGGTCAGCACCGTCTCGCGCGGCAGCGGCGTCGCCGGGATGGCGTCGAAGCCATGGACGCGCAGCACCTCCTCGACCAGATCGGCCTCGCCATGGACATCGGCGCGCCAGGACGGAACGCCGACAACCAGACGGCCCTCGGCATCCTCGCCCTCAAGGGAGAAGCCCAGATCGGTCAGGATCCGCTCCTGACGCTCGCGCGGCAGCTCGACGCCGCCCAGCGCCGCGACGCGGCCCGGACGCAAGCTCAGACTGCGCTTCCACTCCGGCTCGGCCCCGGCGACCACCAGTTCCGACGGCTCGCCGCCGCACAGTTCCAGGATCAGGCGGGTGGCGCGTTCCATGCCGGCGAAGACGGCTGCCGGATCGACGCCGCGCTCGAAGCGGTAGCGCGCATCCGAATCGATGCCCAGCCGGCGGCCGGTCTGCGCCGTACGCACCGGGTCGAACAGCGCCGCCTCGACGAAGACGTTGACGGTCTGCTCGGTGCAGCCGGTCGGCTCGCCGCCGACGATACCGGCCAGAGCCTCCGCCCGCTCGTCGTCGGCCACCACGGTCATGGCGCCGTCCAGCGCGTATTCCTTGCCGTTCAGCGCCGCCAGCGTCTCGCCCTCGCGGCCCATGCGGACGGTGATGTTGCCCTTCACCGTGTCGGCGTCGAAGACATGCAGCGGACGGGCGGCGTCGAAGGTCAGGTAGTTGGTGATGTCGACCAGCGCCGAGATCGGACGCAGGCCGATGGACACCAGCTTGTCCTGCAGCCACTTCGGCGACGGGCCGTTCTTCACGCCACGGATGTAGCGGCCGACGAACAGCGGGCAGGCATCGGGCACCTCGATGCTGACGCCGACCGGGCTGGCGAAGCGGCCATCCACCGGCGAGGCGTCCAGATGCCCCTCGGTCAGCGGCTTCAGCGTGCCCATGCCGGCGGCGGCGAGATCGCGGGCGATGCCGCGGATCCCGGCGCAGTCGGCGCGGTCGGGCGTCAGGTTGATGTCGATGACCGGATCGTTCAGCCCGGCATAGTCGGCGAAGCCGGCGCCGACGGGCGCGTCGTCCGGCAGCTCGATGATGCCCTCATGCTCGTCCGACAGCTTCAGCTCGCGCTTGGAGCACATCATGCCGTTCGACTCGACGCCGCGGATGACGCCCTTCTTCAGCGTGATGTCGGAACCGGGGACATAGGTCCCCTCCGGCGCGAAGACGCCCTTCATGCCGGCGCGCGCGTTCGGGGCGCCGCAGACGACCTGGAGGGTGCCGGCGCCGGTATCGACCATCAGCACGCGCAGCTTGTCGGCGTCCGGATGCTTTTCGGCGGAGACGACATGGGCGACGCGGAAGGGCGCCAACTCCTTCGACCGGTCTTGGATGCCTTCGACCTCAAGCCCGAGGGCGGTCAGCTTTTCCGTGATCTGGTCGAGCGAGGCGTCGGTCTCCAGATGGTCCTTCAGCCAGGACAGCGTGAACTTCATGGGTCCGGCTCCTTAGCGCGTCAGGCCGTGGGCGATGTTGGGAATGTCGAGGGCGGCGAAGCCGTAATGCTTCAGCCAGCGCAGGTCGGCTTCGAAGAAGGTGCGCAGGTCGGGAATGCCGTATTTCAGCATGGCGACGCGCTCCACCCCCATGCCGAAGGCGAAGCCCTGATACTTGGTGCTGTCGATGCCGCAGGCTTCCAGCACGTTCGGGTGGACCATGCCGCAGCCGAGGATTTCCAGCCAGTCGCCGTAATTGCCCAGCTTCAGCTCGCCGCCCTTGCGCGAGCAGCCGATATCGACCTCCGCCGACGGTTCGGTGAAGGGGAAGAAGCTGGGGCGGAAGCGCAGCGGCAGGTCGTCCACGTCGAAGAAGGCGCGGCAGAACTCCACGAGGCAGCCCTTCAGGTGCCCCATGTTGGTCGCCTCGTCGATGACCAGCCCCTCGATCTGGTGGAACATCGGGGTGTGGGTCATGTCGTAGTCGGAGCGGTAGGTGCGCCCCGGCGCGATGATGCGGATTGGCGGCTTGTTGTTCAGCATGGTGCGGACCTGCACCGGGCTGGTGTGGGTGCGCAGCAGCATCTTCTTCTCATCCGAATCCGGCAGATAGAAGGTGTCGTGCATGTCGCGCGCCGGGTGGCCGGGCGGGAAGTTCAGGGCGGTGAAGTTGTGGAAATCGTCCTCGATGTCCGGCCCTTCGGCGACGGAGAAGCCCATCTCGGCGAAGATGGCGATCATCTCGTCCATCGTCTGGCTGATCGGATGGATGCGCCCCTCGGTCTCGGGGCGGATCGGCAGGGTGACGTCCACGCGCTCGGCTTCCAGCCGCGCCTTCAGGTGGGCGGCGGCGAGGTCGGCCTTGCGCGCGTCGATGGCGGCGGCGATCTCGTCCTTCAGCGCGTTCAGCGCCTGACCGCGCTCCTTGCGCTCGTCGGGCGTGAGGTTCCCCAGCTCCTTCATGAAGCCGGTGATGCGCCCCTTCTTGCCGAGCGCGGAGACCCGCACCTCGTCCAGCGCCGAGAGGTCGGCGGCGGCGTTGACCTGCGACAGAAGTTCGTCTTTCAGCGCGTCGAGCATGGCGGTTCCCGGCAAGCGTGGGGAAGAAAATGGTGCAAAAAGAAAAAGGGAGCCGGCCCAGCGGCCCGGCTCCCTTCTCTTACAACTGACGCCGTGACGGCAAGCGTTCCCTGAACTCAGGAAACGCGAAGCGCGTTACGCGGCGGCCTTGGAGGCGAGCGCGGCCTGGGCCTGGTCCACCAAGGTCTTAAAGGCCTCCGGCTCGCGCGCGGCCAGATCGGACAGGACCTTGCGGTCGATCTCGATGCCGGCCAGCTTGATGCCGTTGATGAAGCGCGAGTAGGTCAGGCCGTACTGACGGACGCCGGCATTGATGCGCTGGATCCACAGGCCGCGGAAATCGCGCTTCTTGTTGCGGCGATCGCGATAGGCATAACGAAGCGCCTTCTCGACCTTCTCGACCGCAATGCGGAAATTCTTGGAGTTGCGACCCCGGTAGCCCTTGGCGAGCTTCAGGATCTTGCGGTGACGGGCGTGCGTCGTGACGCCGCGCTTAACACGAGCCATGGTTCAGTCCTTCCGAAATTCTAGATGTGCCGAGATCAGGCGTTGCGCAGCCAGTTCTTCAGCACCGTGCGGGCGTTGGAGTCGCACAGGGTCATCATGCCGCGCGCGTTGCGCTTCATGTTCGGGGACTTCTGTTCCAGGCAGTGGCGCTTGTAGGCGGCCTGAGCGCGGACCTTACCCGTGGCGGTCACCTTGAAGCGCTTCTTGGCGCCGCTCTTCGTCTTCAGCTTGGGCATTTTCGTTTCCTGGGTGGAAATGAGGCGGAATTCCAACGGACGGGTGGGCATGCCCTGAGCCTTCCGGCCCAGCCTCGCCGCCCGTGGAAGGCTGCGCTTATACGCGCGGGGACGGCGCGATGCAAGGGGGATGTGGCGGAAAGGCCCTTTGCAACGCAGCGGACCCAGGGCCCCTCTTCGGCCTTCGCGGGGATGAGGCGACGGTGTGGCAGCGCCAGTTTTGCCGGCCCCCTCCTGCGGACACGCTCTCTGTGCTAGGATTTGAGGCCTACCCCATGCGATGGAAAGCCAGATGGAACATCGACGGAAAACTGTTTCACTCTGTTCCATCCTGCATCGAACCGCCGGCCGCCGCCCAACCGCACCCCGTGGAACAGACACGCAAAACTGTTTCACGCCGTTCCATCCCCCGCACCTCCCGTCCGGCGCCCCCATCCGCCCTACACCATTCGCCGCAGCGCCTTACGCATTGCACGCCCCCGCTGGCGCATGGCCCCTGCCCGCGCTATCTTCCCGGCCATGAGCGACCGCATCCCCGACCCGCAAAAACCCGCGTCCGGTGCCGAAGGCAACTGGTTCGGCTTCACCCCCGTCGATCCGTCCGCCAAGTCCGGGCTGGTCCGCGCCGTCTTCGACAGCGTGGCGACCAACTACGACCTGATGAACGACCTGATGTCGGGCGGCATCCATCGGCTGTGGAAGGACACGCTGATGGAGATGGTGGCGCCCAAGCCGGACATGACCCTGCTCGACGTGGCGGGCGGCACCGGCGACATCGCCTTCCGCTTCCTCAAGAAGGGCGGCGGGGCTGCGGTGGTCTGCGACATCACCGAGGCGATGGTGCGGGTCGGCCGCGACCGCGCCATCGACCGCAACATCCTGTCCGGCGTGCAATGGACGGTCGGCGACGCGGAACGGCTGCCCATCGCCCCGCGCTCGGTCGACGCCTACACCATCGCCTTCGGTCTGCGCAACGTCACCCGCATCGACGAGGCGATCAAGGAGGCCCACCGGGTCCTGAAGCCGGGCGGCAAGTTCTATTGCCTGGAATTCAGCCACGTCGTGCTGCCGGTTCTGCGCGAGCTGTACGACGTCTATTCCTTCCAGGTGCTGCCCTTCATGGGCCGCGTGGTGGCGAAGGACGAGGCGAGCTACCGCTATCTGGCCGAGAGCATCCGCCGCTTCCCGCAGCAGGCCGATCTGGCCAGGCGGATCGAGGCGGCCGGCTTCGGTGCGGTGCGGGTGCGCAACCTGTCGGGCGGGATCGCCGCCATCCATTCCGGCTGGCGGATTTAAGCTCCCGTGTTCCGCATCCTGCGCAACCTGATCCGGATGGCCGTGATCGGCCGGACGGTCGCCCGTCATGATGCCCTGCCCACCAGCCTGCTCGGCACCGCCCCCGGCCTGCTCTGGCTGTGGCGCCGGGTCGCCCGCAAGGGCGTGCCCGGCCGCGAGGGCGAGCGGCTCGCCCGCGCCCTGGCCGAACTCGGCCCCACCTACATCAAGCTGGGCCAGCTGCTGTCCACCCGCTCCGATCTGGTCGGCGAGCGGATGGCGGTCGATCTGGCCGAGTTGCAGGACAAGCTGCCGCCCTTCCCCGGCCATCAGGCCCGCGCCATCGTCGAGGCGGAGTTCGGCCAGCCGGTCCAGGCGCTGTTCCAGAGCTTCGACGACAAGCCGGTCGCCGCCGCCTCCATCGCGCAGGTCCATTTCGCCGTCACCGCCGATGGACAGGAGGTGGCGGTCAAGGTGCTGCGTCCGGGCATCGAGCAGGCCTTCGAGCGCGACATCGACCTGTTCTACCGGCTGGCGGCGCTCGCCCAATGGGTCCTGCCCAGGCTGAAGCGGCTGCGCCTGACCGAAATCGTCGACACCTTCGCCCGCACCTCGCGGCTGGAGATGGATTTGCGGATGGAAGCGGCCGCCGCGTCGGAGTTGGCGTCGAACTTCAAGGACGACGACACCTTCAACGTGCCGAAGGTCGATTGGGAGCGCACCGGCGGCCGGGTGCTGACGCTGGAGCGCATCCGCGGCTACAAGGTCGACGAGCCGGCCCGCATCTCCGCCGCCGGTTTCGACCGCGACGAGATCCTGGCGATGGCCTCGGCCAGCTTCTTCAACCAGGTCTTCCGCGACGGCTTCTTCCACGCCGACCTGCATCCCGGCAACCTGTTCATCAATGAACAGGGCACCATCACCGCCGTCGATTTCGGCATCATGGGCCGGCTGGACCGCGAGACGCGCTATTACCTCGCCGACATGCTGATCGGCTTCCTGACCGGCGACTACCGCCGCGTCGCCGTCGTGCATTTCGAGGCCGGCTACGTGCCGCGCCACCAGTCGATCGAGATCTTCACCCAGGCCTGCCGCGCAATCGGCGAGCCGTTGCAGAACAAGCCGCTGGCCGACATCTCGGTCGGCCGGCTGCTGGCCCAGCTGTTCGCCGTCACCGAACAGTTCGAGATGGAGACCCAGCCGCAGCTGCTCCTCCTGCAGAAGAGCATGCTGACGGCCGAGGGCGTCGGCCGGCTGCTGAATCCCAACATCAACATGTGGGAGCTGGCCCGGCCGCTGATCGAAGAGTGGATGCGCGAGAACCGCGGTCCGGAGGCGCAGTTCATCAACGATGCCGGCGCCATCCTCTCCACCGTCCGCCGCATCCCCGCCCTGGTCAGCGAGGCGGAGCGGGTGACCCGCGACATCTCGGAAGGCGGCGTGCGGCTGCACCCGCAGACCGTCCGCCAGATGCTGAACGGCTGGGAAACCCGCCGCCGCTCGGACCGCGCCGCCCTGTGGGTGATCGCGGCCCTGCTGGCGGTGATCGCCGTTCAGATGCTGTAAGGGCCGCGCCCGCCGATTGAGGGCAGAGAATAACCCTCAGTAGCCCCGGCCGCGGTCCACCAGATTGGGTATCGGCCGGCCTTCGCGGAGCGCCGTCACCGCGGTGGCCACCTGCCCGGCGCACAGCGACGGGTGGGTGACCCCGGCGACATGGGGGGTGATGCGGACCCGCGGGTGACGCCAGAGCGGATGGTCCGCCGGCAACGGCTCCGTCGCGAAGACATCCAGGCTGGCACCGCGCAGATGCCCGCTCTCCAGCGCATCCAGCAGGTCCGACTCGACCAGATGCCCGCCGCGCGCCGCGTTGATGACAACCGCCCCCTTGGGCAGGGCGGCGAACAGGCCGGCATTCATGATGCCGCGGGTTTCCTCGGTCAGCGGCAGCAGGCAGACCAGCACATCGCATTGCGGCAGCATCGCCGCCAGCCCGTCGGGACCGGAGAAGCTCTCCACCCCCTCGATGCTCTTGGGGCTGCGGCTCCAGCCCATCAGCCGGTATTCCAGCGTCCGCAGCGTGCGGGCCGAGGCCGCCCCCAGCTCGCCCATCCCCAGGATGCCGACGGTCACCTCGGACGCCGGACGATGGTCCAGCTGCTCCCACCGCGTCTCGGCCTGGAGGGCGTCGTACCGGTCCATCAGCCGGTGCCAGTACAGAACCTGGAAGACGACATAGCCGGCCATGTCGGCCGTCAGCCCGTCCGCCACCATGCGCACCAGCGGCACGTCCGGCAGGGTCGGATCCAGCAGGATCGGCTCCACCCCGGCGCCCAGCGACACGATCAGCTTCAGGTTGGGCAGGGTCGCCAGCATTCCGGCCGGCGGCTTCCACACCACCGCGACCTCGATGTCGGCGACATCGCCGGTCTCGGGCCAGACGCGCATCTCCAGGCCGGGAAGATGACGGGCGATTTCCCGGCGCCAATCCTCGGCGCTGTCGCTGGCGGAGCAGAACAGAAGCGTCACGGCCGAACCCCTGCTATCTAGGTCAGTGTTGGGGTGCGAACGATAGCGCCTTTCCCGAACTCCGCAAGGAAGCAAGCCAGTGCCGCGCCTGATCCTGCTGAACAAGCCCTATGGCGTGCTGCCGCAATTCACCGACGACCAGGGCCGCCCCACCCTGGCGGAGCTGGTCCCGGTGAAGGGTGTCTATGCCGCCGGCCGGCTCGACCGCGACAGCGAGGGGCTGCTGGCGCTGAGCGACGACGGCCCGCTGATCGCCCGCATCGCCTCGCCGGCCAACAAGATGCCGAAGACCTACTGGGTGCAGGTGGAGGGCGTGCCGACCGAGGAGGCGCTGGACGCGCTGCGCCGCGGCGTCATGCTGAAGGACGGCCCCACCCTGCCGGCCGAGGCGCGGCGGATGGACGAGCCCGAGTCGCTGTGGCCGCGCGATCCGCCGGTGCGCTACCGCGCCGCCATCCCCACCAGCTGGATTGCGCTCACCATCCGCGAGGGACGCAACCGGCAGGTCCGCCGCATGACCGCGGCGGTCGGTTTCCCCACCCTGCGGCTGATCCGCTGGGCCATCGGCGACTGGACGCTGGACGGGCTGGCGCCGGGGCAGTGGCGGGAGGTCCCCCAACCGCCCGCGACACCCGACAAAGGGCCGAAGGCCCCGGCACCAACCGGCAAGCGCGGTCCTGTCAAGCCGCGCCGAACAGCTGCTCCTCGCTCAGCGCCATCACGCTCGCGGAGCCGTTGACGACGGTCGCCCGCAGCGCCGCCGCCTTCGGCAGCACATGGGTGGCGTAGAAGCGGGCGGTCAGCGGCTTGGCCGACAGGAAGGCGGTGTCGGCATCGCCCTCCGCCAGCCGCTCCGCCGCCACCTTGGCGGCACGGGCCAGTTGCCAGCCGCCGGCGACCACGCCCATCAGCTCCAGCAGCGTGACCGAGGCGGCGGCCGGCAGACGCGGGTCCTGCTTCGCCGTGGCCAGCACCCAGGCAATCGCCTGCCTGGCCTCATGGACCGCGCCGACCAGTTCAGCACCAGTAACCCGCAGCGCCTCGTCGGTGTGACCCGACAGCTCGCCAGCCAGCGCCGCGATCTCGTCGAGCAGGCCGTTGGCGGTCGCTCCGCCGTCGCGCAGGAGCTTGCGGTTGATCAGGTCGTTGGCCTGGATGGCGGTGGTGCCCTCGTAGATCGTGGTGATGCGGGCATCGCGCAGGTGCTGGGCGGCGCCGGTTTCCTCAATGAAGCCCATGCCGCCATGGACCTGCACGCCGTCCGACGCCAGCTGCTGGCCGGTCTCGGTGCACCAGCCCTTGGCGATGGGGGTCAGCAGATCGACCAGCAGGGCGGCGCGACCGCGGGTGGCCTCGTCGGCATGGTGGTGCGCCACGTCCACCGCGGCGGCGGCGGTGTAGAGGATGCCGCGCATCGCCTCGATCCGCGCCTTCATGCCCATCAGCAGGCGGCGGACGTCGGGATGGTTGACGATGCCCTTCGACTGGCCCTCGGTCCAGCCCAGCGGCTTGCCCTGCACGCGGTCGCGGGCATAGGCCAGCGCCTGCTGGTAGGCGCGCTCGGCAATCGACAGACCCTGCATGGCGACGTTCAGCCGGGCATGGTTCATCATGGCGAACATGTATTCCAGGCCGCGGTTCGGTTCGCCCACCAGGAAGCCGGTCGCCCCGCCCTCGTCGCCGAAGGACAGCACGGCGGTCGGGCTGCCGTGGATGCCCAGCTTGTGCTCCAGCGACACGCATTTCACCTGATTGCGGGCGCCCAGGCTGCCGTCCGGATTGACCAGGAACTTGGGCACGACGAACAGGCTGATGCCCTTCACGCCGGGAGGCGCATCGGGCAGGCGGGCCAGCACCAGATGGACGATGTTCTCCGTCAGGTCATGGTCGCCGTAGGTGATGAAGATCTTCTGCCCGGTGACGAGGTAATGGTCGCCGTTCGGCACCGCGCGCGACCGCGTGGCGGCGAGGTCGCTGCCTGCCTGCGGTTCGGTGATGTTCATGGTCCCGGTCCACTCGCCCGAGATCATCCGGGGCAAATAGAGGTCCTTCAAGGCCTCCGAGCCATAGAGCTGCACCGCGTTCACCGCCCCCTGCGTCAGCATCGGGCAGAGCGCGAAGGCCATGTTGGCGGAGTGCCACATCTCCTGCACCGCGGTGTTCAGCAGGTTGGGCAGCCCCATGCCGCCGCGCGCCGGATCGAAGGGCAGCCCGTTCCAGCCGCCTTCGACCAGCGCCTGCCATGCCGTCCCCCAGCCCTCCGCCGTGCGAGCGACGCCGTCGGCACCGAGCTTGGCCCCCTGGACGTCGCCGATGCGGTTCAGCGGCGCCAGGACGTTCTCGGCAATCTTCGCCGCCTCGTCCAGGATGCTGTCCACCATGTCGGGGCTGGCATCCTCGAAGCCGGGTAGAGCCGCCACCTCGGCCATGCCGGCGAGATGGTCGAGGACGAAGCGGATCTCTTTCAGCGGCGGGGTGTAGGGGATCGCAGCGGCGGTCATGGGGGACCTCTTCGGATAACGGAAAGGATGGACGGGATCAGACGGCCTGCTGCAACTCCGGCAGGGCCTTGAACAGGTCGGCGACGAGGCCGTAATCGGCGACCTGGAAGATCGGCGCCTCCTCGTCCTTGTTGATGGCGACGATGACCTTGCTGTCCTTCATGCCGGCCAGATGCTGGATGGCGCCCGAGATGCCGACGGCGACATAGAGGTCCGGCGCCACGATCTTGCCGGTCTGGCCGACCTGATAGTCGTTCGGCACGAAGCCGGCATCGACGGCGGCGCGGCTGGCCCCGACCGCGGCACCCAGCTTGTCGGCGATGGCCTCCAGCAAGTGGAAGTTGTCGCCCGACTGCATGCCGCGCCCGCCGGAGATGACGATGCGGGCCGAGGTCAGCTCCGGACGCTCCGACTTCGACAGTTCGGCCGAGACGAAACCCGACAGGGCGGGATCGGCGACGGCGGCGATGCTCTCGACCGTGGCGCTGCCGGTGGTGGCGGCCGCCGCGAAGGCGGTGGTGCGGACGGTGATCACCTTCACCGGGTCGGCCGACTGCACGGTGGCGATGGCGTTGCCGGCATAGATCGGCCGCTCGAAGCTGTCGGCGGCAACCACGGCGGTGATGTCGGAGATCATCGCCACGTCGAGCAGGGCAGCCACGCGCGGCAGCACATTCTTGCCGGCCGAGGTGGCGGCGGCCAGGACATGGCTGTAGCCGGCGGCGAGCGACACCAGCAAAGCGGCGACCGGCTCGGCCAGGGCGTGTTCATAGGCGGCATCGTCGGCGAGCAGCACCTTGGCGACGCCGGCCAGCTTGGCGGCCTGCTCTGCGGCCGGGGCGGCGTTGCGGCCGGCGACCAGAACATGAATGTCGCCGTCGAGTTTGGATGCCGCGGTCACCGCATGGGCGGTGGCGGGCTTCAGGCTGGCGTTGTCGTGGTCGGCAAGGATCAGGATGGGCATGGGGCGGTTCCTCTGTCGGGCGGGGTGCGGGGAGTGCGGGCGCCGGGGCCGGCGCTCAGATCACCCGCGCCTCGGTCTTCAGCTTGTCGACCAGGGTGGCGACGTCCGGCACCTTGATGCCGGCCTGACGCTTCGGCGGCTCGGCGACCTTCACCGTCTTCAGACGCGGAGCAACATCGACGCCGAGGCTGTCCGGCGTGACGGTCTCCAGCGGCTTCTTCTTCGCCTTCATGATGTTGGGCAGCGAGGCATAGCGCGGCTCGTTCAGGCGCAGGTCGGCGGTCACCACCGCCGGCAGCTTCAACGACACGACCTCAAGCCCGCCGTCGATCTCGCGGGTGACCGCGACGGCATCGCCCGCCGGGGCGACCTTTGAGGCGAAGGTGCCCTGGCCCCAGCCGAGCAGGGCGGCGAGCATCTGGCCGGTCTGGTTGCAGTCGTCGTCGATGGCCTGCTTGCCGAGGATGACGAAACCGGGGGCCTCCCTCTCGACCAGCGCCTTGAGGACCTTGGCGACGGCCAGCGGTTCAGGGGTGACATCGGTCTGCACCAGGATGGCACGGTCGGCCCCCATGGCGAGAGCGGTGCGGAGCGTCTCCTGTGCCTGGATCGGACCGACGGAAACCACCACGATTTCGGTCGCCGTGCCGGCCTCCTTCAGACGCACGGCTTCTTCGACGGCGATCTCGTCGAACGGGTTCATCGAGAACTTCACGTTGGACGTCTCGACGCCGGACTGGTCGGTCTTCACCCGGATCTTGACGTTGTAGTCGACGACGCGCTTGACGGCGCAGAGGATCTTCATGGCGCGGGTCCCTTTGGAAATGGGCGGCGTGCAGGCATGGAAGGGCACAGCTCGCCTCTCTCCCCGCTGAACAGGGGGATGGAGAGGCGCGCTTCGGCCGATGTGCGGAAGAGGGTCAGGGAGGAGGCAAAGTGCCCCTTACAGCCCCTCGGTCTGCTTGCGCAGGACGTATTTCTGGATCTTGCCGGTGGAGGTCTTCGGCAGCGGGCCGAACACCACCGTGCGCGGGCACTTGAAGTGGGCCATGTGCGACCGGCAGAAGGCGATGATGTCGGCCTCGGTCGCGGCAGCGCCGTCCTTCAGCGTGACGAAGGCGCAGGGCGTCTCGCCCCATTTCTCGTCATGGCGGGCGACGACGGCAGCCTCCAGCACATCGGGATGCTTGTAGAGCACATCCTCCACCTCGATGGACGAGATGTTCTCGCCGCCGGAGATGATGATGTCCTTCGAGCGGTCCTTGATCTCGACATAGCCGTCCTCATGCCAGACGGCGAGGTCGCCGGTGTGGAACCAGCCGCCGGCGAAGGCCTCTTCGGTCGCCTTGGGGTTCTTCAGATACCCCTTCATGACGTTATTGCCGCGCATTATGATCTCACCCATCGTGCGACCGTCCTTCCGCACCGGCTCCAGCGTGAAGGGGTCGGCGACGACCACCGCCTCCAGCATCGGGCCGCGCACGCCTTGGCGCGCCTTGATCGCCGCCTTCTCGTCCAGCGACAGGCCGTCCCAGCGGTCGTGCCAGACGCAGACCACGGTCGGGCCGTAGCATTCGGTCAAGCCGTAGACATGGGTGACTTCCCAGCCCATGCGCTCCATCCCGGCGATGACGGCGGCGGGCGGGGCAGCGCCGGCGACCATCACCTTGACCTTCTGCTCGATGCCCTGCTTCAGCTCGGCCGGAGCATTGTTCAGCATGTTGAGGACGATGGGCGCACCACAGAAGTTGGTCACCCGCTCGTCGCGGATCAGCTTGAGAACGGCGTCGGGGCGGACCTGACGCAGGCAGACGGCGGTGCCGGCGGTGACCGCGATGGTCCAGGGGAAGCACCAGCCGTTGCAGTGGAACATCGGCAGCGTCCACAGATACACGGGCGCATCGCCCATGTTCCAGGACAGCGCGTTCGACACCGCGTTCAGATAGGCGCCGCGGTGGTGATAGACGACGCCCTTCGGGTTGCCGGTGGTGCCGGAGGTGTAGTTCAGCGCGATGGCCTGCCATTCGTCGGCCGGCAGGGTCCAGGGATGCTCGGCACCGACATCGCTGATGAAGGACTCGTAATCGCGGTCGCCGATCAGCTCGCCGCCGCTGTAGGTCGGATCGTCGATGTCCACCACCGGGATCGGCGCGTCGAGCAGGGCCAGCGCCTTCTTGGCGACGCCGGAGAACTCGCGGTCGACGATCAGGATCTTCGCTTCGCCATGCTTCAGGATGAAGGCGATGGCCTCGGCGTCCAGGCGGGTGTTGACGGCGTTCAGCACGGCACCGGCCAGCGGCACGCCGAAATGGGCCTCGAACAGTTCCGGCGTGTTGGCTGCCAGCATGGCGACGGTGTCGCCGGTGCCGATGCCTACATTCGCCAGCGCCGCGGCCAGACGGCGCACACGGATGAAGGTCTCGGCCCAGGTCCGGCGCACCGTACCATGGACGACGGCCAGCCGGTCGGGCCACACGGCGGCGGCACGCTCTAGGAAGGTCAGCGGCGTCAGGGCGACGAAATTGGCGGCATTGCGGTCGAGGTCGCGCTCGTACGGATTGGTGCGGACATCGGCTGCAGCGGCAGTTTCACTCATCGGACCGTTCTCCCCAGGGGTTCTTTGTTGCGCGCCGGCATTGGGCGCGGCGGTGTTGGAAACAGCCTGTAGCAGACCAGCTTTGCGCAACTTTCTCAGGATTATGACCAATTGTTATTGAGGTTGTTGCGGCGCAAACGCAGGGGTGGCGCCACTTTCAGCGCAACCAGCTCACGTCGCCGGCGAACAGGTAGCCGGCACCATAGACCGTCTTGATCAGCCGCGGCGCGCGGGGATCCTCCTCGATCTTCTTTCGGATGCGCGAGACGCGGACGTCGATGCTGCGGTCGTAAGGGAAATCGTCGCGATCCTGATCCGGGCCCTGGAGATGCTCGCGCGACAGCACGCGCTTGGGCGCCTTCAGCAGCATGAGCAGAAGCGAGGCTTCCGCTGCGGTCAGGCTTTCCTGCCGGCCATCGTCGGCAGTCAGCGTCAGGTTGCCGAGATCGAACACCCAGGGGCCGAAGCGCGCCCGCGCGGTGTCCGCGGCGGCAGTCGCTCCGGCCAGCTGTTCGCGACGGCGGATGGCGCTGTTGACGCGGGCGACCAGTTCCCGCGGCTCGAACGGCTTCACGATGTAATCGTCGGCGCCAAGCTCCAGCCCCAGCACCCGGTCGGAGGTGCCGCCGCGCCCGGACAGGATGATGACGCCGAAGCGCACATCCTCCCACAGCTCGCGCACCAGGGTCAGCCCGTCCATGTCCGGCAGGCCGAGATCGACCAGACAGAGGTCGGGGGCCTGGCGCTGGATCGCCGTCCGCGCCTCCCGCCCGTTGGCCCAGCCGGTCACCTCATAGCCGTAGCTTTCCAGCACCTCCGTCACCAGCCGCCGGATGTCGGCCTCGTCCTCAATCACATAGATGCGCTTCTTCTGTCCCACGCGCGTTTCCCCTCGGCACTCGTCGCCCTGCTTTTTTCCAGGTGCGTTCTGTTTGCCCAACTGTATCAGGCTGGCGCGGGTTCGGCGGCGTGGCCGATGGCCGCCACCAGCTCCCGCTTGTCCCATGGCTTCCGCAGTATGACGGCATCGGCGGGGACGTCGCCATACTCGACAGCGAATCCGCTGACCAGAACCACCCGCATGGCCGGCCGCAGCAGCCGGGCGCGCCGCGCCAGCTCCACGCCAGACAAGCCGGGCATGACGATGTCGGAGACCAGCAGCGACAACCCGTCGATCTGCTCCACCAGCTCCGCTGCCTCGTCGCCGCTCGCCGCCTCCACCACCGAGAAGCCGAGGTCGACCAGCTGCTGGCGCATCACCTGCCGGACATCGTCATTGTCCTCCGCCACCAGCGCCAGCTGGCCGGACCAGCCGCCGGGCTGCGGTTCGGCCGCCGCCGCCGGGTCGGCCTCCTGTAGGCGGGGAACCGGTTCGGCGCGCGGCAGCAGCAGGGTGACGGCGGTCCCCTCCCCCGGACGGCTGTCGATGCGCAGATAGCCGCGCGACTGTTTGACGAAGCCGTAGACCATCGACAGCCCCAGGCCGGAGCCGAGGGCCTTGGTCGTGAAGAAGGGCTCCACGGCGCGGGCCAGCGCCTCCGGCGTGAAGCCGGTGCCGGTGTCGGTGACGCGGATCTCCAGATAATCGTCGGGCCGGACCGGCTCGTCGAAGGACTGGTCGCCTTCCACCTTGCGGATGCCGACGGCGATGTCGAGCCGCCCGCCGTTCGGCATGGCGTCGCGTGCGTTGATGGCGAGGTTGACCAGCGCGTTCTCCAGCTGGGTCTGGTCGGCGATGGTCCAGCATTCCCGCCCCTCCCCCGGCACGCCGATGGCGATGGAGCTGGGGAAGGACCGGCGCAGCAGAACGGCCATGTCGCGCAAGAGGCCGCACAGTTCGATCGGCTCCGGCTTCAGCGGCTGCTGGCGGGAGAAGGCGAGCAGACGGGCGGTGATGTCGGCGCCGCGCCGGCTGGCGCGCTGGGCCGGCTCCAGATAGGCGTCGAGCCCCTCCACCGCCGCGTAGCGGTCGCGCGCCGCCGACAGGTTGCCGATGATGATCGACAGCAGGTTGTTGAAGTCGTGCGCCAGCCCGCCGGACAGCTGGCCGACCGCCTTCAGCCGCTGCGCCTCCACCAGCTGGCGCTCGGTCTGCTTCTCGTCGGTGATGTCGAGGGTCAGGACGAACAGGCCGGTGACCGCTCCCTCCTCTGCCCGCCCCTCGCCACGATGGGGGATCAGCGTGGTCTTGGTCACCATGGTGCCGCCATGGCGCTGGAAGGCATATTCGAAGGTCACCACCTCCCCCGACAGGCAACGGTCGAGGTGGGGGACGAGGGCCGCCATCGCCCGCCGGCCGACGACCGACGCCAGATCGCGGCCGATGACCGCCGCCTTGTCGCGCCCGACCAGTTCGGCCCAGCGCAAATTGGCGAAGGTCAGCCGGCCGTCACGGTCCAGCCCGGCGATGCAGGCGGGAATCGCATCCAGGATCACGCGCTGCCGGCTTTCCGCCTCCGCCAGTGCGGCGGTGCGGTCGCGCACCCGGCTGTCCAGCGTGGCGACGGTGTCGCGCAACTGCCGGACCATACCGTCGAAGGCGGAGGCCAGCAGCCCGATCTCGTCGCCGCGGCGGATGCCGCTCTGGGCGCCGAGGTCGCCGGCCCTCACCTGCACCGCGGTGTCGGCCAGCCGGCGCAGCGGCCGCACCAGCCGCCCGACGGCGATGTAGCCCAGCAGGCTGCCCGCCGCCATCAGCGCCATGCCGATGGCGAGGATGCGGTTGCCCAGCACCACCGACGACCGCCGCAGCTCGTCCACATAGACCGATGAGGCGATGTACCAGTCGAACCCCTCGAAATGCCGGACCCAGCTGATTTTCTCGTAGGCGTAGTTGCCGGGATCGTCGGGCTTGTCCCACAGGTAGGTCAGCGGCTCCCCCTTTGCCGCAGCGACCTTCAAATCCTCGGCGATGGGACGGCCGGTGGCGGAATTCAGCCGGTCGCCGAAGGCGGTGCCCTCGATGTTCGAATTCGGGTGGATGATCATCCGGTTCGCCGAATCGAAGATGTACAGATAGCCGGTGCGGGCGATGCGCAGTTTGCGCAGGGCCTGCCGCAGATCCTCGATGGCGTCGGCCTTGCGCCGCTCCACCTCGGCGTCGACGTCCGCCAGATAGGCGCCAGTGCCGACGATGATGCCGCGCCTGGGCAAATCCTTGAAGAAGCTGAGCTTCGGCGCCCGCTCGTCGCCATTGGGCCGCCACCACGGATAGGTCTGGAACCCCTCCCCCTCGCGCTTGGCGGTGGCGACGATGGTGGGCAGGATGTGGCGGCCCAGATTGTCGCGCAGATCGTCGGCCTTGCGCCCTTGATAGTCGGGCGAGGGGTGCGACAGGATCACCGAATCGTAGCCGATGGCCCAGACATAGTCGCCGTTGCCGTAGCGGAAGGCGTGCAGCCCCTCCATCGCCTCGCGCCGCGCCTGCTCCATCGTGATCTCGCCGCGGTCGGCGCGGGCGTAGACATGCTCGATATAGCCGACGGCCAGCTCCAGCACGTCGCGCAGCCGCGTCTTGTAGGAGTCGACGGTCGCCACCCGCTGCTCCTCCAGCCCGCCGCGGATGCGGCTGACCAGTTCGAACACGTTGTCGAGAATGGTCCGGCTGGCGTCGCGTTCGATCTCGTAGGCCGTCTCCTCGATGAAGGGGACCGAGAAGACGTAGGCCGCCGCGGAGAACAGCCCGAGCGAGATCAGGATCGCCGAGAACAGCCGCAGGAACAGGGGCGAACGGATCATTTTCCGGGCGGAGGCGGGATGCGGGGAGCGGTGGAATCCCCACCATCATTCCAGCTTCACCGCCGCGGCTCAACGCGAATCGGTGAGATTATTGCCTGAATTGCACTGAAACAATTCGTCATATTTCCGGGAAATTTGCGAAACAGTGTTTTGTTAGCCGGAAGGACATAAGCCCAGCCCCATCAATTCGGGTCGGCGCAAACCAAGGACGTTCAGCGTCTGGAGGAAACATGCACTCCCCCGCCAACACTTCCGTCTATGAGAGGGTTCGCCGGAACCCCAAATTCCACGAGCTGGTGCGCCAGCGCAGCCGGCTGGCCCTGATCCTGTCGGCCATCGTGCTGGTCGGCTACTACGCCTTCATGATGGTGGTCGCCTTCGCGCCCGGCCTGCTGCACAAGCCGATGTCCGACGAGTCGTCGCTCAGCGTCGGCTTCCCGATCGGGGCCGCCATCATCATCCTGTCCTGGCTGCTGACCGGCGTCTATTCCCATTTCGCCAACGGCCGCTTCCAGGACCTGACCGACGAGATCACGCGGGAGACGCTGCAATGACCGCCCGCCGGTTCCTCCTTGCGACCAGCGCCGCCACCCTTTTCGCCGCCCTCGCCGCCGTGCCGGCGCTTGCCGCCGGCGATGTCGGTCAGCTGGAAAAGCAGCCGATCAACCTGTCGGCCATCGGCATGTTCATCGCCTTCGTGCTGATGACGCTGGGCATTACCTATTGGGCGGCCAGCCGCACCCGGTCCACCTCCGATTTCTACACCGCGGGCGGCGGCATCACCGGGTTCCAGAACGGTCTGGCGATTGCCGGCGACTACATGTCGGCGGCGACGCTGCTCGGCCTGTCGAGCCTGGTGTTCGCCAAGGGCTATGACGGGTTCGTCTACACCATCAGCTTCTTCGTCGGCTGGCCGATCATCCTGTTCCTGCTGGCCGAACGGCTGCGCAACCTCGGCCATTTCACCTTCGCCGACATTGCATCCTACCGGCTGGACCAGGGCAAGATCCGCACCTTCGCCGCCATCGGCTCGCTGACGGTGGTGTGCTTCTACCTGATCGTCCAGATGGTCGGCGCCGGCCAGCTGATCAAACTGCTGTTCGGGCTGGACTACAACGTCGCGGTGATCGTTGTCGGCGTGCTGATGGTGGTCTACGTCACCTTCGGCGGCATGATCGCCACCACCTGGGTGCAGATCATCAAGGCCGTGCTTCTGCTGGGCGGCGGCATGGTCTTGGCCTTCCTGGCACTGTCGCGCTTCGGCTTCAGCCTGGAGGCCATCGCCAAGAGCGCCATCGCCTCGCACAAGGACGGCGTGAAGATCATGGGTCCGGGCACGCTGCTGGCCGACCCGGTGTCGGCGGTGTCGCTGTCGCTGGGCCTGCTGTTCGGCACCGCCGCCCTGCCGCACATCATGATGCGCTTCTTCACCGTTCCCAACGCGCGCGAGGCCCGCAAGTCGGTCTTCTACGCCTCCGGCTTCATCGGCTTCTTCTTCCTGCTCGTCTGCATCCTTGGCATGGCGGCGATCACCATCGTCGGCACCGACGCACAGTTCTTCGAAGGCGGCAAGGTCGGCGGCAAGCTGATCGGCGGCGGCAACATGCCGGTGATGCATCTGGCCAAGGCGCTGGGCGGCGATCTGTTCCTGGGCTTTCTGTCGGCGGTCGCCTTCGCCACCATCCTGGCGGTGGTGTCGGGCTTGGCGCTGGCCGGCGCGTCCGCCATCGCCCACGACCTCTACGCCCGCGTCATCCGCAAGGGCGAAGCGACGGAGCGCGAGGAGATGCGCGTATCCAAGATCGCCTCGCTGGTTCTGGGCGTTCTGGCCGTCGTGCTGGGCATCGCCTTCGAGAAGCAGAACGTCGCCTTCCTGGTCGGCCTGACCTTCGGCGTCGCAGCATCGGTGAACTTCCCGGTGCTGATCCTGTCGATGTACTGGAAGGGCCTGACCACGCGCGGCGCGCTGGCGGGCGGCATCGCCGGCCTGATCTCCGCCGTCACGCTGGTGGTGCTGTCGAACGCGGTGTGGGTCGTGGTTCTGAACAACCCGGCCCCCATCTTCCCCTACGAGCAGCCGGCCCTGTTCTCGATGACGCTGGCCTTCCTCGTCACCATCGTCGTCTCGAAGCTGGACAGCAGCGCGTCGGCCCGCGCCGAGCGCGAGGCCTTCGAGGACCAGTTCGTCCGCTCCCAGACCGGCATCGGTGCCGCCGCCGCGGCCAAGCACTGATCGCCTGACGGCCCAACGGCCTGACGCTTCAATGGAAGGCGTCCTTCCCCAGAGCCGGGGAAGGACGCCTTTCCGTTGTTAGCCGGTCCGTTGTCAGCCGGCCGAGACGCTGTTGTCCTTGCGGCGCGACAGCTGGACCTGCCCGTCCAGGCATTTGACGTAGCCGGTCTTGCCCGGTTTCAGCCCGTCCAGAATGGTGACCAGCGCGCGGGGGATCGCCGCGAATTCCTTGGAGCCGCGCGACTGGCCGTTGTAGGCGGCGATGTGCTCGCGCAGCTTCTCCTTGGACACCGGCTTCCCGTCATTCCCGATCATCTCGTCCGCCTTTCGATGCTCTTGATCGCCGACAGGCTTACGCCGGCAACCCATCCGCCGCAACCGGCCGGCCGGTACGGTCGGCGGGGAAACGGATGGTGGCGGCGGTGCCGAGGCCCGGCTCGCTGTCGATGGACAGGCTGCCGCCATGCAGGGCCATCAGGTCGCGGCAGATCGATAGGCCCAGCCCGGTGCCGCCGAACCGCCCGGAGATGCTGCTGTCGGCCTGCTGGAACGGTTCAAGGATGCGGGCCAGCGCGTCGGCGGCGATGCCGATGCCGGTATCGCGCACGGTGATGGCGATCCTGCCATCCCCTTCCCGCACCGCACTCACCGTCACCCGGCCGCCGCGCGGGGTGAATTTGACCGCGTTCGACAGCAGGTTCAGCAGCACCTGGCGCAAGGCACGCTCGTCGGCCAGCAGATTGGGCAGGTCGGGGGGGCATTCGACCGCCAGCGTCACCCCACCGACATCGGCCGGCACCGCGGCCAGCGCCCGGCAGGTCTCGATGGCTTCAGCCGGCTCCATCCAGCTTTCATCCAGCGTGTAGCGCCCGGCCTCCAGCTTCGACATGTCCAGCACGTCGTTGATCAGGTCCAGAAGGTGGCGACCGCTGTTCTGCACATGGCGGGCATAGTCGCGATAGCGCGGGCTGCCCAGCGGACCGAACAGCTCGTGCAGCATGATGTCGGAAAAGCCGATGATGGCGTTCAGCGGCGTGCGCAGCTCGTGGCTCATGGTCGCCAGGAAGGCGCTCTTGGCCCGGTTGGCGGCCTCCGCCTGATCGAGCGCCGTGGCGAGCCTTTCGGCGGCCTCGACCCGCTCGGTGATGTCGCGCGCCTCGACCACCAGCACCGTGACGACGCCCCCGTCGTCATAGACCGGCTTGATCGTCACATCCATCACGCGGGTGAGCCCGTCGGCGACCACATCGGTCTCGTAACGGACGAAGCGTCCCGAGGCCGCCCTTTCGATGGACTGGCGGAAAGCCGCCGCCAGTTCGTCCGTGCGGGCCCAGCCGCGGAACTCCCAGGCGCGGTGTCCGACCAGCGCTTCGGCAGGCAGACCGGCCAGGGCGCAGGCCGGCCGGTTCAGCGCCAGCACCCGGCCGTCCGGCGCCAGCAGCCCCATGATCTGGAAACTGCTGTCGAACAGCGCCTGTGAGCGTCGTTCGCTGGCGCGCAATGCCTGCGTCGTCGTCTCCAGCCGGCCAAGCTGCCGCAGCGCCAGACAGGCCAGCAGCGCCACCACCACCGACACCGCGGCGGTTTCCAGGATGCGCTTCCAGCGGTCGTTGTACCAGCCGGCCAGCACATCGTCGGTCCGGATGCGGACATAGACGTAAAAGGGCAGCCCTCCCACGCGGCGGACGGTGCCGATCCGCTCGCGCCCCTCGGTCGGGTCGAAGCCGGACAGCGTCCGCGCAGCCTCACCGGTGGACAGGCGGGGCAGGATGTCGGCGAAGGCGGCGCGGTTCTGGTCGAGAGTCACGCTGACCCGGGAATGGGCGAGAACCACCCCGTCCTCGCCATAAAGGAGGATGATGCTGCGCGGCCCGATGTTCTGTGTCGCATAAAGCCGGGCGAAACGGTCGAGGTCGAGCAGCCCCACCGCCACGCCGCTGCCATCCGCCAGCGGCCGGACGATTGCCGCACGCCAGCCGCCGCCCGGCTCCTGATAGGGTCCGATGAAGGACCCCGACCTGCCGGCCGCCGCCTGGGCCAGCCGGCTTCCGGCGACCGTTGCCGGGGCGTCCAGGCCGGAAGATTGCCGAACCCGCCCGTCCGGTTCCACGATCAGCAGGGTCCGCAGAGCCAGGCCCGGCCCGGAGTCCACACCGGGTGACCCGGCCGCTTCACCAAGCAGGTAGGCGGGAATCTGCCCGCTCTCCGTCATGCCCCGCAGGGTATAGCCGGCCACGACCATGACGCGGCGGGCATCCTCCTCCAGCAGGGTCGAGAGGTTGGCGGTCTGGCGCAGACCATCATGGATCGCCCGGTCGCGCGCCCGCTCAAGGTCGGCGTAGGCGACCAGCCAGAAACCGGCGATCACCGCCACAAGCAGGCCGATGCGCATCGCGGCGACGGGCGGCAGAGACGATAAGCGCCACCACGTCCCGCGTGCGCCAATGTCCGGTTCGGAGAGATCCGTCAAAGGAAATGGTCCGCCGCGTCTGAATGCTGGAGAGGCGTCAAGCCGGAACGGCCGGACGCGACGAACTGTAGCATGCCGGTGCGGGCATTTTCACGTTCGCTCACCCCTGATCCGGGCGGGATCGGAGATGCTTCGGCCGGCTGTCGTGCATGGGAAGAGTTTGAGGGAAGGGTTTGGGGAAAAGTTTGCCTCGACAAAGCCCGCAGCTCGCGCTTCTCTGCCCGGCGACGATGTGAAGGAGGATCCCGTCGGGCATGCTGCAGGATTTCATCGATAGCCTGTTCCAGGGGCCGCTCCTGGGGCTGATGCTGTTCCAGATCGCCATCGTCTGGCCGCTGTCGCGCATTCTGCGGCGGGCCGGCTTCTCGCCGCTGTGGGCCCTGTTCTCTCTGGTGCCGCTCGGGCATGTGGTGCCCATCGGCGTGATGGCGCATAGCCGATGGCCGGTTCTGCCGGCACGGCAGGCGCGCAAGGTCAAGGCACGGAGGACGGCATGACGGAGACCGTGATCCAGCTCGGCTTCTGGGAACTGCTGATCGGCTCCATCGTCACGATGTACATGCTGATCGCCGGCGGCTGGGTTCTGGCCAAGGCCGGGCGCAGCCCGCTGTGGATCCTGCTGTTGCTGTTCCCCTACCTCAACGTCCTGGCGGTCTGGGCCTTCGCCTTCATCCGCTGGCCCTTCGTCGACCGCGCCCCCGCTCCGACGCAGCCTGACGAGGGCTGAGCACCGGACCATCGGCAAGGGGGCAGGATCAGACGTCGTCCTCGATCAGGCGGACGATCACGTCGACGCGGGCGACGCGGGTGCCGGCGGGGGCGGCCGGAAGGTTCTGCACCGTCAGCCGGTCGGCGGGGATATCCTCCAGCCGGCCGGTGGATTCGACGAAGAAATGGTGGTGGTCGCTGGTATTGGTGTCGAAGTAGGATTTTCCCGCCTCCACCACCACCTCGCGCAGAAGCCCTGCGGCGGTGAACTGGTTCAGCGTGTTGTAGACGGTCGCCAGCGACACCGGCAGGTCGGCGGCAAGCGCCTCGCAGTGCAGCTGCTCCGCCGTGACATGCCGGTCGCAACCTTCGAACAGCATGCGGGCGAGGCCGAGGCGCTGGCGGGTCGGGCGCAGTCCAGCGCCGTTCAGCCGGTCGAGGGCTCGCTTGAAGGGGCGTTCGGCGGTCATCATGGGCGAGGCACCCGTACTGTCGACAGTGGGGTCGGACACGGAGTCCAAAACAGAACCGCGGCACTAGGCCGCATTCTGTTTAAGAGTAAAACCATTCGGAAAGCTCACGCAAGCCATTGTCGCAGCGACGTCAATGGAGACATGGTCTGGAGAGCCGCCCAAACCGGATGAATGCCCGTAATGGCCCAATGCAAAGGCCGCCGACGGTTTCCCGCCGACGGCCTTGCCCATCCGGTGAATGCGACCGGTCAGTAGCCGGTGGCGATCCGTTCGATCAGCTGCTTCACCGTGGGGATGAAGCCGTCGTTGTAATAAGGATCGCTGGCGAAGCGGTAGGCGTTGTGCCCCGCGAACATCAGCTGATTTTCGCAGTCGTCGGTGTGGCTGACCGCCTGGAGCGTCTTCTGGATGCAGAAGGAGCGCGGATCGGCGCGCTTGCCCGTCGTGCCTTCCTCGTTCTGCGCCCAGTTGGAGAAGCCGCAAGCCGACAGGCAACCCATGCAGTCGACCTGATCGTGCAGGATCTTTTTCGACTGCTGGGGCGTGACGAAGACCAGCGTGCTGTCCGGCGTCTTCAGGGCTGTGGTGAAGCCCTGGGACAGCCAGCCCTCGGCGCGCTGCTTGTCGCTTTCGGTCACGTAGACCGGACGGCCGCGCGGACCAACCGGGAATTCGGCCGAATGCTCGCCCACCGGCTTGGACAGATAGGCGACCTGACGCTCGGACCGGGCCATCAGGTCCAGCAGGAAGGGGTTCTTCACCGCCGACGAGTAGAAGCCGGTGGGGGAGAAGCGGTTCAGGAAGACGTCGCCCGGCTGCAGCGCCACCAGCTTGCGCTTCCACGCCATGGAGATCGGGCTCTCCTGGGTCAGCAGCGGACGGGTGCCGAACTGGAAGGCGACGGGCCCCAGGTCGGGGTTGTCGATCCAATCCTCCCACTCCGACAGCCACCAGACGCCGCCCGCCATCACGATGGGGGTGTCGTTCAGCCCGAAGCTGTTCATCATCTGGCGCAGGGCCAGGACGCGGGGGAACGGATCCTCCGGCTTCTGCGGGTCTTCGGAGTTGGACAGGCCGTTGTGACCGCCGGCCAGCCACGGATCCTCATACACCACGCCGCCGAGATGTTCCCGGAACTTGTGGTAGGCGCGCAGCCACAAGGCGCGGAAGGCGCGGGCCGACGAGACGATCGGATAGTAATGGACGCCGTAGCTCACGGCGATCTCAGCAACCTTGTAAGGCATGCCGGCGCCGCAGGTGACGCCGTGAATCATGCCCTGAGCGCCTTCCAGCACGCCATGCAGGATGTGCTCGGCGCCGCCCATTTCCCACAGGACGTTCATGTGGATGCGGCCGTTGCCGTTCGACGTCTCGTGCGCGATGCGCGCCTGGGCGATGCCGCCCTCGATGCCGAAGGCGATCAGCTCGTTATGGCGCTCGCGCCGGGTCTTGCCATTATAGATCTGCGGCAGAAGGTTGCCGTTCTCATCATAGCTGTCGGCGTTGACACCCGAGAAGGTGCCAATCCCGCCGGCAGCCGCCCAGGCGCCGGAGCTTTCTCCGTTGGAAACGGCAATACCCTTGCCACCCTCGACGAGCGGCAAAACCTCCCGGCCGGACATCGGCAACGGCTTCAACGCCTTCAACGAACCCTCCAAAGACCGAACGTGGCATCCCGTGGGACGCCGGACCAAAGCGGCGGACTACCGGACGACGAAAAGCTCCGCCGGAATCCGCGTGGGTTCCGGCGGGATCGCCAGTGCGGTTCTATATATGAGGAATTGGCGCGCCCGACGAGCGGATTCATCCCCTCGCGCAAAAAACGTTCACGAATTGCCGCAGTCGCGAACGGAAGCGTCAGCTTATCGACCGGTCCACCGGCGGATCATCGGGCTCCCCATCAGGCATCATGCGCCAGTTCGCCGGCCAGCCGGCCGGGCGCATCGGTGAAGACCGCCGACACGCCCCAGCCGAACAGCGTTCGGGCCCGTTCCGCGTCGTTGACGGTGTAGGCCAGCACCGGCCGGCCGGTGGCTCGGTATTCCGCCACACTGTCGGCCGTCTGGCGGTCCTGGTGGACGTTCAGCGTCGCCGCGCCGATGCGGTCGGCGATGGAAGCCCAGTCGGCCGGCGGGTCCCACAGCAGATAGCCGCGCGGGATCTCCGGCCACAGACGCTGCGCCACCTCCAGGCAGGGAACCTCGAAGCTGGAGAGCAGAAGCGGCCGGTCGGATGGCCACAGCGGGCGCAGGGTGTTCAGCGCCACCTCCGCCGTGATCTCCTCCTGCCCCGGATAGGGCTTGATCTCCAGATTCAGGCCAAGGCCCAGGTCATGGACCAGCGCTGCCGCCTCCTCCAGCGTCGGCACGCGCTCGCCGACGAAGGCGGCATCGAACCAGCGCCCGGCGTCGAGCATCTGCAAATCCGCCAGATCCAGCAGCGGGACGGCGCCGCTGCCGGTGGTGGTGCGGTCCAGCGTGTCGTCATGGATCAGCACAGGGCGCAGGTCGCGGGTCAGCATGACGTCCACCTCGACCCAGCGGGCGCCCTGGCGGGCAGCTTCGCGGATCGAGGCGAGGGTGTTTTCCGGGGCGCTTTCCTTGGCGCCGCGATGGCCGATCAGGCGGGGAAGAGTCGACAGCATGGGTCTCGCAGGAGTAAGAGCGGTCGCTTTCCTACATGACCCATTCCGTCGAAGCGGGAAAGAGCGATGAAGGCCCTGCACAGTGTTTCCGATCTGGTGGCCGCCGGGCTGATGACACCGGAGGCCGGCGATGCCGTGCGTACGGTCGCCGACCGCTATGCCGTGGCGCTGACCCCGTACCTGCGCGAGACGCTGGCCGGACGCATGGATCCGCAGGATCCCCTCTATGCCCAGTACGTGCCCTCCCCGGCCGAGGCGTACAGCATGCCGGAGGAACTCAAGGATCCCATCGGCGACGTGGCGCGCAGCCCGGTGAAGGGCATCGTTCACCGCTATCCCGACCGGGTGCTGCTGAAGCCGCTGCACGCCTGCGCGGTCTATTGCCGTTTCTGCTTCCGCCGCGAGATGGTCGGCCCGGGCGGCGAGGCGCTGACCGCCGACGAGATGGAGGCCGCTCTGGCCTATATCCGCGATCATGAGGAGGTGTGGGAGGTCGTCGTCACCGGCGGCGATCCGCTGCTGCTGTCGCCGCGCCGGCTGCGCGGGATCGTCCAGGCGCTGTCGGCCATGCCGCATGTCGGTGTCGTCCGTCTGCACAGCCGCATTCCCGCCGCCGATCCCGACCGTGTCACGCCGGAACTGGTGGAGGCGCTGATCGCCCCGGACCTCGCCACCTGGGTCGCCGTCCACATCAACCATGCCGACGAACTGACCCCGCCGGTGCGGGCGGCCCTCGCCCGGCTGGTCGAGGCCGGCATCCCGCTGGTCGGCCAGACCGTGCTGCTGAAGGGCGTCAACGACAGCCATGCCGCGCTGGAGGCTCTGTTCCGCGGGATGGTGCGCAACCGGGTGAAGCCCTATTACCTGCACCATCCCGACCTTGCCGCCGGCACCAGCCATTTCCGCCCGACGCTGGCGGAGGGGCAGGCACTGGTGACCGGCCTGCGTGGGAGACTGTCCGGCCTGTGCCAGCCGACCTACGTGCTCGACATTCCCGGCGGCCATGGCAAGGCCCCCGCCGCCCCGGCCTGGATCGAGGAGCAGGGCGAGGGCGGCTATCGCGTGACCGACTTCACCGGCCGGGTTCACGACTACCGCGGCTGAGCGCTCGCCCTCAGATCGCTTCCGCCCGCAATGCCGCGACCCAATGGGCGACCCGCCCCTTCAGGGCGGCGGCGCGGGCGAAGGCAAGCTCTTCATCCTCCAGCGGCTCGACGATTTCGAACGCCAGCGACTCGGCGCCATGGGTGTTCCACGCCGCTTGCAGGCTGCGGTGCGGGCAACCGCCCATCTTCAACTGGAACCAGAGGCGGTTCTGGATCTTGTCGAGGTCCGGCGCGCCGCCCACCCATACCGCACCGGCGGCCCCGCAACGGACGGCGAAGACGCCGGCCACGCTTTTGCGCTCCTTGTAGGCGGCCAGCGCCGCCTTGCGATTCTCTTTCCCAGCCGTAGCCGCCATAGCCTTCGTTCCCCCGCGGGTTATCAGTCCCGACTGATTATACCCGGGTGATATTCCGCGCAAGGTTTTTATCCGGGTATTATCCCCAAAGGGCCGGAGTCCCGAACAGCGGATCGGGGTTGATGAGGGCGTTGTGGATGCCGACCACCGAGGCGAAACCGGTCCACAGGATCAGCGGCGTCCAGATCAGCGCGATGCTCCGGTCATCCCGCGCCACCAACGCGATGCAGATCGACGTGATCACGAAGAAAGAGACTGTCCAGGCCGCGGCGAGGATCGAACTGCCCAGCGTGAAATAGACGAGGCTGAAGGTGGCGTAGATCGCCCAGGTCACCGCCTGGAGGCCGATCAGAAGCCCGCGGCTGCGGAGCCGCCGCGCCGGGTCGATCAGGCGGATGTCGCCCCAGATCTGGAAAACGTTCAGCGTGAACCACATCACCGGGAAGATCCAGCCCGGCGGCTGCAGGGGCGACGGGTGGTGTCCGGCAAAAGGCTGTCCGCCCCGCTCGACGAAGCCCCAGGCGTTGACGATGACCCAGAACAGTAGGGGTTGCCACCAGCGGACCCGGAAGGGGGCGGGCGGTGGCGCGGTGTAGGTGGCGTCGCTCATGCTCCGCCAGATAGCGCGCCGCCCCCAACGGTCAAGTCAGCGCCGGGCTCCCAGCGAGGCGAGCTGGAACAGCACGCGGGCGCACAGGGTCTCGTCCGGCATGTTGGTGCGCTTGCAGTCGGCCTCGGCATCCACCAGCCGTTCCAGCGCCTGCCGGACATGGTTGGGCGACCAGTGGCGCGCCTGCCTGACCAGCCGGGTCTTCAGCTTGAAGAAGACCGGCGGGCGCAGCGACTCGACGGCGGCCTCCGCCGACTTGCCGGCAGCGACCTGGGCGGTGAGCAGTTGCAGACGCTGGAAATGGCGCTGGGCGCCGCGCAGGATCGGCACCGGCGAGGTGCCCTCGGCGAACAGGCGCGCCAGCGAACGGTCGAGCGTGGCGAAGTCGCCCTCCGCCGCCGCCCACACCGGCTCGTCCATCGACAGGGCGGCGCTGTCGCCGATGCAGGCCTGGGCATCCTCCAGCCGCACGCGCTTTTCGCTGCCCATGTAGAGCGCCAGCTTTTCCGCCTCGCCGCGGGCCACCATGCGGTCGCCGACGAGATTGCCGGCCAGGAAGCTCAGCACGTCGGGATCGGCGGTCAGCCCATGGCCTTGCAGGATGTCGGCGATGACGCGGCCGAGCGACGCCTCCTCTTCGACATAGCAGGGGATGGCGGCGGCGGCATCGTCCCCCTCGAACAGAAGCCGCAGCTTGGAGCGGGCCGAGAGGTCGCCCGACTCGACCACCACCAGGCTGTCGCCCGGCGGCGGATTTTCCAGAAAGGCGGTAAAGGCGGCGGTGGCGTTGTCCTCGGCATCGCGAACGCGGATCAGGCGCCGGCCGCCGGTGAACGAGATCGCCGCCGCCTCGTCCGCCAGCCGCGCCGGATCGTCGGCGATGGCGCGCCCCAGGAACTCGGCGACGCGGAAGGGGTCGGACAGGTCCGGCACCACCGTCTTGCCCAGCGTCTGGGCGCGGTCGCGGACGAGCCCCGAGTCGGGACCATAAAGCAGCACCGCCCGAACCTTGCGGTCCGGGCTGCGCAGAAAACCGTCGATTGCCTTGGGCTGGAGCTTCACCCGTGCATCCCCGGCCGGTCAGGACCCGCGGCCGAGAAACATGGCGACGCGGGTGGTGATGTCGTTGGAGATGTCTTCGAGCGCCCGGTCATAGGCGTTCTGCACCGTCGCGATGGCGGCGTAATGCTGCTCCAGCGTGTTGTAGCTGACCATAGAGCGCGAGCTGGACTGGAACACCACCTGCCCGGTCTGGGTATCGGTCAGCCGGTAGGGGGCGTTGACCAGCAGCTGGGCGCGCACTGCGGTGGCGTCCTTCTGCAAGGCCAGCTTCTGTTCCGACGCCGACAGCGACACATCCAGACGGTAGCGCGGATTTCCTGGCCGCTCCGACGGATAGAAGTTGTCGATCAGCAGGTTGCGGAGCTTCTGCCCTTCCCGGTTGGGGATCGACGCGATGTCGACCTCCATCAGCCGCTCGGACGCGGCGGCCCCGATGCCCTTGCCGCCATAGAGCGGCTGGAACCCGCAGCCCGAGAGCGACACGGCGGACAGGCCGAGCGCGAGGGCGAAAAGCCCCCGCGCCATGACCTGACGGAGCGGGCTCCGGCGGAACGGGCCCTGGCGGATCGATCTGGGATCAGACAACGACATTGATCACCCGGTTCGGGACGACGATGACCTTGCGCGCCGGCTTGCCGTCCATGGCGCGCTGGACGTTGACGTCGGCAAGCGCCGCCTGCTCCGCCGCATCTTTGTCCATGTCGCGCGGCAGCTCCAGCGTGGCGCGCAGCTTGCCGTTGACCTGGACCGCGACTTTGACGCTGTCCTCCACCACCAAGGCGGGGTCGGCCTCCGGCCAGGGCTGGTCGGCCAGCAGGCTGCTGTGGCCCAGCTGCGCCCACAGCTCCTCGCCCAGATGCGGCATCATCGGACCGACGAGACGGACCAGCGACTCGAATCCCTCGCGCAGGACCCAGCCCTCGCCTTCGCCCTTACCGTCCAGCTCGCCGAGCGCGTTGGACAGCTCGCGAACGCGAGCGACCGCCTTGTTGAAGCGGAACTTGTCGAGATCCTCAGACACGCCGGCGATGGTCTTGTGGACCAGGCGACGGGCGGCTTCGGCCTTGGGGCCAAGCGACTCGGGCTTCGGCGCGCCGGCGGCCGGCAGGTCCGCCTCGGTCATCATCCGCCACAGGCGGTTGATGTAACGCCAGGCACCGTCGATGCCGGCCTCGGTCCATTCCAGATCGCGTTCCGGCGGGCTGTCGGACAGCATGAACAGGCGGGCGGCGTCGGCGCCGTAGGTGCCGATGATGTGCGCCGGATCCACCACGTTCTTCTTGGACTTCGACATCTTCTCGACGCGGCCGACATTGACCGGCGCGCCGGTGTCGGCTCGGACCCAGTCACCCTTGTCGTTCTTCGTCAGGTCGGTCGGGGCCAGCCAAGCGCCGGTGCCGGAGTCTTTGTAGGTCTCGTGGTTGACCATGCCCTGGGTGAACAGGCCGGTGAACGGCTCGTCCAGGTTCAGGTAGCCGCAGGTCTTCAGCGCGCGCGTCCAGAAGCGGCTGTAGAGCAGGTGCAGGACCGCATGCTCGATGCCGCCGATATACTGGTCGACGCCCAGCCAGTAATCGACCGCCTCGCGGGTGAAGGCCGCATCCTCGGTCTTCGGCGAGCAGAAGCGGGCGAAATACCAGGACGACTCGATGAAGGTGTCGAAGGTGTCCGTCTCGCGCAACGCCGGCTTGCCGCACTGGGGGCAGCCGGTGTGCTTCCAGGTCGGATGGTGATCCAGCGGGTTGCCGGGCTTGTCGAAGGTCACATCCTCCGGCAGCACGACCGGCAGCTGGTCGTCCGGAACCGGAACGATGCCACACGACTCGCAATGGATGACCGGGATCGGGCAGCCCCAATAGCGCTGGCGCGACACGCCCCAGTCGCGCAGGCGGTACTGGGTGGTGCGCTCGCCCTGCTCCGCCGCCTCCAGCCGCTTTCCGGCCTCCTCCTTCGCCAACTCGGTGTCGAGTCCGTCGAGGAAGGCGGAGTTCCGCAGCACGCCGGGACCGGTGTAGGCCTCGGTCCCGACCTCGAAGGTCGCTGGGTCGGCATCGGCCGGGATCACCACCGGGCGGACCGGCAGACCATACTTACGGGCGAAATCCAGGTCGCGCTGATCATGCGCCGGGCAGGCGAAGATGGCGCCCGTGCCGTATTCCATCAGCACGAAGTTGGCGACGTAGACCGGCAGCTCCCAGGACGGATCGAAGGGATGCACGACCGTCAGCCCGGTGTCGAAGCCGCGCTTCTCCGCCGTCTCGATCACTTCCTCACTGGTGCCCAGCCGGTTGCACTCGGCGATGAACTCGGCCAGTTCCGGGCTGGACGCGGCCAGCTCGGCAGCCAGCGGGTGATTCGGTGAGATCGCGGCGAAGGAGGCGCCGAACAGCGTGTCCGGGCGGGTGGTGAAGACCTCCAGATCGTCCTCGCGCCCCTTGATCTTGAAGCGGAAGCGGACGCCGGTGGACTTGCCGATCCAGTTCTCCTGCATGATGCGGACGCGCTCGGGCCAGCGGTCCAGCGTCTCCAGGCCCTTCAGCAGGTCTTCGGCATAGGCGGTGATCTTCAGGAACCACTGCGACAGCTTGCGCTTTTCCACCAGCGCGCCGGTGCGCCAGCCGCGGCCGTCGATCACCTGCTCGTTGGCGAGAACGGTGTTGTCCACCGGGTCCCAGTTCACCCAGGATTCCTTGCGGTAGGCGAGGCCCGCCTTCAGGAAATCCAGGAACATCTTTTGCTCGTGGCGATAATACTCCACGTCGCAGGTGGCGATCTCGCGGTCCCAGTCGATGGACAGGCCCATCGTCTTCAGCTGCCCGCGCATGGTCGCGATGTTCTCGCGCGTCCAGGCGGCGGGATGGACCTTCTTCTCAAGCGCGGCGTTCTCGGCGGGCAGGCCGAAGGCGTCCCACCCCATCGGGTGCAGGACGTTGAAGCCCTTGGCGCGCTTGAAGCGCGCGATCACGTCGCCGATGGTGTAGTTGCGGACGTGGCCCATGTGGATGCGCCCCGACGGATAGGGGAACATCTCCAGCACGTAGTATTTGGGCCGGGAGGCGTCCTCGCGCGCGGTGAAACAGCCCTTGCTGTCCCACACGCCCTGCCACTTCGCCTCGGTTTCCTTGACATTGTAACGCGACATGAGCGCGACGCCGTTTTCCGTTGTACCAGATGCTCGAAAGGCCGGGATGCCAGCCCGGACCGGCCGCCCGTGTCAGCGGGCGGCGGCGTTCTGCGCCACGCGAAGCTGGCGGGCGCGGGTCAGCACCGCGTCCTCCAGGGTGCCGGCGGTTTCCGGCCCGACAGTGATGTCGCGCCAGTCGTTGCCGGTCCGCTGCTGCTTGAACACCGACACCCGGACGCCATCGGCGCGCAGCTGGCGGTCCATGATGTAGAGGTTGACCTTGAACCGTTCGTTCGGCGAATCGGGCGGGGTGTACCAGTCGGTCAGGATCACGCCGCCGAACGGATCGGCCGAGGCGATCGGCATGAAGGACAGGGTGTCGAGCGAGGCGCGCCACAGGAAGCTGTTCACGCCGATGCCCCCGGCCGTGTCCTGGTCGCCGCCACGCTTGTTCTTGCCGAACAGGTTCAGACCGCCGTCGGTGCCGAGCAGGCTGCCGAACTTGTAGTCCTTGTTCTTCATCTGCTCTTCGACGGTTTCGGTCTTGCCGCCCCAGCTTGCGCAGCCGGCGATCGAGACGGAAGCCGCGAGCAGTACAGGGACAAGGCGAAGGGCGGTCGAACGGCGCATGGTCGGGAACCCGGTTTAGAAAAGGGGTTGCCGCGCGCGAGTCACGCGCGGAATGCCGGTGAACAGACCATAAGTGGACGGCACCACGCAACAGCGGAAGCGTCTTTGCCTCACCCCGTCACAACAGGACGACAACAGGCGAAGCCTGCCGGGTTGCACTGCGGCGGGCTCGCCAAGGGGGTCCTTCTTAGTGTGCCCCGTGCGACACACTGTCCCCCCAATGCAGCAATCCCGGAGATTTGCCGCTTGCTGGCGAGGGCGGGGGTGCGTACGAAAGTCTCAGCCAGGACGTCAACCAGGCTGAAACATCTGCTGCCAGGATGGAGGCAAAAATCATGACCCGTTATCTGCTGGCCGGCGCTGCCGCCGCTGCTCTCGCCCTCGGCGCTGGCGCTGCCAACGCCCAGGCCAAGTTCGAAGTCAAGATCGGCGGCGACGCCTACTTCGAAGCCGGCTACGTCGATCAGGATCTGGACTCCGGCCTGCGTTCGACCGAATTCCGCAACCGCATGCGCATCAACATCATCCCGTCCGCCAAGGCCGACAACGGCCTGGAGTACGGTGCGCGTATGCGTCTGCGTGCCAACGCTGGCACCAACAACGCCCGCAACACCGACGCCGACCGCGCTTACATCTTCGCGCAGGGCTCCTTCGGTCAGGTCCGCCTCGGCGTGACCAACTCGTTCAACGACGAGACCTACACGACTGCCCCGCTCGACTACCTGCCGCTCGGCATCTACGACGCGCTGCCGGCCTGGATCGGCACGACTGCCAACGGTCTGAACACCGGCGCCGCCCCGACCGTCACCAACGGCAACACGATCATCACCCAGTCGCTGGTGGCGGAAGCCAACTCGACCAAGATCGTGTACTTCTCGCCGCGCTTCGCCGGCCTGCAGATCGGCGCCAGCTACACCCCGCGTAACGACAGCTCGGCCACCGACGTCAACCGCGTCAAGCCGGTTGGCACGTTCGCCGCTGGCGGCGCTGGCACCTACACCGACATCGTTGAAGTCGGTGCCAACTACAACAACACCTTCGGCGGCGTGACCGTTAAGGCCAGCGCCGGCTACAACTGGGGCCGCGCCGTCGACGACGTCGTCGGTTCCAACTACAAGGATCTAAACGCCTGGCAGGCTGGCGCTCAGGTTGGCTACGCCGGCTTCGCCATCGGCGGCGGCTACATCGACTACGGCAAGTCGGGCCAGAACAAGCGTCCGGGCGTTGCCACCGAGAACACCCGCAACTGGGTTGTCGGCGCTCAGTACACTGCCGGCCCGATCGTTGTCGGTGCCAACTACAAGAACGGCAAGGACGCCGGTTCGTTCTTCACCGCCGGCGACCGCGAACTGCAGGTCTACGAAATCGGTGTCGGCTACACCGTCGCTCCGGGCCTGACCGTCCAGGCTCAGTACGACCACTTCAAGCTCGACAACGACGCCTCGACCCGCGACGACAAGGGCGACGTCGTCCTGGTCCGCTCGGTCCTGGCGTTCTAATCGATCTTTCGATCGAACGTCCGGCAACGGATGGAAAGGGCGGTGGCTTCGGTCACCGCCTTTTTTCTTGCCCACGCCTTTCCTTTGCCAACTTTCTAGGCAAGCCGCCTGATTTTCGTCCCAACCAAAGAGCAAAATTCAGCCACTCTTGGATTTTTTAATCATTCCAACCTGTTATGAGTGTGTTTTTGTTGCAACTGTGTTGCGAATGCGAAAGCGCGCCGCAGTTTGCCTCTTGCCGGAGTAATTGGAGAGCGGTTAAGTCTTGCGTACAAAGACAACCGACCGCTCCCGGCCAAAACGGGGCGTACGCATAAGGATGGATAATCCATGAAGCGCTCTCTCGTCATCGGCTGCGCCGCCGTTGCCCTCGCCGCCGGCTGCGGCACCGCCTCGGCCCAGTCCAAGTCCAAGTTCGACATCCTGCTGGGCGGCGACGCCTTCTTCCAGGGTGCGTATGTCGACCAGGACAACGACAACAACCTGCGCAAGACCGAATTCGCCAACCGTTTCCGTCTGACCGTCACCCCGACGGCCAAGGCTGACAACGGCCTGGAATACGGCGCCCGCCTGCGTCTGCGCGCCGCCGGCGGCACCAACAACAACCGCCAGACCGACGCCGACCGCGCCTACATCTTCGTGAACGGTTCCTTCGGTTCGGTCCAGGCCGGTGTCGTCAATGGCCCGTCGGACGATTCGGGTGTCATCGGCCCGAACGTCGACGGCATCTCGGGCAGCCCGGACGGCTGGGTGTTCAACTATTACGGCGTGACCTCGCTGCCGTACGTTGTCGGTTCGCTGCGCACGCTCGAGTCGGGCGACGCCAGCACGAAGATCGTCTACTCGACCCCGAGCTTCGCCGGCTTCAAGCTGTCCGCCGCCTACACCCCGACCTACGGCAGCAGCAACACCAACATCGAGCGCCGCAAGAACGTCACCTACAACGACATGGGTGAAGTTCAGGCCTACTATAAGGGCGCCTTCAGCGGCGTTGGCCTGGAAGCCAGCGTTGCCTACCAGTTCGCCCAGGCCCCGACCGGCTTCGAAGACCTGTCGTCGGTCCACACCGGCGCCACCGTCACCTTCGGCCCGTTCGCCATCGGCGGCAGCTATGCCTTCAGCGGCGACAGCGGCTACCGCAAGGGCCACACCGGCGTCGACGACAACCAGGTCTGGCTGGTCGGTGCCCAGTACACCATCGGCCCGGTCATCCTGGCCGCCACCTACACCGACGCCAAGGGCGCCAACGTCGGCACCGGCGCCTTCTCCGCGGCCGACTACGCCCGCGCTCACGTCTACCAGGGCGGCGTGACCTACGCCGTGGCCCCGGGCCTGACCACGGGTCTGGAGTACAGCTACGTCGACAACAAGTCCGGCGGTCGCAACAACGACGCCAACATCGTTCTGTGGGACACCCGCTTCTCCTTCTAAGGGACGGGTTCCTGGCAGCAAACGTGAAGGCGGCGGAGAAATCCGCCGCCTCTTTTTTTGTCCATTTTCCAGTCAACAGGCAGGTCGGAGCGTGCCGAACGGGAATCCGCCCCTCCCTATCCAAAATAGGTACCTCTTTGTCTCAAGAACCCTGACCGCCACACTCAATTAATCGGCAAGTATTTGATATATGGATTTACATGATCCGGAGTCCCGTGTTTTTCCCGCCACTGTTCTCGGAATGAGGTGACTTCCATCCCTGCCGTCACTTGTCGGAGTACCGGTAGCGGGACTAAATCTGGGGTCACAAGATACCGCTCGCGCCCCAACCTGACGGGACGCATGCACCGAGGATGACATCCATGAAGCGTTCTCTCGTCATTGGCTGCGCCGCCGTTGCTCTCGCCGCCGGCTGCGGCACCGCTTCTGCCCAGTCCAAGTTCGACATCCTGCTGGGCGGCGACGCCTATTTCCAGGGCGCCTATGTCGACCAGGACGACAACACCGGCCTGCGCAAGACCGAGTTCGCCAACCGCTTCCGCCTGACCATCACCCCGACGGCCAAGGCCGACAACGGCCTGGAATACGGCGCCCGCCTGCGCCTGCGCGCCGCCGGCGGCACCAACAACAACCGCAGCACCGACAGCGACCGCGCGTTCATGTTCGTGAATAGCGGCTTCGGCACCATCCAGGCCGGCGTTATCAACGGCCTGTCGGACGAATACGGCATCATCGGCCCGAACGTCGAAGGCATCGAAGGTTCGCCGGACGCGCAGTTCCTGAACTACTATGCGAACGCCAACGGCGCGCCCTATGCGCTGGGCAGCCTGCGCACGCTGGAGTCGGGCGACGCCAGCAGCAAGATCATCTACCTGACGCCGAGCTTCGCCGGCTTCCAGGTCGGCGCCGCCTACACGCCGGTCTATGGCAGCAGCAACACCGACATCAACCGCCGCAAGAACAGCACCGCCTATCGCGACATGGGCGAGGTCCAGGCCACCTACAAGGGCGAGTTCGGCGGTTTCGGCCTGGAGGCGAGCGCCGCCTATCAGTTCGCCAAGGCGGCCAGCCAGCTTGAGGATCTGTCCTCGGTCCATGTCGGCGCCAACGTATCCTACGCCGGCTTCAAGGTCGGCGGCAGCTACGCCTTCAGCGGCGACAGTGGCTATGCCAAGGGCACCCGCGGCGTGGACGACCAGCAGGTCTGGATTGTCGGCGCCAACTACGATTTCGGTTCGGTGATCCTGGCCGCCACCTACACCGACGCGAAGGGCATCGACAGCAACTTCGCCGGCCTGAACTCCCGCGCCCATGTCTGGCAGGCCGGTGTGACCTACACCGTTGCGCCGGGCCTGACCACGGGTCTGGAATACAGCTATCTCGACAACAAGGTCGGCGGCGTGAACAACGACGCCAACATCGTGCTGTGGGATACCCGCTTCGCCTTCTGAGCGGCAGAGTTCCAACGGCGGATACGAAAAGGGCGACGGAGCAATCCGTCGCCTTTCGTCGTTTTCCGGGACCGGCTTATTTCTTGGGAGCCGTTTTGCCGTCCTTGTCGGTCGTGTCGCACAGCATGAACAGCACCGACGACTCTAGCGGCGTCCAGACCAGCAGGTAGCGCTCCTTGTCGCGGTCGCCGAGGAAGACGATCGTCTCCGAATCGGCGACGGACTTGGGATGGATCTCGCCGAGCAGGTAGCCCATGCGGCCGTAATTCGCCATGGTCCCCTGGAAGATGAAGTCCAGCCGCTCCTGATCGTCCTTCGCGACCTCCCAGCCGAACTGTTCCTGTCGCACGCAGCGGCGGCCGTATTCGTCCAGGACCTTGTCCATGAAGCTGCGATAGGTGCCGTCGTCGGTCAGCGGGTAGGCCGGCTCGCTGAAGCGGACCTTGGTCATCGGCGACCCCAGCATGACCTTGGCCTTGCTCTGCTTGGCGCCGGGCTTCGCCGGGGCGGCGGCCTTGGGGGCCTGCTTCGGATGCTCTTCGGCATGGGCGGGGCTGGCGGCGGGAACGGCGATGCACCAGACGGCCACTGCGGCGGCGAACAGGCCGGTAGGGACGGCCGGCGTCAGGGCGGAGAGCAGGGAACGAAACGGACTCCGCATGCGGAGGTCTCCTCGATATGCAAAACGATGACGATACCCGCGCCGGCGATCCGCCGGCGATGTGGATGCGTCGGGCATGGTCGCTTGGGGCGCTTGCGTTTCCGCGGACCGTCCGCTAACACGCCGCGGAAGCGCTGTACACCCGCAGCGACCGGATTGGGGGCGGCCATGACGACGACGCAGGGCACTGGCAAAGATACGCAAACCGGCGCCGAAGCAGGCGGTTCCACGGTGGCGGACAGCGTGACGGCACGGCTCGACTCGGTGCGGCGTGCCATTGCGGAGACGGAAGCCGCCTGCGGGCGAGACAAGAACGTCGTCACTCTGGTCGCGGTGTCGAAGACCCATCCGGCCGAAGCGGTGGAAGAGACGCTTGCCGCCGGCCAGCGCGTGTTCGGCGAGAACCGCGTGCAGGAGGCCAAGGGCAAGTTCCCAGCGCTGAAGGAGCGCTTCCGCGACCTGGAACTGCATCTGATCGGGCCGCTCCAGACCAACAAGGTCAAGGACGCCGTCGCCCTGTTCGACGTGATCCAGACCCTGGACCGTCCGAAGCTGGCCGAGGCGCTGGCGGAGGAAATGGCAAAGTCCGGCCGCCGGCCGCGCTGCCTGATCGAGGTGAACACCGGCGAGGAGCCGCAGAAGGCGGGAATCGCCCCGGCGGAGGTCGAGGCCTTCCTGGTCGACTGCCGCGACCGGCTGGGGCTGCCGGTCAGCGGGCTGATGTGCATCCCGCCGGTGGACGAGGAGCCGGCCATGCATTTCGCCCTGCTGGCCGAGATGGCGCGACGGCTGGGTCTGCCGGAAATCAGCATGGGCATGAGCGGCGATTACGAAACCGCCGTCCGCTTCGGCGCCACCCATGTGCGGGTCGGTACGGCGATCTTCGGTGCGCGTCCCTACCCGGCCCAGTAAGCGCCTCAACAGCGGGCGGCAGCATCAGGCACCCGGGTCGGCAACGCTGAGCGCGCTGCCCGGCCCGCAATCCTTCAGCAGCCGGAGCATGTCCTCGGGCGCCAGGGCGACGCAGCCCGCAGTCGGCGTCCGGTCGGGGCGGACGAGGTGCAGGAACACGGCACTGCCCATTCCCGGCATCACCGGATCGTCATTGTGCCCCATCACCACCACGATGTCGTAGACGTGGTCGTCCCGCCACATCTCCTCATGGCTGGCCGGATAGGGGCGGACGACAGGCCGGTTGTAGGCGGGATCCTCCGGCGCATCGCACCAGCCATCCTGCTCGGTGATGGGGTGGAGCGGCAGCCTGGTCTCCGGCGGCGGCAGCCGGTCGGCGCGCCACAGCACGCGGCGCAGCGGGAACCGGCCGACGGGGGTGGCGCCGTCGCCCTCCCGCTTGTCGGGGCGGACACCGCCGCGGCCCAGTACGCAGGGCGCCTCCCCGCCCGGCCAGCGCAGGCAGCCAGTGGTGACCGGACCGACGCCGTCGGGTCCGACCTTGTCGGTGCCGGGGCGATCCGGCGTCACACCGATCTCGATGCTCATCCCGACACCCGCGTGGTGCTGGTGGCCGCCTGCGCCGCTTTGCGCGACTGCTCATACTTGGCCAGATTGCGCATCATCGTCTCCGACAGCATGTCCGGCGTGACCGGAGCCAATCCGGCAGCCGGTGGTGCGGGCGGCGCTGCATCTCCCGGCTGGGCGGGGGCCGGCTGCCCGGTGCCGGCCTGCGGCTGGCCGCCATTGGCCGCCGTCGCACCGATGGCGCGGGCGGAGGCGGTCACCGCTCCCGGAACCGGCGCCGCATAGCGGGGGGCGCTGTGCTTCGCCAGAGCCGAACTGGCCAGCGGGGTGTCGCGCGCCGGCATCTTGCTGCGGTGCGGTGCGGCACCCGCGGCCAGCTGCGCGGTGAGGGCCGGCGAGGTCTCCGCGGATGCGGCTTTGGCAGCGGCCGGCGACGCGGCGGCAAGCCGGATCGGCTGTCCGGTGGCGGCGGGAGCCGGCGACGGTGCAGACGCGAGGTCGGCCGGCTTGGCGGCAGCCAGCACCGCGGCAAGCCCGGCGGCAGGCGCCTGCTGCGGCTCCGCGGGGGAGCCGGACGCCACCGGCCCCCCCGAGGCGTCCGCAACGGCGGTGGAGGCGGCGGTGGAGGCGGCGGGATGGTCACCTCCCCCAAAGCCGAGCGAGGCCATGACCGTTTCACCCACATCCTGACCCGTCGCCTGTTCCATCACCGCGTTGGCGATGGACGCCATGCCGCCGATCACGCCGCCATACAGCATGTCGCCCATGATCCGCATGGATGGCTGGATGGTGTCGCCGGTGATCTCGCGATAGACGGTGCTGACGATCGGGATGTGCTGCAGCGGGTTGATGATGTCCAGGAAGTCCCAGAAGGACATTTCGCCCTGGATTTCCACCGGACCGCCATTGTGGCCGTCGTTGATGACCGGCGACGCCTTCTCGCGCGGCACCGCACGCGGAACGACGCTGCTGTCGATGGTGGTGGCGTCGATGGCCATGGGCGGTCTCCCGGCTCGGTGGTCACGGCAGGTACAGCAAGCGCCGTGCCAAGCCCCCATGCCCGAACCGGGGCGGAATCACCCGTTTCGGGAGGATCCGGACGGTCGCACCCGGAATCCGATTCCCAGCACCGCATGGACGGTAGGCGGGGCGGCAAGAACTGCCGGGCCGGCATGGCGATTCCTGCCTCGCCGGCTCAAGCTGGGCTGAAGGCTCAGAACATGTGGCCGCTGCGTTCCGCCTTGGTGCGGAGATAGGCCTCGTTGTGGCCGTTGGCGGGGAAGATGTGGGCCACGCGTTCCACCACGGCGATGCCGCAGCGGGCGAGCTGGCGCAGCTTTTCCGGGTTGTTGGTCATCAGGCGGACGGAGTCGAAGCCCAGCTGCCTCAGCATCTCCGCCGCCGGCAGATAGACGCGCTCGTCGGCCTCGAAGCCGAGGATTTCGTTGGCGTCCACCGTGTCGAAGCCGCGGTCCTGGATGCGGTAGGCGCGCAGCTTGTTGACCAGCCCGATGCCGCGCCCCTCCTGCGCCAGATACAGCAGCACGCCGCTGCCCTGCCGGGCGATCTCGGCGATGGCGCCGCGCAGCTGGTCGCCGCAGTCGCAGCGCAGCGACCCCAGCAGGTCCCCGGTGAAGCATTCCGAGTGCAGGCGGGCCAGCACCGGCTGCGCCGGATCGGGCTCACCGATGACGATGGCCAGATGCTCCGGCCCGCCGTCAGCCGGGCGGAAGGCGTAAATGCGCGTGTTCTCCGACCCGACCAGCGGCACCCGCGCATCGGCGACGCGGCGCAGGGTCCGCACCACATGCACGCGGTAATCGGCGACGTCCGACGCCCGCACCAGCAGCAGGTCATGCTCCGCCGCCCACTCCGCGGCGCTGACCGCTGCCTCACCCGGGACCGCCCCACCAGACGACGGCAGGTCGGCGGTGATGGCAGCGGGCAGCAGACGGGCCAGCCGGGCGAGGTCCACCGCGGCGGCCTCGCGGCTGCCGGGGCAGGCCTCGGTGGCGGTCAGGCCGGCCGGCAGCGCATCCTGGGCCTGCGGATATTGTTCGGGATCGGCCAGCGCATGGGCCTGGTCGGCCGTCAACCCGTCGGGCCGGTCGAGCGTCATGGCGCCGAATGCCTCCGCCGCCGCACCGGGCGCCTGATCGTCGGCGATGTCGCTCACCGGCTGCGCCGCGCCGGCGGCGGCCAGCCCCAGCACGACGGCGCGGCGGCGGGTGACCGCCAGCCGGGGAGTGCCGCCGGTCAGCGCCTTCAGCCGGTCCACCGTGTCGAGCGCCACCGACTCCACAGAGACCGCGGCGCCGACGGTGCCGTCGGCCGTCTCGATCGCCACCACCTCGCCCCGGCGCAGGGCGGCCAGAGCCCGGTCGACGGCCCGCACAGCGGCCTCGTCGATCGGAGCCGCTTTGGGAGCTGCCGCAGGCGCGGACAGGGTGACCGTGTTGGTGGCGGAGGAGTGTTCGGCTTGCATCGTCAGCGGCTTTGCGTAGCGGGTGCGCCGGCTCCGGCGCGAAAACGGGACATGGTGCGTTCGGCGGGCGAAGCAAAGCGCAGGTGGCGCGCCCCTGTCCAGCGATTCCCGCGCGCCACACCGTTGCCGAAGGCGCAACGATCCCGCCAGCCTGCCCGGCCCGGGAGTCCTTCGGGACCGGATCGGGACGGAATGCCGGACGGAGTCGGCACCTCCAACGGGCTGCTCCGCCGCCGGAACCCCGGGCGTTAGGATGACAGCCACAGCCCTTCAACCGGGAGCCCTTCCCCCGTGACCACCCGTTCGACGCCCCCTGAACAGCCCGCCTCCGTGCATCTGGTGATGCCTGCCGATCTTCCGGCCGACGCCTATGGCCGCCGCATGGTCGAAGCGCTGCGCACCGCCGGGGCCGGCATCACCATCCATGCCCTGCCCGGCCCGCACCCGCAGGTCGACCCGTCGGCGATCCTGGCGGCCGACGTCGCGCTGGCACGGCTGCCCGACGGCGCTCCGGTCCTGCTGGACGGAAACGCCCTGGCCAATCTCGCTGCCAGCCTGCCGGCCGACAGCCGACGCCTGCGCTTCACCGCGCTGGTCGAGCGCCTGCACTGGGCGGACCCCGCGCTGCCCGCCGATGAGGCCGCGGCCCGCCGCAATCTGGAACAGGGGGCGCTGGCGCTGATGCGCCGCATCGCGGTGCCGGACGACGCGGTCGCCGCCACCGTGCGGGAGTTGGGCGTTCAGCCCGACCGGATCGTCCGTGCCGATCCGGATGCGGAGGGGGCGGCGGCACTGCTGGCGGTTCTGTGAGGGCCGTCGCGGGGGCCGCGGCCCCTCTCGCCACAAGCCATCACGACAATCCACCGGCGCCATGCTACTAAGGCGCGGCCCCGGCACCGCCGCCGACGGCATCCGCCTCCCGGTCCCGTGCCGCAGCCCCGTGCAGCCCCCATACAGCCCATGACCATCGCAAAGCGCATCCTCCTAGTCGATGACGACACCGCCCTGCGCCAGTCGCTGGCGGAGCAGCTTCGGCTGCTGGAGGAGGTCGAGACCGAGGAAGCGGGCGACGGCGCCGGCGCACTGAAGGCGGTCCGCGCGGCGGCCGGGGCGGGGACCGCCTTTTCCGCCATCCTGCTCGATGTCGGACTGCCGGACATGGACGGGCGCGACGTGTGCAAGCTGCTGCGGCGCGAGGGCGTGCGCTGCCCGGTCATCATGCTGACCGCGTCGGCCAGCGATGCCGATACCATCCTGGGCCTGGAGTCCGGCGCCAGCGACTATGTGACCAAGCCCTTCCGCCTGGGGGTGCTGATCGCCCGACTGCGTGCCCAGCTGCGCCAGTTCGAGCAGACGGAGGACGCGGTCTTCGCCATCGGCCCCTACAGCTTCCGCCCCGGCGCCAAGCTGCTGCTGGACGAGGCCGCCAACCGCAAGATCCGCCTGACCGAGAAGGAAACGGCGATCCTGAAATACCTGTACCGCGCCGGCGATCTGGTGGTCGGGCGCGAAACCCTGCTGGGGGAGGTCTGGGGCTACAACGCCGCGGTCACCACCCACACGCTGGAGACCCACGTCTACCGCCTGCGCCAGAAGATCGAGGCCGATCCGTCGAATGCCCGCATCCTGGTGACGGAGCCCGGCGGCTATCGGCTTGTGCCCTAGCCACCGACCGACTGAGGCCGCCGCTCACCGTCCGACGGGGGCCAGCCCCCGCCGGCTTCCCCGTTCGGCAATGGTGACCTCGCCGGCGAAACCCAGCCAGCGGTGACGCTCGCCCGCCTGGGGCTTGGCATTGGGCCTGACGTGGAGCTTGGACTGGTGGTTGCTCAGCCGGGCGGCGCCCAGGCCGCAGGCGGACGGACCGACCCACAGCCCGCGGCCGCGCGGCACCACCGGCAGCAGCCGCAGCTTGCGCCCGACAATCGCCATCCGGCGGCGCCAATGGGCAACGTCATGCGGCGAAACGCCGACCCGGCGCGCGATCTCGCGATCCGACAGCAACGCGCTGCCGGGGTCCTGCAGCAGTTCCAGAACGGCACGCCGCTTGTCGGTGTCGGCATGGCGGGAGTGCTTGCGCTCCAGCGCCTTGCCCATGTCCCACAGCTTCTCCGCGGTTTCGCGCGCCAGGGTGCGCCAGCGGTCGGCCTCCTCGCGCTGGCGGTCGGCATCGCCCGCCGCCTTGTCGAGCTGCCGACGCAGGGTGGCGAGTTCCAGCTCCAGATCCTTCACCTGCCGGCGCAGACCGCGGACCAGCTCGTCCGGCGGCGGCGGCGGAGCCGGTGCGGGGGCAGGTTCGGACGGGTGGACGGTCGGCGGCGGTTCGGGAGCGGGCGACACCGGCGTGCGTGCGCGCTCCGCCAGATCGCGGAAGGACAGCCCGGCACGGGACAGCATGATGCGGGCGGCGCGCAGTGCGGACAGCGCCTCGCCCTGATGCTCCGACTCGGCCATGGCGAGGACTTTGGCGAGCTTGTCAGGATCCATCCGCGTCGGGTTCCGCCGGAGCCGGTCCCCACCCGCGCGGGGACCTGGGAGAAGTCATGCCGCGCACCACGCGACGAGGCCCCAACCTACCACATCTTATGGGTTTGGACAGATGCCCTTCGTAGGGTGGCGACTCGCGACAGGCCGCGTTCGAAAGCCTTGGGTGCCATCCGTGGGAGTCGCCCGGAAGGGAAAAGGGCGGGAGAGATTTACTAGACTTGGACAAGCTTGGCAGCCACGATGGCGCCGCCATGACCGTTCGTTCCACCATCAATCCCGCGCAACCGCCAGCCCAGGACGGGGCCGGCGGCGTCTCCCCCTTTGTCATGCGCTTCTGGGGGGTGCGCGGCAGCATCGCATCGCCCGGCCCGGCAACCGTGCGCTATGGCGGCAACACCGCCTGCATCGAGGTTCGCTGCGGCGGCACCCACATCGTCTTCGATTGCGGCACCGGCATCCGGCCGCTGGGCGAGTCGCTGTCGCGCGAGGGCGGACCGGTGGACATCGACCTGCTGCTGACCCACAGCCATCTCGACCACATCAGCGGCCTGCCTTTCTTCGCCCCGGCCTTCGATCCGGCCAGCCGGATTCGGCTGTGGGCCGGCCATCTGCCGCCGGAGCGGCCCTTCCGCACCGTGCTGGCCGACATGATGACGGCACCGCTGTTCCCGGTGCCGGTCGAGATCTTCCGCGCCGACTGCCAGTTCCGCGATTTCCAGGCCGGGCAGACGCTGGAGCTGGCACCGGATGTCGTGGTGCGCACCTGCCGCCTCAATCATCCCGACGGCGCCACCGGTTACCGGGTGGAGCATGGCGGCCGCAGCCTGTGCATCCTGACCGATACCGAGCATCCGTCCGAGGGCCGCGATCCGGTGATCCTGGACCTGCTGCGCGGTGCCGATCTGATGGTGTATGACAGCACCTACACCGACGCCGAATACCCGTCGCGCGTCGGCTGGGGCCATTCGACCTGGCAGGAATGCCTGCGGCTGGCCGAGGCCGCCGGGGTCGGCCGCGCGGTGATCTTCCACCACGATCCCGCCCGCACCGACGACGCGCTGGACGTCATTGCGGCAGAGGCGGAGGCGATGCGCCCCGGTTCGCTGGTCGCCCGCGAAGGGATGGAGTTGTCCCTCTAAGAACCGGCACGGTTCTTACCGGTTGAATCCTCAACAATCAGATCTACTGAGCAAAAGCGCTTGTGCGTGTTCAATACGCCACAGGTTGCTTTGTCACACTGGCCTCCTGTGACAATCTTGGTATTAGATCGGTGTGCAATCCCGCCTGGATTGGGGCGGGTGGGGTCGTTGAAGCGTGCAAAGCTCGGGGGAAAGCGATGCGCATGACCGGTCGTGCCTTGGGGATGCTTGCCGTGCTGACCGTCGCGACGCAGCTTGGCGGCTGCGCCACCACACCGCCGCTGGAAAGCGCGAAGCTGGACGGCGACCCGCGCAGCGTGGTGCTGCACCATCCCGCCAGCGGCGAGACGACGTCAGTCACCTACTGGCGTCCCGGCGACGGATACGATCCGGCCGCGATGCGCGAGATCGCCGTCCTGTTCCGCGACCGCCGCAGCGACGAAGTGATCCCGGTCGATCCGGCCCTGGTCGACATGCTGGTGGAACTGCGCCAGCGCGTCGGCGCCCTCCCTGAGTCGCCGATCCGCATCACCTCGGGCTACCGGTCGAGCGCCAGCAACGCCAGCCTCGCCCGCACCAACCCGAACGTCGCCGAGAACTCCTACCACATGCGCGGACAGGCGGCCGACTTCTCCATCGCCGGCATCCCGCCATCGCGTCTGGCGGAGGAGGCAGCAGCGATGCAGCGCGGCGGCTACGCGATGTACGCCCACACCGGCCATGTCCATGTCGACACCGGCCCCTTCCGCACCTGGACGCCGAAGACCGGCGAGCCGCGCGCGCCGCAGATCCTGGAGGCGCAGGCCCGTGCCCGCGCCAGGGCCCAGGCGCTGGCCCAGAAGAGCGTCGGCAAGGGCCGCGTCCAACTGGCCGATGCGGGGGCCAAAGCGGGCAAGCCGCCGGCCAAGCCGGCCAAGGCTCCGGGGAAGTCGGCCGCCCTCGCGCCGCCCGATCTGTCGCGCGTCCGTGTGGCCCTGGCCCAGGTGAAGGAAATGCCGGTGCAGAAGACGGCGAAGCGCTAAACTGCCGGCGCATCCCCGTCATCCGCGTCCCGGTACCGTCATGACCACCCTGCTGATCCTCCGCCACGGCCCGACCGCCTGGAACGCCGAAGGGCGCATCCAGGGCAGCATCGACGAGCCACTGTCCGACGCCGGCCGCGCACGGGTCGCCCGCTACCGCCTGCCGTCCGAGTCGGCCGGACTGCGCTGGGTCGCCAGCCCGAAGCGCCGGGCCTGGGAAACCGCCCTGCTGCTCGGCCTCGATCCCAGACCGGAACCGCGGATCGTCGAGATGGATTGGGGCGAGTGGGAAGGCCAGCGCACCGAGGATCTGCGGGCCAACGGCCGTATGCCGGTCCGCCACGACCGGCTGGGGCTGGACTTCAAGGCACCCGGCGGTGAAAGCCCGCGCGAGGTGCAGGTCCGCCTGCGCTCCTGGCTCGCCGATCTGGCGGCGGAAGGGCATCCGACCGGCGCCGTCGCCCACAACGGCATCCTGCGTGCGCTCTATGCGCTCGCCACCGGCTGGGACATGCGCGACGCCCCGGCGGAGGAACTGCGCAACGGCTGCGCCCACCTGTTCCGGTTGGCCAAGGACGGCACGCCGGAACTGCTGCGGTTGAACATCGGCCTGCTCGGGTAAGGCTTTACCGGAGCGAGGGGGCGCGACCGCCCCCTCCCCCCGTCAGGCAGTCAGCCATCAGACATCCAGATCGACGATCACCGGCACATGGTCCGACGGCTTGGGTTCCCAGCCGCGGGCATCGCGCAGCACCTTGATGCCTTTCAGCGCGCCTTCGAGCGGCGGCGTCACCCAGATATGGTCCAGGCGCCGGCCGCGGTTGGAGGCGGCCCAGTCCTTCGCCCGGTAGCTCCACCAGGTGTAGAGCTTCTCCTCCGGCGGAACGAAGCGGCGCAGGGCGTCGACCCAACCGGCCGAAGCCTGCATCGCCGCCAGCTTCTCGACCTCGATGGGCGTGTGGGAGACCACGGACAGCAGTTCCCTGTGGCTCCAGACATCCTGCTCCAGGGGCGCGATGTTCAGGTCGCCGACCAGCACCATCGGACGGTCGGGCGTCCGTTCCGTGCTGAGCCAGTGGGTCATCTCGTCCAGGAACTGGAGCTTGTGGGCGAACTTGTCGTTCACCGCCGGGTCGGGGATGTCGCCGCCGGCCGGGATGTAGACGCTGTGCAGCTCGATCCCGCCCGGCAGATGGGCGAGGGCGTGGCGGCAGTCCTGCTTGCCGCACCAGTGCTGGACGTCGTGCGAAGAGAAGGGCAGGCGCGACAGGATGGCGACGCCGTTGTAGCTCTTCATCCCGTGGATGTGGGCGTGGACATAGCCGCGCTCCGCCAGCGGGCCGAGCGGGAAGTCAGCGTCCACCACCTTGGTTTCCTGCAGGCAGATCACGTCCGGCTGCTCCTCCTCCATCAGGCGGAGGAGGAGGTCCAGACGCATGCGGACCGAATTGATGTTCCAGGTCGCGATGCGCATCGGCGGCGGCTCAGGCGATTGTCAGGGTCAGGGTGCCGACGCCCTCGACCGCACCGGTCAGCACATCGCCGGCCACCACCGCGCCGACACCCTCCGGCGTGCCGGTGTAGATCAGATCGCCCGGCTGCAGTTCGACCAGCTCGGACAGGTAGGAGATCGTCTCCGCCACCGACCAGATCAGGTCGGACAGGTCGCCCTTCTGCCGCGGCTCGCCATTCACCTCCAGCGTGACGGCACCCTTGGCGGGGTGGCCGATGTCGGCGACGGTACGGATTGCGGAGCAGGGAGCCGACTGGTCAAAGCCCTTGCCCATGTCCCAGGGCTTGCCTTCCTTCTTGGCGGCGTTCTGCAGGTCGCGCCGTGTCATGTCGAGGCCGACGGCATAGCCGAACACATGCTCCAGCGCCCGGTCGACCGGGATGTCGCGGCCGCCGGTCCCGATCGCCACCACCAGTTCGATCTCGTGATGCAGGTTGGCGGTCTTCGACGGATAGGGGATGGTGGCGCCGTCGGCGACGATGGCATCGGCCGGCTTCATGAAGAAGAAGGGCGGCTCACGGTCGGGATCGGCACCCATCTCACGCGCATGGGCGGCATAGTTGCGGCCGACACAGTAGATACGCCGCACCGGGAACGGATCGCCGCCCGTGACGGGGACGGCAGGCTGGGACCACAGGGGAATGGCGAAGGCCATGGCATCGGCTCTCTGGTTGGGACACTGTCGAACAGCTAACCCGAAAGCCGGCAACGGACCAAGCGCCCAACCATCCGCCCTGCCCTGCAAAGCGCTCCGGCGTGCCGGGGCCGAGGTTCGGGGCGGGTCCGTCTGGAAACGAAGACGCCCGGTCTGGGGGGGACCGGGCGTCGGAAGCTCCGATTCGGGAACCCGCGCGCGGCAGGGGAAACCGCAGGGCGGGCGATCGGCGTCGAATCGGCGTCGATCACTTCTTGACTCTTCAAGATGGAATTTGTGCGCGCTCCCACCAATACGCCAGACGCATATCTGGCATGCATAGCCTATCGCCTGTGCAGTTCTTGCTGACAAACGAAAGCCATACCCGCATTTTATCCGTTCATCCGATAATTCACCCAAAATATGGCATCCACGGTGACTGACAACGAGCGTTCCACCCCCGCCGACCGGCGGTCGCGTCTGCGGCCCGGAAAGAACGGCAAGCTTGCCCTCGGCCCCCTTCCTGAGCTCGTGGGGTACAACCTGCGCAAGGCTCAGGTCGCGGTGTTCCAGAGCTTCCAGAACGCGGTCGCTCCGCATGACATCACGCCCGGCCAGTTCGGCGTGCTGATCATGATCCGGGAGAATGAAGGCCTGTCGCAGTCCGATCTGGGCACGGCGGTCGGCATCGACCGGTCGACAATGGTCGCCGTGATCGACCGGCTCGAGTCGCGTGGCTTGGTCGTCCGCGCCCCGTCGCCCAACGATCGCCGCTCCTACGCGCTGCGCCTGTCGCCGGAAGGCCAGACGCTGATGGACGACCTGATCCCACGCGTCCAGGCTCATGACCAGGGCATGGTCAAGGACCTGTCTCCGGAAGAGCAGACGCAGTTCATCGACTTCCTGCGCCGCGTGTCGCGGTCGAAGTAAGAGGCGAGGCCCCTTCCGTTCCAGGCACCGGAAACGACTGACAGCCCGCCCCGCACCGGCAATCGCCAAGTGCTGGGCGGGCTTTTCTATTGTGTCAGGAAACGACCCGGGAACTATGTCCGCCGCGCCGAACCGGCCGACCGGAGCATTCGGGATCCAGCCGCGAGGCGTCAGTCCACTTCGTTCGCGGTCAGGAACATCGCCTTCGACAGGGCGGCGAAGAACTGCTGATAAGGCTCGGCATCCGATACTGCGACCAGATTGTATTGCGCGCTCGCCCGCACCGCCATTTGGGTCTTACCGCGTGGGCGAACCGTAACCGTCATGCGCATGGCATAGCCGGACAGCTTGGTTCCGCTGATGATGCCCAACTGCTCATCGGCTTTATCGATGACGAAGCCGAGATCCTGAAGACTACTGATTACCGTGCGAATAGTCAGGTTACGGTCGCTGGTGTCGAAAGCCCGCGTCTGGATCGCGCGCAGCTCAACCTGGCTCTTGTCGACGGCCATCACCTGTTGCTTCGAGTCCGTCTGGCATCCGCCAAGCGAAAGCAAAGCCAACCCGAGTGCCATGACCCCAGCGCGGACCGACAAATTCCGGCGATCGGTCATGCTCATATCTGGTGCGCCTCAAGAAAAACAGATTGCGAGAGCTTTTCGAAGAACTGCTGATGGATTTCGGGCTTGTCGATCGTCTCGACGCGCGAAACCTGATTCTTCGTGTTCCAAATCACACGCTGGAAAGTCGCACGGACGATGATGCCGCTTCGATCGCCTGTCGGCCGCGTCACGATGGAGATCCTGATCTTCTGATTGGCGTCCCACACCGGGTCCGCACGGCCTCCCATGGCCGCAACCAGGAGAGCAAAGAAGACCTGCCCGGCAACCTGTCCTGACTCGACCGCATCGCGGTCCTTGGAGGCGACGATCAACCCGGCCTTGAGGTTGGTTTCCTCGGTGGTAAAGCCGAGGTCCTGCAGCACACCGGCACAAGCAGCGAGGATGTTCCGTTCATCGGTCGTGTCGAAGCGCCGGGTCTGCATCTGACGCTGCCCAAGACTCTCGGCCGCCAGCGTAAGCGCAGCGGTCTGCTGCTGCTGCGTTCCTGACGTCTGCTGGCAGCCCGCCAACACCGATAGGATCAGGACGGATGCGACGACCCGGCACTTCATGCTGCCGCTCCGGTCAGAAGCTGCTGGAGCGATACGAAAAATCGCGAACCCGGCTGCCCTCGTCGAATTTGACGATCACCGTCAACGTCCGCTGCGAGGTGCTGCGGGCGCCCGCGGAGCCGCTGACGCCGGCGCCGCCCAAGGCACCGCCAATGCCGGCGCCAATCGGACCACCGCCCAGAATCAGTGCGTTCACGCCACCGCTGCTGGACGAGTACGCCGTCTCCGTCGAGATCTTGTCATAGACCCAATTCTCGCGGCGGCGGTCGTCCGTCGTCACCATGTTGGGCGAACCAAGCACCTCGACGACTTCCGCACTCGTCATGCCGATGCGGATCTCGCGCTGCACCTTGCCGACGGTCAAGCGATCCGCATCCTGTGCCTGACGGACAGCGGCGGCATGCTCTCCAGCCGTCTGGCAACCGGCCAGCAGCGCCGAGGCAAGCCCCATCACGACCAACGTGCAATTCTTGAAGAGCATGGAAGGAGACCTCGATCTGAAGTGGATTACGGCTTGGCAGTCGTTTTCGATGCGGTATCCGCCACCGGCGGAACATCCTCTTCACTGCCCAGTTCGAGAGCGGTCAGGAACATTGCTTTTCCCAGCGGCTCAAAGAACAGATCCTTGTAAAAAGCCGGATCGTCCACCTGACTTTCCACCCCAAGGTTCATGACCACGGCGTTGGAGCGTATGATCATACGGGAAGGACCGCGCGGATAAACCGTGGCTGTCATGCGAAGCTTGGCCAGCTTGCTGGCCGAAACCGTTCCGGCAGCCGGCTCGACCTTGTCGACCCCATAGCCAAGATCTTGGAGTGTGGCGATCACGGTCCGCAGGGCTTTGTTCTGATCGGAAGTTTCGAATGCACGCGCCTGCATTGCCCTCAATTCGACGGGGCTTTTCTTGCTGAGCACGATTTGCGGTTGAGTGTTGGTCTGACAGCCTGCGACCGCGAGCGCCATGGCGCCGAAGATCGCAAGGCGGATGCTCTTGCTCAATGTCATATCTTGTGAGCCTCAAGGAACGCGCTGGCGGAGAGCTTTTCGAAGAACTCCTGGTAGAGTTGCGGCTCCATCAGCAATTCCGCCTTCCAGGCGTTTCCATGATTGTTGATCAGGATACGGTCGAAAGCGGTGCGCACTTCGGTCTGACGGCCGCCGGAAACCGGGCTGGCAATGAACGTCACCCGAATGGTCTGCTCCTGGTCCCAGGTGGGATTGTTTGCCACGCCGAGCAGAGCCATTGCGATCGTCAGGCCGATCTGTGCCGCAACCTGCCCGCCCTCCTCCGCACTGCGCTGCTTGGAAGCAACCACCACGCCGACATCGCTCGACGCCTCGGAAATGGTAAAGCCAAGATCCTGAAGGGTCTGGGTTCCAGCCTCGAGCAGAAGCTTCTCGTTCTCGCTGTCGAAACGGCGCGTCTGAAGCGCACGCATCTCAAGCGCCTTCTCCGGCGGTTTGCCGACCGTTTTCGCCACATCGTTCATTGTCTGGCATGCAGACAGCATCCCAGCACCAAGAAGAACCGCAGCCAATCCAATGCGTATACGCACGCGAACCTCGACAGCGCATCTAAACCACCGGTTCATAAAACCAAAAGTAGGGTTTTGGCGCAAGAGGAAACACATACGGGTTAATGCTTCCGATTCGAGGCCACTTGGTTGTCCCGGCAGCCGCTGAATTATGTCGCAGGATCGCAACTGCACTGTTAATGCGACCAGCCACAACACTCGGGCGCAATTCTAGCGCCAGCCATCGTATTCGGTGCGCTGCCACCAGCATATCCGGCGACAAATCAACAATGAGGCAAAATGTGGAAAACGAAAAAGGCCAGAGCGGATTTTCTGAGAAAATCAACGCTCTGGCCTGATTTCGTGGCGGAGGGAGAGGGATTCGAACCCTCGATACGCTTTTGACGTATACACACTTTCCAGGCGTGCGCCTTCAACCACTCGGCCACCCCTCCGCAGAGGCCCGGGTTATAGCCAGAGGTTCGCGGCGATGCAAGCCTCTGTTTCACGCGGACGACTTTTTTTTGGCGGCATACCGAACCGCTCCGATTTCATCCGCCAAATCCATCCACCAGAACGCCGACGCTGCGGCACAGCAGGTCAAGATCCTTGGGGCGGGACAGGCGATGGTCACCGTCCTTGACCAGCGTGACGCGGACATCGTCGCCGGTCAGCGCCTCGGCAATGCGCAGGCTGAACTGCCAGGGGACGTCGGGGTCGCGCTGGCCATGCAGCAGGCGGACGGGGCCGTCGAAGGCGATGGGGCCGCGCAGCAGCAGATGGTTGCGGCCGTCTTCGATCAGGGCGCGGGTGATCGGTTGCGGCTCGGGACCGTAGTCCGAGGGGCGGTTCCAGACGCCCACCTCCATGATCTGTCGGCGGATGTCGGCTTCGAAGATGTCCCACATCAGGTCTTCGGTGAAATCGGGGGCCGGCGCGATGCCGACCAGCCCGGAAACCCGCTCCGGCCGGCGGAGCGCAGTCAGCAGCATCATCCAGCCGCCCATGGAGGAGCCGACCAGGATCTGCGGGCCGGTCGTCACCTCGTCCAGCACCGCAAGCGCATCGTCGGCCCACAGGCCGATGGTGCCGTCGGCGAACCGCCCGCTGGAAGCGCCGTGGCCCTGGTAGTCGAAGCGGGTGAAGGACAGGCCGCGCGCCACCGACCATGCTTCCAGCGCCGTCGCCTTGCCGCCGGTCATGTCGGACATGAAGCCGCCAAGGAACATCACGCCCGGCTTGCCCCGCCCGGACGGGCCGGCAGGGGTGTGGTGATAGGCTATGGTCGCGGCACCGCGCGTTAGGCTATGGTGCGCGCCGCCCGGTTGGGCTGCGGTTTCGGTCATACGGTCACCTTCGACAACGGACACCGGCACGCGGTCGGGCACCGGGCTCGATGGGGCACCGGCTTGCCGGGCCCCGCGGCCGGTCCCGGGCCGCCCTTTGCGAGCAGCCGGCATCATGGATTTCGACCCCCACCTTACCACCGACCATTCCCCGCGCAACGCGGACGCCCATCAGGACATCCCTGTCCCCGGCTGGCCTGAGCATTGGCCGGGAGGGAGGGCGCCGACGGTCCTGCAGGTGGTGCCGACGTTGGTCACCGGCGGGGCGGAGCGCGGCTGCATCGACATGGCGCTCGCCCTGCAGGCCGCCGGCGGCACGCCGCTGGTGGCGTCGCAGGGCGGACCGATGGTGCGGGAGCTGGACCGCGCCCGCATCGCCCATCTGACGCTGCCGCTGGCCTCCAAGAACCCGCTGACCATCCGCCGCAACGCCCGCCGGCTGGCCGCCATCATCCGCGAGCACAAGGTGGACATTGTCCACGCCCGATCCCGCGCGCCGGCCTGGAGCGCGTGGCTGGCCTGCCGCGAGACGGGTGCGCGCTACATGACCACCTTCCACGCGCCTTACAATTTCGGTTCGGGGCCGGTCGGCGGGCGGCTGAAGCGCTGGTACAATTCGGTGATGGCGCGGGGCGAGCGGGTGATCGCCATCTCCGGCTTCATCCGCGACCATGTGCTGGGCAACTACCCGGTCGATCCGCAAAAGGTGCGCGTCATCCACCGCGGCATCGACCGCGGCGTCTTCGCACCCGACCGGGTCAGCCCGACACGGCTGGTGACCCTTGCCAAGCAATGGAACCTGCCGGACGACCGGCCGGTGATCCTGCTGCCCGGCCGGCTGACCCGCTGGAAAGGCCAGATCGTGTTGATCGACGCGCTGGCCAAGCTGGGGCGCAAGGATGTGCTGGCCTTGCTGGTCGGCTCCGACCAGGGTCGCACCGGCTACCGGGAAGAGCTGGAGAACCGCATCGCCAATGCCGGCCTGCGCGGCGTGGTGCGGATGACCGACCATTGCAGCGACATGGCCGCGGCTTACCTGCTGTCGACGGTTGTCGTCTCCGCCTCGCGCGAGCCGGAAGCCTTCGGGCGGGTGATCGTCGAGGCTCAGGCGATGGGCAAGCCGGTGATCGTCTCGGCCATCGGCGCCTATCAGGAGACCGTCGTCCCCGGCGAAACCGCCTGGGTGGTGCCGCCGGACGATCCCGACGCCCTGGCCCGGGCACTGGAGGAGGCGCTGTCGCTGACGCCGGAGCAACGGGACGCCATCGGCGCCCGCGCCATGGCCTTCGTCGCCGACCGCTACACCAAGGACCGCATGTGCGCCGACACGCTGGCGGTTTACGCGGAGTTGCTGCAACCACGCTGAGATCGGCCTGTCGACGCAATCCGATCAATGCAATCCGATCCTTATCTTCCCATCAAACCGACCGGACACCATGGCCGACATCCGACAGATTTCCGGCATCGCCGAGGTCATCGACCGCTATGACGGGTTCATCCTGGACCTCTGGGGCGTGCTGCATGACGGCGAACAGCCTTATCCCGGCGTGCCCGACTGCCTGGACCGCATGGGCGCGGCCGGCAAGACGATTTGCCTGCTGTCCAACGCGCCGCGCCGAACCACCGGCGTCATCGAGAAGCTGGACGGCATGGGGCTGGGGCGCGAGCGCTACCACCATGTCATGACCTCGGGCGAGGCGACCTACGAGGCGCTGCGCGACCGCGACGATCCCTGGCACGCCGCCCTCGGCCGGCGGCTCTACCACATCGGACCGGAGCGCGACATCGATGTCTTCTCCGGGCTCGGCTATCGGGTTGCCGCTACGCCGGAGGACGCGGATTTCGTCGTCAACACCGGCATCGTCACCTTCGGCGAGACAGTGGCGGACTATCAGCCGCAGTTGGACGCGTGCCTGGCCGCAGGATTGCCGATGATCTGCGCCAACCCCGATCTGGTGGTGATGGTGGGACCGATGCTGGTGATCTGCGCCGGCACGCTGGCCGCCCGCTACGAGGAGATGGGCGGCGACGTGCGCCAGCACGGCAAGCCCCATGCCCCCGTCTATGAGCGCTGCTTCAAGCTGCTGGGCATCGCCGACAAGAGCCGCATCCTGGCGGTGGGCGACAGCCTGCGCACCGATGTTGCCGGTGCCAATGCCGCCGGGATCGATGTTGCACTGGTCACCGCAGGCATCCACCAGGAAGAACTGGGCGGCGCAGCCTGGGGGGCTTCGGTCGATCCGGTCAACCTGCGCGCCCTGGCCGATGCGTCGGGTCACATGCCGACCTACGCGGTTCCCAGCCTGCGCTGGTGAACCCGGTGGACGGGAGCGCATAGCCCGCTCCCGTCACCCCTGGCCCGTTATACCCGCACTTGTCACTCCAACGGAACGGCGTCGTCCATCGCCCTGCGCAGCAGAGGCGACTGACCATCTTCCGAAAAACCGCGCTGACCGATGGCGGTGCGGTAATAGCTGACGATAAAGACGCGGATGGAGGCAGTCAGGTTCGCCTCCCCACGCCGTTCGTCGATCTGGGTGCAGATTTCGTTGAGGGTCATCTGCTCCCGCTCACAGATTTCCTTCAACGAATCCCAAATATACGGCTCCATTCTTAAGCTGGTTCGGCGGCCGCTCACTTTGACATTGCGGCAGAGCAGCGCCGGTCCGTCTTTACCTCCGCCCGTGCCCTCCATCGGAAACCCCGTTCCCCATCCGTTGCGTGTCCCGATCTCTCGATACGGGGCCAATACATCCATTTGTGTGACCATATTGCAAGTGGCGTGTGGCGTCCAAGTCCAATTCGACCCATGGGTGCGGATTGACGCGACAATCCGGCGCAGGCGGGTATTGCATCCAACCACAGATCGACAGGTTGCCGGGAAAAGCCGCTTCCCTTGGCCGGAACCTTCGCTATACCAGTGCCGGACGGCGGACATTGGACGGCGGACACGGGGGGAAGGATCGGCGATGAAGCGACCGGGGAACGGACGATTCGCGGCCCGCATCGCAGCCGGTGCCGGGTCGGGCCTCGGGGCAGGCCCAAGAGTGAGCCTGGGCGCAACCCTCATCGCCGGCTGGGTCGCACTCGGTGCGCCGGTCGAGGGCGCCTGGGCTGCGGAGGCCACCGCCACCGCCAAGGTTCCCACGGTCGAGACGATCCCGGACTCCCTCCTGCGTGCGCGGATCGAAGCGCTGCTGCCCGCCCCCTGGCGCATCGAGTCGCTGAGCGTCGAACCGCTGCCGGAACCGCAATCTCCGGAACCGCAGGTGGCGGCACGGGTCAGCGCCAAGCTGGTTCTGGGCGGACCGACCTATCTGGTGGACAGCCGTGAAGGGCCGGTGACCTTCCTGCGCCCGGCGGCGGAGGCCGGACTGAGCAAGAGCTGGGTGGCGACGGCGCTCGCCACCCGCGGCGCCGGTGGATGGACTGTGACGCTGACGCCACAGTCCCCCGGCCTGCTCGACGGCATCGGCAAGCCGGCCACCGAACTGCCCGGCCGCACGGTCGTGCTGGGCACCCCCGAAGCCAGGAGCCTGCGCGAACAGCTGGACCGCGACGCTGCCCAGCGGCTGGCCGAGGACAGCGAACGCCGACGGCGCGAGGAGGAAAGGCTGGCCCAGCAGACCGCCGCCGCCAAGGCGGAAGCCGCCCGCGCCGAAACGGAGCGCCGGGCGGTCGAGGCGCGCATCGCCCAGGTCGCCGACCTGCGCGGCAAACTGACCGGCACGGACCGCGCGGCACGGCTGGCCGCCTTCGAAGCGGCACTGGGCGGCAACGACCCGGCGCTGCGCCAGACGGCGATGGAGGCGGCGCTGCAAAGCCGCGACCCGGTGGTCGCCAACCTCGCGCTGAAGGACTGGATCGCCCGCCACCGCGCCGTCCCGGTCCAGCTCTACGCCACCAAGGAGGATCCGAGTTCCGAGGTGGTGGTGCAGAATCTGGGACCGATGACGCTGGAGATCGACGGGTTCAGCCCGGTCAACGGCGCGCTGGCCGGCAAGTTGGGGGCGCCCGGCTACAGCATCGCGCGTTCGTCCAGCATCATCGGCACGCTGGCGCAGACCGAACTGGCGGTGAACTCCTTCGGTTGCGCGCTGACCCTGCGGCTCACCGAACACCGGACGCTCGACGGGCTTCTGCGCTGTCAGACGCTGCCGACGCTGATCGCCCGCATCACGCTCGACTGAGGAGGGGGTGATGGCTGGAGCGCGGCTGATCGCCTGGCTGCGGATCGCGGCACCGGCCCTGCTGCTGGGCGGGCCGTTCGGCTGCCCGGCCGGTGCGCTGGCGGACAGCGCGGCCGAACGGCTGACCCCGTCGCCCGCCCCCATCGTCGCCCTCCCCCGCCTGACGCCGGCACAGGCGCTTTCCCCCCCTTTGACCCCCGGCGTGGTCTGGGAGCATCCCCCGGAAGCCCCCGGCCTGTTGTCGGCGCCGCTATCGCCGCCCGGCCTGCAACCCGCTCCGCCCCCGGTAGCGGCCGCGGCCGCGAAAGCACCCGATCCCAAGGCCGCGGAGGCACCGCCGGCCGTCAAGATTCCACCGCTGCCGGCGATGAAGCCACAAGTTGAGACAGCACCCACACTTGTCGCCAAGGAGCCGGCTTCACAGGAAGCCCCTGCCAAGCAGCCTTCGGTCGTTCCCGCACAGCGGCCGATGACCGCCACCGCCGGCATCTATCTGCGGGCGACGCCGGAAGCCAGGGGCCGGGTCCTCGACACGGTGGAAAAGGGCGAGCGGGTGACGGCCTTCGGCGTGCCGTCCGACGGCTGGCAGCGGATCGGCCGAAGCGGCAAGCCGCAGGGCTACGTCACCAGCGCCTATCTGGCCGAAGCCGTGCCCACGCGGACCGCCGGCACCGAGCCCGCAACCGCCGCAAAGCCCGGCCGCTATGCCAGGGCCGACCGCGAGGACCGCGGCTGCGCCCTGCCCGACGACCTGCCCGGACGGGTGCAGCGGCCAAAGCTATCCGGCGGAACCGGCGCCCGGCTGCGGGCCGCCGGCAATCTGCGGGTCGCCCCGGTTTGCGACGCCAAGGTGCTGGATGTGCTGGAGACCGGCGAACGTGTCACCGTGCTGGAGGCCGTCGGCGGCTGGTACAAGGTGGGGCGGAAAGGCAAGGCGCTGGGCTATGTCGGCGCCCCCCTGCTGGCCCCCGTCGCGCGCTGAACCGGCGCCTTTCCACAGCCCTCTCCATGGCCGGTACGAGGCTACCCGGAAGGACCCGCCCCGGCCCCCCGTGAAGGGGCTTGTTCGGCCGTGAAAAAGGATTCTACAACAAGGGGGAGGCCGAACTTTCGCGGACGAACGGAGCCCCCGACGCGCCCGTTTCCTCCGACGGTTCGGCCACCCCCGCCGGCCATGCGGCGCCGGTCCGGCCGGGCGGGGACGCGAAGCACGACCGGAACGAGGATTCACACGATGTCGACCCAACACAAGCAAGCCATGGACGCGGTCCTGCAGGCCGCCGCGCACGACATCGTCGGCACCCTTCAGGAGCGGGACATCACCGACCGCCACAGCGAGGAAGGGGACCTCGTCGTCCTCGACGTCGCCATCCTGCATGCCTACCGCATCTTCATGCGCATCTGCGAGGAGAACGGCCTGGAGGTCGATGCCGGCTATTTCGCCGACCTCGCCGCCGATCTGGCCGAGGAAGTGGCCCAGGACCAGGATTACGAGGACTGATCCGCGGGGAACCAAGGCCGAGCCCCGCATGCCCCCGCCCGTGCCCCTGCCCGCGCAGCATGGGATGGGCGGGGGCGATCCCTTTCGTGAAAGCGTTTCCAAGTGCCCCACCCAACCCCTGACGTGGCGATCGTCGGCGCCGGCCCCGCCGGGTTGATGGCGGCGGAGATCGCCGCGGCCGCCGGCCTGCGGGTCGCCGTGTTCGACCACACGCCCACCCCGGCGCGCAAGCTGCTGCTGGCCGGGCGCGGCGGGCTGAACCTGACCCATTCGGAGCCGCTCGACCGCTTCCTGCCGCGCTATGGCGCCGCCGAGCCGCTGTTCCGCCGCCTGCTGGCCGGCTTCTCGCCCGACGATTTGCGCGGCTGGGCGGCAGGGCTGGGCATCGAGACCTTCGTCGGCAGCAGCGGCCGTGTCTTCCCGGTGCAGATGAAGGCCTCCACCCTGGTGCGCGCCTGGCTGCGGCGGCTGGACGGTCTGGGCGTGACCTTGCACAGCCGCCATCGTTGGACCGGCTGGGACGCGACCGGCGCCCTGACTTTCCGCCAAGGCGAGGAAACCGTCACCGTCACCCCGCGCGCCACCCTGCTGGCGCTGGGCGGAGCGAGCTGGCCGCGCACCGGGTCGGACGGCGGCTGGGTTCCGCTGCTGGAGGGGCTGGGGGTGGAGGTCGCGCCGCTGGTTCCCTCCAACATGGGGTTCGAGGTGCCCTGGTCCGATCACCTGCGCGACCGCTTCGCCGGCCAGCCGGTGAAGAGCGTCGGTCTCTCCGCCGCCGGCCGCCGCCTGAAGGGCGAATTCGTTATCACCGAGACCGGGATCGAGGGCGGGGCGGTCTATGCGCTGAGCGCGCCTCTCCGCGACGCCATCGCGGCGGAGGGCTGGGCGACGCTGACGCTGGACCTGCTGCCGGACATGGCCGAGGCCGAGCTGGTCAAGCGCCTGCGCCGCCGCGGCGCTGAGTCGCTGTCCACCTTCCTGAAGAAGTCGCTGTCCCTGACCGGCCCGCGCGCCGCCCTGCTGCGCGAGTTCGCCCCCGCCGCCGCCCTGACCGACCCGGTGGCGCTGGCCCGCCAGATCAAGGGGCTGTCGATGGTGCTGACCGGCGTGCGTCCCATCGAACGGGCGATCTCCTCGGCCGGCGGCGTCCGCCTGTCGGAGCTGGACGAGCGGTCGATGCTGACCCGCCGCCCCGGCCTGTTCCTGGCCGGCGAAATGCTGGACTGGGAGGCGCCGACCGGCGGCTACCTGTTGCAGGGCTGCTTCGCCATGGGTGTGGCGGCCGGCAAGGGAATGGTGGAGTGGCTGGGCCGACGGTGAGAACGTGCTGTCCTGCGGGGTGCGGGGTGCAGGGTGCCGGCATCTTCTACCGGCCTTGAGCGACCAAAGCATCGAGTGATGCAATAATGCAGAGATGCTCGGCGTCGAGGTTGTTGATCGACGGTCCGGGCATTCTGGTGGGAATCGTCGCTGTTTGCAGTGGGTTCATCAGAACCTTGACGTTTTCCACCGTGAAGTCCGGATTGAGCGTCCGATCATGGTAGGAAATCTCCCTGGCCAGGACCAGCGGCACCACCACCCGATCGGAGCGATCCTCCCAACGGTCACTTTGCACGACCAGAAGATATGGAATTGCCGTCCTGCTCCGCCCTGGATTGCGATGCACATCGAACTGCGGCATCAGCAGCTCTCGTCTTCCGGCATGAAATCGCTGTTCCATTCGTCGGCGAATCGCCCGTGCTTCTCGTCGAACGCATTCCACGCAGCAGCAACTTTGCGGCGATGTTCCAAATCGTTATCGCTTTTCCGGCGTTCATCCTGCATCCAGGCCGCCAACAGGGACTCGATTGTGTCCGACAGGTTGTCGGTGTAGCCCTCGGCGAGCCGCAGCAGATCCTCGTTCAAGGTGATATCGACGCGCCGCTTGGATGCTTTTGCATCATAGCCCGCGTCCCTCTTGCCGATATGGCTCATGCCATCCTCCGCAGCATTTCCACCGTATGGTGATGCCGCTTTCGCCCGGTGACAAGCGCCGCAAAGAAAAAGGGCCGCCCCACCGGGACGGCCCTTCATTCTTAACCCCGCGACCGCTTAGTAGCGGTAGTGGTCCGGCTTGTACGGGCCGGCGGTCGGCACGCTGATGTAGGCAGCCTGCTTCTCGGTCAGGGTGGTCAGCTTGGCGCCGATCTTGTCCAGATGCAGGCGGGCGACCTTTTCGTCCAGGTGCTTGGGCAGGACGTAGACCTTGTTCTCGTAGTTGGCGGCGTTGGTCCACAGCTCGATCTGGGCCAGCACCTGGTTGGTGAAGCTGGCGCTCATCACGAAGCTGGGGTGGCCGGTGGCGCAGCCCAGATTGACCAGACGGCCCTGGGCCAGGACGATCAGGCGCTTGCCGTCGGGGAACACCACCTCGTCGACCTGCGGCTTGACCTCTTCCCAGGTCAGGTTGCGCAGGGCGTCGATCTGGATCTCGCTGTCGAAGTGGCCGATGTTGCAGACGATGGCGCGGTCCTTCATGGCGCGCATGTGCTCGATCGTGATGACGTCGACGTTGCCGGTCGCCGTGACGAAGATGTCGCCCAGCGGAGCGGCCTCGTCCATCGTGATGACCTGATAGCCTTCCATCGCGGCCTGGAGCGCGTTGATCGGATCGATCTCCGTCACCATGACGCGGGCGCCCTGCGAGCGCAGCGAAGCGGCCGAGCCCTTGCCCACGTCGCCATAGCCGGCGACGACGGCGACCTTGCCGGCGACCATCACGTCGGTGGCGCGCTTAATGCCGTCGACCAGCGACTCGCGGCAGCCATAGAGGTTGTCGAACTTCGACTTGGTGACGCTGTCGTTCACGTTGATGGCCGGAACCTTCAGCGTGCCCTTCTTCATCATCTCATACAGACGATGGACACCGGTGGTGGTCTCTTCCGACAGGCCGCGGACGCCGTCCAGCATCTCCGGATACTTGTCGTGCATGATCTGGGTGACGTCGCCGCCATCGTCCAGGATCATGTTCGGGGTCCAGCCATCGGGGCCGCGCAGCGTCTGCTCGATGCACCACCAGAACTCCTCCTCCGTCTCGCCCTTCCAGGCGAAGACCGGGATGCCGGCGGCGGCGATGGCGGCGGCGGCCTGGTCCTGGGTCGAGAAGATGTTGCAGGAGGACCAGCGCACGGTGGCGCCGAGCGCGGTCAGCGTCTCGATCAGCACGGCGGTCTGGATGGTCATGTGCAGGCAGCCGACGATGCGGGCGCCAGCCAGCGGCTTGGAATCGCCGAATTCGGACCGCAGGGCCATCAGGCCCGGCATCTCGGTCTCGGCGATGGTGATCTCCTTGCGGCCCCAGCTCGCGAGGCTGATGTCCTTGACCTTGTAGTCCGTGAATTCGGCGGCCATGAGGGATGACTCCTGGTGGGCGGTGACGGTCGGGCAGCGGAATTTCAGGCGCACCGGATCACCGGCCCTGCCGCTGTAATTGGCCATGGGTGTATCAGCGGTTCCGGAACCATGCAAGCATAAAGATATCTTTATGTTTGTTCGGTAACGGAAGCAATGACAGGGCCACCCCGCTTTTGTTCGCTTTACGTTCCATTTTGCCCCGGCTAAGCTGCCGGCATGGACGAGATACGGCGATCCCCGATCAAGGGCCGCGGGGCGGTCAGCAACGCCACCGGGCGGTTCGAACGCGAGACCCGCGTCCTGACCGACGACGGCTGGACCGGCTATGCGGAGAGCGGCAACGAGGCGCTGTCCGATCCGGTCCGCACCAGCGTCTCGCCGGCTTCGGCCAAGTCGATCATCACCGGCAACCAGTCGCCCGACATCCCGTTCGACCGCTCGGTGAACCCGTACCAGGGCTGCGAGCATGCCTGCATCTATTGCTTCGCCCGGCCGACCCACGCCTATCTGGGCCTGTCGCCGGGGCTGGATTTCGAGACCAAGCTGTTCGCCAAACGCAACGCGGCGGAGCTGCTGGCCAAGGAGCTGCGGGCGAAATCCTATGTCTGCCAGCCGCTGGCGCTGGGAGCGAACACCGATCCCTACCAGCCCATCGAGCGGACGGAAGGCATCACCCGCCGGGTGCTGGAGGTCTGCCGCGACTTCAACCAGCCGGTCAGCATCATCACCAAATCGGCGCTGGTGCTGCGCGACCTCGACATCCTGGCGCCGATGGCGGCACAGGGGCTGGCATCGGTCGCGGTCTCGGTCACGACGCTGGACCGCGATCTCGCCCGGACGATGGAGCCGCGGGCCAGCACCCCACCGCGCCGGCTGGAGGCGATCCGAGCCCTGTCGGAGGCCGGCGTGCCGGTGGCGGTCCTCGCCAGCCCGATGATCCCGGCGCTCACCGACCATGAGCTGGACGCCATCCTGGAGGCGGCGGCCGGCGCCGGGGCAAGTACCGCCAACTACATCCTGCTGCGCCTGCCGCTGGAGATCGCCACCCTGTTCGAGGAATGGCTGCGGGTCCACGCCCCCAACCGCGCCGACCGCGTGTTGAGCCTGATGCGGCAGAGCCGCGACGGCGCGCTTTACCGCTCCGGGTTCGGCACACGGATGAAAGGCACCGGTCCCTATGCCGAGCTGCTGCGCCACCGCTTCAAGCTGGCCTGCCGGAAGCATGGGCTGGGCGGCCGGAGCTGGCAGCTCGATTGCAGCCGTTTCCGGGTGCCGCCGGCGGTGGGGGACCAGCTGTCGCTTCTGTGAGGGGATGGAACAGCGTGGAACGGGGGGACGGGCGATGTTGCATCCCCGGCCTACCGGCGCCAGGAGAAGGGACCGGCGGCGCGGCGGCTCACCGGGCCGGGATTGAGGTTGGGATACTCTTCATACTGGTTGAGGGTATAGGGGAAGACGCCCTTCGGTCCCGTAGCCTCCGGCTGGACCAGGACGGCGGCGACCAGGGCCGGGCTGGGCGGGGTGCGTTCGCGCAGTTCGCCGGGGATGTCGTCGAGTTCGGGGACGGTAACGGCGGGCGGGTCTTCAGGACGGGGAGCGGGCTTGGCAGCGGGGTCGCGGGCCGGCTGATCGAGACCGGCGAACAGCCCCAGCCGTTCGGCCAGCCAGCGCACGGTGGCGGGATCGCCGGAGGAGACCAGCCGCTCGATCTGCTCGGCGACCAGAATGCGCAGCGAGGACAGGCGCAGCTCGGCCTCGCGGTTCAACGCCTGCCGTTCCCACCACACCCTGTGACGGAAATCCTTGGAGCCGTAATAAGCCCGCCAGAGAGTCGTCCGGCTGCATCCCATGGCGCGCGAGACCTGAAGGAAGCTGTTGCCGCGGGCCAGCATGCCGGCGGCCATGATCCATTGCTCTTCATGGAACTGCGAACCGGGGACCAGCGAGCCTTCGGACGGAGTCGGCGGCTCTTCGGCCCAGCGGGGGAACTGGTCGTTGGTGAAGCTACGGCTGTCGAGGGGCATGGGTCGGCTCCGCAGAGAGAGGAATCTGCGGGAAGCGTATAAGAATTATTTCCTTTTTGGCGGAATTTTTGCAACGCCTGCCGGTACGGAGGGTCGAGGCATCGGGAGCAAGATTCACACGGATTTAGACACGGATTTCAGGGATTTTTCTTGAACTTGGCGACGCTCCGAGTTCCTCGACACAGGTCGCTTCGGAACGCCACATCCGTGAAATCCGTGCTGAAATCCGTGAAATCCGTGTCGATCTTGCCCACCAACTCCACGGCGTCCCACCCGGACCGACCGCCGTCAGGAGCGGCGGAACATCCTGGTCCACGGCGTCGACACGTCCGGGGTCTTCGCCTGATCGGATTTCGACAGCGCCGACAGCGGCAGGCGGCCGGTCGCCAGCATCGCCATCACCAGCGCCGGATGCGCCGGGCCGGAATTGTGCTGGCCGTCTGAGTCCTGGCCGGCCTGCTCCGGCCGATTATCCGCGCCGCCATCCGGGCCGGGCTCCTCGTTCAGGGCCTCGTTGATGCGGGCGAAGGCTTCGATGTCTTTGATGTGCAGCATGGTCCGTACCCCTCGGCTTCGACTTTTGTGCGTCGCAGCAAAAACGAAGGTAACAGCTCTGCCCTCGAATGGTCTCATGTGCGGCGCTTTGACACAGGCCCTTTTCTAGCGGGCCGGTTCGCGAACCGCCAGCATAAGCCCGAAGCCGATGGCGAAGAAAGCCAGAACCGTCGCCATGCCGGCGCGCTGGCTGGCGAAAGCCTGGGTCGCCAACCCGAACAGCAGCGGTCCGAAGAAGCCGACGAAGCGGCCGGTCAGGCCATAGAGGCCGAACATCTCCCCCGCCATGCCCGGCGGGGCGAGCCGCGCCATCATCGACCGCCCGGCGGCCTGGGCCGGCCCGAAGAACAGCCCGAGCCCGAGCGCGAAGATCCAGAACCACAGCCGCTCGGTCGCCAGCAGCAGCGGCACCGAACAGGCGGTCATGCCGGCCAGCGCGATCAGGATCACCGGCTTCGCCCCCGCCCGGTCGTCCATCCAGGCGAAGCCGATGGCCCCCGCCCCCGCCACCACGTTGAGCGCGATGGCGAAGACCAGGATCTCCTCGAAGCTCATGCCGAAGGTCCCGGCGGCGAAGAGGCCGCCGAAGGCGGTGATGGTGTTGATGCCGTCGCGGTAGAAGGCGCTGGCGATCAGGAAGCGCCCGACCTCGCGGTAGCGCCGGGCCTGACGCAGCGTGGCGACCAAGGTCGCGACGCCCTCGCGTGCCGCCCGCAGCAGGCCGTGGCCGGTCGCCGGCTCGTCCGGCACCCACAGGAAATAGGGCAGCGCGAACAGCCCGTACCACGCCGCGGCCAGCAGGGCGGTGGCGCGGACATTGGCCTGCTGGCCCCAATCGGCCCACTCCATCCCGAACAGACCGAACAGCGGGGCCGGGGCCTGGACGAAGCCGACCAGCGCCAGGACGAGGCAGGCCAGCCCGCCGAAATAACCGATGCCCCAGCCCCAGCCCGACACCCGGCCGAGCAGCCGCGGCGGCACCAGCCCCGGCAGGGTGGCGTTGTAGAAGACGTTGGCCAGCTCGAACGCCACGGTGGCGACCACCACGCAGGCGAGCGCGAAGGCGGCGTCGGCCGGATCGGGCCGCACCCACCACAGCGCCGCGGTGAACAGGACGGTGACCAGGGTGAACAGCGCCATCCAGGGCTTGCGACGCCCGGCCCGGTCGGCGATGGCGCCCAGCAGCGGGCTGAGCAGGGCGATGGCGACGCCGGCCACGGTCATCGCCGCACTCCACCGCGCCGTGCCCTCGACCGGGTCGCCGACGACGCCGCGGGCGAAATAGACCGAGAAGACGAAGGTGGTGATGATGGTGTTGTAGGCCGAATTCGCCCAATCGTAGAGGCACCAGGAGACGATGGCCCGGCGGGAGGGCGCGCGCCCGGAGGGAGCGCTTTCGCTCACGCCCGCTTACTCCCGCCCGCCCCCGGTCAACCCGTCCACCCCAAAGGAGATCTGGTTGTTGTCGTAGCGGGCGACGATGCGCAGGCGGTCGCCGGCCGACAGCGCGATCGGCTTTTCCAGGAAGGTCATCGCCTGCTTCCAGTGGTTGGTGCGCGACCGGCTTTCCGACTTGTAGACCACCTCGTCGTCCATGAAGAGGTCGAACCAGAAGGCGACGCCATGGCAGGTGCCGGCGGTGACGATGGTCACGTCGATCACCCGCTCGCCTTCCTCCGGTATGTTGCGGGTGAAGTCGAAATCCAGCGCGGTGAAGGGCTTTGACAGCGGGGTGTGGGCGTCGGCGCCGAGGTCGATCTGCTGGTAGCCGGGCGAGCGGAAGACGTCGAAGCTGCCCATGTCGAAGCCGTCGATGGTCTCCACCGGGTTGATGCGGGCCAGCTCCGGCGTCTCCACCAGCATGGCGTAGACGGTGGAGGCGCGCGGGATGACGGCGCCGCCCGGCTTCACCAGATGAGTGCGGGCATGTTGCAGCACCGACAGCATGCGCGGGGCCAGCATGCCGATGTTGATCAGTTCCGACACGAAGACGTCGGCCTTCTCCGGCAGATCGCCGCCCTCGCCCACCGTCAGCTGGGTCGACAGGCGCGGCACCACGTCGATGCGGTCGGCATAGCCGTTGCGCGCCACGGTTTCCTTGGCGACGCGGGCGAGGATCGGGTTGACCTCGCAGGTCACCACCTTCTTCGCGCCTGCGCGCGCCGCCATCATGGCGACGATGCCGGAGCCGGTGCCGATCTCCAGAACCAGCTGGCCGGGCTTCACCGCCCGTTCCAGCGAGCGCTTGTAGGCCTCGTTCCGCTCGAAATCGTTGATCATCGGCAGGTGCCAGCCCGGCACCGCGTTGGAGTAGATCAGCCGGCGGGTGAACTTCACCATCGGGTGGTCGGGGGCCTGCTCGCGCGCCGCCTCGATCACCTCGATGGCCTCGGCGGCGCGGTCGAGGCTTTGCAGCACATGGGCGAGCCCGACCTGGGCCGGGACGAAGCGCGGGGCGGCGGCCAGCACGATGCGGAATTCCGCCTCCGCCTCGGCCAGCCGGCCGCGGGTGGAGAGCAGCTCCGCCAGGCTGTAATGGACGTCGAGATAGTCGGGCGCCTGGGCCAGCGCGGTGCGGAAATGCTCCTCCGCCTCCTCAAGCTCGCCCAACTCGCGCAGGGTGGCGGCGAGGAAATGGTGCATCTCCGGCGCCTCCGGCCGCAGATCCAGCGCGGTGCGGAAACAGTCGGCCGCCTCCTCCAGCCGGCTTTGCGCCTTCAGCGTGTTGCCGAGGTTGCCATGCAGCTCCGGCAGCCGCGGGTTGAGGGCGAGGCCGGCGCGGAACGCCTCTTCCGCCTCCGCCGGCCGGGCCTGTTGGAAAAGCAGGCTGCCGCGGCTGTTGTGGAAGGACGGGTCGTTGCCGTTCTCTGCGATGGCCTGAGCGAACAGGGCGAGCGCGTTGTCCGGATGATCGGTGTGGGCGGCGACCAGACCCAGCAGATGCAGCGCCTGGGCATTGTGCGGGTCGGTCGTCAGGATCGCCCGGCAGACCTGTTCCGCCCCCGCCAGATCGTTGCTGCGGAAACGCTTGGCCGCATCGAGCAGGGTCGGGGCGGAAGTGTCGGTCATCGCGGCGGCTCCAAAGACGGCGGGATACGGAAGACGGGATAGGGGGAACACGAAAAGGTCGCCGCACCATACCGGGAATTGCCGCCCCGCTACAGCCTTTCGATCCGCACATGGCGGTTGTGTCCGCGCGATTATCAGAACATCAATACCCGCAAAAGGAGAATATGGAGTCCGGTAGATGCTTGATGTGCGAATGACTAGGCGCGTGACGGGGGCGCTGGCGGCGACGCTGCTGCTGGCAGGCTGCGCCACGGCGGAGATGGGCGGCGGCAGCGCCGGCGGCGGCGATGCCGGCGGGTCGGCGGCGGCGCGGCGGTTCCAGGCGGTGCGGACCAGCCCGCCGGAGCTGCGCGCCTTCCTCTACCGCATGCCCAAGGGGGCGGACCTGCACAACCACCTGACCGGTGCCGCCTATGCCGAGACCTACATGCGGATGGCGGCGGATGCCGGGCTCTGCTTCGATGTCAAGGCCAAGACGCTGGTGGCGCCGACGGCGCAGGCGCCCTGCGGCGACGCCAGGTCGGCCCGGCCGGGCGCCACGACGGTCATCGCCGACAGCGTGCTCTACCCGGTGGCGCTGGACGCCCTGTCGACCCGCGATGCGCTGCCGGTCTCCGGCTACAGCCTGCACGACCAGTTCTTCGCCACCTTCGGGCGGTTTCGTGCCGCCAACTCCGTCCCCAATTCGACCGGCGACCTGCTGGCCGAGGTGGTGGACCGCGCCGGCCGGCAGGGCGAACGGCATGTCGAGCTGATGGTGTCCTTTGGCACCGGCCCGGCCGCCGCCATCGGCAAGTCCTTCCCCTGGACGCCGCAGGCGGCGGCCGACCTGCCGGGCACCGCCGACCGGCTGATCGCCGCCGGACTTCCCGCCCTGGTCGCCCCGGCCCGGCAGGAGATCGACGCAGCGGAGGCGCGGATGCGCAGCGTCCTTGGCTGCGGCACGCCGGCGGCGCGGCCGGGCTGCACGGTGTCGGTCCGCTATCTCCAGCAGGTGTCGCGCACGCAGACCCCCGGCCCGGTCTATGCCACCACCCTGTTCAACGCCCTGCTGGAGGCACAGGAGCCGCGCGTGGTCGGGCTGAACTTCGTGGCGCCGGAGGACAATCCGGTGGCGCTCGACGATTACGACCTGCACATGCGGATGGTGGCGGAGGCCAAGCGGCGCCAGCCCGGCACCAACGTCGCGCTGCATGCCGGCGAGCTGACGCTGGGCCTCGTCCCGCCGGAGCGGCTGCGCGACCACATCCGCAAGGCGGTGGAGATCGCCGGGGCCAGGCGCATCGGCCATGGCGTCGACGTGATGTACGAGGACGATCCCCAGGGCCTGCTGCGGACGATGGCCGGGCGCAAGGTGGCGGTCGAGATCAACCTGACCAGCAACGACAAGATCCTGGGCGTCAGCGGCAAGGCGCATCCGCTGCCGGTCTATCGCGCCGCCGGGGTGCCGGTGGTGCTGTCGACCGACGACGAGGGCGTCAGCCGGATCGACCTGACCAACGAGCTGCAGCGCGCGGTGGAGGAGTTCGGCTTCGGCTATGCCGACCTCGTCGGGCTGGCCCGCGCCAGCCTGGAGAACAGCTTCCTGCCCGGCGACAGCCTGTGGTCCTCCCCCGGCTGCACGCAGCCGGTGCGTGAGGACGCCTGCCGCGCCGTGACCGCGCGCAGCGAGAAGGCGCGCGTCCAGTGGAGCCTGGAAGAGGCGCTGGCCCGCTTCGACCGCGAGATGGCGGGGGCGCCGTAAGCAAGCCCCCCTCCCCTTACCCCTCGTCGGCGTTCTCCCAGCCCCAGCGGGCCCAGGCGCCGTCGAGGAAGGCGGTCAGGCGGGGGCCGGCGGGAAGGCCGGGGCAGGACAGCAGCGACGGCGCGATCCGGCCGGCGCCGCGGGTCCACCACAGGCTGGCGTCGGCGCGCAAGGGGCCGGACAGGCGGTCGAGCAGGGCGCGGGTGGCGGGGCTGACGCGCTCCGGCTCCGGCCGGCCGAGGATGGCGAGGCGGGCCGGCAACCCCTCCACGTCGGCGCCGGCGCGGCAGGCGTCGGCGGCAAGCGACTCGGCGCGGGACAGCCAGGCGCCGCAGGCGGCCGGCGCGTCGGCGATGTCGAAGCCGGCGGGAAGGCCGGCGGCGATGGTGAAGGGATAGAGACGGCCGACCCGGTCGGCGCTGGGCATCCAGACCCCGACCAGCGGGGTGGCGCCGCACAGGCCGGCCGACAGGGCGAAGCGCCAGACCGGGGCCTGGGCGAACAGGGGCTCCCATTCGGCGCCCAGACGGCGGCCGGCCTCGCCCAACGCCGCGGACAGCCAGCGGTCCCAGGGGCCGAGGACCGCCGATGGCAGGCCATGGCCGATGAAATCGCCCCGGGCCGGCACCTTGCCGTGAAATCCCACCACCGGATCGGCACCGGCGGCCAAGCCGCCGCCAAGGCCGCCGAATCCGGGCGCCCGCAGCAGCGCGGCACCCGCGGCGGCCAGCATCCCGCGCGGCGTCGCGAACCCTCCCGTCATGGCAGGGCGGCCCGGCCGGGCTGGGAAGGCGGCTGGGGAGCGGCCTGGGGCGTCGATTGCGCCAGCACCTCCAGCACGCGGGCGACCAGAACCTCGTCGGGCGGGACCGGGGCGAAGCCGACGGCGAACAGGGCGGCCAGATGGTCGCCAAGGGCACGGCGCCGTGCCTCGTTGGCCGGGCCGGGCAGTGTGCGCTGCCAGTCGAGCGCCAGCCATTCCGCCATGGCGCCGGCATCCATCGGCTCCGTCCCGCCCACCATCTGCCCGCCGGCCATCTGCCCGCCCATCATGCGCCCGGTGATCATGCGATAGACGCGCAAAGTCTGGCGCAGCTGGTCGGGCAAGGCCCAGTCGGCGCGCAGCCGCTCCTCCAGCCGCAGGGCGATGCGGGCCAGGAACTGGCTGCGCAGGGCGCGGCGGTAGGCCTCCTGCGCCGGGACGGCGATGCGGCCACCCTGGTAGAGCCCGCCGGCCAGCGCCGGACCGGCCCACATCTGCCCTGTCCACAACTGCCCCGGCCGATCCTGCGCATCGTCGAACGCGAGCGGCAGGGCGCGCAGGGCGTCCAGCGCCGGCAGGATCGCCGCGGGATCGGCATCGTCCACCCGGACCAGGGAGCGCGGCGCGGTGTCGAGCGGGCGCAGCGCCGCCTCCACCGCCGCAGCGCCGGCATCGGCGCGCTCCAGCAGGGCGGCGTTGCCGCGGGCGCTGACCAGCCACCAGCCGCCGACAGCCAGGGCGAGCGCCAGCGCGGCGGCGGCGGACAGCAGCGCCCGGCGGCGGCGGGCGCGTTCCACCCGCCGGTCGACCCGGGCGAGGTTGGCCTCCGGAAAGACCACGTCGGGCAGCAGCCGTTCGAGGAAATAGGTGGAGGCCGGCCCGCCGCCCTCGGGATCGAGCAGAGCGAGCGAGGCGTCGGTCTGGGTGGCGCTGGTCAGGTAGAGGCCGCGCAGGCGCGGCGCCTCCTCGCCATGTTCGGAGCCGAAGGCGGTGTCGACGATGTCGGCCAGCGCCGGCTCCAGCTCCGCCACGCGCAGCGGCAGGGCGAAGGCGTCGCTGCGGCGGCGGATGTCCGGCTCCTGGTGCAGCCGGTCGAGCAGCCGCTCGTCCAGCCGCCGCACCAGCCCGGCATAAAGCGCGCGGAAGACGGGAAGCGGACCGCCGGAAGAGTTGGGGGCCGACTCGTCCGGCGGCAGGGTCAGGCCCCAGACCTGCCCGCGCGCCTCGCGGTCGAGCGGGTCGAAGAAGGTGGCGAAGCCGTCGAGCAGGTCGGCCTTGGTCAGCAGCAGATAGACCGGCAGCCGCACGCCCAGCTGCACCCGCAGCTCGTTCAGGCGCTGGCGGATCAGGATGGCGTGGTTGCGCCGCTCGGCGTCGGTCCAGCCGGTCAGTTCGGGAATGCTGACGGTGAGGAGAACGCCGTTGGCGGGCTGGCGCGGGCGGTGCTCCTTCAAGAGGTCGAGCAGGCCGGACCACACCCGGCCGTCCACCGCGCGCCGGCTGTCCTGGGTGGTGTAGCGGCCGGCAGTGTCGATCAGCACGGCGCGGTCGGTGAACCACCAGTCGCAGTTGCGGGTGCCGCCCAGCCCCATGAACGGGCCGGCAAGAGGTTCGGCCACGCCGCCGCCGGGCGAGAGGGCGGCGAGGCCGGTGTTGGCCAGCGCCGTGGTCTTGCCCGAACCGGGGGCGCCGATCACCAGATACCAGGGAAGCTGGTAGAGATAGCGCCCGCCCCGGCGCTTGCGCAGCTGGGCCAGCACGCCGTCGAGCCGCTTGCGGACCGTGCCGATCTCCTCCAGCGAGGCCTTCAGCTCGGGATCGCGGGTGGCGGCCAGCGCCTCCAGCAGGCGTGCGTTGGCGGCGCGCTCGCGGGCGTCGATGCGGCGGTTGACGGCGATCCAGGCGGCCAGCGCCAGGACCAGCGGCAGCAGGCGGACGCTCCAGTCCGGCTGGATGGTCGGCAGCAGGTGCGGAGCGAAGGCTGCGGCCAGACGCGGCAGCAGCAGCCAGCCGGCCAGCCCCAGCGCCAGCACCCCCGACAGCGACGTCGCCCAGCGGGTGCGGGCGGAGCGGTGCGGCGAGGCGGCAGCGGCGATGGCGGCGGCTGGCTTGCGGCCCTTGCCGGCCGTCTTCGCCGTCCGGGCGCCGGCCTTGGGGGAGCGGGGTTCGGCCATGGCGGGCGCCCTAATGCGGATAGAGGCGGATGTCGATCCGCCGGTTGGCGTCGCGCCCGGCCGGCGTGTCGTTCAGCGCAATCGGCTCCTGGTCGCCATGGCCCTCGGCCGACAGGCGGGCGGGCGGCAGGGAGCGCTCCAGCAGCTTGCGCACCGCCTCGGCGCGGGCGTCGGTCAGGGATTGGGCAGCCGGGGATTGCGCAGCCGGCGGGCGGCCGCCCGGCGGGGTCTGGTCGTCGGTGTGGGCGACCACCAGCACGCTGCCGGGTTCCGCCGCCAGGGTCTGGCCGACCCGCTCGACGATGGCGCGGTGGCGCGCCTTCACGGCGTCGCTGCCGGTGGCGAACATCGCCGCCGCCGGAATGCGGATGACCAGGGCGCCATCCTCCCCCGCCAGCACCTCGACGGCGCCGGTGCGGATTTCCGGGGCGAGCTGGCCTGTGATGCGGGCGATCAGCGCCGGGCCGGCGGTGGGCGGCGGCGGGACCAGCCGGGCGATCTCGATCGGCCGGTCGGGCAGCAGGGCGGCGATGCGGGCGACCACCGGCTCGGCCTGCCGGTCGAGGGTGCCGGCGAGATGGACGTAGAGGCCGGACAGGCCCAGCGCCACCACCGCCCAGACGATCCAGCCCGGCACACCGCTCAACGGGTTGCCGAGCGGCCGGAACGGCTCCGCCACCCCGGTCCAGGCCGGCGACAGCTCCGCCGCCACGTCGCCGCGGGCGCGGCGCAGGATGCGGTACAGCTCGTCACGCAGACGGGCGAGGTCGTGGGCGCCGCCGGGCCGGTCGCGGAATCGCCCTTCGAAGCCCAGCGACAGGCAGGCGTAGAACAGCTCCAGCGCGTGGCGGTGGCGGCGCGGGTCGCCCAGCATGCCGTCGAGCAGGTCGAAGAACCGCACGTCGGCACCCGGTTCCGCCACGGCGGCCCCGCCATGGCCGGCGGCACGGGCGACGTCGTCCAGGGTGGCGGCCAACGCGACGCGGGCGGCGCGGATCTCGTCCGGATCGAGGCCGGAGGCGGAGACGGCGCGGTCGAAACGCTCCAGCGCCGCGGTGGCGGCGGCGCGGGGCTGATCGGTCAGGCTGCGGTCGCGCAACGCGCCGACGAGCGCCAGCACCGGCGCGGCGATGCTGAGCAGGGGATTGAGGGGCGACGGGCCGGGGTCGTCCTGCCGGCGGGGGATCGAAAGCGCAGCGGCGGGCGGAGTGGGAGCGGCGGGAACATCGGTCGCCAGGGCGGCAAGAACGGCGGCGAGCGGACGCTCGTCCGACTCCGCCATATCCGCTCCGTCCAATCGCTCGTCCGCCTGCATCTGTCGTCCGCTCTGGAGAAATCCGGGGGGAGGTATAGCAGGGTCGGGGCGGCGGGGGGAACTTGAAGCCCTCTTGCGCCCCGGGAGAGGGAGGGGACCCGCGCCGAAGGCGTGGGGAGGGTGAGGGGTGATCCAAGGAGCCATGCAGTTCCGGACTCCTGGGTTTCCCCTCACCCTTCCCATGCTCCGCATGGGCCCCGAGGTCGCTCGCAAGTCTCGCGACCGCATTCCACCTACGACTGCGTTGTAGTCGTCCGGCCTGCGGCCGTCGGCTCCATGCCCTCTCCCGGGACGGGAGAGGGAGTTTATTACCGCACCCCGCTGTTGCTGTAGTCGTACTGCACCCTTGGCACCGTCCCGGAACCGCCGGCGATCTTTTCGATCAGGGAGCCGATGCCGCCACCCGACCGCGCGTCGGCGGACGCCACCGGCACGCCGCCCGGCGGCACGATGCCCGGCATCACGCTTCCCGGCGGCGGGGTCCAGGCCGGGGCGCCGTCCAGGCCGGGGAGCGGGCGGGCAGGCTTGCCGGCATGGGCGTCGAGCATGAATTCGCGCCAAAGCCTGGCCGGCAGGGTGCCGCCGGTGACCTTCTTCATCGCCTCGTTGTTGTCGTTGCCCAGCCAGACGCCGGCGACCAGATCGGCGGTGAAGCCGACGAACCAGGCGTCGTGATAGTCCTGGGTGGTGCCGGACTTGGCCGCCGCCGGGCGGTTCAGCTTCGCGCTGCGCCCGGTGCCGTAATCGAGCACGCCGGTCATCATGTGGGACAGTTGCACCGCATGGGCGGGATCGACCACCGGGCTGCCGCCGCCGCCCTGGCGCCGGTAGAGAACGACGCCGTCGCGGCTCCTGATCTCGGTGATGGCATAGGCCCAGACGGGGACGCCGCGGTTGGCGATGCCGGCATAGGCGCGCACCAGCTCCAGCGGCGTCACCTCGCTGGTGCCGAGGCCCAGCGACAGGTCGCGGGTGAGCGGCGAGGAGATGCCGAGGTTCGAGGCGATGCGCCGCACCCGGTCGGTGCCGACCCGGTCGATCAGCCGCGCCGTCGCGGTGTTGGAGGAATGAGCCAGCGCCGAGGCCAGCGTGATGCTGCCGCGATACTTGCCGTCGTAATTGCCGGGGCTCCAGTTGGCGAGCTGCACGGGAGCGTCGTCGATCATGCTGTCGGGGGTCCAGCCCGACTCCAGCGCCGCCAGATAGACGAAGGGCTTGAAGGCCGATCCCGGCTGGCGCAGCGCCTGAGTGGCGCGGTTGAACTCGCTGCCGTCGTAATCGCGGCCGCCGACCAGCGCCCGCACCGCGCCGTCGGGGCTCATGGCGACCAGAGCCCCCTGGCGGACGTTGGCGGCGGCGCCGGGACCGGCCAGCAGGGCCTCCAGCCGCTGTTCGGCGGCGCGCTGCATCTTCAGGTCCAGCGTGGTGCGAACGATCACGTCGCCATGGTCGGGACCGGCGAAGCCCGGCACCAGATCGGTCACCCAATCGGCGAAATAGCGGCCGTCGCCGCCGGGCTTGCGCTTGGGCGACGGCTTGGCGGTGCGCGCCGCCTCGTACTGCGGCTGGGTCAGGTAGCCGGCATCCAGCATCGCCGCCATCACCACCCGCGCCCGCTCCGCCGACTCGTCGGGGTTGGAGCTGGGGGCATAGCGCGACGGCGCCTTCAGCAGGCCGGCCAGCACCGCCGACTCGCGCACGTCGACCTCGGTCGCCGGCTTGCCGAAATAGGTGCGGGCGGCGGCGTCCACCCCGAAGGTGCCGGCGCCGAGATAGACGCGGTTCAGGTAGGCGGTGAGGATCTGGTCCTTGGTGAAGCGGCTCTCCAGCCACAGCGCCAGCATCGCCTCCTGGATCTTGCGCTTCAGCGATTTCTCGGGCGTCAGGAACAGGTTCTTGGCGAGCTGCTGGGTGATGGTGGAGCCGCCCTGCACCGCCCGGCCGGAGCGCCAGTTGACGTAGACGGCGCGGGCCAGACCCAGCGGGTCAATGCCGAAATGGCTATAGAAGCGGCGGTCCTCGATGGCCAGCACGGCGCCGACCAGATGCGGCGGCAGGTCGCGCACGCTGAGCGTGGTGCCGTGCAGGTCGCCGAAGCGGGCGAACTCGCTGCCGTCGGCGGCCAGCACGGTGATCGAGGCGCGGCGTTCGAACTGCGCCACCTTGGAGATGTCCGGCAGGTCGAGCGCGAACCACGCCAGCACCGCACCCAGCCCGATGCCGCACCAGATGGCGGCGACGAGGCCCCACTGGACCAGGCGCCTCATCCAGCCGCCGCCGTTTTTCCGGGCCGGCTGCGGCGCCCGGCCGGGGCGGCCGGCCGGCTGGGCCGAGAGCTGCGGAGACGGGGGCTGCGGCGGCTGGCTGCCGCCGGACCGGCGGGCGGGCTGCTTCGGTTTCGGCAAGGAGATCCTTGGAAGGGAGAAGGACGGCAGGGTGAAGCTGGGCAACGTGACGTTGGGCAGCTTGAAGCCGGGCAGCTTGAAGTTAGGCAGGCCGCGGGACCGGCGGCGGGGCTGCCGGAAGGGCGTCGGCGGCGGGGCGGCGGAGGGCGGCGGGGACTTGCGGCGCGGCTTGGCCTTGCCGGCGGCCGCCAGCCGGTCGCGGGCAAGCTCGACCGCCTTGGCGGCGAACAGGCGCGCGAACTCCCCGGCCGTCAGCCGGTCGAGCGGCGACGGGTCTTCGCGGGTGCGGATCGGGCGGGGGCCGGCGTAGAGCTGGCTGGCCCTGCGCTGGTCCGGGTCCGTGTGGTGGTCCGGTCGGTCGGCGGTCACGGCGCGCTCGCTGGCCCTGTCAGGTCTGTGTGATGAGTGCGGGAAACGTTCCCGCTTCGATCCTCATACGCCCACTGCCTCTGGGCCGGAAGGCCGGTCAGGGGCCGGCGATTATTTGTCTCCCGACCGTGGCGAAAGAATGACTCTATCCGAAATTTCGGTAGGCCCCCTCTCCCGCCGGGGGGAGAGGGGATCCGAGGCGGGAGAGGGAGCCTACAGCGGCAGCGTCACCGTCGCGCGCAGGCCGCCGTCCGCGCGGTTCGCCAGCGTCACGTCGCCGCCATGGCCGCGGATGATGCTGCGGGCGGTGGACAGGCCGAGGCCGACGCCGCCGGTGTCGCGGGAACGGGAGCGCTCCAGCCGGTAGAAGGGGGCGAAGACCTTCTCGAACTCCGCCTCCGGGATGCCGGGGCCGTCGTCGTCGATGTGGATCAGGGCATTGGCGGCGTGGGCGCCGTCCGGGCCGGTCTCCAGCCGGACGGTGAAGCCGCCGCCGTACTTGATGGCGTTGTCCATCAGGTTGGCCAGCGCCCGGCGCAGCGCCACGGTGCGGCCCTCCGCCACCGCATGGGCGGGGCCGTCGTAGAGCGCGCGGTGGCCGGCATCGACGCGGTCGTCGCACAGGCTCTGCAACAGGTCGGCAAGGTCGAAGCGGCCGCGCGGCTCGCGCTGGGCGTCGTCGCGGGCGAAGGCCAGCGTGGCGGAGATCATCGCCTCCATCTCGTCCAGGTCGGCCAGCATCCGGCGCTGCATCTCCGGATCGTCGACCAGCTCGGCGCGCAGGCGAAGCCGGGTGATCGGCGTGCGCAGGTCGTGGCCGATCGCCGCCAGCATCTGGGTGCGGTCGGCGACGAAGCGGGCGAGGCGCGCCTGCATCCGGTTGAAGGCGCGGGTGGCGGCGCGCAGCTCGCGCGGGCCTTCCTCCGGCAGGGGATCGGCCTGCCCGTCGACGCTGAGCCGTTCGGCGGCGGCGGCGAAGCCGGCCAGCGGCGCCGTCACCCGGCGGGCGGCGAGCAGCGACACCAGCAGGATCACCGCGACGATGGCGCCCATCCACAGCACGAAGCGGACGATGCCGAAGGGGCCGGGCAGCGGCTCGCCGCCGGTGAAGCTGAGCCAGGAGCCGTCGCCGAGCCGCACCGACAGCCGGACATGCGGCCCCCAGTGCCGGGGCTCGTCGCTCGCCATGAAGGGCGGCGGCGGTCGGGGGTCGTCGCGGCCCTCTCCGCGGGGCGGGCGCTGGACCTCGATCAGGATGTTGCGGTCGGCGGTGTCGAGCTGCTCGCTCAGCCGGCGCTTCAGCCCTTCGAACCGGCCGCCGGAATAGGCGCCGGGCGACAGCGGTGGCGGCCGGTCGGGGCTCAGCTCCACCCGCAGGACCGGGTCGTCGATGGCGCGCACCACCCGCTCGCGCCCCTGCGGCGGCGTGCTCTCCACCAGCTGGACGATGGCGGTGATGCGCTGGATCAGCACGTTGGGACCGTGGATCGGCGGCCCCTCGCTGCGGTCGGTCAGATAGACCAGCGCGCTGATCGCCTGGGTCAGCAGCAACGCCAGCACCACCGTCAGCGCGATGCGCGCGGCGAGGCTGTCGGGGAAGCGGAAGGGAAGCCGGCGGAAGGCGCCGCGGCGGCGGGCGAGCCTGGACTTGGCCGTTTCCGGCTGGGACTTGGCGGTTTCCGGCTGGGCGGTCATGGCGCCACACCGCCGTTGGAGACGGCGGGCGTGAAGAGATAGCCGCCGCCACGCACCGTCTTGATCAGCGTCGGGTCGGCCGGATCGGGTTCGATCTTGCGGCGCAGGCGGCTGACCTGCACGTCGATGGAGCGGTCGAAGGGCACCGCCGAGCGGCCGCGCGCCAGATCGAGCAGCTGGTCGCGGGTCAGCACCCGCTGCGGATGCTCGACGAAGGCGACCAGCAAATCGTATTCGCCGGCCGACAGCTGGACCAGCACGCCGTCGGGCGAGCGCAGCTCGCGCTTGGTGAGGTCGAGCGACCAGCCCTCGAAGCGCAGCACCGTGCCGGCCGCCGCAGGGGCACCCGCCACCGGCGGGACGGAGACGCGGCGCAGCACCGCCTTGATGCGGGCCAACAGCTCGCGCGGGCTGAAAGGCTTCGCCAGATAATCGTCGGCGCCCATCTCCAGCCCGACGATGCGGTCGGTCTCCTCGCCCATGGCGGTCAGCATGATGACGGGGGTCTGCGCCGTCTGCGGCGTCGCGCGCAGCCGTCGGCAGAGCGACAGCCCGTCCTCCCCCGGCAGCATCAGGTCGAGAACGATCAGGTCGACGCGGGCGCCGTCGAGCGTGCGCATCATCTCCGCTCCGTCCCGGACCCCGGTGACCCGGAAGCCATGCTTGGTCAGGAACTGGGCGACGAGGGAGCGGATTTCGCGGTCGTCGTCGACGACGAGGAGGTGGGGCGTGCGGTCCATGTCCCCATGATCGGGCGGGGGGCGCCGGACGTGAAGGGGGAATGTGTAACGCCCGGTTACGGGGGGCCGGACGGTTACACTCTGTTACCAAATGACCGGTTTGCGGACATTCGACCGCAACGTTCGGCGCCCAATCTCTGGTCATCGGGACAGCGGCGGCGATGAGGCCGGCACCGTCCCAGCGGAATAAGCCCCCTCCATCCGGGGTTTAGACAGCACCAACACACCGAGGAGTCGACACCATGAAACGCGCCCTTCTGACGTCCGCCCTGCTGGTCGCCGGTCTCGGCGTGGCCGTTCCGGTCTTCGCCCAGGGTGGTCCGCAGCCCGGCGGTCCCGGCCCGGCCGGCGGTCCCGACCGCCACTTCGCCCGCATGTGCGAGGACCAGGAGGCCCGTCTGGCCGGCAAGCTGGCCTATGCGGAGAAGAAGCTGAACATCACCGAGCAGCAGCGCGCCGCCTGGACCAAGTTCGCCGACGCCGCCCGCTCCAGCCTGAAGCCGACGCAGGATCTGTGCGTCAAGTTCAAGGACACCCCGCCGCCGGCAGCCCTGCCGCAGCGCCTTGAACGCGCCGAGCAGATGATGCAGGCCCACCTGCAACAGGTCCAGACCGTCCGTCCGGCCCTGACCGACCTCTACGCCCAGCTGACGCCCGACCAGCAGAAGCAGGCCGACCGCATGCTGAACCCGGGACCGGGCGGCATGGGCGGCCACCATATGGGCCCGCACCATGGCGGTCCGGGCCATCACGGGATGGGTCCGGGGAAGGGTCCCGGTCCGGGCCCGGCGCCGGCACCGCAGGAGCCGCCCAAGGGCTGACGTAACAGACAGACTCCCGGCGGCGACCCCAAGCCCCCCAACGCAGCCGCCGTGAGCCCGAGGGCCGCCGAACCCCCATTCGGCGGCCCTTCCCGTCTCCAGCCTTTCGTCTCCAGCTTCTTTCGCTTCGCCCTGGAAATCCGGGATCATTCCCATGAGCGCACTCGATCTTTCCCCGCTGTTCTTCAGCCTGTCGGTCATAAAGCAGGATTACCTGATGATCCTCGGCATTGCCCGGAGCGGACTCCGTTCGCTGCGCGCCCGCCGCGCACCCTCCCTACGGGATTAGCCGTCCGGCAACGGCCGGCCGTCCGGACCGGCGCAATCGCCATACATCGCCAAGCCGCCGCTTGCATTGCGGGCTTCCGCACCCCAAAGCTTAACCCTATGACGTCCACTCACGCTTCGGCGGGCGGCGGTCTCGGGCGCGGGGGCCGTGTGGTCGCCGTGCTGGGGCCGACCAACACCGGCAAGACCTATCTGGCGATCGAGCGCATGCTCGGTCACCGGTCCGGAATGATCGGCTTTCCCCTGCGCCTGCTGGCGCGGGAGAACTATGACCGCATCGTCTCGATCAAGGGGAAGAACGCGGTCGCGCTGGTCACGGGGGAGGAGAAGATCCTGCCCCCCAACCCGTCCTATTGGGTCTGCACCGTCGAATCGATGCCGCTGGACCGCGCGGTCGATTTCCTGGCGGTGGACGAAATCCAGCTCTGCGCCGATCCCGAGCGCGGCCACATCTTCACCGACCGGCTGCTGAACGCCCGCGGCATGGTCGAGACGATGGTGCTGGGATCCGATTCGATGCAGCCGATGATCCGCCGGCTGGTGCCGAAGGCGGAGTTCATCAGCCGGCCGCGCTTCTCGCAGCTGACCTATGCCGGCCACAAGAAGCTGACGCGCCTGCCGCCGCGCTCGGCCGTCGTCGCCTTTTCCGCCACCGACGTCTATGCCATCGCCGAGATGATCCGGCGCCAGCGCGGCGGCACCGCCGTGGTGCTGGGCGCGCTCAGCCCGCGCACGCGCAACGCGCAGGTCGGGCTCTATCAGGCGGGCGAGGTCGACTATCTGGTGGCGACCGACGCCATCGGCATGGGGCTGAACATGGACGTCGACCATGTCGCCTTCGCCCGCATCGTCAAGTTCGACGGCTTCGCCCCGCGCCGCCTGCGCCCCGCCGAGGTGGCGCAGATCGCCGGCCGCGCCGGCCGCCACATGCGAGACGGCACCTTCGGCACCACCGACGAGGTGGGGGAGCTGGACGCCGACCTCGTCACCCGCGTCGAGAACCACGAATTCGAGACGGTCAAGGCCTTGTCCTGGCGCAACAGCGACCTGCGCTTCGACACGCCGGGCTTCCTGCTGAAGTCGCTGGAGGAACGCGCGCCGCTCGCGGAACTGTCCCGCGTGCGTGAGGCCGACGACCATCTGGCGCTCCAGGCGCTGGTGCGCGATCCGGAGATCATGGATCTGGCGCGCGGCCGCGACGCCGTGAAGCTACTGTGGGAGGTCTGTCAGGTCCCCGACTTCCGCAAGGTGCTGTCGGATGCCCACACCAAGCTGCTCGGCCAGATCTTCCGCAGCCTGCGCACGCCGCTGCGCCGGCTGGACGACGACTGGGTGGCGAAGCAGATCGCCCGGCTCGACCGCACCGAGGGTGACATCGACGCGCTGGTCGCCCGCATCGCCCACATCCGCACCTGGACCTACATCTCCAACCGGCCGACCTGGCTGAAGGACCCGCTGCACTGGCAGGAGCGCACCCGCGCCATCGAAGACCGGCTGTCCGACGCCCTGCACGAGCGGCTGACCCAGCGCTTCATCGACCGGCGTTCCGCCACGCTGGCCCGCACGCTGAAGGACGGGCGCTCGCTGCTGGGCGGCGTGCGCGCCGACGGCGAGGTGGTGGTGGAAGGGCATGTCGTCGGCAAGCTGGAGGGCTTCCGCTTCGTCCCCGACGCGCCCGACCGCTCCGACGAGGCGAAGTCGCTGCTGACCGCTGCCCGGCGGGCGTTGCGCGACGAACTCGCCAAGCGGCTGCGCGCCTTCGAGGCGGAGCCGGACGACGCCTTCGCGCTGGGGGCCGACGGGGTGCTGAGCGCCGACAATCTGCCGGTGGCGCGGCTGGCCGCCGGCCAGTCGGTGCTGGCGCCGCTGGTGGTGCCGTTCGACGACGGCATGCTGGATCAGGCCCAGCGCGAGCGGGTGCGGGCGCGGCTGGAGCGCTGGCTGAAGGACCACATCGCCGCCCGGCTGAAGCCGTTGTTCGCCCTGTCCGCGGCGCAGGGCCTGTCCGGCGCCGGCCGCGGTCTGGCCTTCCAGCTGGTGGAGGGGCTGGGGGTTCTGCCGCGGCAGCCGGTCGCCGACATGGTCGAGCGGCTGGAGCGCGAGGACCGCAAGGCGCTGACCGGGCTGGGCGTCCGGCTGGGGGTGTCGCACCTCTATCTCACCGCGCTGGCCAAGCCGGCGGCGGTGACGTTGCGCGGGCTGCTGTGGGCGGTGTCGAAGGGCCATCCCCTGCCCGTCCCGATCCCGCCGCCCGGCCGGGTGTCGGTTGAAGCGCCACCGGTGAAGGAAGGCGGCGCGCGCCCCGGCTTCTGGGAGGCCATCGGCTATCCGCTGGCCGGCGGGCGGGCGCTGCGCGTCGACATGCTCGACCGGCTGGAGACCGAACTGCTGACCGCGTCCAAGGCCAATGCGCCGATCCGCGAAGTGGCGCTCGGCCAGCGCGTCGGCCTGTCGGCGGAGGAGCTGGGGGCGGTGCTGACCGGGCTCGGCTATGTCCGCGCGGAGGGCGAGGACGGGGCGGTGACCTGGAAGCGCAGGCGCCCCTCCCGCCAGCAGCAGGCGAACCGGCAGCGGCGGGAGAAGCCGACCAACGAGGATCATCCCTTCGCCAAGCTGCGGCAGCTGTCGGGGATGTGAACTAAGTGTGGGGAGTGGAATGAACGCACAGCCGATCAGCGCTTTTTCTCCCTCTCCCCCCCGGGGAGAGGGTCGGGGTGAGGGGGATGCACGGCGTGCCTCCCGCAAAAATCCCGCCACGCGTCCCCCTCACCCTAACCCTCTCCCCGGGGGGGAGAGGGGATCATCGGCGGGAGGTGCGAGATGACCGACAGCGAAGACTCCACCCCCGGCCGGCTGCGGATCGACAAGTGGCTCTGGTATGCGCGCTTCTTCAAGACGCGCAGCCTCGCCGCCAAGCTGTGCAACGACGGGGGCGTGCGGCTGTCGGGGACGGTGGTGACCAAGGCGCATGCGGCGGTGAAGCCGGGCGACGTGCTGACCTTCGCCCAGGGGCGGCACATCCGCGTCATCAAGGTGGTGGCGCTGGGCAGCCGCCGCGGCCCGGCGCCGGAAGCCCAGGCGCTGTACGAGGATCTCGCCCCGCCGGTGCCGGAGGAGCGCTTGCAGGATCCCTACCGCGCGCCCTTCCAGCCGCCGGGCGCCGGGCGGCCGACCAAGCGCGACCGCCGGGCGATCGATGCCCTGCACGGCGACGGCCCGATGGGCGATGCCTGGCAAAGTGAGACCGATTAGGCGGCGATGCTGATTGTTGCTCGAAAAAAGTGAGACCGCCTCTTAAACGGAGGCGGGACCACCCCCATCTGGGAAGGCTGGATAACCGACCAGATGCGACAAGCGAGCACGATCATGAGCGAGAAGACCCGACCTTCGAGCCTTTCCGCCCCCTCTTCAGCGAAGCGCGGCGCCCGCGCTGCGACCGCCGTGGCGGTTGCGCTGGTGATGGCGCTGGCCGCCGGAACCGCCGACGCCCGCGCCGGCAAGAGCAGCTCCTCGGGCAGCCGCGGCAGCCGCACGACCGAGGCGCCGGCCGCCACCAGCACCGCCCCCAACTCCGTGTCGCCGATGGAGCGCTCGACCGCCCCGGCGGCGTCGCCCGGCATGCAGCGCCCCGGCGCCGCGGCCACCGCCCCGGCGGCGGCCCCCTCGCGCGGCTTCTTCGGCGGCGGCTTCATGTCGGGCCTGATGGGCGGCCTGATCGGCGCCGGCATCGGCGCGATGCTGTTCGGCGGCGGCTTCTTCGAGGGCTTGGGCAGCTTCGCCGGCATCCTGGGCTTCCTGCTGCAGATTCTGCTGGTCGTCTTCCTGGTCCGGCTGGCCATGCGCTTCTTCCGCAACCGCTCGCAGACGGCGAACACCGCGGCGTCCGGCGGTCCGCTGGGTGGGAACCGCCCGGCCTATGCCGGCGGCCCGCAGGCTGACCAGATGAACCGCGACGCGGCCGACGCCGGCTACAACCCGATGGGCAACCGCGGGATGGGGGGCGGCAACGCCGGTCCGGCCCAGCGCCGTCAGGCCGCCGACGAGATCGGCATTCAGCCGGCCGACTTCGAGTCGTTCGAGCGGCTGCTCGTCACCGTCCAGACCGCCTACGGGCGTGAGGATGCCGAGGCTCTGCGCGCCGCGACGACGCCGGAGATGTTCTCCTACTTCAGCGACGATCTGGCGGAGAACCGCAGCCGCGGCGTGGTCAACAAGGTCAGCGACGTCCGTCTGCTCCAGGGCGATCTGGCCGAGGGCTGGCGCGAAGGGGCGCAGGAGTACGCCACCGTCGCCATGCGCTTCGCGCTGGTCGACGTCACGGTGGACCGCGCCAGCGGCCGGGTGATCGAGGGCAACGCCTCGCAGCCGACCGAGGCGACCGAGCTGTGGACCTTCGTCCGCCCGCGCGGCGGCCAGTGGCAGCTGTCGGCGATCCAGCAGGCCAGCTAAGGCTTTCGGGTCCAGGAATGCGAAACGCCCCGGCCAGTCGGCCGGGGCGTTTTCGTTTGTGCGGAGTGTGCCCTCTCCCGCCCCGGGAGAGGGAACTCAAGCCGTCGGAAGCACCACCGCGTCGGCGGCGCGGAAGCCGAGGCGGGCGGTCTCGCCGGGGACGAAGGCCGGCTCCTGGCCCAGATGCGGCATCTGCACGGTAAGGCCGCCGTCCAGAAAGGCGTTCACGAAGGCGCCTTCGAAGTCGCTGTGGCTGACGCGGGCGGTCAGGCTGTTATCGCTCTCGCCCGCCCCCGGACGCTCCGGCGCCAGACGTTCCGGCCGGACGAACAGGGTGGCACGGTCGCCCACCGCCAGCCCGCGCGGGTTGCGCCCGCGCAGAGGCCCGTAAGTGGTGTCGAGCACCGCCCAGCCGTCGGCCGCCTGCGTCACCGGACCGGCGAAGCGGTTCGCCTCGCCGACGAAGGACGCGACGAAGGCGGTTTCCGGATGGTCGTAGATGGTCTTGCCGTCGCCCACCTGTTCCAGCACGCCGCGCGACATCACGCCGATGCGGTCGGACATGGTGAGCGCCTCGCCCTGGTCGTGGGTGATGTAGATGAAGGTGACGCCGGTGCGCTTCTGCAACTCGCGCAGCTCGGCGCGCATGTGCTGACGCAGCTTCAGATCCAGCGCCGACAGCGGCTCGTCCAGCAGCAGCACCGCTGGCTCCACCGCCAGCGCGCGGGCGATGGCGATGCGCTGGCGCTGGCCGCCGGACAGGTCGGTCACCCGCTTGTCCGCCGTGTCGGGCAGCGCCACCAGCTCCAGCAGTTCACGGACGCGGCGCTTGCGGTCGGCCGACGGCACGCCGCGCACCTCCAGCCCGAAGCCGATGTTGTCCGCCACCGTCATCAGCGGAAACAGGGCCAGATTCTGGAAGATCAACGCGGTCGGCCGCTTGTTCGGCCCGATCCCCTTCATGTCGCGGCCGCCGATGCGGACGGTGCCGTCGGTCGGCTCCATGAAGCCGGAGATCATGCGCAGGATGGTGGTCTTGCCGCAGCCCGAGGGGCCGAGGAAGCTGAAGAACTCCCCGGCCGCAATGGTCAGCGATACGTCGCGGACGGCGACGGTGTCGCCGAACCGCATGGTGACGTGGTCGAGTTGGACGTCTTGGCTCATGGCCCCTGCTGTGTGCGGATCACGCCGCCAGGAAGCGATCCTGGTACTCGTTGCGGATCGAGACGTACCACGCCTCCTGGATCGGCCACCACCACAGCTTCTGCAGGGCGTCGCCGGGATAGGCGTCGGCGAAGAACTGCTTGTTGAGGTCGGTCAGGTGCGCCTCGGCGCCGACCGCGGTGCTGGAGATGCCGGAATGGTTGGTGTACAGCGCGCCGGCCTCGGGCGTGTAGAACCAGTTGATCCAGGCATAGGCGTTCTCCAGGTTCTCCGCCTTCTTCGGGATGGCGAAGCCTTCCATCCAGGCGAGCGCGCCCTCCTTCGGCGCCACGAAGCGGACCGGCAGCCCTTCCTTGCGCAGCGCCACGGCGCTGCTGTCCCAGGTCTGGCCGATGACGCAGCCGTTGGTGCGGAAGGCGCCCTGGGCCTCGTTCTCGTTGGTCCAGAACTGGGCGACCGACTTCTTGTTGGCGGCGGCTACCTTCAGGATGGCGTCGAAGTTGGCGCGCGCCTTCGCCTCGTCCTTGAACTGGTCGCGGACCGGGTGCGGCAGCTTGCCCTGGCTTTCCAGCCACAGCGCGATGCCGATCAGCGAGGAATGGCCGCGCACCGTCACCTTGCCGGCGTTGGCCGGCGCCCACAGGTCGCCGTAGCTGGCGGTGCCGTAGGCGAGCGGCGCCTTCTTCATGTCATAGGCCAGCGCCTCGGTGCCCCAGTCGGCCGGGGCGAAGTAGCGCTTGCCGCCGACGACGCCGCCCATCCCGGCGGAGCCCTCGACCGACGATTTCAGGCAGCCGTCCCACTTCACCTTCGCCTCGTCGATCGGCTGCACCAGCTCGAACTCGACATAGTTCGGCACGCGGTCGACGGTGGGGTGGATGATGTCGAAGCCGGCGCCGCCGGTCGCCTTCAGCTGGTTCAGCAGCTCGTCGTTGGTGCCGTATTCGGTCAGGGTCGCCTTGACGCCGGTCTTCTTCTCGAAGTCGGCCAGCATGTCCGGGCTGATGTAGCCGGCCCAGGAGAAGATCTTCACAGAACCCGACGCCGCCCGGCCCTCGCGCAGGACGAAGGGACCGACCGAGGCGACACCGGCGGCGGCCGCAGCGCTTTGCAGCAGCAGGCGGCGGGTGAAGCTCTTGGCGGCGCGCTGGGTCTCGGCGCTGGACCGCTGGGATTCGGTCTGGGCGTGATCGAGCGTGGTGTGAACGATCTTGGACATGACGTCCGGTCTCCCTGGCTCTTGGATGGCGTTTGGACGGGCGGCGTTTCGGCGCGTTGGCGCAGCCCCGCTCAAGACGCAAAGTGTGCCTGAGATAAAAGCCGTCCGTCCATGGGGGAAGATGAAGCTCCGCCAAACTTCATAGAGCCGTCACATGGGAAAAAGGAGTTCCTGGGAGGAGGATCGTCACATCACATAGAAGCGCGCCTTCACCGTCACGCCCTCGGCGCCGCGCAGGACGGTGCGGTTGCGGCCGCTGCGCTTGGCGAAATAGAGCGCCTCGTCGGCCTGGGTCATCAGGTCGTTGACCGAGACGGTATCCTGGTCCAGGCACATGCCGATGCTGACGGTGAAGCCGAAGCAGGCGCCGCTGCCGGTCTCCACCGTCAGCTTGGCGGTGGAGCGGCGGATCGCCTCCACCCGCGCCAGCGCCCCCTCCAGGTCGCCCGACGGCAGGCACAGGCAGAACTCCTCCCCGCCCAGCCGGCCGAGGAAGCCGCCGTCGGGCACATGGGCGGCGCAGTGATCGGCGAAGCGCTTCAGCGCGAAGTCGCCGTTGCTGTGGCCGTGGGTGTCGTTGATCGCCTTGAAATGATCGATGTCGAACATGGCGACCGCCAGCGGCGCCCCGCTTTCCTTCGCAACGCGGTAGGCCTGCTCCAGCCGCTCCATGAAATAGCGGCGGTTCGCCACCCCGGTCAGGTAATCGGTGTTCAGCATCTCCACCATCACCCGGTGCATGCGGGTGATGCGCTCGCCGGCCCGCACGCGGGCGCGCAGCATCGGCAGGTCGATGGGCTTGGCCAGGAACTCGTCGGCGCCGGACTCGAAGGCTTCGACCCGCCGGGCGGTCTCGCTGTCGCCGGTCATCAGGATGGTGAAGGTGCGGTGCTGGTCGTCCGCCGCCCGGACATGCCAGCACAGTTCCAGTCCGGTCATCACCGGCATTTCCAGATCGGTGATGACGATGTGGATGTCGTGGCTGCGATAGAGGGCGAGCGCCTGTCCGCCGTCCTTGGCAAGGAGAACCCGGTAACCGCTGCTTTCCAGCTCTTCCCGGATCAGTTCACGAAAGAAATTCGAATCGTCGGCGACAAGAACAGTCGTTTCCACCAGCACACCCGTGTCGTCGGCGAAGAGTCCGTGCACGCGGACCCTAGCAGACTTCACGACACAGTGGCATAGTCGTGTGGCAACACACCGTTACCGGTGGATCGAGCGCTCTTCAGCTTTCGAGCATGCGGCGCAGCAACTCGACATCTTCGGCGAAGGACGGATCGGTGGCGCGCAGCTCGTCCACCTTCTTGACCGCATGCATGACCGTGGTGTGGTCGCGGCCGCCGAACTTGCGGCCGATCTCCGGCAGGGAGCGGGCGGTCAGCTGCTTGGCCAGATACATGGCGATCTGGCGCGGGCGGGCCACCGCGCGGGCGCGGCGGGCGGAATGCATGTCGGCGACGCGGATGTTGTAATGCTCCGCCACCCGCTTCTGGATCTCGTCGATGGTGACGCGGCGGTCGTTGGCGCGCAGCAGATCGTGCAGCACCTCCTGCGTCGTCTCCAGCGAGATGGAGCGGCCGACCAGCTCGGCATGGGCGACGATGCGGTTCAGCGCCCCTTCCAGCTCGCGCACGTTCGACGTGATCTTGTGGGCCAGGAACTCCAGCACCTTCATCGGGATGCTGGCCTGGAGCGCGTCGGCCTTTGCCTGGAGGATGCCCAGCCGCAGCTCGTAGGTGGTCGGGTGGATGTCGGCGACCAGCCCCCAGCCGAGGCGGGAGCGCAGCCGCTCCTCCATGCCTTCCAGGTCGGACGGGCTCTTGTCGGCGGAGATGATGACCTGCCGGTTCTGGTCGACCAGCGCGTTGAAGGTGTGGAAGAACTCCTCCTGCGTCGAGTCCTTGCCGCTGATGAACTGCACGTCGTCGATCATCAGCACGTCGACCGAGCGGAACTGCTGCTTGAAGGCCATCGTGTCCTTGAAGCGCAGCGCCCGGATGAACTGGTACATGAACTTCTCGGCCGACAGGTAGAGCACCTTGCGGTTCGGGTCGTTCTTGCGGATCTGCCAGGCCAGCGCGTGCATCAGGTGGGTCTTGCCCAACCCGACACCGCCATAGAGGAATAGCGGGTTGAAGGTCACGGTGGTGGCGTCGGCGACGCGCCTTGCGGCGGCGTGGGCCAGCTCGTTCGGCTTGCCGACGACGAAATTCTCGAAGGTGAATCGCGGGTCGAGTGCGGCCGACAGGTCGGACCGGTCCTCCAGGATCGCAGGCACCGCGGTCGGCGATTCGTCCGACGCCCCGCCATAGGAGGCCGAGGTGTAGACGGTGGACGGGGCCTGCTCGCCTGAGAATCCTGAATCGGACGGGCGTTGGAACGCGGACGGCGGCGGGGCCGGACGGGGAGCGGGACGGGACTCGGCAGCGCGCGATTCGAAGCCGCGCGAATCGAAACCGCGGGGCGGAGCGGGACGGTCGTCGTCGATGTCGTCATTGTCGGCGACGAGCGCCGCCGGCGGATTCGTGGAGGCGACGATGACGTCGATCGACTGCACCTCCGGATTCTCGCCGGACCAGAGGGCGCGGATGCGGTCGGCATAGTGGGTCAGCACCCAGTCGCGCATGAATCGCGTGGGCACGACGATGCACACCTCGCCGCCGATCAAGCTGGCGACGGACAGCGGCTGAAGCCAGCTCCGATAGGCGATCTCGCCCACCTCTTCCTTCAGGCGTCCGCGAATGCGCGCCCACTGCTGATCCAACGACACGCCGACCGACATGCTCCCTTACCCCCGCTCCTTCCGCCGGCCGGCCAAAACCGGATGGCCGCCGTCTGGTCCAGCCCGAAAGACTCCGGGCAAGGAAAAACCGAACGGAACACTATATCCAAAAGGCACACGCCGGAATCGACGGGATTGAAAATCCCGCCCCAGGCGCGACAGCTTGTAAGTAAAAGAAGATCGTTCGAACGACCGGGACTCAACAAGCCCTGATCCGGCGTAAGACCTTCAGTATTTCGCTGCTGTGTTCAGACGGACACAGAGTGTTGCATCACCCTATTTCGCCCGCCCGAATGGACCAAAAGTCTAACCATGCTGCGGAAATCTGGCAATGGGACAGATGGCGAACGGGCCAAAAAGATAAAAACGTTCGCATTGACCGCATGACCGATCCCGAATCTCATACACGGTCCTCAGAACAATCTAAGACAATTGTCGAGCATCGACAGATTTACTTTAAACGCAAAAAGCCGCGCCCCGAGTCACGGGCGCGGCTTTTTGAAAGCAGCGTATGAAAGCTCTATCAGAGAGCCTTGATCGCAGCCGACAGACGCGACAGCTTGCGCGACACAGTGTTCTTGTGCAGCACGCCCTTCGACACGCCGCGCATCAGCTCCGGCTGAGCGGACTTGAACGCCTCGGCGGCGGCGGACTTGTCGCCGCTCTCGATCGCGCCCTCGACCTTCTTCACGAAGGAACGGATGCGGCTGACGCGGGCACGGTTGACTTCCGTGCGACGCTCGGTCTGACGAATGCGCTTTTCAGCGGACTTATGATTGGCCATGGAAACCCTACTCCGAACGACACGGCTGTCGTGATGCGAGCGCGCCTTATACGCGGCAGCGCACCGCGAGTCAAGGCGTGGACGCCCGATGATTTTGACTAATCGTGCTTGAACGACATCTTGATGGGATCTGGACCGTCCCCCGCAAGATGCAGGGGACGGCTCCAGCGGCAGAGTCGAAGCTGGCGCGACGACTCAGCGATGCTTCCAGCCGGCCTGGCGCTTCTCGGCGAATGCGGCCATGCCTTCCTTCTGGTCTTCGGTGGCGAAGGTCGAATGGAACAGGCGGCGTTCGAAGCGGATGCCCTCGGCGAGCGTCGACTCATAGGCGACGTTGACCGCCTCCTTCGCCATGGCGATGACCGGCTGCGACAGCGAGGCGATCTTGGTGGCGACCTTCACCGCCTCCTCGACCAGCTCGGCGGCCGGGACGATGCGGGAGACGAGGCCGCAGCGCTCGGCCTCGGCGGCATCGATCATGCGGCCGGTCAGGACCATCTCCATCGCCTTGGACTTGCCGACGAAGCGGGTCAGGCGCTGGGTGCCGCCGGCGCCGGGGATGGTGCCGATGGTGACCTCCGGCTGGCCGAACTTGGCGGTGTCGGCGGCCAGGATGAAGTCGGCCATCATCGCCAGCTCGCAGCCGCCGCCCAGCGCGAAGCCGGCGACCGCGGCGATGGTCGGCTTGCGGCACTTGGCCAGCCGCTCCCACTTCGCGGTGATGAAGTTGGAATTGTAGACATCCATATAGGAGAAGCCGGCCATCTCCTTGATGTCGGCGCCGGCGGCGAACGCCCGCTCCGACCCGGTGACGACGATGGCGCCGATGGCGCCGTCGGCCTCGAAGGCGTCCAGCGCCTGGCCCAGCTCGGTCACCAGCTGGTCGCACAGCGCGTTCAGCGCCTTCGGACGGTTCAGCGTGATCAGGCCGACCGGGCCGCGCGTCTCGACGAGGATGGTTTCATAAGACATGGCTGCAGCACTCTCCCGATGGGGCGAGCCCGGTTGCTTCCGAGACTCGTGGTTGTTGAGGGTGTTCGATTGCGACGGATTGCGGCGGCGCGCGAGTATGGCGGGTGTTCCCGCGATCAGCGCGGCGTCAAAGTGAAGCGGACGGCGGTCCCGGCGGCAGATTTCGCCTTTTGGGCGGCCTGCTGGGCGGCCTGCGGGAACTCCAGCCGCAGTTCCTCGCCCTCGCGGACGAAGACGCGGTCGGCGGTCCGGCGCCAGCCCAGCTGCGGCAGGGTCTGGTCGTAGAAGGCCAGTACCGCCTGTCGCGGCACGTCGCCCGACAGCACGGACTGGACGATCCGTCCGCCCGGCTTGTCGAAGACCAGCGGCTCCGATTCGGCGGACGCCAGCCCAGGCATCACCGGAACGTCGGTGGTGCCGGGGACGAAAGGCCCGGACTCGGCTGCGGCAAGCTGGGCTGCCAGTACCGAAGGAATGGGAATGAGGAAGCTCCCCAGGCCCGCAACTGCGGGGCCGGCAAGGAGGAAAGCGGCGGACGCCGCCCGGAGCATGGCCGGTAGAGCCGTCATGCTCCCAGCTATATCACCGTTGGCGCGCCGCACAAAAGAAAGTCGAGCGACCCGACTGTACAATCCGCTGAACACCCCCCGTCCGGGCCCGGTCGCAGTCGCAGTCGGGGCAGCCTTCCCCTTCCCGGTCGTAAACGGCGAACTGGTGCTGGAAATAGCCCAGCTCCCCCGACGCCTGCCGGTAGTCGCGCAGCGACGAGCCGCCGGCGGCGATGGCGCGCTCCAGCACCTCGCGCACCGCGACGGCGAGACGGTCGACCTCCCCGGCGGTCAGGCTGGCGGCGGTGCGGGTCGGCAGGATGCCGGACCGGTAGAGCGCCTCCGACACATAGATGTTGCCCAGGCCGGCGACGATGCTCTGGTCGAGCAGGGCGGCCTTGATCGGGGTGATCTTGCCGGCCAGACGGCGGGCGAGGTCGGGGCCGGAGAATTCGTTGCCGAGCGGCTCCGGCCCCAGATTGCGCAGCATCGGGTGGTCGCCCAGCGCGTCGGCCACCGTCAGGTCCATCAGGCCGAAGCGGCGGGCGTCGTTGAAGGTGACGATGGTGCCGGCATCGGTCTCGAACACCACATGATCGTGCTTGTCGAAGGCGTCGGGCCGTTCCGGCGCGATGATCATGCGGCCGGACATGCCGAGATGGGCGATCAGCACGCCGCCGTCATCCAGATGCATCAGGATGTATTTGGCGCGCCGCCGCACCGACGTGACCACACGCCCGGTCAGCCTTTCGCAGAAGCGCGGCGGAAAGGGGGTACGCAGGTTCGGCCGCCGCTGCTCCACACGGACCAGCCGCCGGCCTTCGAGATGCGGGGCGAGGCCCCGGCACACCGTCTCGACTTCGGGAAGTTCAGGCATCGGCAGAGTGTGGGGTGGGAGGGGGATCGGCGCAAGGGCGGTTGTCGAAGCCCTCTCCCACCTCTCGCACAAACTTCGTTTGTGCTGACGGCGTCAGGCGGATCGAAGATCCGCTGAGAGCCCCGGGAGAGGGAGGATCTCACCGATATTCCTTGAAGCGCTCGGTCGCCTGGATCAGCGCGGCGCGGATGCCGGGCTCCATGGCGGAATGACCGGCGTCGGGGACGATGCGGTAGTCGGCTTCCGGCCAGGCGCGGTGCAGCGCGTCGGCGGAGATCACCGGGCAGACGATGTCGTAGCGCCCCTGCACGATCACCGCCGGCAGATGGCGGATGCGGTCGACGTCGCGCAGGAGCTTGTCCTCCGGCGTGAAGCGGTTGGAGCGGAAGTAATGCGCCTCGATCCGCGCCAGCCCCAGGGCATGGCGGTCCTCGCCGCTGGCCGCGATCAGGTCGGGTGACGGCAGCAGCGAGGAACAGCTTCCCTCATAGATGCTCCACACCCGCGCGGCGGCCATGCGCACCGCCGGGTCGGACGAATCGAGCCGCTTCCAGAAGGCCTCCAGCAGGTCGCCGCGCTCGCCCTCCGGGATGTGGCCGGCGAAGGCGGCCCAGGCCTCGGGGAAGAGGATGCGCATGGAATAGAGGAACCAGTCGATCTCGCTCTTCCGCATCAGGAAGATGCCGCGCAGGATCAGGCCCAGGCAGCGGTCCGGATGGGTCTGGGCATAGGAGAGCGCCAGCGTCGAACCCCAGGAGCCGCCGAACAGGTGCCAGCGCTCGATGCCGAGATGGCGGCGCAGGGTCTCGATGTCCTCGACAAGCCGTTCGGTGGTGTTCTCGCGCGTCTCGCCCAGGGGCGTGGAGCGGCCGGCGCCGCGCTGGTCCATCACGACGATGCGGTAATGGGCAGGATCGAAGAAGCGCCGGTGGGTGGGCGAGGCGCCGGCCCCCGGACCGCCATGCAGGAACATCACCGGCACGCCGCGCGGATTGCCCGCCTGCTCCCAATAGACCGTGTGGATCCCGTCGACGGCAATCGTGCCGGTCTGGAACGGGTCGATGGGCGGATAGAAGTCGCTGCGGGGCATGGCCATGCATCCAGTGGTGCGGGCCCCGAGTGTAGAGGAGCCACCGGGGCTTGCGCCAGCGCGACGAGGCTCATCAGCGGAACCCCAAACGACAAAGGCCGCCCGGAGGCGGCCTTGCATGTCGATCACTGTGCTTTTGAAGAATGGCGCGCCCGAAGAGATTCGAACTCCTGACCCTCAGATTCGTAGTCTGATGCTCTATCCAGCTGAGCTACGGGCGCGCTGTGTATCCTTCAGTCCCGGCGTCGGCGGCAGGCCGTCGGCGTCGAGGCGCGCAACATACTCAGAAGCCCCCTGCCCCGCAAGCGCTTTTTTATCGAAAAATCGCGCCCCTCCCCGCCGCCGATCCGTTCACGATATCCCCCTCGCCACGCCGCCGACGTCGGCAGCGACAACTTGAGGTTCCGTCAATGGAAACGGCTTTTTCCGTGGCATATCGTCGCAAGATTAAGGTTTCATAAGAGATTTCCCAGCCTATGATGCGGCATTGACGAGCGTACGCTTGTGAATTTGCGCCAAGCAATTGAAGAACCGCCCCGCCGGACAGAAAACGATGAACGGCAACCGTGGCTGTTCATTGGAATCGATGGTCCGGATTGAAGAAGAACGGTCACCTTGTAGGGAGCGGAACGTTCACCAGCAACGAAGCGGTATCGCCGCATATACGGATGAAGTGTGACCCGTCGATGATTCAGCTTCGAAAGACTTCGCTCAGAGCGGTTCTCAGCGTGGTGATCGGTACCATCGGACTGCTCGCGGTCTTCACGAGCGTCTCGGACCTCGTCGATACGGCGCGCAACGCCCGCGATGCCGGCCGCGTCGCCACGCTCGCCGCGACCAGCCAGCAGCTTTACGAGGCCCTGCGCTCGGTGCGGCTGGAGCGCGCCACGACTCTGGTCCCGCTGCGGGCGGATACGGTGGCCGATGACGCCACGATGAAATCGGTGACTGAGCTGCGGGGGAAGGCCGAGGCCGCCTTCGCCCCCGGCATGGCGGCGCTCGACCGGCTCGACCCTGCCGGTTTCGGCAAATTCGCGATGGCGATCCGGTCGAGCCACGATGCCCTGAACGAGTTGCGGGGACGGGTGGACACCGCGCTGCGCACGTCGAAGGCGACGCGCGACCGCGCCGTCGCCGACTCCTGGCCGAAGGTCACCGACGCCTATCTGGCCTCGGTGCAGGCGGCGACCAACGCCGTCGATGCCGGCATGGCCCTGGTCGATCCGACCACTGACCAGCTTCTGTCCCTGAAGCGCGCCGCCTGGGTCGTCCGGCTGCGCACCTCCACCGAAATCCTGTCGGCCAGCACCGCCATCGGCGAAGGCCGGCCCTGGACCCAGGCGGAAATCCTGACGGCGGCCGAGGAGCGCGGCCGGATCGACACCGCCTGGCGGATCATCACCGATGCGGCGAAGCGTCCCGACACGCCCAGGCGCATCGTCGAGGCCGTCGAGGCCGCCCAAAGCAAATTCTTCGAGACCGGCGGCGCCCGGCGCAAGACCGTGCTCGACGCCCTGTCCACCGGCGGCAAGCCGGACATCACGGCGGAGGCCTGGGTGAAGCGCGAGGCCGCCGATCAGGCGCCGCTCAACGCGCTGGTCAACGCCGCGCTTGAGGAGATGGTGGCGCACGCCGACTGGAAGGCGAGCCAGGCCGAGCGCGAACTGTTCACCCAGTCCGTCATCCTGGCTCTGGCCATCGGGCTGTCGGCCGCCGGTCTGCTGCTGGTGTGGTGCCGGGTGACCCGGCCGATCCACATCCTGACCGTGGCCATCGACCGGCTGGCCCAGCGCGATTACGAGGTCGAACTGCCGAACGACGGGCGCGGCGACGAGATCGGCCGGATGCAGCAGGCGCTGCTGGTGCTGCGCGACAACGGGCGCCAGCATGCCGAGATGGTCCAGGCGCAGGTCGCCGCCCAGGCGGCGGCGGCGGCGCGCACCACGGCGGTCGACCGGCTGTGCGGCGATTTCAGCGGCCGGGTCGGCACCAGCCTGGAATCGGTCGAGACCGCGGCGGCCCATCTGATGGGCACCTCGGCCGCGGTGACGCGGATCTCGGAACAATCGGCCGGCGACAGCGGCGCCGTCGCCGCCGCCGCCCACGAGGCCTCGGCCGGTGTCGAGACCGTGGCCGCCGCAGCGCAGGAGCTGTCGGCCTCCATCGGCGAGATCAGCCGGCGCATGGCGGAGTCCGCCACCATCTCGCAGGACGCCATCGAGCGGACGGAGCGGACCGACAGGATCATCGTCGAGCTGGCCGCCGCCAGCGAGGCCATCGGCGCCATCGTCACCCTGATCGGCGACATCGCCGGCCAGACCAACCTGCTGGCGCTGAACGCCACCATCGAGGCGGCCCGTGCGGGAGAGGCCGGCAAGGGCTTCGCCGTCGTCGCCAGCGAGGTCAAGGGTCTTGCCACGCAGACGGGGCGCGCCACCCAGGACATCACCGACCGGATCGCCCGCATCCAGGCCATGACCCAGGACGCCGTCGACGGCGTGCGGTCGGTGTCGACGGTGATCCGGCAGATGGACGGCGTCACCACCGGCATTGTCGCCGCGGTGGAGGAGCAGGGGGCGGCGACCAACGAGATCGCCCGCAACGTGCAGGAGGTGGCGACCGCCGCCGGCCGCATCTCCGCCAGCATCTCCGACCTCGCCCGGACGGTGGAGCAGTCGCGCACCGTCGCCGCCGACGTGCTGGAGGCGGCGGAGCTGATGAACCGGCAGGCGGAAGCGCTGAAGGACGACGTCGGCGGTTTCCTGGCGGAAATCCGGCGGGCGTAACGGCGAAGATCCCCGGTAAGGGATGGGCGGGGCCACGGTCCTGCCCCGTTCCGCAACATCGCTCGTGATGCAACGTGCAAGGATCCGACCGGTGCAAGGGGCCGGTGCAAAGGGCCGGCGCAAAGACCTGGCGACGAGCCTGGGCCCGAAAACACAAAAGGCGGCCAGAGGCCGCCCAGTCGTCAGTATCCAATTTTTGAAGAATGGCGCGCCCGAAGAGATTCGAACTCCTGACCCTCAGATTCGTAGTCTGATGCTCTATCCAGCTGAGCTACGGGCGCGCTGTGTATCTTTCGATCCCGGCGTCGGCGGCAGGCCGTCGGCGTCGAGGCGCGCAACATACTCAGAAGCCCCCTGCCCCGCAAGCGCTTTTTTCACGAATTTTCGCCCCGCCCGGAAGCCCCTCTGCGACGCCCCCTGCGACCGCGGGTCCCGGACGGCCGAATCGCCCCGGATTGCCGGGCGGCGGCGGCTGGGTTATACAGTCCACTTGCTGTTTTTGGAGAGTCAGTACCGTGGCCGAAGCCCCCTTCAACAAGCATTTCCCGGTGTCCTGGGAAGAGCTCCACCGCAATGCCAAGGCGCTGGCCTGGCGCCTGATCGACCGCGGCCCCTGGAAGGGCATCATCGCGATCACGCGCGGCGGCATGGTTCCCGCGGCGATCATCGCGCGCGAGCTTGAGATCCGCATGATCGACACCGTCTGCGTCTCCAGCTACGACCACCAGCAGCAGCGCAACGCGACGATCCTGAAGGGCGTCGAAGGCGCCAATGCCGGCGAGGGCGAGGGCTGGCTGATCATCGACGATCTGGTGGACACCGGCAAGACGGCGGAAATCGTCCGCAAAATGCTGCCGAAGGCGCATTTCGCCACCGTCTACGCCAAGCCGGCCGGCCGGCCGCTGGTCGACACCTTCATCACCGAAGTCAGCCAGGACACCTGGATCCACTTCCCCTGGGACATCGAGCTGCAATTCTCGCAGCCGATCGCCAAGCAGCGGAACGGCTGACCGGCACTCGACCGGCCCCGGAGCGGGGCGGGTCCTTTCCGTCCGGCCCCATCCGGCCGGGGAGGACCCGCCCGGTTCATTACATAAAAATTTACGCTTTGCGTCCTAAATGACGCGCGGCGGAGCGCCTGCGCCCGCCGACGCCTTACAACATCGCGTGGCGGCCCGCGCATGAGCGACGAATTGACCGGCGACCTGCGCCCGGATGAGCTGCATCAGGAAGAGCTGCGCCAGAAGATCGACGCCCTGGTGACGCGGCTACCGGCCAGCCTCGTCTACAGCCTGCTGAGCGAGATCGAAGGCATGGACAGCGAGCCGACCGACCGGGTCCAGCTCGTCCGCCAATATGTCATCGAGTATCTGAACCGCCAGCGCACCAACCGCGCCCGCCGCCTGTTCACCAACCTGTTCGAAGCTTTCCTGATCGACGACGACGTGCTGTACCACTCCGGCGTCTCGATCCCCGGCATGCTGCAACGGGTCGACGTCGGCGCCCTGTGGGAGGCGCTGAGCCGCGACGCCTTCCCCCTGCTGGCGGTCGAGGCGCAGGAAACGCTGGACGAGATGGCGCGCGGCGACGTGATCGACCGCATCCTGCGCTCCCCCGTCGCCATGGTGATGAAGGAGCGGATGCGCGTCGCGTCGGTGAAGCATCTCGACGCCGTGCTGACGAACAAGAAGGCGGCGGACGAGCTGCTGGCCGGCATGTCGCGCAACCGGCCGCGCCGCACCCGCCTGATGTCGGGCTTCCTAGAAAAGACGCCGCACATCGACCTCGCCACGTTGCGGCTGATGCATCTGGTCCTGACCAACGCCGAGGGGCCGGTGAAGCCGGTCGCCGACCGGCTGGAGGATTTCCCCGCCAGCTGCAGCGGCGAGATGGAGGCGAACCGGCTGGCCGACCTGCTGCTGGAGGCCACCGAGTCGCTGCGCGACCGCTGCGGCGACGATCTGGCGGCGATGCTGCCGCTGTCGGTGCTGTCGGTGAAGCGCAACTATCCGGTGGCGGCGCTCTATATCCGGCAGAGCGGCGTCGATCCCGGCCGCGGCGACGCCATGACCGCGGCGCTGACCGGCCATTTCATCGGCGTCACCCGCGCGCTGACCGCGGCGCTGACCGTCATCCTGAAGCTGAACGACCGGGTTCCCGGCTCCGCCATCCGGCCCAGCGCCAAGGAGAAGGCGCGGTTGGAGGCGCTGGTGCAGCGGCTGGACCAGCTGGTCCACGCGGCGACCTCGGCCGGGCTGATGGAGGACCGGCGCAGCGAGCCGGCCTTCCGCAACGCCTGGACCCAGGCGGCCAAGATCATCGGCAGCCGCGTCGCCGCGGTGGCGATGGAACGCTCGGCCCAGGCCGCCGCCGCCCGGCGCCAGCCGGTGATCGACCATGCCGACATCGTCTGGCTGGACCGGCTGCTGTGGCGCTGGCAGGCGATGTCGCGCGACTTCGGCTTCGAGACCTACGATCTGGTGAAGTGGCGTGAAACCCTGCTGGAGGAGCTGCGCGCCAACGTCGAGAAGGCGATGAAGTTCGAGGACGCCGATCCGCTCGACGAGCGGATGGAGCATCTCCTGCGCATCAACGCCATCGCCGGCGTGTTCGGCCAGCGGGTCAGCGCCTGGATTCCCACCTTCAGCCACAACATGACCCGCCTGCTGTCGCACCGCCTGGAGCGCGGCGGCGAGCTTGGCGACGACGAGCAGGCGATCATCGACGACCTCGTCGCCACGGCGCGCACCGAAGTGGGCAAGTCGCGCTATTGGAAGAGCAACGAGCTGATGGACCTGATCGAGCTGTCGGAGCGGACGCGGCAGGCGGGGTGAGGGGTCACATCACCCCGGCCTCACATCACCCCGGATGACCGGTGCCGCGGATCGAGCCAGTCGCGCAGCCCGTCCCCCAGCATCGTCAGCCCCATGACGCTGAGCGCAATCGCCACACCCGGAAAAACCGCCTGCAACGGGGCGGTGAACAGGTGGGTCTGGGCGTCGCCCAGCATCTTGCCCCAGCTGGGGCTGGGCGGCTGGATGCCGAGGCCGAGATAGCTCAGCGCCGCCTCGTTGACGATGGCGACGGCGAACAGGACGGTGGCCTGGACCACGACGATGCCGGCGATGTTGGGCAGCACATGCACCAGCGTCACCGACAGCGGTCCCCGCCCCAGCGCCAGCGCCGCCCCGACGAAGGGCCGCCGCCACACCGCCAGCGCGGCACCGCGGGTGACGCGGGCCAGCACCGCGGCATTGAACAGGGCCAGCGCCACGACGACGTTGATCGCCCCGGCGCCCAGGGCGGCGGTCAGCAGGATCGCCGTCAGCACGGCGGGAAAGGCGAAGACCAGATCGCCCAGCCGCGCCACCACCTCGTCCCCCCAGCGGCCCAGCGCAGCGGCCAGCAGCCCCAGCGGCACGCCGGCCAGCAGCCCCAGCCCGACCGCCGCCGCGCCGACGGCCAGCGAGTTGCGGGCGCCGACCATGATCATCGACAGCACGTCGCGCCCGAAATGGTCGGTGCCGAGCCAGTGGGCGGCGGTGGGCGGCTTCAGCCGGGCGATCACCCGCACCTGCTCCGCCGGGTAGGGCGTCCACAGCAGCGACAGCAGCGCCATGGCGACCAGCAGCAGGGTCAGCCCGGCACCGAGATGCAGGGAGAGCGGAAGGCGGCGCTTCACGACGCTCCTCCGTTCCCTGAGGCCGGGGGCCGCGGATCGGCCAGTGCGCAGGCGATGTCGACCAGGGCGTTCACCAGCACGACGAACAGCGCCAGCAGCACGACCACCCCCTGCACCACGATCAGGTCGCGCTGGCCGATGGCCTGATAGAGCAGCCGGCCGAGCCCTGGCAGGGTGAAGACATTCTCCACCACCACCGCGCCGGCCACCAGGAAGGAGATCTGCAATCCCAGCACCGTCGCCACCGGGATCAGGGCGTTGGGCAGGGCATGGCGCAGCAGGACCGCCATGCGGCCCACCCCCTTGGCGCGGGCGGTGCGGATATGGTCCTCACCCAGCGTGTCGAGCACGGCGGTGCGGGTGACGCGGGCGAGAATCGCGGCCTCCGGCACCGCCAGCGCCAATGCTGGCAGCAGCAGCGCCTGCAACGCCGGGCCGATGCCGGCGCTCCAGCCGGGAAAGCCGCCGGCCGGAAACCAGTGCAGGGTCAGCGAGAACAGCAGGATCAGCAGGATGGCGATCCAGAAGCTGGGCATCGACACGCCGAGCTGCGCGAAGCCCAGCACCGCCCAGTCGCCCCCCCTGCCCCGCCGCGCCGCCGCCAGCAGCCCGAGCGGCAGGGCCAGCATTGTGCTCAGGGCGAGCGACAGCAGGGACAGCGGCAGGGTCACCGCCAGCCGCTCCGCCACCAGATCGGCCACCGGGCGGGCATAGGTCAGGCTGACGCCGAGATCGCCGCGCGCCAGCCCGCCGGCCCAGTGCAGGTAACGGGTAAGGATGGGCTGGTCGAGCCCCATCTGGCTGCGCAGCGCGGCCAGCGTGTCGGGTTGGGCATCGATGCCCAGCATCAACAGCGCCGGGTCGCCGGGAACCAGTTGCAGCACCGTGAAGACCACGATGGTGGCCAGCCAGACGGTGACGATCAGGCTGACCAGCCGTCGCAGCAGGAACGCAAGCACGCGGGGGCTATCCTTACCTGGCCAACTCGATTTGCCTCGCCGTCATTTCCAGGCGACGCCGGTGACGTCGTTGGCCTGGACCGGGCGGTTCACCCACATGCCGGTGAGGTTCGCCTTCTGCACCGTCACCGACGGCAGCATGAACAGGAAGCCGTTGACCGCATCCTCGGCCAGAACCTTCTGCTCCTCGCCGTAGAGGGCGTTGCGCTTCGCCGGGTCCTGGGTGCGGTTCAGCTCGTCGTTCAGGGCGTTGAAGCGCTCGCTCCTGTAGTTGAAGTAGTAGTCGGGCCGGGCGTAGATGTCGATGTCCAGCGGCTCGGTATGGGCGATCATGGTCAGGTCGTAATCCTTGCCCTTGAACGTCTTTTCCAGCCAGGCCGCCCATTCCACCGGCTCGATCTTCGCGCGGATGCCGACCTCGGCCAGCATGGCGGCGACCAGCTCGCCGCCGCGGCGCGCATAGGGCGGCGGCGGCAGGCGCAGCGTGGTGTCGAAACCGTTGGGATATCCCGCTTCGGCCAGCAGCGCCTTCGCCCTGGCCGGGTCGTAGGGATACATCCCGGTCAGGTCGACATAGCCCTCGCGGTGCGGCGGGAAATGGCTGCCGATGGCGACGCCGTTGCCGTAGAGCACGCCCTCGATCAGCGTCTGGCGGTCGATGGCATGGGCCATGGCGCGGCGGACGCGGACATCGTCGAAGGGCTTGCGGGCATTGTTGGTCGACAGCAGCGTCTCGCCCTCCGTCGAGCCGACCATCACCGTGAAGTTCGGATCGTTGCGGAATTCCGGCAGCGCCTCGTAGGTGCTGAACAGGGTGAAGGCGTCGATGTCGCCGGCCTTCAGCGCCGCCACCTGGGCGGCCGGATCGCTGATGAAGCGGAAGGTGACGCGGTCGATCTTCGGCTTCGCCCCGTCATAGTCGGGGTTGCGCACCAGCACGACGCGGTCGCCGGCGACCCAGCGGTCGAACTTGAAGGGGCCGGTGCCGACGGGCTTCTGCTTGTTGGTCGCCGCCGATTCCGGGGCGACGATGGCGGCGTCGCCGCTCGCCATGTGGAACAGGAACAGGCCGTCGGGGCGCGACAGGGTGACGACCGCCGTCTGCGGGTCCGGCGTCTCCACCTTGGCGATGGGGGCGAAATAGACCTTCTGTGCGTTCACCGACTCGGCGGCGCGGGCGCGGTCGAGCGTGAACTTCACGTCGGCGGAATCGGCGGCGGTGCCGTCGTGGAACTTCGCGTTGGGACGCAGGCTGAAGCGGTAGGTCAGCCCGTCTTCCGACACGCTCCAGCGCTCCGCCAGTCCGGGGACCAGCTTGCCGTCGGCATCGACGCGCAGCAGCGGTTCGAACAGGTTGGCGTAGGTGACTTCCTTGATCGCCCCGGCCGCACCGGCGCTGGGGTCCAGATGCGGCGGCTCCAGCGCCATGCCGACAACGAGGTCGGTGCGCGGCTGGGCCAGCGCCGCCTGCGATGCGGCGGCCAGCACCAGCGCGGTGGCGGCGGCAAGGGTGAAGCGCGGCTTGGCGGTCGGCATGGTTGGCAAACTCCCCCGTCTCGTCGTTACCGACGTTGTCTTTGCCGCGATGATGCGGTGCGGCGAGGGAGAGCGCAAGGGAAGCCGCCAGCCGTTTTCATTGTCCCATCAGCTATTCCAACCACCAGCTTTCCAGCATCGGGCCATAGAGCGGGGTGACGGCAGGACGGTGCAGGGTCGCCCAGCGGGCGATGCGGTCGACCGGGCTGTGGTACAGCGGCACCATATAGTGTCCCCACAGCAGAACCCGGTCGAGCGCCCGCACCCGGCCGACCAGGGCGTCGCGCGTGGTGGCGGCGGCGATGGAGCGGGCCAGCGCATCGACCACCGGGTCGCGGATGCCGGCAAGGTTGCGGCTACCCTCCTGTCCGGCCGCATCGGATCCGTAATAATAGAGCTGCTCGTTGCCCGGCGACAGGCTGGACGCCCACCAGCGCATGGTCATATCGAAATCGAAACGCTCCAGCCGGGCCTGGAACTGGGCGCTGTCCACCGTGCGGACGCGGGCCGCGATCCCCAACGGCTCCAGCGAGCGGGCGAACTCCAGCGCCACCCGCTCCTCCGACGGATCGGACAGCAGGATTTCGAAAGCGAAACGGTTTCCCGCATCGTCGGTCAGCCGGCCGTCGCGCACCCGCCAGCCGGCCTGCTCCAGCAGCCGCAGCGCCTCGCGCCGGTTGGCGCGCAGGCCGGCCGGCCCGTTGCTGCCACCATTGCTGCCGGCGTTGCTGCTACCGTTGCCGGCGTCCGGCAGGGTGAAGGGCTTGGTGAAGAGATCGGGCGGCAGGCGGTCGCGGAAGGGCGCCAGCGCCTGCAACTCCTCGCCCTGCGGCAGGCCCCGGGCGGCAAGCTCGGAGTTGGGATAGTAGCTGGCGGTGCGGGTCAGCAGACCGTGGAACAGGCTGCGGCCGATCCAGTCGAAATCCGGCGCCATCCCCAGCGCCCGGCGGACCCGGACATCGGCGAACAGGGGGCGGCGGGTGTTGAAGATCAGGCCCCGCGCCGGTTCGGGGCGGTGGTCCGGCAACTCCTCCCGGACGATGCGGCCGTCACGCAGGGCGGGACCGTCGTAGCCGGTGGCCCATTTGGCCGGATCGATTTCGTACCGAACGTCTCCCTGCCCCGCCTTGAAGGCTTCCAGCGCCACCGAGTCGTCGCGGTAATAGTCGAACTCCAGACGGTCGGCATTGAATTGCCCGACACGGACCGGCAGGTTGCGGCCCCAATAGTCGCGCACCCGCTCATAGACGATGCGACGGCCGGGATCGACGGAGGCGACGCGGTAGGGGCCGCTGCCCAGGATCGGCTCCAGCGTCGTGCGGCTGAAATCGCGCCCCGCCCAGAAGGCCTTGGAGTGGATCGGCATCAACCCCATCAGCAACGGCATCTCGCGGTCGATGCTGCCGTCCGGGTTTGCGGCGAAGGCGAAGCGGACGGTCTGCGGGTCGGGCGCCTCGGCCACCGTGACCTTGGCGTAGAACAGGCGGCGGTTGGGGGTGCCGTCCCGCCGCTGCGCCTCCAGCGAGAACAGCACGTCGGCGGCGGTCAGCGGCGTGCCGTCCTGCCAGCGCGCCTTCGGGTCGATGTGGAAGGTGACGGCGGAGCGGTCGTCCGCCACCTCGACCCGGTCGGCCAGCAGGCCGTAGAGCGAGAAGGGCTCGTCCCACGAGCGCGTCAGCAGCGTCTCGAAGACGTAGCCCATGCCCAGCGCCGGCACGCCCTTGACGATGTGCGGGTGCAGGCTGTCGAAGCTGCCGGTCACCGCCTGCCGGATGGTCCCGCCCTTGGGTGCCGCCGGGTTGACGTAGGGGAGGGCGGTGAAGTCCGCCGGCAAGGCCAGATCGCCATGCATGGCGATGCCGTGATGCCGCGGCTCCGCCAGCCCCGGATGGGGCGCCAGCACGGCCAGAAGGGTGAAAAGAAGGAGGATCGGAAGGAGGATCGGACTGGGCATGACCGGCAGGGTTGCCGCTTTGCCGCACCTGCGCAAGAGCCCGCGCAAGTTCCTTGGACTCAGGGTGCGTTCCGCCTAAACTCCCGCCCCGCGTGGCGCCGGACCGGGCATCGGCGCCAAAACAAGAACGTGCCCTGAATACGCCAGTCGAAGGAACGCGATACATGGATCTGAGCAAGCTCGCCGCGGGCAAGAATGTGCCCTGGGACGTGAACGTCGTCATCGAGATTCCGATCGGCGGCCAGCCGGTGAAGTACGAAGTCGACAAGGACTCGGGCGCCGTGTTCGTCGACCGCTTCCTGCACACCGCGATGTTCTATCCCTGCAACTACGGCTTCATCCCGCACACCCTGTCGGGTGACGGCGACCCGGTGGACGTCTGCGTCGTCGGCCAGCACGGCGTCGTCCCGGGCGCGGTGCTGCGCTCGCGTCCCATCGGCGTCCTGTACATGGAGGACGAGGCCGGCGAGGACGAGAAGCTGCTGGCCGTTCCGGTCGACAAGCTGCACCCGTTCTACACCGACGTGAAGAACTACACCGACCTGCCGGCCATCGTGACCGAGCAGATCGCCCACTTCTTCGAGCACTACAAGGATCTCGAAAAGAACAAGTGGGTGAAGGTCCGCGGCTGGGGCAACGCCGAAGAGGCCGCCAAGAAGATCGAGGAAGGCCTCGCCCGCGCCCTGGAAGCCAACAAGGGCAACCCGGGTCCGGTGGTCTGAGGTAGAGGTTGAACCTAGCAGCCTCAGCCTCGTCGGCTTGAGATCGCACGGTCGGGTATGCATCTCCCCGCCTCCGGCATGTCCGCCGGCTGAGCGGGGAGGTGCCCCAGCCCTTCAAGGGTCCGGCGCACCGCAAGCTCCAGCGGCGTGTGCGGTTCCTCGCCCAGGAAGGCCAGCAGGCGGCGGTTGTCCAGCCGCACCGGGCGTTGCCAGAGATAGCGCATCTCGCCGAGTTCACGGAACAGCGGCACCGCCACGCCGGCCAGCCGCAGCAGCCACCAGGGCATCCGCCGCACCGGCAGGCCGGGCTTGCCGAGGGCATGCGCGATGGCCGCAACCATCCGGTCGCCGTTGGCATCCCAGTGACCCTCCATATGGAACATCGCGTCGTCGCCCAGTTCCGCCTCGCGGTCGAGCAGGCGCATCGCCGTTTCCGCCACGTCGGGCAGATAGGCCCATTGATGACCGATCCCCGGCCGGCCGGGCTGGTTGATGCGGGTCAGCGGCTTGCCGGGCGTCAACAGGCCCTGGTTGAACCAACTGTTGCCGGCTTTGGGTCCGAAGAAGTCGCCGCAGCGCAGGATCAACAGCCTCGCCCCTTTCCCAGTCCCTTGGCCCACCGCGCGGTGCAGGCGGCGCTCCATCTCCACCCGGATGGCGCCCTTGCGGGTCAGCGGGTTCTGCGCCGCGGTTTCCGGGATCAGCGGGAAGACGTCGGGGCCGTAATTGTAGACGGTGCCGGGCAGCAGGATGCGGGCACGGTTGGCGCAGGCCGCGGCGATGCTGTTGTCGACCATGGGTAGAACCAACCGGTCCCAATCCTTGTAGCCCGGCGGGTTCACCGCATGGACGATCAGCGCCGTTCCCTCGGCCGCCGCCGCCACGTCGGCGGCGTTCATCGCGTCGCCGACCACCCACTCGATGCCATCCGGCTGCGGCTGCTCGGCCGGCTTGCGGCGCAGGCCGCGCACCGTCCAGCCGCGCGCCGCCAGCGCCCGCGCCAGTTCGCCGCCGACCCCGCCGGTCGCCCCCAGAACCAGAGCGGTCCTGCCCTTGCCGGTCGCCTGCATGCCGGTCATCTGTCCCGCCATCGCCATCTCCATCGCTTTCCACTTGGTGATGGGGACAGGATGGGCCCGACGGACAGCTGAACGGAATTGTCGAACTGCGGCTAACCGCTATACTGAAATCGATGAACCAGCCGCCGCCCAGTTGGGACCTTTACCGCAGTTTCCTGGCCGTGATCCGCGAGGGGTCGCTGTCGGCGGCAGCGCGTGCCCTGGGGTTGACACAACCGACGCTGGCCCGCCATGTCGCGGCGCTGGAGGAGGCGGTCGGCGGCTCGCTGTTCGTGCGCTCGCCGCGCGGACTGGATCCCACCGACGCGGCGCTGGCGCTGAAACCGCAGGCGGAGGCGCTGGACGCGGCGGCGGCCAACCTGTGGCGCACGGCGTCAGGCTATGGGACGGGTGGCGGGACGACGGGTGACGGGGCGGAGGTGCGCGGTACGGTACGGGTCACCGCCAGCGAGGTGGTGGGCGCCCGCATCCTGCCGGCGATCCTGGCGGACTTGCGCGAACGCCATCCCGCGCTGGAGATCGAACTGGTGCTGTCGAACGCCGTCGACGACCTGCTGCAACGCGATGCCGATGTGGCGGTGCGGATGGTGGAGCCGGACCAGCAGGCATTGCTGGTCAGGCGGATCGGTGTCGTGGCGCTCGGCATGCACGCCCGCCGCGACTATCTCGACCGCCACGGCATTCCGCAATGTCTGGAGGATCTCGGCCATCACAGCCTGATCGGCTTCGACCGCGAGACGCCCGACATCCGTTCCATGATGCGGCGGGCGCCGGGCCTCACCCTGCCCCGCTTCGCCCTGCGGTCCGACAGCCATCTGGCCCAGTTGTCGGCCATCGAGGCCGGCTTCGGCATCGGCATCTGCCAGGTCCCGCTGGCGCGGCGGACTCCCGGTCTGGTCAGGCTGCTGGCCAACGCCTTCGACATGCCAATGGGCATGTGGGTCGCCATGCACGAGGATCTGCGCTCCACCCCCCGCTGCCGCGCCGTCTTCGACGGGCTGGCGGCGGGGCTACGGGATCATGTGTCGACGGATCGTGCGACGTAGCGTCAACTGCTCCAGCCCATCCGGCGTTCGACGCCGTCGGCGGCCTCCTTCAGGATTCCGGCGCTGCGGCGGAGCGCCGTCTCCTCCTCCGCCGACAGGTTGGGCAGGATGGTTTCGTGCACGCCGCCGGCGCCGATGACGCGCGGCAGCGACAGCACCACCTGCGGCACGCCGCAGACATCGTCGGTCAGCATGGCGCAGGTCGCCACCATCCGCTCGTCGGCGCCGATGGCCGCGACCAGCCGGGCCAGCCCGCCGCCGATGCCGAAGGCGGTGTGGCCCTTGCCGTTGATGATGCGGTAGGCGGCGCGGCGCACGCCCTCGTCGATGGCGGCGCGGTCGTCCGCCGTCAGGCTGCGGCGGAGCTGGGCGGCCGCCTGCTCGACGGACAAGCCGGCGACGGTGGCGCTCGACCACAGCAGAACCTCCGAATCGCCATGCTCGCCCACCACATGGGCGTGAACGGAGCGCGGCGTCACCGCCAGCTGTTCGGCCAGCAGGGCGCGGAAGCGCGCGGTGTCCAGCACGGTGCCGGAGCCGATGACCCGGTTGCGCGGCAGGCCGCTGATCCGCGTGGCGATCTGCGTCATCACGTCGACCGGGTTGCTGGCGACCAGCAGCACGGCGTCGGGGGCGGCCTTCAGCACCTCCGGAATGATGGCGCCGAACACCTTGGCGTTGCGTTCCAGCAGTTCCAGCCGGGTTTCGCCCGGCTTCTGGGCGACGCCGGCCGACAGCACGACCACCCCCGCCCCTTCCAGCGCGGCGTAGGAGCCGGCGCGGACGGTGACGGCATGGGTGAAGGGCACGGCATGGGCGATGTCCTGGGCCTGGGCCTGGGCCAGCGCCTCGTTCATGTCGACCAGCACGACCTCGCTGGCCGCGCCGGTGGTCACCATGGCGAAGGCGGCGGTGCTGCCGACGAACCCCGCCCCGACGATTCCGACCTTCATGCAGTCCTCCCCGAACCCGTTTCACGGTGAATTGTGCTGGATCAATGATGGAAATAAAAGAACTCAAATAATGGCCGGGTGTGTCGCGGACTCATTTCCGCCCCCTGCCTGTCAACCAGCGTTCCCATCGGCGGTTTTCCAGCCAGACAGGCGAAATTCACTAGAATTTTAAGGATTGACCGATCATGTCCATTGGAATCGCAAACGCTACAGGGGCACATGCCACCGATGGCGCATCGCCGCTCGCCGCCCTGATCGGCCCGGCGGTTCTGCCCGACCGTTTCTCGCCGGCACTGGCGATGAACGGGGTGCGCGTTCTGCTGGGTCTGTTCTATGCCCCGCATGTCTACCAGAAGCTGAGCGGCATCGACGCCTCCCTGGCCTTCTTCGCCAAGGCCGGGCTGGAACCGGCGCCGCTGTTCCTCGGTCTCGCCATCCTGTGCGAATCCCTGGCCTTCGTGACGCTCGTCGGCGGCTTCTTCACCCGCTGGACCGCCCTGCTGTCCGCCGGCTGCATGGTGGTGGCCGCCTATGCCATCTTCGCCACCAAGGGGGTCAACTGGTACTGGGCCAAGGGTGGGGTGGAGTATCTGGTGCTGTGGGGGCTGCTGTCCCTGGCGGTGGCGGCGGACGCCTGGCTCCGGACCTCGAAGTAAGGACGGGCCGGCGAAAAAGGCGATGCCGGTTCGGCGCGACCGGCACGACCGGCGCGACGAAACGCCTCTTGCCCAATGGTCATACCGGACCTTAGTGTTGCGGCGCAGCAAATGGCGGGGATGAAAGTCCGGGCCTGTGTTGTTCGTCATCAAAACCGTCGGTAGCCCATGGCACACTGGGGCCGGCGTCTTTCCCCGCACCGGATCCGGTCATGACCGTTCGCAACCTCGACAAGCTGTTCAAGCCCGCCTCCATCGCCCTGATCGGCGCCAGCCGCAAACCCGGCACGGTGGGGGCGGTGGTGGCCCGCAACCTGTTCCAGGCCGGCTTCGACGGGCCGGTGATGCCGGTCAACCCGACCGAGCGCGCGGTGGAAGGGGTGCTGACCTACAAGACGGTGGACAGCCTGCCGATCACGCCGGACCTGGGTGTCATCTGCACCGCCCCGGACACGGTGGCGGCGACCATCGACGCGCTGGGCAAGCGCGGGACCAAGGCCGCCATCGTCATGACCAAGGGCATGTCGGCCGACCAGACCCAGGCGATGCTGGACACCGCCAAGCCGTATCTGATGCGGGTGCTGGGCCCGAACAGCCTGGGCGCCATGGTGCCCGGCCGCGGCATGAACGCCAGCTTCGCGCCGGTGGCGCCGCGCAAGGGCGACGTGGCGCTGGTGGCGCAAAGCTCGATGGTGCTGACCTCGGTCGCCGACTGGGCGACCTCGCGCGGGATCGGCTTCTCGCATCTGGTGTCGCTGGGCGACCGCGGCGACGTCGATTTCGGCGATCTGCTGGACTATCTGGCCTCCGACGTCACCGTGCGCGCCATCCTGCTCTATATCGAGAGCATCACCCACGCCCGCAAATTCATGTCGGCCGCCCGCTCCGCCTCGCGCCAGAAGCCGGTGATCGTCATCAAGGCCGGCCGGTCGGACGAGGCGCAGGAGGCCGCGGCCAGCCACACAGGCGCCCTGGCGGTGTCCGACGCCGTCTATGACGCCGTGTTCCGCCGGGCCGGCGTGCTGCGGGTCAACGACCTGGCCGAGCTGTTCGACGCCGCCGGCACGCTGGGCACCGGGGTGCCGATCACCGGCGACCGGCTGGCGATCCTGACCAACGGCGGCGGCATGGGGGTGATGGCCACCGACAAGCTGATCCAGGCCGGCGGCCGGCTCGCCGCCCTGACGGATGAGACGCAGGAGGCGCTGGCCAAGGCGTTGGGTCCGCAGCCGGGCGGGACGCCCTTCCGCAACCCGCTGCGCATCGGTGCCGACGCCACGCCCAAACGCTACGCCGAGGCGCTGAACGCGCTGATGCAGGACACCGGCAACGACGCCGTGCTGGTCCTGCACTGCCCGTCCGCCCTGACCGACAGCGAGGCCATCGCCCAGGCGGTGGCGGAGACGGTGCAGGCCAACAAGGCGCGGCGCCATCCGGTGCTGACCAGCTGGATCGGCGACCAGTCGGCGGTGGAGGCGCGCAAGCTGTTCGCCGACGGGCGCATCCCGACCTACAGCGGTCCGTCCGACGCGGTGCGCGCCTTCATGCATCTGGTGCGCTACCGCCGCAGCCAGCAGCTTCTGATGGAGACCCCGCCGTCGGTGGCCGAGGACTTCCAGCCCGACGAGATCACCGTGAAGAAGGTGATCTCCCGCGCCATGGCCGAGAAGCGCGAGTGGCTGAGCGAGTATGAGGCCAAGCGCGTGCTGGCCGCCTACGGCATCCCGGTGGTCGACACCCGCGTCGCCCAGACGCCGGAGGAGGCGGCGAACGCCGCCCGCGTCATCGGCGGACCGATCGCCCTGAAGATCCTGTCGCACGACATCACCCACAAGTCCGATGTCGGCGGCGTCGCTCTCGGCCTGACCAGCCCGGAGGACGTGAAGTCGGAGGCCGAGGCGATGCTGGCCCGCGTCGCCGAGCTGGCGCCCGAGGCGAAGATCGAAGGCTTCACCGTGCAGGAGATGGCCGTCCGCCCCGACGCCTACGAGCTGATCGTCGGGATGACCGAGAACGAGATGTTCGGCCCGGTCCTGCTGTTCGGCGAGGGCGGCATCGGCGTCGAGGTGGTGGAGGATTACGCGCTGGCCCTGCCGCCGCTGAACATGAAGCTGGCGGCCGAACAGATGAGCCGCACCCGCATCCACCGCCAGCTCCAGGGTTACCGCTCGCGCGCGGCGGTCGATCTGGACGCGGTGGCGCTGACGCTGAACAAGGTCAGCCAGCTGGTCGTCGATTTCCCCGAGATCGCGGAGATGGACATCAACCCGCTACTGGCAGACGCGGAGGGCGTGACGGCGCTGGATGCTCGCATCAAGGTCGGCGTGCCGGCCCTGGCCGGGGCGGCAAGGCTGGCGATCCGCCCCTACCCGAAGTCGCTGGAAGACCGCATCACCATCAAGGACGGCCGCCAGTTCTTCGTCCGCCCCATCCTGCCGGAGGATGAGCCTCTGGTGCACCATCTGGTGGAGAACCAGACGGCGGAAGATCTGCGCCTGCGCTTCTTCGCGCCGCTGAAGCGGCTGTCGCACCAGGCGGCGGCGCGGCTGACCCAGATCGATTATGACCGCGAGATGGGGCTGATCGCCGTCGGTCCCGACCCGCAGACCGGCGACACCATCATGTATGGCGTGGTGCGCATCACCGCCGACCCCGACAACCGCCGCGCCGAATATGCGGTGATGGTGCGGTCCGACATGAAGGGCCAGGGGCTGGGCTATATCATGATGAACAAGATCCTCGATTACGCCCGCTCGCGCGGCATCAAGGAGGTCTATGGCGAGGTTCTGCGCGAGAACACCAACATGCTGAACATGTGCCGCGCGCTGGGTTTCGTCCGCAAGGAGAACCTGGACGAGCCCGGCGTGGTGGAGGTCCGCATCGAGCTGGGCGGCGGGCTGACGGCCTAAGCGTCTCTTCCATACCGGCGGTTGACTATCGGAAGGGATGAGGCAATATCAGGCTTGGCGGGCAAGGGCTGCTATCCCCTGCCCGCCGGCCCGATCCTTACCGGTAGAGGTCAAGCAGCCGCTTGACGATCTCCAGCACGAGGATCAGGAGCTTGAGGATATGCATCATCCTCTTCACTCCTCGTAAGCGGCGGGGATGGCGGCCAGTCCGCCATCCCGTCCGCGCCGCCACTTTGGCGCACGCATAAGTATTGCGGAAGCGCTATCACTCGCAAAATCAGGAATTCCAGGGATTGCGGCTCGCTGTCGCAGTCTTCGCCGTTACGCCGGCCCCAGCACCACCTTCACGTCGGCGGGCTGGCCGAAGAAGGGGGCCGAGGTGATCAGCAGGCGGCAGCCGGCCGCGGCATAGGCGGCGGCGTTCGCCTCGGTCACGCCGCCGGCCGGGGCCACCACCGGCGGCGGCGTCAGGCCGCGCGTCGCCTCGATCACCGCGCGGGCGGCGGCGGGCGGCAGCTTTTCCAGCTGGATCACGTCGGCACCGGCCTCTGCGAAGGCCAAGGCCTCCTCCATCGACCCGACCTCCACCACGATCTTCTTTTCCGGGGCCTTGCGGCGCAGCGCCGCGATCCAGGCCTCCGGAGCGTCGCTCAGGAAGGCACGGTGTTCGGGGAAGACCAGCAGCGTTTCCGACAGGCCAAGCCGGTGCATCACCGCCCCGCCCGCCTGCACCGCCTTGACGCTGAGGTCCTTGGCGCCGGGGAAGTTCTTGCGAGTACAGGCGACGGTCACGCCGGGGGCGGCCTCGACGATGCGGCGGGCGCGGGTGGCGATGCCGGAGGCGTATTCGACCAGCGTCTGCGCCACCTTCCAGGCACGGTGCAGCGCCCCGGCCGGGCCGTCCGCCTCGAGGAAGAGCGCTCCGGCCTCGACGGCGGTGCCGCTGGGCTCGACGCGCAGAACGCGGCCGCCGGCCCTCTCCACCAGACGGGCCGCCTCCTCCGTCCCCGCCAGCACCATGGCGCCGCGGGCGGCGAAGCTCATGCGGGCATGATGGGCGGCGATACCGAGCGAGCCGGTGGTCAGGTCGCCGTAGGGAACATCCTGCGCCAGAAGCGCGTCGAGGGCGGCGTCGGGCAGGATGGTCGTCATCGGCGGGATTTCCCTGGTGAAGGAGGATTTACAGCCAGCCGCGCCGGCGGAAGTACCAGAGCGGGACCACCGCCGACAGCACCATCAGCAGGATGGCCATGGGGTAGCCGAACTCCCAGTCCAGTTCCGGCATGTGCTTGAAGTTCATGCCATAGGCGGACGCGATCAGCGTCGGCGGCATCAGCGCCACCGAGACGACCGAGAAGATCTTGATGATGGCGTTCTGCTCGATGTTGATCAGGCCCAGCGTGGCGTCGAGCAGGAAGTTCGCCTCGTGCGCCAGGAAGCCGGCATGTTCGGTCAGGGACCGCAAGTCGCGCGTCATCGTCTTCAGCGCGGTCTTCTGGTCCTTGTTCAGCCGCCCGCCGCTGACCGAGGTCATGAACACCACCAGCCGGTCGAGGCCGGCCAGGCTGTCGCGCACCTTGTGGGTCAGGTCGCCGGCCCGGCCGATGCCGCGCAGCACGTCCTGCAGCTCGTCCGGCTTCTTGGCCGCCTTGCCGAAACCGCCGCCGTCCAGCGAATCGTCGAAGACGCGGGCCGACAGCTCGTCGATGCGGCCGCCGACCAGTTCCAGCACGTCGGCGACCCGGTCGATCACCGCATCCAGCAGCCCGAACAGCGCGCTCTCTCCCGTCGCCAGCAGTTCCGGCTGGCGGACGCAGCGGGCGGCGAAGGTGATGACCGGCAGCGGTTCGGTGTAGCGCAGCGTGATGAGATGGCGCGGGGTCAGCACGAAGGTCAGCTCGCCCTGCTCCGGATGGGGCGAGGTGGCGCGCGAGATGATGGGAGAGGTCATGTAGATCCCCTCCCCCTCGACATAGAGCTGGCTGGAGGCCTCGATCTCCTTCATCTCCTCGCGCGTCGGCAGATCGCAGCCGGTCAGCGCGCCGACATGGGCGCGCTCCGCTTCGGTCGGACGCAGAAGGTCGATCCAGACCGCACCGCCCGGCAAAGGCTCGCCGAGTTCCAGCGGCTGGCGCACCACCCGCCCGTCTTCGGCACGGGCATGGACGGTGATCAAAGGGCAGCCTCTTCGGGCACCGGCGCGCCGGCGGCGCGGCAGGCCGCGGCCAGCGTGTTCAGCATCAGGCAGGCGATGGTCATCGGGCCGACGCCGCCGGGGACCGGCGTAATGGCGCCGGCGACCTTCACCGCCTCGTCGAAGGCGACGTCGCCGACCAGACGGGTCTTGCCCGGTTCCGCCGCCGGGACGCGGTTGATGCCGACATCGATCACCGTGGCGCCCGGCTTGATCCAGTCGCCGCGCACCATCTCCGGCCGGCCGACCGCCGCCACCAGGATGTCGGCGCGGCGGCATTCGCCGGCCAGATCGGCCGTGCGGGAATGGGCCAGCGTCACCGTGCAGTCGGCTTGCAGCAGCAGCTGCGCCATCGGCTTGCCGACGATGTTGGAGCGGCCGAGCACCAGCGCCCGCTTGCCCTTCAGGTCGCGGCCCAGCGTGTCGCGGATCAGCAGCAGGCTGCCCAGCGGCGTGCAGGGGACGATGGCACCCGGCTGGCCGGTGGCGAGCAGGCCGGCATTGACGACGTGGAAGCCGTCGGCGTCCTTTTCCGGGACGATGCGGGCCAGCACCTTCTGGGTGTCGATGTGTTTGGGCAGCGGCAGCTGGACCAGGATGCCATGCACGGCGGGGTCGGCGTTCAGGCGGTCGATCAGCGCCAGCAGGTCGGCTTCGGCCATGTCGGCCGGCTCGTGATGGTCGAAGCTGTTCATGCCCAGCTCGACCAGCGCCCGCTCCTTGGAACGGACATAGACCTGGCTGGCCGCATCCTCGCCCACCAGCACAACGGCCAGACCGGGAGTGACGCCGTGGCTGGCCTTCAACGCCGCCACGCCATCCGCCACCCGCGCACGCAGGCCGGCCGCAAAGGCCTTGCCGTCGATGATCTTCGCGTCCGCCATGCTACTCTCCACCCTCGCTGCCCACATCGTCGATCAGGGGCGACAGCCGCGCCAGCAATGCCGCCGGGTCGCCCGCCACATGCAAAATCTTGTTCCGGTCGGTGGCGCCGGCCACCACGGTCAGGCTGGTCTTGGGCAGTTTCCACGCCTTCGACAACAGTTTTATGACGGCCTCGTTCGCCTTGCCGTTTTCCGGCACCGCCGTGACCGCCAGCTTGAGCACCCGCTTCCCTTCCCCCTTCGCATCGACCGCATCGGCCGTGCCGGTCACCGCGTTGCGCGACGCCTTGGGCGTCACCCGCAGCGCCACCCGCAGCCCGTCGGCCACCGCCTCGAAGGGGGAGGAGGACGCCACGGTCAGAAGCGCGGCCAGTATTGGGCCATCAGGTTCTGGATGAAGGAGATCGCCAGCAGCACGACGATGGGCGACAGGTCCAGCCCGCCCAGGTTGGGCAGGACGCGGCGGATCGGGCGCAGCACCGGCTCGGTGATGCGGTACAGGAAATCGCCGATCAGGTAGACCGCGCGGTTGCGCGTGTTCACGATGTTGAACGCCACCAGCCAGCTGAGGATCGCCGACAGGATCAGGACCCAGAAGAACAGGTCGAGGATGGTGTTGATGAGCAAATACAGCGCGATCATGCCGGGCCAGCTCCAGTGCGGTTTTTGCGACGGCCGCGCGCAGAGGGTTGCGCAGCGGGCGCCAGCCTTTTCCGGGCACCCTAAGCATAAGCGGAGAGACCTGTCCAGTACGGCGGCCCGCCGATCGGCCGGCCGGCCTGCGGCGGATCGGCCGTCCTATGCCCCGCCCTGCGCCCCCTCCCGATCCCTCTCCCACGTCATCGCACGCACACGTCATTTTTTCTGAATCAAGCGCTTGACAGCACCCCCCGCGATGGACAATATCCGCGCCACGCCGGGGCGACGAAGACGCAACGGTGTGAGTGTGGGGCCGTAGCTCAGCTGGGAGAGCGACGCGTTCGCAATGCGTAGGTCGGGAGTTCGATCCTCCTCGGCTCCACCATTTTCCCCTTCTCTGGAAGGGTGAGACAAGTTGATAGAAGGTCAGCGGGCGTTGCCGGGAACGGCATCTGGCCCGCTTTTTCGTTTTGGGCCTTGCGCAGCCAGCAGACGTTGCCGGCGAACCCGATGGCCCGCCGGCAAGCGCAATCGGAAAAACAGAAAAACCGGAGGGTGTCAGCCGTTCTCCGCCAGCACCGACCCGGCAAGATAAAGCGAGCCACAGATCAGCACGCGCGCCGGGGTTTGGCGGCCGGCCACAAGGTCGGCCAGGGCAGCGTCCACCCCGTCGGCGGCGGCATGGTCGCGGATGCCGCAGAGATTGGCGGTCTCGCAGGATTCCTCGGCGGTGAAGCTGGCTTCCTCGCCGGGGATCGCCACCGCGCGCAGGGAATGGGTGAAGGGGGCCAGGGGCCCCAGGAATTCGAACGGATCCTTGCTGGACAGCATGCCGTAGATCAGCAGCAGCGGCAGAGAAGAGCCGCCATCCGATCCCTCATCCGGTTGCCCGCGCGACCAGTCGACCGCCTGCCGGGCCAGAACCTCGCCCGCCGAATCGTTGTGGCCGCCGTCCAGCCACAGCTCCCAGCCTGCGGGCAGGCTTTCGGCCAGCGGGCCGCGGGTCAGCCGTTGCAGGCGGGCCGGCCATTCGACGGCGGCGAGGCCGCGGCGCACCTCCTCGTCGTCCACCGCCAGCGGCAGATGGTCGAGACAGGCGATGGCGACGCCGGCATTGGTGATCTGGTGGGCACCGGCCAGTCCGGGCCTCGGCAGGTCGAGCCGCCGGCTGGCGCTCTCGAAGCGGAAGCCGTCCGGACGTTCCTCCACCGACCAGCTCTGGATCGGCGCGGCGATGGCGTTGGCGCGCAGCTTCAGCGCCTTCAGCGCGTCGGCTTCCGGCTGCGGCGCCAGGACCACCGGGATGCCGGGCTTGAAGATGCCGGCCTTCTCGCTGGCGATCTCCAGCAGCGAGTCGCCGAGGAACTGGCGGTGGTCGTAGGAGATGCGGGTGATCGCCGTCACCGCCGGCCTGTCCACCACATTGGTGGCGTCCAGCCGCCCGCCCAGCCCGGTCTCCAGCAGCACCACGTCGGCCGGCACGCGGGAGAAGGCGAGGAAGGCGGCGACCGTCGTCACCTCGAAGAAGGTGATCGGGTTGCCGGCGTTGGCGACCTCGCACTCCTCCAGCAGGGCGGCCAGATGATCGTCGTCGATCAGGCGCCCGGCAAGCCGGATGCGCTCGTGGAAGCGGACCAGATGCGGCGAGGTGTAGACATGAACGCGATGACCGGCCGCCTCCAGCATCGCGCGCAGGAAGGCGACCGTCGATCCCTTGCCATTGGTGCCGGCGACATGGACCACCGGCGGCAGCTTCCGCTCCGGATGGTCCAGCGCCGCCAGCAGACGGTGCACCCGGTCCAGCGACAGGTCGATGACCTTGGGGTGAAGCCCCTTCAACCGATCCAGCACCGGGTCGGAACGGGTCGCGGCCTGACGGGCCAGCGGGGTGGGGGCGTCGATCATGATCGTCTCTGGTCGGGTGGTCGCGAAGGTGCCGCCGGTCAGTCGTCGCCGGCCTGGACCGGCTCCGCCTGGGTGGAGGCCGCCTGCTGAGTCGAGGCCGGCTGGGCCGCGGTCGCCTGCGTGGCGGGCGGCAGACCCGGCTGCGGCGCGACCGGCGGGGGCAGCTGGGCCGGCTCGCCGCCGACGCCCTGGACGGCGCCCTGCGCGGCGGTCAGGTCGAGATCCTCGACCACCGCGTCGATCCGCGGGGTCATCAGCAGGCCGATGGTGCGGACCAGCGTCGGGCGCAGGTCGCGGCGGTGGACGACCATGTCGACCATGCCGTGTTCCAGCAGATATTCGGAACGCTGGAAGCCTTCCGGCAGGGTCTCGCGGATCGTGCTCTCGATCACGCGGGCACCGGCGAAGCCGATCTGCGCGCCCTTCTCGGCGATGTGGATATCGCCCAGCATGGCGAAGCTGGCGGTGACGCCGCCGGTGGTCGGGTCGGTCAGCACCACGATGTAGGGCAGGCCGGCTTCCTTGACCATCTCCACCGCGATGGTGGTGCGCGGCATCTGCATCAGCGAAAGGATGCCTTCCTGCATGCGGGCGCCGCCCGATGCCGGAACGACGATCAGCGGGGCGTTCTTCGCCACCGCCAGACGGGCGGCGGTCAGCAGCCCTTCGCCGACGGCGATGCCCATCGACCCGCCCATGAAGCCGAAGTCGAAGGCGGCGACCACGGCGGCATGGCCGCCGATGCGGCCCTCGCCGACGACGATGGCGTCGGTGCGGCCGGTCTTGGTCTGGGCTTCCTTCAGGCGGTCGGTGTAGCGCTTCTGATCGCGGAACTTCAGCGGGTCGGCGACCGACTTCGGCAGTTCGACACCCTCATAGGCGCCGTCGTCGAACATCGTCTCCAGCCGCTTGACCGGGCCGAGCCGCATGTGGAAGCCGCAATGCTGGCAGACGTGCAGGTTCTCTTCCAGCTCGCGGTGGAACAGCATCGACTCGCAGCTCGGGCACTTGTGCCAGAGGTTGTCGGGCACTTCCTTGCGGGCATAGAGCGCGCGGATCTTGGGGCGGACGTAGTTGGTAAGCCAGTTCATGGAACGCCTTTCAACGACATGGCGGTACGCCGAAGCCCGGCGGCGGCCGGACATCGGGTCCGTGCCGCACCGGGCTCTTCAGCCGGTCGTCGCCATGAGCGATCGTGTTGCAGGTGTCGTAAAGCGGTTTGCCGTCGTTGTAAACCGTCCGTCCCTCAGCCCCGCGCCGCGCGCACGCCCTTGGCCAGCGCGCCGACGAAGCCCAGAACGTCCTCGACCGCAGCCGCCCCGTCGACTCCAGCGGCCAAGCTGTCGGCCAGACGGGTGACGATGGCCGAGCCGACCACGGCGGCATCGGCAACGCGGGCGACCTCGGCGGCCTGGTCCGGCGTCTTGATGCCGAAGCCGACGGCGACCGGCAGGTCGGTGTGGCGCTTCAGCCGGGCGACCGCCGCGTCGATGGCGGTGTTCGACGCGCTGGCGGTGCCGGTGATGCCGGCGATCGACACGTAATAGACGAAGCCCGAGGTGTTGCGCATCACGGCGGGCATGCGCGCCTCGTCGGTGGTCGGCGTCGTCAGGCGGACGAAGCTGACGCCGGCCTTCACCGCCGGCAGGCACAGCTCCTCGTCCTCCTCCGGCGGCAGGTCGACGACGATCAGCCCGTCGACCCCGGCCTCGCGCGCCGCGGCCAGGAACGGCTCCACCCCATAGGCGTGGATCGGGTTGAAATAGCCCATCAGGACGATCGGGGTGTCGGCGTCCTGCTTGCGGAAGCCGCGGACCATCTCCAGCGTCCTGCGCACCGTCATGCCGGCCTTCAGCGCCCGCAGCGAGGAGGCCTGGATCGCCGGGCCGTCGGCCATCGGGTCGGTGAAGGGCATGCCCAGCTCGATCAGGTCGGCACCGGCGGCCGGCAGGCCGTTCAGCACCGCCTGCGAGACGGCGGGATCGGGATCGCCGGCGGTGATGAAGGTGACCAGACCGGCACGGCCTTCCGCCTTCAGCGCGGCAAAACGGCGGGCGATGCGGCCGTCGGCCAGGACGTCCACGCTCTTCATGACGGCACTCTCCACGGCGCTCACAGTTCCACTCCCAGATGCTTGGCGACAGAGAAGATGTCCTTGTCGCCGCGGCCCGACAGGCACAGCACCATCAGGTGGTCCTTGGGCAGTTTCGGTGCGCGCTTGATCACCTCGGCAAGGCCGTGGGCAGATTCCAGCGCCGGGATGATGCCCTCGGTGCGGGCGCAGAACTGGAAGGCGTCCAGCGCCTCCTGGTCGGTGGCATAGGCGTATTCGACGCGGCCCACATCGTGCAGCCAGCTGTGCTCCGGCCCGATGCCGGGATAGTCGAGGCCGGCGGAGATCGAGTGGCCTTCGAGGATCTGGCCGTCCTCATCCTGCAGCAGGTAGGTGCGGTTGCCGTGCAGCACGCCGGGACGCCCGCCGTTGATCGAGGCGGCATGGTCGAGCGGCCCCTTCTCGATGCCGCGGCCGGCGGCCTCGACGCCGATCATCTGCACCGACGGATCGTCGAGGAAGGGATGGAACAGGCCGATGGCGTTGGAGCCGCCGCCGACGCAGGCGACCAGGCTGTCGGGCAGGCGGCCTTCCAGCTCCTGCATCTGGGTGCGCACCTCGTCGCCGATCACCGACTGGAAGTCGCGGACCATGGCGGGATAGGGGTGCGGGCCGGCGGCGGTGCCGATGATGTAGAAGGTGTCGGCGACGTTGGTGACCCAGTCGCGCAGCGCCTCGTTCATCGCGTCCTTCAGCGTGCCGCTGCCGGACGTCACCGGCCGGACCTCGGCGCCGAGCAGCTTCATGCGGAAGACGTTGGGCTGCTGGCGGGCGATGTCGGTCTCGCCCATGTAGATGACGCAGGGCATGTCGTAGAGCGCGCAGACCGTCGCGGTCGCCACGCCATGCTGGCCGGCGCCCGTCTCGGCGATGATGCGGGTCTTGCCCATGCGCCGGGCCAGCAGGATCTGGCCGATGCAGTTGTTGATCTTGTGCGCGCCGGTGTGGTTCAGCTCCTCGCGCTTGAAGTAGACCTTGGCGCCGCCCAGCCGTTCGGTCAGGCGTTCCGCGTAATAGAGCGGGTTGGGCCGGCCGACATACTGCTTCAGCTGCTGGCGCATCTCGCCTTCGAAGGCGGGGTCGGCGCGCGCCTCGCGATAGGCCTTCTCGACTTCCAGGATCAGGGGCATCAGCGTCTCGGCGACGAAGCGGCCGCCAAAGATTCCGAAATGCCCGCGCTCGTCGGGACCGGAGCGGTAGGTGTTCAGTTTGGTCATCGTCTGCGGCACTGCCTGAAGTCGAAGGGAAGCTGGAGTCAGGTGGGCGGCATCGGGTCCGGACACCGGCCAAGCGCGACACCATACCGGCGGGACGCGCCGATTTGAAGCGCCGGACGGCGGGACTCCGTGAATACCACCCGTCCGCATACATGGAGCGGGGCTTTGCAGCGGCAAGGCCGCGCCCTATACACTGGCACCTTCTTCATTGCGGAGCATGCTTGCGATGACTGAGCGGACGCTGCCGTCGCTTCTCCCCACGGACGGTCAGCCGGCGCCATGCCGGATTCTGGTGGTGGAGGACAGTCCGCTGAACCAGATGCTGGTCACCGCCATCCTGGCGCAGGCCGGGCACCGCGCCGACACCGCCGGCAACGGGCTGGAGGCGGTGATGGCGGCGCAGGCCGGCGGCTACGACCTGATCCTGATGGACCTGTCGATGCCGGAGATGGACGGGCTGACCGCCACCCGCCTGCTGCGCGATCTGCCGGGGCCGGCCGGCCGGGTGCCGGTGGTGGCCATGACCGCCGACACCGACGAGGCCGACCGCGTCCGCTGCCAGCACGCCGGCATGAACGACCATGTCGCCAAGCCGGTCGACCGGCTGCTGCTGCTGGAAACGGTGGAGAAATGGCTGCGGGCCTCGGAATGGCGGGCCTCGGCGTCGCCGGACATGTCGTCCGGCTTCGGCCTCTGCGCGTCGGCCGCACCGGCGGCGGCGGGGGAGGTGCTGGACCGCGAGGTGCTGGCCCAGCTGGCGCAGGATCTGGATGCGGAGTTGCTGACCGACGTGCTGCGGCAGTTCGTGGAGGAGACCCGCGAACGGGTGGCGCGCATCGCCGGGGAGACCGACCGCACCGTCCTGACGCGCGAGGCGCACACGCTGAAAAGCACCGCCGGGACCTTCGGCGCCAGCACCCTGTGCAGCGCCGCCCGCGCGCTGGAGATGGCGTGCCGGGCATCCCCGGCGGAGCGGGAGGAGGCCGGAAAAGCGGATGGGAACGGGTCGGCGGACACGGTGGAGAGGCTGCGCGGCGAGATTCCCCGGCTGGCCGGGGATGCCATCGCGGCCTACCGCGCCGCCGGGTATCCGGTCTGACTGTATCCGGTCCGGCTCAGCGCGGGCCCGTCACTCGACGACGCTGATGTTCACGGCGGAGTCCTTGCCGTTGTCGCCGCGTTCCACCTCGAACTGGACACGCTGGCCCTCCGACAGGGCATGCAGGCCGGAGCGCTGAACCGCGGTGATGTGCACGAACACGTCCTTCGAACCGGCTTCCGGCGCGATGAAGCCGTACCCCTTGGTGGTGTTGAACCATTTTACGGTACCGTTGGTCATGGGCCTCCCCCTTAGTCACTGCGAGACAAGTCTTTGGCAAAACGGCTGGGTCCAAGATCGCCGGCATCGGCCGCGCCGTGAGGCCTGCCGGGCAAGCGGAACCAAGACATTGTGCGGGGAGGCTAGCCGCATGCTGTGGTTGCGGGCAATTCCATCTCACGGCATAGGACTAACGACGGCCAAGTCCGGAGTGGAATTACGACCAAGGCGACGGAGCGTTGTCGAAGGGTATTAGCCCGTTTCTTGGCGGTTTCCAGGCATGAGGCGGATTTTCTTGCCGAAATAAAGGGTTAGATCGAAGCCAGACTGCCTCGTCGATCCGGTCGCCGGACGAGGCTACAGCTTCCCCTCGGCCTGCCAGGCCAGACGCTTGCGGTAGATCGTCGAGGCGCTGATCTGCAACAGGGCGGCGGCGCGCGGAATGTTGCCGTCACAGGCCGCGATGGCGTCCTCGATGGCGTCCTTCTCGACCTCCCACAGCGGCTTGATGGCGTCGGGGGAAAGCGGGACATGGGGCCGCAGGGCGGCGGCGGCACCGGCCGGCGCGGCGGCGGCCAGGACCTGCAACGGCTGCGGCGTGCCGAGAGGCGACGGCAGCATCTCGGGCGTCACGGTGTCGCCGTCATGCAGGACCGCGACGATGCGCACGACATTCTGCAATTGGCGGACGTTGCCCGGCCAGTGGTAGTGGCGCAGCGCATGTTCGGTCTGGGGCGAGAAGCGGGTGAAGCCCTTCTTCTCCTCCTTGGCGAACTCGGCCAGATAGTGGCGGGCGATCTCCAGCACGTCGTCCTCGCGCTCGCGCAGCGGCGGCAGATGGATGGGGATGACGTGCAGGCGGTAATAGAGATCCTCGCGGAACCGCCCCTCCTCCACCTCGCGCAGGGGGTCGCGGTTGGTGGCGCAGACGATGCGCAGGTCGACCTTCTCCAGCTTCGAGCCGCCCACGGGGGTGAAGGTGCCGGTCTGGATGAAGCGCAGCAGCTTGGTCTGGAGATCGGGCGCCAGCTCGCAGATCTCGTCCAGGAACAGGGTGCCGCCGTCGGCGCGCGCCGCCGCACCCTCGCGGTCGGACACCGCCCCGGTGAAGCTGCCCTTCACATGGCCGAAGATCTCGCTTTCCATGAGATCCTTCGGGATGGCGCCGCAGTTGATGGCGATGAAAGGGCGGGCCGCGCGCTGGCTCTGGCGGTGGATCGCCTCGGCGCAGACCTCCTTGCCGGTGCCGGATTCGCCGGTGATGAAGACGGTGGCGCGCGAGGAGGCGGCGCTGTCGACGATGCGGTAGACCGCCTGCATCGCCAGCGACGAGCCGATGAAGCCGTGGTAGCGGGCGCGGTTCAGATCCTTCTCGAAGGTGTCGACCAGCTGGGCCAGCCGCAGCCGCTCCATCGCGTTGCGGACCGTCACCACCAGCCGGTCGGCGGAGAAGGGCTTCACCAGGAAATCGTAGGCGCCGTAGCGCATCGCCTCCACCGCCGCCTTCACCGAGCCGTGGGCGGTGATGACGATCACGGCGCAGGGCAGCGCCTGGGCGTCGATGCGTTTCAGCACCTCCATCCCGTTCATGTCCGGCAGCTGCAAATCCAGCAGAACCACCTTCGGCGCGCCGTCGTTCAGCTGCACCAGCGCGTCGGCCCCGGTTTCCACCGAGATAACGGTGTGGGATTCCTTTTTCAGGTATTCCGCGTAGACACGGGCCAGCGAGGGCGTGTCTTCGATCAGCAGGACGGGGATGGAACCTGGCGGCATGCTGTGTGCGACACGCGAAGGTAGGGACGGGACAGCTCCTATTGTCTAACAGATAATTCTGAAAATCCCACCCCTACGCGCATGCGGGCGGTCACGAACATATCGAAATCGTCAACGGACCGAATCTGTCGCGGCCCGGCCGCTTGCCGGGGACGGCGCGATGAACTATCAGCAGCGGTCATGAGGCGTCGGGAAATGGGCTTCGGGAAACGGGCGCCGGAAAGAGGGGGTTCGATGGCCGATCACGCCATTCTGGCCGGCAAGCGCGTTCTGCTGGTCATCGCCGGCGGCATCGCCGCCTACAAGAGCCTGGAGCTGATCCGCCGCCTGCGCGAGCGCGGCGTGACGGTGCGGGCGGTGCTGACCGAGGCCGGCGCCCGCTTCGTCACGCCATTGTCGGTACAGGCGCTGACCGAGGATACCGTCTACCGCGACCTGTGGTCGCTGACCGACGAGTCGGAGATGGGCCACATCCGCCTGTCGCGCGAGGCCGACCTGCTGGTGGTGGCGCCGGCCACCGCCAATCTGCTGGCGCGGATGGCCGCCGGCATGGCCGACGATCTGGCCGCCACCGTGCTGCTGGCCACCGACAAGCCGGTGCTGGTCGCCCCCGCCATGAATGTGCGCATGTGGCAGCATGCCGCGACCCAGGCCAACATGACGCTGCTGGAAAGCCGCGGCGTGCTGCGCGTCGGCCCCAACGACGGGGTGATGGCCTGCAACGAATTCGGTCCCGGCCGCATGGCCGAGCCGATGGAGATCGTCGACGCCATCGCCGGTTTCTTCGCGGAGGCAGCCCACCGGCCCCTGGCCGGACGCCGCGCCATCGTCACCAGCGGCCCGACCCACGAGCCGATCGACCCGGTGCGCTACATCGCCAACCGCTCGTCGGGCAGGCAGGGGCACGCCATCGCCGCGGCGCTGGCGAAGCTGGGGGCGGCGGTGACGCTGGTCAGCGGCCCGACCCGCCTGCCCGACCCGGCCGGATGCCGCGTCACCCATATCGAGACGGCGCGCGAGATGCTGGCGGCCTGCGAGGCGGCCTTACCGGCCGACATCGCCGTCTGTGCCGCCGCGGTGGCGGACTGGCGCGTCGATGGCGCCGGCGACCGCAAGCTGAAGAAGGACGGCGGCGGCCCGCCGGCCCTGGCGCTGACCGAGAACCCCGACATTCTCGCCACCCTGTCCCGCCCTGGCGAGCGCCGCCCGGCCCTGGTCGTCGGCTTCGCGGCGGAGACCGGCGACGTGCTGGCCTATGCCACCGCCAAGCGCGCCCGCAAGGGCTGCGACTGGATCGTCGCCAACGACGTCTCCCCCGGCACCGGCACTTTCGGCGGTAGTGACAACACCGTCCACCTGATCCGTGCCGATGGCATGGAGTCCTGGCCCACCATGGCCAAGGACGCCGTCGCCGCCCGGCTGGCCGAGGCGGTGGCGGAACACTTCACCAAGGATTTCAAGGCGAAGTAGCGTCTACCCGGCGCCCGTCCCGCCATCCGAACACGAGGAACCGTTCCATGTCTCCCACCGTCGCCTTTCTCCGCCTGCCCGGCAACGACGACCTGCCGCTGCCCTCCTACGCGACCGATGGCGCCGCCGGCTTCGACCTGCGCGCCGCGGTGCCGGCGGAGACCCCCGTCACGCTTGAGCCCGGCAAACGGGTGCTGGTGCCGACCGGCTTCGCCGTCGGGCTGCCGGCGGGGTGGGAGATGCAGATCAGGCCACGTTCCGGGCTGGCGGTGAAGAACGGCGTCACCGTGCTGAACACGCCGGGCACCGTCGATTGCGACTATCGCGGGCCGGTCGGCGTCTGCCTGATCAATCTGGGCGAGGAGCCCTTCACCATCGTCCGCGGCGACCGCATCGCCCAGGCGGTGATCGCCGAGGCGCCCCGGGCGGTGCTGGTCGAGGTCGCCTCGCTGGACGAGACCGCGCGCGGCGCCGGCGGCTTCGGGTCCACCGGCGTCGCCTGAACCGACTGGAAACGCGGGCCCGACTTCGCCCCACCCCTCCCCCGCTTTCTATGGCATGATTGCCAGGCCGATGGGGGTAGGTCGGCAGCGGGCGAGGGGGTGGGCATGCGGGGTCCCCGGCTGAACCTGGGGCGGAGCCTGAGGCTCAATCTGGGGCGGAGCGTGGCGTTCCGCATCCTGGCGGGGTTGACGGTCATCGGCGGGCTGGCCGCGGCGACCAGCGTCGTCGCCGTCTCGCTGTTCTCGCGTTTCCACCAGGGTTACGAGCAGATCGCCACCGCCAAGGTTCCGGGGCTGGTCGCCGCCGCCCAGCTGGTGCAGCAGAGCGGCGCCGTCGCCGCCATCGCCCCCGCCCTGGTCGCCGCCCAGGACCAGACCGCGCGCGAAGCGGTGATGGCGCGGATGGGCGACCAGATCGTCCGGCTGGAACAGCTGATGGCCCGGCTGATCGCCCATGGCGGCGCCGTGCGCTTCGCCGATCAGGCCGGCGGCAGGACCGACAACAACAGGGCCGAAAGCAGCCGCGCCGATCTGGGCGAGCTGGACCGCCGCAAGAACGAGCTGGTCGGCACGCTGCTGACCCTGAACTCCCAGGTCCGGCAGCAGCTGGCCCTGACCGCCGAGACCAGCGCCCGCGCCCAGGCGCTGGCCACCCTGACCGGCCGGCTGGGCGCCGCCGAGTCGCAGGAGGCCGAAGGCGCCTGGACCATGGAGTTGCGGGCCGGCTTGCCCGATGCCGAGGCGGCGGAGCGCAGCCGCGAGGCGCTGGAGCGCTGGCGCCGCGAGCTGACCGGCGCGGCGACCACGCTGCTGGCGGCGCTGCGCGCCGACCGCGACAGCCAGCTGGACCGTCTCCAGGCCGACACCCGCACCACGCTGGACAATGCCGCAGAGGCGCTGGCCCTGCTGCCGGCCGAACAGGCCGCCCGGCTGGAACCGTTGCAGCGCGAACTGGTGGAGCAGGCGTTCGGCCGCTCGCCCCTGTTCTCCCTGCGCGAGGCGGAGCTGTCGCTGCAACGGTCGATCAAGCGGTCGGCCGCGCGCAACCAGGCGGTCTCCGACCAGCTGGTCGGCATCGTCTCCGACTATTTCCTGGCAGTGGAGCAGGATGTCGCCCATCGGTCCGGCGAGTTCGAACGGGTGATCCGCGACGGCGAGCGGGCGGTGATCGCCATGGCCGTGCTGTCGATCCTGGGCGCCGCCGCCATCTTCGCCTACATCCACCGCAATGTGGTGGCGCGGCTGCGCCGCCTGCGCAGCGCCATGCAGGCGGTGGAGACGGCCGGGCCGGCCGGAATGCCGGGCCTGACTCCAGACCCGATGCCCGATCTGGACCTACCCTATCTGGATCTGCCGGCCTCCACCCCGTCCGGCAGCCGGGACGAGATTGGCGAGATGGCGCGGGCGCTGTCCTATTTCGTCACCACCATCCGCGCCCGGGAAAGCGCGCTGGCCGACGGCGAGCGCCGGCTGCGCACCATCCTAGAACAGAGCCCGGTCGGCGTCTCGATCGGCCGCGCCGACGGCACCGTCGCCTTCGCCAACGCCCGCGCCGCCGAGCTGGCCGGCCGGCCGCTGGAGGATTTCGTCGGCAGCCGCCACGCGCTGGCCCTGCCCGGCGCCAGCATCAGCCGGGGCGGAACCGGCCAGGACTGGGAGGCGGAGAGCGGCGGCGTGCTGGTCCGCGATGCCGAGGTGGCGGTCGACCGCCCCGACGGCAGCCGGGTCTGGGCCTTGCAGACGCTCCAGCGCACCAGCTTCGAGGGCGAGCCGGCGGTGCTGGCCTGGAGCTACGACATCACCGCGCGCAAGCAGGCGGAGGAGGCGCTGCGCAGCGCCAAGGAGCAGGCGGAGATCGCCGCCCGCTCCAAGGCCGAATTCCTGGCGACGATGAGCCACGAGATCCGCACGCCGATGAACGGCGTCCTGGGCATGCTGGAGCTGATGGCCCTGACCCCGCTGGACGAGGAGCAGCGCACGCTGGTTTCCACCATGCGCGACAGCGGGGCGGCCTTGCTGCGGATCATCGACGACATCCTGGATTTGTCGAAGATCGAGGCGGGCAAGCTGGAGCTGGAGGAGCTGGAGCTGCGCCCGGCCGATCTGGTGGAGGGAGTGTCCGACCTGCTGGCGCCCCAGGCCCACCAGAAGGGGCTGGCGCTGATCTGCGCCATCGACCGGTCGGTGCCGGACCGGTTGCGCGGCGATTCCGGCCGGCTGCGCCAGATCCTGTTCAACCTGACCGGCAACGCCATCAAGTTCACCGACCGCGGCCGGGTGGTGCTGCGCGTCGGCACCGTCGGTCCCGTCGACGCCAATCCGGCCCGGCCGGATCATGTCCGCCTGCATGTGGCGGTGGAGGATACCGGGATCGGCATCGGGCCGGAGGGGCAGGCCCGGCTGTTCCAGCCCTTCAGCCAGGCCGACAGCTCCACCACCCGCCGGTTCGGCGGCACCGGGCTGGGGCTGGCGATCTGCACCCGGCTGATCGAGCGGATGGGTGGGCGCATCGGCGTCACTTCGGTGCCCGGCGCTGGATCCACCTTCTGGTTCACGGTGGAATTGCCGCGTGCGCCGGACTCCCTGCCGGCGCCATCCTCCACACCGCTGGACGGCCTGCCGGTCCTCGTCGCCGACGAGGACGAGGTGCAGCGCGCGGTGCTGGCCTGCTATCTGGAGCAGGGCGGCGCGGCGGTGATGGTCTCCTCCTCGGTGGCCGACGCGGCATCGAAGCTGGGGCGGGGCGGCTTCGGGCTGCTGGTGACGACGACGGCGCTGGCCGGCCGGCTGGACCCGCTGGTTGGCGCCTGTGCTCCGGGATTGCCGCGGCTCCTGCTCGGCGACGGGCGGACGGCAGGCGGCGGGGCGGCGGGCGGTGGGGCGGTCGCCTCTCCCCACACCGCGTCCGGGACGATTTTCGGGTCGGCGGCCGGGCTGGTGCAGCCGGTCCACCGCGCCGCCCTGATCCGCGCCGCGGCCACGCTGACCGGCCGCACGGCCCCGGATGCCGCCGGCGCGGAGCCGGCCGGCCAGCCACCGGCACGCAATGCCGATTCCGCTGCCGCAGCGCCCGGACCGGCGGACGCGGCCGGCCACGGCCCCATCCTGGTGGCGGAGGACCATCCGACCAACCAGCAGGTCGTGCTGCGCCAGCTGCGCCGGCTGGGCTATGCGGCGGAGCTGGCGGCCGACGGCGAGCAGGCGCTGGCGGCTTGGCGCGTCGGCCGGCACCGGCTGATCGTCACCGACTGCCACATGCCGGTGATGGACGGCTACGAGCTGGCCCGCCGCATCCGGGCGGAGGAGCGGGACGGGCGGCGGCGCACCTCCATCGTCGCCATGACCGCCAATGCCCTGTCCGGCGAGATGGAGCGCTGTCTGGCCGCCGGCATGGACGACTATCTCGCCAAGCCGGTGACGCTGGCGCAGCTGTCCCAGGTGCTGGGCCGCTGGCTGGAGGCCCGCCCCCCACCGGCGGAGGCACCGGTTCCGGCTCCGGCCGTCGCGGAGGAGGCGCTTCCGGTTCTCGACCTCGACCATGTGCGCGAAACCTTCGGCTGCACGGCGAAGAACAGCCTGGATGACGGCACGCTCGACATGATGGATTTCTTCATCGAGACGACGCGCCCGACGCTGGAGCGGGTGCGGCAGGCGCTCGACGCCGGCGACCGCGAGGAGGCGCGGGCCGCCGCCCATTCGGCCGCCGGGGCGGCGCGGACCGCCGGGGCGAAGGCGCTGGCCGCCGCCTGCACGGCGCTCGAACGCGCCGTCATCGAGGGGCGCGAAACCGACATGGCCCGCCATGCCCAGGCCATGGCTGCGGCCTTTCCCGAGGTCGAAAAGGCGATTTGCGCCCTGCGCCACACGAAAGAGACGGTGCCCAGCCCGGAAGAGAGCATGGCGTAACCGGACGTGTCGGAGCGAAATCTACCTGGGCGGGAACGGCAATCCGAAAAGACGCAAGGTCGGCGGGTGTCGCTTGTCGGTGGGAAAGGGCTGAACTACTCTGCGCATCTTGAATCATTTTGACAGATTCAGCCGGGCAGTCACGAAGCGCCGGCAGTCCCGGGGGTGAAAAGCGTGGTCGGTCTCGCTGGCTTCTTTTGGAACAAGGAACCCCGGCGCCAAGCCGATCACGCCGCCACAGACCGCGACCGCTGGCGGGCGATGCTGGCCGCGACCCCGCAGCCCTGGTGCGCCTGGACCGACCGGGGCGAGTGCCTTCTGTCCGACGAGGCGGCGGCCCTGCTGGGCATTTCCGGGGGCGCCTCGCTCAACTCCGATACACCCAACTCCAATACGGCCGACTCCAATGTTCTGGCTACCCTGAAGGCGCCCGACCTCGGCCCCGCCCTGACCCGGCTGCGCCACGACGGTGAGCCCTTCCGCTGCGAGGCGGCGGCTCCCGACGGGCGGCGGCTGGTGCTGACCGGCCGGCGCGGACGGGCCGGCGACACCCACTGCGACGTGGTGTGGATCGAGGATGTGACCGTCGCCCGCGACGCCGCCAAGGATGCCACCCAGCGCCAGGAACAGGCGGCTGGGGCGGCGCGCTCCCGCCTTGCCGATTTGCAGGCGATGGCCGACGCGCTGCCGCTGCCGGTGTGGATGCGCGACCGCTCGTTACGGCTGTCCTGGTGCAACCGCGCCTATGCCCGCGCCGTGGACGGCGATCCCGAGACGGTGGTGGCGGAGGGGCGGGAGCTGACCGCCACCGGCCGGGCGCTGGCCGAACGGGCGCGCAGCGGCGGCTTCGCCCAGTCCGACCGCGCCCCCGTGGTGATCGGCACCGAGCGCCGCCTGCTGGAGGTGACCGAGGCGCCGCTGCCGCTGACCGACGGCGGCGGCACGCTGGCGGTCGGCTACGCCCTCGACCTCACCCCGCTGGAGGAGCTGCGCGGCGAGCTGGACCGCCATTTGACCGCCCATGCCGAGGTGCTGGAGCGGCTGGGCACCGCCATCGCCATCTTCGGCCCCGACACCCGGCTGACCTTCTTCAACCAGGCCTATGCCCGGCTGTGGGATCTCGACGAGGCATGGCTGCGTACCGAGCCGACCAACGCCGAGCTGCTGGAGGAGCTGCGTGCCCGCCGCCGGCTGCCGGAATATGCCGACTACCAGACCTTCAAGCGCGAGCGGCTGACCCGCTACACCCATCTGGTCGAGCCGGTGGAGGAGATGCTGCACCTGCCGGACGGCACCACGCTGCGGCATCTGGCGGCGCCGCATCCGCAGGGCGGGCTGATCACCATCCTGGAGGACGTGACCAACACGCTGGCGCTGGAATCCTCCTACAACACCCTGATGGCGGTGCAGCAGGAGACGCTGGACAATCTGGCGGAGGGCATCGCCGTGTTCGGCGGCGACGGCCGGCTGAAGCTGTCCAACCCGGCCTTCGCCCGCATCTGGGATCTGGCCGATGGCGACCTGCATGGCGAACCGCACATCGCCGACGTCATCGAACGCATGCGCCCGCTGCTGGAGATCGCGGCGGTTGACAGGGGGGCGGACAGGGTTGCCGACCGGCCGGGCGAGACCGCCACCTGGGAGGCGGTGAAGGAGGAGCTGATCGGCGCCACGCTGGAGCGCAGCGTCCGCTCCGGCCGGGTGGAGCGCAGCGACGGGTCGGTGGTGGAGTTCTCCACCCTGCCGCTGCCCGACGGGGCGGTGCTGAACAGCTATCTCGACGTCACCGACGGCGCCCGGCTGGAGACGGCGCTGCGCGCCTCCAACGCCGCGCTGGAGGCCGCCGACCAGCTGAAGAGTGAGTTCATCGCCAACGTCTCCCACCATCTGCGCACGCCGCTGAACGGCATCATCGGCTTCGCCGAGGTGCTGGCGAACCAGTATTTCGGCGAGCTGAACGCCCGGCAGATGGAGTATGTCCGCAGCATGCTGACGGCCGGCCAGCGCCTGCTGGAGCTGATCGACGACGTGGTCGACCTGACCAGCCTGGGCGCCGGCGTCACCACGCTGGAACGCGGGGCGATCAGCCTGCCCGACCTACTCGACTCGGTGGCCGGCCTGACCCGCGAATGGGCGCGGCGCGAGGGGCTGCGGCTGGAGGTGGTGGCGCCGGACGCGCTGGGCGAGATGGAGGGCGACGGCAAGCGGCTGAAGCAGGCGCTGTTCACCCTGGTGGTGGGCGCCATCCGCAACCCGCCGCCCGACCGCCGCATCCGCCTTGCCGGCGAGCGGCTGAACGGCAGCATCACCCTGTCGGTCAGCGGCGCCGCCCCGCCCGATGCCGACCCGCAGGGTGCCGCGGCGCTCGGCGTTTCGCTGGCCCGCAACGTGGTGGAGCTGCATGGCGGCCGGCTGGAGCTGGACGAGACCGGCGGCCCCGGCTACCGCAGCGCCCATGTCCGCTGCATCATGCCGGTGCGGGCGCCGGCAAACGGGGTGAGGGCGGGGTAAAATATCTCCCTCTCCCGCCCCGGGAGAGGGCATTTTATCAGGCGGCGCCCGGCACGCCCTTCGAGGTGGAATATTCGAAATGCAGCGCCTCGCCCGGATAGACCAGCGGGCGGATGGCGTGGGCGGCCTGGGCCGCTTCGGCGAAGCCGCAGAGGATCAGCTTCAGCTTGCCGGGATATGTCGCGATGTCGCCGATGGCGAAGACGCCCGGCACGTTGGTGCCGCAGCCCGGCTGGGCCACCGCGATGTGGCTGCGCTCCAGATCCAGCCCCCAGTCGGCGATGGGGCCGAGATTCATCGACAGGCCGAAGAAGGCCAGCAGGGCGTCGGCCGGCAGCGCCTTTTCCTCGCCGTCCAGCGTGGCGACGCGCACGGCGGTCAGCCGGCCGTCCGCGCCGTCGAGACCGGACAGCTGATAGGGCACCACCATCTCGACCCGCCCCTCGCGCACCAGCGCTTCCATGCGGGCGACGCTTTCGGGGGCGGCGCGGAACTTCGGACGGCGGTGGACGACATAGACGCGCTCCGCCACGTCGGCCAGCGAGATGGCCCAGTCGACGGCGCTGTCGCCGCCGCCGGCGATCACCACCTTCTTCCCGGCGAAGTCCTGGCGGCGGCGCACCATGTAGAAGACCGACTTGCCCTCATAGGCCTCCAGCCCGTCGAGCGGCGGGCGGTTGGGGCCGAAGGCGCCGCTACCGGCGGCGATGACGACCGCCTGGGTGTCGATCTTCGTGCCGATGCTGGTCTCCACCAGCCAGCGCCCATTTTCCTGGCGGGTCAGCTTTTCGACCTGCTGGCCCAGATGGTAGGTGGGCGAGAAGGGGGCGGCCTGCTCCGCCAGCCGGTCGATCAGGTCGGCCGCCTCGATCGAGGGGTGGGCCGGGATGTCGTAGATCGGCTTTTCCGGGTAGAGCGCCGTGCACTGGCCGCCGACCATGTCCAGCGCGTCCACCACATGGCAGCGCATCTTCAGCATGCCGCATTCGAACACAGCGAACAGCCCGACGGGGCCGGCGCCGACGATGACGACATCGGTGGTGAGGACATCGTTGCTGGAAGCGGTCTGCGACATGAAAGCCAATTCCTTGAGACGGGGCGGCGGGTTGAGGATGCCGGTTGACGGGTGCGGGAAACTGGTCGGCGAACGGTCCTTCCATTGTCCGCATTTGCCATCCGGGTCAACCCCCAGCAAGGGGAAGGCGGCGCTGTGCCGCGCGCGGGGCGGACGGTCCCGGCGGTAGAACCGGGTAGCAAAACAATTTCGCTTAAATTCGCTTAAATTTGTCGATTGCACGCGGCAGTGGCGAAGCCGACAGTACAGTCTTGCGGCGGACGTCCGGGCTACCCAGTTCAGATATCGGCCCGCGTGCCGGTTTGGGTGGAGGCCTGGGATGAAGGAACTTCGCTGTCTGGTCTTCACCGACCAGGAGGTCGTGCGGGCCGTGCTGGATCGCCGGCGCCGGGTGAAGGACACGCTGCCGGTCGGCACCGTCTCCAAGGTCGCCTACCACCGTACCGAAGGGTCGGAACAGACCGGCATCGAAACCCGTCTGACCATCACCGACGACAACGGGGCGGTGACCGAGCTGGGGTTGCCCGAGCCCGAGGTGACGGCGGCGCTGGTCGGCTACTGCATGGGCCGGCGCATCCCCCTGCCGGTGGCATCCGACAAGATGCTGCACCTGATCAACGGCGCGCTGACGCTGATGATCACCATGAACTTCAACAAGGCGCCGCGGCTGGTGGTCACCGCCGGAGCGGACGGGCCGGCACCGGGGTCCGACCGGCTGTCGCCCAAGCGGCGGATCGGGCGGTAACTCCTCTCCTTCTTTCCGGCTTGCGGGCGGGCGGCGGCTTCGCACAGTATCCGCGCCATGCCGGACACTCCCCTCCATACCGTCACCCTGCCCCTGCCCGACGAGGCCGCCACCGCGGCGCTGGGCCGCCGGCTGGGCACCGTCCTGCGGCCGGGCGACCTCGTGGCCCTGCGCGGCGACCTCGGCGCCGGCAAGAGCGCGCTGTCGCGGGCGCTGATCCGCAGCGTCACCCATGAGGACGCCGAGGTGCCGTCCCCCACCTTCACCCTGGTGCAGACCTACGACACCGCCATCGGCCCGGTCTGGCATTTCGACCTCTACCGCCTGTCGGGACCGGACGAGGTGTATGAGCTGGGCTGGGACGATGCACGGGCCGAAGCGGTGGCGCTGGTCGAATGGCCGGACCGGCTGGGCCCGCTGCTGCCGCCCGACCGGGTGGAGGTGACGATGCAGCATGACGGCCCGGACGCCCGCCGCGCCACGCTGACCGGCCATGGCACGCTGGCGGCGCGGGTGGCCGCCGCCGACTGGACGCTGCGATGACGGCCGTTTCTTCCGCGCGGCAAGCCGAGATCGCCGCCTTCCTGGCCGCCAACGGCCTGTCCGATGCGGTGCGGCAGCCGCTGGCCGGCGATGCCTCCGCAAGGCGGTACGAGCGGCTGCGCAAGGCCGGTGGCGGCACGCTGATCCTGGTCGACACGCCCGCCCCGGCCGAGGATCTCGTCCCCTTCATCGCCATCGGCGCCGAGTTGGCAGCCATCGGGCTGTCGGTTCCCGCCGTGCTGGCGGCGGATGTGGAGCGGGGGCTGGCGATCCAAGAGGATTTCGGAAGCGAAACATTCTCCCGCCTGCTGGCCGACGGTGCCGATCCGCAGCCGCTCTATGAAATGGCGACCGATGCGCTGATCGTCCTCCACCGCGGCTGGCCCGAGGGGGCGGCGCAACGCCTCGCCCTGCCCATCTACGACCCGGACCTGTTCGTCGTCCAGACCCGGCTGTTCCTTGACGCCTATATGCCGGTGGTGCTGGGGAGCCCCTTGAGCGAGGGGAATCGTTCCGATTTCGATATGGCCTGGCGGACCGTGCTGGAGCCGGTCTGCGCCGGTGCGCCGTCGCTTCTGCTGCGCGACTACCATGTCGACAACCTGATGCGGCTGGACCGGCCGGGGGCGAAGGCCGCCGGGATGATCGACTTCCAGAGCGCCGGCTGGGGGCCGCGGGCCTACGACCTCGTCTCGCTGCTGGAGGATGCGCGGCGCGACGTGGCGCCCGCTCTGGCCGAAGCGATGGTCGAACGCTATCTCGCCGCCTTCCCCGACACCGATGCCGCCGCTTTCCGCCGCGCCATGGCGGTGCTGGGGGCGGTCCGCCACACGCGGATCGTCGCCATCTTCGTCCGTCTGGCAGTGAGCCAGGGGCGGCGGTCCTACCTTGTCCATCTGCCGCGGGTCTGGCGCCTGCTGGAGTCCCAACTGGCGAAGCCGGAACTCAGGCCGGTCGCCGGCTGGTTCGACCGCCATCTGCCGCCCGCCGCCCGCGCCGCCTTCGTCGTTCCGGAGACGACCTGAGATGACTGTGACCATTCCCGATACCGCGATGGTGCTGGCCGCCGGCCAGGGCCTGCGCATGCGCCCGCTGACCAACACCATGCCGAAGCCGCTGATCCCGGTGCTGGGCAAGCCGATGCTGGACCATGCGCTCGACCGGCTGGCCGAGGCCGGCGTCGGCCGGGCGGTGGTGAACAGCCATTATCTCGGTGCGATGATCGGCGAGCATCTGAAGGACCGGACGGCGCCCGCCATCACCCTGTCGCCGGAGGACACGCTGCTGGAAACCGGCGGCGGGGTGAAGAAGGCCCTGCCCCATCTCGGCACCGCGCCGGTCTATACGGTGAACGCCGACATCTTCTGGCTCGACGGGCCGGTGCCGGCCCTGCGCCGCTTGGCATCGCACTGGAACCCGGCGGAGATGGATGCGCTGCTGCTGCTGATGGCGACGACCAGGTCGGTCGGCTACGACGGACTCGGCGACTATCACATGGACCCGCTGGGCGGCCTGACCCGCCGGGCCGAGCGCGAGCTGGCGCCCTTCGTCTATGCCGGGGTGCAGATCGTCAAGCCGGAGCTGTTTGCGGCGGACACGCCCGACGGCGCCTTCTCCACCAACCTGATATGGGACCGCGCCCAGGCGGCGGGGCGGCTGTTCGGCCTTGCCCATGACGGGCTGTGGTTCCACATCGGCACGCCGGCCGGGCTGCGGGAGGCGGAGGAGCTGCTGTCCATCGGCGGCGTGCGGGCGGTGGCGCATTGAGGGCCGGGTCGCGCTATACTCAATCGTAAGTGGCCCATCCCAGGATTTGATCGCAGGCTCATGACCCTCCCCAAAGTCTACAGTATCCCCGCGGGCGCGCCCTTCGTCGACATGCTGGCGGCGGGGATCATGGAGCGGGTGGGCGGCGACCCGATGGCCTTGGCCGGGGTCACCGTGCTGCTGCCGACGCGGCGCGCCTGCCGGGCGTTGCAGGCCGCCTTCCTGCGGCGGTCGGGCGGGCAGCCGACGCTGCTGCCGCGGATGGCGCCGCTGGGCGAGCTGGATGCCGGCGACCTCAGCCTGACCGAGGAGGAACTGTCCGACGTCCCGCTCGACCTGCCGGAGGCGATCTCGCCCTTGAACCGGCAGATGACGCTGGCCCGGCTGATCCTGGGGGCCGACGGGCTGTCGGCGACCACCGCGCAGGCGGTGCGGCTGGGCGCCGATCTGGGCCGGCTGATCGACGCGGTGTGGACCGAGCGCGCCGGCTTCGAGAAGCTGGAGTCGCTGGTGCCGGAGGATTATGCCGAGCACTGGCAGGTCACGCTGAAGTTCCTGCGCATCATCACCGAGGTCTGGCCCGCAATCCTCGAGTCGGGCGGCCAGACCGACCCGGCCAAGCGCCGCAATCTGGCGCTGGAGACGCAGGCGGCCCTATGGCAGGCCGCACCGCCGCCGGGCATGGTGATCGCCGCCGGCTCCACCGGCTCCATCGTCGCGACGACGGAACTGCTGGCGGTCATCGCCCGGCTGCCGCACGGGGCGGTGGTGCTGCCCGGCCTCGACACCGGCGCCGACGACGCGATCTGGGACGCCATCGCAGAGGATGAATCCCACCCGCAGCACGGGCTGTCGCAGCTGATCCGCCTGCTGGAGGTGGAGCGGCACGAGGTGCTTCCCTGGACCGACGCGCCAGAGCCGCGCGGCGCCCGCGCCCGCCTGATCGCCGAGGCGATGCGCCCGGCGGCGACCACCGAGGGTTGGCGCGAGCTGTCCGGGGTGGATGCCGCGGCGCTGGACGGGCTGACCCGCATCGACGCCGCCACCTCGGAGGAGGAGGCGCAGGTCATAGCATTGTTGATGCGCCATGCGCTGGAGACTCCGAGCAAGAGGGCAGCGTTGGTCACCCCCGACCGCAATCTGGGACGCCGGGTCGCCATGGCGCTGGCGCGCTGGGGCATTCTGGTCAACGATTCCGGCGGCCAGCCGCTCGCCCACACCGCGGTCGGCACCTATCTGCGGCTGACGGCGGAGCTGGTGGCGAGCCGCGTCCATCCGCTGGCCCTGCTGGCGCTCGCCAAGCACCCGATGGCGGCGGGCGGCCGCGACTCGGCGGATTTCCGCGCCGCGGCCCGCGCGCTGGAGCGCGTCGTGCTGCGCGGCCCCCGCCCGGCGGAGGGCTTCGACGGCGTGCTGGCGGCGCTGGAGCAGGCCGACCGCTTCGACCATGAGGCACAGCAGGAGTTTCTGCGCGGCTGGCTGGTCGACATCGGCCAGCGCGCCGCCCCCTTCCTCGAGGCGCTGGCCAGCGAGACGCCGCTGGCCGACCTCGTGCGCGCCCATGTCGCCTTCTGCGAGTCGCTGGCCGCCGACGACGAGCTGACCGGGGCGGAGCGGCTGTGGCGCCAGGACGACGGCGAGGAGGCGGCGCGCTTCATCCACGACCTGCTCGACGCGGCCGACGGCTTCCCGGCAATCCCGGCCAAGGATTACCCGGCCCTGCTCGACACGCTGATGAGCGCGCGGGCGGTGCGTCCCCGCTACGGCCTGCACCCGCGCCTGTCCATCCTGGGTCCGATGGAGGCCCGCCTCCAGCATCTCGAACTGGTCATCCTGGGCGGGCTGAACGAGGGCACATGGCCGCCGGCCGCCTCCGCCGATCCCTGGATGTCGCGGCCGATGCGGCGCGACTTCGGCCTGCCCAGCCCGGAACGGCTGGTCGGCATGTCGGCCCACGACTTCGCCCATGCCTGCGGCGCGCCGGAGGTGGTGCTGACCCGCGCCGCGCGGGTGGAAGGCACGCCGACCGTGCCGTCGCGCTGGCTCTTGCGGCTGGAAACCGTGTTGAAGGCGCTGGATCTGGACGGCGCGATCGAGGATCGCGGGGCCTGCTGGCTCGGCTGGGCGCGCGGTCTGGACGAGCCCGACCGCGTGCAGCCGGCGACCGCACCGGAGCCGCGTCCGCCGCTGACCGCCCGGCCGCGCAAGCTGTCGGTGACGGAGGTCGAGACCTGGATGCGCGATCCCTACGCCATCTATGCCCGCCACGCCCTGCGGCTGCGGGCGCTCGACCCCATCGCCGCCGATCCGGGGGCGTCGGACCGCGGGCAGATCATCCACGACACGCTCGACGCCTTCGTCCGCGAGCATCCCGGCCCGCTGCCGCATGACGCGCTCGACCGGCTGATCGCGCTGGGGCGCGAGCGCTTCGGCCCGCTGCTGCGCAGCCATCCCGACGTCTGGGCCTTCTGGTGGCCGCGCTTCGAGCGGGTGGCCGGCTGGTTCGTCGATCTGGAGCGCGAGCGCCGCCCCCGCCTGCGTCCGCTGGCGACCGAGGTGCCGGGCCGGCTGGAGCTGTCCGGTCCCGGCGGCCCCTTCACCCTGACCGCCAAGGCCGACCGCATCGACCGCGGCCCCGACGGGCTGGTGGTGATCGACTACAAGACCGGCACCCCGCCGAGCGCGCGCGAGATCGAGCTGGGCTTCGCGCCGCAGCTGCCGCTGGAGGCCGCCATCGCCGCGGCCGGCGGCTTCAGCGGGGTGGACAAGGGCGATGTGGCCGAGCTGACCTTCTGGCGCCTGTCCGGCGGCGACCCGGCCGGCGAGGAGAAGCCGGTCAAGGGCGACCCGGCGGCGCTGGGCGAAGAGGCGCGGGCCGGTCTGGAGGCGCTGATCGCGCAGTTCGACGACCCGGCGACGCCCTACCGCTCGCGTCCAAGGCCGGCCATGGCGCCGCGCTACACCGACTACGCGCATCTCGCCCGCGTCCAGGAATGGTCGTCGGGCGGCGGAGAGGGGGAGTGATGGAAAGCACTCGGCTTCGGGGAATTCCCCCTCTCCCCCCCGGGGAGAGGGTCGGGGTGAGGGAGAAGCGTGGCGTGATCTTTGGGAAAATCCTGCGGTGCATCCCCCTCACCCTAACCCACTCCCCGGGGGGGAGAGGGGATGAGTTCCTGCCCCGGCACCGGAAGCATCGCCCATGACCATGACCGACCTGTCCCCCCGCACCCTGCCGCTCGATCCCAATGTGGCGCAGCGGCGGGCGTCCGATCCGACGGCGTCGGTCTGGGTGGGGGCCTCGGCCGGCTCGGGCAAGACCAAGGTGCTGACCGACCGGGTGCTGCGGCTGATGCTGTCGGGCACGCCGCCGGCGCGCATCCTCTGCCTGACCTTCACCAAGGCCGCCGCGGCGGAGATGGCGATCCGCATCAACCGGACGCTCGGCCTGTGGGCCACCCTGCCCGACGAGGCGCTGGAGGACCGGCTGGCCGACCTGTGCGGCGAGCGGCCGTCAATGGAGGCGCGGCTGAACGCAAGGCGGCTGTTCGCCCAGGTGGTGGACTGCCCCGGCGGCATGAAGATCCAGACCATCCACGCCTTCTGCCAGTCGCTGCTGCGCCGCTTCCCGCTGGAAGCCGAGCTGGCGCCGCATTTCGACGTGATGGACGACCGCACCGCCGACGGGCTGCTGACCGAGGCGCGCGACGCCGTGCTGCATGCCGGCCGCACCGAGCCGGACAGCCCGCTCGGCCGTGCCATGGGCCGGCTGACCGGCGAGCTGAATGCGGAGGATTTCGCCGGGCTGCTGGCCGAACTGGCGAGCCAGCGCGGGCAGGTGGAAAAGCTGTTCGAGCGCTTCCACGGGCTGGACGGGCTGATCGACGCCATCCACGACACGCTGAAGGTGCCGGCGGGCGTGACCGAGGAAACGATCCTCGCCCATGCCTGCCACGACGACCAGTGCGAGCCGCCCGCCCTGCGCGAGGCCTGCCGGGCGCTGTCGGGCGGCAGCGCCAGCGACCAGGAGCGCGGCATCGCCATCCAACACTGGCTGGACGCCGCCGACCGCCGGGTGCGCGCCTTCGAGGCCTACAAGCGCCTGTTCCTGACCGCCGAGGGCAGTCCGCGCAAGACGCTCATCACCAAGAAGCCGGCCACCGCCTACCCGCAGGCGCTCCTGTCCCTGCAAAAGGAGGCGGAGCGGCTGGTGGAGATTTCGGAGCGGGTGAAGGCCGCCGGGGTTGCCGCCTCGACCACCGCGCTGCTGACGCTGGCGCAGGCGATGCTGGAAGCCTACCGCGAGCGCAAGGCGGCGCGCGCCCTCTTGGATTACGACGACCTGATTTTGGCGGCCAACCGGCTCTTGAGCGGCAAGGACGGCACGCCGCGGGTGCCCTGGGTGCTGTACAAGCTGGACGGCGGCCTGGACCATATCCTGATCGACGAGGCGCAGGACACCAACCCCGACCAGTGGGCCATCGTCGCCTCGCTGGCCGGCGAGTTCTTCGTCGAGCTGGAGGCCGCCGCCCCCGACGGCAAGATCCGCACCGTCTTCGCGGTGGGCGACGAGAAGCAGTCGATCTTCAGCTTCCAGCGCGCCGATCCGGCCGAATTCGCCCGCATGCGCCGCCATTTCCAGGACAAGGCGGAGTCGGCGCAACGGATATGGGCGGGGGTCGACCTCGACATCTCCTTCCGCTCGACCTCGGCGGTGCTGGAGACGGTGGACGCCGTCTTCGCGCTCGACCATGCCCGTGACGGCGTGGCGTCGGACGCCAGCCCGACCATCCGTCACCGCGCCTTCCGCCGCGGGCAGGCCGGTCTGGTCGAGCTGTGGCCGCCGGTGAAGCCGGCCGAGGCGGCCGAGACCCCGGCCTGGGCGCCGCCGGTGGCGCGCGAGACGGCCGACTCGCCGTCGGCCCGCCTCGCCGCGGTCATCGCGGCGACGGTGCACCGCTGGATCGAGGGCGGCGAGAGGCTGGAGGCCAAGGGCCGGCCGGTGCAGCCCGGCGACGTCATGGTGCTGGTCCGCCGCCGCACCGCCTTCGTCACCGAACTGGTCCGCGCGCTGAAGGACCGCGGCGTGCCGGTGGCCGGCGTCGACCGCATGGTGCTGACCGAACAGCTCGCCGTCATGGATCTGGTGGCGCTGTCCGACTTCCTGCTGCTGCCCGACGATGACCTGACGCTCGCCACCGTGCTGAAGGGACCGCTGATCGGGCTGACCGAGGAGGAGCTGTTCCGCGTCGCCCATGGCCGGCGCGGCACGCTGTGGCGCTCGCTGGTGGCGCTGGCGGAGACGGAACCCGACTTCCGCCCGGCCCGGCGCTATCTGGGCGACCTGCTGGCGCGCACCGACTTCTCGGCGCCCTACGAACTGTTCGCCGGTCTGCTGAACCGGCCCTGCCCGGCCGATGGGCGGTCGGGGCGGCGCGCGATCCTGAAAAGGCTCGGCCCCGATGCCCAGGATCCGCTGGAGGAGTTCCTGGCCGTCTGCCTCGCCTTCGAGAAGACCGAGCCGCCGTCCTTGCAGAATTTCCTGGCCTGGCTGGCGGCCAGCGACGCCGAGATCAAGCGCGAGCTGGAGCAGGGCGGCGGCACCGTGCGGATCATGACGGTCCACGGCTCCAAGGGGTTGCAGGCGCCCATCGTCTTCCTGCCCGACACGCTGGGCAGCCCGACCCAGAGCCCGCCGATCCTGTGGCCGGACGAGTCCTGCGCGGTGCCGCTGTTCGCCGCCCGGCGGTCCCAGGAGGACGGGCTGTGCGCCGAGGCGCGGGCGCGGGCCAACCGGCGGCGCGACCAGGAATACCGCCGGCTGCTCTATGTCGCGCTGACGCGGGCGGAGGACCGGCTCTACATCTGCGGCCACCAGGGCAAGCGCGAGCCGTCCGACGATTGCTGGTACCGGCTGGTCGAGGAGGCGATGCGCGACAACGGCGTGCAGCATCCCTTCGACTTCACCGGCCTCTGCCCCGACGGCTGGGCGGGCGAGGGCTGGCGGCTGGTCGGCGCCCAGACCGCCGCGGTGCCGCGCCATGTCGAGACCGAGGAGAGTGCCGCCGCCGAGCCGCCGCCGCCCTGGATCGGCGAACCGCCGCCGGGCGAGCCGGAGCCGTCGCGGCCGCTGACCCCGTCGCGGCCCGATGGCGAGGAGCCGGCGGTGCGCTCGCCGCTCGGCAACGACGACGGCCAGCGCTTCCGCCGCGGCCTGCTGGTCCACCGGCTGTTGCAGACGCTGCCCAACCTGGCCGAGGCGGCGCGGGAGGCCGCCTGCCGCCGCTTCCTGGCCCGCCCGGCGCACAAGCTGACGCCGGAGCAGCAGGACGCCATCGCGCGGGAGACGCTGGCGGTGCTGAGCCATGCGGAGTTCGCGCATCTGTTCGGCCCCGGCTCGCGGGCGGAGGTGCCGCTGATCGGCGTGGTGGCGCTCGGCGACGGCAGCCGGGCGCTGGCCGGCCGCATCGACCGGCTGGCGCTGACCGGGGATACGGTGTGGATCGTCGACTACAAGACCAACCGGCCGCCGCCGCGGGATCTGGAAGACGTTCCAATGGTTTACCGGCGCCAGATGGCGGCCTACCGCGAGGCGCTGCGCGCGGTCTATCCGGGGCGTCGGGTGCGCTGCGTGCTGCTGTGGACCGACGGTCCCTACACCATGGAGCTGCCGCCCTCGGTGATGGACGCGGCGGCGGCCGGACTGGCGCCCAGGGTGGGGTGAGGAACGGCCGTCGGGTCCCCCGAAAGATGGGGTGACTTGACCGGCCGGGCGTCTCCACCCTACATTTTGCTCAATTCCACTGACGGGGCGATGGCCGCCGGCCTTCCACAACCGGTCCGCGGCGCTTCCGAATCCAGCACGAGGTCACATGAGCACCACCATCAAGGTTACCGACGACAGCTTCGAGCAGGACGTCCTGAAGGCCGACGGCCCGGTCCTGGTCGATTTCTGGGCGGAATGGTGCGGCCCCTGCAAGATGATCGCCCCGGCGCTCGACGAGCTGGCCGGCGAGTATGACGGCAAGGTCACCGTCGCCAAGCTGAACATCGACGAGAACCCGGACACCCCGACCAAGTACGGCGTGCGCGGCATCCCGACGCTGATGCTGTTCAAGGGCGGCAGCGTCGCCGCCACCAAGATCGGCGCCCTGCCCAAGGGTGCGCTGTTCCAGTGGGTCGACTCGGCGCTGTAAGCGTCCGTCCACAGCGGTCCAGACAGGAAAAAGCCCCGCCCGCGGTCACCGCGGCGGGGCTTTTTTCCAGTCTTCCGGCTGGGTGCCGAGGAACTCCAGAAGCTCCCGCGCCAGCTCTTCCGGCAATTCCTCCGCCATGTGGTGGCCGCAATCCAGGCCGCGCCCGCGCAGATCCGGCGCCCAGGGTCGCCAGACCGCCAGGACATCGCCGTAAAGCTCCTCCAGATCGTCCCGCAATGACCACAAGGCCAACACCGGACAGGTCAGCTGCCGTCCGGCGGCACGGTCGACCGCATCATGGTCGCGGTCGATGCCCAGGCCGGCGCGGTAGTCCTCCAGCATGCCGTGCACGGTGGCCGGATCATGGATGGCCGCGTGGAAATCCCGGTAGGCCTCTTCCCCCATCGCGTCTGCCGAGCCGCCATACCAGGCATCGGGATCGGCCAGGATGGCACGCTCCGGCTTGTCCGGCTGGGCGTAGAAGAACCAATGCCACCAGGCGCGGGCAAAGCGGACGTCGCACCGCTCCAGAGCCTCCCAGATCGGTACGCCGTCAAGCAGCGCGAGGCGGGTGACGGCAGCGGGGTGGTCCATCGCCAGACGGAACGCGGTATAGGACCCGCGGTCGTGGCCGACGACGGCGAAGCGCTCGAAGCCGAGATGCCGCATCAGGGCGAGGCAATCCAGCGCCTTGGCCCGTTTGGAGGAATTGGCGTGGTCCGGCCGGTCCGCCGGCTTCGACGATTGGCCGAACCCCCGCAGGTCTGGACAGACCACGCTGTGGGAGGCCGCCAGCAGCGGCGCCACCCGGTGCCAGGTCGCATGGGTGCGCGGATGGCCGTGGAGCAGCAGGACCGGACTGCCCTGCCCGCCATGCCGGACCCGCAGGGTCGCGTCCGGCAGTTCGACGGTCTCCAGCGTGAATCCTTCGAACATCGTGCCCTCTTCGCCTTGCCTTCCCGGCATCGGACAGGAGAACCGCGGCACGGGCAGCGGGGTTCCTTCCCCGATCTGCCGAGGACGCCGGCAGGGCCGGACGGCGAAACGGGCTGCGGTGGCACGCCCGCGGCCCGGACCTGTATCGGGAACGTCGTGAGGCCAGGCGTTTCGACGCCTGACGCCGACGGGTATCAGGGAGACTTCGGCTTCGCCGTATCCTTACCCGCTTCCTTACCCGCAGCCCCCGCGACCTCCGCCGTGCGGGCGAGGTTGTCAGCGGCGGCACGGCCCCAGTCGCTGTCGGGGGCGACGCGGCGGGCCAGCGACCAGTCGTCGCGTGCGGCCCCCAGATTGCCGCCCAGCGCCTTGACGTTGCCGCGCAGCAGGATCGCCTCTGGATCGCCGGGCTTCAGTTCCAACGCGGAGTCGATGTCGGCCAGCGCCTGCCGGTAGTTGGACAGCGCCTTCTGCGCGCTCGCCCGGTAGAGATAGGCGTCGGCCCGCTTCGGGTCGCGGGTCAAAGCCGCATCCAGATCGGCGACGGCATCCCAGAAGCGCTCCCCCTCCGCACGGGCGAAGGCGCGGTCGATCAGCAGATCGACGTCGCCGGGAGTCTTGTCGAGTGCGGCGCTGTAGAGCCGTTCCGCCCGTCCCTGGTCGCCCGCCCGCAGCCACGCCCAGCCGGCGCGGCCGAGCAGCGAGGCGGCGGCCCTGGGGTCGTCCTTGCCCAGCGTCGGCACCAGCGCCTCCATCTGGCCGCCGGCCGCCTTGAAGTCGCCGGCATGGAACAGCGCCAGCGCCTCGCAGAGCTTCGCGGAGTCGCCGCCGCCCTGCTGCTGCCAGCGCCTGGCGTCGGCCATGGCGCCGTCCGGGTTGGCCTCCGCCTTGGCGGCACAGGCCTGAAGCTCGCGGTTGCGGTCGAGTGCGGAGGGCGGCCCGGAGGAAGATGGTCCGGGGGAAGCGGCCTGCGCGGCCGGCAGGGGGGCCGGCAGGGCGGCGAGAAGCCCAAGCGCGAGAGCGCCGGAAAGGTAAAGATTGCGTCGGGTCATGGTGCCTTTACACTCCGCCATCGCCGGGCGGGGCGCAAGTCCGCAGGCCCGGTCCCGGTGTTACACAGTTCGGTGTTACACAATTTGCCGCCCCTCCGCCGCTCCAACCGGAACCGCCCGCGATGACCGATCCCCGCCTGTTCGTCTTCGGCCTCGGCTACAGCGCCCGCGTCTTCGCCGACCGGCTGCGCGCCGAGGGCTGGCGCATCGCCGCCACCTGCCGCAGCGAGGAGAAGAAGGCGGAGCTGGAAGCCCAGGGCATCGAGGCCTTCCAGTTCGAGCGCGGCCGGCCGCTGGCCGATGCGACGGCGGCGCTGGCCGGCACCACCCATCTGCTGGTCAGCATCCCGCCGGATGGCAAGGGCGACCCGGTGCTCGACCAGCATGCCCGCGATCTGGCCGACCTGCGCACGCTGGACTGGGCCGGCTATTTGTCCACCACCGGCGTCTATGGCGACACCGGCGGCGAGTGGGTGAGCGAGGCGTCCTGGCTGAAGCCGACCGGCGAACGCCAGAAGCGGCGGGTGGAGGCGGAGCGCGGCTGGCTGAACCTGTACCGGCAGTATGGCGTGCCGATGCATCTGTTCCGGCTGGCCGGAATCTACGGCCCCGGCCGCAGCGCCATCGATTCGGTGCGCGACGGCATCGCCAAGCGGGTCGACAAGCCGGGTCAGGTCTTCTGCCGCATCCATGTCGACGACATCGCCGGCACGCTGCGGGCGTCGATGGCGCGGCCGACGCTGGGCGCCATCTACAACGTCGCCGACGACCTGCCCAGCCCGTCGCACGAGGTGGTGGAGTATGCCTGCCGCCTGCTGGGGGTGGAGCCGCCGCCGCTGGTGCCGTTCGACCGGGCGGAGATGTCGCCGATGGCCGCCAGCTTCTACGCCGATTGCCGCCGGGTGAAGAACGACCGCATCAAGCGCCAGCTCGGCGTCGCCCTGTCCTATCCCGACTATCGCGCCGGGCTGGACGCCCAGCTGGCGGCGGGGCTGTAGCCAAGACCAGGGGCAAAACGTAAAGCTAAGGTTACAAAGCAATTCCCTGACATATACCGGTAATCATAAGACTCTTCCGAAGACACGCGTGGAATTAGCAAAAGATATTTAATAATCTCGCGGGATCATAAGCGTCCAGGCGACGACCATCCCGCGAGGTGTTGTGCGCATGAACAGCACGCCGACGGCCACCCTCTCCATCCCACTCCCTGCCGCATCCCCGGCCCCTTCACCGGCGGCTTCGCCGGGTGGGGGCGGCACCGATGTCGCGGCCTTCCGCCGCCAGATGGACGAGGTCGTCGCCCGCATCCCGATGCACGCCATCCGGTCCGTGCTGGACGCGGTCGAAGGGGCGCCCAGCCCGAACGGCGAGCGGGCGCGGCACCTGCGCGATGCGCTGGTCGACCATTTCAACCGCCTGCGGCCGATGAAGGCGCGCCGCCTGTTCACCAGCCTGTTCGAACCCTTCCTGGTCGACGACCCCGTGCTCTACCGCTCGGCCGAGTCGGTGCCGGCGCTGGTCCAGCGGGTGGACATGGGCGGCATCTGGTCGGCGCTGACCCGCTATGGCTTTCCGGGGCTGGCGGCGGAGGTGCAGAGCCGGCTGGACGGCATGGCGCGCGAGGCGATGCTGGATGCCGTGCTGGCCAGCCCCGACGCGATGGTGATGCGCGAGCTGATGCGGAAGGAGGCGCTCGACTTCCTCTATGCCATGGCCGGCGACCGCAAGCTGACCGACCGTTTCCTGGCGCTGGCCAATGACGAGGCGCTGCACGACGCCCGCCTGCGCACCCAGTATCTCGGCCGCAAGGCGCCGATCGACAGCGACCTGCTCGGCTTCGTCCGCGCCCTGCTGGAGCACAATCAGGTGCTGGTGCCGCTGACCGAGCGCATGCGCCGAGACATCGACGAGATGCGGATGGGGGACAGGCAGGGTGCCGGCGACCCGCAATCGGCCATCCCATCTTCCGCAGAGGTGGACTGCCAGTCGGCGCTGATGGTCGGCTTCGTCCGCCGGGTGCGCGATCTCGGCCTGCCCTTCCGCGACCAGTCGCAGCTGCTGGCCTGGTTCGCCCCGCTCTACGGGCTGAACGTCAAGCGGCGCTACGACGTGTTCCTGCGCCATGTGCGCGAGCATGTCGGTTCGGGCGGACCGGCGGTGCGCGAGTCCCACCCGCTGCTGCGCGCCCTGCTCTGCCATTTCACCGCCGCCTGCACCACCATCCGCGAGGTGGTGGACGGCATGTTCGGCGACATGGACATCCAGGATGGCGGAGTCCTCTCCGCCCCCGCCCCGACCCGCGCCCTGCTGCACGAGGCGGTGGAGCGCTTCGACCGGGCGCTGACCGCGCTGTCCGGCACCGGCTTCCTCGCCAGCCGTTCGACCGGCCCGGCCCTGCGGGCGGAGCTGGCGGCGGTCAGCCGCGAGCTGACCGGCACGGTGATGCCGGCGCTGGCCGCCCGGATGCAGGCAGCGATGAACGCCCGCCACGCCCCGGTGCCCGACCATGAGGACATCGTCTGGCTGCTGGAGCTGGTGTGGCGCTGGGGCCGCACGCTCGGCAACGCCGGCTACGCCAACCCGGAGCTGAAGTCGCTGCGCCTCTATGCGGTGGAGACCGGCCGCCTCGCCTTCCTCCAGGCGATGAAGGCCGAGCCGCAGGAGAGGCCGGCCCACCGCATGGCCCACATGCTGCGCATCCGCCGGCTGATGGCGGCGATGGGTGAGACGGTGGGCGGCTGGATCAGCCCGGTCAGCCAGGGCCTGCACCGGGTGGTTTACAGCTATCTGGAGGCGGATGGCGAGATCGCCGGGGACGAATGGGCGGTGATCGACGCCTTCGTCGCCAGCGTGCGCAGCGAACTTAGCCGGTCCCGCAACTGGCAGAGCGCCGATTTCGTCGATATCCTGCGCCTGCATGAGGCAAGACGGCGCGCCGGGGCATGATCCATCCTCGGCCGAAGGCCTTAGCCGCAACAATTTGGTTCGACGCACCCGTCGATGTGGTATGATGCGCGCCCGCTCGGGGCGGGACGGCCGGACAACGGCCCGCAACCCCGGCGGGTCCGCAAAAACAGTTCCCCTCCGGCCGAGACGACGCCAGCATGAACATCACCATCGAACGCGCCGCCCTTCTCCGTTCCCTGGGTCACGTGCAGAGTGTGGTCGAGCGGCGGAACACCATTCCGATCCTGTCCAACGTCCTGCTGCGCGCCGGCGACGGCGAACTGTCGCTGGCCGCCACCGACATGGATCTGGAGATCGTCGAGACGGTCCCGGCGACGGTCGGGCGCCCTGGCGGCACCACCGCCCCCGCCCACACCCTGTTCGACATCGTCCGCAAGCTGCCCGACGGCAGCCAGGTGGAGCTGGACATCGGCGGCGACGGCACCATCCTGACGCTGCGCGCCGGCCGGTCGCAGTTCAAGCTGTCCTGCCTGCCGGTCGAGGATTTCCCGCAGCTGTCCAGCGGCGAGCTGAAGCACAATTTCTCGGTCGCCGCCGCCGACCTGCGCGGGCTGATCGACCGCACCCGCTTCGCCATCTCCACCGAGGAGACGCGCTATTACCTGAACGGCATCTACCTGCACGCCGCCAAGAGCAAGATGGGCAGCCTGGAGACGCCGGTGCTGCGCGCCGTCGCCACCGACGGCCACCGGCTGGCGCGGGTCGAGATGCCGCTGCCGGACGGGGCCGAGGGCATCCCCGGCGTCATCATCCCGCGCAAGACCGTCACCGAGATCCGCAAGCTGGTCGACGAGGCCGCCGACCGCATCGAGCTGTCGATGTCGGACAACAAGATCCGCTTCGGCTTCGACAGCGTCGTCGTCACCTCCAAGCTGATCGACGGCACCTTCCCCGACTATGAGCGGGTGATCCCGGTCGGCAACGACAAGGTGATGGAGGTGGACGCCAAGCTGTTCGCCGCCGCCGTCGACCGCGTCGCCACCATCTCCACCGAGAAGAGCCGGGCGGTGAAGCTGTCGCTGGTCCGCGGCGCCCTGACGCTGTCTGCCACCAGCCCGGAATCGGGCAGCGCGACCGAGGAGTTGGAGGTCAGTTACCAGGAGTCCCCCCTGGAAATCGGCTTCAACTCTCGCTATCTGCTGGACATCACGCAGCAGATCGAGGGCGAGGGCGCCCAGTTCACGCTGGCCGACGCCGCGTCGCCGACCATCATCCGCGACGTCGCCGACTCGACCGCGCTCTACGTCCTGATGCCGATGCGCGTGTGATGGGGCTGCGGGGATCCTCCCCGCCCCAGGCGGAACGGACCAGTTGCACCACACGGCAGTTTCGATGAGCGGCGGCACCCCGGTGTCCGCTGCAACTCCGGCTTTCGCTCCGGCCCTTGCGGTCAGGCGGATGACGCTGACGCGCTTCCGCGGCTACGACTCCGCGCGGCTGGAGCCCGACCGCCGGCCCGTCGCCCTGATCGGCCCGAACGGCGCCGGCAAGACCAACCTGCTGGAAGCCGTCAGCTTCCTCGCCCCCGGCCGCGGCATCCGCGGCGCTCGGCTGGCCGAGGTGGAGCGGCTGGGCTCGCCCCCCGGCGCCGGCTGGGCGGTGGCGGCGACGCTCGACACCCCGCTGGGACAGGTGGAGATCGGCACCGGCCGCGAACCCCATGACGGAAGCCGCAACTCGGAGCGCGACCGCCGGCTGGTCCGCATCGACGGCCACCCGGCCAAGGGCCAGACCGCACTCGCCGACCATGTCGCCATGGTCTGGCTGACCCCGCAGATGGACCGCCTGTTCCTCGAAGGGTCGAGCGGACGGCGGCGCTTCCTCGACCGGCTGGTCTTCGGCTTCGACCCGGCCCATGCCGGCCGTCTGTCGCGCTACGAGCATGCCTTGCGCGAACGCGCCCGGCTGCTGCGCGACGGCCGCTTCGACGAGGGCTGGCTCGGCGCGCTGGAGGACCAGATGGCGACCACCGGCATCGCCGTCGCCGCGGCAAGACGCGAGGTGGTGCAGCGGCTGCGCGCCGCCTGCGCCCGCTCGGTCGGCCCCTTCCCCGGCGCCGACCTCACCGTCGCCGGCACGGTGGAACGCTGGCTGGACGACGGTCCGGCGCTGGCGGCGGAGGATGCCTTGCGCGAGTCCTTGCGCGCCGGACGCCGTGCCGATTCGGACAGCGGCGGCGCCTTGGTGGGACCGCACAAGAGCGACCTCGCCGTCCGCCATGCGCCCAAGGACATGCCGGCCGGGCTGTGCTCCACCGGCGAACAGAAGGCGCTGCTGATCGCCATCGTTCTGGCCAATGCCCGGCTGCTGGCGGCCGAACGCGGCGCGGCGCCGATCCTTCTGCTGGACGAGGTGGCCGCCCATCTCGACCCCGAGCGGCGCGCCGCGCTGTTCGGAGAAATCCTGGCATTGGGCGCCCAGGCCTGGATGACGGGCACCGACGAGGGGGTTTTCGACCCGCTCGGCGAGGATGCCCGCCGCTTCCGCATCGAAGACGCCCACATCCGCCCCGGATAGGGGTGGAAATCCGGGAAAAATCCCGGAAAAAAAGCATGCCGACGCACGCTAAACCGCCGAATCCGCAACCGAATCTGTTATAGTCGACGCATGGCACAGGAAGCACTGAAGAACGACCTCCCGCAGTCGGAGCCCCAGCAGGCGGACTACGGGGCGGAGTCGATCACCGTTCTGCGCGGGCTCGATGCCGTGCGCAAACGCCCCGGCATGTACATCGGCGACACCGACGATGGATCCGGCCTGCACCACATGGTGTACGAGGTGGTCGACAACGCCATCGACGAGGCGTTGGCCGGCTATTGCGACAAGGTCGAGGTCGTGCTGAACGCCGACGGATCGGTCACGGTGCGCGACAACGGCCGTGGCATCCCGACCGACATCCATTCGGAGGAAGGCGTTTCGGCGGCCGAGGTCGTGATGACCCAGCTCCATGCCGGCGGCAAGTTCAACCAGAACAGCTACAAGGTCTCCGGCGGCCTGCACGGCGTCGGCGTCTCGGTGGTGAACGCGCTGTCGGAAACGCTGGATCTGCGCATCTGGCGCGGCGGCCGGACCTGGACCATGCGCTTCCGCCACGGCAATGCCGAGGCGCCGCTGGCCGACGTCGGCGAGGCGCCGATGGTGCCGGAGAAGGGCAAGCCGCTGTCGGGCACCGAAGTCACCTTCATGCCCTCGACCGAGACCTTCACCAACATCGAGTTTGATTTCGCCACGCTGGAACACCGGCTGCGCGAGCTGGCCTTCCTCAACTCCGGCGTCCGCCTGCTGCTGACCGACGCGCGCGGGGTGGAGCCGAAGGTGCAGGACCTGCATTACGAAGGCGGCCTGGAAGCCTTCGTCAGCTGGCTCGACCGTTCCAAGACGGCGCTGCACAAGCCGGCGATCACGCTGAAGAACGAGCGGCCGACCGAGCATGGCGGCGTGGTGACGGTGGAATGCGCGCTCCAGTGGAACGACAGCTACCACGAGACGACGCTCTGCTTCACCAACAACATCCCGCAGAAGGACGGCGGCACCCACCTTGCCGGCTTCCGCGCCGCGCTGACCCGCGCGATCAACAACTACGCGACCGAATCCGGCATCGCCAAGAAGGAGAAGGTCAGCCTGTCGGGCGACGACGCCCGTGAAGGCCTGACCTGCGTCCTGTCGGTGAAGGTTCCGGATCCGAAATTCTCCAGCCAGACCAAGGACAAGCTGGTCTCGTCGGAAGTCCGCCCCGTCGTCGAGGCGGTGGTGGGCGAGGCACTGGCCCAGTATTTCGAGGAACATCCGGCCGACGCCCGCCGCGTCATCCAGAAGGTGGTGGAAGCCGCCGCCGCCCGCGAGGCCGCCCGCAAGGCGCGCGACATCACGCGCAAGAGTTCGCTCAGCATGTCGTCGCTGCCGGGCAAGCTGGCCGACTGCCAGGAGCGCGACCCGGCGCTGTCGGAACTGTTCATCGTCGAGGGCGATTCGGCCGGCGGTTCCGCCAAGCAGGGCCGTTCGCGCCAGTCCCAGGCCATCCTGCCGCTGCGCGGCAAGATCCTGAACGTGGAGCGGGCGCGGCTGGACAAGATGCTGGGTTCGGCGGAGATCGGCACGCTGATCGCGGCGCTGGGCACCGGCATCAGCGACGAGTTCAACGCCGACAAGGCGCGCTACCACAAGATCATCATCATGACCGACGCGGACGTGGACGGCAGCCACATCCGCACCTTGCTGCTGACCTTCTTCTTCCGGCAGATGCCCGACCTGATCGAGCGCGGCTATCTCTACATCGCCCAGCCGCCGCTCTACCGCATCAAGCGCGGCAACGCCAAGGAGCGCTACCTGAAGGACGACCGGGCGCTCGAAGAGTATCTGGTCGAGGCGGCGCTGGGCGACCTGTCGGTCCGGCTGTCGGACGGCTCCCTGCTGATCGGCGAGCAGCTGGCCGCTCTGGTCGAGCAGGCCCGCACCGCGCGTCCGGCGATCGACACGCTGTCGCGCAAGGTCGGCAACGCCATGGTGGTGGAGCAGGCGGCGGTCGCCGGCACCCTGTCCGCCGTCCTGGCCGACGACAAGGCGGCGGCCGAGGCCGCGGCCAAGGCGGTGGCCGAGCGGATGAACGGGCTGGACGCCGACGGCGGCTGGCGCGGCGAGGCTCTGCCCCAGGGCGGTTATGCGGTGATCCGCGCCCGGCGCGGCGTCACCCACCGCCACCTGTTCGACACCGACCTGCTGAAGAGCGGCGAGGCCCGCCGTCTCGACGGGCTGGCCGCCGACCTGAAGCGGGTGTTCGGCACCGCCGGCCGGGCCTTCGAGAAGCAGAAGGAAAGCCGCGCCCTGACCGGCCCGGTCGCCCTGTTCGACACGGTGATGGAGCTTGGCCGCCGCGGCGTCACCATCCAGCGCTACAAGGGGCTGGGCGAGATGAACCCGGACCAGCTGTGGGAAACCACGCTGGACCCGACCAAGCGCTCGCTGCTTCAGGTCCGCGTCAGCCACGTCGATCAGGCGGAGGAGGTCTTCTCCACCCTGATGGGTGACGTCGTCGAGCCGCGCCGCGAGTTCATCCAGGACAACGCCCTGAAAGTGTCGAACCTGGACGTGTGATCGCGGTGGCCGGTCAGTTGAGCAGAAAATGAAAAAAAGCGGAGCCTCTGCGGCTCCGCTTTTTTTTCGTCCGGACGCCGCCCGTTCCGCCTCCTTACTGCTGCGCCTCGCGCGCTTTGCGGGCCATGTCGTTGAGCGTCGTCACCGCCTCGTCGAAACGGTGCTCCGCTTCGGCCTGGCGCTGGAAGGCGACGCGCTGCACCAGGATCTCGCGCGGGGTCGGCTGTTGCTGGAACAGCGCCATCACCTCGTCGATGAAGTCGGCCAGCGGCAGATAGCCCGGACGGGTGGCCTGCCCGGGAGTGAGGTCCGTCTGAACCGCCGGCGGCACCAGCTCGATGACCTCGATCTTGCCCTTCAGCGCCTCGCGCAGGGCGACCGTGTAGAGATGCATGGCCGCCTTGGTCGCCGAGTAGGTCGGGGCGGAAACCAGCGGCACGAAGGCCAGGCCGGAGGTGACGTTGACCAGCGCCGCATCGGGCTGGCGGCCCAGATGCTCGACCAGGGCGTCGGTCAGCCGGATGGGGCCGAGTAGGTTGGTGGCGACGGTCGCCTCCGCATCGCCAAGGTCGCGCTGCCGGTCCAGCGCCTCGAAGCGCATGATCCCGGCATTGTTGATCAGCACGTTGAGAGCCGGATGCTCGGCCGTCAGCCGCCGGGCGAAGTCGTCGACGCCTGTGGCGCTGTCGGCATCGAAGGTCATGGCGTGCATGTTCGGACGGCCGGAGATCGCCTGTTGCAGCACATCGTCCCGGCGGCCGGCGACGATCACCGTGTTGCCGAGATCGTGAAAACGGTGGGCCAGAGCTTTGCCGATGCCCGAGCCGCCACCCGTGATCAGGATGGTGTTTCCTTCGGTTTTCATGAGCGTGACTTTCGCTGTTGTCTGTATGAAAGTTATCGCCCACACTCTCCAGACAAAAGTAGGCACCGAAAAGATTTATACACACCAAAAGGAGAGTGTACGATGCGTAAGGCTTTCCCCGACCCGCAGATCGAGGCACGGCGCCAGCAGCCGCCCCCCGAGACGGTCGATCCGGCCATCGAGGCGCTGGTTCACGACATCATCGGCAAGGTGGCCGACAAATGGACCATGCTGATCCTCGAAGCCCTGCACGAGCATGGCACCTTGCGCTTCACGCAGCTCGGCAAGGTCGTCGGTCGGATCAGCCAGAAGATGCTGACCCAGACCGTGCGCCAGATGGAGAGGGACGGTCTGGTGCGGCGGACGGTGCATCCGGTTATCCCGCCGCATGTGGATTACACGCTCACGCCGCTCGGCGAGAGTTTGGGAGCGGCGTTCTGCGGCGTGTGGATCTGGGCAGAGACGCACCACGCCGAGATCGAGCGGGCGCGGGCCTCCTTCGCCGAGCGTGAGGCGGCGACATCCGGCACCACGACGGGCGATTGATTTTCCGACGTTCCGACCAGTTAAGCAAAAGATGAGACGCTGAATTCCAAGTTCGGAATTTCTGTAAAATTGTTGGGCAGCGCAGCGATTTTCGAACCCATGGTGTTTTTTCACGATAAATAAGATGCTGAATTCATGGAAAAATCCGGATGAAAATCTCGATCATATCGATTTCATAAATCTCCCCAAGATAAATTCTTCGCAATACACATTGTAAATCTTCGATCAAATCTCCACTTAGACTATACCGAAGGCCACCCCAGGCTCGCTTGTGTTCTGACCTCGCTTGTGTTCTGACAAGGCTCTCTCATCCGAGGCTCTTCCTGGCGTGACTCGATCCGGACGGTATCGTCATCGCCTGCGGCGATACCGGTCAGCGCCGAAGAACAGCCACGGAGAACAGCCATGAATGCCGGGACAGGCACTGCTTCCCTCATGTCCAGCCGCCACCCAAGCCGCCAGGACGATTGGATCGTCCGGACGAACGGGGTCGCCTTTCCGCCCTGCGCCGGTCCCTGCGCCGGTCGAACCGGTACGGTTCCGGCACAGACGGGCATCCTGCTCTCAATGTCCTGATCGGAGGGGCCCGCCATGACATCACTGTTCCAGTCCATCACGGGGCAACGCCCCGTTGGCGCCGACATGTTGCGCGAACAACTGCGCTGGACGGATGCGGAGCGCCGCTGGCATCCGGCCCCGCACGCCGCGCCGGCCGACCAGCCTCCCCACGACTTTCCACCGCCGGGCAACGCCAGCCTGCCGCAGGGCGCCCTGCTGACCCGCCTCACCATGGCCGGCGCAGCCGCCATCAGAGCGTGATCGGTTCGGACGCACCCGTCCGAACCGGGCATCGCGTGAAAAATCCAGAGACCGGACTCCATCGGATGCTTCAGCAGGCCTCCAATGGACGTCGAAGAGGAGTGGCATCGTGAGCCTTGCAGCCCATTACATCGTGTCGTGCCGTACGGACGGCTGGTTCGTCGGACTGGAAGGGGAACTCTACGGCCCCTTTCCCAACGGCAAGACCGGGGCGCTGATCGCCGCGGTGCAGAACGCCAACCATGCCGGAAAGGACGGTCATGACGCCCGCGTGCTGCTCCGCGCGCCGGACGGCGGCGTCAGCACCGTCTGGGTCTTCGGCACCGACAGCTACCCGTCGCCCTGGGTGGAGGATTTGCACCGGATCGCGCAGCAACCCCGCCGCCAACGCGCCCGCGCCTCCGCCGTTCCCGACCTTGACGCCGCCCCTGTCCCACAGCCCTCCCTGGCGCTGTGAAGACCCTGGCGCCGGACACCGGGCGGAGTCCCCACCCCGGCCCGGCTTGACCGAAGGGACGGGCGCGGATTACGCGCCCACCTCTTCCGTCCAGACCCGGAACTCCGTCAGCGTGTTGGGGCCGAAGGTGTGGGTGAGCGGCACATCGGCCGCATCGCGCCCCTGCGCGATCAGGATGCGCCCGATCCGGGGCGCATTGTTGCGCGGATCGAAGACATGCCAGCGGCCGCCCAGATAGACCTCCATCCACGCCGCGAAATCCATCGGCCCATAGGGGGGCGGCAGCCCGATGTCGCTGATGTAGCCGGTGCAGTAGCGCGCCGGAATGTTCATCGCGCGGCAGAAGGCGATGGCGAGATGGGCAAAGTCACGGCAGACCCCGCGCTTCTCGGCATAGGTCTGGGCGGCGGTCCGCGTCGGGCGCGAATGCTCGTAGCCGAACGTCACATGGTTGTGGACGAAGTCGCAGATCGCCTGAACCCGCGCCCAGCCCGGCGCCGTGCCGGAGAACAGCCGCCATGCCTCGTCGGACAGGACGTCGGTCTCGCAATAGCGGCTTCCCAGCAGGAACAGCAGGGTGTCGGCCGGCAACTCGTCGACGCGGTGCTGGGCAGCGCCGGGATCGACCGGATCGAACGCCCCGCTGTCCCGGATGATGCTGTCGGCGCTGATGGTCACGGCACCGGCGGGCGCGACCAGCCGGCTGCACCAGTTGCCGAAGCTGTCGCGATAGCCCTGGATCGGCGCCGGAACGCTGGTGACGATATGGTCGGGCCGCTCCAGGTCGCCGACGCGGGAGTAATGCACGTTCAGCATCACGATCATGGGGGTGGGGGCGGGAAAGCTGAAATTCAGCTGGTAGCCCAGGCGTATGCGCATGAATGCCCTCCGATGAAAAAGCGTGCTGGTGCTGGCGGATACAGGTATCGCCCCCGAGGCTGAAGAAGATGGAGGGAAAAGGATACATATTTTATGGTATCGGCCGGCCAAACCGGCAGGAATGGCAAATAAAAAAGGGCGGACCACACCGGCTCCGCCCGTTATTTTCGCGACCTGCCCGAAAAAAGAGCAAACTACCCGCACCGGCGGCCCTGCGCACCGCCGGCCGGCATCAGAAGATCACGCCGTGATCCTTGCCGAAGGTCTTCAGCTTGTCGCGCAGGCTGTGGTCGGCACCGGTGTAGAGCCCGCTCATATATTGCCGCAGGGCGGCGACGTCGAGCGAGCGCAGCATGGTCTTCACCGGGCCGACCGACGGCGGCGACATCGACAGGGTGCGGAAGCCGACGCCGATCAGCGCCATAGCATCCAGCGGCCGCCCCGCCATCTCGCCGCAGATGCTGAGCGACACCTTGTGCCGGCTGCATTCGTCGACCAGACGGCGCAGCACGCACAGCATCGACGGCGACAGCGGGTCGTAGCGGGTCGAGGTACGCGGGTTGCCGCGGTCGGCGGCGAACAGATACTGGGTCAGGTCGTTGGAGCCGACCGACAGGAAGTCCAGCTTCGGCAGCAGGGCCGGGAGTTGCCACAACAGCGACGGCACCTCCAGCATCGTGCCGACGCGCAGGCTGCTGGGCGCCTCGATGCCCTGGGCGGCAAGGCGCTTCAGCTCCAGCTCCAGCAGGCGGCGGGCGCCATCGAACTCGGCGACCTCGGCGATCATCGGGAACATCACCGACAGCGGCCGGCCGGCAGCGGCCAGCAGCAAGGCCCGCAGCTGCTGGCGCAGCAGCGACGGGTGGTCCAGCCCGATGCGCACGGCACGCCAACCCAGCGCCGGGTTCTCCTCCTCGCCGCCGGTCATGTAGGGCAGCATCTTGTCGCCGCCGACATCCAGCGTGCGGAAGACGACCGGCTTGTGGCCGACCTCGTCCATGATGCGGGAATAGAGGGTCGTCTGCGCCGTCACGTCGGGATAGGAGGCGCGGACCATGAAGGGGATTTCGGTGCGGTAGAGCCCGACGCCCTCCGCCCCGCTGGCGGTCAGGTGCGGCAGGTCGATCAGCAGGCCGCAGTTCAACTGGATGGAGATCGGCACACCGTCGCGCGTCACCGAGGGCAGGTTGCGGATTTCCGCATACATCTGCTCCTTGCGGTGCTGCAACGCCACCGCCTCGCCGAAGGCCATCTGGATGTCTTCGGCCGGACGGATGAAGACCGAGCCATGGTCGCCGTCGACGATCAGCTGGTCCAGCGGCTCGATCCGGTTCAGCGCGTCGGCCGCCTGAACCACCGGGATGTTGAGCGCGCGGGCGACGATGCAGACATGGCTGGCCGGCGACCCCTCCTCCAGCAGCAGGCCGCGCAGGCGGGTGCGGTCGTAATCCAGCAGCTCCGCCGGTCCCATCGAGCGGGCGACCAGGATCATGTCGTCCGGCAGGGTGGCGCCATCGGTGGTGCCGGTCTTGCCGGCCAGATGTTGCAGCAACCTGTTGGTCAGATCCTCGAAATCCATCAACCGTTCCCGGATATAGGGATCGGTCAGATGGCTCATGCGGGCACGGGTGTCGTTCTGGACCTGCTGCACCGCCGCTTCCGCCGTCAGGCCGACGCGGATCGCCTCGCGGATGCGCGACAGCCAGCCGCGGTCCTCGGCGAACATCCGGTAGGTCTCCAGGATGTCGCGCGGTTCGCTGAGGCCCGCCAGCGACGCCGCCTCCAGCAGGTCGTCGATGGCGCTGTGCATGGTCTGCAGCGCGGTGTTGAAGCGCTCCAGCTCGGCATCGGCATCCTCCGCCACCATCTGGCGGACGGTCAGCTGCGGCCGGTGGATGACGGCGAGGCCCATGGCCAGCCCGGCGCTCATCGCCGTGCCCGACAGGCGGGCCGGCGCCAGCACGGGATCGCCGGTGGTGGTGACCTCCACCGGGTTGACCAGCTCGCTCTGCGCCACCAGCTCGGCGACGACCATGGCGATGGTCTGGAGGGTCTCGACCTCCTCCTCGACATAGCGGCGGCGGTCCTTGTGCTGGATCACCAGCACGCCGCGCACCTTGCTGCCGCGCAGGATCGGCACGCCGGCCAGCGACTGGAACGGATCCTCGCCGGTTTCCGGACGGTAGGCGAAGCTGGGATGGGAGGGCGCGTTGTCCAGCGCCACCGGGCGGGCGTGGCCGGCGATGTAGCCGACGATGCCCTCGCCGACGCGCAGGCGGGTGTTGTGGACGGCGGTCTTGTTGAGGCCTTCGGTGGAGAACAGCTCCAGCACCTCGCCGGCGCGCATGACGTAGCAGGAGCAGACGTCCGCCTTCATCTCCGCCGCGATCAGCGTGACGATCTTGTCCAGCCGATCCTGCCCCGACCCCGACCCGGCCATGATGTCGCGCAGCCGGGCGAGCAGCCGGCGCGACGAGGTGCCGTCGAAACGGGGATGCACACCCCCACCCATACTGCCGTCGCCGGCTGCCGTGTCGAGGGTGTCGGTCATCGCTACAGCGCTCCCACCGTCGGCTCCGTCATCAGGTTTAACGATGCCTCATCCATCGCCCGCCGTGCCAGCGCCGATTCGGCCTGGGCGATCAATTCGGCCAGGATTTCGGCCACCGGCTGTTCGCGGGTGACCAGCCCGACGCTCTGCCCGGCCATCAGGGAGCCGCTTTCCACGTCGCCCTCGATCACCGCGCGGCGCAGCGCGCCGGCCCAGAAATGCTCGATCTCCAGCATGCCTTCGTCGCGGCTCATCGCGCCGGAATCGACCCTGGCGATGACGTCGCGCTGGAATTCCATGAAGCGCTTGGACGCCTCGTTCGCCAGCGCGCGCACCGGGATCACCGGGAAACGCGGGTCGATCTGCACCGACGGTTGGGCGTCGCGGGCCGACGCCCGGATGAAGGCCTGCTTGAAATTGGCATGGGCCACGCATTCGGTGGCGCAGACGAAGCGGGTGCCGACCTGCACGCCGGCCGCCCCCAGCTCCAGATAGGACAGGATCGTCTCGCCCCGGCCGATGCCGCCGGCGACGAACACCGGCACATCGCGCAGGTCGGGCAGGATTTCCTGGGCCAGCACGGTGGTGGAGACCGGGCCGATGTGGCCGCCGGCCTCGGTTCCCTCGATCACCAGCGCGTCGGCGCCCTGCTTCACCAGCCGCCGCCCGGCCCCCAGCGTGGGGGCGAAGGCCATCGCCCTGGCCCCGCCGTCCTTGATGCGGCGCAGGGTGGCGCCGGTCGGCAGGCCGCCGGCGACGACCACATGGCCGACCGTCTGCTCGCGGCAGACGTCGATCAGTTGGTCCAGCGCCGGGTGCATGTTGATCAGGTTGACGCCGAACGGCCTGTCGGTCAGCGCGCGGGTGCCGGCGATCTCCACCGCCAGCTGGTCCGGCGCCATCGAGCCGCAGGCCAGCACGCCGAAGCCGCCGGCATTGGAGATGGCGGAGACCAGATGCCGTTCCGACACCCAGCTCATCGCACCGCCCATCACAGCGGTGCGGGTGCCGAGGAAGTCCCGGCCCCGCTGCCAGAGCCGGTCGAGCCGGGCCGATGCTGCCGCCGCGTATGATGTGGCGTCGGTCATGGCCGGCCCTTTCCTGATGTTCCCGTCCCCGGCACCCGGGTCCCGCCTGCGATCAGGCGGCGTCCAGGCCGTAGGCGGTGTGCAGGGCACGCAGCGCCAGCTCGGCATACTCTTCGGCGATCAGGACCGAGATCTTGATCTCCGAGGTCGAGATGACCTGGATGTTGATGCCCTTGTCGGCCAGCGCCTTGAACATGCGCTGGGCGACGCCGGCATGGCTGCGCATGCCGACGCCGATGACCGACACCTTGACCACATTGGCATCGGAAATGATGCGCTTGTAGTTCAGGGTGGACTGCGCATCCTCCAGCACCTTCACGGCGCGGGCGATGTCTGCCTTGCCAACGGTGAAGGTCATGTCGGTCGACTTGCCGTCTTCCGACACGTTCTGGACGATCATATCGACGTTGACGGCGTTGTCGGTCAGCGGACCGAAGATGGCGGCGGCGACGCCCGGCTGGTCGGCGACGCCCACCAGGGTGATCTTCGCCTCGTCGCGGCTGTAGGCGATGCCGCTAACAACTTCCTTTTCCACGATCTCGTCCTCGTCAACAACCAGGGTTCCGGGAAGCGAACTGCCCGCAGCGGCTTCGAAGCTCGACAGCACCTGCACGCGCACGCGGTGGTTCATCGCCATCTCGACCGAGCGGGTCTGAAGCACCTTGGCCCCCTGCGAGGCCATCTCCAGCATTTCCTCGTAGGTGATCTTGTCGAGCTTGCGCGCCTTGGTGACGATGCGCGGGTCGGTGGTGTAGACGCCGTCGACGTCGGTGTAGATGTCGCAGCGGTCGGCCTTCACCGCCGCCGCCAGCGCCACCGCCGAGGTGTCCGAGCCGCCGCGGCCCAGCGTGGTGATGCGGCCATGCTCCGACACGCCCTGGAAGCCCGCGACCACGGCGACTTCGCCGGTCTGCAGGGACTTTTCCATCTCGGTGGTGTCGATGGAGACGATGCGCGCCTTGCCGTGCGTGTCGTCGGTGCGGATCGGAATCTGCCAGCCCGCCCAGGAGCGGGCGGGAATGCCGAGCGACTGCAGGGCGACGGCCAGGAGACCGGAGGTCACCTGCTCGCCCGATGCCACGACCGCGTCATATTCGCGGGCGTCGTGCAGCTTGTCGATTTCGTTGCAGTATTTGACGAGCTGGTTGGTCACGCCGGACATCGCCGACACGACGACGGCGACCTGATGCCCCGCCTTCACCTCTTGCTCGACCTTTCGGGCCACGTTCTTGATGCGGTCGATGTCGCCGACCGACGTGCCTCCGAACTTCAGGACGATCCGCGCCATACCTCACACCATGTCTGGCCGCCCGGTCATGCCGTCTGGATCTCGCCATCTCGGTCATGCGGGTCGGCTGTGCGCACCCCCGCTCCACCGTTGCCGGCGCGGGGCGGCGTATCCATACTCCGTCGCTGGAAGCGAGGCAAGTTGCCCGCGCCCGTCCCGCCTCACAGTTTACGGATTTTCACCATGACCGCCTCATCCTCCGCTTTCCCGCACGCGTCCGCAACCGCCTCGGCTGGCGGAACCGTGGATCCGGAGGATGTCGCCCGCTTCTCCGCCATCGCCGCCGAATGGTGGGACCCGGCCGGAAAGTTCAAGCCGCTGCACCGGCTGAACCCGCTGCGCCTGACCTACATCCGCGATGCCGTCTGCAAGCGGCTGGGCCGCGACCCGCTGGCGCCGAACCCGCTCGCCGGCCTGCGCATCGTCGACATCGGCTGCGGCGGCGGCCTGCTGGCCGAACCGCTGGCGCGAATGGGCGCCACGGTGGTCGGGGTCGATGCGTCGGAGAAGAACATCAAGACCGCCGCCACCCATGCCGCCGAGACCGGCACCGCCGTCGATTACCGCGCCACCACTGCCGAGGCCCTGGCCGCCAGCGGCGAGACGTTCGACGTGGTGCTGGCGATGGAGGTGATCGAGCATGTCGCCGACGTGGCCCTGTTCGTGAAGTCGCTGTCCGACCTGCTGGCCCCCGGCGGCGCGCTGTTCCTGGCGACGCTGAACCGCACGCCGAAGTCCTTCGCGCTCGCCATCGTCGGGGCGGAGTACATCCTGCGCTGGCTGCCGCGCGGCACCCACAACTGGCGCCAGTTCCTGCGCCCTTCCGAACTGAATGCCATCGTACGCCCGTACGGCCTGAGCGTACGCGACCTGACCGGCATCACGTACAACCCCTTGAGCGACGAGTTCCGGCTGAACGCGCGCGATCTGGACGTGAACTACATGGGCTGGGCGGAGCGGGGGTGAGGAGGGGGCGCCCTCAGTCCTCGTAAATTTCGTCCAGCGGCAGAGAGGGGTCCAACGCGGCCAACAATGACAGGACCGTCGCGCACCACGTCGACGGTCCAGCCGCGGTCGTGTCGGCTTGGCGGCATTGTACCAGCCTCCGCCAGCCCCTACACCAAATCGGCGCATCCGCCGCCAAAGAAAAAGGGCCGCGCACGAATGTGCGGCGGCCCTTTGGCTGTCTGCCCCTCACTGGCGGCCCGTCAGTTGGACGGGCTCGGCTCGTGCTGGGTCAGGAGCGCGTACATCGCGTCGCCCGACTGGGCTCCGCGCAGCTTCTCGCACATGGACTGGTCCCGCAGCAGGCGCGAGACGCGGGCAAGGGCCTTCAGATGATCGGCTCCCGCCTGTTCCGGGGCGAGAAGGAGGAAGATCAGGTCGACCGGCTGCTCATCGATCGCATCGAAATCGATGGGCCGCTCCACACGGGCGAAGACGCCATGGACGCGGTCCAGGCTGGACAGCTTGCCGTGCGGGATGGCGATGCCATGACCCACGCCGGTCGTGCCCAGCCTTTCGCGCTCCAGAAGCACGTCGAAGATCGCCCGCTCGTGCTGACCGGTCAGCTCGGACGCTTTGCGCGCCATCTCCTGCAGGGCCTGCTTTTTGTTGCCGGCCTTCAGGTTCGGGAGGATGGCGTGCGGAGAGATGAGGTCGAGCATGACGCTTCTTGACCGGCGAGACGGGTCGGCGCCGTCAGGCGCCGGCCTTCTCCGCCGGGTCGACCCAGCCGATGTTCCCGTCGGCGCGGCGGTAGACCATGTTCAGGCGGCCATGCGCACCGTTATGGAACATCAGCGCCGGAGCCTGCGCCAGCTCAAGGCGCATCACCGCCTCGCTGACCGACAGGGTGGCGATGCTCGTCTCCATCTCGGCAACGACCATCGGGTTCGCGGCGCCGTCGGCGGCAGCCTCGACTTCCTCGTGATGCTCCTCGGTCTCGGCTTCCAGCACCCGGTAGCTCGCCGGGAGGGCGGCGCCGTTCTCGGCCGCGTGGTGGTCGCGCAGGCGGCGCTTGTAGCGGCGCAGGCGCTTGGCCAGCTTCTCGCAGGCGATGTCGAAGGCCGGGTAGGGTTCGGTGGCGTCGCCGGCGCTCTGCAGGACGATCCCGCGACCCACATGGGCCTGGATGTCGGCCTTGTAGAGGTGCGCGTCCTTGGTCAGGATCACGTTCGCCTCGATCGGCTTGTCGAAGTACTTGCCGACCACGGCGTTCAGGCTGTCGGCCACATGGGTGCGCAGAGCGTCACCCACATCGAGCTGCTTGCCTTTGACGGAGAGTTGCATGGTGGAACGTTTCCAATATTGGTCCGCTGGGGACGGTGTAGACACGACGTCCGAAGATGTCGGGCTCAAAGATGCTGATCCGCCGCTTGCGGGCCGGGACGATAGGCAAGGGTCACCGGACTGTCAATCGAGCCCTCCCCCGCCCGAACCGCTTACATGCGTGACATCTTGGCACGGCGTCGCTGCACCGATGACGGTATTTTCATCGCTTCACGATACTTCGCGACCGTCCTTCGCGCAATGTCGATCCCTTCCGCCCGGAGAATCTCCACCAGTTTGTCGTCGGACAGCACATCGTCCGGCTTCTCCGCATCGATCATGGTTTTGATGCGATGCCGAACCGCTTCTGCGGAATGGGATGCCTGCCCATCCGCACCCTGGATTGCGGAAGTGAAGAAGTATTTCAGCTCAAAGACGCCGCGCGGGGTCGCCATGAACTTGTTGGTGGTAACGCGGCTGACTGTGCTTTCATGCATGCCGATGGCCTCCGCGATGTCACGCAGGATCAGCGGTCGCAGGTGCGAGACACCATGGATGAAGAACGCATCCTGCTGGCGGATGATCTCGCTCGCCACCTTCAAAATGGTGGTGGCGCGCTGGTGCAGCGACTTGACCAGCCAGTTGGCCGACTGGAACCGCTCGGAGATGTATTCCTTGTCGGCCTTGTTGCGGGCACCGTCGGAGATGCGGGCGAAATAGCGGTGGTTGACCAGCACCCGCGGCAGCGTGTCCGGGTTCAGGTCGATCAGCCAGCCGCCGCCGGGATTGGCGCGCATCAGGATGTCGGGGGTGACCAGCTGGGCCGGGGTGTGGTCGAAGGCCAGCGCCGGCTTCGGGTTCAGCTTGCGGATGTCGACGACCATGTCGGCGACGTCCTCGGCATCGACGCCGCAGACCTTCATGATGGCCGGCAGGTTGCGCGCGGCCAGAAGCTCCAGATTGTCGAGCAGCGCCGCCATCGCCGGGTCGAGCCGGTTCTTCTCGCGCAGCTGGATCGCCAGGCATTCCTTCAGCGAGCGGGCGAAGATGCCGGGCGGGTCGAAGCGCTGGCAGGCGGCCAGCACCCGCTCCACCCGCTCCGCACCGCAGCCGAGCTGCTCGGCCATCGCCTGGGCATCGAAGCCGATCAGCCAGCCGGCCTCGTCCAGCATGTCGATCAGAGCCAGCCCGATCAGCTGGTCGCCCAGGTCGGGTAGGTCGATCTTCAGCTGTTCGGTCAGGTGGTCGCGGAGGTTCTTCTCGCTGGTCAGCGTCGCTTCGAGGTTGCTGTCGTCATCCTCGAAGCCGCTGCGGCCGCCGCGCTCGCCGTACGAGCCGTAGACCTCGCTGCCGCCGTCCGAGCCGTCGGAAAAGCGGTCGTCGCTGTAGACATTCTCGAAATCGGTGTCGAGCGGCGATTCCGACGAGGAGGCCATCGTGTCCGACGAGGTCATCTCCACCGTGTCGCGGGTGCGTCCGTCGCTTATCGGCAGGGCCGGCCCGTCGTCGCGGCCGTTCAGCCCGTCGATGCTGAGTCCGTTGGCCTCCATGCCGCCGGGGCCGTCCAGCCCGCCCGGCGCCTCGCTGCCGTCCGCCGGTCCCACCGGATCGCTGCCGCCGTCGGCCGATCCGCCGTCGCGCTCCAGCAGCGGGTTCTGCTCGATCTCGCGGTCGACGAAGTCCGACAGTTCGATGTTCGACAGTTGCAGCAGCTTGATGGCCTGCTGCAACTGCGGCGTCATCACCAGGGTCTGGGCTTGTCGAAGGTCGAGACGTTGAGCAAGCGCCATGGCTGTGGAACCGGAACCAGTGGAAACGGAGGGCTACAGACTGAAGCGGTCACCGAGATAGACCCGGCGAACCCCCTCGTGCGCCACGATCTCGTCGGGCCGTCCCTCCATTAGTACCACACCGTCGTGCAAAATGTATGCCCGATCGACGAGGTCCAATGTTTCACGCACATTGTGGTCGGTGATCAGCACGCCGATGCCGCGGTCGCGCAGATGGCCGACCAGCTCGCGGATGTCGTTCACCGCGATGGGGTCGATGCCGGCCAGCGGCTCGTCCAGCAGGATGAAGTGCGGCTGTCCGGCCAGCGCGCGGGCGATCTCCACGCGCCGCCGCTCGCCGCCCGACAGCGCCAGGGCGGGGGAACGGCGCAGATGCGTGACCGAGAATTCGGCCAGCAGCTCGTCCAGCATCGCCTCGCGCGCGTCGCGGTCGCTCTCGACCACCTCCAGCACCGAGCGGATGTTGTTCTCCACCGTCATGCCGCGGAAGATCGAGGCCTCCTGCGGCAGATAGCCGATGCCGAGCCGGGCGCGGCGGTACATCGGCAGCGCGGTGATGTCCTGGCCATCCAGCGTGATCGTGCCGGAGTCGGCGGCGATCAGGCCGGTGATCATGTAGAAGCAGGTGGTCTTGCCGGCGCCGTTGGGACCGAGCAGCCCGACCGCCTCGCCGCGCTGGACGCTGATCGAGACGTCGCGCACCACCGGCCGCTTCTTGAACGACTTGCCGAGATGCTGGGCCACCAGCCCTTCGGTCGGGACGGCAGCGGAAGCGATGTTTCCGGCAGGAGCGGCGCCGGGCCCGTTCGCGGTCAGCACGGTCACGGCTTCTTGCCCGCAGGCGCGCCGGGCCCGTTCTTTTCACCCGGAATCAGCAGGCCGCTGACCCGGCCGCCGGCGTCGCGGCCGGCGATGACGCGGTTGATCTTGGTGTTCATGTTCATCTCGGCGGCTTCGCCGTTCAGCTGGTTGTCGCCGCGGGTGATCTTCACGTTGCCGATCAGCACCGCGACATTGTCGGCGACCGAATAGACCAGCTTGTCGGACAGCGCCACGTCGGTGGGGGTGGTGACGACGATGTTGCCGGAGCCGTCGATCCGCTCCATCTGGGTGGTGCCGTCCGGCATCTTCTTCAGCCGGCCGATCAGCACGTCGGCGCGCAGCCGGTCGTTGCCGCGCACCGCCACCGCGTCGCCGCGCGCCACGGTCAGGTCCTGCGCCTCGTAATACTCCAGGCTGTCGCGGGCGGTGACCACGTCCTTGGTGGTGATCAGCTTCAGATCCCGGCCGGTGACGACGGCGACCTGCTTGTCGACGTCATAGACGCCGTGGTCGCCATAGACCTGCTGGGTCGGGCTGACGATGCGGACGTTGCCGTCGGCCACCAGCTGGAACACCTCGTTCCCCTTGCCGGGAACCTCGCGGTAATAGGCGGTCAGCACGTCGGCGAAGACGGTCGAGTCGTTGCGCTTGGCCGACGCGTTGCCGCGCGCCACATAGGCGCGGACGTCCTGGTGCCATTCGATCGCCTGATCGGCGTTGATCTCCACCGGCTGCTTGCCGCCCATGCCGGGCAGACCCTGGGCGAAGGCCGGCCCTGGAACCAGGGATCCGAAAGAGAAAAACCCGCCGGCCAGGATGGCCGACAGGGTCAGGGCAATACGAAATGGGGCAATACGGAGTGTGGGGGGACGGAATGGCGACCGTTTGGACGTCACGGCTTCTTGCTCCCGGGGCGCTCGGCGGCCTGGACCTCGGCCTTCGACTGGTTGAGGAAGACGACATTCTTGCCGCGGTCCGTCATGCGGAAGCCGATGGCGTTGATCTCACCCTGCGGACCCTGGCCGGTCACCGCCTTGTCGCCCCAGGCGTTGCCCTTGCGGATGTCGGCCTCGGCCTCGCTGGTGGTGAACTCGTTGCCGTCGTCGCGCAGCACATGGACGTTGCCGCGCATCAGCAGGATGCCGGTGTTCTGGTTGTACCAGCCCTTGTCGGACCGCATGGTCACCCAGGTGCCGGTGGTCTCCGTCATCTCCGCCTGCGGGTCGTCCAGCAGGACGATGTCGGGCTGGTCGGTCGACTTGTCGGCCTTGGCCGCCACCAGCGAGAAGGGCTGGTTGTGTTCGTCCAGGCTGAAATAGCGCGGCTTCAGCATCTCGCTCTGCCCGGCGTCGGCGCTGACGCGGGCGCTCTGCGGGCTGTTCAGCGACGGCCAGGCCGCCAGCAGGGCCACCATCGCCAGCGCCGCCGCCGGCAGCACGAACTTCATTGCGGAAACGAAACGGCTGTAGACCCGGCTGACCGGACGGGTGTCGCGCCGCCGGTGCGCCCGCAGCGCCGCCGGCGGTTCGGCGGCGGCCGGCGCGCGAAGGTCCGGCGCGCCGGCGGACAGGCCGCCGAAGGTGGATTGCCCGGCGCTCGGGGCGGGGGCGGGGCGGCCGGCTGTCGTACGGTCGGGGCTGCGCAGGTCGTCCAGGCTCAAATCTTCGTCCCTCCGGCTCGGCGCTTCGCTTCCATCATGGACAGAACAATCGTCAGGCCGCACCGGCGCGCAGGACATCGTGGATGTGCACGATGCCGAGCGGCCGGTCGGCCTCGATCACGAACAGGGTGGTGATCTTCTTGTCGTTCATCTCGCGCAGCGCCTCGACGATCAACGCCTTGGGGCGGATGGTCTTGGGCCGCGGCGACATGATGCTGTCCGCGCGTTCCGCCAGAAGCTCCGGCGTCAGATGACGGCGCAGGTCGCCGTCGGTGATGATCCCGACCAGCGCCCCGGCATCGTCGGTCACCCCGACGCAGCCCAGCCGCTTGGCCGTCATCTCGAAGATGACGTCGGACAGCGGCGAGTCAAGACGGCACAGGGGCAAATCCTCGCCCTTATGCATGATGTCGGTGACCTTCAGCAATGCGCGGCCCAACTGGCCGCCGGGGTGGAACTCGCGGAAATCGGCGGCGGAGAAGCCGCGCCGCTCCAGCAGAGCCACCGCCAGCGCATCGCCCAGCGCCAGCATCATGGTGGTGGAGGTGGTGGGTGCCAGACCCAGCGGGCAGGCTTCCGGCTCCGGCGGGATGACCAGCGCCACGTCGGACTGCTCGGCCAGCGCCGAGGCGGCACGCCGCGTCATGCCGATCAGCGGAATGCCGAAGCGGCGGGTGTAGGCGATGATGTCCGCCAGCTCGTGCGTCTCGCCGGAGTTGGACAGCGCCACCACCGCGTCGATCTTGGCGATCATGCCGAGGTCGCCGTGGCTCGCCTCGCCCGGATGGACGAAGAAGGCTGGCGTGCCGGTCGAGGCCATGGTGGCGGCGATCTTGCGGGCGACATGGCCCGACTTGCCCATGCCGGTGACGATCACGCGGCCTTCGATGCCCTGCAGGATGTCGAGCGCCCGCAGGAACTTGCCGTCGAGGCTGCCGGCCAGCGCCAGCAGCGCATCGGCCTCGGTCCGCAGGACGCGGGTGGCGCAGGCGAGATCGCGGTTCTCCACCGGGCTGGATACTGCCTGGGCGGTGGAACCGTCGGTCAGGCTGCCGCTCAGGCTGGACGTGATAACACTGGTCAAGGCTGTGATGCCTTCCATTCGCAAGGCCCGGCGATGGGCCGTTCACAAACACGGCGCCTGCCCGGATGTCTCCCGGCAGGCGCATCGAGCAGTATGCCCATCGGGGGACGCCGGGTCAAATCCACGCCCGGCCGGGGGGCGGTTGGTCGCAGATCGCTCCCTCTCCCGCCCCGGTCAGGGAGCGATCATCTCGCCGTCAGTGCGCTAGAATGTCCGGGGTTTCCCAGCCGCCGAGGTCCAGCTCGCCGCGGGCGGGCAGGAAGTCGAAGCAGGCCTGGGCCAGATGGGTGCGGCCCTCGCGCGCCAGCATGACGTCCAGCTTCGCCTTCAGGTCATGCAGGTGCAGCACGTCCGACGCGGCGTACTTCATCTGGTCGGTGGTCAGCTCGGGCGCGCCCCAGTCGGAGGACTGCTGCTGCTTGGAGATCTCCACGCCCAGCAGATCCTTGCACAGATCCTTCAGGCCATGGCGGTCGGTGAAGGTGCGGACCAGCTTGGAGGCCACCTTGGTGCAATAGACCGGCTGGCAGCCGACGCCCAGATAGGCCTTCATCACCGCCACGTCGAAACGGGCGAAGTGGAACAGCTTGGTCACAGTGGGATCGGTCAGCAGGCGCTTCAGGTTCGGCGCCTCGTACTGGCCGGGGCGGAACTGCACCAGATGGATGGCACCGTCGCCGGCCGACAGCTGCACCAGGCAGAGACGGTCGCGGTGGGGGTTCAGCCCCATGGTCTCGGTGTCGATGGCGACGCAGTTGTCGCGGGCGCCGGCGCCGAGGTCGAGGCCGTCGGGGAGGTCGCCGTCATGAAGGTCGATGGGCATGGTCGCGTCCCGGGGTGGTCAGGCCCCCGGCCATGGACCCTAGAAACGACGAACGCCGCTCTGCACTGCCTCCCTCTCAATCGAAGGAGCTGTGCATGCGGCGCAGCCGGGTAGAAAGAAATGGTGCCCAGGAGAAGACTCGAACTTCCACGACATTTCTGCCACAGGTACCTGAAACCTGCGCGTCTACCAATTCCGCCACCTGGGCTCGGTGCTCGGTGTGTGGGCGGTTGTTTAATGATCCGGCCGGGAGGCGTCAACAGCTTTTTTCCGACCCCTTCATTTTTTTGCCGCATCGCGGGTTTTCGCCGGATTTTCCCGGGGCGGGGCCGGGCGCGACGATGCAGTCCCTAGATTGGGGGCGGTCCATTCGCTATAAGCATGGCCGCAGTTCCAGCAGCCCTCTATGGCGACACACAGTCGGACGACGCGCGGGGGCGCGCGCAAAAAGCGCGAAGACCCCGGTTTCGGCGCGCAACGGCACGGGAGACGGTCGATGTCCTATCGCACTCAGGTTATCACGGTGTTCGGCGGTTCGGGCTTCATCGGCCGCCACCTGATCCGGCGCCTCGCCAAGTCGGGCGCCCTCATCCGCATCGCCACCCGCAACCCGGGCAAGGCCGGCTTCCTGAAGACGGCCGGCGCCGTCGGCCAGATCGTGCCGTTCGCCACCGACTGCACCGACGACGTGTCGGTCGCCCGCGCCCTCCAGGGGGCGGATGTCGCCATCAACCTGCTGGGCGTGCTGTACGAGCGCGGGAGCCAGAGCTTCCAGGGCGTGCATGTCGACGCCGCGTCGCGCATCGCCCGGCTGGCCGCCGCGGCAGGCGTCAACCGGCTGGTCCAGATCTCCGCCATCGGCGCCGACGCCTCCTCGCCGTCGGTCTATGCCCGCTCCAAGGCGGCCGGCGAGCAGGCGGTGCTGTCCGCCTTCCCGGCGGCGACCATCCTGCGCCCCAGCATCGTCTTCGGGCCGGAGGACAATTTCTTCAACAAGTTCGCCGCGATGGCGCAGAAGGCCCCCGTCCTGCCGCTGATCGGCGGCGGCAAGACCCTGTTCCAGCCGGTCTATGTCGGCGATCTGGCCGACGCCGTCGTGGCGGCGCTGGACAGCGACGCCAGCCGCGGCAAGACCTATGAGCTGGGCGGCCCGCGCATCTATACCTTCCGCGAACTGCTGGAGCTGACCCAGAAGAACATCCAGCGCCACCGCCCGCTGGTGACCATCCCCTGGAGCGCCGCCGAGTCGCTGGCCGGCATCCTGGAGAAGGTGCCGGTGCTGGCCCCGGCCCTGACCCGCGATCAGGTGGCATTGCTGAAGCAGGACAACGTCGTCTCGCCGGGCGCGCTGGGCTTCAAGGATCTGGGGATCGCCGAGCTGGCGGCCTGCGAGGTGATCCTGCCGACCTACCTGTCGCGCTTCATCGTCGGCGGCAAGTACAGCGGCATGACCAACAACGCCCATTGAGGCAACTCCCGCCCACGGGCGGGTCCGTTCCCAGTGCCTTCCGAAAGCCCCGGCCGCCGCGCCGGGGCTTTCGCGTTGAGGGGACCGGGGGGCCGCGGGCATGGCACGCCTGCCCCATCGCCGCTTGAATTCCTCCGCCGCCGCCGTCATGTGGGCGGTTCAACCAAGGCGGGAACGGTGATGACGGGAGCAGAGGATATCCGGGGTGTGTCGGGCCGGATGGCGGAACAGGCGTCGGCCGCGCGCTGGGCGACCGTCGTCGCCTTCTTCCTGAACGGCACCGTCTTCGGCGTGTGGGCGACGCAGATCCCGCTGCTGAAGAACCGGCTGGACCTCAGCCCGGCGGTGCTGGGTGCTGCCCTGCTCTGCCTTGCCGTCGGCGCCCTGACGGCGATGATCGCCAGCGGGCCGCTGCTGGGCCGGCTGGGCAGCGCACCGGTAACGCGGGTGACCGCCCTGCTGTTCGCCGGGCTGCTGCCCCTGCCCTCCCTGGTGCCGGACGTGATGACGCTGTGCATCGTGCTGGCGCTGTTCGGCGCGTCTGGCGGCACCATGGACGTCGCGATGAATGCCCAGGGCGCTCTGGTGGAGCGGCGGATGGGCCGGCCGATCATGTCGTCGCTGCATGGGATGTGGAGCCTCGGCGGGCTAGCCGGAGCGGGCCTGGGCGGGCTGCTGCTGCCGCTGATGGCGCCGGCGGCGCAGGCCGCGCTGGTGTCGGCCGGGCTTCTGGCGCTGTTCCTGGCCTTGCAGGGGCGCTTCCTGCCCGACCGCAACGCCGGCGGCGGCGGGCTGGTGCTGCCCGACCGCAAGACCCTGCTGCTCGGCCTGCTCGCCGCGATGGCCTTCATGGGCGAAGGCGCCATCCTGGACTGGAGCGCCATCCATCTGCGCGACGATCTGGGCGCGCCGGCCTCCATCGCCGGCATGGGGTTCGGCGTGTTCTGCGCCGCCATGGCGGCCGGGCGGTTCAGCGGCGACCGGCTGCGCCACCGCTTCGGCGGGGCGACGCTGATGCGTGCCGGCGGCCTGCTGGCCACCGCCGGGCTGGGATGCGTGCTGGCCGGGGGGATTGTCGCGGGGGGAGCGCCGGTGCTGGCGATGGTCGGCTTCGGACTGACCGGGATCGGCCTGTCGAACATCGTCCCGGTGCTGTTCAGCACCGCGGGGTCGGTGGACAGCGGTCATCCCGATCATGCGGTCGCCGCGGTGTCCACCATGGGCTATGCCGGCGTGCTGGCCGGTCCGCCGCTGGTCGGCTTCATCGCCGAGGCCACCAGCCTCGCCACCGCCTTCGCGATGATCGCGCTGCTGGCGCTGGGCATGGCCGCCGCCGCGGCCCGTGCGGTGCCGCGGCGGGTGGTTTGAGGGTTGCAGGTGACGCTTACAAATACAGGAACGCCAGCATGCCGGTGCCGACGGCGATGCGGTACCAGCCGAACGGGGTGAAGCCGTAGCGGCCGACGAAGTCGACCAGCGTCTTCACCACCAGGGCCGCGGCGATGAAGGCGGTGACGAAGCCGACCAGGATCAGCAGGCCGCTGTCCAGGCTCATCACCGACCAGTTCTTGTAGAGGTCGTAGACGGTGGCGCCGGCCATGGTCGGTACCGCCAGGAAGAAGGAGAACTCGGCCGCCGCCTTGCGGTCGACGCCCATCAGCAGGGCGCCCAGGATGCTGGCACCCGACCGCGACACGCCGGGCACCAGGGCCAGGCACTGGCAGAAGCCGATCTTCAGCGCCAGCGGGGCGGAGAAATTCTCGATCTTATGATAACGGGCGACCGGGATCAGCCGTTCCACCAGCAGGATGGCGATGCCGCCAACGATCAGCGCGATGCTGACCACGGTGGGGTTGAACAGCACCGACTTGATAATGCCGTGCAGGCCGGCGCCCAGCACCATCGCCGGCAGGAAGGCGATGACCACCGCCATCACGAAACGGCGGGCGCCGGGGTCGTCCTTCAGCCCTGTGGCGACATGCCACAGCCGCTGGAAATAGACCACGCAGATCGCCAGGATGGCACCGAGCTGGATCACCACTTCGAACACCTTGCCGGGCGGGCCCTCGAAGCCCAGCAGTTCGTCCAGCATGATCAGGTGGCCGGTGGAGGAGACGGGCAGGAACTCGGTCAGCCCCTCGATCAGCCCCAGGAGGGTGGCGTCCAGATATTGATCGATCATCATCGCGGCACGCAGCCTTCGGCACGGTGAATGTTGCAGCGCTTATAGCAGGCGGTGGCCGGGCTTGGCGATGGCGTGGGGTCGGTACCCCTATTCGGGCGATAGTCCTGAATTGGGACTAATTTTCTGTCGCGTTTTTGTGACACCCCAACGCCACGCCCACGCATTACAGCCTTGCGGAAGAAAAGGTCAACAAACCGGACCTATCGGTGTTTTTGTGCTTCCGCGGGGTGGGCGCATGCGTTATATGACGAGCGTCCGCCACTTCGCGGACGTTCGATTTCAACCCAGCCGGTCGGTGTAGGCCACAGCCGCAGCCCCCGGTCAGGCCCAGCAAGGCGATGCCCCCGCGACAGCGGGCGGGGCCGCGAAGCAAGGAGCAGACGTCATGGCGAACCAGAAAATGTTGGGCTTCGTGCACACCGCGCAGAAGATGCCCGACAAGCGGTCTGCCGCCGACCGCCGCCAGGACTTCGCCGAGATCTACGCCCGCTTCAGCAACGAGCGCGCCGGCGAGCAGGCCAACCGCTGCTCGCAGTGCGGCGTTCCCTTCTGCCAGGTGCACTGCCCGGTCTCCAACAACATCCCGGACTGGCTGAAGCTGACCGCCGAGGGCCGTCTGGAGGAGGCCTACGAGGTCTCCCAGGCCACCAACAACTTCCCCGAAATCTGCGGCCGCATCTGCCCGCAGGACCGGCTGTGCGAGGGCAACTGCGTCATCGAGCAGTCGACCCACGGCGCCGTCACCATCGGCTCGGTCGAGAAGTACATCAACGACACCGCCTGGGAAAACGGCTGGGTCAAGCCGCGCAAGCCGGCCCGCGAGCTGGGGCTGTCGGTCGGCGTGATCGGCGCCGGCCCGGCTGGCCTCGCCGCCGCCGAGGAGCTGCGCGCCAAGGGCTACGAGGTTCATGTCTACGACCGCCACGACCGCATGGGCGGCCTGCTGGTCTACGGCATCCCCGGCTTCAAGCTGGAGAAGGACGTCGTCGCCCGCCGGGTCCAGCGTCTGGCCGATGCCGGCGTCATCTTCCATTCCAATTTCGAGGTCGGCCGCGACGCCTCGCTGGCCGAGCTGCGCGAGCGCCACGTCACCATCCTGATCGCCACCGGCGTCTACAAGGCCCGCGACATCAAGGCCCCCGGTTCGGGGCTGAAGAACATCGTGCCGGCGCTGGACTACCTGACCACCTCCAACCGGGTCGGCCTGGGCGATCAGGTCGAGGCCTATGACGACGGCTCGCTGAACGCCGCCGGCAAGAAGGTGGTGGTGCTCGGCGGCGGCGACACCGCGATGGACTGCGTCCGCACGGCGATCCGCCAGGGTGCGACCTCGGTCAAGTGCCTGTACCGCCGCGACCGCAAGAACATGCCGGGCTCGCAGCGTGAAGTGGCGCATGCCGAGGAGGAGGGCGTCGAGTTCGTCTGGCAGGCCGCGCCTGAGGCCTTCACCGGCAATGACGTGGTGACCGGCGTCCGCGCCGTCCGCATCCATCTGGGTGTCGCCGACGCCACCGGCCGCCAGACCCCGCAGGTGATCGAGGGCTCCGACTTCACCGAGCCGGCCGACCTCGTCATCAAGGCGCTCGGCTTCGAGCCGGAGGATCTGCCGGGCATGTTCGGCTCGCCCGACCTGACCGTCACCCGCTGGGGCACGCTGCTGGTCGACCACCGCACCAAGATGACCAGCCTGGACGGCGTCTTCGCCGCCGGCGACATCGTCCGCGGCGCCTCGCTGGTGGTGTGGGCCATCCGCGACGGCCGCGACGCCGCCGACGCCATGCACGCCTACGCCCAGACCGTCGGCGCGCCCAAGCTGGCCGTCGCGGCCGAGTAAGCTGCTCCTTCCTTATTAGAACACCGTCTACCCCAGGGGGCCTTCCCTTCGGCCCCCCAGGTCAACGTCCAGACTGTGAAAGGGTCGTTCCATGACCACCGAATTGAACCAGGGTGAGCAGTTCGTCGCCGATTTCCGCGCCAACGCCGCGGCGCTGACCACTGCCCACGCCTACAATCCGGCCGACGAGCACGACGCCTGCGGCGTCGGTTTCATCGCCGCGATCGACGGCAAGCCCCGCCGCTCGGTGGTCGAAAAAGGCATCGAAGCCCTGAAGGCGGTCTGGCACCGCGGTGCGGTGGACGCCGACGGCAAGACCGGCGACGGCGCCGGCATCCATGTCCAAGTGCCGCAGAAGTTCTTCAAGGACCATGTCAAGATCATCGGCCACCTGCCGCCGGAGAACAATCTGGCGGTCGGTCAGGTCTTCCTGCCGCGCATCAGCCTGGACGCCCAGGAAGCCTGCCGCTGCATCGTCGAGACCGAGATCCTGGCCTTCGGCTACTACATCTACGGTTGGCGCCAGGTGCCGATCAACGTCGACATCATCGGCGAGAAGGCCAACGCCACCCGGCCCGAGATCGAACAGATCATCATCGGCAACGCCAAGGGCGTGTCGGACGAGCAGTTCGAACTCGACCTCTACATCATCCGCCGCCGGATCGAGAAGGCGGTGCAGAACGAGCGCATCAACGACTTCTACATCTGCTCGCTGTCGGCGCGCTCGATCATCTACAAGGGCATGTTCCTCGCCGAACAGCTGTCCACCTTCTACCCGGACCTGACCGACGACCGCTTCGAGTCGTCCTTCGCCATCTACCACCAGCGCTATTCGACCAACACCTTCCCGACCTGGCCGCTGGCTCAGCCTTTCCGCATGCTCGCCCACAACGGCGAGATCAACACGCTGAAGGGCAACGTCAACTGGATGAAGGCGCACGAGACCCGGATGGAGCATCCGGTGTTCGGCGCCAACATGGGCGACCTGAAGCCGGTGATCGGCGTCGGCCTGTCGGACTCGGGCGCGCTCGACAGCGTGTTCGAGGTGATGGTCCGCGCCGGCCGCACCGCCCCCATGGTCAAGATGATGCTGGTGCCGCAGGCGCTGACCAGCTCGCAGACCACGCCGGACAACCACAAGGCGCTGATCGCCTACTGCAACTCGGTGATGGAGCCGTGGGACGGCCCGGCCGCGCTGGCGATGACCGACGGCCGCTGGATCGTCGGCGGCATGGACCGTAACGGCCTGCGCCCGATGCGCTACACCATCACCACCGACGGCCTGATCATCGGCGGCTCCGAGACCGGCATGGTCAAGATCGAGGAGAACCAGGTGGTCGAGAAGGGCCGCCTCGGGCCGGGGGAGATGATCGCCGTCGATCTCCAGGCCGGCAAGCTGTTCAACGACCGTGAGCTGAAGGACCATCTGGCCGCCCAGAAGCCCTGGGGCCAGTGGGTCAAGAACACCACGCACCTGGACGAGCTGGTGAAGACCGCCGCGCTGAAGGGCGAGCCGTCGGAGATGGAGAAGGAGGAGCTGCGCCGTCGCCAGATGGCCTTCGGCCTCGCCATGGAAGACATGGAACTGATCCTCCACCCGATGGCGGAGGACGGCAAGGAGGCCGTCGGCTCGATGGGCGACGACAGCCCCATCGCCGTGCTGTCCGACAAGTACCGCGGCCTGCACCACTTCTTCCGCCAGAACTTCTCCCAGGTCACCAATCCGCCCATCGATAGCTTGCGCGAGCGCCGGGTGATGAGCCTGAAGACGCGTCTGGGCAATCTCGGCAACATCCTGGACGAGGATGAGAGCCAGACCCGGTTGCTGCAACTCGACAGCCCGGTGCTGACCACCGCCGAATTCCACGCCATGCGGGACTATATGGCCGACACCGCGGCGGTGATCGACGCCACCTTCCCGGTGGACGGCGGCCCCGACGCCCTGCGCGACGCGCTGCGCCGCATCCGCCAGGAGGCGGAGGACGCCGTGCGCGGCGGCGCCAACCACGTCACCCTGACCGACGAGGCGATGGGCCCGGCCCGCGCCGCCATCCCGGCCATCCTGGCGACCGGCGCGGTCCACACCCACCTGATCCGCTCCAACCTGCGCACCTTCACCTCGCTGAACCTGCGCACGGCGGAGTGCCTGGACACCCATTACTTCGCGGTGCTGATCGGCGTCGGCGCCACCACCGTCAACGCCTATCTGGCGCAGGAGGCGGTGGCCGAGCGCCAGCGCCGCGGCCTGCTCGGCTCGCTGTCGCTGGAAAAGGCGATGACGAACTACAAGAAGGCCATCGACGACGGCCTGCTGAAGATCATGTCCAAGATGGGCATCTCGGTCATCAGCAGCTATCGCGGCGGCGGCAACTTCGAGGCCATCGGCCTCAGCCGCGCCCTGGTCGCCGAGCATTTCCCGGCGATGGTCAGCCGCATCTCCGGCATCGGCCTGAACGGCATCCAGAAGAAGGTTCTGGAGCAGCATGCGCTGGCCTATGCCGGCGAGGCGCTGCCGCTGCCGGTCGGCGGTTTCTACCGCTTCCGCAAGTCGGGCGACCGCCATGGCTGGGAGGGTGGGATCATCCACACCCTGCAGCAGGCCGTTACCAACGACAGCTACACCACCTTCAAGAAGTATTCCGAGCAGGTGAACAAGCGGCCGCCGATGCAGCTGCGCGACCTGCTGGAGTTCCGCACCACCAAGGCCGCCGTTCCGGTTGACGAGGTCGAGAGCATCACCTCGATCCGCAAGCGCTTCATCACACCGGGCATGTCGATGGGCGCGCTGTCGCCCGAGGCGCACGGCACGCTGAACGTCGCGATGAACCGCATCGGCGCCAAGTCCGACTCGGGCGAGGGCGGCGAGGATCCGGCGCGCTTCCGTCCCGACAAGAACGGCGACAACTGGAACTCCGCCATCAAGCAGGTGGCGTCGGGCCGCTTCGGCGTCACCGCCGAGTACCTGAACCAGTGCCGCGAGCTGGAGATCAAGGTCGCCCAGGGCGCCAAGCCCGGCGAGGGCGGCCAGTTGCCCGGCTTCAAGGTGACGGAGATGATCGCGCGGCTGCGTCACTCGACGCCGGGCGTCATGCTGATCAGCCCGCCGCCGCACCACGACATCTATTCCATCGAGGATCTGGCGCAGCTCATCTATGACCTGAAGCAGATCAACCCGGACGCCAAGGTCACGGTGAAGCTGGTCAGCCGGTCGGGCATCGGCACCATCGCCGCCGGCGTGGCGAAGGCCAACGCCGACATCATCCTGATCTCCGGCAACTCCGGCGGCACCGGTGCCAGCCCGCAGACCTCGATCAAGTTCGCCGGCCTGCCCTGGGAGATGGGCCTGTCGGAGGTGCATCAGGTCCTGACGCTGAACAAGCTGCGCCACCGCGTGCGGCTGCGCACCGACGGCGGCCTGAAGACCGGCCGCGACATCGTCATCGCCGCCATGCTCGGCGCGGAAGAGTTCGGCATCGGCACCGCCAGCCTGATCGCCATGGGCTGCATCATGGTCCGGCAGTGCCATTCCAACACCTGCCCGGTCGGCGTCTGCGTGCAGGACGAGAAGCTGCGCGAGAAGTTCGTCGGCTCGCCGGAGAAGGTCGTCAACCTCTTCACCTTCCTGGCCGAAGAGGTCCGCGAGATCCTGGCCAAGCTGGGCTTCCGCTCGCTGACCGAGGTGATCGGCCGCACCGACCTGCTGCATCAGGTCAGCCGCGGCGGCGCCCACCTCGACGACCTCGACCTCAACCCGCTGCTGGCCCAGGTCGATCCCGGCGAGAACGCGCGCTACTGCACGCTCCAGGGCCGCAACGAGGTTCCGGACACGCTGGACGCCCGCATCGTCGCCGACGCCCGTCCGCTGTTCGAGGAAGGCGAGAAGATGCAGCTCGCCTACAACGCCCGCAACACGCAGCGCGCCATCGGCACGCGGCTATCGTCGATGGTGACGCGGAAGTTCGGCATGTTCGGGCTGCAGCCCGGCCACATCACCGTCCGTCTGCGCGGCACCGCCGGCCAGTCGCTGGGCGCCTTCGCGGTCCAGGGCATCAAGCTGGAGGTGATGGGCGACGCCAACGACTATGTCGGCAAGGGCCTGTCGGGCGGCACCATCGTCGTCCGTCCGGCGACCAGCAGCCCGCTGGAGTCGAACAAGAACACCATCATCGGCAACACGGTGCTGTACGGCGCCACCGCCGGCAAGCTGTTCGCCGCCGGTCAGGCCGGCGAGCGGTTCGCGGTGCGCAACTCCGGCGCCACCGTGGTGGTGGAGGGCTGCGGCTCCAACGGCTGCGAGTACATGACGGGCGGTACGGCGGTCATCCTGGGCAAGGTCGGCGACAATTTCGGCGCCGGCATGACCGGGGGCATGGCCTACATCTACGACCCGGAGGACTCGCTGCCGCTCTTCATCAACGAAGAGAGCGTCATCTTCCAGCGGATCGAGGTGCCCCATTACGAGGCCCAGCTCCGTACGCTGATCGAGGAGCACGTCGCCGAGACGCAGAGCCGTTTCGCCGCCGAGATCCTCAACGACTGGCAGCGTGAACTCGGCCACTTCTGGCAGGTGGTTCCGAAGGAGATGCTGCACCGTCTGGCCGTGCCGGTGACCCTGCCGCGCGCCATCCCGGCGGAGTGACGACACCCCCCTGCCCCGCCCTCACCGGCGGGGCGGCGGGCGGATAGGGGAACGGCGCGCCATCCGGCAGGACGGCGCGCCGTTTTCCGTTTCAGCCGATCGGAACAGGCTACAGATCCTGCTCCATCACAATGCTGTCGAAGCGGTTGCCCGGCGGAAACTCCATCGAATTCCAGCCGGTCGCCACGAAGCCGGCGGAGGCATAGAACTCTTCCGCCACCAGACTGGCGTAGCACAGCATCCGCAATGCGCCCGCCGCGGCGGCATCGGCGAAGCAGCGGTCGAGCAGCGCCCGTCCGACGCCGCGGCGCAGCCGGTCGGGATGGGTGGCGAAGTGCCGGACATGGGCCAGCCCAGGCTGGGGCGGACGCGCCGGCTCGCCCGGCCAGTCGAAGCTCCAGCCGCCGCAACCCGCCGGCGTGCCGTCTGCGGCCTCCGCCAGGTAATAGGTGCCGGCGCTCAGCAGCGCCGGATTCGAGCGGGTGATGATGGGCAGCACCCGTTCCATCACCTCAGGCGGATAGCCGGCCGGCATCAGGGTCGGGTAGCAGGCCGACAGCACCGAGTTCACCGCCGGGGCGTCCTCCGGCCGCGCAATGCGGACGGTGAAGCTCACGGTTCGAATTCCCATGGCTCCGCCTTGGCCGCCGCGATCCACTCCCGCATCGCCGGCAGCGCCAGCACGGCGTCCATATAGGCGCGCGACACCGGCGACACCGCGACGCCGTAGGTCTCCAGCCGCGTCACCACCGGGGCGAACATGGCGTCGGCGATGGTGAAGGCGCCGAACAGGAAGGGTCCGCCGGCCGGGCCGCCGAAGCGGGTGCGGGCATCGGCCCACAGCGCCTCGATCCGGGCGATGTCGGCGGCGGTCGCCTCGGTCATGCCCTGGCCCTTGCGGTCGCGCTTGAGGTCCATCGGCATGGTGGTGCGCAGGGAGACGAAGCCGGAATGCATCTCCGCCGACACCGAGCGCGCCACCGCCCGCGCCACCCGGTCCGCCGGCCACAGCCCGGCCTCCGGCGCCAGTTCCGCCACATACTCGCAGATCGCCAGCGAGTCCCAGACGGTCAGCCCGTCATGGATCAGGGCGGGCACGCGGCCGGACGGCGACCGTTCGGCGATGCGCGCAGCGGTGTCCGGCTGGCGCAGGGCGATCCCCGTCTCGTCAAAGGCGACCCCGGCCTGCCTGAGGGCCAGCCATGGGCGCAGCGACCAGGACGAATAGGCCTTGTTCCCCATCACCAGGGTCGGATCGGACATCGGACGGCACCTTTCGCGCGGAGGGAAATACGATGGGAACGGTTGGAGCGACGGATTGCGCATTCGCGCAACCGGCTCCCCCTTCTTACGCCGGCACAAGGTTCTGGGGAACCCGTGGCGCGTGCGCGACGCGGTTGCGGCCGTCGCGCTTGGCCTCGTAGAGCGCCATGTCCGCAGCATGGACGAGGTCGGGCCAGCGTTCCCCCAGCCGGGCGACCTGGGCGACGCCGATGCTGGCCGTCACCCCCAGCGCGGCGCCCTGATGCTGGAACGGTATCGCCTGGATGGCCTCGCGGATCCGCTCGGCGACCGGCAGCGCGTCGGATGTGCGCAATTCCGGCAGGAACAGCAGGAACTCCTCCCCGCCCATCCGCGCCAGCACATCGTCGGGGCGCTTCAGGTTGCGCAGAGTCGCCGCCACGGCGACCAGCACGGTATCGCCGGCGGCATGGCCGAACCGGTCGTTGATCCGCTTGAAATGGTCGAGGTCGATGCAGAAGACGGTGTCGCCGGGACGCAGATGGCCGGGCACCATCCGTTCCAGCCAGCGCCGGTTGCCGACGCCGGTCAGGCTGTCCAGTTCCGCCATCAGGCTCAGCTTGCGCTCCGCCCGGTCGGTCGCGACACTGTAGATCAGGATCGAGACGGCGAAATTGCCCAGGATCTGGATAAAGAACTCCCAGGCCAGCCAGGGCACGAAATCCGCGACGAAGAGAACGGCCGCGGCCCCCAGCAGGAACGACGCCCCGCTGAGCGCCAGCACCGCCGCCAGCGGCCGGCAGGACGGCAACTGCTCGACCCGCCGGAGTCGGGTCACGATCCGCGCCGCCAGCATCAGGCAAAGCGCCGCATTCAGATGGAAAACGGTGGCGCGAAGCTGGTTGTCCAGGTGGAAGCCGGTCGCCCAGGCGACGATCCAGACCGCAAGCGGATAGACCGCCAGCAGGCGCCACCCCCGCGGCAGGCGCCCGGATCGCAGCCGTTCCATCCCCAGCGCCAGCAATCCATGCCCGACCAGACCGAGCATCAGGCTGCCCAGGGTCCAGACCGGCTTCGGCAGCATGGCATGCTCGCCGAAGCCGGCCAGGACGCCGCCGAACCCCACCAGGGAAAATGCCGCCGCCAGCGTGCCGAATCCCGAGGCGGGGGCGTCCCGCCACCGCGCGAGCAGAAACACGGCCGCCCCCACCAGAAGCGACGACTGGTACAGAAACAGCACGGTGGCGATGTCGAGCACAATCATAGACGGCAACGCCGGTTGATTATCACAGGCACTTATACCCTGAACGTCGCTGTCGGTGAACCGGGTCGGCGAACCGGACGCCCGTCGCCCATGCCGGTCGAAGGAAACATCCATCCGAAAAGCGTTTCACTCCGTTTCACGCCACCCCTTTCCAGCCGGAGCCGGCCGCGCCATCCTTGGGGGATGGGCATCCGCATCGGATGCGTGACGTGATCTCGTGAAAAGGATTCCCCGTCTTGCTCGCCACCCTGCTTGCCGTCGACGGTCCCGACACCGTCGCCCTCACCCCCGTGACCAAGGCCGGTCTGGCCGACTGGCTGGCGGCGCAGTCGCCGGCCGTCGCCTCCTGGGTCAAGGCCGTGGGCTTCACCGGCGAGGCCGGATCGACCGTCTTCCTGCCTGGGCCGGACGGCGCCGTCGCCCGCGTGCTGGCCGGCGTGTCGGCTGTCGACGATCTGTGGGCCTTCGCCGGCCTGCCCGCCTCGCTGCCGGCCGGCTCCTACCGGATCGATGCGGCGCTGGATGCGCGGGCGGCGACGCGGGCGGCGCTGGGCTGGGCGCTCGGCAGCTACCGCTTCAGCCGCTACCGGAAGCCGCCCGAGAAGGGCTTCGCCACCCTGGTCTGGCCGGCGGAGGCCGACCGCGGCGAGGTGGAGCGGGCGGCGACCGCCACCTGGCTGGTGCGCGATCTGGTGAACACCCCGGCCTGCGACATGGGTCCAGCCGAGCTGGCCCAGGCGGCGCAGGATCTGGCCGCCGAGTTCGACGCAGCGGTCGAGGTGATCGTGGGGCAGGATTTGCTCGACCGCGACTATCCGGCCATCCATGCCGTCGGCCGCGCCAGCCCGCGGGCGCCGCGGCTGGTCGACCTGCGCTGGGGCAACCCGGACCATCCGAAGGTGACCATCGTCGGCAAGGGCGTCTGCTTCGACACCGGCGGGCTGGACCTGAAGCCGTCGTCGGGCATGCTGATGATGAAGAAGGACATGGGCGGTGCCGCGCATGCGCTGGCGCTCGGCCGGATGATCATGATGGCCGGGCTGCCGGTGCGGCTGCGCGTGCTGGTGCCGGCGGTGGAGAATGTGGTGTCGGGCGACGCCTTCAAGCCGCTGGACGTGCTGAAGACCCGCAAGGGCCTGACGGTTGAGGTCGGCAACACCGACGCCGAGGGCCGCCTGATCCTGTGCGACGCGCTGGCCGAGGCGGACTCGGAGAAGCCCGAGCTGCTGATCGACTTCGCCACCCTGACCGGTGCCGCCCGCGTGGCGCTGGGCCCCGACCTGCCGGCGCTGATGTCCAACAACGACGCGCTGGCCAACGACCTGACGGAGGCCGGGACCGCGGTCGACGACCCGATGTGGCGGCTGCCGCTGTGGGCGCCCTACCGCAAGGGGCTGGACAGCAAGGTGGCCGACATCAACAACGTCACCACCAACGGCTTCGCCGGCGCCATCACCGCCGGGCTGTTCCTGCAGGAATTCGTGTCGAAGGAGACGCCCTGGGCGCATCTGGATACCTATGCCTGGAACGGCTCTGCCCGCCCAGGCCGTCCGGAGGGCGGCGAGGCGCTGGGCCTGCGCGCCGCCTATGCGGTGATCGCCAAGCGGTTCGGCTGATCGCTGGAGACTGGGGGAAAGGACGGCGGGATGCCTCGCCGTCCGTCGATCCGGTGACGGAGGTGCCGCATGGCCGGAAGCAGGGCCGAAAGGACGACAGGCGGACAGGACGACTGGGTGGCGGTGCGCCGCGATGCGGAGACCGGGATCGAGACCATCCGCGCCCATTTCCGCGGCCATGCCTATGACCTGCACGACCATGACGAGCTGCTGGTCGGCGTCACCGAGCAGGGGGTGCAGGCGTTCCGCTGCCGGCGGCGGCTGCACACCAGCGTTCCCGGCCGCGTCATCCTGATCGAACCCGGCGAGGCGCATGACGGCCACAGCCCGGGTGAGGATGGCTTCACCTACGCCATGCTCTATCTGCCGGTGCCGCTGCTGACCGCCCGCAGCGAGGCGCTGCGCAGCCTGATGCCGCGCGGAACCGGCCTGCCGCTGGGCTTCCGCGACACGCTGGCCGACGATCCCGGCCTTGCGGCGACGATCCGCTCCGCCTTCCTGGCCCTGCACCAGCGCGAAGGACGGCTGGCCCGCGACCTGTCGCTGGACCGGCTGGCGGCGAGGCTGGCCGGCCATCTGGCACCGCCGGAGGAGCATCGGCCACTGCGCCCCGACCGCGCCGCCGCCGTGGTGCGCGACCTGCTGCACACCCGGATGGCCGAGGATGTCGGGCTGGACGAACTGTCCGCCGCAGCCGGCGTCGACCGGTTCCGGCTGAACCGCGCCTTCCGCGCCGCCTTCGGCCTGTCGCCGCACGCCTATCTGGTCCGCCTGCGCCTGCGCACCGCCCGGCGCCGGCTGGCCGACGGCGAGGCGCCGGCCCTGGTGGCGGCGGAGGTCGGGTTCGCCGACCAGAGCCATCTCGGCCGCTGGTTCCGCCGCGCCTATGGCCTGACGCCGGCCGCCTACCGCGAAATGTGCACGAACGTTCCAGACTGACGCACCGTCGTCGGGCATCTGAAGGGGCAAAGGAGATGATTGCCATGCCCGATAGCCCGATGCCCGACAGCCCGATGCCCGAAACCAACCCCGCGGACGCGCCCGTCCGCTTCGACACCAAGGTCGCGCTGGTCATCCGCGCCGATCTGGCGGTCTGGCAGAAGCTGAACGTCGCCGCCTTCCTCGCCACCGGGATCGCCGCCGCGGCGCCGGACGCGCTGGGCGAGGCGTATGTCGACGGCGCCGGCCGCCGCTATGGCCGCATGCTGGGCCAGCCGATGCTGATCTTCACCGCTGACCTCGACCGGCTGCGTGCCGTCCGCGATGCGGCGCTGGAACGGGGCCTGACTCTGGTGCCCTATGTCGCCGCCATGTTCGCCACCGGCCACGACGCCGCCAACCGCGCCGCCTTCCAGGCCGAGAACCCGGATGCCCCCGATCTGGTCGGGCTGGCCCTGCGCGGTCCGAAGAAGGCGATGGACAAGACGGTGAAGGGCCTCGCCCTGCATGGGTAAAGGGCATGGGTGAGGTCGGTGGATGAACGCCACGGGTAGCGTCAACCCGCCCGTCACAGCTCCTGCGGAACGGTGATCGTCACGCTGGTGCCGTCGCCCGGCACGCTGTCGATGGCGAGCCGGCCGCCGAGCGGGCCGGTCACCGTGTTGAACACCACCGCCAGCCCCAGCCCCTTGTGGCCGCGGTTGCGGGCGGTGGTGAAGAAGGCGTCGGTCAGAGTTGGCAGGTTGTGGGCCGGAATGCCGGCGCCGCGGTCGCGGACGGTCAGGCTCCAGGCCGGGACCGCATCCAGCGTCGCCGGCTCCACCGTCACCTCGGCCTCGCCCGGACCGCCGCCATAGCCATGGGCGGCGGCGTTGGCGAACAGATGGTGCAGCACCCGCTCCAGATGCGGGGCATAGCCGATCCAGGGGCAGGCGGCGCCGGGCACGATCCGGATGACCAGCGGCAGCTCGGGATGCTGGACCGCGAACAGGCTCGCCGCATCCTCCGCCAAGCGGCGCAGGTCCAGCGCCTCCAGCGGTTCGGCGGTCTGGCAGGCGGCGATGGCGGAGAAGGCCTCCACCAACTCTACCGCGCGGGCGAGGTTGGCGTCGAGCAGGGCCGCCGGCTCCCGCAGCTCCTCGGTCGACAGCGGGCCGTTGCCGGGACGGGCCAGATCCTGCAAATGGCTGGCCGCGGTGACGCAGACGCCGAGCGGCGTGTTCAGCTCATGCGCCAGCCCGGTCACCGCCTGGGTGATGGCGCGCTGGCGGGCCAGCGCCGATTCGGCAATGCGGGCGCGCCGCTCCAGATCCTCGCGCACCACCCGTTCCGACACATCGCGGATCATGCGGCTGAGTTCGCGCAGCAGCTTCGCCAGCAGGTCGGGCGAGGGCGAGATCAGCGACAGGAACAGGTCGCGCTCCAGTTCGAACACCGTGACCGGCGTGGCGGCGATGACCGAGGCGGAGCGGGAGCCGCCGTCGATCAGCGCCATCTCGCCGAAACAGTCGCCGGCACGGCGGAACCCGACCTCAACCTGAGCGCCGAAGGGATCGTCGCGCACCACGCGCACCGTGCCGTCCAGCAGGACGTAGAGCGAGTCGGCGCTGTCGCCCTCGCGCATCAGGACGGTGCCGGCCGGGGCGGCGAACACCCGCCCGCGCGAGGCCACGGCCGCGCGCTCCTCCGGCGAGAAGGCCTCGAACAGGGCGATGCCGTCGAGGATTCCGCCGGGCGCGGTTGTGCCGGTGGTGGCGCTGGTCATGGTGACGGGATGCTCCGAATGGGCCTTGTCCCGACAGCATAGATCAAGCAGCCGGGAAACCGCGAGACGTTACCCGAGGCTTTCGCGAATCGGAAACCGGCTTTCGCGCGACAGGCGGTCCAGCAGGCTGCGCGACCCGGCCTCGCACAGGTCCAGCACCTGTTCGAACCCGTCGGCGCCGCCATAATAGGGATCGGGCACCTCCCGCCCCTCCAGCCCGTGGGCATCGTCCAGGAACAGGCGCAGCGCCGCGGTGGCGTTGGCCGGCGCGATGCGACGCAGCTGGGCCAGATGGCCGTGGTCCATCGCCAGGATATGGTCGAAGCGGGTGAAGTCGGCCGCCACCACCTTGCGGGCGCGCAAACCCGACAGGTCGACGCCGCGGGCCAGCGCCGCGCGCACCGTGCGCGGGTCGGGCGGTTCGCCGACGTGATAGCTGTGGGTGCCGGCGGAGTCGGCAACCACCAGGGCTCCCAGCCCGGCGCGGTCGGCCAGATGGCGGAACACCCCCTCGGCGGTGGGCGAGCGGCAGATGTTGCCCGTGCAGACGAACAGGACCTTGAGCACCCCTGGCATCCCTCTTCCTCGTTTCCTGCGGCTTTACTTCCGGGCGTGACGAGCGTACGCCGCAACAGTTTTCCACATGACCGGTTTCCGAACCGCTAAGGGGGATCCCATGCCCGCTCCCGCCCTGACCAACCGCCTGCGTCCGACCGACCGGATCGTCATCCTGACCGGGGCCGGGATTTCCAAGGAGTCGGGGCTGGACACCTTCCGCTGCGCCGGCGGCATCTGGAGCCAGGTCGATCTGGAGGATGTGGCGACGCCGGAAGGGTTCGCCCGCGACCCCGATCTGGTCCACCGCTTCTACAACGACCGCCGCCTCGGCCTCGCCGATCCGGCGGTGCAGCCCAACGCCGCGCACAGGGCGTTGGCGGAGCTGGAGCGGCGCTGGAAGGGCAACCTCCTGCTGGTGACGCAGAACATCGACGACCTGCACGAACGCGGCGGGTCGAAGGCGCCGCTGCACATGCATGGCGAGCTGCTGAAGGCCTTCTGCCTGCACTGCCGCACGGTGGTGGAGGTGCAGGGCGACCTGTCGGTGCACGACCATTGCCTGACCTGCGGGCGCAAGGGCGGCATGCGGCCCGACGTGGTGTGGTTCGGCGAGATGCCCTATCAGATGGAGCGCATCCAGCGGGCGCTGGAGGAATGCGACCTGTTCGTATCGGTCGGCACCTCGGGCCATGTCTATCCCGCCGCCGGCTTCGTGGCTGAAGCGCGGTCGTCCGGCGCCTATACGGTCGAGCTGAACCTGGAACCGTCGGAGGGCGCCTCCTATTTCCACAGCTCGATCCACGGCCCGGCCACCCAGGTGGTCCCGGCCTTCGTCCAGGATTTGCTGACGCTTGTCTGAGGAAACCGTTGAAGGCGGTTCGGATCTCGACCGCCTGTTCGCGCGGGTGCGCGCCTGCACGCTGTGTGCGGGGGTGCTGCCCCATGGCTGCCGGCCGGTGCTGCGCGGCAGCCCCACCGCCCGGCTGCTGATCGTCGGGCAGGCGCCCGGCGCGCGGGTGCATGCCAGCGGCATCCCCTGGGACGACGCCTCCGGCGACCGGCTGCGCAAGTGGCTGGCGATGGACCGTCCCGCCTTCTACGACGAATCCCGCATCGCCGTGGTGCCGATGGGGCTGTGCTATCCCGGCACCATGCCCAAGGGCGGCGATTACCCGCCGCGTCCGGAATGCGCGCCGCTGTGGCATCCGCCGCTGCTCGACGCTCTATCGGGCGTGCGGCTGACCCTGCTGATCGGACAGTACGCCCAGGTGCGCTACCTCGGCGACCGCCGCAAGGCGACGATGACGGAAACGGTGGCGAACTGGCGGGAGTACGGCCCGGCCACCATGCCTCTGCCGCACCCGAGCTGGCGCAACACCGCCTGGCTGAACCGCAACCCGTGGTTCGAGGAGGATCTGGTGCCGGCCCTGCGCCGCCGGGTGGCCGACGCGCTGGAGGGCTGAAGGCCCTGCCCTCCCCCGCCTGCTCCCCGCCCTACTCCATCGTCTCGATCCGCTCCATGTCCTCGTCGGAGAAGCCGAAATGGTGGCCGATCTCGTGGATCAGGACATGGCGGACGATGGCCGGCAGCTCCTCCCCCGTCTCGCACCAGTAATCGAGGATCGGGCGGCGGTAGAGGAAGATCATGTCCGGCCCGCCGCGCAGGTCGGCGACGCTTTGCCGCGTCAGATCCACCCCACGATAGAGGCCCAAGAGGTCGAATGGGCTTTCCAGCTCCATCTCCCGCTCGGTATCCTCATCCGGGAAATCCTCGACATGGATCACGAGGTTCCCGACCGGGGCGAGCAGCTCCGCCGGGATTGTGTCGAGCGCCTCTTCGGCCATGCGCTCCAGGTCTTCGACCGTGGGCGGAACCGTATGGGGACCTGAAGGTTTCCGTATCATGCCGCAGAAGGTAGCGAACCGCCGCCCGTTCGCCAAGAAGCTGCGGGCGGCAAAAGAGAGACTTAAGGAAAGGGAGGTCATCATGTCGGATCGTCTTGTCGGCGCGCATCGCCAGACGGCGCTGAAGGAACTGCACGGCTGGGCGGAGGTGCTGGAACGCGACGCCATCCGCAAGACCTACCATTTCGCCGATTTCCCCGCCGCCTGGGGATTCATGAACCAAGTCGCCCTGCTGGCCGAGAAGACCGGCCACCATCCCGAATGGTTCAACGATCTGGGCCGGGTCGAGGTGATCCTCTACACCCGCAAAAGCGACGCCGTGACCCAGGCCGACATCGACTTCGCCCATCGCCTGGACCAGATGGCGCCCCTGCATGACCGCTGAGTGATTGCCGAGTGATTGCCGGGGCGGCCGGCATGGGACCCATCGCCCGCGCCCGGCGTTATTCCTATCCCGCCGCCGACCGGACGGCGGGAGAACAGACCCGTGCAGTGCGGAGCCGCCGACCATGCCGAAACCCCTGACCCTGTCCATCCCCCATTCGCTCGGCCGGGCGGAGGCCAAGCGCCGGCTGGTCGACGGCATGGGCGAGGTGCGGGCGCGCCTCAACGCCGTGTCGGCCAGCGTCGACGACAGCTGGACCGACGACCGCCTGAACTTCCACGTCGTGGCGCTGGCCCAGACCATCGCCGGCCACATCGACGTGCTGGACGACAGGGTCGAGATGGAGGTGCAGCTGCCCTGGGCGCTGGCCCTGCTGGCCGAGAAGATCAAGAACAAGGTCTCGCGCCAGGGCACGCTGATGCTGGAGAAGAAGTAAGGGTTGCGTGGGGAGGTGCGGACCTCGACGCCCCCACCTATCCTTACCTGCCCTACCCCTCCGACGGCTCTTCCACCTTGCGGCGCGCCAGCGGGTGGTGGTCGTGCATGACCTTCTTCAGCCGTTCCGTCACCACATGGGTGTAGATCTGCGTCGTCGCGATGTCGGCATGGCCCAGCATCTTCTGGACGGAGCGCAGGTCGGCGCCATGGTCGAGCAGATGGGTGGCGAAGGCATGGCGCAGGACGTGGGGGCTGACCTTTTCCGGGTCGATGCCGGCGTCGATGGCGAGTTGCTTCAACAATTGGGCGAAGCGCTGGCGCGTCAGGTGCCCGTCGGCGGAGATGCGGGACGGGAACAGGAAGGGGCTGTGGCCTGCCTCCGTACCGCCCGTCGGCGGGATGAAGTGCCCACGGAACGGGATGTAGCCGGCCAGCGCCGCCAGCGCCGGGTCGGACAGCGGCACCATCCGTTCCTTGCCGCCCTTGCCGCGCACCAGCAGGCCGCGGCCGTCGCGCATGATCGCGGTCATCGGCAGGCCGACCAGCTCCGACACGCGCAGGCCGGTGGCGTAGAGCACCTCCAGCAGGGCCACCAGCCTTAGCCCCTCCGGCCCGCCACGCGCCTCGGCGGTGGCCAGCATGGCGCCGACCTCCGCCTCCGTCAGGATCTTGGGCAACGGACGGCCCTGCTTGGGGCTGTCGAGCGGCGAGGCGGGATCGTCGGTGCGGCGGCCTTCCGCCAGCAGGAAGCGGTAGAACTGCCGCATCGCCGACAGCCGCCGCGCCACGGTGCGGGGGGCGCCGTCCTTGCTCTGCACCGCCAGATAGGCGCGCAGATCCTCGGTGCCCGCCGCCTCCAGCGCCACGCTGCGCTGGGCCAGCCAGCGGCCGAGATCGGCGAGGTCGCGTTCATAGGCCAGCCGGGTGTTCACCGCCGCCCCGCGCTCCGCCGTCAGCATGTCGAGGAAGGCGTCCAGATGCGGCGAGGTGGCGAGCGGGCGCGGCTTGCACGGCCGGCCGCGCCGCTTGGCACCGGCTTTGGTGCCGGCTTTGGTGGCGGCCGTCTTGCTGCCGGGGCTTTTGCTGCCGGTCATGGTGTCGGCGTCATGGTGGTGGCGGGCTCCACGGGGCGGAAGGTCATTCGGCGGTTGGATTCGGGGTCTGAACGGAGGGGCCGGCGATGGCGGCCATCGCCTCGCGAACCAGCGCGCGGGCGTCCGGTTCCAGCCCGACCGCCTTCAGGTTGGCCGCCACCCGGGCGGTGACGACGGGCGGCAGGGTGGCCGGTCCGACCTCCCCAAGCAGGATCAGGGCGACGGCCACCGTCTCGCCGATGCGCCCGCCGGCCGCGGCGTCGCCCAGCCGCTGCCACAATGCGGGATCGACGCCGGCCTCGCTGCCGCTGGGCGGGCCGGCGCCGTCGGTGGCGGTCATCCAGGCCTCGTCCGGGATGGCGACGCCGGTGGCCTGGAGCAGCGCCAGCTGGCCGGCGATGCGGCTGCGGGCGGGGGTGTCGGCCCCGCGCAACGCCTCGTCCAGCCAGGCGGTCAGCGCAGCCGGATCGCCGCCGCCCTGGCTGCGTCCTTGTCCGCTCCCTTGGCCCGTCGCCACCGCCGCCAGCGGCCACAGCCAAGCGGTGTCGGCGCTGCGGCCGCTGCGCAGGGCCAGATCGTGCCAGCGCCGTGCCTGATCGAGGCGCCCCTGCGCGTAATAGAGCCGCGCCGCCGCCGGGGCCAGTGCCGCGGCGTCGCCGGTCGGCGACACGCCGTCGAGCAGCCCGGCGGCGGCACCGCCGACCGGCCCGGCGCGCAGGCGCGGATCGACCAGTTCCACCGCCAGCGCGGCCAGCGCAACGCGCCGACGCCCGTCCATCGCCGCCGCCATCGCCTGATGGACCAGCGCGCGGGTGCGGGCGCCGCGGTCGCGCCGGGCGATGTCGCGGACCCGCAGCAGCTCATCCCCCACCGCCGGCACCTGGGCGTAGAGGTCCTGCAACTGCCGGGCATCGAGGAACAGGGAAGCCGCCGCCCGCTCGCCGGCGGCGGCGCGGGTGGTGGGATCGACGGCGGGGTTGGTGGCGATGGCGGCCAGCGCCGGCAGGGTCTCCAGCGGCAGCCGGTCGGGCGGCACGCCGATCCGCGCCGTGCGCATGGCGGCAAGCAGCAGCGCCAGCCCATCCGCATCGGCTTGCAGCGACAGCGAGCGGGCCGGCGGCGGGGCGGCACCGGCCAGCGCCTCGGCAACCGGCAGGAAGGGGTCGGACCGGCGGCTGTCGCGCAAGACCGCCAGCGCCTCGTCCGTGCCGGCCCGGTCGCCGGCGCGGGCACGGCAGAACAGGCCCAGCTTGGCCCAATAGGCGGAGGCGAAGCTCTTGCCGCGGGCCAGCGCACGCGGGCAATCCAGCCCGCCGCGCACCAGCTCCGCATCGGTCAGCGCCCTGGCCGCCGGCTCGTCCGCCACCAGCGCCGCCGGCAGACGCCCGGCCAGCTCGGCCGCCCCGGCGGGATCGCCGAGCCGCGCCAGCTTTTCGATGCGCAGGGCGCCGAGGCGGCGGGGTGGCGGGACTTCCCCGGTCGCGACCGCCGGAGAGCCGGCGCTCAGCAGCAGCCGGCGTTCCAGCGCCTTGACGGTGGGAGACGGGGTGTCGACCGGCAGGGCGGCGATCAGGGGAAGAAGCTCCGCCCGGCCGATGCCGCGCCAGGGGTCGCCGCCCAACCCCTGCAAACCGTCGAGGAGGCCGGCACCGTCCGGGTCGGGCGCCCCCAAGGGCTCGCGCGCGACCGGCGCCGGCCGCGCCACCACGGGGGAGACGGCGGGCGGCGGCGCGACCGCGGGCGGATAGGCCGGCACGATGACCGGAGCGGGTGCGGAAGGCCGGGGCGGGGCGGGGGTTTCCACCGCGGCGTCGGGCGTCAGCCGGACCGGCGGGCCGAAGGCTTGGGCGGCGGCGGCCATGGACCAGCCGGCCGCCAGCAACCCGGCCAGCAGTGGAACGGCTCCCTGTCGGGGATAGCCGGGTCGGATGCTCCCGGCCGATGGTCGGGGCTCAGCGCGGGAAGCGCTCATCCGGCAGAACCTTCTCCACCGTTTTCGACGGAGCCGGCAGGTCCCACGAGGCGAGGAACACCATGCCACCGGCGATCACCAGCAACAGCAGGACGAAGAGGATCGAGAGAAACCGGCTCATGGCACCAGGGACGTGTTGTGTCGGAAAACGGAGGATCGGAGCGGAGCTACCATGTCCTGCATCCGCAGGGCTTGGGACAAGCAAGGGCTTTTCTGCTAAAGCATCCGCGGCTCCGGCCGGCGGCCGAAGGGCGGCGCAGTGTAGCCACAGGTTGGACCGCGGCGCAACCCGTCCACCGGGCCATTCGCCGGCTCCGCAGCAGGATGCGGGGCAGGGCAGGGCGGAACCGGAGCGCTTGTGCCGGCCAGCTTTCGGCGGGTATGAGTGTTGTCTGTTGCAGCGGTGTGACGGCCGGCGAAGACGCCGGCATGCTGGGGCCGGGAGTGCAGGTGGCGGATCGGATGGATGTGATGGGACTGCGCAAGGCGATGACGGCCCAGGGCCCGGGAGCAAGTCCGGGCACGGGCCCGGCGGAGGATGCGGTGCCGCTGCTGCCGCGCACCGTGGTGCTGGTCGGGCTGATGGGGGCGGGCAAGAGCGCCATCGGGCGCCGGCTGGCCACGCGCCTGCACCTGCCCTTCCGCGACGCCGACACCGAGATCGAGGCGGCGGCCGGCTGCACCATCGCCGAAATCTTCGCCCGCGACGGCGAACCGGTCTTCCGCTCCGTCGAACGCCGCATCATCACCCGTCTGGTGAAGGACGAGCCGGTGCATATCCTGGCGACCGGCGGCGGCGCCTTCATGGATCCGGAAACCCGCGCCGCCATCCGCCAGCACGGCGTTTCGGTCTGGCTGCGCGCCGAACTGGACGTTCTGGTCGCCCGCACCGCCCGGCGCACCCACCGCCCCATCCTGAACCAGGGCGATCCGCGCACCATCCTGGGCCGGCTGATGGAGCAGCGCTATCCCGTCTATGCCGAGGCCGACCTGACCGTGGTCAGCGACGAGCGCCCGCCCGACGTGACGGTGGAGCTGGTGATCGACGCGCTGGAGGCGCATTTCGGCGTCCAGCTTCCCCACCGCCAGCCCCAGGGCCAGACCCAGGGCCAAGGCAACGCCCAGCGCGGCGGCCGTCCCGGAAAACCCGACGCCCCAAAGACCGACGCTGCCAAAACCGACGCGCCCTGATCCCCGCCTCCCGCCCCTTGTCATGAACCACCAGCTTCGCGGACTGCCCCGATGACCTCCGTCAACGCCACCACCCCGGCCGCACTCGACACCGTCCGCCTGGAGCTGGGCGCCCGCAGCTACGACATCCTGGTCGGTGACGGGGTGCTGGCCGATGCCGGCGAGCGCATCGCCGCGATCACCCGCGGCCGGGCGCCCATCGTGGTGACCGACGCCAACGTCGCGCCGCTGCATCTGGACACGCTGAACGCGGCGATGCTGGCGGCGGGGATCGCGCCGCAGCCGGCCATCGTCCTGCCAGCCGGCGAGAAGACCAAGGACTTCGCCCATTTCCAGCAGCTGATGGACGACATCCTGGGCCGCGGCATCGAGCGGTCCACCGTCCTGCTGGCGCTGGGCGGCGGGGTGATCGGCGATATCACCGGCTTCGCCGCGGCGTCGGCCCTGCGCGGCATCGACTTCATCCAGGTGCCGACCACGCTGCTGTCCCAAGTCGACAGCTCGGTCGGCGGCAAGACCGGCATCAACAGCCGGCACGGCAAGAACCTGATCGGCGCCTTCCACCAGCCGCGTCTGGTCATCGCCGATACCGCCACGCTGGACACCCTGCCGCGGCGCGAGGTGCTGGCCGGCTATGCCGAGGTGGTGAAATACGGCCTGATCCGCCAGCCCGACTTCTTCGCCTGGCTGGAGCGGAACGGCCGGCGGGTGGTGGACGGCGACAGCGACGCCCGGCGCCACGCGGTGACGGTCAGCTGCCGCGCCAAGGCCGACATCGTCGGCGTCGACGAGCGCGAGAGCGGCGACCGGGCGCTGCTGAACCTGGGCCACACCTTCGGCCATGCGCTGGAGGCGGCGACCGGCTTCGGCCAGACCCTGCTGCATGGCGAAGGGGTGGCGATCGGCATGGTGCTGGCCTTCGACCTGTCGGTCCGGCTCGGGCTGTGCCCGGCCGACGACGCCCGGCGCGCCCGCGCCCATCTGGCCGATGTCGGCCTGCCGGTCCGCCCGGCCGACATCCCCGGCGTCGCCTGGGACGTCGATGGGCTGGTCCGGTCGATGGCGAAGGACAAGAAGGTGCAGGACGGCCGCATCACCTTCATCCTGGCCGACCGCATCGGCAACGCCTTCACCCGCCGCGACGTCGATGCCGCCGCCGTCCGCGCGGTTCTGGACGAGTCGGTCCAGCCCGCCTGATCCCGCCCATCACGGATAATCCGTCTTTCGCACAATAGCAGCGACAGCGGTTGCCCGCCCATACTCGCTCCAAGACCGCGGCCATTCCGTCCGCGGCACCGATGGGGAGGATGGGCGATGAAGGCGATGCTTGGAATGACGGCGGTGGTCGGGCTGCTGCTGGCGGCGGCGCCGGCCATGGCGCTGGAGGTGCGGGAGCAGGCGACGATCAAGGCGCCGGTCGAGCAGGTGTGGAAGCAGATCGCCCCCTTCTGCGCGATCAGCGACTGGCACCCCGCGGTGGAGGGCTGCACCCTGCGCAAGACCGGCGACCGCCAGGAGCGTGACATCGCGCTGAAGGGCGGCGGTGCCCTCCAGGAACGGCTGACCGGCCTTTCCGCCGCCAAGCACCGGCTGCGCTACACCCTGTTGAGCGGGCCACTGCCGGTGAAGAACTACACCTCCACCATCCGGCTGAGCGCGGTGGACGCCCACACCACCCGCATCACCTGGTCCTCGCGCTTCCAGGCCAGCGGCGCCTCCGACGCGGAGGCGCGGAAGACCATCGCCGGCATCTACACCAGCGGCTTCGACGGGCTGCGCAAGCGGCTGGAGTCCGGCCAGTAACAGCGCCGCCGCCAGCAGTGACCCGGCAGTGACCCGGCGCATGCGGGAAGTTCCAGACAATCAGTTCTATTGACGATCGGTCCATCAAGCTGACAGGATCGTGTATGCCGCGCTGCGAAATCGCGGTCGAGTGCATCGTTCGTCCACAAAACCTGCAATCACGAGGGAGATGGGACACATGCCGACACGCCGACTGATGCCCGACGTCATCAAGAACCAGGAACTGACCTGCCTGCCGCCGGGCGCCACCGTGCGCGACGCCGCCACGCTGATGGCGCAGAAGCGCATCGCCGCGGTGCTGGTCACCGAAGGGAGGACGCTGAAGGGCATCGTCACCGAACGCGACATGACCGCCCGCGTGGTCGCGGCCGGGCTCGACCCCGACACCACCCTTCTGTCCTCGGTGATGACCGCCGATCCCGACACGCTGGAGCCCTCGGCCACGGCGCTGGAGGCGCTCGACCTGATGGAGCGGCACCATTACCGCCACCTGCCCATCGCGGTGGACGGCGAGGCGGTCGGCATGGTGTCGATCCGCGACCTGTTCGCCGTGGTGCGCACCCATCTGGAGGACGAACTGCGCAGCCGCGAGGCCTACATGTTCGGCAGCGGCTATTCGGCGGAGGCCACGCTGGGCTGACGGCAAGCTTGACCCATAGGTAACGCTGCGTTGCGGTGGGGTCGGGTTGACCGGGCGCCCGGCCCCACCGATAGTCGAGGGTGAGCCATCCTCTTTGCTGAACTGGAAAGCCCGATGTCCGCGCCCTCGCTGTCCGCCCCCGCCGCGCGCGAGCCGATCCACACCCGTCGTGTCACCTGCCAGGGCTTTCGGCGCGCCGACGGGCTGTGGGACATCGAAGGTCACCTGACCGACGTCAAAAGCTATGGCTTCCACACGGAGGAGCGCGGGCATCTGGAGCCGGGAACCCCGATCCACCAGATGTGGATGCGCCTGACCGTCGACGACAAACTGACCGTCCAGGCGGTGGAGGCGGTCACCGAACACAGCCCCTACAAGGCCTGCGGCAGCATCACGCCGCAGTTCCAGCAGCTGGTGGGCCTGCGCGTCGGACCGGGCTGGACCCGGGCGGTGAAGGACCGGCTGGGCGGAGCGAAGGGCTGCACCCATCTGGTCGAGCTGCTGGGTCCGCTGGCGACCACCGCCTTCCAGACCGTCTACCCGATCCTGGCCCGCGAGGCGGCGGACCGCGCGAAGGCGTCCGGCAAGCCGGCCCAGGACGACGGCAAGCGGCCGGTGCTGCTGAACATGTGCCATATCTTCGACAGCAACGGCGAGGTGGTGCGCAGACATTGGCCTGCGCACTACACCGGCCATGATCGCGCCGGCCCTGAAAACGAAGACCAAAACGAAGACGCCGCCCGGGAAGAGGCGGCGGAATAGGTTAGCCTTCGCCCCGGACGCCCGCCGGAAATCGGCGGCGGGCGCCGGGCGGTGCCGCTCAGGCGTCCAGACCGGGCTGGGCCGGACCTGCGGCCTGGGTCGGGCCAGGGGTCTGACCGGGCGTGGGGAAGCTGCCGCCCGCGGCGACCGCGGCCTTGACACCGTCCTCCTCGTCAGCCATCGGCAGCTCGAACGGCGTGCCGACGAACGGGTCGCTGCCGCCATGGCCGGCCCGCATATGACCGTCCTCGGTGCAGGCCCGCCGGTAATAGGACGCAATGAAGACGCGCACGGCCGATGTCAGGGTGACATCGGCGTCTTCCGGCTTGATGCCCTTGCGGCGCGCCTGTTCCTCGATCCGCTCCTTGATCTGGGTGCAGAGGCGGTTGACGGTCAGGCCTTCCCGACGGCCGATCTCCTCCAGAGCATCCCACATCGACGGTTCCAGCCGCATGCTCGTGCGGTGCCCGCCGATCATGATGTTCTGACTCCTCAGCGGTTCCACCCCCACATGGGAAGTGATCACGCGCTTTTTCTTCGGCCCACGCTTCGCCATCCGCAGCCCCTTCCACGAAGCCGCCGGCGGACATGCGAAGTTTGTGTCCACCACGGCGCGATAAATGGTTGCATATATCATACTTTACTAAACGCAGCGGGAAATGCAACCACGCTAGCGTCTCTCATTCTTACAAGTTTTCCTAAAATCGACTCTTGGTTGCATTCATATGTATGCTGTTTCCGCCGCATCAACCGCTCGTTATTTGAAGCGCACGAACGACCGGTATGAACCTCCTGCGTACGGGATGCGTGCGGGCTTTCCGGCCCCGTTCAGGCCCCGGCTTCACCGGGGGCGTGGGTGGTCAGCCCCAGCGCATGCACCCGCTCGCGCAACTCGTCGGCCAGCAGCGCATAGACCATCCGCTGGCGCTCCACCCGCGACTTGCCGGCGAAGGCGGCGGAGACGACGGTGACGTGGAAGTGGGTTTCCCCGGCGGCGTCCGCCCCGGCATGGCCGGCATGGCGGGCGCTGTCGTCGACGACCTCGAGCCGGTCCGGCGCCAGTCCGGCGGTCAGCTTTTCGCGGATGCGGGTGGCGTATTCCATGGCGGATCCTGATGTCTCGTCGCTGGTCGGGAAGGGATGGGAGCGGCCGCGGCGGGACGTCGTGACCCGGCCGGCGCGCCAACGGTCAGGAGACGGTGCGATCCCTGCCCTGTCAAGCGTCTGTCAAGCCCGGCGACCCGCAGATTGCGGATGACGGAAGCTCGATTCGGCGTGCTTGCCAGAGGCACCGGCTCTTCCCATACTTGCCCGATGACCAGGAACCGCGCCCGCTCCAGTTACGACAGCTACGCCGCCCCGCGCGCGGCCACCCGTGTGTGCGACCATCCCGATTGCGTCGCCGCCGGCGAATATCGTGCGCCGAAAAGCCGCAGCAGCCTCAACGAGTACTGGTGGTTCTGCCTGGAGCATGTCCGGGAGTACAACCGGGCCTGGGACTATTACGCCGGCATGTCCACCGACCAGATCGAGGCGGAGGTGCGGCAGGACACGACCTGGCAGCGGCCAAGCTGGCCGCTCGGCAAATGGGCGACGCAGGAGCGCTTCATCCGCGACCGCGTGGTCAACGGCTTCAGTTTCGAATTCGGCCAGGACACCGGCAAGACGAAGAACGAGGAAAAGGCGCACCGGCGCCACCACGCCCGCACCGAAGAGGAAAAGGCGCTGGCGGTCCTTGAACTGACTCCGCCGGTGGACTTCGCACGGATCAAAGCACGCTATCGGGAGCTTGCGAAAAAGCATCATCCCGATGCCAACGGCGGCGACAAGGCTGCGGAAGAACGCCTGAAAGAAATCAATCAGGCCTACAATACGCTGAAAGCCTGTTATGCTGCCTGAACCCCCGTTGGCGGGCCGGGTCAATCCCGCGGCCGCTGGACAACCGACACTCGCTGGAACGTAAGAAACCACCCATGGCTTCCCAAGGAGCGACCCAGGCCAGCTCGGCCCTGTTTGACCACAAGCCCGACACGACGGTCTCGGTGCGTGAGGTCTTCGGCATCGACAGCGACATGCAGGTGCCGGCCTTCAGCCAGCGCTCGGAGCATGTGCCCGACCTCGACAGCGCCTACCGCTTCGACCGGGACACGACTCTGTCCATCCTCGCCGGCTTCGCCTACAACCGCCGCGTCATGGTCCAGGGCTATCACGGCACCGGCAAGTCGACCCACATCGAGCAGGTCGCGGCCCGGCTGAACTGGCCCTGCATCCGCGTCAACCTGGACAGCCACATCAGCCGCATCGACCTGATGGGCAAGGACGCCATCGTGCTCCGCGACGGCGTGCAGGTCACCGAGTACCGCGAGGGCATCCTGCCCTGGGCCTTGCAGCATGCCTGCGCCCTGGTGTTCGACGAATACGACGCCGGCCGCCCCGACGTGATGTTCGTGATCCAGCGCGTGCTGGAGGTGGAAGGCAAGCTGACGCTGCTCGACCAGAACCGCGTCATCCGCCCGCACCCGGCCTTCCGCCTGTTCGCCACCGCCAACACCGTCGGCCTCGGCGACACCACCGGCCTCTATCACGGCACCCAGCAGATCAACCAGGGCCAGATGGACCGCTGGAACATCGTGGCGACGCTGAACTACCTGCCGGTCGATGCCGAGATGAAGATCGTCCAGGCCAAGGTCGCGTCCTACGACGACGCCCGCGGCCGCGACACGGTGGCGTCGATGGTGCGTCTGGCCGACCTGACCCGCGCCGGCTTCATCAACGGCGACATCTCGACCGTCATGAGCCCGCGCACGGTGATCACCTGGGCCGAGAACGCGAAGATCTTCAACGACGTCGCCTTCGCCTTCCGCATCACCTTCCTGAACAAGTGCGACGAGGTGGAGCGGCCGACGGTGGCCGAATACTACCAGCGCTGCTTCGGCGTGGAGTTGCCGGAGACGGGGGTCCAGGCGAACCTCGTGTGATGTTGTGCGCTGCGCTCTGTCCTTCGGTGAAGCCGGGGCGCGGCGTACGAGGATTCACACGGATCGGGACGGACGGCATTCCTGGGCAAGAGCTTATATCATTGGTTCGAGTCCCGGCATGTCCGTGAGAGCCATGCCCTGCTCCGTGTCAATCTTGCCCACCGCGCCGTAACTCTCCCAAGAACGAAGACGCCCCCGCGATGACCACCCAGAACGACACCCCCGTCGAAGCCTTCAAGCGGTCCACCACCGCCACGGTGCGCGCCATGTCCCGGCGGGCGGAGGTGCAGGTGGGCTTTTCGTCCGACCCCCCGGGGCTGTCGGGTCAGCGCGTGCGGGTGCCGCTGCCGGCGCGCGACCTGAACCCGGTCGAGGTTGCCAAGCTGCGCGGGGCGGCCGATGCCGTTGCGCTGCGGCTGCGCCATCACGACGCCACGGTGCATGCCCACCGCATGCCGCTGGGCGATGCCGCCCGCCAGGCCTACGACGCGATGGAGCAGGCGCGCTGCGAGGCGCTGGGCAGCCGCGACATGGCCGGCGTCGCCCACAATCTGGAAGCGGCGCTGGAGGATCGCTACACCCGCCAGGGCTTCGACCGCTTCGACGACCGCGGACAGGTGCCCTTGTCGGAGGCGCTGCGGATGATGGCGCGCGAGGCGATGACCGGCGCACCGCCGCCGCCCGCCGCCGCCCACGCCGTCGACCTCTGGCGCCCGTGGATCGAGGAGCGGCTGGGCAAGGACATGAAGGGGCTGGCCAATTATGCCGGCGACCAGGAGGCCTACGCCAAGGCCGTCCGTCGCCTGCTGGCCGACCTCGACATGGAAGTCGGGCAGGAAGCCGACCAGGAAGAGGAGGAGGACCAGCAGACCCAGTCCTCCGAGGACGAGGAGTCGCCCCAGCACGGCCAGACCCGCGGCCAGGACGACGACCAGTCCGACGCCGAATCGATGGCCTCGTCGGAGATGCAGGACTCGTCGGAAGCCGGCGAGAGCGCCGAGGAGGGCGCCGGCGAGGAAGGCGACATGGAGATGGGCGAGGGCGAGGGGGCGGAGGAGCCCGCCGGCCCCGGCCAGCCCTGGCGCAACGACCTCAACCGCCGCAACGAGCCCGATCCCAACGCCTACAAGGCCTTCACCACCCAGTATGACGAGGTGGTCGACGCCGCCGACCTCTGCGACCCGGCGGAGCTGGAACGGCTGCGCCACCTGCTGGACCAGCAGCTGCAGAATCTGCAGGGCGTGATCTCCAAGCTGGCGAACCGGCTGCAACGGCGCCTGATGGCCAAGCAGCAGCGCTCCTGGAACTTCGATCTGGAGGAGGGCATCCTCGACGCCGCCCGGCTGGCCCGCGTCGTCGCCAACCCGGTCCTTCCGCTCTCCTTCAAGGCGGAGAAGGAGATGGACTTCCGCGACACGGTAGTGTCGCTGCTGATCGACAATTCCGGCTCGATGCGCGGCCGGCCGATCTCCATCGCCGCGATGAGCGCCGACATCCTCGCCCGCACGCTGGAGCGCTGCGCGGTGAAGGTCGAGGTGCTGGGCTTCACCACCCGCGCCTGGAAGGGCGGGCAGGCGCGCGAGGCCTGGGTCGCCGGCGGCAAGCCGCCGCATCCCGGCCGGCTGAACGACCTGCGCCACATCGTCTACAAGGCGGCCGACATGCCGTGGCGCCGCGCCCGCAAGAATCTGGGCCTGATGCTGCGCGAAGGCATCCTGAAGGAGAACATCGACGGCGAGGCGCTGCAATGGGCGCACAACCGGCTGCTCGGCCGGCCGGAACAGCGCCGCATCCTGATGGTGATCTCCGACGGCGCGCCGGTGGACGACTCGACCCTGTCGGTGAATGCCGGCAACTATCTGGAACGCCACCTGCGCCAGACCATCGAGCAGATCGAGACCCGCTCGCCCGTCGAGCTGGTGGCGATCGGCATCGGCCACGACGTGACCCGCTATTACCGCCGCGCCGTGACCATCGTCGATGCGGAGCAGCTGGGCGGCACGATGATGAACAAGCTGGCCGAACTGTTCGACGAGGACGACCGCCGCGGCGGCCGTCGCAGCTGGCGCTGAGGTAAGGAAGCGGGCAGGGGCGTTTTCAGGTTTTCCAATGACTTAACTGGAAACGCCGGCCTGTTTCAGGGTGTATCCTTACCTGCGAACACCGGTTTGGCAGTCTCACCCGCCACCGGCGGCGGCGCGGCGGGCGGCACTGCCGTGCCGGCTGCCGGGGATGGCGCCGACGCTGGCGCCGCCGCCGCCTTCGCGGCGTCCTTCTTCTCCTCCTCCAGCACCAGGCGCCAGAGTTCGGTCATGCCGGTCCGGCCGCGCAGCGACCGGCCGCCCTGGCGGACCAGCGGGACGGCGTCCTTGCCCTTGGCCGCGGTGACGCCGCTGGTCAGCACGATCACCTCGGACTCGCCCTGGAGGGCGGCCGACAGCTCCTCGATCCGGGCGGCGACGTTCACGGTGTCGCCGACGATGGTGTAGTTGATCCGGCTGTCGGAGCCGATGTTGCCGACCACCACCGGGCCGCTGTGCAGCCCGACGCGGACATGGATCGGCGCCCGGCCCTCGGTGAGGCGGCGGCGGTTGTCGGCGCGGATGGCATGGTGGATCGCCAGCGCCGCGCGCAGTCCGCGGACGGCATGGTCCTCCTGCGCCTCGGGCGCGCCCCAGAAGGCCATCAGCGAATCGCCGATGAACTTGTCCACCGTGCCGCCCTCCGCCTCGATGCAGGCGGCGAGCAGGGTGAAATGCTCGTTCAGCAGGGCGGCGGTGTCGGCGGCGGCCATATGCTCGGCCATGCGGGAGAAGCCGCGGATGTCGGTGAACATCACCGTCACCTCGCGCTGCACCGAATCGAGCCCGCCCTCGGTCTCGCGCTGGCGCATCAGGCGCAGGACCAGCGCCTTCGGCACATAGGTCTCGAACCAGCGCAGGCCGGCGACCATGGCGTTGAAGGCGGTGGCGGCGCGCGCCATCTCGCGCAGGCGGGAGTCGGGCAGGTCGGGAATGGCGCGGAATTCGAAGGCGCGGACGCGGTCGGCGGCCTCGGCCAGCCGCGCCACCTGCCGGCTGATCCGCCGCCCGACCAGCAGCGCCACCCCGACCGACACCAGCAGGATGGCAAGGCCGACGGCCCCGGTGATGTAGAGCCGGCGGACCTCGACATTCAGCTCGCCGTCGCGATAGCCGATGCCGATGATCCAGTCCTGCTGGCCATAGCCGGCCATCTTGCGGGTCAGGAAGATGTAGTCGCTGCCGAGGACCTGGACGGCGCGCGCCTCCACCCGCTTCTTCAGCGACTGGACGGGCACACCGCTGGACCACAGCGCCGCCAGCGCCGGGTCGTCGACCTGATCGGTGCGCGGCAGCGGCGGACCGTCCAGCTTGCCGGAAAAATCGAAGCTGCGGCCGACCAGCGCCGGGTGGGCCAGCACATGGTTCTGGTCGTACAGCACGAAGGCGTTCAGCCCCTGCTCCACATACAGCACCGACAGGAAGCGCGACAGGTCGCCCAGCGACACGCCGACCGCCACCTGCCCCAGATAGCGGCCGTCGCGCCGCACCGGATGGTAGAGGGTGACGAAGCTGTTCTGCGCCTCCTTCAGCCAGCGCGGATCGGCCCAGGTGGCGGCGCTGCGGTTGGGACCGTCCAGTATCTCCGGCGGGATGTCGCTGTCGCCCTGCATGTCGAAGGGATCGGCGACCAGCCCGCCGTTCAGCCGGCCGACGCGGACGCCGGTCAGGTCCGGGCGGACGAAGGCGAGGCCGGTGACGTCGGGCGCGCCTGCGAGCGCGCCGCGCAGCGTGTCGATCATCGCCGTGTTGTCGCCGGCGCGCAGGTCGCCGCGCTCGATCAGTCCGGCGACGAAGCGCGCCATCTCGCGCGCGGGGTCGAGCTGGTGGCGGACCCGCACCTCCACCCCGGCCAGCGCCAGATCGGCCTTGTCGTTCAGCAGCGCGAAGGTGTTGGTGCTGGCGCTGACCAGACCCAGCACCAGGACGCTGGCGACCGCCGCCAGCATCAGCGAGCCGAACCCCGCCACCAGCACCGCAGCGATGGGCAGCCGCAGGCGCCGGCGCCCGGCGGGCTTCGGGCCGGCTTTTCCCCCGTTTTTCCCAACAGCCTTTGCCGCCGCCTTTCCAGCCGGCTTCACGGCCATCGCCGGAAGGGGCGGAGCAATCTGGGGGCGCGCTGACGGGGTATCGGACATGCGCGGCAGCCTACCCGCCCATCCGGCCGGCGGCAACCCGTGGGGCTGTATCCTTACGCGGATTTCATGCCGTTTTGCTCATGACTGACGGCAGAAGCTACTCCCCGACAATCACCTTCACCCGTTGGCCGGGTTGCAGTGGCGTGCCGGGCGGCAGGTCGTTGATGATCCGGAACAATTCTTCGGCATAGGGTTCCTGCGGCATGCGGCGAATGAGGCCGGCGACGCTGTCGCCGGGCTGCACCGCCGTCACCTGCACGCGGCGCGGACGGTAGCGGGCGGCCTCCTCCGCGGTCATGCGGTGGAAGCTGTTGGCCGCCGCCTGGAAATCGTTATCGAAACGAGCCAGCGATCCGGCGGGCGCCAGGAAGGTGAAGCGGTACATCTTCCCGTCCGGCGCGCGGATCGCCACCAGACGGATGTCGGCGCTGGTGCCGTCGGACTCACCGCGCGTGGTGGCGGTGGCCGCCGCCATGCCGCCGATGGTGAGGCGCTGGAGGTTGGACAGCGTTGCGCTCTTGCCCCATACCCCGGTCAGGAAGCTGGCGGGGTCGGACACGCCGGCCGCCGATCCGCCGTCGAAGGCCATGGCGGTGCCGTTCTGCCCCTTGGCGACCACCTGATCGGCGCCGTTCAGCAGCGAGTAGCCCTGCGGCACGGTGAAGGCGATGCCGAGCTGCGGGTGGGCGAAGGTGCGGCCGCGGACATAGCCGTTCTCCGGGCTGTCGCCATAGATCATGCCGTCGACCGCCGCCAGGTAAGGATCGCGCGGGCGGGCGCCGCCCGGCGGGATAGCGCGGGCGAGGTCGGCGGCGCGGCGGACGCGCTCCTCGGTCGCCGGATGGCTGGCGAGGAAGTCGAAGCCGTCCCCGCCCTTGTTGCCGGCGCGCAGGCCCTCATACTGGCTGTCGCGGCGCAGCGTCTCCAAGAAGGTCGCCATGGCGAAAGGGTCGTAGCCGGTCCGCCGCAGCGTCTCGACGCCGAGCTGGTCGGCCTCCAACTCCTGCTCGCGCGAATAGCTGGCGACCATGGCGGTGCCGCCCAGCCCGGCCAGCTGCGCCAGCGTGTCGTTGCCGAACACCAGCCCGACCCCGGCGGCGAGCAGCCCGGCGATGGTCTGCCGGGTCTGGCGCTGCGCCGAATGGTGGGCGGTGACGTGGCCGATCTCGTGCGACAGCACGCCGGCCACCTCGGCCTCGTCCTTCGCCAGCGCCAGCAGGCCGCGGGTGACGTAGACATAGCCGCCGGGCAGGGCGAAGGCGTTGACCACGTCGCTGTCCAGCAAGGTGAAGGTCCAGGGCTCGCGCGCCAGCGCCGTGGTGGCGGCGAGCTTGCGGCCGAGCTGGTCGATGTAACCCTGGAGCCGGGCATCCTTCACCGCCCCGCCGAACTGGGCCAGGATCTTCGGGTGTTCCTGCGCGCCCAGCGCCGCCTCGTCACCGCCGGAGAGGACATTGTCGAGCAGCCCGGCCCGGGCCGGCGCGGGTGCGACCAGGGTGGGCGTCACCGCCGCCAGCATGAGGACGGCCAGTGCGGCGCGGAGGAGCTTGCGGAAGGGGAGATGGGTCGGCATACCGGTCAAAACCCCGCCCGGCGGCGGATGTTCCGCAAGGACGGCCTTCCCGATGACACTTGTCACGCTCCCGCTTGTGCGCCTGCCGGTTCTGCTGCTCGCTTGCCTGCTGCTGTGCGGCCTGTTGCCGGTCGCCGCCTCGGCGGACGGGCTGCGGGTCGCCGCCGTGCTGGACGGCGACACGCTGGAGCTTGAGGACGGCCGCCGGGTCCGGCTGGCCGGGATCGACGCGGCCAAGCCGCCGCGCAACGCCAACCCCGCCGACGGGCGGGTCTGGCCGCTGGCGGAGGCGGCGACCGCGGCGCTGGCCGATCTGGCGCTCGGCCGCCGTGTCGTCCTGCACGGGCCGGCGCCGACCGACCGCCATGGCCGTCTGCTCGCCCATCTGGTGCGGGAGGACGGGTTGTGGTTGCAATCGGCGCTGCTGGTCCGTGGGCTGGCGCGGGTCCACACCCGGCCCGACGCCCGCGCCTATGCGGCGGAGCTGCTGGCCGGCGAGGAAACCGCGCGCAACGCCGGGCGCGGGCTGTGGCGCAGCCGGGTCTATGCCGTGCGCGACGCCGCCGACGCCGACGGGCTTTCCCGCGACCGCGACAGCTTCCAGCTGGTGGAAGGGCTGGTGCTGGCGGTGTCCAAGAGCGGCGGCGAGAGCTGGCTGGACTTCGGCACCGACTGGCGCAGCGACGTCACCGTCCATATCGGCCGCGCCGCGATGCGCGAGGTCACCCGCGCCGGCATCGATCCGCTGTCCTACGAGGGCCGCCGGGTGCGCGTGCGGGGCTGGATCACGCTGCGCAATGGCCCCATGATCGAGATCACCCATCCCGAGCAGATCGAGCGGCTGGAGCGGGAGCCGGCCTCCGCCGCCCTGCAACGCTCCGGCGCCGATGACGAGTCCTGGGATGACGACGAAGGGGAGGACGATCTGGAATGAGGAAGCCGTCGCTTGGGCCTGTGGCTGGACGCCTGCTTGCCGCCTTGTCTTTGCTGCTCGTGGCTCTGCCGCTGCATCCGGCACTGGCCGGCGGGCCGGCGCTGACGATCGCCGTTGCCGGAACCGAGCGGGTGTTCGACCGCGACGCCCTGCTGGCCCGGCCCGACACGGTGACCGTCGACATCCCGGCCGACATCTCCTATGGCCGGCCGATGAGCTACCGCGCCGTGCCGCTCGCCAGCCTGCTGGGTGCTGCTGACTTCCCGCCCGGCACCGTGCTGGAAGGGGTGGCGTCGGACGGCTTCACCGCGCAGCTGCCGCCGGAGCTGTGCCTGCGCAGCGGTCCCGACGGCGCCGTCGCCTTCCTGGCGGTGGAGCCGGCCGACCGGCCCTGGCCCAACCTGCCGGGCAAGGCGGTGTCCGCCGGTCCCTTCTATCTGGTCTGGGTGCGGCCGGAGGCGTCGGAGGTGCGCAGCGAACAATGGCCTTATCAGCTGGCCCGCATCGTCGCCTCCGACGACCCGCTGCGGCGCTGGCCACAGCTGGCGGTCGAGCCGGGCCTGCCCGCCGACTCGGCAATCCGCGCCGGACAGGCGGTGTTCATCACCCAGTGCATGGCCTGCCACACCCTGAACGGCGCCGGCAGCGCCACGATGGGGCCGGACCTGAACCGGCCGATGAACCCGACAGACTATCTCACGCCCGCCGGGCTGAAGACGCTGATCCGCGATCCCAGCTCGGTCCGGACATGGCCGGGCCAGCAGATGCCGGGCTTCGACCCGGCGATGCTGAGCGATGCCGATCTGGATCGGGTCGTCGCCTATCTCGGCCATATGGCGGGGCGGAAGGCACCGTGAGAGGGGGGCTTTCGCCCCCATCCCACCGGTCTTGCCTCACAGCGTCGCGTTGAAATCGTCCAGCAGCGTGGCGATGCGGCCGCTGTCGCTCTGGTCCATGATGACGCGGGCGCGGCGGCCCGCCTCCACCAGATCGAGCGAGCGGATGCGCTTCTTCACCGCCGGCACCGCCAGCGGCGCCATCGACAGCTCGCGCACGCCCAACCCCAGCAGCAACGCCGTGTAGCGCGGATCGCCGGCGATCTCGCCGCAGACCGACACCGGGATGCGGGCGCGCAGGGCGGCCTCCACTGTGAACTGGATCAGCCGCAGCACGGCCGGATGCAGCGGGTCGTAGAGGGTGGCGACCTGTTCGTCGGCGCGGTCGATGGCCAGCGTGTACTGGGTCAGGTCGTTGGTGCCGATGGAGAAGAAGTCGGCGGCATAGGCCAGCGCGTCGGCGGCCAGCGCCGCCCCCGGCACCTCCACCATCACGCCCACCGGCGGCAGCGGATCGGCGATGGCGACGCCGCGGCGGCGCAGCCGGCGGGCGACCTGCCCCATCATCTCGCGCACCTTCTGCACCTCGGTGACCGAGGCGATCATCGGCAGCAGGATGCGCAGCGGACCGTGGACGCCGGCACGCAGCATGGCGGCGAGCTGCGTCTCCAGCAGCTTCGGCTCGCGCAGGCCCAGCCGGATGGCGCGCAGGCCGAGCGCCGGGTTGGCCGGCTCGCCATAGCGCCCGGCCATCCAGCCGGCCAGCTTCTCGCCGCCCAGATCCATGGTGCGGGCGGTGACGGTGCGGCCGCCCATCCCCTCGATCATGGTGCGCAGCACGGCGTACTGCTCATCCTCGTCGGGCAGATGGTCGCGGTTCATGAACATGAACTCGGTCCGCAGCAGGCCGATGCCCTGGGCGCCATGTTCCAGCGCGTGGTCGAGATCGCGCGGCAGCTCCAGATTCGCCATCAGCGTGATGGCGGTGCCGTCGCGGGTGACGGCGGGCAGCTTGCGCAGGCTCTTCAGCCCCTGGCGCTCGCGCTCGCGGGCGGCGCGGCGCTCGCTGTAATCGGCCAGCACCTCGGCCGGCGGGTCGATCAGCACGCGGCCCTGGAGGCCGTCGACGATCACCGTCACGCCGTTGCGCACGCCGGCCAGCAGGCCGGGCGCGCCCAGCACCGCCGGCAGGCCGAGCGAGCGGGCGAGGATGGCGGTGTGCCCTTCCGCCCCGCCCAGCACGGTGGCGAAGCCGCCGACGACGGTGGGGTCGAGCAGGGCGGTGTCGGCGGGGGTCAATTCCTCCGCCAGGATGATGCTGCCGGGGGGCAGGCTGCTGAAGGCCCGGTATTCCTGCTTCATCAGGTTGCGGGTCAGCCGCCGCCCGACCTCGCGGATGTCGTCGATGCGGCCGGCGAGATAGGCGTCGTCCATGCCGGCGAAGGTGGCGGCGATGGCGGCGATCTCCGCCTGGATGGCGGCCTCGGCGTTGATCCGGTCCTGCTTGATGCGATGCTCCACCCCGCGGGTCAGGCGCGAGTTGGTGACCATCGACAGATGAGCGTCGAGCAGGAAGCCGATCTCCTCCGACGCCGAGTCGGGCAGGACGAGCGCCTTGCTCTTCAGCTTCTTGATCTGGCGGCGCGCCTTGGTCGCCGCCTCGTTGAAGCGGGCGACCTCCGCCTCGACCGCTTGCGGTTCGATGGCATATTCGGGGATGGCGACGGCGCCGCTTTCCACCACATGGGCCGGGCCGATGGCGATGCCGGGCGACACGCCCAGGCCGCGCAGGGCGCGCGCCGCAGCGCTGGCGGCCGTGCTGGCGGGCGTGTTGGCCGAACCGCTCACCGGCTCGGGCGACGGGGTGCCGCCGGAACCGCCGCGGTCGGGGCCGGATACCGGGCCGCCGGTCTGGCCGGCGGGGGGCAGGTCATTCTTCATCGAACTTGCGGTTGATCAGGTCCAGGAGGGCATCCATCGCGGCATCGGCCTGGGCGCCGCTGGCGCGCAGCTCGACCGTGGTGCCGGGACCGGCGGCCAGCATCATCAGCCCCATGATCGACTCGCCGGACACCACGGACTCGCCGCGGCGCACCGAGATCTCGGCATCGAAGGTGGCGACCAGCTTGACGAACTTGGCCGAGGCGCGCGCGTGCAGGCCACGCTGGTTGGTGATGGTGGCGGTGCGGCGGATTTCGCCGTCGGCGGATGCCGTGTCGTCGGGGGGGCTCATCGCAGGCGGTCAGTCCGACAGGAGGGTGGAGGCGACGTTGATGTATTTCTGTCCGGCATCGCGGGCGGCGATCACCGATTTGTCCAGCGGCTCGGTCTTGCGCACGCTGGCGAGCTTGATCAGCATCGGCAGGTTGACGCCGGCGATCACCTCGACCTTCGCCTTGTCCATGATGGAGATGGCGAGGTTGGACGGCGTGCCGCCGAACATGTCGGTCAGCACCACGACGCCCGACCCGTCATCGACCTCCGCCACCGAGTTCAGGATGTCCTGGCGCCGCTGTTCCATGTCGTCGTCCGGGCCGATGCACACGGCGCGCACCTGCTGCTGTTCGCCCACCACGTGGAACAGTGCGGCGATGAATTCCTCGGCCAGCCGCCCGTGGGTGACAAGAACCATACCGATCATGGGACATCCTTCAAGGTTGGGTCCTCCCCGGAGACCTGCGCGAGGGCCGCCGCCGCGGGGCGGCAGCGCTCATCGCATCTGGATCGTTGGTTGGACGCATGGTCGTCAAGGCGCAATTTGCATCATCCCTGATGGTTGGCCTGATGGTTGGCCTGCTGGCTGCCGGTCTGCTGGTTGTTGGCCTGCTGGTTGGAGGCAGGGCCGGCCCCGGCGGTCCGCAGCCCCAGCCGCTCCAGTTCGCGGTGGCTGAGGTTGACCCGCAGCCCCTGCTCCTTCAACCACGCCGCCAGCCGTTCGGCGATGAAGACCGACCGGTGCTTGCCGCCGGTGCAGCCGATGGCGATGGTCAGGTAGCTCTTGCCTTCCTGGTTGTAGCGCGGCAGCAGCGGGCGCAGCAGTTCCGTCAGGTTGCCGAAGAAGGCAGGGAAATCGGGATCGCTCTCCACCCGCGCGGCGACGGCCGGGTTCAGACCGGTCAGCGGCCGAAGCTCCGGGTCGTAATGCGGGTTGGTCAGGAACCGCACGTCGAAGACCAGATCGGCTTCGCGCGGCAGACCCTGGCGGAAGGAGAAGGAGGTCACGAACACCTGCAAGGCTGCCTGGGCGTCACGCCGGAAATGCCCGGACAGGATGCGCCGCAAATCGTGAATGGACAGTTGCGTCGTGTCGATGGTGACGTCGGCTTCTTCTTTCAGCGGGAACAGCAGGGCGCGTTCGCGCTGGATGCCGTCGGGCACCGTGCGGTCCTCCGCCAGCGGATGGCGGCGGCGCGTCTCGGTGAAGCGGCGTTGCAGCACCTCGTCGCCGCATTCCAGGAAGACCAGCCGGACGTCGAGATCGCCGTCGCGCCGCAACTCCTCAAGCTCGTCCAGGAAGTTCTGCGCGGAAAAGTCGCGGGTGCGGCTGTCGATCACCAGAGCCAGCGGCCGGCGCTTCGGATCGGCCTGCCGGATCAGCGTCGGCACCAGCGACAGGCGCAGATTGTCCACCGCCTCGTAGCCCAGATCCTCCAGCGCCTTCAGCGCCACCGACATGCCGGCCCCCGACATGCCGGTGACCAGAACGATGCGCCCGCGGGCGGCAGGGGCGGCAGGGTCGGTCGGCACGTCGGACATCAGAGTGTCGGGAGGTTTCATGATAGGGCCGAAAGGCTGGCGGGCACCCGGTCCAGCCGTCCGCCGCACAGGCTGGCGGCGGCAAGGCGGATCTTCGCGGGGGTGGAGGCATCGAAGGCGTGCAGGCCCAGGCGGGGCAGGGCGACGCCCAGCAGCGTGTCGGTCTCCGCCTCCGGCAGACGGTCCACCTCGTCACGTTCGAGCAGGTCGACGACGAGACCGACGGGGGCCGGCCCGGCCGACGGAACGGGAAGAATGCCGACGCCCCGCACCTCCAGCAGCCCGGCCAGGGCGGGCGGGGGAGAGGCGGTCAGGCGGCCGGATTCGCAATGCAGAGCCACCCGGTCATCCGCGACCAGCAAGGCTCCGCCATCGATCAGTCGCAAGGCCAAATCCGATTTTCCCCGTCCGGACTCCCCACGCAGCAGCACGCCGATGCCGGAGAGCAAGACGCAGGTGCCGTGAATCGTCACCATAGTCTGGCGAAGGTGAGACGTGGCGCAGGTTCTGTCAATGGGAACGGAACGGTGTCCCACAAGGTCAGGCGGGGAAACCTGTCCGGGATCCCCCATCCGCTTCCAACCGTTCTTTCGGTGCGGATAATGGCCGTGCGAACGGTCGGGCTTAGAACACTGACGCGAATGGTGACGATGCGCGCCGTCAGGCGCCCGCGGCGCCGCGGGGCGTGCGTCGGATCGCCTCCAGTTCCAGGGCGAGGGCGTCGCGGCGGCGGATCATCTCGTCCAGATCCTCCAGCTCCGCCGCCTCCTGGCAGGCGTCGCGGAAGTCCTTCTCCCGCTTCAGCCGAACCAGCAGGACCTTGTAGTTGTCGGCGATGCTGGCGAGGTGGCGCTGCGCCCCCTGAAGGGCTTCGGCGAGCTGGGTCCGCTCCTGCGCGGATTGCCGCATCATCCTTGCCAACTCCCCCTGCTGCCGGCCGGCATGGCGGATCAGGCGGGCCAGACGGTAGCGGCGCAGGTCGACGACGTCGCCCGGCGCGGCACCGGCAACGGAACCCGGGGCGGCGGAACGGCGGCCGGTCGGGGACAGCGTGTGCACGGAGGAGGATTCGGGCGGAACGCACTCAGGCATGGCGACCCCACATCTTTGTTCCGGGGTATGGCCACCCTCCCGTTGCCGTATGGTGCAGGCATATACAACCGGACCGGCATGGTCCGTCCGACCCGGCAGCCGACAAGCGAGAACGACCAGGATCATGATCGATGGTTGGACTGGGCTTGTCTAGCTGAGAGTGGGAAGGATGTATGAAATTCCGCAGAGTTTCTCACAGCAAAGGCAGAGTCACCACGAAGTCGGCGCCCTCGATGGTCCCGTCCGATACATAACGATTTTTCGCAAATACAGAACCATTGTGCGCGCTGACTATCTGCTTGGCAATCGATAGGCCGAGACCGGAGTGGGTCCCGAATTTCTCGCCCGCCGGACGTTCGGTGTAGAAGCGGTCGAAGATCGCCTCCTCCTTGCCGTCGGGGATGCCCGGCCCCTGGTCCGAGACGACCACCTTGACGCTGCGGCCGCTGCGCCTTGCGGTCAGCCGCACCGTGCCGCCGGGCGGCGAGAAGGACAGGGCGTTGTCGATCAGGTTCTGGAACACCTGGGTCAGGCGCCCTTCCAGCCCCGGCACCACCAGCCGCTCGGCGGCCGGCAGGTCGAGCACGACCCGCGGCGGCCGCAGCCGGGTCCCGCCGTCCTCGCCGTCTCCGGCCGCCACCCGCTCGTCCATGGTTGCGGCAACCGTCTGGCGCAGTTCGGCCAGCATGGTCAGCAGCAGGCCGATGTCCACCGGCTCCGCCTCGGCCCGCGACAGTTCGGCATCCAGGCGGGACGCGTTGGAGATGTCGCTGATCAGCCGGTCCAGCCGCTGCACGTCGTCGGCGATGATCGCCATCAGCCGGTCGCGGTGGCGCGGGTCGCTGACGCGCTCTGCCGTCTCCACGGCACTGCGCAGCGAGGTCAGCGGATTCTTGATCTCGTGGGCGACGTCGGCGGCGAAGCGCTCGATGGCGTCCATCCGCGTCCACAGCGCGTCGGTCATCTCGCGCAGCACGCCGGACAGCTCGCCGATCTCGTCGCCGCGGCGGGTCAGGTCGGGGATTTCGGCATGGCGCCCATGGCTGGTGCGCAGCCGGTCGGCGGCCTGGGCCAGCCGGCGGATCGGCCGGGCGATGGTGCCGGCCAGATAGAAGGACAGGGCGATGGTCACCAGCAGCGCCACGCCGAACACCCGCAGGATGTCGAAGCGGACGGAGCGGATGGCGCGGTCGATCTCGCCGCCGCCGCGGGTCAGCAGCACCGCCCCCAGCACCTCGCGGTAGCGCTGGACCGGAACCGCCACGGTCAGCAGCAGTTCCGGGTCGCCGCCGGCACCGTCGACGCGCCAGACGGTGGCCGCCGCCTCGCCGACCAGCGCCCGCTCCACGTCGGGGTTGGGCTGGCCCGGCTGCTCGCGGTAGACCGGCAGCCCTTCGCGGCTGGGCACCACGTCGATCAGGCGGGTGTAGAGGTCGTTGATCGCCCGGCTGACCGGATCGCCGGACGGCGGGGTCGGCAGTTCGCGGATTTCGATGCGGCCCTGCGAGCCCACCAGCACCCGGCTGTCGGACAGCATGTGGCCGTCGATGTCGAAGAGGCGGGTGCGGGTCGACGTCGCCTCCGCCAGCCGGCGGATCATCGGCCGCGCCAGTTCGGGCGCCAGTTCGAAGCGCTCGCCGCTCTCGTCGCCGGTGGGGGAGGGGGCGGTCAGGATGCGGTTCACCGCCCCTTCGCCGAGCGCCGAGGCGAAGATGCGCGCCTCCGTCGCCAGCGCCTCGGTCTCCGCCTGGATCAGCCGGTCCTGGTAGCGGCCGAGATAAAGCAGCCCCGCCAGCAGCACCAGCAGCGCCAGCACATTGACCGCAAGGATGCGCAGGGTCAGCGGCGAGACGCCGCCCAGCTTCCGCCGCTTCCCGCCACCTGCCGCGCCAAGCGTGGACACCGCGTTATTCCTTGTACCGGTAGCCGACGCCATAGAGCGTTTCGATCTGGGAGAAGTCGGCGTCGACGGCCTTGAACTTCTTGCGCAGCCGCTTGATGTGGCTGTCGATGGTGCGGTCGTCGACATAGACATGCTCGCCATAGGCCGCGTCCATCAGCTGGTCGCGGTTCTTCACATGGCCCGGCCGCTGGGCCAGCGCGCGCACCAGCAGGAACTCGGTCACGGTCAGGTCGATCGGCTGGCCCTTCCAGCTGCAGGCATGGCGGGCGCCGTCCAGCAGCAGCGGGCCGCGGGTGATGATCTGCCCGGGATCGACCTCCGGGCTCTCGCCGCGCAGGGCCTCGCGCCGCAGCAGCGCCCGGATGCGCTCGATCAGCAGGCGCTGCGAGAAGGGCTTCTTGATGTAGTCGTCGGCGCCCATGCGCAGGCCCATCAGCTCGTCCAGCTCGTCGTCCTTGCTGGTCAGGAAGATGACGGGCATCTGGCTGGTCTGGCGCAGGCGTTGCAGCAACTCCATGCCGTCCATGCGCGGCATCTTGATGTCGAGCACGGCGAGGTCGGGCGGGCGCTGGCTCAATCCGCGCAGCGCCTCGGCGCCGTCGGTGTAGGTGCGCACGTCGAAGCCCTCGGCCTCCAGGGCGATGGAGACCGAGGCCAGGATGTTGCGGTCGTCATCCACCAGGGCGACGGTGTGGGCCATGGTCGTAACTGATCCTATCGAAGCGGGGCAGGGATAGTGGGGAACGGACAGTCGGGAACAGGTTGGAACGGTCGAACTGCCGGGACCCGGTAATGTTAGCGGAAACATCAGGCATAGGACGAGTGGTCATTCCAATACTTTATGCCAGAGTCCAGGTACCAGCGGCAGTTTTCTCTTTTCCCGCAGCATTTGTATGGGCCAATATGGCGGCAATGCGGCGCCGAACAATGGTGCCGCGCGGGAGAACGCGCTCGTTTTGGAATGAGTTTTTCGAACGCCCTTTCCGCGTCCTCTCCGGCCGGCGCCACTGCGGACGGCCAGGGGGACGCGACGCCGCCGGGCACCGACCGGCCCGGCGCGGCTCAAGCCAACCCGGCTCCGGCGACCATGGCTCCGGCCTTGCGTGCCAGACGCCTGATGCGCGCCTGCGACCGCGCCGCGCTGGCGACCGTGCAGCGGCCGACCGATGAGGGTGCCGGGGCGATGGCGGATGCCGCCGGCTGGCCCTATCCCTCGCTGGTGCTGGTGGCGTTCGACCATGACGGCAGCCCGCTGCTTCTCCTGTCCACCCTCGCCGACCACACGCGCAACCTGCTGGCCGACGGCCGGGTCGGACTGCTGTTCGACGGCACCGCCGGGCTGGCGCAGCCGCTGACCGGCGCGCGCCTGTCGGTTCAGGGCCGGGCCGGGCGGTCGGACGATCCGGAGCACCGCGCGCGCTACCTGCGCCGCCATCCCGACGCCGCCCTCTATGCCGGTTTCGGCGACTTCGCGATCTACCGCGTCGCGGTGGAGCGCGCCCATCTGGTCGCCGGCTTCGGCCGCATCCACTGGCTGTCCGCCGCGGAGCTGGACCTCCCTGCTGCCGCCCCCGCATTGGCGGCGGGCGAGGCGGCGCTGCTCGACCGTCTGGACGGCGAGGGGTACGGCCCCCGGCTGGCGCCCGCCACCGATGGTGAAATGGACGGCTGGAGCTTGACCGGGATCGACCCGGAGGGATGTGACCTGCGACGCGGGGGGTACGTCGCCCGCGTCGATTTTGAGCAGAGAATCCATGACCCCGAATCGGCTAAACTGATGCTGGACACGCTGGTCCGGCCGCCGGACGGGTCGGGACAACCCGGAGGATCGACATCCGGGACAGGAACGGCTGGAACCCGACCGGACGGCGGCGGAGGCACCTGACAGCCGTGCTGCCACGCAAAAACAAGAAAAGATCGAAAAGAACAAAAAGAACGGTCAGCGAAAAACGAAAACGAGAGAGACGAGAAGCCAACCGTCAGCCTTGAACGACCAGCCGAGAGGTCGCTTCGACACCACCGGGCGCCGCACCAAAAACAAAAACGCGGCGCGCGGGCACGCGCAACCAGGAGAACACTTCAGTGGACCATAACGGATCGACCCGTTTCCCGTCCGGGCCATTGGCCCCCAGACCTGTCGCCTCAGGACCGCCTTTTGCACCGTATCGTCGCCGCACCCTGCCGGTGCCGCGCATCGCGGCGGGTTCGCAGCCCGGCCGCCTGTTCGGACCGGCACGCCGCTGATGCGGCGGATGCCATCCATCTGACACGACAACGGACGAAAGAACGGCCGGACCGGCCGCGGGATCCCCGAACAAGGGGCATGCCCGGCGCGGCGACACCGGCCCAGCCTTCGAGAGGGACGATATGACTGGTAACACACGGACGCGGAACAAGAAGCTCCTGGCCTGGGTCGAGGAGATCGCCCTGAAATGCAAGCCGGAGCGCGTTCACTGGTGCGACGGTTCGCAGGAGGAATATGACCGTCTCTGCAACGAGATGGTCGAGGCCGGCACCTTCATCCGCCTGAACGAGGCCAAGCGCCAGAACTCCTTCCTCTGCCGCTCCGATCCGGGCGACGTCGCCCGCGTCGAGGACAGCACCTACATCTGCTCGAAGACGCGCGAGGAAGCCGGTCCGACCAACAACTGGATGGACCCGGCCGAGATGAAGGCCAAGCTGGACGGCCTGTTCGAAGGCTGCATGCGCGGCCGCACCATGTATGTGGTGCCGTTCAGCATGGGTCCGCTGGGCTCCGACATCGCCCACATCGGCGTGCAGATCTCCGACAGCCCCTATGTGGCGGTCAACATGCGCCTGATGACCCGCATGGGCCAGAAGGTGCTGGACATCCTGGGCGACGGCGACTTCGTGCCCTGCCTGCATTCCATCGGCGCCCCGCTGGAGCCCGGCCAGCCGGACGTGGCCTGGCCCTGCAACGCCGACAACAAGTACATCGTCCATTTCCCCGACGAGCACCGCATCGTCTCCTACGGCTCCGGCTATGGCGGCAACGCGCTGCTCGGCAAGAAGTGCTTCGCGCTGCGCATCGCCTCGGCGATGGGCCGCGAGCAGGGCTGGCTGGCCGAGCACATGCTGATCCTCGGCGTGGAAAGCCCGGCCGGCGAGAAGACCTATGTCGGCGCCGCCTTTCCGTCGGCCTGCGGCAAGACCAACTTCGCCATGCTGGTCCCGCCGAAGGAGTTCGAGGGCTGGAAGGTCCGCACCATCGGTGACGACATCGCCTGGATCAAGCCGCAGCCCGACGGCACGCTGCGCGCCATCAACCCGGAGGCCGGCTTCTTCGGCGTCGCCCCCGGCACCAGCGTGAAGTCGAACCCGAACGCGCTGAAGACGCTGGACCACAACGTCATCTTCACCAACGTCGCGCTGACCGACGACGGCGACGTCTGGTGGGAAGGACTGACCGACGAGGCGCCGGCGCACCTGATCGACTGGCAGGGCAAGGACTGGACCCCGGGCTGCGGCCGCGTCGCCGCCCACCCGAACAGCCGCTTCACCGCCCCGGCGGCGCAGTGCCCGTCGATCGACCCGGCCTGGGAGGATCCGGCCGGCGTTCCGATCAGCGCCTTCATCTTCGGCGGCCGCCTGTCGAAGACCTTCCCGCTGGTGTTCGAGGCCTACAACTGGCGCGAAGGCGTCTATTGGGCGGCAACCATGGGCTCGGAGGCCACCGCCGCCGCCGTCGGCCAGGCCGCCATCCGCCGCGACCCGTTCGCCATGCTGCCCTTCTGCGGCTACAACATGGCCGACTACTGGAACCACTGGCTGTCGATGGAAGGCAAGGTCGAGAGCCTGCCGCGCATCTACCGCGTCAACTGGTTCCGCAAGGACGAGAACGGCAAGTTCGTCTGGCCGGGCTTCGGCGACAACATGCGCGTGCTGAAGTGGATCGTCGACCGCGTCCGCGGCCGCGCCACCGACGTGGCGGAATCGCCCTTCGGCTATTCCCCGCGCTACCAGGATCTGAACTGGTCCGGCCTGACCTTCCCGGCCGACAAGTTCGCCAAGATCATGGACATCGACCGCAAGGAGGCCGAGGCCGAGGCGAAGGACCAGGAGGAACTGTTCAACCGCTTCGGCGACCGCCTGCCCGAGGAGATCGAGCAGCAGCGCCTCGCCGTGCTGAAGCGGCTGGAGAACAGCCCGGACGTCTGGCGCATCGGCTGACCGTCCCGGACACGGGTCGCAGGTAAGGCCCATCGGTCAAGTAAGGATAGGGGCTGCCGCAAGGCGGCCCCTTTTCCGTTGGCGCTGTCCGTTCGGGGCGAAGATGAACCGGAATTCATCTGGAATTGCCCGATGGACAGCCGGTGCGACGGGCATCGCCGGTCATGTCCAGTCTTTGCAAGGCGACCGCTTCCTTACCCGCGGTCTTCGCCTTTCGGTGATTTAACCGGATTGTCAAAATAATCAGGCATAAAGTCGCCCGCGCCGGAGTGTGCATGCAGGGAGGGCGAGATCTTGACCGATCATCAGTTTCCACCGGAGGACGGTGACGAGTCCGCCGAACCGACCTATCCGTCCGGTGAGGAGGAGGCCGGCGGCCTGCTGGCGTCCAAGCGGCAGCCCTGCGCCATCAGCGGCAAGCGCCGGCCGAAGCGCGACCTGATCGCGCTCGACGCGCTGCGTCCCAGCTTGGCCGACCGCATCCGCCACGACCACCCGCATCTGGAGCATGACGCGCAGATCAGCCGGCAGGAGCTGGCGCGCTACCGCTCGCTCTATGTCGCCGAGCTGCTGAAGGAGGAGCATGGCGAACTCAGCGAGCTGGACCGCGAGGTCGCCGAAAGCCTCGCCCGGCACGAGACGCTGGCCGAGAACCCGGAGGAGGAATACGACGACCACCGCACGCTGGGCGAACGGCTGTCGGACGGCCTCGCCACCTTCGGCGGCAGCTGGGCCTTCCTGCTCTCCTTCGCCTTCTTCCTCGGCGTGTGGATGCTGATCAACATCATCGAGGGCGATGCACGCGCCTTCGATCCCTATCCCTTCATCCTGCTGAACCTGCTGCTGTCCTGTCTGGCCGCCATCCAGGCGCCGGTCATCATGATGAGCCAGAAGCGGCAGGAGGCGAAGGACCGCCTGCGCTCCGAAAACGACTATCGCGTCAACCTGAAGGCCGAGCTGGAAATCCGGCACCTGCACGAGAAGATGGACTATCTGATCCAGCGCCAGTGGCAGCGGCTGACCGAGATCCAGCAGCTGCAGCTGGAAATCATGCAGGAAAAGCGCCTGCGGCGATAAGCGGCCTCCGGCCGGAGGAGACGGGGCGCGTCAGCGCTTGCGCCGGCCGTCCAGCTCCAGCATGCCGCGCAGCGCCGCGATGGTCTTGCTGAGCGGCGTCGGCTCGCCGGCAGGCTTGCCGGCCATGTCCACTTCCGGCGGCCCTACGTCCGGTGCCTGGACGCTTTGCGGACGGACGGCATCCGGCGCGGCCGGTCCGCTGCGGGGGGCCGGGCGGGCCTTGCCGGCGCGGGGCCTCGGCTGGGTCGGCGGAGGCGCCGGGGGCGATGCCGGCGGGTCGGCGTTCACCTCGTCCTCGATCAGCCCGCGCAGGGCCTTCATCGCCTCCTCGATCTCGCGTTCCTGGGCCGAGCGGCGCCCGGCGGGGGCCGCGTCGGGGGAGGCGGGATCCGGTGCGGGCGGCTCCGGCGCCGGGTCGGGATCGCCCCAGCCGGCCGGCAGCGACCAGCCATCGTCATCGTCCCGCCCGGCCGGCGACTCATCCTCATCCTCTTCCTCGCGGGAGAGAGGCTTGCCCACCGGCTTCGCCGTGGATTTGTCGGCCGTCTGGCCCCCGCCGCGCGGCGTCCTGCGCGGCGGGGGCGGGGCGTCTTCCTCCTCCGTCCCGCTCGCCGCATCCTCGATCATCGACCGCAGGGCGGCCAGGGTGCGGTCGAAGCCTTCCTCATCCTCCGGCGGCGGCGGGCGCAGGGCGCGGCGTTCGGCGCGGTGCTGATCGAAGTCGAGCGGCTCGGCGGCCGGCGGCGGCACAGCTTTGGCGGGACGGGAGGCTTTGACGGGCTTTTCCGGGTCGCGGATGGCGAAGGACAGGATGTCCTCCTCCGACGGTTCCTCGCCGTCCGGCTCCCCGTCGTCGAACCCGTCCTCGCGGTCGTCGTCCTCCGCGTCCGCCGCCCAGGGGTCGGCATCGGTATCGCTATCGGCCCATTCGTCCTCGAAATCCCGGCGCACCAGAACCTTGTGCGAGAAGACCGGCGGTTCGTCATCGTCATGGCCGGAGGCAGGCCTTCCGCCGCTCGAAGCGCCGCTGAAACCGTCGCTGCCAAAATCGTCGGCAGGCCGGCGGTCAGCGGGGTTCGCGGCGCGGCCGGCGGGAGGCTGCGGCATGGCGCCGTCCCGCTCGTCCTCCTGATCGTCATCGAACTCGTCATCGAACTCGTCATCCGATCCATAGGCCTGCGCCAGCAGCTGGCGCATCGCCATCAGCGTCTCGTCATCGCCATCCTCATCATCATCGTCCGAAGCGCCCACAAGCCCCGGTTCCGGCAACGTGTCGTTGGCCGGGAGCCTGGCCGGAAACCTGGAATCGCCCGCAGTCGGTTCCTCGTCCGGATCGTCGTCCCACTCATCGGGCGGCGAGCTGCGGCCAAGCCGGGCCGCCATGTCGGCGAGGGAGACCGGCTCCCACAACGGTTCGGCCTCGCCATCGCCCGGCCCGTCGGCCACGAGGTCGGACAGCGGAAGCTCCGACAGGGGCTTGGCACGAGTGGGGGCGGGGGGAGGCGGGGGCGGCGGAGCGGGCGGATCCCTGTCCCCGGCGGTGTCCGGCCCATCGTTTCCCCGCAGCGAGGCGAGCAGCCCGTTCAGCGCCGCCAGCGGCGCGTCGAAGGACGGCTCGTCATCGGCGGGGGCAGCGGTGGGGAGCGACTGAACGGCCAGGATCGGCCGGCTTTCGATGTCGCGGGAGTCGCAGCGCGAGCAGCGGTAATGCGGCGCAATCGACAGAACCGGGTAATTGGGGCCGAAGCGCCGCTCCAGCATGGCACGGGGCAGCACGCCGCCATGTCCGCAGGCGCGGCAGCGCAGTTGCACGTCGGCGTCGATGTCGCGGAGGAACAGCATACGGGCCATGCCGCGTAGTATAGCGGCGGCCCCGCAGCTTTCCCATTCGTTTCAACCCGCGATCCGTCGCTGCGGACGGCTTGCCGCGGCGGCGGAGCTGGAAGACGGAAAGCGGGGTGGACGGCGTCCCCACGGCGGTCGCCCTGGCGATCGCCGTGGGGACGCCGTCCATGGGACGCTCAGACCGCGCGGGTGACGGTCAGTCCCTGTTGGGACAGGCTTTCGAAGACGTCCTTGAACTTCCGCAGGTAACGGGTGCGGTAGGCGTCGAAATCGGCGGCGATGGCCGCCTCGGCATTCTGGGACTTCTCGAATTCGGACACGCGGTGCGCATTCTCGGCGCGATACAGGGCGAAAGCGCCCATCGTCACCAGATCGTTGCCGACCAGATCCGCATTCTTCGGTTTGTCGCTGTTCATCAATCCATGTCCAGGTGGAGTGGACATCCGGCCACCGGAGCCGGATGATCGGCAATGGCTGCGGCACAACCCTGCGGCCGTACCGGTTCGTTGCAGCCATTGGAAAAAGCCTACGCCCGCTTTTCCACACCCGCAATGCTGCGACGCACCATCACGCCACCACCCCACGCAGGGCCGCCATGCGGTCCCGGTCAACGCGGATGCGGTCGAGATGCTGGGCGATCACTGCGGTGATCGGCAGCGGAAGCTCCTTCGCCATCGCCTCGTCATAGCGGCGCAGGCATTCGCTTTCGCCGCGCTCGACCTCGGTGATGATGGCGGCCCGGTCATGGCCGAGCACGGTGGATTTGAGTTCCAGGAAGAAGCGGTGGGCGCCGCCCAGCATGGTGCCGCCCATATCCGGCGCCCCGCCCTGTTCGGCGACCAGCCGCTGAATCTCGCGCACGATGGCGCCGCGCTGGGCGGCGAGATCGTTGAACAGGGCCTTCAGATCCTCGTCCCCGGCGGATTCGGCGGCCTGCCGGTAGCCTTCGTGACTGTCCTCGACGATCCGGATCAGCTCGTTCAGCGTATCGACGATCTCGTCCTTTTCCATGACGGCAAGCCCTCCCATGCGTCCCCTACGGTGCCACAACCGATGCGCAGGGCCGAATGTTCCCACCAGCCACCGGGAGCACTCCGGGAGAGACAGGCCAGGAGAGAGAGGGCGGGAGAGACAGGCCAGGCAGGCGGACGAGGACGCCTTATGCCGCCACTTCGGAGGCGATGCGTGCGGAGAACGGACGGCTGCGGAAGATCCCCGCCCGCCACAGGCCGATGCAATGACCGGACAGGCCCATCGCGTCCGACACCAGCCCGAAGACCGAGCCGGCCAGCAGATTGTGTCCCGACCCGACCAGGGTTGCCAGGATGAAGAACAGGCGCATCCGCCCAACCCCGCTCTGCCAGCGGCCGAGCGTGGCCAGCAGGAAACCGGTCGCCGACAGTGCCGACATCGGCCCCTGCCAGCTCAGTGCCGCCACCGCCAGGGCCGCCGGAACGGTCAGCCCATAGAGAAGGCCGAGCACCCGGCCGGGATGCCGGCGGATGCGCACCGCCATCTGGATCAACCCCAGCCCGCACATCAGCATGCCGGTCTGGGCGCCCAGCAACAGGAAGTGAAACAGGAAGAGGGAGGAGGCGGTCGCCTGCGCCAGCAGGATCGCCCGCCGGCCGCCGAGTAGCGTCGACAGGGTGGCCGCCGACAGTCCGGCGATGCCGGTTGCCGCAACCGGCGACAGCGTGACGGACTGAGAGGTCAGGGTCGGAAGATAATCCAGCAGAAATGCCGTCATGGAGCGCCTTCGCACGAAGAACATGCCGCAGTGCAGCGAAGGCGGCGGACGCTAGTCCCGGGCGGTTAACCAGATATGAACATCGATGTGACCGGAAACAGACCAAAAGATGACCGGCTGGCAACCACCGAAAGTTGGGAAGCGCAATCATGTGTCTCCCGTCGTCAAAGCCGGTCATTATTGTGTGTTCTCTGCTCCGGTGCCCTGTGATGGAAATGGTTTTGAAAGATTGCACAGGCGGGAGCCCAACGATTTCGGGTTGGATCCTGTCCATCCTTGTCGTTGGCAAAGCGGGCCGAGGACGGCATTCTCGCCCCGTCACGGCGGCATCGTTATCGACGGCCTCGTTTTCGGAGGATTCGTTGCGAGGGTCGCCGGACCGGGATCGGGGGATCATCCGCAATTTGAGCGAATCGGGGGGAACCACCATGGCGCTGTATGGACGGCATCCCGCCTCATTGGGCTGGGAACCGAAGCCGAAGTCGACCAAGACCGGGGTAACGCGCGCGCATGGTGGCCGTGCCGGCCGCAACGGGCCGCAATGTTGTTCCTGTGGCCGGCCGATCCGCGCCGGCGACCCCCATTGGGCTGGGCATGGCGACCAGAGCCCCTGGCATTATGCCTGCGCCGAGCGTGCCGGCCTTACATGGTCATGGGCGGGCCGTCCGGCCGAACCGCCGCTTCCGGCCGCTGAACTGGACTGACCGCTCCGGCGGCCAGCCCCGCCTGTGCCTCTTCCCGCCCGCGCCGGTAGGCGTCGCGTTCGGCCTCGACGATGGCGTCGGCCAGACGCCGTTCGAACTCGCGCTCCACGAGGGCGGAGAACAGGTCGATGCGGAAGCGTGCCTGCAGCGAGCGGCTCAGCCTGCGGGCTCTTTCGATCGGCGGCATCGGCGGTTCCCCTCTCGCTGCTGAACGGCATCGCCCAGCTTCAGAGATCGGGGCTCTTCGAGCAATTGCGCCATCGGCGAACCGCCCACGCAAAAGAGAGCGCCCATCCGCACCCATCGGTGCGAACCGCCCGTCTTTGAAAATTCAAATTTTCAGGAAGGAAAGCGGCCCAAAGCCGGATGCCATGCAGCCGGCAGGGCGTTTGGAGCGGGTGAAGGGAATCGAACCCTCGTCGTAAGCTTGGGAAGCTTCTGCTCTACCATTGAGCTACACCCGCGCGCCCGCTGTTTATAGGCGAGTGCCGCATCGGATACAAGAGCGGAATCAAGCACTCGCGGCGGTGGGAGCGGGGGCCGGTGACGTGGCTTCTGTCGCCGGAACGGGGACGGACGGACGGCCGGAGATGGCGCAGGCGACGCCGTCGGAAATCACCCGATGGCAATGCTCGGCCAGCGCCTTGCGGCTGCTGAAGCCGTCGATGGTCACCGGCGGATGGAACTCCACCTCCACCGTCATGCCGCCCAGGCGGAAGGCCTGCCACAGGTGCGGCGCCAGATCCATGTCGCCGTACCAGGCATAGAAGGGGCGGAAGGCGAAGCCCATTGGGATGCCATCCAGGCGGGTGGCGGCGACGCTGACCGGCTGCACCGTCAGCGGTCGGCCGTCGATGCGGCGGGCGGCGACGGCGAACAGGGCGGTCTTGAAGGGCAGGGTGCGGTTGCCATCGCTGGAGGTGCCCTCCGGGAACAGAATCAGGCTGTCGCCGGCATCCAGACGGCTGCCGATGTCGTCGCGCTGCTTGTCGACCGAGGTGCGGGCCTTGCGTTCCACGAACACCGTGCGCTGAAGCCGGGCCAGCAGGCCGAAGAAGGGCCAGGACCCGACCTCCGACTTGGCGACGAAGGAACCCGGGATCTGCGACCCCAGCACAATGATGTCCAGGTAGGAGGAGTGGTTGGACACGAACAGCACCGGCCCGTCGGCCCGCTGGCCGCGCACCACCACATCCAGCCCGATCAGCCGGGCGCAGACGCCGTGATAGAAGGCGGGCAGGGTGCGGCACAGACGCCAGTTCCGCGCCACCGCCAGGGCCTGCAGCGGGATCAGCAGCAGAGTCCACAGCAGATAGACCGTCAGGCGCAGGGCGCCGCGGCCGGAGGAGCCCAAGGCGCGCGCGGTGCGGTTCATGGTCGCCTCAGCCGGCTTGGCTGTCGCGGCTGCGACGCTCGTAATGCTTGGCATACTTGTCGGTGATCAGATCGCTCTTCACCACGATGCAGACGTCGGTGGTGTTGAACTGATGGTCGATCACGGCACCGTCGCCGATGAAACCGCCCAGCCGCAAATAGCCCTTGATCAGCGGCGGCAGGATGTTCAGCGCGCGGCGCGGATCGATCTGGTCCTTGGGCATGCGGTCCAGCGACACGAAGCGTTCCGGCAAGGCCGTCGCCCGCAGCTCCGGCGGGGCCAGATGATGGTGGTAGAGGTAGGACAGCGGCTCGGCCAGCGCATCCGGATCGGTACCGGGCAGGCTGGCGCAGCCGAACATCAGGGCGATGTCGTGCTGGAACACATAGGCGGCGATGCCCTGCCACAGCAGCTGCATGCTGCCGCGGGACCGATAGCCGGCATCGACACAGGAGCGCCCCAGTTCCAGCACCTCGCCGGGATAGCTGGCGAGGCGGCCGATGTCGTATTCGTCGCTGGAATAGAAGCGGCCGACCTTCTCGGCGGCGGGGCGGCGGATCAGCCGGTAGGTTCCGACCACCATGTCCGGGCCGTTGCCGCGGGCATGGTCGATGACCAGCAGATGGTCGGCCACACCGTCGTAATCGTCGAAATCACGGGACCGGGCCTGCATCGCCGGAGAGGGAACCGCCGCCATCTCTTCATAGAAGACGCGGTAGCGCAGCGCCTGCGCCCAATCGATCTCTTCCGCCGAGCGGGCCAGCCGCACCTCCAGGGTGCCCAGGCGAATGCCGTCCGTCAGCTTCTCGCCACCGACACCGGGGTCGGGTGCGGACGCCTCGCGCCGCTCCGGGCTAGTCCGGGTCATGCCCGGCTGGTCCAAGCTTGCATCAGCCATGTCGAGGGTCCGCTGCGATGATGGTTCGGGACTATGCGCTGCGCCTCCCTGCCTGGCACCGCCGGGCCACGGCGGCCGGGCCGCAGCGGCTGGGTCGGGACGACAGAGTCGCACGCACCACAAGGCATAACACGATCCGCCGGTTGCCGGTCAACCGACATCGTAGCCGACGGCGCGGCACGCGGTCAGCCGACACCCTTGGCCGGAGCCATGGCCGACGCCCTATGAGCGGCAGCGGATCGGCCTGCGTGATTTTGCAGTTATGGAGTCTGGAGCGCCGGAGCGTGCTGCGGCGGCGATGCCCTGCCGGACGGGCCACCTGCAGCGAAGGCGGGATGGTCGGGCGCGGGAAGGAAGGGAAGGGGGCGGAAAGGGCGGCGGCGCCGACACGGCACCGGTCCGCCCTGCGGGACCCCCAACCCTCAGGCGCCGCGGCGGGCGCGGGTACCGAGACCGATCTGCTTGGCCAGCGAGCTGCGCTGGCGGGCGTAGTTCGGCGCGACCATCGGGTAGTCGGCCGGCAGGCCCCAGCGGTCACGGTATTCTTCTGGGGTCATATTGTACGCCGTCTTGAGATGGCGCTTCAGCATCTTCAGCTTCTTGCCGTCTTCCAGGCACACAATATAGTCCGGCGTGACCGACTTCTTGATCGGCACGGCAGGCTGCGGACGCTCTTCCGCCACCACCGGTTCGGTGCCGACATTGGCCAGCGACTTGTACACCTGCTCGATCAGAGTCGGAAGATCGGTCAGTGCGACTGTATTGTTGGAGACATGCGCCGCCACGATCTCCGTGGTCAGAGACAACAGCGCGTTGGAAGGGGACCCGTTGCTCATGTAAGCTTGCTCCGCGGCATTCGTACCTCACCATATAAAGAGGTTTCCTGCATCGTGCAATATCCATCCTTTGGAACAAAGAGGAATCGGTGACCGAAAAAATCTCCACAGACTTGTTTCTCGACATCACCTCGCAGGTTTGTCCGTTAACCTTCGTCAAGACCAAGTTGATGGTGGAGCGGATGGACGCGGGGCAGACCCTCGAAGTCCGGCTGAATGCCGGTGAACCCTTGGAAAACGTTCCACGATCCTTGATCGAGTTGGGTCACAGCATTCTGTCTGTCCACCCCGAACGAATGGATGAGCCGGATGGAGTCCATCGCCTGATCGTGCAGAAAAATTAACCCCTATGCCCCGTCAAGATTGCGGCGCAGAACAAGTGCCGCGACCCGTCCATCCGGTCGTTTGTAGTATCCAGGACGGCGTCCGACGGAAAAAAAGCCGCTGGCCTTGTATAGACTCGAAGCTGCCGGGTTATCCTCGGCGACTTCAAGAAACAATGCAGTCGCACCCAGGTCCTGCGATCCGCCGACCGCAGCCTCCACCAGCAGGCGGCCGATGCCGCCGCGGCGGGCCTGCGGCAGCACGCCAATGGCGAGGATCTCCGCATCCTCCGCCGCGACCCGGGCCATCACGAAACCGAGCGGCCGGTCCCGGTCATCGAGGGCGATGGCGGCGAAGCCGGCCGGCGGGACGATCAGGGTGGCGACCGATGCCTCGTCCCAGGGATCGTCCGGGAAGCAGGCCTGCTGCAGGGCCGCCACCACACCGGCCTCCAGCAGGCCGGCGGGGTGGAGGCGGACGGCGGCGGTCATGCCGCGGCTCCTCCGCCCGGTACGGCTTTGCTCCCTGGCCCGGCAGCCGCGGTCTTCGGCCCTCCCGTTTTCGGCCCCCCCGTTTTCGGCAGGGTGACGTCGGGCGGACGGAGATAGAAGGGTTCGGCCGGCAGGCCGGTGGGGCGGACGGCCCCGAGCGCCGCCACCACGGCGGCATCCGGCAGCCCGTCGCCGGACGCCAGCGCCAGATCGGCACTGGCCGGATCGGCACGCCCGGCCAGCAACGGCAGTACCGCCGCCGCCGCATCGCCGGCCAGCAGCAGCGGCCCGGACGGGTACAGCCCGTCGAGCCAGCCGGGGATTGCCGCCGGATCGGGCATCGCCGGATCGCCGACGGGGGCCAGCGCCGCGTCGTAGAGTTGCAGGAAGGGTTCCGCCCGCCGGCTGTCGACGGCAACCAGCAGGAACCGGCCGGCACGCTCGGCGGCCGGCACGCCATGGGCGATGGCGTCGAAGCTGGTGATGCCGATCACCGGCAGATCCTGGGCGACGGCGATGCCGCGCGCGGCGGCCAGCGCGATGCGCAGCCCGGTAAAGGCGCCCGGCCCGACGGTGACGGCGATGCGGTCGAGCCCGGCGAAGCCGGCGCCGGCCTCGGCCAGCACCTCCTGCGCCAGCGGCACCAGCACTTCGGCCTGCCCGCGCGCCATCGGCGGGCTGCGCCGGACGGTCACGCGCGCGCCGTCATCCCGACCGGCCGTTCCATCCCACACAGCCGCCGAACAGCCGGACGTGGCCGTATCCAGACCCAGAACCTTCATCACCCCACCTTCCTTGCCGCCGCGACCCGCGGACGGCCCGTTCGTAATACGCAAGCCCAGCCGCCACGGATTTCCATACCATCCGGCATTCCCCAGAAACGGACCCCGCCCGCATGGGAATGGCAGACCCGTGACCATGGCAGACGGCGCCGCGGCCATGCTACAGGACGATCGTCTTCCCCATACGCCGACGGTTGCCCTGTTCATGCTGACCGAGATCACGCCTCCGGCCTTCGACATCGACCTGGAGCTTCTCTACGCCACCGCCGACAACCTTTCGGGCGTGCCGATCTACCGCTCGGCGGTGTGCATGCTGCACCCCGACGCGGCCCGCCGGCTCGCCGACGCCATCCGGCTGGCCCGCGGCATCGGCTGCCGGCTGCGGGTGTACGATGCCTTCCGCCCGGCGGAGGCGCAATGGAGGCTTTGGCACGCCTTCCCCGACCCCACCTATATCGCTGACCCGCGGCTGGGGTCCAACCACACCCGCGGCGTGGCGATCGACCTGACGCTGGTGGATGCCGCCGGCGTGCCCCTGGACATGGGCACCGGGTTCGACGCGATGACCGAGCGGTCGCACCATGGCCGCAGCGACCTGACCGCCGAACAGCAGCGCAACCGCGCCCTGCTGCTGGGCGTGATGGTGGGGGCGGGCTGGGAGCATTACCCCTCGGAATGGTGGCACTACCAGCTGCCGGATGCCGAACGCTACCCGCTGCTGACCGATGCCGCGGCCGGCGGCCGGCTGATGTAGGGACAGGGACGGCCGGTAGCGGCCCGAACCCGTCTGCCTGAAATCATCTGCCCGAACTCAACTGCCCAAGCCCATTTCTACGTGTGCTGCGCCGGAGGCGTTCCATTGTTGCACGCGCGCACCGCATCTCTGCTCTCCGCAGGAAAGCGGCGGACAGCGCTTGTTCGCAGGATGGGGACTGTGGCACATCATTTGCGTTGGGGCGGAGGTCGCCCCAATCAGCCTTTTCCGCAAGGGCGCCATGCCGTTCCGTCGTGCCGTCTCGGTAGTCGCCGCCGCCGCGCTGTCCATCTGGACCGCGTTCGTGCCGGTGTCCCGGCCCGCCGCCGCCGAAGCCGCCTCTCCGCAGGGCGCCAGCGCGGTGGTGTTCGCCTATGACCGCTTCGGCGAGGACCAGAACCCGTCGATCAGCATCCGCATCGACCAGTTCGAAGCGCATCTGGACGAGCTGACCGACGGCGATTACACCGTCCTGCCCCTGCCGAAGATCCTGGACGCCCTGCGCACCGGCAAGCCGCTGCCCGACCGCACCGTGGCGATCACCATCGACGAGGCCAGCCGCTCCGCCTTCACCGAGGCTTGGCCGCGGCTGAAGGCGGCCAATCTGCCCTTCACCCTGTTCGTCGCCACCGACGCGGTGGACCGCGGCTCCCCCGCCCACATGACCTGGGGCGAAATCCGCCAGCTGGCGGCGGCCGGCGTCACCATCGGTGCCCTCGGCACCTCCACCCAGTCGATGCTGGCGCGCAGCCCGGATCAGCTCGCCGCCGACCTGCGCCGGATGTCGGACCGCTTCCAGGCGGAGCTGGGGCGGCGCCCGGCGGTCCTGGCCTATCCGCAGGGCGAATATTCGCTGGCGGTGCGGCAGATGGTGATCGACCAGGGCTTCACCGCCGCCTTCGGCCAGCAGTCGGGAGTTCTGCACCCGCAGGCCGATCCCTGGAGCCTGCCGCGCTTCGTGATGAACGAGACCTACGGCAGCGCCGACCGGTTCGAGCTGGCGGCCAACGCGCTGCCGCTGCCGGTGTCGGACCTGACGCCCGACGACCCGCTGGTCACCGTCAACCCGCCGCCGCTGGGCTTCACCATCGCCGACGGGGTGGGCGACAGCTCCAAGCTGGCCTGCTTCGCCACCGGCCAGGGCCGCACCGCGCTGGAACGCATCGCCGAGGACCGGGTGGAGGTCCGCATCCGCGATCCCTTCCCGCCGGGCCGTGCCCGCGTCAACTGCACGCTGCCGGCCGCCGACGGCCGCTGGCGCTGGCTGGGCGTGCAGTTCATGATCCCGGAATAACCGGCCGCATCAGGCAGTTCCCAGGTCAGTTTCCGGGGCATTCCCGACCGCACCAATCGGGCATTGGCGGCCGGTTCCGCCGCGCCTATGGTGCCGCTTCCGGCGTGCCGCCGTTAGGCGCGCTGCGGTTTTCAGAAATGGGCGTTTTCACAAGCGGGCGATTTTTCGGGAGCGGGCCATGGCCGACGACACCTATTCAGCAAGCGGGCAAGACAGCGGGCAGGGCTCCGACATCGGCTGGGCCGACACGGTGCGGTTCCGTCTACCGGCCGGCTGGGCCGTCGATGTGGAGGAGCATGAAGGGCAGCCGGTGGGCACCTTCCGGCCGCCGCCGCCGGCCGCGGGCGTTCTGCGGCTGGTGACCGACCGGGTGGTGCCGCGACCGGAGTCCGGCGGCACCGCCGCAACCTTGCAGGAGATGGCTCTGCGCTTTGTCCGGCCGCAGGACCAGCGGGCGGGGGACCGGACCGTGGACAGCCGGGCCGACGGCGCCGTGATCGCCCAGGCGATGATGCGGACGGAAGAGGACGGCCGGGCGGAGACGCATTATCTGTGGCTGGTCGGTGCGGAGCGCGCCGATGCGGCAGGGTCCGTCGCCGCGGTCGCCATGTTCAGCTTCGCGCTGCCCGACCTGATGGATGGCGACGAATCCTGCGCCGAGATGCTGGGCCGGATCGACGACGCCATCCGCAATGCGGAGATTTTGTGAGGCGGCAAGTTTTGTGAGGCGGTAAGGCATCCGCCTCTTCGTCACAAGGTTACTGCAACACAGTCACTGGGGAGCGCCGGTCAGCAGTGGCCGGCACCGGTGGCCATCAGCGCCTTCATGCGGAGCGCATGCGGGTCGTGGGCGACGGCGGCCTCTTCCGCCGCAAGGGCGGCGAGGCTGAGGAAGCGCACCAGATCGTCCAGATCGCATCGCGTGGCGTCGCTCATCAGGCTGTCGAGGCAGGACTTGATGGCCAGGGCCACATCGCGTCGTTCGTCCATCATCGCGCTTCCCTTTCACACCTGTGTGACCAGCATCGCAATTGAACCGCATGGTTCGGCGGCGGCAGCGGCAGCATTGCCGGCCCCTTCCCTTGCGGTCATCCCCAATGGACAAACGAGATAGCATATTCCTTTTGGGTTTTCACTATTAGATTCTCCAAAACTTGAATAATCATAGCAACTGCGAATTGATTGCGCGCCGCTTTGCACGCGGTTGCTTGTTAATGAAAGGTTAACTTCCTTGACTAGTTCATGAGCTAAGCATTTATCTCTTGTAACACCTGTGACGATTTGAATCATCGTGCTTGAATATCGGGATACTCGTTCTTGCGTACTTGAATACGCAGGTATTCTATTGCCAGGAGCAACAGGACGGCGGCGGTGTGGCAAAGGGTGTCGCGGCCGCGTTTTTTCCCCGCTTTTGCAGGCCGAAAGGCGCGCCACCCTGTTGCAGCCCGAAACGGCTCCGCCTATATCTCCGCCAGCATGGGCCGGACCCGGGGGCATCGCTTTCATGTGTCGCCCCCGGACACCAGGACCCCAAGCGCTCCACCGACGTTTCACCGACCCTATGGGGATCGCGGCGGTGCCGGACCAGACGGGCCGCCACGCATCTGCCGAACGAAAGAGGCTGAACATGAGCAAAGTGATTGGTATCGACCTCGGCACCACGAACTCGTGCGTCGCCGTGATGGAAGGCGGCAGCGCCAAGGTGATCGAGAACGCCGAGGGCGCGCGGACGACGCCGTCCATGGTCGCCTTCAGCCAAGGCGGCGAGCGGCTGATCGGCCAGCCCGCCAAGCGCCAGGCGGTCACCAATCCGGAAAACACCCTCTTCGCCATTAAGCGTCTGATCGGCCGCCGCTTCGACGATCCGCTGACGAAGAAGGATCAGGGCCTGGTTCCCTACCGCATCATCTCCGGCGACAACGGCGATGCCTGGGTCGAGGCGCACTCCAAGAAGTACAGCCCCAGCCAGATCAGCGCCTTCATCCTCACCAAGATGAAGGAAACCGCCGAGAACTATCTGGGCGAGAAGGTCACGCAGGCGGTCATCACCGTCCCGGCCTACTTCAACGACAGCCAGCGCCAGGCCACCAAGGACGCCGGCAAGATTGCCGGGCTGGAAGTCCTGCGCATCATCAACGAGCCGACGGCCGCGGCACTGGCCTACGGCATGGAGAAGAAGGGGTCCGGCACCGTCGCGGTCTATGACCTGGGCGGCGGCACCTTCGACATCTCCGTGCTGGAGATCGGCGACGGCGTGTTCGAGGTGAAGTCGACCAACGGCGACACCTTCCTGGGCGGCGAGGACTTCGACAGCCGGATCATCGAGTATCTCGCGGACGAGTTCAGCAAGGAGCAGGGCATCGACCTGCGCAAGGACAAGCTCGCGCTGCAGCGCCTGAAGGAAGCTGCCGAGAAGGCGAAGATCGAGCTGTCGTCCACCACGCAGACCGAAGTCAACCTGCCCTTCATCACCGCCGACCAGACCGGTCCGAAGCACCTGAACATCAAGCTGACCCGCGCCAAGCTGGAAGCCCTGGTGGACGAACTGGTGCAGCGCACGATCGAGCCCTGCAAGGCGGCCCTGAAGGACGCCGGCCTGAAGGCCAGCGAGATCGACGAGGTGATCCTGGTCGGCGGCATGACCCGCATGCCGAAGGTCATCGACGCGGTGAAGCAGTTCTTCGGCCGTGAGCCGCACCGCGGCGTGAACCCGGACGAGGTGGTCGCCATCGGCGCCGCCATCCAGGGCGGTGTGCTGAAGGGCGAGGTCAAGGATGTCCTGCTGCTCGACGTCACCCCGCTGTCGCTGGGCATCGAGACGCTGGGCGGCGTCTTCACCCGCCTGATCGACCGCAACACCACGGTGCCGACGAAGAAGAGCCAGACCTTCTCGACCGCCGAGGACAACCAGAACGCCGTCACCATCCGCGTCTTCCAGGGCGAGCGTGAGATGGCGGCCGACAACAAGATGCTGGGCCAGTTCGATCTGGTCGGCATCCCGCCGGCCCCGCGCGGCGTGCCGCAGGTCGAGGTGACCTTCGACATCGACGCCAACGGCATCGTCAGCGTCACGGCGAAGGACAAGGCGACCGGCAAGGAGCAGCAGATCCGCATCCAGGCCTCGGGCGGCCTGTCGGACGCCGACATCCAGAAGATGGTGAAGGACGCCGAGGCCCACTCGGCCGACGACAAGAAGCGCCGCGAGCTGGTCGACGCCCGCAACCATGCCGACGCCCTGATCCACACCACCGAGCGGACCATCAAGGAGAACGGCGACAAGATCCCGGCCTCCGACAAGACCGCCGCAGAGGCTGCCGTCGCCGAGCTGAAGTCGGTGCTGGACAGCGAGGATCTGGAGGGCATCAAGGCGAAGACCGAGGCCCTGGCCCAGGTTTCGATGAAGCTGGGCGAGGCGATGTACAAGGCCGGCCAGGGCGAGGCCCCGGCTGCGGGCGGCGAGGCGCCGGGCGCCCAGCCGAACGAGCCGGGCGTCGTCGACGCCGACTTCGAAGAGGTCCAGGACGACAAGAAGAAGTCGGCATAAGCCCGACGCCAGCTTCTTTTTGATACGGACCTGACGCGAGCATCGATGGCCCGCCGCCTTTCCCCGGCGGCGGGCCTTCGGTATGCTGGGGTCAGGCTCCGACGCAACGCGGACAGTTTGGACCAGAACGACTCAAAGGCGGTCGGCCCCCATGGCGAAACAGGATTATTACGAGCTGCTCGGTGTGGCGAAGAACGCCAGCGCGGATGAGCTGAAAAAGGCTTATCGCAAGATGGCGATGCAGTACCACCCGGACCGCAACCAGGGTGACAAGGACGCCGAGCAGAAGTTCAAGGAAATCAGCGAGGCGTATGACGTCCTGAAGGACGATCAGAAGCGCGCGGCCTACGACCGGTTCGGCCACGCCGCCTTCGAGAATGGCCGTGGTCCTGGTGCCGGTGCGGGCGCCGGCGGCTTCAACTTCGACTTCGGCGGCGGCGGCGGCTTCGCCGACATCTTCGACGAGATGTTCGGCGAGTTCATGGGCGGGCGCCGCGGCGGCGGCGGTGCGTCCGGCCGCGGCCAGGACCTGCGCTACAATCTGGAGATCGGGCTGGAGGACGCCTTCAAAGGCACCCAGACCACCATCCGCGTGCCCACCACCGTGCAGTGCGACGGTTGCAACGGGTCGGGCGCCGCAGCGGGGACCCAGCCGATCACCTGCCCGACCTGCCAGGGCCACGGCAAGGTGCGGGCGCAGCAGGGCTTCTTCACCATCGAGCGGACCTGCCCCGGCTGCCACGGCGCCGGCAAGGTCATCAAGGACGCCTGCAAGAACTGCGGCGGCTCCGGCCGGCTGCGCAAGGAGAAGACCCTTCAGGTCAACATCCCCGCCGGCGTCGAGGACGGCACCCGCATCCGTCTGGCGGGCGAGGGCGAGGCGGGCCTGCGCGGCGCGCCGGCCGGCGACCTCTACATCTTCCTGGCGCTCGCCCCTCACCCGATCTTCCAGCGCGACGGCGCCAACATCCACTGCCGGGTGCCGATCCCGATGACCACGGCGGCGCTCGGCGGGGCGGTGGAGGTGCCGACCATCGACGGCAGCCGCACCAAGGTGACGGTCCCGCCGGGCACCCAGTCGGGCCACCAGTTCCGCATCAAGGGTAAGGGCATGTCGGTGCTGCGCAGCGCCCAGCGCGGCGACATGTACATCCAGGCGGTGGTGGAAACCCCGGTGAACCTGACCAAGCGCCAGCAGGAACTGCTGCGCGAGTTCGAAGGTGCCGCCAAGGAAGGGTCGAACCCGCAGTCGGAAGGCTTCTTCGCCAAGGTGAAGGAGCTTTGGGAAGACCTGAAGGACTGATCCCGGCCATTGCCGGGGACAAGATGGACCTGTTTGTACGGGCGGTGTGTCGGCAGCGACGCGCCGCCCGTTACTTTTTGTCGCACACTGGGATCTTTGCGTGTTTTCCACAGCTCCCGAGCGGTTTTTGCGCAAAAGCCGTTGAAGGGGCGGTCATGCACGTGTAATCACCCAGCATGGCTAATCCATTGGCGACACGTCCGGCCGATGCCGGGGGCAGGCTGCCGCATGCGGGTTGAGAGGCTTCTCGCCGCGCTGGTCGACGCCTTCGTCCGCAGCGACGAACTGCCCGACCTGATCCTGCCGGCGGGCCACTCGCCGATCCTGCAACGTCGCCGCGCCGCGATGATCCAGTCGCGCGTGCGCATGGTGGCGCTGATCTTCGGCATCCTGACGCCGCTGTGGATCGCCATCGACGTCACCGTCTTCGAATGGTCGCTGGCGATCTGGCTGATCCTGCTGCGCCTGACCGCCAGCGCCGCCTTCCTGGCGCTCGCCTTCGACCGCCGGTCCTGCGAAGACATGACCTGCGCCTGGTGGCGACTGGCGGCGCTGCTGGCGATCCCGACACTGTTCTTCGCCATTTCGCACCCGCTGCTCTACAACCAGGGGGTCGATGACCTGCGCATCGCCGTCAGCGCCGGTTACGGCTATCTGCCCTTCGTGATGGTGGCGGGGCTCAGCGTCTTTCCGCTGACCGCGCTGGAGGGGGCGCTGTTCGCGGCACCGATGCTGGGCGCCCATCTGGCCGCCGGCTTCTACGGCTCGCTGGTGATGCCGTTCCCGTCCTACATCAGCGCGCTGTGGCTGCTGGCGCTGATCGCGGTGGTGGCGACGCTGGCGGCGATCAGCCAGCTGCATTTCATGATCGCGCTGCTGGAACAGGCGGCGCACGACGCGCTGACCGGCGCCTTCTCCCGCCGGATCGGGGAGGAGTTGCTGAAACTCCAGGTCGCCCATGCCGAACGGGCGGCGCAGCCGCTGACGGCGATCTTCGTCGATCTGGACGACTTCAAGGCGGTCAACGACCGCTATGGCCATGAGGAGGGCGACCGCGTCCTGCGCCATGCCGCCAACACCATCCGCAGCCTGCTGCGCCAGTCCGACGCCCTGATCCGCTGGGGCGGGGAGGAGTTCCTGGTCGTCATGCCCGACACCCCGCTGGACGGCGCGATGATCGCGGTGGAGCGCATGCGCCGCGCCGGCTTCGGCAAGCGGCCGGACGGCAGTTTGCAGACCGCCAGCATCGGCATCGCCGAACAGACGGCCGACCGTCCCGCCGACTGGGAAGCGCTGGTGGAGCTGGCGGATCAGCGCATGTACCGCGCCAAGCAGGACGGCAAGGACCGGGTGGTCGTCACCGGCACCGGCGGCGTCAAGCCCGACGCCGAGACCGATCCCTGGGACAGCATCACCGCCTGAACGCGGTCAGCCGTCCACAGCGCCGTCCAGCGGATAGTCCCGCAACGCTTCATAGACGGCGCCGCCGTTGCCGAGATGGCTGCGGTAGAGGGTGAGGCGGTCTACCGGCATCGGACCGGCGCGGAACAGGCCGCGGTCGGACAGGAAGCGGCCGATGCGGTCGGCCGGCGCATCCTTCAGCCGGGCCAGCGTGATGTGGGGGGAGAATTTCCGCTCCTCCGCCGGCAGGCCGCAGCGGACGATGGCGGACTCGACCTTGGCCTGGAGATGGGCCAGCGCCTCGTTGCGCTCCACCCCCGCCCACAGCACCCGCGCCTTGCGGCCGGCGCCGAACACGCCGACACCGTCGAAGGTGAGCGCGAAGGCCGGCGCCCGCAGCTCCGCCAGGGCGGCGTCGATGTCCATCGCTTGATCCTCCGGCACTTCGCCGATGAAGCGCAGGGTCAGGTGCATGGTTTCGGGTTCGGTCCAGCGCGCGCCGGGCACCCCGCCGCCCAGACCGGCCAGCCGGCGGCGAACCTCCTCCGTCAGGTCGAGCGCGACGAACAGGCGGAGCATGGGGCACCTCCAGACTTACAGGGCCGGTTGCTGCAACGGCCCGCCCCCTTTCCAGGAAAGGAGGCGGGCCGTACGACAGCTTACGGGCACGGATCCGGCATGCGGTTGTGCACGGCGTCGATCTCCGCGATCACCTCGGGCGACAGGGTCAGGGAGAGGGAATCGATGTTGGAGATAAGCGTCTCCATTGTCGTCGCCCCGATCAGCGACGAGGTGACGAAGGGTTGCTGCAACGTGAAGGCGATGGCCATCTGGTTGGGCGCCAGCCCATGGCGGCGGGCGATGTCCAGATAGGCTTCCGTCCCCGCGTTGGCATTGACCGTGTTGTAGCGCGACGGCCGGTGGTCGAGCGAGCGGCGGCTGCCCGGCGGGATGGCGCCGTTCAGGTATTTGCCGGTCAGCGTGCCGGCGGCGAGCGGCGAATAGGCCAGCAGCCCGACATCCTCGCGCAGAGCCACCTCCGACAAGCCGTTCTCGAAGGTCCGGTTCAGCAGGTTGTAGGCGTTCTGGATCGAGGCGACGCGCGGCAGGCCAGCAGTCTCAGAGGCGCGCAGGTAGCGCATGACGCCCCACGGGCTTTCGTTCGACAGGCCGACATGGCGGATCTTGCCGGCCTGGATCAGCTCGGCCAGCGCCGCAAGCGTCTCCTCGATCGGAACGGCGTCCTGCTCGGGCTTGTGCTTGTAGGTGCGGACGCCGAAGCGGTTGGTGACGCGGTCGGGCCAGTGGATCTGGTAGAGGTCGATGTAGTCGGTCTTCAGCCGCGACAGGCTGGCCTCCACCGCCGCGAAGAGGTTGGCGCGGTCGAGCCGCGACTTGCCTTCGCGTATCCAGCCGAAGCCGCCGGCCGGCAGGCCGATGATCTTGCTGGCGAGGATCACCTTGTCGCGCTTGCCGCGCGACTGGAACCAGCTGCCGATCACCTCCTCCGTCTTGCCATAGGTGTCGGCGGTGGGTGGGATGGCGTACATCTCCGCCGTGTCCCAGAAATTGATGCCGCGGTCGAGCGCGGCGTCCATCTGGGCATGGCCTTCGGCCTCGGTGTTCTGGCGGCCCCAGGTCATGGTGCCCAGGCCGATGGCGCTGACCGACAGGCCGGTGCGGCCAAGCGGACGATACTGCATCCGGAACGTTCCTTATTCGAAATGATCTTTACAGAAACAGCGTCAGCACGCCGGTGTAGCCATAGAGCCGGTTGTGCGACACCTCGCCCGAGGCGAAGAAGCCGGTCAGCGGGATGTCGCCGAAGACCTCGCGGATCATCGACAGCTCGGCATTGGCGGCACCGAACAGGCTGGGGCCGCGGGCGATGCAGCTGACATACACCGCCCCCTTCGGCGTCGCCTTCACCCGTTTCTTGAGGCTGTCCAGCATCCGGCGCATGTCGGCGGCGGCGGTCTCCGCGTCGCGGCGGGTGAACATCACCGTCTGCCCGGTGGTGACCCGTTCGGCGATGGAGAGCCAGCCGGCGCGCGGGTCGATGGCGATCAGGTCGCGCACCAGATAATCCTGGGTGTCGGAGCCGGCGATGGGCAGCCCGGCGCAGATCAGCCCGGCGACCTGCCGCAGGTCGGCGGCAAGCTCCGGCCCGATGTCCTCCTTGAACACGTCGAGCGCCGGGCGGCCGTCGATCTCCAGGATCACGTTGTCGTCGCTGGCGGTGACGATGCGCGTCGGTCCGATGGGGCGGCAGCCCTGGGTCAGCGCGGTGGCGACCGGCAGCTGCGGCGCGAACAGCACGCCCGACACGCCGCCCTCGGTGACCGGGTCGGCATCCTCCGCTCCGGCGGCGATCTGTGGGAACTCCCCGCGCGAGGCGGTCAGGCCGCCGACCAGGAAAACGCCGGTCTCATCCGACAAACGGGCGACCAGCCCGGCCATGTCGGCATGGTGCGGGTCGACATGGACCAGCGCCAGCGCCGCGCCATGCTTGTCCAGCCAGCCGCCAGCACTGCCGCGCAGCGGCTCCAGCCCGTCGGTCAGGGAGGGGAACAGACGGAAGCTGTCCTCCGGAAGGCGGGCGGCCATGATCGCCAGACCCGGCTCGTCGAACAGGGCGGCGCCGTTCGCCATCACGCCGATGCCGGCGGTGCCGACCCAATGGCGGATGCCGGTGACGCCGCGCAGCAGGGTGACGATGCTGGTGGCATGCTCCGCCAGCCCGTCGGTCAGGTAGAGGAAGCCCAGGTTGCAACCGGCGACCGGGCCCAGGCGATCCAAGCAGGCCTTGACCGTCGGTCCCCACTCCGCCCCGGCGGCGCAGGCGGCATGAAAGCGGGTGTCGCTGTCCAGGGTCGCGGCCATGGGAGTCGCGGTCGTAGGGGTCACGGTCATGGCGGATCAGCCTCCGGTCTTTTCAGTAGTCTTCTGGATTTGCGGCAGGCTGTCGAGCAGGGCGGTGACGGAGGGCAGGATACGCTCGACGATCACCGCCACGCCCTGGGCGTTGGGGTGCAGCCCGTCCGGCTGGATCAGCGCCTGCTGCAACGCCACCCCGTCGAGGAAGAAGGGATAGAGCGGCACATCGTAGCTCTTCGCCAGATCCGGGTAGATGGCGTTGAAGCTGTCGGTATAGGGCTTGCCCAGGCTGGGCGAGGCGAACATGCCGGCCAGCAGGGTCGGCACCTTGCGCTCCTTCAGCGTCTTCAGGATGGCGTCGAGGTTGGCCCTGGCCTGACCGGGGTCGAGCCCGCGCAGCATGTCGTTGGCGCCCAACTCCACAATGGCGGCGTCCGGCTTGTCGGCCAGCGCCCAGTCGAGCCGCGCCCGCCCGCCCGCCGTGGTGTCGCCCGACACGCCAGCGTTGACGACGGTGACGCTGTAGCCTTTCGCCGCCAGCGCCTTTTCCAGTTGGCGGGTGAAGCCCTGCGGTTCCGGCAAGCCGTAGCCGGCAGTCAGGCTGTCGCCCAGCGCCAGCAGCTTCACCGGCTGCGCGGCGACCGCGCGGGTCGGAACGGTCATCGATGCCCCTGCGGCGAAAAGAAAGGCGAATATGGCCGCTGGCGCCACGCCAAGGGCGCCCGTGTTGAAAGCCCGGCGGGTCGTGCCATATGGCGATGGTCCATTCCGCTTGTGCGAGTGTCGCATGTCCAAGGCTCAGTCCCCTGCAACGTCGTCAAATTCCATCGCCCGCTCTTCAAACGAAATCATCGTTGAACTCGACGACGTCCACCTGAAATTGGACAGCGGCGCCGGACCCGTCAACATCCTGCGCGGCGTGAATCTTCAGGTGGCGGCCGGCGAGCGGGTCGGCGTCGTCGGCCCCAGCGGCTCCGGCAAGTCGACCATGATGATGGTGATGGCCGGGCTGGAACGCCCCAGCGGCGGCATCGTCCGCGTCGCCGGCCAGGATCTCCGGAAGCTGGACGAGGACGGCTTGGCGCGCTTCCGCCGCCAGCATGTAGGGATCGTCTTCCAGGCTTTCCATCTGGTGCCGACCATGACGGCGCTGGAGAATGTCGCCATCCCGCTGGAGTTCGCCGGCGTCGCCGACGCCTTCGACCGCGCCCGCGTCGGGCTGGAGCAGGTGGGGCTGGGCCACCGCATCCACCATTATCCCGGCCAGCTGTCGGGCGGCGAGCAGCAGCGCACCGCGCTCGCCCGCGCCTTCGTCACTGAGCCGTCGCTTCTGCTCGCCGACGAGCCGACCGGCAACCTCGACATCGACACCGGCGCCACCATCGTCAAGCTGCTGTTCGATCTGGCCGAGCGGCGGGGCACCACGCTGGTGCTGATCACCCACGACCAGAGCCTCGCCGCGCGCTGCGACCGCACGGTGCGGCTGGCCGACGGGCGGATCGCCGACGACGGGCAGGCGGCGCGGCGCGCGAAGCTGCAGGCGGCGGGGGAGTGAGGGGGATGGGAGAACTTACGTTGGCCGTTTCCCCCTCTCCCCCCCCGGGGAGAGGGTCGGGGTGAGGGGGACGCACTGCGTGGCGTTGCTCGAGGCGCAAAGCCCTCTCCATCAAGATACTCCTCGCCATGCATCCCCCTCACCCTAACCCTCTCCCCGGGGGGGGAGAGGGGACCCGCAGGGGAGAGGGAATAGCTGCGGGTATGGGAGGGCGACGCGATGACCGACCTCAGCCTCGCGCTCCGCCTTGCCCGGCGGGAGCTGCGCACCGGCCTGAAAGGATTCTGGGTCTTTCTCGCCTGCCTCGCCCTGGGCGTCGCCGCCATCGCCGCGGTGCAGTCGGTGTCGAGCGGGTTGCTCGACGGGCTGGCGAGCGACGGGCGCTCCATCCTCGGCGGTGACGTCGCGTTGCGGCAACTCTACAATCCGCCGGCCGACGAGCAGATGGCGGCGCTGAAGGCCGGCGGCCGGGTGTCGACCTCCGCCGAGATGCGGGCGATGGCCCGCGCGGATGACGACGTCCGCTCCTCTCTGGTCGAGCTGAAGGCGGTCGACGATTTCTATCCGCTCTATGGCGCCGTGACGCTGGAGGGCGGCGGCGACCTGCGCGACGCGCTGGCACAGAAAGACGGCCGCTGGGGCGCCGTGGTCGAAGCCAGTCTGGTCGACCGGCTGGGCATCAAGCCCGGCGACACCATCCATGTCGGCGAGGGCGCCTACCGCGTCGCCGCCGTGCTCGACCGCGAGCCGGACCGCGCCTCCTCCAACGCCTTCTCGCTCGGGCCGCGGCTGCTGGTGGCGCTGCCGTCGCTGGCGAACACCGGGTTGCTGCAACCCGGCAGCCTCACCTGGTGGAGCACCAAGGTGGCGCTGCCGCCGGACACCGACCTCAAGGCGTGGCAGGAGGGCTTGCGCGCCCGCTTCCCCGATGCGCCCTGGCGGATGCGCGACTACACCAACGCCTCGCCGCAGATCGAGCGCTTCATCGACCGCATGACGCTGTTCCTGACGCTGGTCGGGCTGACGGCGCTGCTGGTCGGCGGCGTCGGGGTCGGCAACGCCGTGCGCAGCCATCTCGATTCGCGCGCCCGCACCATCGCCATGATGAAGTGCATCGGCGCGCCCGGCGCCCTGGTCTTCCAGCTCTATCTGGCGCAGATCCTGGCGCTGGCGCTGCTGGGCATCGTCATCGGGCTGGCGCTGGGCGCCATGGCGCCACTGGCGCTCGGCCGGCTGCTCGACGGCGTGCTGCCGGTGTCGGCCCACATCGGCGTCTATCCCGGCGCCCTGGCGCTCGCCGCGCTCTACGGCGTGCTGACGGCGCTGACCTTCTCGCTGTGGCCGCTGGGCCGGGCGCGCGAGGTGCCGGCGGGCGCGCTGTTCCGCGACGTGATCGCCCCGGCCGGCGGCCGGCCGCGCACGCCCTATACGGTCGCGATGATCATGTCGGCCCTGGCGCTCGCCGGGCTGGCGGTGCTGACCGCCCACAACAAGATCTTCGCCCTGTGGTTCGTCGGCGGCTCCATCGCCACCTTCCTCGCCTTCCGCGCCGCCGCCGCCCTGGTCACCTGGGGCGCGGCGCGGGTGGGGCGCGTCAGGCGTCCGGGCCTGCGGCTGGCGCTCGCCAACCTGCACCGGCCGGGCAACCCGACGGCGGCGGTGGTGCTGTCGCTGGGTCTCGGCCTGACGGTGCTGGTCGCCATCGCGCTGATCCAGGGCAACTTCGCCCGCCGGGTGTCGGAAACCATCCCGCAGGATGCCCCCGCCTTCTTCTTCGTCGACATCCAGCGCGACCAGTTCGATCCCTTACGCAACCTCGTCACCGCCGTCCCCGGCGCGAACGCCTTCGAGGCGGTGCCGAGCCTGCGCGGCCGGATCGAGCGGGTGAACGGCCAGGACGCCGAACAGGCGCTGGTCAACCCGGAGCAGGCCTGGATCCTGGCCGGCGACCGCGGCATCACCTATTCGGCGACGCTGCCGAAGCACTCCACCGTCACCGCCGGCAGCTGGTGGCCGACCGACTATGCCGGGCCGCCGCTGATCTCCATCCACCAGAGCGTCGCCGAGGCCTTCGGCATCGGTCCCGGCGCCACCATGACCGTCAACATCCTGGGCCGCAGCTTCGAGGCGAAGGTCGCCAATGTGCGCTCGGCCGATTTCAGCAGCATGGCGATCAACTTCACCATGGTCTTCGCCCCCGGCACGCTGGAGGGGGCGCCGCAGACCTGGGTCGCCACCGTCCGCGCCACGCCGGACGCCGAGACCCAGGTGCAGCGCGCCGTCCTGCAACGCTTCCCCAACATCACCATGGTGCGGGTGAAGGACGCGCTCGACACGGTGGCGGAGATGCTGGGCCACATCGGCACCGCGGTGCGCATCGTCGCCGGCATCACGCTGGCCGCCGGCACGCTGGTGCTGGCCGGAGCGGTCGCCGCCGGCCACCGCCGCCGGGTGTACGACGCGGTGGTGCTGAAGGTGCTGGGCGCCACGCGCGGCGACGTGCTGCGCGCCTTCCTGCTGGAATACGGGCTGCTCGGCCTGCTGACCGCGGTCATCGCCGGCATCATCGGCACGCTGACCGCCTGGGCGGTGCTGAAGTTCCTGATGCATTGGGAATGGAGCTTCCTGCCGTCGGCGGTCATCACCACCGCCTTGCTGAGCACGGCGATCACGCTGGCTTTCGGGTTCTATGGTACTTGGCGGGCTCTGGGCCAGCCTTCGGCGCCATTGCTTCGGAACGAGTGACTCCCGTATGATGAACCCGCAGGAAAAACGAATCGTGAAAGCTTTTTCATCTGGAAAAAGCGCCGCCGATTCCTATTGAACCGCATGGCGGACTCGCCAATATGTCCTGCGACGGGATCACCCAATTCCACCAAGGAAACCAAACCATGGCAGACCCGACCTATAACCGCTTCGCGACCGCAGGCCGCGCGACAGATCGGGGATACTTCGACGAAGGCCTGCGCCAGCACATGCTGCGCGTGTACAACTACATGGGTGCCGGCCTGATCCTGACGGGTCTGGTCGCCGCACTCGTGTCGTCCAGCCCGGCCATGATGGCCACCATCTTCGGCACCCCGCTGAAGTGGGTGGTGATGCTGGCGCCGCTGGCCTTCGTCATGGTGCTGTCCTTCGGCATCCAGCGCCTGTCCTTCGCATCGGCACAGATGATCTTCTGGGCCTACTGCGGCGCGATGGGACTGTCGATGTCGGCCATCTTCCTGGTCTTCACCGGGGCGTCGATCGCGCTGACCTTCTTCGTCACCGCGGCGACTTTCCTGGCGATGAGCCTCTACGGCTACACCACCAAGGCCGACCTGTCGAAGATGGGCTCCTTCCTGATGATGGGCGTCATCGGCCTGGTGATCGCCGGCCTGGCGAACATCTTCTTCCAGTCGCCGGCCCTGCACTTCGCGATCTCCGCCATCGGCGTGCTGATCTTCACCGGCCTGACCGCCTACGACACCCAGGCGATCAAGGAAAGCTACGCCGAGGGCTACGATCACGAGAGCACCGGCAAGCTGGCCCTGATGGGCGCCCTGACGCTGTACCTGGACTTCATCAACCTGTTCCAGTTCCTGCTGCAGTTCCTGGGCCAGCGCAACAACGACTGATCCCCAGACATCAGATCAGAGACATCTGACCCGAGACGCCTGATCGGACAAGCATCGGATCACGCGCCAGCCGCCCGGAAGCACCCGCTTCCGGGCGGTTTTCTTTTCCGGTCAGGGCTCGACGGTCACCGGGTCGCCGACCTTGAGACCCAGCACGCGGTCGGCCCGCCCGCGGTTGACGGCGATCTCCGCCAGCCCGTTGGAGTTCTCGTACCACAGCGGCTCTCCCGGCCCGACAGCGCCGAAGGTGCGGGCACGGGCGATGCGGGCGCCACCGGCGGTCAGCACCGCATCGGCGGGCAGGGCGGATGCCCGCATGCCGGTCATGGCGTTGCCGTAGACATCGACATAGACGATGCGGGCCAACTCGTCCGGCCAGTCCGGCCGGTCGATGGCGGCGGGATCGAGCGGGCTGCGCGCGACGGCCTGCCCGGTGGCGAGGCTGGCGGCGACGGGGGCGAACAGGTCGCGGCCGTGGAAACTGGCGGACAGCCGGTCCGGGATCCAGTCGATCTTCCAGACGTTTAGCGACGTTGCGCGGCGGGCGATCAGGGCGAACAGGCCGTTGTCCGGACCGACGAACCAGCGCCCGTCGGCCTCCACCATCACCGGCTGCCGGTCGGTGCCGACGCCGGGATCGACGACAGAGAGAAAGACGCTGCCGGCCGGGAAGGCCGGGGCGTAGGCCGCCAGCAGATAGGCGGACAGCTGCGGGTCGAAGGCGGGGGCGTCGGCGAACAGGTCGATGACCGGCACGCCGGGTGCCTGTTGCGCCAACACCGCCTTCATCTGGCCGGTGTAGGGACCGGATAGCCCGAAATCGGTGAAGAGCAGGATCATTAGGGGCATGGGGGAGGGCATGGAGGCAGTCTCACCAGTGCTGCGGTGGTTCGGCCCCCATCCTACCCCCATCCCAACGCTGGGCTCACACCGACTTGGTATCCAACGCGTAGCCGGCCGACCGCACGGTGCGGATCAGGTCCAGCTCGTCCTCCTCGTTCATCGCCTTGCGCAGGCGGCGGATGTGTACGTCGACCGTACGCGGCTCGACGTACACGTCGTGGCCCCATACCAGATCGAGCAGCTGCTCGCGCGAGAAGACGCGGCCGGCATGCTGCATGAAGTGGCGCAGCAGGCGGAATTCGGTCGGGCCGAGGTGTACGTCCCGACCGTTGCGGCGGACGCGGTGGGCGGCCAGATCCATCGTCACGTCGGCGAAGGTCAGCACCTCGTCGGTCATGCCGGGCGAGGCGCGGCGCAGCACGGCGCGCATGCGGGCGACCAGCTCGGTCGGCGAGAAGGGCTTAGTGATGTAGTCGTCGGCCCCGGAATTCAGGCCGCGCACCCGGTCGCCTTCTTCGCCGCGGGCGGTCAGCATGATGATCGGGATGTCGCGGGTCTTGGCGTTGCGGCGCAGCTGGCGGCAGACCTCCAGCCCGCTCATCAGCGGCAGCATCCAGTCCAGCAGGACGATGTGCGGCGTCTGTTCGCCGGCGGCCAGCAGGGCCTCCTCGCCGTCGCTGGCGGTGGCGACGCGGAAGCCTTCCTTTTCAAGGTTGTACTTCAGCAGCGTCAGGATGTCGGCCTCGTCCTCGACGATCAGGACGAGCGGCTTCAGGGCCGCATTCATGGTGGCTCCGTTCACAGCGCGCGTCTCGACGTTAACCGGCATGGCACAGCCTTTTCAACAAAGGAGGGAAGAGGGGCGGGCGTCAGGCACACAGGGCGGATCTCAGCCATAGCGGCCGGTGATGTAGCCCTGGGTGCGCTCGTCGCGCGGGTTGGTGAAGATTTCCTCGGTGTCGTCGCACTCCACCATCTCGCCCAGATGGAAGAAGGCGGTGCGCTGCGACACGCGGGCGGCCTGCTGCATGTTGTGGGTGACGATGACGATGGTGTAGTTGGCCCGCAGCTCATCGATCAGTTCCTCGATGTGGGCGGTCGCGATGGGGTCGAGCGCCGAGCAGGGCTCGTCCATCAGGATCACCTCGGGGCTGACGGCGATGGCGCGGGCGATGCACAGCCGCTGCTGCTGGCCGCCGGAGAGGCTGGTGCCGGGTTCGCGCAGCCGGTCCTTCACCTCGCCCCACAGGCCGGCGCGCTTCAGCGAGGTCTGCACCACCTCGTCCAGCTCGTCCCGGCCGGAGGCCAGCCCGTGGATGCGCGGGCCGTAGGCGACGTTGTCGTAGATCGACTTGGGGAAGGGGTTCGGCTTCTGGAACACCATGCCGACGCGGGCGCGCAGCTGCACCGCATCGACCGCCTTGCCATAGACGTCCTCGCCGTCGAGCGCGATCCGCCCCTCGACCCGGCAGCCCTCGATGGTCTCGTTCATCCGGTTCAGGCAGCGCAGGAAGGTCGACTTGCCGCAGCCGGACGGGCCGATCAGCGCCAGCACCCGGTTTTCCCGGATGTCGAGGTCGATGCCCTTCAACGCCTGCTTGGCGCCGTAGAACACCTTCACCCCACGGGCGGTCATCTTGTTGGGCAGCGCGGCGCCGGAGCGTTGACCAGCACGGTCGTCGGCACGGGGCCGCAGCTTCAGCGGGTTCTGAATGCTCATGACGCTCACCACCGTCTCTCGAAAATCTTGCGCAGGATTACGGCCGCGCCGTTCAGCAGGATCAGGACGCCGAGCAGGATCAGGATCGCCGCCGAGGTGCGCTCGGTGAAGGCCCGCTCCGGGCTGTCGGCCCACATGTAGATCTGCACCGGCAGCACCGTGGCGCTGTCGGTCAGCCCGTGGGGGATGTCGACGATGAAGGCGACCATGCCGATCATCAGCAGCGGCGCCGTCTCGCCCAGCGCGCGGGCCATGCCGATGATGGTGCCGGTCAGGATGCCGGGCATCGCCAGCGGCAGCACATGGTGCAGCACCGTCTGCAGGGGCGAGGCGCCGATGCCCAGCGCCGCCTGACGGATCGACGGCGGCACCGCCTTCAGCGCGACGCGGGACGCGATGATGATGACCGGCAGCGTCATCAGCGCCATCACCAGCCCGCCGACCAGCGGGGCGGAGCGCGGCATGCCGAAGAATCCCAGGAACACGGCCAAACCGAGCAGGCCGAAGATGATCGACGGCACCGCGGCGAGGTTGTTGATGTTCACCTCGATCAGATCGGTCCAGCGGTTCTTCGGCGCGAATTCCTCCAGATAGACCGCGGCGGCGATGCCGGTCGGCACCGACAGCGCCATGGTCACCAGCAGGGTCAGCAGCGAGCCGGCGACGGCGCCGCCGATGCCGGCCTGTTCCGGCTCGCGGCTGTCGCCCGCCGTGAACAGGGTGGTGTTGAAGCCCTGCGCCAAGGCGCCGGAGGCCAGCAGCGCGTCGGCGGCGGCGACCTTGGCGTCGCCGATCCCGCGCTCGCTCTCCGGCAGGTCGCGGCGGTAGGCGCCCTTCACCAGCTGGTCGATCTGGTCGTCGGCGCGGACCCAGATCGTCTGCGTCGTGCCGGCCAGCGCCGGGTTCTTCGCCACCATCGCCTCCAGCTCGTACGGCGCGCCCGACGACAGCAGGTCGTTCAGCACGCGGCGGCCGGCGCGGTCGGTCACCTGCGGGAACTGGGCGTAGAGCGCCCGGCGCAGCAGGGCGGTGTAGTTGCGGTCGGCGACCTCCGCCGGGTCGAGCGTCACCTCCAGCCGGATGCGCGCCTCGACGAAGGCACTGGCGCCCTTGGCGACGATGGAGCCGAGCAGCAGCACCAGCATCAGCGCCGCCAGCGCGACCGCGGCGGCGCCGGCCAGCCGGAAGCGGCGCTCCGCCGCATGGCGGGCGCGCAGGCGGCGGGCGAAGGCCTCGCTGCGCAGGCGCGACTTCGGCGCGGTGGAGGAGGCAGGGGCAGGGGCGGAGGAGGGCGTCACGGCCGCCGCGTCCCGCTCGACGAGGTCAGTCATTTTTTTCCCGATAGGTCCGGACCACCCGCAGGGCGACCATGTTGAGGCAGAGCGTGACGAGGAACAGCACGAGGCCGAGGCCGAAGGCCGACAGCGTCTTTGGGCTGTCGAACTCCTGGTCGCCGACCAGCAGCGTGGCGATCTGGGTGGTGACGGTGGTCACCGCCTGCAATGGATTGGCGGTCAGGTTGGCGGTCAGGCCGGACGCCATGGTGACGATCATCGTCTCGCCAATGGCGCGGCTGACCGCCAGCATCACCGCGGCGACGATGCCCGGCAGCGCCGCCGGCAGAACCACCTGCCTGATGGTTTCCGACTTGGTGGCGCCGAGGCCGTAGGAGCCGTCGCGCAAGCTCTGCGGCACCGCGTTGATGACGTCGTCCGACAGCGAGCTGACGAAGGGGATGATCATCACCCCCATGACGATGCCGGCGGCCAGCGCCGATTCCGAACTGACGTCCAGCCCCAGCGCCTCGCCGACCGACCGCACGAAGGGCGCCATGGTCAGCGCGGCGAAGAAACCGTAAACCACGGTCGGGATGCCGGCCAGGATCTCCAGCGCCGGCTTCAGCCAAGTGCGGACGCCGCGCCCGGCATATTCCGACATGTAGATCGCCGCCATCAACCCGACCGGCACCGCCACTGCCATGGCGATGACGGTGATCAGCAACGTGCCGGCGAACAGCGGGATCGCGCCGAAGGAGCCGCTGGAGCCGACCTGATCGGCCCGCATCGCCATCTGCGGGCTCCAATGGGTGCCGAAGAGGAAATCGAGCGGCGAGACGACGCTGAAGAAGCGCAGCGCCTCGAACAGCAGCGACAGGACGATGCCGACCGTGGTCAGGATGGCGACCAGCGAGCAGACGACCAGCGCCACCCGCACCACCCGTTCCACCGCCGGGCGGGCGCGCAGGTCCGGGCCGATGCGGTGGCGGCCCCAGGCCAGCCCGGCGATGGCGAGGCTGGCGCCGACGGCCAGCAGGCTCCAGCCGGCGAGGTCGCGCAGGGCGGCGTAGCGGCGCGCCGCCTCGACCACCAGCGGATCGGCTTCGCGCCCGGTCGAGATGCCGCGGGCGAGGTTGAGGATGTCGGCCTTCAGCAGGGCGACCGACTGGCCATCGCCGGTGGTCAGCCGCTCCGGCAGCGCCGACAGCACCAGCTGCATGGCGAGCCAGCCTTCCGACGCCGTCCAGGCGATGAACAGCAGCAGCGCCGGCAGCCCGGCCCACAGCGCGACATAGACGCCGTGATAGGAGGGGACCGAATGCAGCTCCGCCACCCGGCCGCCGACGGACGCCGCCGCCCGCGACCGGCCGATCGTGAAGCCGATCACGGTGAGCAGGGCCAGGATCAGGGCGAGGAGGGTCAGCTGCATGCGGGTCGCTCAAGAGGAGGAGTTGGTCAGAACTGCAACGGCGTCAGGTTGACCGCCTCGACGCGGGCGGCGTCGCGCAGCGCCTTCGGCTCCGGGATCAGGCCCTTGTCGACCAGATAGCCGTCGTCGCCCATCGCCCGTTCCGACGTGTATTCGCCGATGAACTCGCGGATGCCCGGAATGACGCCGGCATGGGCGTTCTTGACATAGATGTAGAGCGGGCGGGCCAGCTCATACTTGCCGGCGGCCACCGTCTCCGCGGTCAGCTCCACCCCGTCCATCTTCGCCGACTGCAAGGTGTCGCGGTTCTGGTCGAGGTAGCTGTAGCCGAAGACGCCGAAGGCATTGGGGTTGGCGAGCAGCTTCTGGACGATCAGGTTGTCGTTCTCGCCGGCCTCGACATAGGCGCCATCCTCGCGGATGGTCATGCAGGCGCGCTCGCGCGCCTTTTCGTCGGGAACGGCCTTGGCGACCTCGGCCAGCTTCCTGCAGCCCTCCAGCATCGCCAGTTCGTTGAAGGTGTCGCGCGTCCCGGAGGTGGGCGGCGGCCCCAGCACCTCGATGGCCGCCTTGGGCAGCGACGGGTCGATATCGGACCACAGCTTGTAAGGATTGGCGACCAGGGCGCCGTTCACCGGCACCTCCTTGGCCAGCGCCTTCCACAGGAGGACGGTGGACAGCGACACCGGCGCCGCCTTCCGGGAGGAGGCCAGCGCGATGCCGTCGTAGCCGATCTTCAGCTCGGTCAACGCGGTGACGCCGTTGGCGGCGCACTGGTCGACTTCCGACTTCTTGATCCGGCGCGAGGCGTTGGCGATATCGGGATGGGCCGGACCGACGCCGGCGCAGAACAGCTTCAGCCCGCCGCCGGTGCCGGTCGATTCGACCACCGGGGTCTTGAACCTGCCGGTCTTGCCGAAGGCCTCTGCCACCGCAGTGGTGAAGGGGAAGACGGTGGAGGAGCCGACCGCGCGGATCTGGTCACGCGACTGCGCCCGGGCCGGGGCGGCAAGGCTCAGGGCCAGGGTCAGGCCCAGGGCGGTCACGGTGACAACATGGGTCCGGGTGGTCACGGGTGCCCCTCCTTGAGGAAACGGAGACTGGTCCAGCGGAATGGCGCGGACCATAGACCCGGAGGGCGACCAATTGATTACGTTTTTATGACGCTTTCATGACAGCGTCACAGAGCACCCAGCCCCTCTCACACCCCGCCATATCCCCTCTCCCCCCCGGGGAGAGGGTTAGGGTGAGGGGGAAGCGCGGCGGCCCTTCCACGAAAATCCTGACGCGTCTCCCCGTCACCCCGGCCCTCTCCCCGGGGGAGAGAGGGGGAAATCGCTTCCCCGACCGCCGGCAGGTAAACGGTGAAGGCGCTGCCCACCCCGACCTCGCTTTCGATGGTCAGCCGGCCACGGTGGCGGTTCAGGATGTGCTTGACGATGGCCAGCCCCAGCCCGGTGCCGCCCATGGCGCGCGACCGCGCGGCATCGACGCGGTAGAAGCGCTCGGTCAGGCGGGGCAGGTGGGTGCGGGCGATGCCGTCGCCGCGGTCGCGCACCGACACCGACACCATGGCGGTGCCGCCGCGCCCGCCACGCTTGTCCTTCGCGGCAGCGCCGGGCGCCGGCAGGCCGGTGAAACCCACCGCCGCACCGTCGGCCAGCGCCACGCTGACGGTCACGTCGGTGTCCTCGCGCGTGTATTTGATCGCATTGCTGACGAGGTTCTGGAAGACCTGGGTCAGCTGGTCCTCGTCGCCGACGACCGGCGGCAAATCCTCCGGCGCCTCCATGCGCAGGCGGATGCGGCGCTCCGCCGCCTTCAGCTGAAGCGCGGCGATGACGTTCTCCAGCTCCTCCACCACATCGACCCGGCCGTTGGGCTGCATATGCTCGTCCAGCTCGATGCGCGACAGCGACAGCAGGTCGTTGACCAGACGGGTCATCCGGCTGGCCTGATCGTGCATGATCGCCAGGAAACGGTCCTGCGCCTCCGGATCGTCGCGGGCCGGGCCGCGCAGCGTCTCGATGAAGCCCAGCAGAGACGACAGCGGCGTGCGCAGCTCGTGGCTGGCGTTGGCGATGAAGTCGGCGCGCATCTGTTCCGACCGGCGGGCGGCGGTGACGTCGTGCAGGGTCAGGATCGCCATGCGGGCGACGGTGGGCGGACGCGGCGCCGGCTCCTCCTCGATCTCGCCATCCAGCAGTGAGGGGTCGGGTTCCTGCACCAGCCGCTGGAAGGGCTTCACCTGCGCTTCGAAGCTGCGCTCCACCGGGACCGGCAGGGTGAACTCGATGATGCGGGACGCGCCGCCGCGCAACACCGAATCCACTGCCTCCAGCACCGCCGGCGTCCGCAGGGACGAGGCGAGGTCGCGGTCGACGATCTTGTCGCCGAACAGCTCCCGCGCGGTCTGGTTGGCGCGCACCACCTGCCGGTCGGCATCCATCAACAGGAGAGGAGCGGGCAGGGCGTCGATCACCGCCTCGTCGGCGTCCAGCTGCATCCGCACGCTCTCGGCGCGGCGCAGCCCGACCCGGTGCAGGCGGCCGATGGTGGCGGCCAGCGCCTTCAGGGCGGGCGGTGTCCCGGCCGGGGCCAGCGGCTCGTCGGTTTCGGCCAGCCGGGCGGCATAGTCGGTCACCGCGTTGGCATCGCGCCGGTAGGTCCGCAGGATCTGGACCGCCCCCGCCAATGCCGCGACACCCGCCGCCAGCGCCAGCCCGCCATGCAAGGCCCCGCTATAGACCGCCCAGGTCAGCACGCCGGCAAGGGGGGCCAGCATCAGCAGGATGGCGGTCAGAAGCGGGGTGGGCGGCGACGCCTTCTGGCGCATGGGGTAACACCGGATTTGAGAGTGGAGACAGACCGGGAATGCGCGGGTCCAGCCCTTCTACACCATCGCCGCGACGCTCGCGCGGCGGTCATAAAAGATTCATGACGGCGACTGTGCGGCTGGCCGTTGACTCCAATATTCTGGATTGTTATTCTATCTTCATGGAAAAGACGGAAAACGACATCGACAGCCGGCTTGCCGTCCGGTTGCGTGCCCTGCGGGCGGACCGCGGCCTGACGCTGGACGGCCTGGCCGAACGGTCGGGCGTCAGCCGCTCGATGATCTCGCTGGTGGAGCGGGGGCAGAGCAGCCCGACGGCGTCGGTGCTGGAGCGGCTCGCCGCCGGGCTCGGCGTGACACTGGCGACGCTGTTCGCCGAGGCGGAGCGCGCGGACGCCGACCCGGTGGTTCGCCGCGCCGACCAGATCGCCTGGACCGACCCGGCCACCGGCTACCGCCGCCGCAACCTGTCGCCGCCGGGCTATCCATCCCCCATCGAGCTGGTGGAGGTGGAACTGCCGCCGGGCGCCCGCGTCTCCTACGACAGCGGCGCCCGCGCCGCCATCGTCGAGCAGCAGATCCATCTGCTGGACGGCACCATCGAGTTGAGTGTGGGCGAGGTGACGCACCGGCTAAGCACCGGCGATTGCCTCGCCATGCGGCTCGACCGGCCGACCGGCTTCCACAACCCGACCAACCGCACCGCCCGCTACATCGTGGCGCTGACCACCGAGGGGCGTGGCGGTTCAAACGCCGTTAAACGTTGAAGGAGCGAGCCATGGATGCCGCCTGCCTGGACCCGACCCAGCGGAGTGGAAACGGTGCGGTGACGGTCCGCGTGCTGACGGCGGACGAGGCCGGCGCCGCCGTGCCGGGCCTGACCGACGTGCTGCTGGATTGCGTGGAGGGCGGGGCGTCGGTCAGCTTCATGGCCCCCCTCGACCGCGCCACCGCCGAAGGCTTCTGGCGGAGCGTGGTGGCCGGGGTGGAGCGGGGGGAGCGCATCCTGCTGGTGGCGGAAGACGGCGACGGCGTGCTTGGCACCGTCCAGCTGGTGGTCGCCCAGCCGCCGAACCAGCCGCACCGCGCCGACCTGTCCAAGATGCTGGTCCACCGCCGCGGCCGCTGTCGCGGCGTCGGCGCCGCCCTGATGCAGGCCGCCGAGGATGCCGGACGCGCCGCCGGCAAGACCCTGCTGGTGCTGGACACCGCGTCGCCCGAGGCCGAGCGGCTCTACACGCGCGCCGGCTGGGTGAAGGTCGGCGTCATCCCGAACTGCGCCCTGTGGCCGCAGGGTGGACTCTGCGACACGACTTTTTTCTACAAGGCACTGGGGTGAGGGTGCTCCCTTAAACGCCTTTTCCCGCCCCGGGAGAGGGTATTCTCCTCCACCGGGGCGAAAGAAGAGCCGTCACCTCACCACGGCAGCGAGTCATGCGCCGCCAATGCTGCGGCGGTGACGATGTCGTTGACCGAGGCGCCCATGGTGACGATCTGCGCCGGCTTGTCCAAGCCGATCAGCAGCGGGCCGATCATCTGGCCGCCGGCCATCTTGTTCAGCAGCTTGGCCGAGATGTTGGCCGAATGCAGGCCGGGCATGATCAGCACGTTGGCAGGACCGGACAACCGGCAGAACGGGTAGACCCGCTTCATCAGCTGGTAATCCAGCGCCACGTCGGCTGACATCTCGCCGTCATACTCGAAATCGACCCGGCGGCTGTCGAGGATCGACAGGGCTTCCCGCAGCGGATCGGTGTTCGGGTGCGGCGTCTGGCCGAAGTTGGAGAAGGACAGCATCGCGATCCGCGGCTCGTGCCCCATCTGCCGCGCCTTGGCCGCCGCCCCAACGGCGATGTCGGCCAGCGTCTTGCCGTCGGGACGGACATGGACGGTGGTGTCGGCGATGAAGACGGTGCGGTTGCGGGTGATCGACAGGTGCAGGCCGAACACCGGCTCGCTCGCCTTGGGATCGATGACGCGGCGGATTTCCTCATAGGCGACGCCGAAGCTGCGGGTCAGGCCGGTCACCATGGCATGGGCGTCGCCCTGCGCCACCATGCAGGCGGCGAAGACGTTGCGGTCCTGGTTGACCATCCGCTGGCAGTCGCGCAGCAGCGCGCCCTTGCGCTGCAGGCGGCGGTAGAGGTGGTCGGCATAGCGGCGGTTGGCGTCCGACAGGCGGGCGTTGTGGATTTCGAACTGGACGTTGGGCTGGCCCATCGCCGTCAGCTGTTCCCGGATGACCTCTTCCCGGCCGATCAGCACCGGCGTGCCGTAACCGTGGGCGCGGAAGGCCATGGCGGCGCGGATTGTCCGCTCCTCCTCGCCCTCGGCGAAGACGACGCGGCGCGGGTTGGTCCGCACCTTCTCCAGGATCAGTTCCAGGCTGTCGGCTGTCGGATCCAGGCGGGTGCGCAGGGAATGCTTGTAGCTGGTCAGGTCGAGGATCGGCTTGCGCGCCACGCCGCTTTCCATCGCCGCCTGGGCGACGGCGGCCGGGACGGTGACGATCAGGCGCGGATCGAACGGCACCGGGATGATGTAGTCCGGGCCGTAGCGCAGCCGGCGCCCGGAATAGGCGGCATCGACCTCGTCCGGCACATCCTCGCGCGCCAGCGCCGCCAGCGCCTTGGCGGCGGCGATTTTCATCGCCTCGTTGATGGTGGTGGCGCGGACGTCGAGCGCGCCGCGGAACAAATAGGGGAAGCCCAGGACGTTGTTGACCTGGTTGGGATAGTCGGAGCGGCCGGTCGCCACGATGGCGTCGCCGCGCACCGCCTTGACCTCTTCCGGCGTGATCTCCGGATCGGGGTTGGCCAGCGCGAAGATGATCGGCTTGGCTGCCATCGACTTGACCATCTCGGGCGTCATCGCCCCTTTGGCCGACAGGCCGACGAACACGTCGGAGCCGGCCACCGCCTCTTCCAGCGTGCGCTTGTCGGTGTCGACGGCGAAGGACGACTTCCACTGGTTCATGCCGTTGGTACGGCCGCGATAGACCACGCCCTTGGTGTCGCACAGGATGATGTTTTCACGTGAAACACCCATCGTGCAGAACAGCTCGGCGCAGGCGATGCCCGCCGCACCGGCGCCGTTCACCACCATCTTCACGTCCTCGACCTTGCGGCCGGTGATGTCGCAGGCGTTGATCAGGCCGGCGGCGGCGATGATCGCGGTGCCGTGCTGGTCGTCGTGGAAGACCGGGATGTCCAGCAGTTCGCGCAGCCGCTCCTCGATGATGAAGCAGTCGGGTGCCTTGATGTCTTCCAGGTTGATGCCGCCGAAGCTGGGGCCGAGGAAGCGCACGCAGTTGACGAACTCGTCGACGTCGCGGGTGTCGACCTCCAGGTCGATGCCGTCGACGTCGGCGAAGCGCTTGAACAGCACCGCCTTGCCTTCCATCACCGGCTTGCCGGCGAGCGCACCGAGGTCTCCCAGCCCCAGCACCGCGGTGCCGTTGGAGATGATGGCGACGATGTTGCCCTTGGCCGTGTAGTCGTAGGCGAGCGACGGGTCTTCGGCGATGCGCAGGCAGGGCGCGGCGACGCCGGGCGAATAGGCCAGCGCCAGATCGCGCTGGGTGGTCAGCGGCTTGGTCGGGGTGATTTCCAGCTTGCCGGGCCGGCCGCTGGAATGCAGCAGCAGGGCCTCTTCATCGGTGACGCGCTTGGTGTCGGACATGGATGTCGTGTTCCTCAACGGAGTGTACAGCCCGTCGGTCGTCGTTGATGCTTTTTGTGCGGTGCGCTGCCGACGGTGGGGTCGCGATGGTACACGCGGCACGCGCAACTCGCCAAGCCTCCAAAGCCCGCTTTTTGTACGAATCATGCATTTCTTTGACGATCAGAGACACATTCAGTTGGGATTGCGTCCTATCTGCTGCGCTCGCCTTGCATGACCATGGCGTTTGGGCAGGCCGGGCGGTGGCTGTTACCATGCAGTGCACCCCCGCAATCCGCGCTTTTCCGCCTCTGCCGGAGCCTCCATCTTGTCCCAGGCCACACGCCCTGCGGCGCCCACCGCCTTGACGCCCGACGAACGCCGCATCACGCTGGTCATCGCGGCGGTGCAGTTCATCAACATCCTGGACTTCATGATGGTGATGCCGCTCGGCCCCGACTTCGCACGGGCGCTTGGCATCCCGGCGGCACACATCGGTTACATCGGCGGCAGCTACACCGCCGCCGCCGCGGTCGCCGGGCTGATCGGATCGATGCTGCTCGACCGCTTCGACCGGCGCCGGGCGCTTTCCGTGGCGATGGCCGGGCTGATCGTTTCCACCGCGCTCGGCGGGCTGGCCTGGGACTTCCCGTCGCTGCTGGCGGCGCGCGTGCTGGCCGGACTGTTCGGCGGCCCGGCCGTTGCCGTCGCCATCGCCACGCTGACGGATCAAGTGGCGCCGCAGCGGCGCGGGCAGGCGATGGGGGCCGTGATGTCGGCCTTCTCGCTGTCGGCCATCGCCGGGGTGCCGGTCGGGCTTGAACTGGCGCTCTATGGCGGCTGGCGCCTGCCTTTCTTCGCGGTGGCCGCCGCCGGGCTGGTCGTCGCCGTCGCCGCCATCGCCATCCTGCCGCCGCAGCGCGGTCATCTGGCTGCTGGGGCAGGGGTCAAGACGGGGGCGTGGGTGCGGATGACGGCTCTGCTGTCGCGCCGCAAGGTCTGGCTGGCCTACGCCACGGTGGCGCTGGTGCAGGTCCAGCAATTCATGATCGTTCCCAACATCGCCGCCTATGTGCAGGGCAATCTGGGCTTCCCGCGAGACCATCTCAGCCTGGTCTATATGACCGGGGGCGCGCTGAGCTTCTTCGCCTCCCGCTGGGCCGGCCGGCTGGTCGACCGACACGGCTCCAGCGCCATCACCTTCGCGGCGACCGTGGGGTTGAGCGTCGTGATCTTCACCGCCTTCATCGGCTACCGTCCCTGGATGCCGGTGCTGGGGCTGTTTCCCTTCTTCATGACCTTCGTCGGCGTCCGCATGGTCGCCAACGGCGCCGCCTTCTCCCGTGTGCCGGACCCGCAGGAGCGCGCCGGCTTCATGGCACTGGTGTCGGCAGTCCAGCATCTCAGCTCCGCCTTCGGCGCCTTCCTGTCGGCGGAGATCCTGACCAACGCGCCCGACGGCCGGCTGGAGCATGTCTCGACCATGGCCACGGTCTCCATCGCCATCGGGCTTGCCATTCCCTTGCTGACCCTGTGGCTGGAGCGGGCGACGCGCCCGGCGGCGACGCCGTCGCCCGCCCTGATGATCGCGGACACCGTACTGGAGGACACCGTGCTGGACGGGGCGGGGCAGAGCCGTTAGCTTGCCGCCGATCTGCAAACGACCTTCGGAATGATGCCCATGCGCCCCTCCGGCCGCGCCTTCGACCAACTGCGCACCGTCTCCCTCGAACCCGGCTTCAGCCGCTATGCCGAGGGGTCCTGCATGGTGCGTTTCGGCAACACGCATGTGCTGTGCACCGCCAGCGTCGACGAAACGGTGCCGCGCTTCCTGAAGAACACCGGGCTGGGCTGGGTCACCGCCGAATACGGCATGCTGCCGCGCTCCACCCACAGCCGCAGCGACCGTGAGGCGGCGAAGGGCAAGCAGTCCGGCCGCACCCAGGAAATCCAGCGTCTGATCGGCCGCGCGCTGCGCGCCGTCACCGACCGCTCGGCCATGGGCGAGAAGCAGATCAAGATCGACTGCGACGTGATCCAGGCCGACGGCGGCACCCGCACCGCCGCCATCACCGGCAGCTATGTCGCCCTGCATCTGGCCTTCCAGCATTTGATGCAGATCGGCGCCCTGAAGACCATGCCGCTGACCGATCAGGTCGCCGCCGTCTCCTGCGGCCTCTACCAGGGCAATGCCGTGCTCGACCTCGATTACGACGAGGATTCCAAGGCGCAGGCCGATGCCAACTTCGTCCTGACCGGCAAGGCCGGCATCGTCGAAATCCAGGGCACCGCCGAGGAAACCCCCTTCTCCGAGCCGCAGTTCATGGAGCTGCTGACGCTCGCCCGCAAGGGCGTGACCGAGCTGGTGGCGTTGCAGAAGCAGGTCCTCGGCATCAAGTAAGGCCCACTCAGCCAAAGGTTCATGACCATGTCCGCTCCCCGCCGCTTCACCGGCGACACCCTCGTCATCGCCAGCCACAACAAGGGCAAGGTGCGCGAGATCGCCGATCTGCTCGGCCCCTATGTCGCCAATTTCACCGCGGCCGGGGAGCTGGGCCTGCCCGAACCTGAGGAAACCGGCACCACCTTCATCGCCAACGCGGAGCTGAAGGCCAAGGCTGCGGCCGCCGCCGGCCATGTGGCGCTCGCCGACGACAGCGGGCTGGTGGTGCCGGCGCTGAACGGCGATCCTGGCATCTATTCCGCCCGCTGGGCCGGCCCGGCCAAGGACTTCGCCATGGCGATGCAGAAGGTCGAGGACGGTTTGGCCGGTAAAGCCGACCGCAGCGCCTATTTCGTCTGCGCCCTGTCGCTCGCCTGGCCGGACGGCCATGTCGAGACGGTGGAGGGCCGTTGCTATGGCACGCTGGTGTGGCCGCCGCGGGGGCCGCAGGGCTTCGGCTATGACCCGATGTTCCTGCCCGACGGGCATGGGCTGACCTTCGGCGAGATGGACCCGGCCAGGAAGCACGAGATGAGCCACCGCGCCGACGCCTTCCGCCAGCTGGTGGAGCGGTGCTTCCGGTGAGTGGTTCAGATCCTGGTTTTGCCATCTACGTCCATTGGCCCTTCTGCAAGTCGAAGTGCCCCTACTGCGATTTCAACAGCCATGTCCGCGAGCGGGTCGACCATGACCGCTGGCGGGCCGGGCTGCTGCGCGAACTGGACCATTACGCCGACCTGACCGCCGGGCGCACCGTCACCTCGATCTTCTTCGGCGGCGGCACCCCGTCGCTGATGGAACCCTCCACCGTTGGTTCCATCGTCGACCGCGTCGCCCAACGCTGGACGGTCGCCGAGGGGCTGGAGGTGACGCTGGAGGCCAACCCGACCTCCGTCGAAGCCGACAAGTTCCGCGCCTTCCGCAGCGCCGGGATCGACCGCGTCTCGCTGGGTATTCAGGCGCTGGACGACACCAGCCTGAAATTTCTCGGCCGCGAGCACAATGCGGCGGAGGCGACCGGCGCCATCGAACTGGCGGCGCGGATTTTCGACCGCTTCTCCTTCGACCTGATCTATGCCCGTCCGGGCCAGACGGTGGCGGCGTGGCAGGCGGAACTGGCACGGGCGCTGGACTACGCGGTCGGCCATCTGTCGGTCTATCAGCTGACCATCGAGCAGGGCACGGCCTTCTATCCACTCCATGCCCGCGGCGATCTGGTGCTGCCCGACGAGGATCTGGCCGGCGATCTCTATGAGGCGACGCAGAGCCAGCTGACGGCGGCCGGGCTGCCGGCCTACGAGATTTCCAACCACGCCCGACCCGGCGAGGAAAGCCGCCACAACCTGACCTACTGGCGCTATGGCGACTATGTCGGCATCGGTCCCGGCGCCCATGGCCGGCTGACGCTGGACGGCGAGAAGTTCGCCACCCGTGCCCATCGTGCCCCGGAGATTTGGCTGGAGCGGGTGGAGCGCGACGGCCATGGCGCCGCCGCTCCGGACCCCATCGACCGCGACGCCCGCGGGACCGAATTGCTGATGATGGGGCTGCGCCTGACCGAAGGCGTGCGGCTTGCCCGCCTGACGGAGGAAACCGGCCGGAGTTTGGACGATTTGGTCGATCCGGCAGCCCTGTCCCGCCTGATCGGCGGCGGTTTCCTGACCCGCGATGCCGACCGTCTGGTTGCCACACCGGAGGGGCTACAGCGTCTGAACGCGGTGCTCGGCGCAATTCTGGCGTAAAATCGGTCAGCTCAAGCAGGGAAAGGGCATGGGATGCTCATCACTCTGATCGTCGCCGCCGCAACGAACGACGTGATCGGTCGCGATGGCCGGCTTCCCTGGAGCCTTCCCAGCGACCTGCGCCGGTTCAAGGAACTGACGATGGGCAAGCCGATCCTGATGGGCCGGAAGACCTGGGAATCCCTGCCGCGCCGTCCGCTTCCTGGCCGGGACAATCTGGTGATCAGCCGTCAGGCCGCGTTCGGTGAGAAGGACGGTGCCCGCTGGTTCAGCGGGCTGGGTGCGGCGGTGTCGTGGGCGCAGGCGTCCGGCGCCGCCGAACTCTGCGTCATCGGCGGTGCCGCCCTGTTCCGCGAGACGATGCCGATTGCCGACAGCCTGCACCTGACCCGCATCGAAAGCGCGGTCGACGGCGACACGCTGATGCCGCCGATCGGGGCGGAGTGGGCGGAGGTGTGGTCGAGCGCGCCCATGGAAGAGAACGGGCTGATCTACCGCTACATCGACTTCGGGAAGGTGAGGGGGTAGGGGCGAGAACGCCCCCGATAAAGCCCCGTTACTCTTCGCCGCCCAGCCGGTGCAGCACATCGTCCAGCTGGTCGAGCGTCTGGTAGTGGATGGTGATCGTCCCGCGCTGACCCTGCGGATTGATGGCGACCTTCAAGCCGATGCGGGCGGAGATTTCCTCCTCCAGATTGATCAGGTCGACGTCCTTCATCGCAGGAGCGGATCCGGCTCCGCCGGTCGCGGCCTTGCCCTTCTTCGCCTTGGGCTGGTCGCCGCGCATCAGGTCTTCGGTCTGGCGCACATTCAGGCCGCGAGTGACCACCTCGCGGGCGACCGCGGCCGGATCCGGGGCGGTCAGCAGGGCACGGGCATGGCCGGCGGTCAGCGCGCCGTCCTGCACCATCGACTTGACCGGCTCCGGCAGGGCCAGCAGGCGCATCATGTTGGCGACATGGCTGCGGCTCTTGCCGACGGCGCGGGCCAGATCCTCCTGCGTGTGCTCGAACTCCTCCATCAGCCGACGATAGCCTTCCGCCTCTTCCAGAGGGGTCAGATCCTGGCGCTGGATGTTCTCGATCAGCGCGATTTCCAGCGCCTCGCGGTCGCTGAGATCGCGGATGATGACCGGAACCTCGTGCAGGCCGGCGATCTGCGCCGCGCGCCAGCGGCGTTCGCCGGCGATCAGCTCGTAGGAATTGGCGTCCTCCGCGTCGCGGCGGACCAGCAGCGGCTGGAGGATGCCCTTGTCCCGGATGGACTCGACGAGGCCCTGAATGGCCTCGTCATCGAACTTCCGCCGCGGCTGGTACTTGCCGGGATGGACGAACTCGATCGGCACCTGCTTGGACTGCCGCACCTTGTCGAGCGCCGAATAATCCTCGGTCGCCTCGCCGAACAGAGCGGAGAGGCCGCGGCCCAGGCTGGCGCGGCGGGCGCCGCCTTGTTTGGTGTCGTCGATCATGCGGTCAGTCTCTTCTCACGGCGAAGCACCTCGCCCGCCAGATGGATGTAGGCCTGGGATCCGGGGCAGCGCATGTCGTAGATCAGCACCGGCTTGCCGTGCGACGGCGCCTCCGACACCTTGACGTTGCGCGGGATCACGGTGTCATACACCTTCTCCCCGAAGAAGCCGCGGACATCCGCCGCCACCATGTCCGACAGATTGTTGCGCTTGTCGAACATGGTCAGCACGACGCCGTGGATGTCGAGGTTGGGGTTGAAGGCGCGCTTCACCCGCTCGATGGTGCGGACCAGATGGCTGAGGCCTTCCAGCGCGTAGAACTCGCACTGGAGGGGGACCATCACCGCATGCGACGCGACCAGCGCGTTCAGCGTCAGCAATCCCAGCGCCGGCGGGCAGTCGATCAGGACGTAATCATATTCCAGCGCGCTGTTGGCGACCGCCTCGCGCAGGCGGAACTCGCGGCGCTCGGCACCGACCAGCTCGATCTCCGCACCCGACAGATCGACCGACGAGGTGATGATCGACAGGTTCGGCACGGAGGAGGGGGTGGCGGCCTTCTCCAGCGACACGTCGTCGAACAGCACGTCGTAGATGCCGACGCGGCGGTCGGAGCGGGGGATGCCGAGACCGGTGGACGCGTTGCCCTGGGGGTCGAGGTCGATCACCAGGACCCGCTTGCCGATGACGGCAAGCGCGGTGGCGAGGTTGATCGTCGTCGTGGTCTTGCCCACGCCGCCCTTCTGGTTGGCAATCGCAACCACGCGGGCAAGGGGACGGGTGACGGCAGACATGGCAGCCTCTCGGGAGTCCGGTTGGCGGGAAGAGGGCGGGGGAACGGTATCAGGCACGGTCTTCACGCACGCTCAAGATGGCTCACACGCAGGATGGTCCCGCTCGGATCGGTGCGGCTGTCGAATCGCTCAGGAACCAGTGTCCAATATTGCGTTGCAGCGGTCAATTCGTCGTCCAGCGCCGCGCCCTTCAGAAACAGGCACTTGCCGCGCGATCCGATGAAGGGATGGGCCCAGGCGAACAGATCGGCCAGCGGCGCCAGGGCGCGGGCGGTGACCACATCGGCCTCGATCCCGGTGACGGTTTCGATGCGCTTGGTGTGGACGGTGACCGGCGCCTCGCAGACACGGGCGACCTCGCGCAGGAAGGCGCATTTGCGCACGTCGCTCTCGATCAGATGCACCTGCGGCACGCCGAGGATGGCGAGCACCAGACCTGGGAAGCCGGCGCCGCTGCCGAGATCGACCAGCACCCGCGTGCCGTCCGGCAGCAGGGGATAGAGCTGTGCAGAGTCGAGGACATGACGCTTCCAGGCATCCGGCAGGGTGGAGGGGCCGACCAGATTGATCTTCGGCTGCCACTTGCGCAGCAGAGCCTCATAAGCGATCAGGCGGTCGAGCGTTTCACGTGAAACACCCATGGCCTCCTGAAATGCAACCGCATCGAACCCGCTCATTCCGCAGCAACCCCTGCTGCCACATCGCGGCGCTTCACGTGGCGGAGCAGGGCGACCAGCGCCGCCGGGGTCATGCCGGGAATGCGCGCGGCAGCGCCCAGCGTCGCCGGACGCGACTGGCGCAGTTTCTGGCGGATTTCGGCGGACAGGCTGCCGATGCCATCGACATCGAGATCGTCGGGCAGGGCGAGCGACTCGTCCTTGCGGAAGGCGCGGATGTCGGCCTCCTGCCGGCCGAGATAGCCGGCATATTTGCCGTCGATCTCCAGCTGCTCGGCAATCTCGGGGGCGATCTCGCCAAGCTCCGGCCACAGGCGGGCGAGGGCAGCGAGATCGATGTCGGGATAACGCAGCAGGTCGGCGGCACTGCGGCGCACGCCGTCCTGGTTCACCGCAACGCCTTGGCGGGACAGTTCGACAGGGGTCGCCTGCAACGACGCGACCAGGGCACGTCCGGCGGACAGGGCGGCACTCTTGGCGGCGAAGACATCGCGACGCTCGGAGCCGACGCAGCCGATGGCGACGCCCTTGCCGGTCAGCCGCTGGTCGGCATTGTCGGCCCGCAGCAGCAGCCGGTATTCGGCGCGCGAGGTGAACATGCGGTAGGGCTCGTTGGTACCCCGGCCGATCAGATCGTCGATCAGCACGCCGATATAGGCGTCGGCACGGTCGAGCACGAAGCCGTCCGGGTTGCCGCCCGCTGCCAGCGCCGCGTTGATGCCGGCCATCAGCCCCTGCGCCGCCGCCTCCTCATAGCCGGTGGTGCCGTTGATCTGGCCGGCCAGGAACAGGCGCGGCGCCCGGCGGGTCTCCAGCGTCGGCTTCAGTTCGCGCGGATCGACATAGTCGTATTCGATGGCGTAGCCGGGACGGATCATCACCACCTTCTCCAGCCCCGGCATGCTGGCGAGGATGCCGAGCTGCACATCGCGGGGCAGGGAGGTCGAGATGCCGTTCGGGTAGACGGTGGGATCGTCCAGCCCTTCGGGTTCGAGGAAGATCTGGTGCTTCTCCTTCTCGGCGAAGCGGACGACCTTGTCCTCGATGGACGGGCAATAGCGTGGGCCGGTGCCGGTGATCTGGCCGGAATACATCGGGGCGCGATGCAGGTTGGCACGGATCAGCGCGTGCGCCTCATGCGTCGTCCAGGTGATCGCGCAGTCGATCTGCGGCGTGTCGATCCGCTCAGTCATGTAGGAGAAGGGCGGCGGCGGCATGTCGCCGGGCTGCTTCTCCAGCGCGTCCCAATCGATGGTGCGGCCGTCGAGCCGCGGCGGGGTGCCGGTCTTCAAACGGCCGAGCGGGAAGCCGAGACGGGCCAGCGTGTCGGACAGGCCGATGGACGGCGCTTCGCCGACGCGGCCGGCGGGGGTGCGCTCCTCGCCGATGTGGATCAGCCCGCGCAGGAAGGTGCCGGTGGTCAGCACCACGGCGCCGGCGCGGATGGACTCGCCAGCCCCGGTGACGACGCCGGTGATCCGCTGCTCGTCATCGACGATCAGGTCTTCGGCGCCGCCGGCCTCGATGAACAGGTTCTCCTGGTCTGCCAGCAGCGACTGCATCGCCTGCCGATAGAGCTTGCGGTCGGCCTGGGCGCGCGGTCCGCGGACGGCCGGTCCCTTGCTGCGGTTCAGGATGCGGAACTGGATGCCGCCGCGGTCGATGGCCTTCGCCATCACCCCGTCCAGCGCATCGATCTCCCGCACCAGATGGCCTTTGGCCAAACCGCCGATGGCGGGGTTGCAGGACATCTCGCCGATGGTTTCGACCTTGTGGGTCAGCAGGAGCGTACGCGCACCCATGCGCGCTGCCGCCGCGGCAGCCTCACAGCCGGCGTGACCGCCGCCGACAACGATGACATCATAGCTTCGCATGTGCGGGACCATAGCGGAACGGCGGCGCGGATCCAAGAGGGAGGCGGGGAGGCGGGCGGAGACAAGTGCCGCAGGTCAGCCCTGTTTCACGTGAAACACGCCCTCATTTCTCCCCCTCACTTGCCTATGCAGAAATCCCGGAAGATCACGTCGAGCAAATCCTCGACATCCACCCGCCCGGTGATGCGCCCCAATGCCCGGCTGGCGAGACGCACATCCTCCGCCGCAAGTTCGGGCAACGGTGCCTCCAACGCCCGCAGCAGCGACTCCCGGCATTCGGTCAGTGCGGCCCGATGACGGGCGCGGGTCAGTGAGGGCGCGCTGCCGATGGCGAGGCGGTCGGCACTGAACTCCGTCAGCTTTTCTTCCAACAGCTTCAGCCCGTCACCAGTCTGGGCGGAGACCAGGATCGGCGACAGATCCGGGCGCAGGTCTACCGCTGCTGCAAGGTCGGTCTTGTTGAAGACGACCACCGTGTCGCTGTCGATCAGGTGCAGCGTCGCCGGGTCGAGATCGGGCAGGGTGGCGGCATCGAACACCGCGACCTTCACATCGGCACGGGCGGCCCGGTCCCGGGCGCGGCGGATGCCTTCCTCCTCCACCTCGTCGGCGGCGGCCTCCCGCAGGCCTGCGGTGTCTGCCAGCACGACCGGATAGCCGCCGAGGTCGAGATGCACCTCGATGATGTCGCGGGTGGTGCCGGCGCGGGCGGAGACGATGGCGGCGTCCCGGCGGGCCAGCGCGTTCAGCAGGCTCGACTTGCCGGCATTCGGCGCGCCGACGATGGCGATGTGCAGGCCCTCGCGCAGACGCTCGCCACGGCCGCCGTCATCGAGATGGCTGGCGATTTCCCCGGCCAGCCCGGCGATCACCGGGCGGACGGCATCGGCGACGCCGCCGGGCAGGTCGTCGTCGGCGAAATCGATGTCGGCCTCGATGTGGGCGAGGGCGCGGGTCAGCCGCTCCCGCCAGCCGTCATAGAGCTTGCCGAGCGCACCCTCCATCTGCCGCAAAGCCTGCCGGCGCTGCGCGGTGGTCTCGGCGTCGATCAGGTCGGCGACCGCCTCGGCCTCGGTAAGGTCGAGCTTGCCGTTCTCGAAGGCGCGGCGGGTGAACTCGCCGGGCTCGGCCAGCCGCAGGCCGGGCAGGGTGGCGAGCGCCTCGATCACGCCGGTGACGACGGCGCGCCCGCCATGCAGATGCAGTTCCACCACATCCTCGCCGGTGAAGCTGGCGGGAGCGGTGAAGCGCAGGACCAGCGCGTCGTCCAGCGCATCGCCGGTCTGGGGATCGCGCAGCTTGGTCAGCACGGCACGGCGTGGCGCAGGCAGAGGGCGGCCGGTCAGCGCGGCGAGGGCGGATCCGGCCTCGGGTCCCGAAATGCGAACCACCGCCACACCGGATCGTCCGGGGGCGGTGGCGAGCGCGTAAATGGTGTCGGTGGACATCGGCGGAGGATCAGCCCTGCTGCTCGGGCCGCAGCTCGCGCTGCTCCGCCGTCAGCATCAGCCGCTCGACCCGGCGGCCTTCGACCAGATGGGTCTGGAGGATTTCATCGACGTCGCCGGTGCTGCGGTAGGTGTACCAGACCCCTTCCGGATAGATCACCAGCGTCGGCCCCAGCTCGCAGCGGTCGAGACAGCCGGCGGAATTGATCCGCACCTTGCCGTCGAAACCGAGTTCGCGGGCGCGGGCCTTCATATAGTCGCGCAGCTTTTCCGACCCGTGGGCGGCGCAGGATCCGCGCCGGTGCCCGTCGGGGCGGCGGTTGGTGCAGCAGAAGACATGGGCTTCGAAGTAAGGCTTCTGGGACTCAATTGAACGGTCGGTCACTTTCTTCCTTCCTGGCCCAGGGCCGAGGCCATCTGGGACCAAAACATCTTCTGCATCTGCTCCATGCCCTGGATGCCGGCGGGCAGCCAGGTCTTGAGCATGGTCTCCGGGTCCATGGCCTGGAGGTTGGCACGCATCCGTTCCTGGATTTCGTGCATCATGGCATCCTGCATCGGCTTCACGTCGGGCAGGCCCAGGAAGTGCCGGGCCTCGTCCGGGGTGCAGTCGATGTCGACGGTGATTTTCATGGGGACCCCCTCCAGAGCCGGAGCCGGCCTCTCCCCCTCGAAATCGAAGGATCGGGCACCGGTCCAGGCATTGGCCGCGTTGATTTTGGGGTTGAGCGCCGCGGCGGCTCATGCCCCACTATACAGATAGGATGCACTGGCGCAACGCCACCCCGGCGCCACCTATTGTCCAACGACACACCAACAGATCGGACACCGCCATGCCCGCCACTCCGTTGGGCGCGAACCTGCTAGGCCGGGAGACCAGCCCCTATCTGCTGCAGCACAAGGACAACCCGGTGCACTGGATGCCCTGGGGTCCGGAAGCCTTCGCCCGTGCCAAGGCGGAGAACAAGCCGGTGCTGCTGTCGGTCGGCTATGCCGCCTGCCACTGGTGCCACGTGATGGCGCATGAAAGCTTCGAGAATCCCGAGATCGCCGGGCTGATGAACGAACTGTTCATCAACATCAAGGTCGACCGGGAAGAGCGTCCGGACCTCGACACCATCTACCAATCGGCACTGGCGCTGCTGGGACAGCAGGGCGGCTGGCCGCTGACCATGTTCCTGACGCCGGATGCCGAGCCCTTCTGGGGCGGCACCTATTTCCCGCCGGCAGCGCGCTATGGCCGCGCCGGCTTCCCCGACGTGCTGCACGGCATCGCCGACACCTATGCCAATGAGACGGACAAGGTGATCAAGAATGTCGACGCGCTGAAATCGGCCCTTGCCGGGATGGGAGAGAACCGCTCGGCCGGCGCCGTCGATGCCGGGGTGCTGGATCAGGTGGCACAACGGCTGCTGCGGGAGGTCGATCCGATCCATGGCGGCATCGGCAGCGCGCCGAAATTCCCGCAGGTGCCGCTGTTCGAACTGCTGTGGCGGGCTTGGCAGCGGACCGGGCGCGAGCCCTTCCGCGAGGCGGTGACCCATACGCTGGCCAACATGGCGCAGGGCGGCATCTACGACCATCTCGGCGGCGGCTTCGCCCGCTATTCGGTCGATGAACGCTGGCTGGTCCCGCATTTCGAGAAGATGCTCTACGACAACGCCGAGCTGCTCGACCTGATGACGCTGGTCTGGCAGGAGACGCGCGACCCGCTGCTGGAAACCCGCATCCGCGAGACGGTCGGCTGGCTGCTGCGCGAGATGATCGCCGACGGCGGCGGCTTCGCCGCGACGCTGGACGCCGACAGCGAGGGCGAGGAGGGACTCTTCTATATATGGCAGGAGCATGAGGTCGACCGGCTGCTCGGTCCCGCCCTCGGCGACAACGGGCTGGCGACGTTTAAACGCGTTTACGAGGTGCTGCCCCAGGGCAATTGGGAAGGCGTCACCATCCTGAACCGGCTGGGCGGCCTGACGCTGGCCGACGACGCCACCGAGGCGATGCTTGCCAGGGGCCGCGACATCCTGCTGCGGGCGCGGGCCAAGCGGGTGCGGCCGGGCTGGGACGACAAGGTGCTGGCCGACTGGAACGGCCTGATGATCGCCGCTCTGACCCATGCCGCCCTGGCGCTCGACGAGCCGGAGTGGCTGGACGCTGCCGGCCGTGCCTTCGCCTTCGTCCGCGACCGCATGGACAGCGGCGGCCGGCTCTGCCACAGCTGGCGGCACGGGCAGGGCAAGCACACCGGCATGCTGGACGACTATGCCCACATGGCGCGCGCCGCCCTGGCGCTGCATGAGGCGACCGGGGATCCGGCCGCCCTCGACCAGGCCAGGGTCTGGGTGGCGACGCTCGACGCCCATTTCTGGGACGGCGCCAACGGCGGCTATTTCTTCACCGCCGACGATGCCGAAGGGCTGATCGTCCGCACCAAGAGCCCTCACGACAACGCCACCCCCAGCGGCAACGGCACCATGCTGGCGGTGCTGACCACTTTGTTCCAGCGCACCGGCGAGGATGCGTACCGCGAGCGGGCGGAAGCGCTTGCCGCCGCCTTCTCCGGCGAGCTGGCGCGCAACTTCTTCCCCCTGCCGACCTTCCTCAACGCGGTGGAGCTGATGACGGCGCCTGTGCAGATCGTCATCGTCGGCCCGCCCAAAACTGCGGAGACGGAAGCGCTGCGGCGGACGGTGCTGGAGCGCTCGCTGCCCAACCGCATCCTGACCGTGCTGGCACCGGAGACGGATTTGCCCGCCAACCATCCGGCACAGGGCAAGGGGATGCGCGACGGGATCGCCACCGCCTATGTCTGCCGCGGCATGACCTGTTCGGCCCCGGTGACGGCGCCGGCGGATCTGGCGGCTCTGCTGGCAACTAAAAACTGATTTTTGCGGGAGGACTCCATGGCGCGCCTTTCCATCGACAGCCCGCTCGGCCCGCTGATGCTGACCGGGGACGGATCCGCCCTGACCGCGGTCGGCTGGGGCCGTTTCGACCAGGACGAGCCGGACGCCGTGCTGGTCGAGACGGCGCGTCAGCTGGACGCTTATTTCACCGGACGGCTCCACCGCTTCGACTTGCCGCTGAAGCCGGCGGGCACCGCCTTCCGCCAGAGCGTCTGGGAGGCGATGCTGGCGATCCCCTATGGCGGCACCGCCACCTATGGCGGGATGGCGAAGATGTTGGACAGTGGGCCGCGCGCGGTAGGCGGTGCCTGCGGCGCCAACCCGATCCCCATCGTCATCCCCTGCCACCGCGTGCTGGCCAGCGGCGGCGCGCCCGGCGGCTATTCCGGCCATGGCGGGCTCGACACCAAGTCGTGGCTGCTGGCGCTGGAACGCCGGCATGCCGGCATAAGCCAGGGCAACGGTGCGGCGGCGGAGCAGTTCGCGCTGCTCTGAAAAGCCTGAGAACTCGAAAGAAGGGAGACCAAACCACCATGGTTCACGCGATCCGCATCCACGAGCACGGCGGGCCGGAGGTTCTGCGCTGGGACGAGATCGAGGTGGGAGAGCCCGGTCCGGGACAGGTGCGCATCCGCCAGACCGCGGTCGGGCTGAACTACATCGACACCTATCACCGGTCCGGCGCCTACAAGCTGCCGGATCTGCCGGCGGTGATCGGCATGGCAGGATCCGGCGTGGTGGAGGCGCTGGGTCCGGACGTCACCACGCTGAAGGTCGGCGACCGCGTCGGCTACGCCATGTCCATCGGCGCCTATGCCGAGAGCCGGCTGATCGCCGCCGACCGGCTGGTACCGCTGCCGAGCTGGCTCGACGAACAGGCGACCGCCGCCACGCTGCTGCAGGGGTTGACCGCGCAGTATCTGCTGCGCAGCACCTATGCGGTCCAGCCCGGCGACACCATCCTGGTGCAGGCCGCCGCCGGCGGGGTGGGGCTGCTGCTGTGCTCCTGGGCCCGGCATCTCGGCGCCACGGTGATCGGCACCGTCGGGTCAGAGGAGAAGGCCGAACTGGCGAAGGCCCATGGCTGCCACCACACCATCGACTACACCCGCGAGGATTTCGTCGTCCGGGTGAAGGAGCTGACAGGCGGGCAGGGCGTGCCGGTCGTCTATGACGGCGTCGGCAAAACAACCTTCCTGAAGGGGCTGGACTGCCTGCGGCCGCGCGGTCTGATGGTGCTGTTCGGCGCCGCGTCGGGCGCGCCGGAGCCGCTGGATCTGGGGCTGCTGGCGGCAAAAGGATCGCTCTACGTGACGCGGCCGACGCTGGCGACCTACACCGCCAAGCGGGAGGATGTGATGGCCTCGGCCGCCGATCTGTTCGACGCGGTGAAAAATGGCGGGGTGACGTTCACCGTCAACCAGCGCTTCGCGCTGAAGGACACCGCCGACGCGCACCGGGCGCTGGAATCGCGGGCGACCACGGGGTCGACGGTGCTGGTGCCTTAAAGCCGGAGCCGAGGGGCGAAGAGCCGGAGACCCGGATCCGCCCCTTCCTCACTCAACCGCCCACAGCGGGTTCTTGATCTTCTTCAGCATCTCGGCATGAGCCGCGGCCTCGTCGTCGCTGACGGCGAAGACGCGGGCCTCGCGGAAGGGACGGTCGATGCGGACCGGGCTGGCGACACCGCCCCTCGATGCCGGACCGCCGGCGAAGGACAGGCCGGTCTGCCGGCCGCCCAGCAGCTCCAGATAAACCTCGGCCAGCAGCTGCGCGTCGAGCAGCGCGCCGTGCAGGGTACGGTTGGAGTTGTCGACGCCGAAGCGCTTGCACAGCGCGTCCAGGGTGGCGGGCGAGCCGGGGAACTTCTGCCGGGCCATCAGCAGGGTATCGACGGCGCGGTCCTTCGGCATCACCGGATAGCCGGCGATCTTCAGCTCCCAGTTCAGGAAATGCATGTCGAAGGCGGCGTTGTGGATCACCAGCGGCGCGTCGCCGATGAAAGCGACGAAGTCGGCGGCGACGTCGTTGAACAGCGGCTTATCGGCGAGGAACTCCGTGCTCAGCCCATGGACGGCGAAGGCCTCCGGCGGCATGTCGCGCTCGGGGTTGAGGTAGACGTGGAAGCGCTCGCCGGTGGCAAGGTGGTTGACCAGCTCGATGCAGCCGATCTCGACCAGCCGGTGCCCCTCCTCCGGCTTGAAGCCCGTGGTTTCGGTGTCGAGAACGATTTCACGCATGATGGATTTGCCCTGGTTGATAGCCGCGCGGCGGCCAGTGCCGGCCCGACCGCCGCGCCACGTCGCGTACAATGCCCTGAAGTGCGCGCCGCGTCACCAGCCGACCGGCGCCGGTCGGCACGACATAATCGGCGCGGCGGCGTTTTTCCGCGTCCGGCATCTGGCGGGCGAGGATGCCGGCGAACTTCTCCGCCGTCATGCCCGGCCGGGCCAGCACGCGGGCGCGCTGGACGGCGAAGGGGGCCGAAACGACGATGGTGGCGTCGACCCGCCGCTCGCCCCGGGTCTCGAACAGCAGCGGGATGTCCAGCACGGCGATCCCGGCACCGCGACGGGCGGCACGGGCGAGGAAGTCGCGCTGCGCCGCCTGGACCATCGGATGCAGGATCGCCTCCAGCCGTTTCAGCGCACCCCCGTCGCGGAACACCGCGGCCCCCAACGCCAGCCGGCTGACCGCTCCATCGACCACCACGCCGGGGAAGGCGGCGTCGATGACGGGCACCGCCCGGCCGCCGCGGCCGAGCAGCCCATGCACCACCGCGTCGGAATCGCAGACCGGGGCGCCCATCGCCTTCAGCATGCGGGCGGCGGTGCTCTTGCCCATGCCGATGGAACCGGTCAGGCCCAGCACGATCATCGCCCGTGCCTCAGCCTTCCAGGACGAAGCGCGTCAGCTCCGGCGTTACCTGCGGCTCGACGCCGAACCAGGCCTTGAAGCCGGGACGCGCCTGATGCAGCAGCATGCCGATGCCGCCGGCCACCGGGTTGCCGCGCGTCCTGGCCTCGGCCAGCAGCGGGGTCTCCAGCGGCACATAGACGATGTCGTTGACTACCGCCGAGGCGGGCAGGGCGCGCAGGGACAGGTCCAGCGCCGGCTGCCCGGCCATGCCCTGGGTCGTGGTGTTGACCAGCAGGGACGCACCGTCGAGCGCGGTTTCACGTGAAACCCAATCGACCACCGTCACGCCGCTGCCGAGCCCGACCGCGGCCAGATCCGCCGCCAGCTCCTCGGCACGCGCGCGGGTGCGATTGACCAGACGGACCTCCGGCGCACCGGCATCGAGCAGGGCGACCACCACGGCGCGGGCGGCCCCGCCGGCACCGATCACCACCGCCGGACCGCGCTCCGCCGTCCAGTCCGGCTGCTCGGCGCGCAGATTCTCGATGAAGCCGAAACCGTCGGTGTTGCCGCCTTCCAGCGCACCGTCATCGGCCACCACGATGGTGTTGACGGCTCCCATCCGCTGCGCCGTCCCGTCCAGCCGGTCGACGGTGCGGAAGGCGATCTCCTTCAACGGGACGGTGACGTTGCAGCCGCGGAATCCCAAAGCGGGCAGGGCGCGGATCGCCTGCTCGGCACGCTCCGGCGCCACCGCCAGCGGCACATAGGCGCCGTCGATCCCATACTGCCGCAGCCAGAATCCATGCAGCCGGGGCGAGCGCGAATGGCCGATGGGCCAGCCCATCACGCCGGCGATCTTGGCCTTGCCGCTGATCACCCCAGAAGAACCTGCCGTCATTCCCTGCCCACTCCATGCACGCGCAGAAAGCCGAGCAGCGGCAGAAGCGGCAGCCCGAGGATGGTGAAGAAGTCGCCCTCGACCCGGTGGAAGAGCTGCGCCCCCAGCCCTTCCAGCTGATAGGCGCCGACCGAGTGCAGCACCTCGTCGCCGACGCGATCAAGGTAATCGTCGAGGAAGGCTTCGCTGAAGTTGCGCATGGTCAGGCGGGCGCTGTCGGTCTTGTGCCACATCCGCTCGCCGTCGCGCACGACCACGGCGCAGCTGACCAGCTGGTGGGTCTTGCCGCGCAGGTCGAGCAGCTGGGCGCGTGCCGCGGCGCGGTCGGCCGGCTTGTCGAACCAGCGCCCCTCGCAGTCCAGCATCTGGTCGGCGCCGACCACCAGCGCGCCCGGATGGCGGCGGGTGATGCGCTGGGCCTTCAATTCGGCCAAGGCCTCGGCGACGGCGTCGGCGGGAACGCCCTCGGCCCGGCCGGCGGCCTTCACCTCGTCCTCGTCGACCAGCGGCTTGTCGAGGATGGCGGTCACGCCGGCCTGTTCCAGCATCGCCGCCCGCGTGCGCGAGCCGGATGCCAGGACGAGCTTGGGAGCCGCGCTCACGTCTTCTTCCCTTCCGGGCTGAAACTGGAGCTCTGACGGCGGGCGAGCAGCATCATGATCTCGGCCGCGGTCTCCTCGATGGAGCGGCGCGATACGTCGATCACCGGCCAACCGCGCCGGCTGAACAGCCGCCGTGCCTCCTGAACCTCGGCACGGACCAGCTCGGGGTCGGCGTAGCTGGAGCCCTCGCCCTGGTTCAGCAGCTTCAGCCGGTTGCGGCGAATCTGCACCAGCCGGTCGGGGTCCTTGGTCAAGCCGACGATCAGCGGCCGGGTCAGCAGGTCCAGCTCGGCCGGCAACGGGCTGCCCGGCACCAGCGGGATGTTGGCCGCCTTGATGCCGCGGTTGGCCAGATAGATGCAGGTCGGCGTCTTGGAGCTGCGCGACACGCCGATCAGCACGACGTCGGCCTCGTGCAGGTCCCAGTTCGACTGGCCGTCGTCATGGGACAGGGCGAAATCGACGGCGTCGATGCGGCTGAAATATTCGGCGTCGAGGACGTGCTGGCGGCCGGGCTGGCGCTGCGATTCCACGCCCAGGAAGGCGGCGAGCGCGTTGATCAGCGGATCGAGCACGGGGATGCAGGGCACCTGCATCTCGCGGCAGAAATCCTGGAGCCGGCGGCGCAGCGTCTCGTCGACCAGCGTGAACATCACCAGCCCGTGGTTGTCCCGGATTCCCTCCAGAACGAGGTCGAGTTGGCGGTCGGTCCGCACCAGATTCCAGAAATGTTCGATCGGCCGAACGTCGTCGAACTGGATGACGCAGGCGCGCGCCACGCTGTTGATCGTCTCGCCCGTCGCATCGGATACGAGATGTAGGTGGAACTCTTTCATCCGTCCCCAACATTCTGTGGAGAATCCGGCCCAGATCTGTGGACAACCGGATTCACCGTCGTTTCGTCCCGGCTGGGGGACTCCTCCTCCCCGATACGGCCAAGCGCGGAACAACTCCGCCGACCGCTTCGGAAGCTGGGAAGATCCGGCCCCGTCCGCCCGGTTATCCACGGGACTCCCGCTCGTCCAGCTATAGCATTTCCGCCGTTTCCGGCGGTAGTGCTCCGAATCGTCCACAGATCCGCACACATGCCCGCACAAGCCCCCGGATCTGTGGACAGATTCGCCAGAATCGGGGATCACCGTTATCCACAGCCATCCACCTCATCCTCTTCCTTTCTCCCTTTAAAAAATATAGTGAAGTAGAAGGGATAAACCCGTCCCGGATTCTGGCGCGGAATCGGCGCCGGAATCGCACGGGGCCTTTTCGGATTCGCATGTCAGGGGAACGTACCGTCTTGTCCGCCACCAGCTCCGACGTCCAGAATCAGGCTTCCAAGCCTGCCCTGAAGCCGATGCTCGCCGCCCTGGCGGGAGAGGTGCGGCCGCGCCCGCCCTTTTGGCTGATGCGTCAGGCCGGACGCTATCTGCCGGAGTATCGCGAACTGCGGGCCAAGGCCGGCAGCTTCCTCGACCTCTGCTACAATCCCGACTTCGCGGTCGAGGTCACCTTGCAGCCGCTGCGCCGCTACGGCATGGACGCGGCGATTCTGTTCTCGGACATCCTGGTGGTCCCCCATGCCCTGGGGCAGCCGCTGGCCTATCTGGAAGGCGAGGGGCCGAAGCTGGATCCGGTCCGCAGCGTCGAGGACCTCAAGCGCCTGTCGCGCGACCGCTTCCACGAGACGCTGGCGCCGGTCTACGAGACGGTGCGCCGGCTCTCCACCGCGATCCCCGCCGAGACGACGCTGATCGGCTTTGCCGGGGCTCCCTGGACCATCGCCTGCTACATGGTCGAAGGGGCGGGCTCCAAGGATTATGCCCACGTCAAGCGCTGGGCCTACGGCGATCCTGTCGGCTTCGGCCAGCTGATCGACCTGATCGTCGAGGTGACCGCCGATTATCTCTGCCGCCAGATCGAGGCCGGGGCCGAGACGGTGCAGCTGTTCGACAGCTGGGCCGGCGTGCTGCCGGTGGCGGAGTTCCGCCGTTGGGTGATCGAGCCGACGCGGCAGATCGTCGCATTGGTCAAGGCGAAGCACCCGAACACGCCGGTCATCGGCTTCCCGCGCGGCGCCGGCCACGCCTATGAGGAATACGTCGCCGGGTCCGGCGTGGACGCCGTCGGGCTCGACACCACCGTTCCGCCGGTGTGGGCCGCACAGACCCTCCAGACCCGGCTGCCGGTGCAGGGGAACCTCGATCCGATCATGCTGGCTACCGGCGGCAAGGCGCTGGAGACGGCGACCCACGACATCCTGGCGGCGTTGACCGCTGGGCCCTTCGTGTTCAACCTGGGCCATGGCGTCATCCAGTCGACCCCGCCGGCCCATGTGGAGGCGCTGACGCGCATCCTGCGGGAGTGGCCGGGGCAGGGCTGAGGGCTTTTCCGCCGGGCCGCGCCTTAAGGGACTGAAAAAGCGACGGCGGGGGTCTGGACAGAGTGGCGGCAACGCTCCAGTTTAGCGGGCACCATGAGCCAGCCATTCTCCCAGCCCTCCGCCCCGACCAACGCAGCCGCCGGCAACCCGACTTCCGGGGTCCGCCCGCGCCGCGTCGCCGTCGTGCTGTTCAACCTCGGCGGTCCGGACGCTCCGGAGGCGGTGCGGCCCTTCCTGTTCAACCTGTTCGCGGATCCGGCCATCATACGGCTGCCGAACCCGTTCCGCTTCCTGATCGCCAGCCTGATCAGCGGGCGGCGGGCCAAGCCGGCGACGGCGATCTACGCCCAGCTCGGCGGGAAGTCGCCGCTGTTGGAGAACACCGAAGCCCAGGCGGCGGCGCTGGAAGCCATGCTGGGGGCAGAGCCGGCGACCGCCGGGACGGAGACCAAGGTCTTCATCGCCATGCGCTACTGGCACCCGATGAGCGCCGAGACGGCAGCAAAGGTGAAGGCCTACGACCCGGATCTGGTCGTGCTGCTGCCGCTCTACCCGCAATTCTCCACCACCACCACGGCGTCGAGCGCCAAAGCGTGGCATGAGGCGGCACGCACCGTCGGGCTGACGGCGCCGACGAAGCTGCTGTGCTGCTACCCGACCCAGGCCGGCTTCATCGACGGCGCGGCGGACCTGATCCGCCCGCTCTACGAGGCCGCCAAGGCCCATGGCAAGCCGCGCGTCCTGTTCTCCGCCCACGGGCTGCCGAAGAAGGTGGTGGCCTCCGGCGACCCCTATCAGTGGCAGTGCGAGCGGACGGCAGAATCCATCGCCGCGGCGCTGGGTATCGACGATCTCGACTGGGTCAACTGCTACCAGAGCCGCGTCGGCCCGATGGAGTGGATCGGTCCCAGCACCGACGCCGAGATCCGCCGCGCCGGCCAGGACGGCGTGCCGATCCTAGTGGTGCCGATGGCCTTCGTGTCGGAGCATTCCGAGACGCTGGTGGAGATCGAGGTCGAATACCGTCACCTCGCCAAGGAGGCGGGGGTGCCGCACTTCACCCGCGTGCCGACGGTCGGGGTGCATCCCGGCTTCATCGACGGACTGGCCCGGCTGGTGCGGCAGACGGTCGCGGGCAAGGCGGCGATCTGCTCGCAGAAGGGCGACCGGATCTGCCCGTCCAACTTCTCCGGCTGCCCGCAGGCGCGGCACTGAACCGTGGGGCTGAGCCGCGACGGCCGAACCGAAACGGCTGAACAGTAAAGAAAAAGGGGACACGCCCGGTGCTGTACGAATGGATCAAGGCGCTGCACGTCATCAGCATCATCGCCTGGATGGCGGGGCTGCTCTATCTGCCGCGCCTGTTCGTCTACCACTGTCAGGTGCAGGCCGGATCCGAGGCGTCGGAGACCTTCAAGGTGATGGAACGCCGCCTGCTGCGCGCCATCATGAACCCGGCGATGATCGCGGCCTATGTGTTCGGCATCACGATGATCGTGCTGACGCCGGAATGGATGAAGCAGGGCTGGCTGCACGCCAAGCTGCTGTTCGTCCTGCTGCTGACCGCCAGCCACATGATGATGGCCCGCTGGCGCCGGGACTTTGCCGAGGACCGCAACACGCGGCCGCAGCGCTTCTACCGCATCGCCAACGAGGTGCCGACGCTGCTGATGATCGGCATCGTCGTCTTCGTCGTCGTGAAGCCCTTCTGACCGGCCTGGCAGGTGAATCGCCGGTCTTCCATCTCCCGGAAAAAGCGGAATCCGCGACCTTTCGCGGTTTCGCTTTCGTTTGACTTGCGTCCGCCGATCCGATAACCATGTCAGGACCACGGGGTTTTCGCCCCGCGGCCTCCCACGCCCACATCTGCCGATCCGATGCTCTGATCTTGAGCCGGGCCTGGTGGCTGGCGAACAGCTCCCGTGCGGCCATTTTCCGGACGCCCTGGCGCGCCTTCGCCGAAGCGCCACCCGCTGCCCACCCGACGCGACCGCGTTGCGGCGTCCGCCGCCCCCAGCCGCCGTCGGCCGGACCCTCCGGCACTCCCCACCTCCAAGGCCATTCCCCCGCATGACGATTTCACAGGCAATCCGATGCATCTCCAAGAGCTGAAGTGCAAAAGCCCCGCTGAACTGCTGGCGTTCGCGGAGGAGCTGCAGATCGAGAACGCGAGCACGCTGCGCAAGCAGGACATGATGTTCGCGATCCTGAAGCAGCTGGCCGAAAACGACATTCCGATCTTCGGCGACGGCGTGTTGGAGGTGCTGCAGGACGGGTTCGGCTTCCTGCGTTCGCCGGAAGCCAATTATCTGCCGGGTCCCGACGATATTTACGTCAGCCCCAGCCAGGTGCGCCGCTTCGGCCTGCGCACCGGCGACACGGTGGAAGGGCAGATCCGCTCGCCCAAGGACGGTGAGCGCTATTTCGCCCTGCTGAAGGTCAACACCATCAATTTCGACGCGCCCGACAAGGTCCGTCACCGCATCAACTTCGACAACCTGACCCCGCTCTATCCGGAAGAACGCATCCGGATGGAGGTCGAGGACCCCACCAAGAAGAACCTCACCGGCCGCATCGTCGACCTGGTGGCGCCGCTCGGCAAGGGGCAGCGCGGGCTGATCGTGGCGCCGCCGCGCACCGGCAAGACGGTGATGCTGCAGAACATCGCCCACTCGATCGCCACCAACCACCCCGAAGCCTATCTGATCGTCCTCTTGATCGACGAGCGTCCGGAAGAAGTGACGGACATGGCCCGCTCGGTCCGCGGCGAGGTCATCAGCTCCACTTTCGACGAACCGGCGACCCGCCACGTCCAGGTCGCGGAAATGGTGATCGAGAAGGCCAAGCGCCTGGTCGAGCACAAGCGCGACGTGGTCATCCTACTGGACAGCATTACCCGTCTGGCCCGCGCCTACAACACCGTGGTGCCGTCGTCCGGCAAGGTGCTGACCGGCGGTGTCGACGCCAACGCCCTGCAACGGCCCAAGCGCTTCTTCGGCGCCGCCCGCAATGTGGAAGAGGGTGGGTCGCTGACCATCATCGCCACCGCGCTGATCGACACCGGCAGCCGCATGGACGAGGTGATCTTCGAAGAGTTCAAGGGCACCGGCAACTCCGAGATCGTGCTGGACCGCAAGCTGTCCGACAAGCGCACCTTCCCGGCCATCGACATCTCCAAGTCGGGCACCCGCAAGGAGGAGCTGCTGGTCGACAAGGGCACCATGTCGAAGATGTGGATCCTGCGCCGCATCCTGATGCCGATGGGCGTGACCGACGCGGTGGACTTCCTGGTCGACAAGCTGAAGCACACCAAGTCGAACAACGAGTTCTTCGAAAGCATGAACCAGTAAGGTCGCACCGGATCCGCCCTCTCCTCGCGGAGGGGGCGGCCATCTGTCGCGGTATGGAAAAAGGGCAGGGACCTTCCGGTCACCCGCCCTTTCTTTTTTTCAACTCCGTTCCTTCGGCCGATCCCTGACCGGGATCAGAAGGGCGGCTGCTGCGGCTGTTCGGCCTGCTGGGCCGACTGGCGATGATACAGCTCGGCGAAGTCGATCGGGTTGATCATCAGCGGCGGGAAGCCGCCCTCGCGGGTCGCGCTGGAGACGATGGCGCGGGCGAACGGGAAGATCATCCGGGCGCCTTCGATCATCAGGACCGGGCGGTGATGCTCTTCCGGCAGGCCGGGGAACTGGAACAGCGCGCCATAGGCCAGCTCGACCAGGAAGGCGACGGACTCGCCCTGGCGGGCTTCGCACCGCAGGTTCAGCGTCAGCTCGTAAATGTCGTCGCCGACCTTCTGGCCCTGGACGTCGACGCCGATGTTGACCTGCGGCTGCGGCTGGTTCGGCAGCAGGCTCTGCGGGGCGTTGGGGTTCTCGAAGGAGAAGTCCTTCACATATTGCGCGAGGACATGCATCGGCAGCGAAGACGTCTGCTGCTGCTCGGCGCCGTTGCTCATCTGATCGGACATAACGGACTCCTAATCGCCGGCCCGCGTTCCATCCCCGATCCCGGTATGGACGGGGGGCAGGGGTCGCAGGCCGACCCGGATGTGAGGTGACAGGGTTTGGTTCGCGACGGTTGTGCCTTCGCCCAAAGGGCTGGCTATCATGGATCGGCCGTCCTGCCAACGGAAACCGCCGACGGGAAACCGGTCCCTGGCCGGCGGCTCAGCGCCGCTCATCCGGACGCTGCTTGCCCCATTGGGAATCGGTCAGCCGCGGCGCGTCGCGATCCTCGCCGCTCCTGTCCTCCGGGGTGACGTCGCGGAAATCGCCGTCGATTACGCCGGGCACGCCGGGAGTGGGGCGAAAAGGATCTTCGCCGCGGCGCGGACCGCCGGCGCCGAATTCGGCACTGCCGAAATCCCTGTTGCCAAACCCCTGGTCGCCGCCGGCGCCAGCCCCGAAGCCGCCCCCAAGGCCGCCCTTGCCCGTGGTGGTGAAGACCGGCATGCCGGCGCCGATGCGGCTGAACAGCCAGCGGCCGATGCCGCGGCGCAGCGGCCGGATCAGCAGCAGGATGCCGAGAATGTCGGTCAGAAAGCCGGGCACGATCAGCAGGACGCCGGCCAGCACGGCGCAGAAGCCGTCGAGCACGGTGCCGATGGGTGCCTCGCCATGCGCCGCCGCCGCCTGGGCCTTGCTCAGCGAGGCCAGCCCCTGGTGACGGACGATCAGCATGCCCACCACCGCCGACAGGGCCAGCAGCCCGATGGTCGGCCCGGCGCCGATCCAATCGCCGACCTGGATGAATCCGACGATCTCCAGGATCGGCAGAAGAAGGATCAACAACAGGGGATTCATGGTGTCCTTGCTCTTCGGGCTCGCTGCCCCTATCTAGGTTTGGATAGGTCGACCGGTCGAAAGACCGCCGGCCTCATCCAATTGGCGGTTCAATCGGCAATTACTGGCGGGCAAGCAACACGTAATGCCGACCGGCCGCAAGGTCCAGAGGCGGGCCGGATCCGCCGGCGATTTCGCCGCGGCAAATGCCAAGACAACAAGACGTTCACGACAAATCGTATCGGAAGGAACAGATGATGGGAGACGGGTTCGTGTTCATCGAGATCGTGATCTTCGCGATGATCGCGGCCTTCCTCGTCTATCGGCTGCGCAGCGTCCTCGGCCGCCGGACGGGGGAGGAGCGGCAGCGTTCCAACCCCTTCACCTCGGCTCCGGGGGCGGCGAAACCGGACAACGTCGTTCCCCTGCCGGAGCGCAACCGGCCGCGACCGGATGTCGCACCGGGTGCCGATGTCGTGATGTCGGACGAGCCGCTGTCGCTGGCCGCGTCCATCGACCAGATCCGGGCCGCCGATCCGACCTTCGACGAGAAGCATTTCCTGGAAGGCTCCAAGGCCGCCTTCGCCATGATCGTCGATGCCTTCGCCCGCGGCGACACCGCGACGCTGCGCCCGCTGCTGGCCGACGATGTCTATGACAGCTTCGCCCAGGTCATCCGCGACCGTCAGGCCGCCGGTGAGCAGCACGAGGCCCGCATCGAGCAGGTCCGCGAGGCCGAGGTGGTGGAGGCGAAGCTGGATGCCGGCCGCACCGCCCGCGTCACCGTGCGTCTGGTCTCCGATCAGGTGAATGTGGTGCGCGACCGCAACGGCGCCATCGTCGATGGCGATCCCAAGGCGCTGGTGGAGAACACCGACGTCTGGACCTTCGCCCGCAACCTCCGCTCCCGCGATCCGAACTGGGCGCTGGTCGAGGTGCGTCCGGTCCAGTGAGGAACGACCGCCAGCAATGACACATCGTTACCGTACCGGTTTCAGCGCCATCGCCCTCTTCGGGGCGGTGGCGTTGCTGTTTTCGGCCTGCGCTCCCAAGGAGGAGGTCAAGCCGCCGCCCGACGCCCTGACCCTGGCGCCGCTGTCCTTCGCCGATCTGCCGGGCTGGCGCAGCGATCCGGTGGCGCAGGCGGTGCCGGCGCTCGCCCGGTCCTGCGCCCGCTTCAAAAGCCTGCCGGCCGACCGGATCGTCGGGCCGAACGGGGTGGCCGGGACCATCGCCGACTGGCAGGGTCCGTGCGCCCGTCTGGCGGATCTGCCGCCCGGCGACGATGCCGCCGCCCGCGCCTTCTTCGAGCAGACGTTCACCCCCTACGCCGCCGGCAACAACGGCAGCCGCGAGGGCCTGTTCACCGGCTATTACGAAGCCGAACTGGAGGGCAGCCTGCGCCCGGATCCGGCCTATCCGGTGCCGCTCTACCGCCGGCCGCCCGATCTGGTGATGGTCGATCTCGGCGACTTCTCCGACCGCTGGAGGGGGGAGCGCACCGCCGGCCGCGTGGTCGACGGCAAGCTGAAGCCCTACGAGGACCGCGCCGCCATCGTTGCCGGATCGCTGAAGGGCAAGGGGCTGGAACTGGTGTGGGTGAAGGACCCGATTGGCGCCTTCTTCCTGCAAATCCAGGGTTCGGGCCGAATCCGGATGGCTGATGGAAGCGAGACGCGCATCGGCTACGCCGCCCAGAACGGCCACAAATACGTCGCCATCGGCAAGGAGCTGATCGACCGCGGCACGCTCAAGCGCGAGGAGGTCTCGCTCCAGACCATCCGCGACTGGCTGCTGGCGCATCCCGATCAGGCGGCGGCGGTGATGAACGTTAACCCGTCCTACGTCTTCTTCCAGACGCTCACCGGCGACGGCCCGAACGGCGCCCAGGGCGTGGCGCTGACGCCCGGCCGCAGTCTGGCGGTCGACTCCAAGTTCATGCCCTATGGCGTTCCGGTGTGGCTGGATGCCGAGGACCCGGTCGATGCCGGACAGCGTCTGCAACGGCTGCTGGTGGCCCAGGACACCGGCGGAGCGATCCGCGGACCGGTGCGCGGCGACGTCTTCTGGGGCCATGGTCCGGAGGCGGAGCACAGGGCCGGACTGATGAAGAGCCGTGGGAGCTATGTGCTGCTGCTGCCGAAAAGCGTGAAGGTGGCGGCAGGAGGATAAGTGGGCGGGCAGGGGTGATCGCCGGGCAATGTTTCACGTGAAGCAAAAGGGGCGCCCGCTCGGGCGCCCCTCACGCTTTTACAGGATGAACTTCGACAGGTCCGCGTTCTTCGCCAGCCCGCCTACCCGCTCGCGCACCAGGGCGGCGTCGATGGTGACCGTTTCGCCGGCCCGGTCGCTGGCGGCGAAGCTGATCTCTTCCAGCAGCCGCTCCAGCACCGTGTGCAGGCGGCGCGCGCCGATATTCTCGACGGAGCCGTTGATCTCCGCCGCCAGCCGGGCCAACTCGTCGATGCTGTCGTCGGTGAAGACCAGATCGACCTCCTCCGTCTTCATCAGCGCCTTGTACTGGCGGATCAGGCTGGCTTCCGGCTCGGTCAGGATGCGCTTGAAGTCGTCCTGGCTCAGCGCCTTCAGCTCGACGCGGATCGGCAGGCGGCCTTGCAGCTCCGGCAGCAGGTCCGACGGCTTGGCGACATGGAAGGCGCCGGACGCGATGAACAGGACATGGTCGGTCTTCACCGGGCCATGCTTGGTCGACACCGTGGTGCCTTCGATCAGCGGCAGCAGGTCGCGCTGGACGCCTTCGCGGCTGACGTCGGCGCCGCGGGCGTCGGAGCGGGCGGAGATCTTGTCGATCTCGTCGAGGAAGACGATGCCGTTCTGTTCGACCGCGCGGATCGCCTCCGCCACCACCTTTTCCTGGTCCAGCAGCTTGTCCGACTCCTCGGCCATCAGCACGGTGTGGCTCTCGGCCACCGACATGCGGCGGGTCTTGGTGCGGCCGCCCATCATCTTGCCGAACATGTCGTTCAGATTCAGCATGCCCATCTGAGAGCCCGGCATGCCGGGGATGTCGAAGGTCGGCATGCCGGCCGGGGCACCGGTGTCGGCAACCTGGATTTCGATCTCCTTGTCGTTCAGCGTGCCCTCGCGCAGCATCTTGCGGAACTTGGCGCGCGTCTCGGCACTGGCGCTGTCGCCGCACAGCGCGTCGAGCACGCGCTCCTCCGCCCGCAGTTCGGCCTTGGCGGCGACTTCCTTGCGCAGCCGCTCGCGGGTCAGGCCGATGGCAGCCTCCACCAGATCGCGGACGATCTGCTCGACGTCGCGGCCGACATAGCCGACCTCGGTGAACTTGGTCGCTTCGACCTTGAGGAAGGGAGCCTGGGCCAGCCGGGCGAGGCGGCGGGCGATCTCGGTCTTGCCGACACCGGTCGGGCCGATCATCAGGATGTTCTTCGGCAACACCTCTTCCCGCAAACCCTCGGGCAGCTGCTGCCGGCGCCAGCGGTTGCGCAGCGCGATGGCGACCGCGCGCTTGGCCTCGTTCTGGCCGACGATGTAGCGGTCGAGTTCGGAGACGATCTCGCGCGGGCTGAAGGCGGCGGTGTCGGCGGAGACGGATGCGGTCTGGCTCATGGCGCTCACAGCTTTTCCAGGGTGACGTTTTCGTTGGTGTAGACGCAGATGCCGGCGGCGATCTTCATCGCTTTGCGCGCCACGGCTTCCGCATCCATCCCGTCGATGTCGATCAGCGCACGCGCCGCCGACAGGGCGTAGGAGCCGCCGGAGCCGATGCCGATCAGCCCGTCCTCCGGCTCCAGCACGTCGCCGTTGCCGGTCAGCACGAGGCTGACGCTCTTGTCGGCCACCGCCATCATCGCTTCCAGGCGGCGCAGATAGCGGTCGGTGCGCCAGTCCTTGGCCATCTCGACGCAGGCGCGGGTCAGCTGGCCGGGATACTGCTCCAGCTTGCCTTCCAGCCGTTCGAACAGGGTCATCGCGTCGGCGGTGGCGCCGGCGAAGCCCGCCATCACCGTGCCGCCGGCCAGCCAGCGGACCTTGCGCGCGTTGGCCTTCATCACCGTGGGGCCGACCGAGACCTGCCCGTCGCCGGCGATCACCACCTGACCGTTCTTGCGCACCGACAGGATCGTCGTGCCGTGCCACTGGATGGGATCGTGAGGATTGGACGCTGGATAGGTCATGCGGGAACCACGCTGAAGAATGGGGAACGGCCCCGCCGCCCAGGATCCGGGGCGCCGTCGCAGGCGCATGGACCTTGCAAGTCGTGGCGGCAGGGCATCCGGTCTATGTGGGAGGGGCGATGTCGCCGTCAAGCATGTCGGCCTTTGGCTCGTCTTCATCCCACAGGGACTCTACCGCGGCGTTTCGGCGCGTTTTACCCGGCTTGGGCGGAGCGGCGAGCGGCGGGGGACCGGCCGGATCCGCCCCCAGCCGGTCGAGCAGCGGACCGAGCGCCAGGAACTCCACCAGACCGGCCGGAGTGGCGGCCGGAGTGGCGATGGAGCGGCCGGCGGAGGGCGCGATGCCGACCAGCGCACCGCTGCCGTCCAGCAGCGGGTCGCCGGCTTCGGTTACTGCGGTGAGCAGGGCGGCCGAGCCCAGATCCGCCTGGATCAGCGTGGCGCCATCCCCGTCCTCGGCGGGCAGCCCGCCGACGATGCCGGCGACCTCGCGTCCCCGTCCGCCGGGGATCGCCCGCACCGGCTCGCTGACATGCAGGACCGCGGTGCGCACGGGCAGGGCGGGCAGCCGGGCCGGCACCCGCACCAGAGCGAAGCCGCTGACCGGGTCGCGCCCGACCACCCAGCCGGTCAGCTCCACCCCGCGGGCGGGCCGGACGGTGACGGTGGGGTCGGATCCGGGCAGCGGGGCCAGCAGCACCGCCTGCACCTCGCCCGCCGCGTCGGTCTCGCCGATCACCAGCCCATGCGACGCACCGACCGGCACTCTCGCCGCCGCGGGCCGGCCGGATCCGGCCCCGGTCCGCAGCAGCAGGCGGCCTGGACGATACGCCGCGGACCCCGCAGCCGGGGCAGGTGGCGCGGCGGTTGGCGTCAGCGGAGTGGGGCCGGATCCGGCCGGCGCCGCCACGGGAAACATCGCCGGCGGAGCCGCCGACGGAGACTGAGACTGGGGCAGGACACCACCCGACAGCAGGGCGCGGAAGCCGCTGTCGGCGGCGAGCGCCTCGACCGCCGCGGCGAAGGCTTCCTCGACCAGCAGGGTGTCGCCTTGCGGCACGCCGCTCTCCTGCGCGATGGCGCCGGTGGTGACCACACGGTGCACCAGCCCGCCGCCGCGCGCGTCGTAGACCGTCCATTCCACCTTGACGCTGCCGGTGCCCGAACTGCCCTTGCTGCTGCCGGTCAGCCAGTTGGTGCGGTGGCACAGCTCCAGCTGCACGTCGCGCAAATCGCCCTGCACGGTGAAGCGGGCGCGGCTGCGGTTGCCGTCGGGGTTGTCGGGACCGCCGGGCCGGCCGACCACGTCGAAACCGGCGGTGGTCATCGCCTCGGCGAAGCGCTCGTCGAAGGTGGAGCCGCGCCGCATGTTGACGCCGCTGGTCCAATAGACGTCGTCATAGGGCGGGGCGCAGTCGATACCCCAGACATAGCGGCCGATCTGCATCCCGCGCCGCATCGACCCGATGGTCAGCTCGCCGAAGCGGAACGGCGCCGTGGTCCCGGCGGCCACCGGCGGCGCCGTCCTGCCGACCGGCGGCGGCGGGGACAGGCTGGCGCATCCGGCCGGCAGCAGGCCGAGAAGCACGGTCAGGACTGCGGCGAAAAAGCGCGGATGGTCGGTCATAAGCGGATATGCACGCAGGAAGTGTAAACAACTCTATCCTGCACACGTCCGTAGGACAATCGTCGGAATGGACAGGCCGCGCATCAATCGTGCCGGATGCTGGCGCGCAGGGATGCTTCCTGCTACAAAACCGCCATGGACCAGACCCCCATCAATGGCGGCCGCCGCGCCTCGATCGAGCGGAACACCACGGAGACCCGGATCCGGGTCGCGCTGAACCTTGACGGCACCGGCGTCTACGACGTCAAGACGGGGGTCGGCTTCCTCGACCATATGCTGGAACAGCTGTCGCGCCACAGCCTGATGGACCTGACGGTGCTGGCCGACGGCGACCTGCACATCGACTATCATCACACCACCGAGGACACCGGCATCGCCATCGGCATGGCGGTGGCGAAGGCGCTGGGCGACCGCAAGGGCATCCAGCGCTACGGCCATTCCTATGTCCCGATGGACGAGACGCTGACGCGGGTGGCGCTGGACTTCTCCAACCGGCCCTACCTGATCTGGAAGGTGAATTTCACCCGCGACAAGATCGGCGATTTCGACACCGAACTGTTCCGCGAGTGGTTCCAGGCCTTCGCCATGGCCGCCGGCGTGACCCTGCACGTCGAGAACCTGTATGGCGAGAACAACCACCACATCGTGGAAAGCTGCTACAAGGCGCTTGCCCGCGCGCTGCGCGCCGGGGTGGAGATCGACCCGCGCAAGCGCGATGCGGTGCCCTCCACCAAGGGCACGCTCGGCGGATCGCTCTGACGGCGGGGACCGCGGTCCAGCCATCCCCCTCCGCCGTCCTATCGGAAGGTTTGTCACGTTCATGGAAACGGTCGCGCTGATCGATTACGGCTCCGGCAACCTGCGCTCCGCCGCCAAGGCGATCGAGCGCGCGGCTGGCGAAGCCGAAGCGTCCTACACTGTCCTCGTCACCTCCGACGCCGATGCGGTCCGCCAGGCCGACCGCGTGGTGCTGCCCGGCGTCGGCGCCTTCGCCGACTGCAAGCGCGGCCTGTCGGAAGTGCCGGGCATGCTGGAGGCGTTGGAAGAGGTGGTGCACCGCCGCGGCCGGCCCTTCCTCGGCATCTGCGTCGGCATGCAGCTGATGGCGGAGCGCGGCCGCGAATATGGCGTGACCGAGGGGCTGGGCTGGATCCCGGGCGAGGTGGTGAAGCTGGAGCCGTCCGATCCGGCCCTGAAGATCCCGCACATGGGCTGGAACGAGCTGAACATCCGCCACCCGCACCCGGTGCTGGCCGGCCTGCCCGAGGGCAGCCACGCCTACTTCGTCCATTCCTACCAGTTCAAGCTCGCCGATCCCGACACGCTGATCGCGTCCGCGGACTATGGCGGGCCCTTCGCCGCGGTGGTCGGGCGCGACAATCTGGTCGGCACCCAGTTCCATCCGGAGAAGAGCCAGGCGACCGGCCTGGCGCTGATCGCCAATTTCCTGCGCTGGAAGGTCTGACGAGATGGCCGAGATCGCCATCGACAAGGTCGATGCGCTGAAGACCGCCGACCTGCACGACCTGTGCGACGCGGCCGACGACGCCATCCGCGCCGGCGGCGGCTTCGGCTGGGTCGAGCCGCCGCCGCGCGATGTGATGGAACGCTATTGGAAGGGCGTTCTGGTGGTGCCGGAACGGGTGATGTTCGTCGCCCGCCTGGACGGGGTGGTGGCCGGATCCGCCCAGCTGGTCAAGCCGCCGCGCAACAACGAGGCGCAGGCCCACGCCGCCCAGCTGACCACCAGCTTCGTCGCCCCCTGGGCGCGCGGCCACGGCCTTGCCCGCCGCCTGACCGTGGCGGTGCTGGAGGAGGCGCGCGCCGTCGGCTTCAAGGTGCTGAACCTCGACGTCCGCGTGACGCAGGATGCGGCCATCGCGCTCTATGAATCGCTCGGCTTCAAGCGCTGGGGCACCCATCCCTTCTACGCGCTGGTGCAGGGCAAGCCGCTCGCCGGACATTACTACTGCAAGGATCTGGAGCCTGCCGAACCGCCGCCGGCCTGATGATCGCCTGCCTGACACCGCCCGCCCGACAACCGCCAGCCACGCCATAGGAAGACGCCCGCGATGATCATCTACCCCGCCATCGACCTCAAGGACGGTGCCTGCGTCCGCCTGCTGCGCGGCGAGATGAGCCAGGCCACGGTCTTCAACACCGATCCCGGCGAACAGGCCCGCCTGTTCCAGAGCCAGGGCTTCGAATGGCTGCATCTGGTCGATCTCAACGGCGCCTTCGAAGGCAAGCCGGTGAACGGCGCGGCGGTCGAGAGCATCCTGAAGTCGGTCACCATCCCGGTGCAGCTCGGCGGCGGCATCCGCGACCTGAACACCATCGGCATGTGGCTGGAGAAGGGCATCAGCCGCGTCATCCTGGGCACGGTGGCGCTGCGCGATCCGGAGCTGGTGAAGGCGGCCTGCCGCGAGTTCCCAGGCAAGATCGCCGTCGGCATCGACGCGCGCGAAGGCTATGTCGCGGTGGCCGGCTGGGCCGAGACCTCCGACATCAAGGCGCTGGATCTGGCGTTGAAGTTCGAGGATTGCGGCGTCGCCGCCATCATCTACACCGACATCAACCGCGACGGCGCCATGGGCGGTGTCAACGTCGAATCCACCTCCGACCTCGCCTTCCACCTGACCACGCCGGTCATCGCGTCCGGCGGTGTCTCGTCCATCGAGGATTTGAAGGCGCTGAAGGTCGAGGAGGACACCGGGATCGAGGGCGTGATCTGCGGCCGGGCGCTGTACGATGGCCGGATCGATCCCAAGGAGGCACTGGCCCTGCTGTCCGCCCCCGCCGTCGAGGACGCCGACTGATGCTGAAGATGCGTGTCATCCCCTGCCTGGACGTCAAGGACGGCCGGGTGGTGAAGGGGGTCAATTTCGTCGATCTGGTCGATGCCGGCGACCCGGTGGAGCAGGCCCGCGTTTATGACCGCGAGGGGGCCGACGAGCTGACCTTCCTCGACATCACCGCCAGCCACGAGAACCGCGACACCATCTTCGACGTGGTGCGGCGAACGGCGGAGCAGGTCTTCATGCCGCTGACCGTCGGCGGTGGCGTGCGCACGGTGGACGACATCCGCAAGCTGCTGCTGGCCGGCGCCGACAAGGTGTCGATCAACACCGCGGCGATCCACCGTCCGGAATTCGTGCGCGAAGGCGCCGAGAAGTTCGGCGCCCAGTGCATCGTCGTCGCCATCGACGCCAAGAAGGTCGGGCCGGCCAAGTGGGAGGTCTTCACCCATGGCGGCCGCAACGCCACCGGCATCGACGCGGTGGAGTGGGCCAAGCGGATGGAATCGCTGGGGGCGGGCGAAATCCTGCTGACCTCGATGGACCGTGACGGCACCAAGAGCGGCTTCGACCTGGAACTGACGCGCACGGTGGCGGACAGCATCCGCGTCCCGGTGATCGCGTCGGGCGGCGTCGGCACGCTCGACCATCTGGTGGAGGGCATCCGCGAGGGGCACGCCACCGCGGTGCTCGCCGCCTCGATCTTCCATTTCGGCACCTACACCATCGGTCAGGCCAAGGCCGCGCTCGCCACCGCCGGCATCCCGGTGCGCCCGGCCAAGGCGCTGGAGACGACGAATGGGTGACAAGAAGGCCACCGAGAAAGCTGCGGAAAAAGCCGCCGAGAAGGCTGCCGAGAAGCTCCAGGCCCTGCCGTCGGCCACCCCGTCGGCGGAGGTGCTCGACCGCCTGTTCGTCACCGTGCAGGCCCGCAAGGGCGCGGATCCGGAAAGCTCCTACACCGCGAAGCTCTACAGCCGCGGCACCGCCAAGATCGCCCAGAAGGTGGGCGAGGAGGCGGTGGAGGCGATCCTGGAGGCCGTGCGCGGCGACAAGGCGGCGCTGGCCGCGGAATCCGCCGACCTGCTCTATCACCTGCTGGTGCTGTGGGCCGACACCGGGCTGGACCCGGCGGAGGTCTGGAGCAAGCTCGCTCAGCGCGAGGGCACCAGCGGCATCGATGAGAAGAAGTCCCGCAAGACTTGAGCGGGATTCCCCAGCAAGAGGACGCATGCGATGGCCAAGAGCTATGACGCCAACAACGTGTTCGCCCGCATCCTGCGTGGCGAAATCCCGTGCAAGAAGATCCATGAAACCGAACATGCGCTGGCATTCCACGACATCGAGCCGCAGACGCCGACCCATGTGCTGGTGATCCCGAAGGGCGCCTACATCGACATGGACGACTTCACCGCCAAGGCGTCGGAGGCGGAGATCGCCGGCCTGTTCCGCGCGGTGGGCGAGGTTGCCCGCATGGTCGGCGCCGACGGCCCCGGCTACCGCATCCTGTCCAACTGCGGCGAGGCCGCGCATCAGGAAGTGCCCCACCTGCACATCCACCTGTTCGCCGGCCGCGACCTCGGGCGGATGATCGGCAAGGCCTGAGCCGCCCGGCGCCGGTAGCCTCTACCGCCGGCGCATCCCCACCCGGCGCCGTGCCCCCTTCTTCGGCGGCACGGCATCGAGGATCGCCAGGATCGCCGCGATCCCGTCCTCGTCCAGATCGCCGATCCGTTCCGACAGAAGGTTGGCGAGTTCCGTCGCCCGCGCGCTCAGGCCCGAGGTGTCCACCGTCACCCGCGGGTGGGACAGATCCGCCAGCCGTTCCAGCTCCTCCGCCTCGTCCCAGATGATGCCGAAATAGGCGCAGATCTGCCGCACCAGCTGGGGGGAGGGCTGGCCGCGCTTGCCATGCTCCAGCGCCGACAGATAGGCGGACGAGATGGACAGGTCGGTCGCCATCTGCTTCAGCGTCACGCCCCTGGCGTCGCGCAGCGACCGGACCCGTTCGCCGAACGGGGTCATGTGGAGTCCCTGACTGTTTGGGACCTAGTCCTTACGGTCGCGCCGCCGTTTGATCAAGACATACAGTGCGCCGTCGCCGCCATGCTTGGGCTGGGCCGGCTGGATCGCCAGCACCATCGGCCGCAGGCCCGGATCCGCCAGCCAGCGGGGGGTCGCCTGCCGCAGCACGCCCAGGCTGCCGAAACTGCCCTTGCCGGTGATGACCAGCACGCAGCGCCGCCCCTCGTTCCAGGCGCGGTGGACGAAGCCGGCGAGCGCGTGGTGGGCCTGCGCCTGGGTCATGCCGTGCAGGTCGATGCGGCCGTCGATCTCCAGCTCGCCACGGCGGAAGCGGTCGCCGGTGCGGCGGTCGATGTTGGCGGTCGAACCGGGCGTCAGCGGCGGATGGGCCGCCTGCGACGGCCGGGCCGGGCCGGGGAATTGCTTTGCGGTCGGCGGCGGGGCGAGGCTGGTCGCCACCGGCTCCTCCACCAATTCCGCCATGGTCGCCAGCGGTTCCGGCTCCACCTCTATCGCGCGGCCCGGCATCGGTTCGGCGTCGCGCATGGCGATCCGCCACAGGCGCCGCTCGTCGGGCGTGGGCAGTCGTCTGCGGGTCATCGGCGCGGAACCTTCTGCGGCAAAGAAAAGGGCGGTGCCAACGGATAAAGCCCGTCGGCCCGCCCCTGTCAATGTGTGTTGCCGCGCCGCAAAGAAAAAGGGCGCAGGCGAAAAGGCCGCCCATGAGGCGGCACTTTGCCGAAGCCTGCGCTCAGCCCTGCGACCAGGCGGCGGCGGCCGCGATCTGCTCGTCGGTCGGACGCACGCCGGTGTAGAGCACGAACTGTTCGAGTGCCTGGAGGGCGATCACTTCGGCGCCGGTGATCACCGGCTTGCCGGCCTCCCGTGCGGCGCGGATCAGCGGGGTTTCGGCCGGCATGGCGACGACGTCGAACACCTGCGCCGCCGATGCGATCAGTGCCGGCTCGAAGGCGAGGGTGTCGGCCTCCGGCCCGCCGGCCATGCCGAGCGGCGTCACGTTGACCAGCAGCGATCCCTCGGCGATGCCCGTGCTGTCAGGCTGCCAGGGCAGGCTGTACTCGTCGGCGAGCCGGCGGCCGGTCGCCTCGTTGCGGGCGATCAGCATGCCGTTGGTGAAGCCGGAATCGCGCAACGCACACACGACCGCACGGGCCATGCCGCCGCTGCCGCGCAGCGCGAAGGGCAGGGCGGGCGAGACGTCGTGACGGTCGAGCAGCGTGCGGACCGCGAGATAGTCTGTGTTGTAGCCGCGCAGCCGGCTGCTGCCATCCTCGGCGGTGTCGTTGACGATGGTGTTGACCGACTGCAAGCCATCGGCCGACGGGTCCAACTCGTCGAGGAAGGGGATGCAGGCTTCCTTGAAGGGCATCGACACGCCGCAGCCGCGGATGTTCAGCGCCCGTATGCCGGTGATGGCCCCCGGCAGATCCGTGGTGGTGAACGCCTTGTAGACGTAATTCAACGAGAGGGCTTCGTAGAGGTGATTATGGAAGCGCGTGCCGATGTTGCTCGGGCGGCCCGAGAGCGAAATGCACAGCCGCGTGTCTCTGTCGATCTTGTGGGGCAACCAAGCCTCTCCTTGCCGCAGTCCGGTTCTGGACGTTGTCCGCCCGGCGGGTCAGCCGCCGGCTTTCAACGCGTCCAAACGTCCTTTCAGCAGAGTGTATTCCGGATCGCTCGGCTTGAACTGGGCGATCAGCTTACCCCAATGGGCGGCGGCTTCGTCCTTGTGGCCCGACATCATGGCGTCGAGGCCGAGCAGCCACAGCGCGTCCTTGTTGTCCGGCTCCGCCTTCAGCGCCAGCCGCAGGGCGGAGGTCGCCTCTTCCGGCAGGGGCTTCGGCGTCTCGTTGCGCGGCTGGGTCTGCAAGACGGCGTTGGCGTAGGCGACCTGCACGTCGGCGCGGTCCGGCGCCCGTTCGCGCGCCTTGCGGGCGGCCTCCAGCGCCTTGGCGGTGTCGCCCAGCACGCCGTAGGAGCGGGCGAGCTTCAGCCAGCCGTCGACGTCCGACGGATCGGCCTCCAACCGGGTGGCGAGGTTGGCGACCATGCCGCGGATCATCTCGTCCTGGCCCGCCCCATTCCCTTGGGCGCTGGCCGCACCATTGCCCTGTGCATTCGGCGCCGCCTGCTGCCCGCCCTGCTGGCCTTGCGCCGTCTGCTGTTCCTTCTGCTCCGGCGGCAGAGGCTGCGGCGTGACCTTGGCGGGGTCGAGGTTCAGCGCCACCGCGGCCTCGCGGATCTGGTCGCGCACCACCGGCACCCACGGCGCATCGGCGGGGGATTCCGCCATCAGCGCGCTCCAGCGGTCCAGCGCCCCCTGCTGGTCGCCGGCCTGGAAGCGGGCAAGCGCGGCGAAGAAGCGGGCGCGCGGGTCCTTCGGTTCCTTCGCCAGCACGGCGTCGAAGGCGGCCACCGCCTCCTCCGGCACCATGCCGTCGTTGGCGGACACCAGCGTCTCGGCGAACAGCCCCTGCACCTCGACATCGTCCCTGTTCAGGGCGACGGCATGGCGCAGCGCATCGGCGGCATCGCCGTTGCGGCCCATCTTGGCATAGGCCTGCCCCAGGATCAGCCAGCCCTGAACGTCGCTGGGATTCTCGGCCAGCTGGGCCTTCAGCTTGTCCATCGCGGCCAGAACGCTCTTCGGCGGACCGCCGCGCTCCTGCTCGATGTTGCGCGAGGCCAACGGCTGGGCCGGCAGATCCGGGCGGCCGACCGATCCATAGACGGCAAGCGCGCCGACCGGCAGCACCAGCGCCAGCAGCACGGCCAGAATGCGGGCGCTGCGCGGGGTGACACCGCCGCCGGTCGCGGCGCTCTTCTCGGCGGTCGCCAGCATGCGTCGGGCGATCTCCGCCCTGGCCGCCTCGGCCTGGGCGTCGTTGATCAGGCCGCGCGCGCGGTCGCGCTCCAGCTCGTCCAGCTGGTCGCGATAGACCTCGCGGTCGAACTCCTCCCGGTCGGGGCCGGATCCGGCCGTGCGCAGAAGCGGCGGCACGATCAGCAGCAGCACGGCCGCGGTCAGGACGGCGGCGAAAATCCAGAACAGCATCAGTCGTCTTTCCGCAGCAGGGCGTCCAGCCGCCGCCGCTCATCCGCGCTCAGGGGCGCGGTGTCGGCGCCGGCGGCAACGCCGCGCCGCCCGCGCAGGAACAGGAAGGTGCCGGCCGCACCCAGCAGCAGCACGGCGAAGGGGCCGATCCACAGCACCAGCGTGGTCGCCTTGAAGGGCGGCCGCAGCAGCACATAGTCGCCGTAGCGGTCGGTGACGTACTCCATCACCTTGTCGTCGCTGTCGCCGGCCTTCAGCCGGTCGCGCACCAGAAGGCGCAGGTCGCGGGCCAGCGGCGCGTTGCTGTCGTCGATGGACTGGTTCTGGCAGACGAGGCAGCGCAGCTCCTGGCTGATGGTGCGGGCGCGGTTTTCCAGCGCCGGATCCGGCAGCACCTCGTCGGGTTGGACCGCCAGGGCAGGGCGGGCGGCAGGCGAGAGCGTCGACAGCGCCAGCAGGGCGGCGAGGAGGATGCGCTTCATCAGCCCTGCCTCAGATGCTTGACCATCGGGAGGATCTGCTCCTCCACCACCTGCGGGGTCAGCGGGCCGACATGCTTGAAGCGGATGCGGCCCTTGCGGTCGATCAGGTAGCTCTCCGGCACGCCATAGACGCCCCAGTCGATCGATACCCGGCCATCCTGGTCGGCGCCGATGGCGGCATAGGGGTTGCCGTTGCGCGACAGCCAGGTCAGCGCGTCCTCCGGCTTGTCCTTGTAGTTGATGCCGTAGACCGTCACCCCCTGCTCGCGCGACAGGCGGGTGATGACGGGATGCTCCGCCTTGCAGGGGATGCACCAGGAGGCGAAGACGTTCACCAGCGTCACGTCGCCGGCCAGCCTGGCGGAGGACAGGCCGCCGGCCCCTGGCTGCCCCTGGACCGGCTGGCCCTGCACCATCTGGCCCGGAATGGCGGGCAGCTCGAAGGTCGGGGCCGGCTTGTCGATCAGGGCCGACGGGATGTCGCGCGGGTCGCGCTCGAACCCCAGGAAGAAGGCGACGCCCACCCCGATGAACAGCAGGAAGGGCAGCAGGTACAGAAGGCGGCGCATCGTGTCTTTGTCCTCATTCGGCCGGCAGCGGAGCTGACTTGCCGCCAGTTTTCCCGGCCGTGCGGCGGCGTTCCGGCGCGCCGATGCGGAAGCGGCGGTCGGTCAGGCTCACCAGCCCGCCCAGCATCATCCCGACGCCGCCGATCCAGATCCACGGCACCAGCGGGTGGTGGTAGATGCGGACGATCCAGGCGGTGCCGTTCTGCGTCGGGTCGCCCAGCGCCACATACAGGTCGGAGAAGACCGTGGTGTGGATGGCCGATTCCGTGGTGGTCATGCGGGTGGTGCTGTAGCTGCGGCGTTCCGGCTCCAGCGTGGCGACGCGCTGGCCGTCCTTCGTCACCGTGAAGACGCCGCGCTCCGCCTTGAAGTTCGGGCCGTCGACCAGCCCGACGCTGTCGAACTGGAACTCGTAGCCGGCGACGCTGGCCCGGTCGCCCGGCTTCATCGCCGTGATCGATTCCGTCTGCCACGCCGAGGTGCCGGTCATGCCGAGGATCGACAGGCCGACGCAGGCATGGGCGATGGTCATGCCCCAGGCGCTGCGCGGCAGGTGCACGGCGCGGTTCCAGCTGTTGCGGAACGGGGTGCGGAACAGGGCGATGCGGTCGGCAAACTCCACCAGCGAGCCGACGAAGGCCCAGGCGGCAAGGCCGATGCCGACCAGCGCCAGCAGCGGACCGCTGCCCGCCTTGACATAGGCGGTGACGGCGACGGCGGCCACCACGGCGAGGCCGGCCACCCACAACCGGGTCAGGGCCGACCCCAGATCCGCCCGCTTCCAGGACAGATAGGGGCCGACGACCATGGCGGCCACCATCGGGATGGCGACCGGCAGGAAGGTGGCGTTGAAGAAGGGGGCGCCGACCGACACCTTGCCCAGCTTCAGGATGTCGAGGAACAGCGGATAGAGCGTGCCGATGAACACCGTCGCCGTCGCGGTCGACAGCAGCAGGTTGTTCAGCACCAGCGCCCCTTCGCGGCTGATCGGCGCGAACAGCCCGCCCGCCTTCAGCGTCGGCGCCCGCAGGCTGTAGAGCAGCAGCGAGCCGCCGGTGGCGATCGCCAGCAGCACCAGGATGAAGATGCCGCGCTTGGGATCGACGGCGAAGGCATGGACCGAGGTCAGGATGCCGGAGCGCACCAGGAAGGTGCCCATCAGCGACAGCGAGAAGGTGACGATGGCGAGCAGGATGGTCCAGCTCTTCAGCGCGTCGCGCTTCTCCACCACGATGGCGGAGTGCAGCAGGGCGGTGCCGGCCAGCCAGGGCATGAAGGAGGCGTTCTCCACCGGGTCCCAGTACCACCAGCCGCCCCAGCCCAGCTCGTAATAGGCCCACCAGGAGCCCATGGCGATGCCCATGGTCAGGGTCGACCACGCCGCCAGCGTCCAGGGCCGTACCCAGCGCGCCCAGGCCGGATCGACCCGCCCCTCGATCAAGGCGGCGACGGCAAAGGAGAAGGCCATCGAGAAGCCGACATAGCCGGCATAGAGGAAGGGCGGGTGGAAGGCGAGGCCGGGGTCCTGCAACAGCGGGTTCAGGTCATTGCCGTCGATGGGCGCCGGAATCACGCGGATGAAGGGGTTGGAGGTGATCAGGATGAACAGCAGGAAGCCGACCCCGATCAGCCCCTGGACCGCCAGCACGCGGGCCTTCAGCGTTGGCGGCAGGTTGCGCCCGAACACGGCGACGGCGGCGCCGAAGATCGTCAGCATGACGATCCACAGCATCATCGAGCCCTCGTGGTTGCCCCAGACGCCCGACACCTTGTAGAGCATCGGCTTGGCCGAGTGGCTGTTCTGCACCACGTTCAGCACGCTGAAATCGGACACCACATGCGCCCAGGTCAGCGCCGCGTAGGCCAGCAGCACCAGCAGCATCTGGGCGATTGCCGCGGGCACCGCGACGTTCATCCAGGCGCCGTTGCGGGTGGCGGCGCCGACCAGCGGCGGCACCGACTGCACCAGCGCCACGAACAGCGCCAGCACCAGCGCGTAATGGCCGAGTTCGGGGATCACGGGTCCGCTACTCCTTCTTCGCCGTCTTCGTCGCGGACTCCGCCGGGTTCTTGTAGACGCCGGCCTGCTTCAACGCCTCCGACACCTCGGGCGGCATGTAGTTCTCGTCATGCTTGGCCAGCACCTCGCGCGCGACGAAGACGCCGCCGGTCATCCGGCCCTCCGCCACCACCCCCTGGCCCTCGCGGAACAGGTCGGGCAGCTGGCCGCGGTAGCGGACGTCCACCGTGTGGGCGGTGTCGGTGACGCGGAAGGCGGTGGTGACGCCGTCCGGCTGCTTCTGGACGCTGCCTTCCTCGACCAGTCCGCCCAGGCGGAAATTGCGGTCGCCGACCTGCTGCGTCTGCAGCTGGCTCGGGCTGTAGAAGAAGACGATGTTGTCCTGGAAGGCGGTCAGCGCCAGGGCGGTCGCCGAACCCAGCCCGAGAAGGGCGAGGCCCAGCATGTAGAGGCGGCGTTTCTTGCGGGTCATCCTTCGCTCGCTTCCGCCGGCGTTCCGGCGCTCTGTTCGGCCGCTTTACGGCCAGTGCTGTTGGAGCCGTTGCGGGTGCGGCGGCGGGTGGGCCGCGCGCTTTCCAGCGCCTTCAGCGTCGCCTCGGCGTTGCGCAGCCCCTTCCAGGTGGCGACCAGCAGCCCCAGCAGGACGATGGTGGCGATGCCGTAGGCCGGCCAGACATAGGCGGCATACCCGCCCATATGGAGAAATTCGGTCATCGTCCTTACCCCCGCATCCCGTCCGTCACGGTACCGTCACCGGCAACCCCACTTGCCACCGAGAGGCGCAGCGTCTGGATCTTGCGCTGGGCGATCTCGGTGCGCACGCGCAGCAGGACGACCGACAGGAAATAGGCGGTGAAGGCGCCGGCCATTACCAGCAGCGGCGTCAGCATGCTGGGGTCGATGCTGGGGCCGCCCATGCGCACGACGCTGGCCGGCTGGTGCAGCGTGTTCCACCAGTCGACCGAGAACTTGATGATCGGCACATTGACGATGCCGACCAGCAGCAGGACGTTGCCCGCCTTCATGCCGCGCTGCGGATCGTCGAAGGCATTCACCAGGGCCATGTAGCCGAGATAGAGGAAGAACAGGATCAGCACGCTGGTCAGCCGGGCGTCCCACACCCACCAGGTCCCCCACATCGGCGCGCCCCACAGCGACCCGGTCACCAGGCAGACGAAGGTGAAGCCGGCGCCGATGGGGGCGGCGGCCTTGGCGAACAGGTCGGCCAGCGGGTGCTTCCACACCAGGCCGCACGCCGCGGCGATGGCCATGTTGGTGTAGACGAACAGGCTCATCCAGGCGGCGGGAACATGGATGTACATGATCCGCACCGTCTCGCCCTGCTGATAGTCGGGCGGCGAGCTGAACAGGCTGAACCACAGACCGAGGATCGTCAGGATCACGGTCGCCCCGGCGCACCACGGCAACAGCAGGGCCGACAGGCGCAGGAAGCGGGCGGGGTTGGCGAAGCGATGCATGGAACGATGGCCCCGGTACGGGATGACCTTGGTCAGGCTTGCGGACGATATAAGCGCATGTATGGCGGACTGCGAGGGGTTTCGCCTTGATCTCGGTCAGGCCAATCCGCCATTCGTTCGTACTCTGACACCAAGGTATCAGGCGCCCCGGACCTCCGGCGGCGCCCCTGTTCCCTGGTGTGGGACGCCGGAGGCGGGGCATTTCATCCCCCGCGCGCCGGTGATCTTTCCCCGATCAGGCCGCCATCGCCTTCTGCGCCGCCACCCGCATCGCCTCCGTGATCAGGTCGAAGTCGCGCAGGCTGACCGGCAGCAGGCCGAAGCGGAAGGGATAGCCCCAGTTCCGCACCCCGGCGGTCAACTCCAGCCGGTCCAGCAGCGGCTGGATCGGCGTCTCCTCCGCCGGCCACCAGGACACGTCGCGGCGGAAGGGAATGAAGCCGCCGCCCATGTCGAACCGGTAGGGCTCGCCCGGCAGGATCGTGCCGATGGCGGTGAAGGACTTCAGCCCGTCCGCCGCCCCGAACCTGTCGGTGGGGGAATAATACACCACCCGGTCGCCCGGCCGAATCCGCCGCAGCGGGGCCGCCTTGCCGTGGCAGACCTGCATGAAGCCGCCGGCCCGTCCGCGCCGGACATGCTCGGCGCAGGCCACGGCGATCCAGGCTGCGACCGGGGCGCCGGTGCTCGTGCCGTCGCCGCTCATGACCGCACCTGTTCCGTCTGAGCTTCCTCCCGGTTGGGTGCGAACACGCGCAGGCGATGGCCGTCCGGGTCCTGTGCAACGAAGGTATGACCGAAATCCATCGCGGTCGGCGGTTGCAGGATGGTCAGGCCGCGGCCGCTCCAGTTGGCGTGCAGGTCGCGCACCGCGGCCTCGTCGGCGACGGTGAAGGCGATCTCGCCGCCGCCGGGCGCGGTCGCCGCCGGCTCCACCGTGTGGCGCGACCACAGGCCCAGCATCAGCCCGTTCCCCGCCTTGAACATGGCGAAGGTGGGCGAGGCCTCCACCGGCGGCCGACCCAGCAGGTCGGCATAGAAGGCGGCGCTGGCGGCCGGACTGTCGACATAAAGCAGGACGAAATCGAGGGCGAGGGCGGCGGCAGAGTTGGCGGCAGCGGTCTGGGTCGCGGTCATGGTCGGCTCCGGTCTTGAGCGGTTGGGGTGGGGCGGTTCCGTTCGGCGCCCTCACCGGCAAAGCCAAGACTAGGCGGGTATGCTGACAGTTTCCGTCAGCATGGTGTCAGCCCCAGTCATCCCTTTTGCGGGATCCCCTCCGCCGTGCGCCATTCCTTCAGCATCGCCTGCCGGCGGCGGGGATACCGGGTCTCGCTGGCGGTCAGCGCCAGGATGCGGTCGGTGCGGAAATGGCGGAAGGACTGGCGCAGCTCGCACCACGCCACCATCACCCGCACCCGGTCGAAGAAGCCCAACGCGAAGGGCCAGACGGTGCGCCGGCTTTCCGACCCGTCGCGGTCGCGATAGGCGATCTCCAGCTTGCGCTCCCCGCGGATCGCGCCGCGGATGGTCGCCAGTTCGGCGTCTCCCGCAGGAATGGGCTCCCCCGGCCCGACCAGCAGGGTGGAGCCGTCCAGCCCCTCGCGCTTGTCGGGCGGCAGCACCGCCGCGATCTTGGCGAGCGCGTTGCGCGCCGCCCCGCCCAGCCGGCTGTCGCCGCGCTCCACCACCCAGCGCGACCCCAGCACCAGCGCCTCGACCTCTTCCTCGGTGAACATCAGCGGCGGCAGCAGGAAGCCGGCGCGCAGCAGATAGCCGACCCCCGGCTCGCCCTCGATCATCGCGCCCTGCGCCTGGAGCGTGGCGATGTCGCGGTAGAGCGTGCGCAGGCTGACCCCCAGCTCGCCGGCAAGCGACTTGCCGCTGACCGGCTGGCGATGCCGCCGCAGAACCTGCATCAGATCGAGAAGACGTTCGGCGCGGGACATCGGCGGGGAAGGGTAGGGTTTGGAGAGGCCTGCATAGCATGACGCCCGGTTGCCGCGAATGCCGCTTGTCGGTCCATTGCAGTTGGATCATATCTGGAGAAACCCCAGTTTCTGGAGAAAGCCATGCCTGCCCGCACCATCTCGGCCTATGCGGACGAAGAAACCGCGCGGGTCGTGGAACAGATCGCCGAACTGGAAGACCGTTCTCCCGCCCAGATCGCCGCAGCAGCGCTGCGCTTTTACGCCCGGCTGCCCTCCGAAGCACGGGCGGCCTTTCGCCGGATAGAAAAGCTCGGGACGGATGAGGATCTCGACTCCCTGACCCGCGCCATCACGCGGAAGACGCTGGATGCGGACTGGGAGGTGGCGCACCGCCGCTTCATCGGCGGGATGACCGGTGTCCCGGCTCCATCCGCCGACGAGGGCGTGGACGAAAATGACCTGCTGGCGGAAGCCGTGCGTCTGACGCAGTGACGGCATCCGAACGATGCCGCCTGTCCTGAACATCTGCCTGGATTTGAACATCTGGTGCGCCGCTTTCCTGGCCGACCGCAAGGGTGCCAGGACCACGGCCTCACAAACTTTGGTCGGCATGGTTCGGGCAGGGCAGGCTGCCGATCTTCCGCTGCAACTGGTCGTGTCCTGGGGGATGCTGGCCCGGTTGCGCAAGGTCTTCGAAGTGGATTGGGGCGTTCCGCGTCCAACGGTGGACCTGCTGGTCGAATCGATTGCCGGTTACGCCCGGCTGGGTCCGGCCGGAACGGCACCGCATCTCACACTCGGCGGCACGGGCTTGATGCCGATGCGGGATGAGGAGGATGCCCATGTCGTCGACACCGCCGTCGCGGGTGGAGCGCATCTGCTGGTCACCGCCAACTTCGACGATTTTCTCGGTGTGAAAGGTCGGGTTCTGGAGGAGGGGCGGGTGGCGCTGGTCGAGACCGCGAAGGCTCGCCTGATCGTCGCCCATCCGTTCCGGGCCGTCGAATGGCTGCGCTCCGGCCGGGTGCCCGTCCTATAGCGACCAACCACCTCGCAAGAAAAAAGGCGCCCTCCCACAGGAAGGCGCCTTTTTCATGGACCCGGCGGGAGCGGGTTTCATCCCGTCCCGCCGTCAAGTCCGACGGATCACTCCGCCTTCTTGGTCAGGTCCTCGCCGGTGGCCTGGTCGACCTGCTTCATCGACAGCTTAACCTTGCCGCGGTCGTCGAAGCCGATGACCTTGACCTTCACCGAGTCACCCTGCGACACGACGTCCGACACCTTGCCGACGCGCTGCTGCGCCAGTTCGGAGATGTGCACGAGGCCGTCACGCGAACCCAGGAAGTTCACGAAGGCGCCGAAATCGACGACCTTCACCACCTTGCCGGTGTAGACGACATTCATCTCCGGCTCGGCGACGATGCCCTTGATCCACTCGATGGCGGCGTCCGACTTCTTCTGGTCGACGGCCGAGACCTTGACGGTGCCGTCGTCGTCGATGTCGATCTTGGCGCCGGTCTGCTCGACGATCTCGCGGATCACCTTGCCGCCGGAGCCGATCACGTCGCGGATCTTCTCCTTCGGGATGTTGATCACGGTGATGCGCGGGGCGTTCTCGTTGACGCCTTCGCGGGCGCCGGTCAGGGCCTTCGACATCTCGCCCAGGATGTGCAGGCGGCCGTCCTTGGCCTGGCCCAGCGCGATCTTCATGATCTCCTCGGTGATCGAGGTGATCTTGATGTCCATCTGCAGCGCGGTGACGCCGACCTCGGTGCCGGCGACCTTGAAGTCCATGTCGCCCAGGTGATCTTCGTCACCCAGGATGTCCGACAGGACAGCGAAGCCGTGGTCTTCCTTGATCAGGCCCATCGCGATGCCGGCGACCGGACGGATCAGCGGCGCGCCGGCGTCCATCAGCGACAGCGAGGTGCCGCAGACGGTGGCCATCGAGGAGGAGCCGTTGGACTCGGTGACTTCCGACACGACGCGCAGCGTGTAGGGGAAGTCTTCCTTCTTCGGCAGCAGCGGGTGGATGGCGCGCCACGCCAGCTTGCCGTGGCCGATCTCGCGGCGGCCCGGGCTGCCCATGCGGCCGGCTTCACCCACCGAGTACGGGGGGAAGTTGTAGTGCAGCATGAAGTGCTCGCGGTACTCGCCCTCGAGCGCGTCGATGATCTGCTCGTCCTGGCTGGTGCCCAGCGTGGTGACGACCAGCGCCTGGGTCTCGCCGCGGGTGAACAGGGCCGAGCCGTGGGCGCGCGGCAGGATGCCGACTTCCGACACGATCGGGCGCACGGTCTTGGTGTCGCGGCCGTCGATGCGGCGGCCGGTCTTCAGGACGGCGCCGCGCAGGATGTCGGCTTCCAGCTCCTTGAACTCGAACCCGATCGACTGGGCGTCGAATTCCTCGGCCAGCGTCTCGAGCGCCTTCGCCTTGGCGGCGCCGACTTTCTCGTAACGCGACTGCTTGACCGTCTCGGTATAGGCGGCCTCGACGGCGGCGCCGACGGTCTCGCGCAGGCGGGCCTTCAGGGCCTTGCGGTCATAGGCCGGCTCCGGCAGGTCCCACGGCTCCTTGGCGGCTTCCTCGGCCAGGTCGATGATCAGGTTGATCACCGGCTGGAAGTTGGTGTGGCCGAACATGACGGCGCCCAGCATGACCTCTTCGGTCAGCTCCTTGGCTTCCGATTCGACCATCAGCACGCCTTCGACGGTGCCGGCGACGACCAGATCCAGGTCGCTGTCGCCGACCTCGTCCCGGGTCGGGTTCAGGATGTACTGGCCGTTCTTGTAGCCGACGCGGGCGGCGGCGATCGGACCCAGGAACGGGATGCCGGAGATCGTCAGCGCGGCCGAGGCGCCGACCATCGCGACGATGTCCGGATCGTTCTCCAGATCGTGGCTCAGCACGGTGCAGACGACCTGCGTCTCGTTGCGGAAGCCATCGGCGAACAGCGGACGGATCGGACGGTCGATCAGGCGGCTGACCAGCGTTTCCTTCTCGGTCGGACGGCCTTCGCGCTTGAAGAAGCCGCCGGGGATCTTGCCGGCCGCGAACGCCTTTTCCTGGTAATTGACGGTCAGCGGGAAGAAATCGATGCCCGGCTTCGGCGCCTTGGCGGCGACGGCGGTGCACAGGACGGTGGTGTCACCATAGGTGACCAGAACCGCGCCGTTGGCCTGACGGGCGATCTTGCCCGTTTCCAGGACCAGCTTGCGGCCGCCCCACTCGATTTCCTTGCGATGAACAGTAAACATGGATTCTTTCCTTCCATCCGACACCCTGGAACGGCCGGATTGCCGCCCAAGGCCGGGGCCATCGGTCGTAGGACCCCGCGAGAAAACTGGAGATACGGTGTTCGACAACAGGACCAAATCAATCGAGGTAGAGGCGCTGCGGATGCAAAAAAGGCCGGTCCCCGAATAAACGGGCCGGCCTGTCCATCACGAAACGCTCAAGATCGAGTTTCTATTGCCAATAACCAATGAGGTGTTCCGAAACGGTACAGGTGAACGAAGACTTGCCATGTTCCGCTGTTCCGGTGGGAAACCCCCGGCCGGTGGCCGGCCAGGGGAACCCGAACCCGTCAGCGGGACGGCGCAGCTTAGCGGCGCAGGCCCAGACGCTCGATCAGAGCGGCGTAGCGCGACTGATCCTTCTTCTTCAGGTAGTCGAGCAGACGGCGGCGCTGACCGACCATCACCAGCAGACCACGACGGGAGTGGAAGTCCTTCTTGTGGCCCTTCAGGTGATCCGTCAGGTTGCTGATGCGCTCCGTCAGGATCGACACCTGGACCTCGGGCGAACCGGTGTCGTTGGTGCCGCGGGAAAATTCCTTGATCAGCTCTTGCTTGCGCTCGGGCGTAATCGACATCGGGGTCTCCTAAATCACGTGAGGTTGAGCACGCGCACCGGACGGACCTCCGCCCCCTCGACACGGGCCAACGCCACCGGCGTTCCGCCGAAAAGCGCAATAACGGTGCCGTCCCCACCGTCAGCACCCTGAACCGCCATCAGCCGTTCACGATCCTGCCGGGTGAGGAGAGCGACCGTCTGGCCGTGCCTCAGTCGGTGCGCTTCCGCTTCCGTCAGGGCCAGCGCCGGGATGTCGTCCAGCGCGGTCTCGATCGGCAACAGAAGTCGTTCGACGGCCGCACCTTGCTCCATGGCGGCCAGTTCGTCCAGGGAAATCGCCCGGTCCAGCGTGAAGGAGCCGACGCGCAGGCGGCGCAGAAGCCCGACATGGCCGACCGTGCCGAGCGCCTCCGACAGGTCGCGGGCCAGCGAGCGGACATAGGTGCCCTTGCCGCAATCGACCTCGAACACCGCATGGTCGGCGTCGGGTTCCTCGACCAGCTCGAAGCGGTCGATGCGCACGGTGCGGGCGGCCAGATCGACTGCATCGCCTTCGCGCGCGATGTCATAGGCGCGCTCGCCGTCTATCTTGATGGCGCAGAACTGCGGCGGGACCTGCTGGATCTCGCCCAGGAAGGCGGGCAGGGCGGCGCGGATTTCGTCGGTCGACGGACGGTGGTCCGAGCGGGCGATCACCTCGCCCTCGCGGTCGTCGGTGCTGGTGCGCTCGCCCCAGCGGATGGAGAAGCGATAGGTCTTGGCACCGTCCATGGCATAGGACACGGTCTTGGTCGCCTCGCCCAGCGCGATCGGCAGGATGCCGGTCGCCAGCGGGTCGAGCGTGCCGCCATGCCCGGCCTTCTCGGCGTTCAGCAGGCGGCGCACCTTCGACAGCGCCTGGGTGGAGGTCATGCCTTCCGGCTTGTCCAGCACCACCCAGCCATGGATCGGCGTGCCCTTGCGCTTACGAGCCACGACGGCCGCCCTTTTCCCCGCTCTTGTCCTCGTCGTCGAGCATGGCGCGGTCCTCGTCGAGGTCGTCGTCCCCGTCCAGTTCGCCGTCCGCCGCGTCGGGGTCCTCGTCCTCGCCGTCCTCATCCTCGTCCCAGGAATCGTCCTCATCCTCGTCATGGTCGTCGTCGCCATTGACGCGGCCCAGCGGATGGCCGCTCAGGTCGCGGGCGACCTCCGGGCTGTGCAGGATGCTGTCGATGCGGTGGGCGTAGTCGAAGGAGGTGTCGCCCTCGAAGCTCAGCGTCGGGGCGTGGCGCAGGTTGACCATGCGCGCGACCTGCCCGCGCAGGAAGGCGGCGGCCCGTTTCAGCGCGACCTGGGCCTCCTCCATCCGCTCGCCGCCCAGCGTCGCATAGAAGACGGTGGCGTTGGACAGGTCGGGGCTGATCCGCACCTCGGTGACCGTGACGTTCAGCGAGGCCAGTTCCGGATCGTGGAAGTCCCCGCGGCGGAACAGGTCGGCAAGGGCGTGACGCACCTCCTCGCCGACGCGCAGTTGCCGTTGGGACGGGGGCTTGCCGGCGATGAACGCGCCGCGCTTCTTGCTGGCCATGGTACGTGTCTTTCGTCGATGTCTGGCGCCCGCGGCGGCCTGACCGGTGTCAGGACCAGAGAACGGGCACGTCGTAAAGTCTGATGGTTCGGTCGGCGCTCACCAGCGTCAGGCCATCGGCCTGGGTCTGGGCGATCAGCATCCGGTCGAAAGGGTCACGGTGGTGGTTCGGAAGCTTTTCCAATTGGCCGATGTGACGAACTTCGATAGGCAGCAGCGAAAAGCCGCTTGCCAAAGCCAATTCGGACAAATCGTCCGGCGCCTCCAACTTTCCGTTCAACGCTTTGATGCGCAGTTCCCAAAGCGACGCAATGCTGACCAGGACTGTGATGGTCGGATCGGAAACCATGTCATGCACGAGTGGAGGCAATCGTTCGGGCGTGTCCAGAACCCACAGCAGGACAAGAGAGTCGAGCAGCAGCTTCATTGGCCTGATTTCGCACGTCGAGCCTTTGCAGAGTCGATGTCACGCAGCACCGTGTCCGGCAGCGGCTTGTCCGCATCGATGCCATGGAAGGCATCGATCAGCCAATCCGGCGTTTCATCGAAATCCTCGGCAACCTGGATTTTTCCCCTGGCAATGCCGAGCAGTCGCGGACGAGCCGCACTGGAGACGCCGGTCGTCTCTGCAATGGGCACCAGCTTCACCGCCGGTTTCCCGTTGCGAATGATGACGATTTCCTCGCCATTCACCACGCGGTCGATCAGTTCAGCCATGTGCCCATCGGCTTCGGACAGTGGAATACGGTCCATAGCGTCACCTCCAGGTAGGCTTTACTCCCTCGTCCGGAAAACATCCGGAAAAACGAACCGCCCGGCCCCGTCCGGTAAAACACCGGAAGGGGCCGGGCGGACCGTCGGTCTCAAAGCTCGCGAGCGATTTCGTCGATCTCGAAGGCTTCGATCTGATCGCCGGCCTGGATGTTGTCGTAGTTCTCGAAGGCCATGCCGCACTCGTAACCCTCGCGGACGTCCTTGACCTCGTCCTTGAAGCGCTTGAGCGTCTTGAGCGTGCCTTCGTGAATGACGACGTTGTCGCGCAGCAGGCGGACGCCGGCGCCACGCTTGACGGTGCCCTGCGTGACCATACAACCGGCGACCTTGCCGACCTTCGTGATGTTGAACACCTCGCGGATGGTCGCGTAGCCGATGAAGCGTTCCCGCAGCGTCGGAGACAACAGACCGGTCAGCGCCGCCTTCACGTCGTCGATCACGTTGTAGATGATCGAGTAGTAGCGGATTTCGACGCCGTCGCGCTTGGCGAGGTCGCGGGCCTGCGGGTTGGCGCGGACGTTGAAGCCGATGATCATCGCGTTGGACGCATTGGCCAGCGTGATGTCGGACTCGTTGATCGCACCGACCGAGTTGTGCAGGACGCGGACCTTGACCTCGGTGTTCTCGGCCGTGAGCTTCTCCAGCGAGCTGGCGATGGCTTCGATCGAGCCCTGCACGTCACCCTTGATGACGACCGGCAGTTCCTTGGCCTCGCCGGCCTGGATGCGGCTGAACATGTCCTGCAGCGAACCGCGGGCCGAGGCCGCCACCGCCGCTTCGCGCTTCTTGCGCTGGCGGAACTCGGCGATCTCGCGGGCACGGGCCTCGGACTCGACGACGGAGAAGTCGTCGCCGGCCATCGGCGTGCCGTTCAGGCCCAGAACCTCGACCGGGACGGCCGGGGCCGCCTCGTTGACGTTCTGGCCGCGGTCGTTGATCAGGGCGCGGACGCGGCCCCACTCGGCACCGGTGACGAACACGTCGCCGACCTTCAGCGTGCCGCGCTGGACCAGCACGGTGGCGACCGAACCGCGGCCACGCTCCAGCTTCGCCTCGATGACGACGCCTTCGGCGGCACGCTCGGGGTTGGCCCGCAGCTCCAGGATTTCGGCCTGGAGGAGGATGGCCTCTTCCAGCTTGCTCAGGTTGCGCTTGGCCTTGGCCGACACTTCGACGTCGAGCACGTCGCCGCCCATCTCCTCGACCACCAGCTCGTGCTGGAGCAGTTCCTGGCGGACGCGCTCCGGCTTGGCATCGGGCAGGTCGCACTTGTTGATGGCGACGATGATCGGAACCTTGGCCGCCTTGGCGTGGCGGATGGCCTCGATCGTCTGCGGCATGACGCCGTCGTTGGCGGCGACCACCAGCACGACCACGTCGGTGACGTTGGCGCCGCGGGCACGCATCTCGGTGAAGGCGGCGTGACCCGGCGTGTCGATGAAGGTGATCTTCGCACCCGACTCCAGCTGCACCTGATAGGCGCCGATGTGCTGGGTGATGCCGCCGGCCTCGCCCGACACCACGTCGGTCTGGCGCAGCGCGTCGAGCAGCGAGGTCTTGCCGTGGTCGACGTGGCCCATGATGGTGACGACCGGCGGACGCGGCACCAGGACGGCGCCCTCTTCCTCGGTGGCACGCAGGCCGATCTCGACGTCGGACTCCGACACGCGGCGGACGCGGTGGCCGAACTCGGTGATCAGCAGCTCGGCAGTGTCGGCGTCGATGGTCTGGTTGATGGTCGCCATCACGCCCATGCGCATCAGCGCCTTGATGACGTCGGCGCCACGCTCGGCCATGCGGTTGGCCAGCTCCTGGACGGTGATGACCTCCGGCAGGACGACGTCGCGGGTGACCTTGGCGGTCTCCTGACGGCTCATCTGGCGCAGGCGTTCACGCTCGCGGGCACGGCGCACCGCGGCCAGCGACCGGGTGCGGTCGCTGCCGTCGTCGCTGAGCGCCTGCGAGACGGTCAGCTTGGTGCCCTTGCGGCGGTCGGCGCCGACGGGAGCCTTGGCGGCCGGACGGGCCGGCGCGGCCTTGGCCGGGGCGCCGCCACGACCACCCTTGCGGCGGTTGTCGTCCTCTTCCTCGGCGCGGGCCGGCGGGGCGCCGACGCCCGGCGGGGTGCGGCCGGGGGCGGTGTCGGCGGCGGGACGGGCGGTCGCGCCGCCGGGGCGCTGGTCGCCGGCCGGACGGGCACCGGCCGGACGCGCGCCGTCACGGCCCGCACCGTCGCGGGCGCCATCGCGGGCACCGTCGCGGCGCGGGGCCGGCTCGGCGTCGCGACGCTTGGCGTCCTCAGCTTCCTTGCGCTTGGCCTCTTCCTCCTTGCGGCGGCGTTCGGCCTCGGCGGCGATCTTGCGATCCTCTTCCTGGATGGCGCGCATCTCGTCCAGCTCGCGCTGGCGCAAGGTCTCGGCATCCAGGATGATCGGCGGCATTTCCGGCGCGGCCGGCGCGGAAGCGTCGGACGGGGCGGCGGCGGCCGGAGCAGCGGCTTCGGAGGGGGCGGTCGGAGCGGCGGCCTCATCCTCGGCGGCCTGGGCGGCGCGGGCTTCGGCCTCGGCGGCGCGGGCTTCGGCCCGGGCCACTTCCTCTTCGGCGTCGATCCGGCGCTGCTCTTCGAACGCGGCGGCGCCACGGAGTGCGCGCAGGCGGGATTCCAGCTCCTCGCGGGTCAGCTGGCGCCCGGCAGGGGCACCGCCGCCACGGGGGCGCTGGCCCTGTGCGCCGCGCATCGGCAGGCCTTGGGCAGCTTGACGCGCAGCGGCGCCGCCGTCGGCAACGCCGGGCACGGCGCCCTTTTCAACATGACGCTTGCGCTTGACCTCTACGGTCACCGCTTTTGACCGGCCATGGGAGAAGCTCTGCCGGACCTGGGTCTCGACCGGCTTCTTCGACTCCAGCTTTCCTTTGCTGGCGCCGGTTAGGTGCAAGACTTTTTTCTGGTCCTGGTCGTTGCTGTCGGTCATCGGTTCCCGAATGGTCAGACGTTACATCGCAGGCCGGCCGGCCGTATCGCCGACTCCCAAGCCCTTATCAGATTCCCGGTGCGCGTCCCGGTCCCCTTCGGGACCTGTCGAGCCCAGCTGCCCCTGGGGACCTTTCAGCCCCCTCAGGCGTGCCGCATCGCGGGCCAACCCTGCGGCCAGCCTGCCCCGCGCCACCACGGCGTGCACCGCGTGATCGCGTCCCAGCGCCGCGGCCAAGGCCGGGGACTGGAAGAGGTCGATCACCGGCAGCGACGGCGCGAGCGCCGTCACCTTGCCGCGCTGGTCCAGCGAGCCGTCCGCAGCTTCGACCAGCAGGGCCGGCGGGGGACCCGCACGGCCGACCTGGTTGGCCCTCAACGCCTCGCGCACCTTCTCGTATCCCGCCAGAACGTGGCCGGCACGGCGGGCAAGGCCCAACGCGTGCAGACAACGCCGCTCCAGCAGCCGTTCCAGCCTCTCGGCCAGATCGGGCGGTACTTTCACCGCCCGGCGGGCCGCTTTGGCGAAAACGGATTTACCCGTGGCTTTCGCCAGGGCATCCCGGTCGGCCGTGACCCAAAGGCCGCGGCCGGGCAGACGTTCCTCCAGGTCCGGAACCACCTCGCCGTCGGGGCCGATCACGAAGCGGATCATGCTCTCCTTCGGTCCCACCGTGCCCGACGCGATGCAGCGGCGCAGAGGCCCCTTCTCGTCGTCGGCCGGCAGGCGGTCCGTACCGGCACCTTCGTCCTGTGCCAAATCCTGTTCCGGCACCGCATCCGCGGTGGCGGTCGGTGTCCGTTCGTCGTTCCGTTCGGTCATCCGATCGTCATCTGCTCGCGCGGTCCCGAATAATGGTTCCTCTCGGGCGCAGTTCCAACCGGCATTGCTGCCGGTCAGGCCTGCGCGCCCTGGCCGTCGGCCGAACCCCCGGCAGCGCCGTCGGCGGCGGGAGCCGCAGCGGCGCCGTCCTCGCCCTCACCCTCGAACCAGTGGGCGCGCGCGGCCATGATGATCGCGTTCGCCTCCTCTTCCGAAGGGGCGTCCTTAACGCCATCCTTGCCCAGGATCTCGACCAGCTCGTCGCCGGCCAGATCGGCCAGATCGTCCAGCGTCTTGACGCCGTTCTCGCCCAGCTTCACCAGCTGCGTGGCGCTGAAGCCGGTCAGCTCGGCGATGATGTCCTCGACGCCCAGCTCCAGCCGGCGCTCGTTGGCCTGCTCGTCCCGGACTTCCAGGAAGGCCAGGGCGCGCTGCTTCAGCTCGTCGGCGACCGACTCGTCGAACCCTTCGATCTCGGCCAGCTCCTCGGTCTCGACATAGGCGATCTCCTCGACCGAGGTGAAGCCTTCGGCGACCAGCAGGTGGGCGATCACGTCGTCGACGTCCAGCGCCTGCATGAACAGGGCGGAACGGTTGTGGATTTCCTCCGACCGGCGCTCCGACTCTTCCTGTTCGGTCAGGATGTCGATGTCCCAGCCGGTCAGCATCGAGGCGAGGCGCACGTTCTGGCCGCGGCGGCCGATGGCCAGCGACAGCTGGTCGTCGGGCACCACCACCTCGATGCGGTGGTTGTCGTCGTCGAGCACGACCTTGGCGACCTCGGCCGGGGCGAGCGCGTTGACGACGAAGGTCGGCGCCTCGCCGTTCCACGGGATGATGTCGATCTTCTCGCCCTGCAGCTCGCCGACGACCGCCTGGACGCGGCTGCCGCGCATGCCGACGCAGGCGCCGACCGGGTCGATGGAGCTGTCGTGGCTCAGCACCGCGATCTTGGCGCGCGAACCCGGGTCACGGGCGACCGCCTTGATCTCGATGATGCCGTCGTAGATTTCCGGCACTTCCTGGGCGAACAGCTTCGCCATGAACATCGGATGCGTGCGCGACAGGAAGATCTGCGGCCCGCGCGGTTCCTCGCGGACGTCGAAGATGTAGGCGCGCACGCGGTCGCCGTTCTTGAAATGCTCGCGCGGCAGCAGCTCGTCGCGGCGCAGGATCGCTTCGGCGCGGCCCAGGTCGACGGTGACGTTGCCGTATTCGACGCGCTTGACCAGACCGTTGACGATCTCGCCGTTGCGGTCCTTGTACTCGTTGAACTGGCGCTTGCGCTCGGCGTCGCGCACCTTCTGCACGATCACCTGCTTGGCGGTCTGGGCGGCGATGCGGCCGAAATCGATCGGCGGCAGCGGGTCGACCAGGAAATCGCCGAGCTTGGCGCCGGCCTTGCGCTTCTGGGCGTAGGGCAGGGTGACCTGCGTCGCCTCGTTCTCCACTGTCTCGACCACTTCGAGGTGGCGGGTCAGATGGATGTCGCCGGTCTTGCGGTCGATGCGGGCGCGGATGTCGTGCTCATGGCCGTACTTGGAGCGGCCGGCCTTCTGAATCGCCTGCTCCATCGCCTCCAGGACTTCGTCCCGGTCGATGTTCTTTTCGCGGGCGACCGCGTCAGCGACTTGCAGCAGTTCCATCCGTTACACTTCCTGAATCGGTCTTGTGTGGTGCCGGTCTTGCGTGATGTCCGGTCGGGTCGGCGGGGGCAACCTGGGGCGGGGGTCCTGGCGGCTATCGTCCTGGCGGACCGGGCCGTCAGTGCTCCAGGCCCTCCTGCTGTTCCTGGCTGGCGCGGATCAGCTCGTCCGTCAGCACCAGCTTGGCGCGCAGGATGTTGTCGAACTCCAGCCGGGCGGGTCCCTGTTCGGTGTCGACGCACACGAGGCCGTCCTCGACGCCCTTCAGCATGCCCTTGAAACGCTTGCGGCCGTCGATGGCCATGCGGCTTTCCAGCCGGGCTTCGAAGCCGGCGAAGCGCTCGAAATCCTTGAGCCGGGTCAGCGGCCGGTCGATGCCGGGCGAGCTGACTTCCAGCGTGTAGGCCTCGCGGATCGGGTCTTCCACGTCCAGCAGGGCCGAAACGGAGCGGCTGATGTCGGCGCAGTCCTCGACAGTCATGGGCGCGCCGTCGGCGCGCTCCGCCATGATCTGGAGAATTGCCCGCTGGCCGCCGGAGATCTGAACGCGCACGACCTCATAGCCCATGGCTTCGACCGACGGCGTGATGATCTGTTCGATGCGACCTGTAGCGTCCATTCCACCTAACCCAAAGCCTGCGGCCGGGATCGAACCGGACGAGGTTTCCACAACAGAAGGTTTAACAAGCGCGTGCTGCCACACGCTCATAAAAAAATAAGTGGGCAAAAGCCCACCCGCAAAGCGTCTCGCCGGCCCGGTTGCCCGGGCCGCCGATCCGTATGGGTTCTCAGAGGCTGAATATAGTCATTCCGGCCGAGGCCGCAAGCCTTTTCGGGATCGATCGTCGTTGCGGCCCGGAATCTCAAGCGGAACGGGTATGCGTCATCCCCGCGGGCGGCGGACGAAGCGCAGGAAGACCGGCTTGCGCCCGGCAACAATCGCCTTCTCCTCATAGCGCGTCGCCGGCCAGTCGTCGGGGCGGATGCGCCAGTCGGACGGGCGGCGTGCCGTCCATTCGAAGTCGGGATGCTTGACGGTATGTTCGAGCATCCAGCGCACCAGACCCATGTCGTCGCTGGCCAGACGCAGCTCGGCGCCGTCCTTCAGCACGCGGGCCAGCCGCGGCAGGTTCTCCGGCCCGATGAAGCGGCGGTCGGCATGGCGCTTCTTCGGCCAGGGGTCGGCGAACAGCACGAAGGCGCGGCCGACCGAGGCGTCGGGCAGGGCGTCCAGCAGCGGCCGCGCATCGTCGGGATGGATTCGCACGTTGCTGAGATCGTCGTCGTCGATCATCCCCAGGAGGCCGGCGATGCCGTTGAGGAAGGGCTCGGCGCCGACGATGCCGACATCCGGGTTGTGCCTGGCCTGCCAGGCGAGGTGATGTCCCATGCCGAAGCCGACCTCCAGCCAGACCTCGCGTTTCGGCGTGTCGAACAGGCCGGCGGGGTCCAGGCTGCCGCCGGATGTCGGCGTCGGGATCTGGAGCCGCGGCAGCAGATCCTCGATCAGGCTGGTCCGGCGCTTGCGCAGGGGACGGCCCTTGCGCCGGCCGAACAGCCGGTTTCCGGTTTCGGTCTGCGGAGCGTCGTCGGTCGGTCGGTCGGTTTTGCTGTCGGTCATGGGCTGTCGGTCATGGCGGCCGATGCGGTTCGAAGAGCGGCATCGGCAGGAAAAGGGCTTACAAAAAAGGGCGGCGGAGGCCGTTTCCAGCCTCCGCCGCCTTTTTCCGATCTGGTGATCCGCCGGTCGGGGCGGTCAGAAGGCGCCGCGCAGGGCCTCGACCAGATCGGTCTTCTCCCACGAGAAGCCGCCGTCCACCTCGGGCTCGCGGCCGAAATGGCCGTAGGCGGCGGTGCGGGCGTAGATCGGCTTGTTCAGGCCCAGATGCGTGCGGATGCCGCGCGGCGACAGGTCGACCAGCTGCTGGAGGATGTCGGACAGCCGGTCCTCGTCGACGTTGCCGGTGCCGTGGGTGTCGACATAGACCGACAGCGGCTTCGACACGCCGATGGCGTAGGAGACTTGGATCGTGCACTTGTCCGCCAGCTCCGCCGCGACGACGTTCTTGGCGAGGTAGCGGGCGGCGTAGGCGGCAGAACGGTCGACCTTGGTCGGGTCCTTGCCGGAGAAGGCGCCGCCGCCGTGCGGGGCGGCACCGCCGTAGGTGTCGACGATGATCTTGCGGCCGGTCAGGCCGGCGTCACCGTCCGGGCCGCCGATGACGAAGCGGCCGGTCGGGTTGACGTACAGGTTCTTCGCCTCGCACATCCAGCCTTCCGGCAGGCAGTTGACGATGTGCGGCAGGACGATCTCGCGCACCGCGTCCTGGTCCAGCCCCTCGGCATGCTGGGTCGACAGCACGATGGCGGTGGCGCGGGTCGGGCGGCCGTCGATGTACTGCAGGGTGACCTGGCTCTTGGCGTCCGGGCCCAGCTGCGGGGCGGCGCCGGAATGGCGCGCCTCGGCCAGCGACTTCAGGATGGCGTGGCTGTAGTAGATCGGCGCCGGCATCAGGGCCGGGGTCTCGCGGCAGGCATAGCCGAACATGATGCCCTGGTCGCCGGCACCCTCGTCCTTGTTGCCCGCGGCGTCGACGCCGACCGCGATGTCGGCGGACTGGGAATGGACGAAGCACTTGACGTCCATCTTCTCCCAGTGGAAGCCGTCCTGCTCGTAGCCGATGTCCTTCACCGCGGCACGGGCGGCTGCGACCAGCTGGTCGGCCTCGATGCTGGCGGGGCCGCGAACCTCGCCGGCCAGCACCACCTGGTTGGTGGTCGCCAGCGTCTCCACGGCCACGCGGGCCTGCGGGTCGTGCGAGAGGTAGAGATCGACGATGGCGTCGGAAATGCGGTCGCAGACCTTGTCGGGATGACCCTCCGACACGGACTCGCTGGTGAAGACGTAGTTCAACTTTGCCACGGGAAACCTCGGCATTCGGCGGCACGCTATTTCATAAGCCGAGACGGCAGACCGGTACAGCGGCCGCAGACACCGATCCAAATCCGGTTTTGACAAGGTTTCAGGCCGGGGTCAAGAAGCCTACCGGCGGTAAGGCCTTGGTCCTATCATCGCAGGCACCACACGAAGGGGGTGGATACGGTCGCGCCGCATCTTCCCCGTTCGGTGGGTATCACAGGCCGCAGACAACCGGCAGGAGTTACTGCCGGAAGCTCAACGCTCCGAATTGCCGCAGTAAGGTATTGCCGCAAATCACTCCGCGGCTTCCGCCACGGCGGCGCTGGCCACCGCCTTGGTCAGCTCGAACAGGCGCTTGCGCACCGACGGATCGCTGATCTTGTAATAGGCGCGGACCAGTTCCAGCGTCTCGCGCTTGGCCATCGGATCGGGCTCGTAGGTGCTGGCCGACCGCTCTTCCGAGCCACCCGCCTCGTCGTCGTCGTCGACGCGGGCCGAGGCCGCTTCGACCGGCATGTCGTCGAAGAAGAAGGAAACCGGCACATCCAGCACGCGGCTGAGATCGAACAGACGCGATGCGCCGATGCGGTTGGCGCCACGCTCGTACTTCTGCACCTGCTGGAAGGTCAGACCGATGGCCTCGCCCAACTTTTCCTGGCTCATGCCGAGAAGGGTGCGGCGGAGACGGACGCGGGATCCGACATGGACGTCGATGGGATTCGGCTTTCCGGTCTTCGGACGGCCCGCACCCGCACGGCGCCCGCGCGGCGCTCCAGTTTCAGTCTGCATCTCGTTTATCCCTGTAACGGTTGTGCAACCTAGTTACGACATATCCACGTATGCAGTCAAGCCCGCTCCGGTCATGCCGGTTACACGAAATTGTTCTGCCTGTGGCGGGCTGAATGCCCGTATTGCAGCGTCACCGGTGATATCGCGAGGCCAGGGCCACCATGAAACAGCCCAGAAGCACTATGCCGAAAATCCAGTCACCCATGCGGGCATAGGCTGTAACGCCAGAGGGAGCTTTCGGTAACGTAGTATCGATGAAGCCTCGCTCACCCAGACCGAGCAATTGTCGCACACGACCGTAGGAATCCACCACCCCGGATATTCCCGTATTCGCCACTCGCACGAGGGGCAGCCCCTCCTCGACGGCACGCACCTGATTGATGGCGAAATGCTGGTGCGGACCGGCGGTGCGGCCGTACCAGGCGTCATTGGTCAGGTTCAGCAGCCATTGCGGCCGGTCGGCGGTATCGACCACCGCGCCGGGAAAGATGCTCTCGTAGCAGATCAGCGGGCTGAAAGGCGGCAGGCCCGCCACGCGGTCGCCCAGATGCAGGGTGCGCGGGCCGGGACCGGCGGAGAACTCCGCCCCGTTGCCGGCGATGGCGCCGACCGGCAGCCATTGCCGCAGCGGCATATATTCGCCGAAGGGGACGAGATGGAACTTGTCGTAGTCGGCGACCGCGGCACCGCTGCCGTCCACCGCCACCATGCCGTTGAAATAACGGCGCTCGCCGTCGGCATCCACCGTCGTGCGCGGGGCTCCGGTGATCAGCAGCCCGCCGGACGGCGTGACCGAGGCCAGGGCCTGCCGCACCCGCGCATCGTCCTCGATGAAGAAGGGCACGGCGGTTTCCGGCCAGATGATGACGTTGGGCGGGGGGGTGGAGGGATCGGCGGGAGGCGCGGCGGACAAGGCGAGATGGCTCTGGAAATTCTGCGCCCGTTCGCCGGGCGCCCATTTCAGCCGCTGGTCGATTGCCGCCTGGACCAGCCGCAGCCGCACCCCCGGCACCGGCTCGTCGACCGCGCCGGCCAGCCGCCATGCGCCCCAGCCGCCGAGGACCGCCAGCAGCGCCAGACCGGCGGCGACGGCGGCGCCGGCCCGGCCGGGCGTGGTGTCGCGGTCGGGCAGGGCGGCCGGCAGCGACGCCACCAGCACCGTCACCAGTGTCAGGCCATAGATGCCGACCAGCGAGGCGGCCTGCAGGACCGGCAGCACCCCGACCCAGCCATAGCCGATCAGGTTCCAGGGAAAGCCGGTGAAGACATGGCCGCGCAGCCATTCCCACAGGCACCAGCAGGCGGCGAACAGCAGCGGGCGCCCGAGCCCGGCACCGAAGCCGCGCCGGCGCAGCAGCTGGAAGGTCAGGGTGGCGCCGCCGCTGAACATCGCCAGCACCACCGGCAGGCCGACCGCCGACAGCGGCAGCGCCCACCAGAAGCGTTCGATGTCGGTGAACAGCGCGGCGCTGATCCAGTAGAGCCCGAGCAGGTGGTGGCCGAAACCGAAGAACCAGCCGACGGCGAAGGCGCCCTTTTTGGTCTCCGCCCCGTCCAGCAGCCAGATCAGGCCGGGAAAGGCCACCAGCACGACCGGCATCAGGTCGGCCGGCGGCAGCGCCAGCGTGGCGAACCCGCCCAGCAGCATCGCGGCGGCCAGCCGGCGCCAGCCGGTCAGGGCGGCCAGCCGCGCGGAAACGCGGCCCAGCTTGGCCGGGACGGGCAGGGTGTCGGTGGCGGTCAAAGGCAAAACTCCGGCAGCGGCAAGGCGGGCGGCGCCATAGGTAATGCGGCCGGGCAGGGGTGCCAAGGTTCTTGTGGGCGGGGCTGTGTTGTGGGGGTGGGGAGGCCGGCCCCACCCAGTCTTCAGGCGGTCTCCGCCAGCTCCACGCTGTTGGCCGGGACATTGTGGACGCGCAGGCGCTTCAGGCGGCGGGAATCGGCGTCGACGATCTCGAACTCCAGGCCCGACGGATGGACCAGCCGCTCGCCCAGCCCCGGCACGCGGCCGGCGATGGAGACGACCAGACCGCCGAGCGTGTCGATGTCCTCGCGCTCCTCCTCGGTCAGCACCGGGCCGACCCGGACCTCGAAATCCTCGATGGGCAGGCGGGCGTCGGCGATCAGGCTGCCGTCGGGACGTTCGACCAGCCGCGGGGCCGCGGCCTCGTCATGCTCGTCCTCGATTTCGCCGACGATCTCCTCGACCAGATCCTCGATGGTGACGAGGCCGTCGATGCCGCCGAACTCGTCCACCACCAGGGCCATGTGCTGGCGGGTCTGGCGCATCTGCACCAGCAGGTCGAGCACATGCATGGAGGGGGCGACGATCTTCGCCTCGCGGATGATGCCGCTCAGGTCCGGCTTCTGGCGCAGGCCCTCGGCGGAGATGGCCTGTTTGGCCATCAGGGTCATCACATCCTTGATGTGGATGATGCCGACCACGTCGTCCAGGGTCTCGCGGAACACCGGCAGGCGGGAATGACCTTCCTCGGCGACGCGCTGGACCAATGCTGGGAAGGGGGTGTCGATGTCGACGGCGATGATGTCGGCGCGCGGCACCATGACGTCGGCGACGGTGCGGTCGCGCAGCTTCAGGATGTTGGTCAGCAGCGCCCGCTCGCCGGTGCCCAGCGAATCCTCGCCGTCCTCGCTGGCCGCATCGTCCAGGCCGGAGATCAGCTCTTCGATGGTGCCGCGCAGGGATGTGTCCTCGCGGCCGCCCCAGACGGTGCGGAGCCACCCCTTGAACAGGTGGCCCAGGGAATGGTCTTCGGCCCCGTTGTCATCACGGGGCGTGCGACTGTCGGATATATCGCTCATCGGTCCGGCGGTTGGTGGTTGGCGGCGTAAGGATCGGCGATCCCGAGCGTGGCGAGCAACCGGGTTTCCAGCGCCTCCATCTCCTCGGCCTCGTCGTCCGTCTCGTGATCATACCCCAGCAGATGCAGAACACCATGCATCACAAGGTGAGTCATGTGGTCCTGCAAGCTTTTCCGCTGTTCGGCGGCTTCGCGTGCAACCGTTTCATAGGCGAGGATGACGTCGCCCAGCATCACCGGCACGCCCTCCTGCGCGTCGGGCTCCTCCGCCTCGGTCAGGGCGAAGGACAGGACGTTGGTTGGCTTGTCCTTGCCGCGATACTCGCGGTTCAGCCGGTGGACCAGCTCGTCGTCGGCCAGCACGACCGACAGCTCGGCCGGCCCTTCCTCGTCGTCATAGGCAGCGCCAAGCGCCGCGAGCGCCGCGCGCTCGGCCAGCCACTCGGCATCCTCGGCCCAGTCGCCGGCTTCACGTGAAACAGCGATATCGACCGCAGTGGTCATTCCGGTTCTCCAACGATCCCAGCATCTCTGCTGGTCGTTTCGGATGCGGAACCGGCCGGCGCGGCGTTGGTGCGGCGGGCCTGCCTGCGCTCCGCCTCGCGGGCATCGGCGTGATCGTAGGCGCGGATGATGCGGGCCACCATCGGGTGGCGGACCACGTCGGCGTCGGTGAAGCGGACGAAGCGCACGCCCTCCACCCCGCCCAGGATGTCCAGCGCGTCGCGCAGGCCCGACCGGGTGCCGGTCGGCAAATCGATCTGCGAGATGTCGCCGGTCACCACCATCCGCCCGCCCTCGCCCAGTCGGGTCAGGAACATCTTCATCTGCATCGGCGTGGTGTTCTGCGCCTCGTCCAGGATGACGAAGGCGTTGCCCAGCGTCCGGCCGCGCATGAAGGCCAGCGGCGCGATCTCGATCTCGCCGGATTCCAGCCGCTTCTTGACCTGCTCGGCCGGCAGCATGTCGTGCAGCGCGTCGTAGAGCGGGCGCAGGTAAGGATCGACCTTTTCCTTCAGGTCGCCGGGCAGGAAGCCCAGCCGCTCGCCGGCCTCGACCGCCGGGCGCGACAGCACGATGCGGTCGACCTGACCGGTGGTCAGCAGCGCCACCGCCTGCGCCACCGCCAGATAGGTCTTGCCGGTGCCGGCCGGGCCGAGCCCGAAGACCAGCTCGCTCTCCGCCAGGGCCTGGAGATAGGCGGCCTGGGTCGGGGTGCGGGGCGTGATCGGGCCGCGGCGGCGGGTGCGCAGCGCGATCTCGGCACGGGTGATCGTCGCCTGCGGGCCGGGGGCGCGCGGCTCCTCGCCAGTAGTGACGCCGGCGAAACCGGCCTCGGCGGTCGCCATGCGGACGGCGCCGTCGACCTCGCCGCCGTCGATGGTCTGGCCGCGGGTCAGCCGGCCATACAGGCCGTTCAGCGCCGTCCGCGCCGTCTCGGCGGCCTCGGACGGGCCGGAGATGGTCAGGGTGTTGCCGCGGGAGATCAGCGACACGCCGAGAAGCGATTCGATGCGGGCGAGGTGGCGGTCATGCTCCCCGTACAGCATCGGCAGAAGACGGTTGTCATCGAATTGAACGTCGATGCGCCGTTCGGGCAGACCGTTCAAGCGCTGGCCTCCAAGGTTACGGCAGGCTGGAAGGGAGAGGCGGTGACGTATTCGCCGGTCGTTGTTTCGGTGGTCACCACGGTGCCGGCGAGGCTGTTGGCCCGCGCGGCGTCGACCCGCACCTCGACGATGCGGCCGAGCAGCCGTTCGTCCGCCTCGGCATGGACCGACTGCATCCACGGGCTGCGGCCCAGCAGCTGGCCGTCGCGGCGGCCGACGCGGTCGAACAGGACCGGCACGCTGCGGCCGACGAAGCCGTGGTTGAAGGCGACCTGCTGGGCGTCCAGCAGCTGGCGCAGCGCTTCCAGCCGCGCCTCCTTCACCTCTTCCGGCAGTTGGGCGCCCTCGGCCGAGGCCGGGGTGCCGGGACGCACGCTGTATTTGAAGGAGTAGGCCTGGGCGTAGCCAATCTCGGTGACCAGCTTCAGCGTCTGGGCGAAATCGGCGTCGGTCTCGCCGGGGAAGCCGACGATGAAGTCGCCGGACATCGCCAGATCGGGCTTGGCGTCGCGCAGCCGGTCGACCAACCGGCGGTAGTCGTCGGCGCTGTGCTTGCGGTTCATCGCCGCCAGGACGCGGTCCGACCCCGCCTGCACCGGCAGATGCAGGTAGGGCATCAGCTGCGGCACCTCGGCATGGGCGCGGATCAGGTCGTCGGCCATGTCGCGCGGGTGCGAGGTGGTGTAACGGATGCGCGCCAGCCCGTCGATCTCCGCCAGCTCGCGGATCAGCCGGCCGAGCCCCCAGGTCGCGCCGTCCGGCCCGTCGCCGTGCCAGGCGTTGACGTTCTGGCCCAGCAGGGTGATCTCGCGCGTGCCGCCGGCGACCAGCCGCTTCGCCTCGGCCAGGATCTGCCCGGCGGGGCGGGAGAATTCGGCGCCGCGGGTGTAGGGCACCACGCAGAAGGTGCAGAACTTGTCGCAGCCCTCCTGCACCGCCAGGAAGGCGGCGACGCCCTGGGCGCCGGATTCCTCCGGCAGCAGGTCGAACTTGGATTCGGCCGGAAAATCGGTGTTCAGCACGCTGCCAGCGGCACGGCTGGCCTTCGCCACCATCTCCGGCAGGGTGTGGTAGGTCTGCGGGCCGAAGACCATGTCGACGAAGGGGGCGCGGGCGACGATCTCCTCGCCCTCGGCCTGGGCGACGCAGCCGGCGACCGCCAGGATCATCCGGCCGTCCTCGGCCTCCGCCTTGCGGTCCTTCATCTGGCGCAGCCGGCCCAGCTCGGAGAAGACCTTCTCGGCGGCCTTCTCGCGGATGTGGCAGGTGTTCAGGATCACCATGTCGGCGCCGTCCGGCTCATCGACCGGTCGGTAGCCCAGCGGTGCCAGGACGTCCACCATGCGGGTGGAGTCGTACACGTTCATCTGGCAGCCCCAGGTCTTGATGAACAGCTTCTTGGTCAACCCGCACCCTTCCGCTTGGAACAAAAACGAATAGCGCGCTCACGGGTCTGCGTGGCGCGCGGCACGCCGTCGGTCCGGCGTCGCTCCTGACAAGATGGTATCGCGTGCGGGGCGAATCGAGTCAATCCCGCTTCGCCCCACCCATGTTTGCAAGCCTTTGCTTTCCGCGATCCGGAACCGTCACGCCGCCCCGGCCTGGAGGCCGTCGCGCCAGAACCAGTCGGTCCGGCGCACCCGGTCAGTCCAAAGTCGCTCCGCCGCCGTCCGGCTGAACAGGGCGCTGAAAGGGACGGGGGTGTCTCCCGCCGGCAGGTCGATGGAGGTTGCCAGCACCGGGCCGAGGACCGGCGTGGCGCCGATGGCGACATCCTGCGCGTCGGCCTGCTCGGGCTTGCCGATCATGCCGGCGGCGCCGGCCAGCGAGCCTTCGACCAGTTCCAGTCCCAGGAGCCGGCTCATGTCGACCGGACCCGGCATCTCCATGCCCAGCGTCAGGGCGCGGGTGAAGCCGAACCGCTCGTAATAGGGGGCGTCGCCGACCAGGATCACCGACTTGTGGCCCAGCGCCACCGCCTTGTTCAGGCTCATCCGGATCATCTTGCTGCCCAGCCCGCTGCCCTGGAGGTGGGCGGCGACCGCGATGGGGCCGAGCAGGATGGACGGGGTGGCGCCGCCGACCAGGATCGGCCAGTAGCGGATGGTGCCCACCACCACCTCGCGGCCATGCTCGTCATGCTCGATGGCGACGAGGTTCAGGGCGGGGATGGAGTCGACGCCGTCGCGCAGCCGGTAGGCGGTCTTGTTGAAGCGGTCCGGACCGAAGGAGGCGTCCAGCAGGGCTTCGATGGCGGCGGCGTGCTTCGGCTCTTCGACGGTGATGATCATCAGGTGGGGCTCCCGGCGGGAAGAAGGTCTTCTCAGAAGGCTTCTGAAGGGCGGATCGCGCCGCCGCCGGAAGGCCGGGGGTGTCAGGTCCCCGATGTGCCTTTGGCGTTCGCACGCGACCCAAGGACGGCCGCAACCGCAATGCGCGGTGCGAGGCTCCGTCGTCGGATGCGAAGGGCGTGCGAACGAGACATGGACAAGGCTCTTCGGCCGTTGCTGGGACTTGCGCATATATCATCGTCGCCCCCCCGTCGCAAGACCGTGGAGACCCCAATGCGATGCATGACTGTATCCATCTGAATGCGGGCATGTCCAAGGATTGTCCGGACCGCGTCTGGACAGTGCGGAAAGGGGACTTTATTGTGTGACCGACAGCCGCCCGGCGCCCCGGACGCCCGCCAGGATCCTCGACCATGTACACCGCCGTCACCCACGACATCCGCGTCACCGTCCAGCCCGTGTTCCTGGAGGACCAGTCGTCCCCGGCGGAGGGACGCTTCGTCTGGGCCTATCATGTCCGCATCGAGAATGAGGGCGAGGAGACGGTGCAACTGCGCACCCGCCACTGGCGCATCACCGACGCCATGGGCCGCGTGCAGGAGGTGCGGGGCCCCGGCGTCGTCGGCGAACAGCCGGTGCTGGAGCCGGGCGACCATTTCGAATACACCAGCGGCACCCCGCTCGGCACGCCGTCCGGCATCATGGCCGGAACCTACGGGATGGAGGGCGAGGACGGCCGCGCCTTCGACGTGACGATCCCGGCCTTCTCGCTGGACAGCCCGCACCAGCCGATGCAGCTGAACTGATCCGTGAACCGGCTGCAAAAAGCGGGCTCAAAAAACGGACCCCAAAGATCCAGACGCAGGCGAATAATACAATAGAATGTGTGTGGTTATTGGAAGAATTCAACACGCGGCTTTGACAAGCCGCATGGCTGCCCGTACTTTGTCCATCGCTTGAAGGTCATAGGCCGGATCCCATCTAGGATCTTCCGAATGGCGTCCGGCGACAGAAACCGGGCGGAAACGGGAAGGCGGGCGCCGCCACTCCGTTCTAGATATCTCCTTTTCGTCTTGCGGGCCGTTCCGTTGATCCGCCGAGGCATCGGCTCCGTACTGACGGCAAACCCGAGCGACGCCGGACACGATGGCCAGATACGGCGGGCGTGTTGCGCGACAGCCGTCGGCTCACGGCCGATGGTCCACGCAAGGCGTGTTATCAGTTATGGAAAGGATGTTCCCGTGACGGCTACCAAGACCCCGCACGCCAAGCCTCCGGCGGCCGACAACGTGCTCCGCGGCCCCGGCCTGTCCCGGCCGGACGCCCTTGCCCGCCCGTCCCGCGCCGAGGCGGAGGAGGCCGTGCGCACCCTGATCCGCTGGGCCGGCGACGACCCGGCGCGTGAAGGGCTGGTCGGCACGCCGGACCGCGTCGTCCGCTCCTATGAGGAATTCTTCGCCGGCTACGGCATCGACCCGGTCGAGATCCTGTCGCGCACCTTCGAGGAGACCGACGGCTACGACGAGATGGTCGTGCTGCGCGACATCCGGGTCGAGTCCTATTGCGAGCACCACATGGTACCGATCATCGGCAAGGCCCATGTCGCCTACCTGCCGCGCCGCCGCGTCGTCGGCATCTCCAAGCTGGCGCGGCTGGTCGAGGCCTATGGCAAGCGCCTGCAAATCCAGGAGAAGATGACGGCGCAGATCGCCAACACCATCGACGAGGTCCTCCAGCCCGAGGGTGTCGCCGTGGTGGTCGAGGCGCAGCACCAGTGCATGACGACCCGCGGCATCCACAAGACCGGCGTGACCATGGTGACCAGCCGCATGCTGGGCGCCTTCCGCACCGACCCGTCGACCCGCCGCGAATTCCTGACGATGATCGGCAACCCGTCGTCGCGCGGGATGGAGTGAGGTCCGCAGGGCTTTACACTCAAACCGCTGCCTGCCAAGCTCCCGCCGCTATTTCCCAGTGACGCGGTGTGGAGCATGGCGGCGAAGGTGACCCCGGCGGTCAATGCGGCGAAGGCGGCGGGCGTCGCCTTCCGGCTGATGGAATACGAATACGACCCGTCGGCCGGCGCCATCGGCCTGCACGCGGCCGAATCGCTCGGCCTCGACCCGGCCATCGTCTACAAGACCCTGATCGTCCAGCTGGAGCCCAAGGCGCTGGCCTGCGCCGTCATCCCGGTCGCGGCCAAGCTGGATTTGAAGGCCATCGCCGCGGCGGCCAAGGCGAAGAAGGCCGATCTGGCCGACCCGGCGCTGGCGGAAAAGACCACCGGCTTCCTCGTCGGCGGCATCAGCCCGCTCGGTCAGAAGAAGGCGCTGCCGACCTTCATCGACGCGAGCGCCGAAGCGTTGCCGGAAATGGTGGTGAATGGCGGCCGGCGCGGCCTGCAGATCGTGCTGGCGCCCGCCGATCTGGCCAAGGCGACGAAGGCGGCGGTCTGCGCCATCGTCGCGCACTGAGTCATCATTTTGCGGTGGTGGTGACCCCGGCAGGACTCGAACCTGCTGCCTCAAGTTTAGGAAACTCGCGCTCTATCCTGATGAGCTACGGGGCCACTTGCGCCGCACCTTAACGGTTTCGCCGGCAAGGGGAAAGCGGCTTTTGGTGAAAGTGCGGCGCCGCCGTATCAGTCCGAATAGCGCTCCTCCAGCCACGGGTCGGCGTGGTTGTTGTAGCCGCGGACCTCCCAATAGCCCTTGCGGTCGCTGGCCAGAAGCTCGATCCGCTTCACCCACTTGGCGCTTTTCCACAGATACAGCTTGGGCAGGATGATCCGCACCGGACCGCCATGCTCGCGGCTGATCGGCTGGCCTTCCCAGCTCGTGGCGAGCAGCACGCCGTCGTCGTCGAAGTCCGACAGGGCGACGTTGGTGGTGTAGCCGTCGAAGGAATGGAAGACGACGAAGCGCGCCTCCGGCTTCGGCCGGGCCAGCTCCAGCAGGCGGCGGGCGCTGACGCCCTCCCAGCGGTTGTCGTAGCGCGACCAGGTGGTGACGCAGTGGATGTCGGAGACGAAGCTCTCCTGCGGCTGGGCCTGGAAATCCCCCCAGTTCCACGACAGCGGGGTCTCCACCAGCCCGTCCACCGCGAGCGTCCAGTTGGCCGTCGTCACTTTCGGCGTGATGCCGAGGTCCAGCACCGGCCAGTCGGTCACCAGACGCTGGCCGGGCGGCAGCCGGTCGCGCCCTGGGTCGGCGGCATGTCCCGTCAGCGCGCGGCCGTCGCGCGCCCATTGCTCCTTGGTGGCGACCAGCTTGTCGCGGACGGCGCCGTCCTGTCCGATCTGCCGGTCCGGTTCCAGTCCGGTACGCCCGTCCGGCTTGGGATCCGGTTTGGGAGGTGTGTCGCTCATGGCTCATCCTTACTCAGCGCTTCCGGCTCCGCCGGCATGGGTCCCGCTTAAAAAAGGAACAGACAGCCGGGTTGGCAAGCGGAAGCGGGAGAACTAACTTCCCGGAACCCGGCTTAGTGGAGCCACAGTTCCACGCCAGGGTGCCGGCCGGCTGTTCTCCGCCGACCCCTTTCGCCGACATTTTCGAGACCACCCGAGTGATTTGCCGATGATCCGGTCCGCAGCGCCCACCGCAAACCCCCTCGCATGCGCTAGGGCACGCGCTTGGCGTTTGTTCCTGTCCGGCGGCCTCGCCGTCCTGCTCCTTGCGGTTCTGCTCGCCGGGCCGGGACCCGCCGCGCTGGCAGCTTCGCCGGCACCTGCCGCCGCTGCCCCGGCACCCGCCGCCGGTGCCGCCGCTCCCGCCGCCGCCGCGCCGGTGGTGGTGGACGAGGCGACCGTGCAGCAGCTGGAGGCGCTGGTCGGCACGCTGGAGAACCAGGATGCGCGCACCCAGCTGGTCACCCAGCTGCGCAACCTGATCACCGCCCAGCGCGGCCTCGCCCAGGCCAAGGAGGCGGAAGGCGAGTCGGCGCTGCCGCAGACCCTCGGCGCCCGCGCGCTGGCCTTCCTGGCGGCGCGGATGGACGTGGTCAGCCGCCAGCTGGTGCAGGTCGCCAACGTCTTCTCCGACCTGCCGGGGGCGCTGTCCTGGGTCCAGCGGCAGGCGCAGGACGACACCGCCCGCGAACGCTGGGTACAGATCGCCATCCAGCTGGCGATGATCCTCGGCATCGGCGCGGTGGCCGCGCGCGGCATCGCCTGGCTGCTCAGCCGGCCGCGGCATGCCATGGCGGCCCGCCATGTCGGCTCCACCCTGCTGCGCATCCCGATGCTGCTCGGCCGGGCGGTGCTGGAGCTGGCGCCGATCCTCGGCTTCATCGTCGTCGCCTACACCATCCTGTCGGTGACCGAACCGGCGCCGCGCGTGCGGCTGGTGGCGCTGGCGGTGGTGAACGCCACCGTCATCACCCAGGCGCTGCTGATCCTAGTGCGGATGCTGTTCGCGCCCGACGCGCCCAACCTGCGGCTGGTCCAGACCAGCGAGGCCGGGGCGAAGCGCTGCTACATCTGGTCGCGCCGGCTGATCGCGGTGGCGGTCTACGGCTATTTCCTGGCGGAGGGCGCGTATGTGCTGGGCCTGCCGCTGGGCGCCTACGGCGCGCTGCTGAAGCTGCTGGGCGTGGTCATCGCCGCCATGCTGATCGCGCTGATCCTGCAGAACCGCGCCGGCGTCGCCGACTGGATGCGCGGCAATCCGCTGTCGGGCGACGGCGACCCGCTGGCGACCGCCCGGCGCGAGGCGGAAGGGCAGGGGGCGGTCCTGCGCACCGCGCGCCGCCGCTTCGCCGAGATCTGGCACGTGCTGGCCATCCTCTATGTCGTGGTGACGCTGGGCGTCTGGGTGCTGAACGTCTATGGCGGCTTCGAATTCCTGGCCCGCGGCACCGCGGTGACCATGGTGGCGGTGGTGGTGGCCCGGCTGCTGGTGACCGGGCTGAACCGGACACTGCGCCGCGGCCTGACCATGAACCGCGAGCTGGCCGGCAACCTGCCGCAGCTCCACACCCGTGCCTTCCACTATCTCCCCATCGTCCAGCGCATCGGCAAGGCCATCATCTGGCTGGTGGCGCTGGGGGTGGCGCTGAACGGCTGGGGCATCGACACGTTGGGGATGGTCGAAACGAACGCCGGCCGCCGCATCGTCGGCAGCGCCATCTCCATCGGCCTGCTGCTGGCCGGCGCCATCGTCGCCTGGGAGGTGGTGAGCGCGCTGATCGAGCATTTCCTGCGCACCACCGACCGCAACGGCACCCGCATCGAACGCAGCGCCCGTATGCGCACGCTGCTGCCGCTGCTGCGCAACGCCTTCCTGATCCTGCTGGTGACGATGGTGTCGCTGATCACCCTGTCGGAGCTGGGGGTCAACATCGCGCCGCTGCTGGCCGGTGCCGGCGTCGTCGGTCTGGCCATCGGTTTCGGATCGCAGACGCTGGTCAAGGACATCATCACCGGCCTGTTCATCCTGTTCGAGGACACGGTGTCGGTCGGTGACGTGGTGGATGTCGGCGGCGGCCATTCCGGCACGGTGGAGGCGATCTCCATCCGCTCCATCCGCCTGCGCGACGGGGCCGGTGCCGTCCATTCCGTGCCCTTCAGCGCCGTCACCACCGTGAAGAACATGAGCAAGGACTTCTCGGTCACCCTGTTCAACATCACGGTGTCCAACCGCGAGGACCCCGACCGCATCATCGCCGCGCTGAAGGAGACGGGGGCTGAGGTGCAGGCCCAGCCGCAGTTCGCCGCCGACATCCTGAACCCGCTGGAGGTGCTGGGCGTCGACAAGCTGTCCGACACCGGCATCAACATCCTGGCCCAGTTCAAGACCCGCCCGACCCGCCAGTGGGGCGTCACCCGCGAGTTCAACCGCCTGCTGAAGAAGAAGTTCGACGAGCTGGGCATCTCCATGCCGACCCAGTCGATGCAGCTGGTCGTCGGCCAGAACCCGCAGGACCGCGCGCTGGCGGAAGCGCTCAGCCAGGGCTCCTGACCGTCGGGGGTACTGCCCGTAAGCATAGGCTCCGACTTTACGGACAGGGAACGCCCGGCTTTGCCGGGCGTTTTCCTTATGTACGTCCTGTACGTCCGATCAGCGGGAGCCAGCCGCAAAAATGGTCAGCGATGCCTTTTCCCGTTTCGCCCGCTGGATGGAGCGCCAGTCCGGCCGTCCGGGCGCCTTCGTCACCGCCTTCGCCGTCGTGCTGGTCTGGGGGCTGACCGGGCCGCTGTTCCATTTTTCCGACACTTGGCAGCTGGTGATCAACACCGGCACCACCATCGTCACCTTCCTGATGGTGTTCATCATCCAGAACGCCCAGAACCGTGACACCCAGGCCATCCACCTGAAGCTGGACGAGCTGATCCGTGCCACCCACTCCGCCCGCAACGGCATGATCGACCTGGAGGAGATGTCGGAAACCGAGCTGGCGAAGGTGAAGCGCAGCTTCGAAAAGCTCGCCAAGACCGCCGAGTGCCTGGACCACCGCATCGACGAGAAGGTGGAGCGCGCTGTCGAACGCGAAGTGGAGCGCGAGGTCGACGAGGAACTGGACGAACGCGGCCTGCCCGACCCGGCGGACAAGCGTTAGGCAGGACTTATCCGGCGGGCGCCGGTGGGCATGGGGGACGGCGCCAGGCGCGCAGCGCATCGCCCAGCGCGCGGGCGAAGCTGGACCGTTCGTCCGGCGAAAGGAAGGACCCGACCCCCACGGACTGGCCATGGGAACTCAGCGTGACCTGCCCGGCGGCGCCGCGGCGCTCATGGTCGGCCGGCTCGGTGTGGGTGATCCGCAGCCAGTAGGGATGGAAGGACCAGCGCCGCTCCGGCGCCTTCCAATGCACCCGTTGCACCGTCAGCGCGGTCTCGGTCAGCCGCACCCGCTCATACTGGCGGGCGGAGCGGTAGCTGACCCGAAAGGCCAGCCACAGCGCCAGCACGTCCAGCCCGCAGAAGGGCACGACCGGCCAGGCGCCATGGGCGACGAAGATGCCGGCGACGATCAGGTTCATCGCCACCACCACCGCCATCAGGACCCGGAAGCCGCTGCGGCCCAGGCTGCGGTGCGGGTGGAGGATGGCGTCGAACAGCACGCGCACCGACCCGCTGCCGCCGCCGCTTTCCGCAGGGGAGGGACCGTCGCCGGGCTGCCGGCCACCGGGTTGCGGGCCGCTGATGTCGATTGGCATGGCGGCCATCCTACCCCAGCGCCGCCCGGCAGAAAACCGCGAGGAAAGCGGGGTTATGCCGCCCTCGTTATGCCGCCTTCGACACCATCGCCACCACGCCGCCGTTCAGCACCCAGGCCATGGCGCTGTCCATGCCAGGATAGTCCGCGGCCGGCCGGCCCTCGATCTCTCCGGCCAGGCTGCCCTCGACGGTCAGACCCTTGGCCAGGACGAAGATCCGTGCCTGATCGTCGATGCCGGCGGCGATCATCACCTCCGCCATCGCCGAGGCCCAGTGCCAGTCGGTCATCACCACGCCGCAGCGCAGCTGTCCGCAGCGCCGGGCCAGCTTCATCAGGGCGACGAGGATTTCCGGCCGGAACCCCTCGGCCTCGAAGCGGTCGAACTCGACAAGGCTGCTCCAGGACGTGCCGCGGGCGCCCAGGGTGGCGCACAGCATCTCCACCTGCCGGGCGACACTGTCGCGCTGCTCCAGCGACAGGGCGCCCTGCAACCGGACATGCAGTCCCCAATCCTTCAGTTCCACAAGAGAAGACGCGGTCATATCAAAATACCCTTATCCGATCGGAACGCCACAACCAGGATGATCCATGGATCTTTTGCAGGCGTTCAAACGGTGTCCCGGCAGTCAGCAAATCATACGCCATCGTGAAAGGGACCGGAAAGCCGGTATTCTGCGTCCAATTCTGTTGATTCGTCGTCACTTGTTCGAGTGTTTGTCGCAAATTGCGACGCAAGGCCGCAGTTTGGTCTGCGTTCTGCGCTGGATCGTTTCGCGGCTGTCATCGTTCCCCACCACATGGCCCCGTCACAGTCCTTCTGCGCGGCCCGCTCCGCCTCTGGCGCAGGCGGGGCCGTTGCGGCTATGGTGGCGGCCATGAAGCCAGCCGCCGTCCAGGAATTCTTCCGCCGCCTGTCCGCCGCCAATCCGGAACCCCGGAGCGAGCTGGAATACGTCAATCCTTACACGCTGCTGGTCGCCGTGGTGCTGTCGGCCCAGGCCACCGACGTCGGCGTGAACCGGGCGACCGGACCGCTGTTCCAGCTCGTCACCACGCCGCAGCAGATGGTGGCGCTGGGCGAGGAGGGGCTGCGCGGCTATATCAAAACCATCGGCCTGTTCAACACCAAGGCCAAGAACGTCATCCGCCTGTCGGAGCTGCTGATCGAGCGCCATGGCGGCGAGGTGCCGCGCGACCGCGACGCGCTGGAACAGCTTCCCGGCGTCGGCCGCAAGACCGCCAACGTCGTCCTGAACGTCGCTTTCGGCGAGGAGACCATCGCGGTCGACACCCACATCTTCCGCGTCGGCAACCGCACCGGGCTCGCCCCCGGCAAGACGCCGGACGCGGTGGAGGCGAAGCTGCTGAAGGCGGTGCCGAAGCTGTACCGCCGCCATGCCCACCACTGGCTGATCCTGCACGGCCGCTACGTCTGCAAGGCGCGCAAGCCCGATTGCCCGGTCTGCCCGGTTGCCGACCTCTGCGCCTTCAAGGACAAGATCATCGCGTGATTGCGCCGGAATTGGGCCTGATTGCGCCTGACCGGAAACGCAAAACGCCCGGCATGGCGGGAGCCAGCCGGGCGTTTTGCGGTTTCTACCGGTCGCAGGGGCCGGTCGCAGGCAGCGGTCAGACGGTCTCGGCCGCCGGGATCTGCTCGATCGCCGGCTGGGCCACCGGCTGAACCACGGCGGCGGGCTTGGACCCGGTGCTGTAGATCTGGATGTCGCCGACCAGCTGGCCGCCGGCATCGACCGCCAGTTCGCCGAAGCGGATCGAGCCGGTGATCTTGCCGGTGGAGCGCACGGTCAGGCGGCCGCGGACGGCGATGTCGCCTTCGAAGCGGCCGGCGATGTCGGCCTCCTCGATGTCGACCGAGCCCTTGAACAGGCCGGTCTCGGCGATCTCGACCAGCCGGCCTTCGCGCAGCTTGGCCTCGACCGTGCCTTCGACCACCAGCACGTCGCAGGAGCCGATCTCGCCGGTCAGCGAGATGTCGCGGCCGACGGTCAGGCGGCGCTGCTCGGGCATGGCCGGCGCGACGGGGGCCGGGGCGACCGGGGCCTGGGCGACGGGGGCGGCGCCCGGGTTGGCGATGGGGATCGACGGCTGGCGCGGGGCGGAGCCGGGCATGTCGACGACCCGGCGCGGCACGTCGGTCTTGAAGCCGGCACCCGGCACGGACGGCGCGGACGGGGGCTTGGGAATGCTGTTCATGTCGGGTCCCTTCGAGGCGGAAGGCATGTCGGGATAGGCCGGGGCGGCGTGCTGCGTGTCGGCCAGGGCGTGAGCCATGCTGGGGGCGGCTGCTCCGGCCGCGAGAGCGGACGCCGGGGCATGTGCCGGATTATTCAGCGAGGCGAGCGGCGACGAGACGGCGCCGGGCTCGCCCGGGGTGTACGGACGGACACCCGGCTGCGGCGGGACGGGGCTGTCGGCCTTGGGAGCGGCGGGCGGTGTCTTTCGTCCGAACAGCATGAGCGGTTCCCCCAGTCTGGACATTCGGGTGGCGGGATGGCCTGGAAATCGTGTGGCCCGGTGCCGGAGGCGCCCCGCCGGAAAGGCGGTCGCCGCAATCGGTGTCCGGGCGGCCGGTTTCCGGGCAGGCGACGGTGTGCGGCCGTGCCGCCTAGCGGCGTATCACGGTCGTCCGGCCTGCCGCAAGGGGCGCCGACATGGACTGTAGGACATGAACCATGAAGGCGCTCGCGACGACCGGGACCAGCAAATTGGCGAAGGGGATTGTCGAAAGGAAGGCAATGACGACCCCGGCCAAAAAAGGTTTCAGCGGTCTGGTACGGCGCATCGCCCGCGCGGCGGCGCGGTCCATCCGCCGGTGTGCGACCATCTCGAAATACTCCCGGCCCAGCAGATAGCCGTTGATGGTGTAGAAGACGATCAGGTTCAGGCCGGGCGCGAAGATGTAGATCGGCAGGGCCAGCAGGTTGATCGCCAGCACCAGCAGCAGGAAGCGCAGCGCCGTCGCCAGCTCCTCCAGCCAGCCGGCCCGGCGCGGGGCGGGCAGGCCGGGGTAGTGCCGCGCCTCGACCCGCTCCACCACCTCGTCGAGGAAGAAGCTCGACACCGTGCCGACGGTGGCCGGGAACAGCAGCCACGCCAGCACCAGCACCCCCAGCCCGCCCATGACGTCGATGGTGGCGTCGATCCAGCCATAGCCGGTCAGCGGCGTCGCCGACAGCGCCCACGAGGCGCCGACCGCCAGCAGGGCATAGGCGAGCAGCGAGACGAACACCCCGGTCCACACCACCCGGCGCACGCGCGGGTCGGACAGCTGGGCGAAGGCAAGCACGAGGGCGCGGATCATCGGCGGTCCGTAAGGCGGCAAGGAAGGGCGGCGGGGCATGGCTGGCGCCGCCGCCCGCATATCTACGGTGGCCGGCCGCCGGGTTCCAGTCCCCCCCGTGCCGCCCTTCCGCTCTCCCGTTACGGTGCGGGGCTGAACACCAGCGCGGCGTTGGTCCCGCCGAAGCCGAAGCTGTTCGACAGGACATGGCGGATGCGCCGTTCCTTCGGCCGCAGCGGCACGAGGTCGAGGTCGCAGCCCTCCGACGGCGCTTCCAGGTTCAGGGTGGGTGGGGCGACCTGATCGCGCAGGGCCAGGATGGCGAAGATCGCCTCCACCGCACCCGCCGCGCCCAGCAGATGGCCGGTCGCCGATTTGGTCGAGGACATCGAGAGGTCCGCCGCCGCCGGGCCGAACAGGCGCTTGACCGCCGCGATCTCCACCGGGTCGCCGGCCGGGGTGGAGGTGGCATGGGCGTTGACGTAGTCGATGGCGTCCGGCGCCAGGCCGGCCCGCTTCAGCGCGGCGCGCATGGCGCGGAAGGCGCCGTTGCCGTCCTCCGCCGGGGAGGTGATGTGGTAGGCGTCGCCCGACAGCCCATAGCCGGTGACCTCGGCATAGATCGTCGCCCCGCGCCGCCTGGCATGCTCCAGCTCTTCCAGCACCAGCACGCCGGCGCCTTCACCCATGACGAAGCCGTCGCGCTCGCGGTCCCAGGGGCGCGACGCGCGGGCCGGGTCGTCGTTGAAGCCGCTGGACATGGCGCGGGCGGCGCAGAAGCCGGCGATGGCGAGACGGCAGATCGTCGCCTCGCTGCCGCCGGCCAGCATGACGTCGGCATCGTCCATGGCGATCAGCCGGGCGGCGTCGCCGATGGCATGGGCTCCGGTCGCGCAGGCGGTCACGGCGGCATGGTTCGGTCCGCGGAAGCCGTAGCGGATCGAGACATGGCCCGACGCGAGGTTGATGAGGGTCGACGGCACGAAGAAGGGCGAGATGCGGCGCGGCCCCTTCGCGTGCAGGGTCAGCGCCGCGTCGGCCAGAGCCGGCAGGCCGCCGATGCCGGAGCCGATCATCACGCCGGTGCGCTCCTGCGCCTCCGCGTCCGCCGGGCGCCAGCCGGCATCGGCCACCGCCTCTTCCGCGGCGGCCAGCGCCAGCAGGATGAAGCGGTCCATCTTGCGCTGGTCCTTGGGCGGCACCACCGCATCGGCGTCGAAGGCGGCCTCCCCGCTGTCCGGCACCTGTCCGGCGATGCGGCAGGGCAGGTCGGCGACATCGATCCCGCCGGTATCGACCCCGTGTATCGCGCGGATGCCGCTGCGGCCGTCCAGCATGGCGCGCCAGCTAGGATTCACCCCGGCCCCAAGCGGCGTGACCGCGCCCAATCCGGTGACCACGACTCGTCTCATTCGGTTTCGTCCTTTGCCCATGTCGTCTTTGCAGGGATGGTGAATTCCGGGCGCAGCCGCTCCGGCCGGAGCGCTTCGCCTGTCGTCCTGTCGATCAGCACCGGCTCGACCGGCCGTCCGGTGTCCCTGTCGACGATCCGGAACGCCCCGCCGGGCGGCAGCCAGCGGCTGCCCCAGTCGGCCATGGCGATCAGCACCGGCAGGAAATCCCGCCCCTTGCCGGTCAGATGATAGCTGTGGCGCAGCGGGCGGTCCTGGTAGGGCCGCTTCTCCAGCAGCCCGGCCTCCACCAGAGCCTGGAGGCGGCGGGTCAGCATGTTGGTGGCGAGCCCGATGCTGCGCTGGAACTCGTCGAAGCGGGTCAGGCCCAGCATCGCGTCGCGCAGGATCAGCAGGGACCACCATTCCCCGACCTCGTCAAGGCCGCGGGCGATGGGGCAGGGAACGTCGCTCAGGCGGGTGCGTCGCATGGCGGCGACTGTCGCACGGTCACTTTCATCATGCAAGTGATGGGGGATGGCGGCTCGTCCGCGGGGCATCGGACGTGCTCGCCTGAGCCGCACTTGTGATGCGGGCGGCGGCGGCTATACTCGCGCCGCAACTTCGCACCGACCGCAAGATCTCCCAGGAGAGCCCATGACCACGTCCGTCCAGGATGCCGCCTACGACGTCACCGGCATCGGCAACGCCATCGTGGACGTGATCGCCCACGCCGACGACGCCTTCCTCGCCTCCAACACCATCGAGAAGGGGGCGATGACGCTGATCGACGCCGCCCGCGCCGAGGAGCTGTATGGCCGCATGGGGCCGGGCGTGGAGGTCTCCGGCGGCTCGGCCGGCAACACCATGGCGGGCATCGCCATGTTGGGCGGGCGCGGCGCCTATATCGGCAAGGTCGCCAGGGACCAGCTGGGCGACGTGTTCCGCCACGACATCCGCGCGGCCGGCGTCGCCTTCGACAGCGCGCCGCTGCTGGGCGGGGCGCCGACCGCCCGCTGCCTGATCCTGGTCACGCCGGACGCCCAGCGCTCGATGAACACCTATCTCGGCGCCTGCGTCGAGCTGGGGCCGGAGGACATCGACGAGACGCTGATCGCCGCCTCGCAGGTCACCTACCTGGAAGGCTACCTCTGGGATCCGCCCCGCGCCAAGGAGGCCTTCCGCAAGGCGGCGGAGATCGCGCACGCCGCCGGCCGCAAGGTGTCGCTGTCGCTGTCCGACAGCTTCTGCGTCCACCGCCACCATGCCGAGTTCGTCGATCTGGTGGAACGCCACGTCGACATCCTGTTCGCCAACGAACATGAGATCGGCGCCCTCTACGGCACCGACAGCTTCGAGGACGCGCTGGCGGCGGTGAAGCGGCTGGGCAAGACGGCGGCGCTGACCCGCAGCGAGAAGGGCGCGGTCATCGTCTCGGCCGGCGAGGTGGTCGAGGTGGCGGCCGAGCCGGTGGAGCGGGTGGTCGACACCACCGGCGCCGGCGACCTCTACGCCGCCGGCTTCCTGTTCGGCCACACCCGCGGCCTGTCCCCGGCGGTCTGCGGCCGTCTGGGCGCCGTCGCCGCGGCGGAGATCATCGGCCATGTCGGCGCCCGGCCGGAGGTGAACCTGCGCGAGCTGGTCGCCGCCAAGGGCATTCTGTAACCTGCGATTTGCGCCTCAGATCGCAACCACGTTGCCGGCCGCAGTGCATTTTGCAACTGCGGCCGGTTCTCATTCCGGTCCGGTTTTCTTCGCTTCGGCCGGCTCAGTTCAGCCGGCTCAGTTCAACTGGTCGTCCACCACCGGCCGCTCCGGCACGGTGACCCTGGCGCACAGCAGCGCCAGCGCCGTCCCGCTGTCGGGGGCGGCCACCGCCCAGCGCTCCGGCCGGTCGGGCCGCGGGACGGTCAGCAGCCACAGCCGGTCCTTCTCCCCGAAACGCTCGTTCATCAGCGTGTATTCCCGCGGCCCCTGGCGGCGCAGATCGTTCAATTGGCTCTGCAATTCCACCGCCTGGGCGTTGCGTACGGATATCGCATCCTCCAGCTGGTGCAGTTCGGTTTCCTGCCGGCGCAGGTCGCGCCGCAGGGAGTCGGTGGTCTGGGTCAGCTCCGTCCGTCCATGATGCAGCTGCGACCGGCGGCGCTGCACGGACGCGATCCGGTAGCCGATCCGCAGGATCGACACGGTGCCCCAGCTGAGGCAGGCCATCATGATGACCATTTCCAGCACCAGCAGCAGCGGCGTCTGCATGCCCATCGTCCTCCGCTTCTTCGGCACGCTCCTTGCTGCGTGCCCGCCTGCCGGAAATGCAGCAACCGGCGTGCCAGGGCAGGCGCTGGCAGTCATGGCGGCATTCGAGGGGGGCGGCGTTCGATGGAAATGGTGGGGACGATCCTCAACTCGGCGGTGCCGCTGGTGGCGGCGCTGGCCGTGCTGTGCCATCTGTGCTGGGTCGGCATCCGGCGCAGCTGGGAACGGGTGGCCGGGCTCGACCGGCTGCGCCGGTCGGTGCTGCCGCTGAAGGAACGCCAGCGCGCCGAGACGGAGGCGCTGGCCGACATGGCCTGCCGGCTGGAGGAGGCGAGGGGCCGGCTGACCGCCGCCGAACTGCGGGTCAGCCATCTCCAGCGCCAGATCGAGACGCTGGACAAGGAACCGCCGGTCTTCCTGCATGTCCTCGGCACCCCCGGTGGCAACCGGCGCGCCTTCAAGGCGGAGGCGAAGTTCGACACCGTTGTCGCCGCCGCCGCCCGCGCCGCCGGCAAGCCGGTGAACCCGGCCTGGCGCTACGGCAACCGGGTCGTGGTGCATGCGCTGGACATGGCGTCCGCCCGGCGCGAGGCGGACCATCTCTTCCCGCAGAAGGGCGGCTATCGGGTCTTCTTCCACGCGGCGGTGCCCTGAGCGGTTGCCGTTTTTCGCGAAAGACCACCGGTTGGAGAAATAATTCCTATATCCTCTCCGCAATGCCGACTCATTCGCGGAGCCACGCCATGCCCCTCGACAGCCGTACCCTTGCAAACGACCATTTCCCGCTGTGGGCGGAGGAGCCGCCGGTGCCGTCGGACGGCTCGTTGGTTCCCGGTTCTCAGTTCCACGAGGAGCAGTGGATCATGGCCGCCGGCATGCTGGCCCGCGGCAGCAGCTTCCTCTATGTCGCCCGCGCCATGGGATGCAGCCGCACCACCCTGTGGCGGGCCTATTACGGCTCCAAGGATTTCCGTCACAGGGTGTGGTGGGAGCGGCAGACGCTGAACCGCGAGGCCGACCTGCGCCTCTCGTCGCTGCGCAGTCTGGTCGTCGAGCAGATCGAGCGGCTGGTCTCCTCCGGCGATCCCTCCACCGTGCGCTGGCTGGCCGACCGGCTCGGCATCCTCGACGGGCTCGCAGCTCACCCGGCTCAGCAACCGGCGCAACAGCTACAGACCCGGCAACCGTCGCAAGACCTGTCCGCAGAGGCTGCCCCTGATACTGCCCCCGATCCCGTTGCCGATCCCTTCGCCGGCCTCTCCGGCATCGTCGTCCCCGACCTCGACGACGACAGCATCCCCGGCGCCTTCCGCGAACGCACCCCGCCCGATCCGCGCGCCGTCGCCGCCATCCTCGCCCGCCCGGAGGCGGCGGGGCCGAAGGGCGTCTATCCCTACACCTTCAACCCCGACGATCCCTATCCTACCCTCGGCTCGGCGCTGGAACGCCGGGGCAAGGCCGCCTTCGGCCGCCGGTGAGGCGGACAGGCCGATGAACATGGAACATCGGCCGGACAGCGTTCCACGCCGTTCCACCGCTCTTACCGGCCTCTTCACCGGAGGCGATCCCCCCAAAAGGCCGGCGCTGCGGTCTTCCGCCACGGCACCGGCTCGGGTAAGCTGCCGATCCCGCCGCCCATCCTGACAGATTGCCCCTCCATGCAAGTCTACCTGCCGATTGCCGAGATGTCGGTCAACGCGCTGCTGGTGCTCGGCATGGGCTGGCTGGTCGGCTTCCTGTCGGGGATGTTCGGCGTCGGCGGCGGCTTCCTGATGACGCCGCTGCTGATCTTCATCGGCGTTCCCCCGGCAATCGCCGTCGGCACCCAGGCCAACCAGCTGGTCGCCGCCAGCGTGTCGGGCGTGCTCGCCCACTGGCGGCGCGGCAATGTCGACGTGAAGCTGGGCGTGGTGATGCTGGGCGGCGGCGTGGTCGGCACCGCGGTGGGGGTGTGGATCTTCGGCATCCTCCAGCGGCTGGGCCAGATCGACATCGCCATCACCCTGTCCTACGTCTTCTTCCTCGGCACCATCGGCGGCATGATGCTGGTGGAAAGCAGCCGCGCCATCCTGCGCCGCCGGGCGCCGACGGCCAAGCGCGGCAAGCTGCACCGCCACATCTGGCTGCACGGCCTGCCTTTCAAGATGCGGTTCCAGCGTTCCAAGCTCTACATCTCCGCCCTGCTGCCGGCGGGGATCGGGGCGGTCGGCGGCATGCTGGTGGCGATCATGGGCATCGGCGGCGGCTTCCTGCTGGTGCCGGCGATGATCTATCTGCTGAACATGCCGGCCGGTCTGGTCGCCGGCACTTCGCTGTTCCAGATCATCTTCACCACCGCGGCGGCGACCCTGCTCCAGGCCGCCACCAACCAGACGGTGGACGCCATGCTGGCGCTTCTGCTGCTGATCGGTGGCGTGATCGGCGCGCAGTTCGGCACCAGGGCCGGCACCCGGCTGCGCGGCGAGACCGCCCGGATGGCGCTGTCGCTGATCGTGGTGGCGGTGGCGCTGAAGCTGGCCTGGGACCTGTTCTCCCGTCCCGACGACCTCTACACCCTGACCATGGGGCTGCGCTGATGGCGGCGGTTATCAAGCGCAGGCCGATCAAGCGCAGGCTGGTCCAGGCCGCCGCGGCGCTGGCCGGGCTGCTGCTGGGCGGCACGGTGACGGCGACGGTGTGGGCGCAGCAGCTGGTCGCCGACCTGTCGAGCCACCTGATCGCCATCACCACCGGCTTCACCGGCACGGAGGTCGTGCTGTTCGGCACCACCGACGGGGCGGGCGACGTCGCCATCGTCGTCACCGGCCCGCGCTCCCCCGCCACCGTCCGCCGCAAGCAGCGGGTGGCCGGCATGTGGATGAACACCGACAGCCTGCGCTTCGACCAGGTGCCCAGCTTCTACACGGTGGCGGTCAGCCGGCCGCTCGACCAGCTGGTCGGCCGCCCGGTTCTGGAGCGCCACCAGCTGGGCCTGCCGCAGCTCCAGCTGCCGGCCGACCCGACCCTGCCGCCGGAGGAGCTTGCCGCCTACCGCAGCGCGCTGATCCGCAACAAGCAGCGCCAGGGGCTTTACGCCATCTCGATGGGGCAGGTCGCCTTCCTGGGCGAGCGGCTGTTCCGCACCAACATCTATTTCCCGGCCAATGTCCCGACCGGGCTGTACAATGTCGAAGCCCTGCTGATTCGCGACGGCGAGGTGGTCAGCGCCCAGACCACGCCGCTGGTGGTGTCCAAGATCGGGTTCAGCGCCGAAGTGTCGGACTTCGCGCGCAACCGCCCGGTCATCTACGGGGTGGCCGCCGTCCTCGGCGCCATCGCGGCCGGCTGGGCGGCCGGCGCCGCATTCCGCCGGGTCTAAGCCGAGAGGGTTACAGAGATGACCGACACGACGCAGTCCGCCACGCCGGAACCCCCCGCCCAGCCCCCCGCCGCCAAGCCGGTGCGCATCTTCCTGGTGGTGGTCGACGACAGCCCGGAGCTGAAGGTGGCGCTCCGCTATGCCTGCCTGCGCGCCCGCAAGTCGGGCGGCAAGGTGGCGCTGCTGACCGTTCTGGAAAAGGGCGAGATGCAGCACTGGCTGGCGGTGGAGAACCTGATCCGCGAGGAACAGCGCGCCGAGGCGGAGCAGATGCTCCAGAAGCTGGCGCGCGAGGTCAACCAGCTGACCGGCACCCTGCCGGCGCTCTATGTCCGCGAGGGCAACCGCACCGAGGAGGTGCTGGCCCTGATCGGCGAGGAGCCGAGCATCTCCATCCTCGTGCTGGCCGCCGGCACCGACCCGGAAGGCCCCGGACCGCTGATCTCCTACTACACCGGCCGCGGTCTGGGGCGGCTGCACATCCCGCTGACCATCGTCCCCGGCGGGCTCAGCAACGAGGAACTGGACGCGATCACGTAAGTAAGGATAGGTGCTGCGGGGACGGTCCGCGCATGCCGGATGCCGAATACCCACACAACCGGGGTCCTTGATCCGCCCGGCGTTTCGGCCCAGATTTCCCCCAATCGTACCGCGTCCCGATCCCGGGCGCGCCGGCGGTTCCATTCCGCCGCCGATGGAGGACCAGACCATGTTCATTCAGACCGAGCAGACGCCCAACCCGGCGACTCTCAAGTTCCTGCCGGGGCGTGACGTGCTCGGACGCGGCACCGCCGACTTCACCGGCCGCGAGGATGCCGCCCGTTCGCCGCTCGCCCAGCGCCTGTTCGAGATCGAGGGCGTCGTCGGCGTCTTCCTGGGTGCCGACTTCATCACCATCACCAAGACCGATGCCCGCGACTGGTTCCTGCTGAAGCCGTCGATCCTCGGCGTGATCATGGAGCATTTCACCGCCGACCGCCCGGTCCTGCTGGAGGACGGCGGCGACGGCCATGCCGCGGCGGCGAACGCCGACGACGAGGAGATCGTCGAGCAGATCAAGGAGCTGCTGGACACCCGCGTCCGTCCGTCGGTCGCCCAGGACGGCGGCGACATCACCTTCCAGGGCTTCGAGCGCGGCGTCGTCTATCTGGCGATGAAGGGGGCCTGCTCCGGCTGCCCCAGCTCCACCGCCACGCTGAAGCACGGCATCGAGAACATGCTGCGCCACTACATCCCGGAAGTGGTCGAGGTCCGCTCGGTCCAGTAAGGTCCGCCCTTATGGTTATGCCGGCTTGCCCTTGATGCGGCGGGCCGGTATTCCCATGCTGGTTGCATGATCATCTCCGCCAGCTACAAGACCGACATTCCCGCCTTCTACGGGCGCTGGTTCCTGAACCGCCTCGACGCCGGTTACTGCCGGATGGTCAACCCCTATGGCGGCCAGACCTACCGCATCGACCTGACCCGGCCGGCGGTCGACGGCTTCATCTTCTGGACCAAGAATCTGGGACCGTTCCTCGGCGCGCTCGACAGCGTGGCGGAGCGGGGCTTTCCCTTCGTCGTGCAATACAGCGTCACCGGCCTGCCCACCGCGCTGGAACGCTCGGTCCCCGCCTGGGAGACGGCGGTCGGCCATATGGCACAGGTGCGTGGGCGCTGGGGAGCGCGGGCAGCGGTCTGGCGTTACGACCCCATCGCCCTGACCGACGCCACGCCGCCCGCTTGGCACCGCGAGACCTTCGCCGCCATCGCCCGCTCGCTGCGCGGGGTGACCGACGAGGTGGTGGTCTCCTTCCTCCAGCCCTACCGCAAGACCGCCCGCAACCTCGCCGCCGCCGGCATCGGCTGGCGCGATCCGGAGGCGGAGGAGAAGCGCGCGCTGCTGGCGGATCTGGCCGGGATCGCGGCGGGGGAGGGGATGGCGCTGACGCTCTGCACCCAGCCGGAGCTGGCCGGTACGCCCGGCACGGCGCCGGCCCGCTGCGTCGATGCGCTGCGCCTGTCCGATGTCGCGGGCCATGCGATCGCCGCGCGGGAGAAGGGCAACCGCCCCGGCTGCCTGTGCGCCGAAAGCCGCGACATCGGCGACTATGACAGCTGTCCGCACGGCTGCGTCTACTGCTATGCCGTTGCCGACCGCGGCAAGGCCCAGCAACGCTTCGCCGCTCACGATCCGGAGGGGGAGTTTCTGATTGCCCGTTGACGGGAAGACCGGTCCTTACGGACAGACCTTCCGCACCGTCTCCACCAGCTTTTCCGGGTTGAACGGCTTCACCAGCCAGCCGGTGGCACCGGCTTCGCGGCCGGCGGACTTCTTGGCCGGATCGGCCTCGGTGGTCAGCAGCAGGACCGGGGTGGCGCGGTTGGTGGCCGAGGCGCGGATGGCGCGGGTCAGCGCCAGCCCGTCCAGGCCCGGCATGTTCAAATCGGTGATGATGCAGTCGAACTTGCGCTGGTTGACCAGGGCGAGGCCGGCATTGCCGTCCGACGCCTCCGCCACCTCATAGCCGGCGCCTTTCAGCGTGAACCCGACCATGTCGCGGATGGTCTTGGAATCGTCGACGGTCAGGACGCTCTTGGGCATGGAACGCGGCTCCGGTTGCTCGGCCGAAAGGAATAAGGGAAAGGCCTAGGCAATTTCCCGCCGACCGTCAACCGCTGGCGTACCCTATTCCGCATAACACGAAGCCCCCGGCCCGTCGGCGATGCCGCTGAACCGGGGGCTTTGCAGAAGTCGTATGGTTACGCCTTCGTATCGACGTGCTGGCCACCGGCGTCACCGCCCTTGGCGACACCGACCATCGCCTCGCGCAGCAGGCGTCCGTGGATGGTGTAGCCGGGCTGGAGAACCTGCACGACGGTGCCGGCGGCCTTGCCGGTGTTCTCGATCTCGAACATCACCTGATGGAAGTTCGGGTCGAACGGCTCGCCGGCCGGGTCCAGCTTCTTGATGCCGGCACGGTCGAAGGCGGCGAACAGCTGGCGCTCGGTCGCCTCGACGCCGACGGCGAGGCCCTTCAGCACATCGTCCTGCTCGCGGCCCTCGGCCGGCACGGCGTCGAGCGCGCGGCGCAAATTGTCGGCGACCGACACCAGCTCCTTGGCGAAGCTCGACACGGCGAACTTGCTGGCGTCCTCGCGGTCGCGCTGGGCACGGCGGCGGGTGTTCTCCGTCTCCGCCATGGCGCGCAGAAGCTGGTCCTTCAGGCTGGCGACCTCGGCCTCCAGCTTGGCGACACGGTCCTCGGGCGAACCGGCATCCGTCTGGTTGGCGGCGGTGTCGGCGGTGGCCTCGGTCGGCTCCACCGTGGCGTCGGCGGGCTTGTTCTGCTCTTCGCTCATGGTTTTCTCAATTCTTGCTTCGTCAAAAGGCGGAGTTGGTGAGGGTGGTGTTCAGCCGATCAGCCGGCTGACCACCTTGGCGGTGTAATCGACCAGCGGAATGATGCGGGCATAATTGATGCGGGTCGGGCCGATGACGCCGATGGCGCCGATCACCTGTTCCCGGCTGTTCTGGAAGGGGGAGATGATCATCGAGCAGCCGGAATGGCTGAACAGGACGTTCTCGGCGCCGATGAAGATCTGCACGCCGTCGCCGCGACCGGTAGCGTCCAGCATGCGCAGCATCGTCTCCTTGGTCTCCAGCGCCTCGAACAGGCCACGCACACGCTCCAGGTCGGACAGCGCGGTGACGTCCTCCAGCAGGCGGGACTGGCCGCGGACGATCAGCTGGCCGGCGTTCGACCCGCCACTGCCGGCCCAGGTGGCCAGACCGGCGGCGACCACCTTGCGCGACAGCTCGTCCAGCTGGGTCTTCTGCTGCTCGATCTCCTGCAGGACCTCCTGCCGGGCCTCGTCCAGCGTGCGGCCGGCGAGCTTGGCACTGAGGAAGTTCGACACCGTCTGCAGGGTGGAGGTGGGAACCCCCATCGGCACCTCGATCACCCGGTTCTCGACCAGCCCGTCCTCGTTCACCAGCACGACCAGGGCACGGCCGGGGCCGAGCGACACGAACTCGATGTGCTTCAGCGGACGGTCGGTCTTAGGCGCCACCACCAGCCCGGCACAGTGCGACAGGCCGGACAGCATGGTCGACGCCTCGCCCAGCACGTCGGCGAAGGCGCGGCCGGAGGCGGAGCATTTCGCTTCGATCGAGGCGCGCTCGTCCTCGGTCAGCGACCCGATCTCCAGCAGGCCGTCGACGAACATGCGAAGGCCGGCATCGGTCGGGATGCGGCCGGCGGAGGTGTGCGGGGCATAGAGCAGCCCCTGCTCCTCCAGGTCGGCCATCACGTTGCGGATGGTCGCGGGCGACAAGGCCATGCCAAGCCGCCGCGAGATCGTGCGGGAGCCGACCGGCTCCCCCGACGCCACATAGGCGTCGACGATCAGCCGGAAAATCTCGCGCGATCGCTGGTTCAGCTCGTTGATCATGGACTGGGGCGGTCGTGCTCTGTTCGGGCCGGTCGGTTGCGGAACGCGGGTTCCGTCAACCGGTCCGAATTTAGGCAGGTCCGACCGCCGAATCAACGTGCGGGGCGAAGATGCCCCACCGGCATGCCCCCATTGGCCTGCAAGCGGTATGCAGGCGTGTGACCGCCCTTACTGCTCCGCCAGGAAGGCGCGGTACTGGGTGGCGATGGCGCCGACCGCCGCCTCGTACAGGCGCTGGCCATGTTCGGGACGGGCAAGGCTGGGGGCGGAGCCGATGCGGCCGTCGGGATAGCGGCGGCGGAAGTCGCGGGCATCGTGGAAGCCGCCGGCTGGCGCCTGTTCCGGTTCCATCGCCGCGGTCTTGATCGAGTCGGGATAGGCGTACTGGGTCAGCGACACCTCGCTGGGGGTGGCGTGCGAGCCCTCCTTGCCCTGGTACAGCTCGCGCGACAGGCGGCCGACCTCGCCATTCTCCCACCAGTTCACCAGGGTGCAACGCAGGTCCGGGGCGTCACGGCCGCGCAGCGCCCGGTTCTCCGCATAGATCTCGTAGAAGGCGGCGCGCAGCGTGGCGATGTTGCCGCCATGGCCGTTGACGAAGAAGAAGCGCTCGAACCCGTGTTCGGCCAGCGAGCCGACATAGTCGCGCAGCAGCGCGATCAGGGTGGATGGCTTCAGCGTCATCGAACCGGGGAATTCCATGTGGTGGACGGCCATGCCGACCGGGATGGTCGGACCGACCAGCGCGCCGGTGGCGTCGCCGACGCCTTTCGCGATGACCTCGGCACAGATGGCGTCGGTGCCGACCAGCCCGTTCGGTCCGTGCTGCTCGGTCGAGCCGATCGGCATGATGATGCCTTTGGAGGTCTTCAGATAGCTTTCGACCTCGGCCCAGGTGCTCAGGTGAAGCTGCACGGTGGCTGATCCTTTTCGACGATGCGTGCCGGAAATGCGGCCGGGAATGCGTTTGCCTTCATGTTAGGCGGCCGGCGGGCCGGGACAACCGCTCCCTGCGCCGGGCGGGCATGACGGGGCCGGCGGTTGGGCTTTGTTCATCCCGTGCTGGCGCATTGGCCTCATGGTCACTACAATCGCGTGTACCATGCCCTGTCGGGCGTCTGTTTCGGGGTGCGGTTGTGGTTGCGCGCGTCAACACGGTGGCGTTCCAGGGCATCGAGGTGCTGGGGATCGACGTCCAGGTCCAGATGTCCGGCGGAATCGTCGCCTTCACCGTCGTCGGCCTTCCCGACAAGGCGGTGGGCGAAAGCCGGGAGCGGGTGCGCGCCGCGCTGCACGCGCTGGGACTGGCGCTGCCGGCCAAGCGCATCACCGTCAACCTCGCCCCTGCCGACGTGCTGAAGGAGGGAAGCCATTTCGACCTCCCCATCGCGCTCGGCCTGCTGACGGTGATGGGGGTGCTGCCGGATGCGGAGATCGCCCGCTACGTGGCGCTGGGCGAGCTGGCGTTGGACGGTGCCCTGACGCCGGTGGCCGGCGTGCTGCCCGCCGCCATCGACGCGCTGGCCAACGATCGCGGCCTGATCTGTCCGGCGGCTTGCGGCGGGGAGGCGGCCTGGGCCGGTCCCGACCTCGACGTGCTGGCGCCGGCCAACCTGCTGGCGCTCATCAACCATTTCAAGGGCACCCAGGTGCTGACGCCGCCCAAGCCGCGGATGCAGGAACAGGACGCGCCGCCGCCCGACCTGCGCGACGTGAAGGGCAACGAAACGGCCAAGCGCGCGCTGGAGGTCGCCGCCGCCGGCTCGCACAACCTGCTGATGATCGGCCCGCCCGGTTCCGGCAAGTCGATGCTGGCCGCCCGGCTGCCCGGCCTGCTGCCGCCGCTCGACCCGGCGGAGGCGCTGGAGGTGTCGATGATCCACAGCGTCGGCGGTCTGCTGGAGGACGGTCGTCTGCTGCGCCAGCGCCCCTACCGCGCCCCGCACCAGTCGGCCAGCCTGCCGGCGCTGGTCGGCGGTGGTACGCGGGCGAAACCGGGCGAGATCTCCCTGGCGCACCAGGGTGTTCTGTTCCTCGACGAGTTGCCCGAGTTTCCCCGCGCGCTGCTGGAGGCGTTGCGTCAACCGCTGGAGACCGGCAAGGCGGTGGTCAGCCGTGCCAACCACCATGTGACTTACCCGGCGCGCGTCCAACTGGTGGCGGCGATGAACCCCTGCCGCTGCGGCCATCTCGATGACGCCTCGCTCGCCTGTGCCCGCGCGCCGAAATGTGCCGCCGACTATCAGTCGAAGATCAGCGGCCCGCTGTTTGACCGCATCGACCTGCACATCGACGTGCCAGCGGTCAGCCCCGCCGACCTCAGCCTGCCGCCCCCGGCGGAAGGCAGCGCCGCCATCGCCGCCCGTGTCGCCGTCGCCCGTGCCATCCAGGCGGAGCGCTACGGCGGTTTCGGTCCTTACCCGGCCGGCCGGGCGGTGCGGACCAACGCCGAGGCGGACGGCGAACTGCTGGAAAAGGTGGCCTCCCCCGACGCCCCCGGCCGCGCCCTGCTGACCGAGGCGGCGGAGCGGCTGAAGCTGTCCGCCCGCGGTTACCACCGGGTGATGCGGGTTGGGCGGACGCTGGCTGACCTGGACGGGGTCGAGGGGGTCAGGCGCCGCCACATCGCGGAGGCGCTGAGCTACCGGCGGATCGCGCCGGGGCGGTGAACGGGGTGCGCAGGACGACCGCCGGCATCAGTCTGCGGCGGTCGCCGCCTCATGCTGTTGCGCGGTACGGATCGCTGCCGCGATGGCGCCGCGCGCCTGTGGGCTGTTCTTCCAGCAGCTCGCGCCCAGCTCTCCGGCGATTGCCGTGCACAGAGCGTCAGCGTCCGCACCGGCCAGCGCCGCCAGATCATGGATGCCGACCTGTTCGAGCCGGCCGATCACGGTCGGCCCGACGCCTTTGACCGCCAGCAGCACGGCGCGCTCATGGGATGGAAAGGGCATCGGGAAACTCTCTTCCTGCGGGTCACGGCCCTTCGAACACCGGCGGCTTGGCCGCGCCTGGACAGGCGGTCGCCTGAACCGACTCCTGCTCGACGAAGGTCACGGCGGCAGCCATGGCGCAGTCCTCGCTGGAAGTCACGATGTGGCTGGCGGCGCGGAAGACCAGATGGCGGCTCTTCGGCAGGGTGGCGGCGGCGCGGTCGCCCCATTCCGGCGGGGTGACGGGGTCGTAGGCGCCGGACAACAGCAGCACCGGCACCGGGCTGGCGACCGGCAGGCGCTCGGTCAACTCCTGATGGCCGGCCGGCCACAGGCGGCAGACGCGCTGGCCGGGGTCGTCGGCGGCGACCAGTCCGTAGGGGGCATAGCGGCGGGCATTGTCGGCGCGCTTCAGCGGATCGGCGGTGGTCACCGACTCACGGCATTCGACCGAGAAGGCCAGCCCGTCGGCGACCTCCGGGTCACCCAGCCAGTTGGTCGGCGCCCATTCAGCCAGCGTGGCGTATTGGCCGCGGATGGCGCGGTCGAGCATGATCGGCAGAGCCGGCACAGCCTCGCTGACCGCCATCGCCTCCAGCCCGGCGGCGATGGCCGCCCCGCCGGTCAGCCGCAGGGCGCGGCGCGTCTCATGGTCGCCGACGACGATCTCGACCGGGTTGTGGTCAAGCCGCTCGATCAGGCCGAGGAAGCGCTTTTCCAGATCGGGAAAGGCGGATCGGCAGGCCCGGTTGGCGGCGCAGTCGTCGAACAGCCGGCGATAGGCGCGTTGCGCCAGCCAGGCCATTTCCTCCTGCGCATTGACGTCGGGCGGATAGACGCTGTCGAAGACGGCGGTGCGGACACGGGCGCCCTGCCGCCGCAGGATCTCCAGCCCGACCCGCGTGCCGTAGGACACCGCGAACAGGTTCACGCGCTGGGCCCCCAGCGCGGTGACGATGTCCAGTGCATCCTCCGCCGCGACGGGGGTGGAGAATTGGGTGGCGTCCAGCCCGGCCGCCTGCAGCCGCGCGGAACAGGCGCTGACCGCCGAGCGTTCCGCCGCCGCCCGCTGCTCGCGCGTCAGCGGCCGGGTGCCGCGCGTGGTGCCGACGGCGTCCAGCTCCGGGCAATCGGTGTCGGGTTCCGCCCGGCCGACGCCGCGCGGATCGAACAGGATCAGGTTGCGGGTGCGGCGGAACGGGGCCGACAGCTCCCACCACACCTCCATCCGCTCCTCCGTCGCCTCGCCGCTGCCGAAGGGGGAGGCGCCGGGGCCGCCCTCTAGGAACATCACGGGATCGGGGGCCGGCTGGCGGGCGGTGCTGAGCAGGACGGCGACCGGCAAGCGCAGGCTGCGGCTGTTGGGACGGTCCCGCCGCTCCGGCACCGCGACCGTTCCGCACAGGGCCGCTTCGCCGTCCGGCACTGTGAACCAGCAGGGGCCAGGGGTGAAGCGCGCCTCCGCCGCCGCGGGCAGGCTCCACAGCGTGCCCGCCGCCACGGCTGCAACCGCCAGCAGCTTGCGGGCGGAACGCACCGCTGTCGGCCATGCGGAAGAGGGGAGGATGGACACGGACGGACGACCCGGAACTGATGGATAGGAGACCGATGAGAGGAGTACCGCAGACGGCTTTTGCCGCCGGCTTTGTGTTTGACCGACCGACCTCCGCTTGTCCAGAGATGCCCGACCTCATCCCCGCGGATGGCGAAACGGCGGAAAAGCGGTGCCGATTTGCAACAGACGTGCGGCGAAGGTCACGCCATTTGCAAACGAACGGTCATCTCGGGAGGAACCGGTTGACGGAATACATCCGCACGCGGAATTATTTCGCAACAGAGGCCCGGCCGTCGGTGCCTCTCGGTTACAGGAGCAGATCATGCCGACCTTGTGGACGGCGTTGCGGAGCCGTTGGCTCGATTCCGGGCTATCCTCGGGACCGGGCCGACTGTGCGACCATTTGCGGCGCGACATCGGATTGACGGACGGAGACGTCGGGGACGGCGAAGAGCCTCCACTCGCCTGCCGCCTTCCGCCTTTTCACATCCGCGATCGGAACCTATCGGACGCGCGGACATTTTTGACCTTGCAACCGTATCGCTGACCGGCGATACCGGATCCGCCGGCCTCTCACGCCGGCCTCACTCAACCCGTGGAGAGTTTCGATGAAAGCCATCGTAGCCACTGCCTGGACTCGCCGATCGGGCGATCCGGCCATCACCGCCGCCAATTGGGCCGCCCATATGGCCGCCAATCAAGCCCAGCCGGCCCGCCTTCTTCCCGCAGCCTTCGAACGTGAATTCCGGATATCGAGAGGATCCCATGTGTGTCTTTCTGGGTTTTTGCGGTCACCGTCTCTTCGTTGAACACGCCCGCTGGGCATCGCCGGCCGGGTCCTTCGACCTGAGGCGTGAAAACGGGGAAGTCATCCTATGGCTTGGACGCCTGAACATCATCTACACACCGGCCCGCTGGGGACCACCCTCCCGCGCTGCATAGCGCGCGGCGCCGCGGAGACCTGCTGAATGCCGGCCCGCGTTCGTCATGACGAGGTCCTTACCGTCGTCCAGGTGCTTGAGGCGTTCCGCAAGCTCGACCCCGATCTGCCCATCCAGTATGCGCTGAGTTTCATGACCATCGCGCAGAGCGAAGGCATCTCCATCGGCGAACTGGCGGAACGCCTGGGCATCGCCCAATCCTCCGCGTCACGCAACGTCGCGGCGCTCAGCCGCTGGCACAGCTTCGGCAAGGCCGGCCTCGATCTGGTGCAGGCGCAGGAAGATCCGCGCGAACGCCGCCGCAAGATCGTCACCCTGACCGACAAGGGCCGTGAGTTCCTGGACGCGTTGCGCGCCATCGTGAACCCGCCCGACCAGCGCCGTCCCGCCAGGACGGCCTGAACCTTATCTAGCGATCCCGTCCAGCGCCCGGCGCAGCATGCCCACCAGCGTGCGCACCGCCAGTTCCTGCCGCTCCAGACCCAGACCGCCGAAGCGGCGCAGCGTTGCCGCCCGTTCGGGCAGCGGCGGCATGTGGAAGAAGCCGTAGGGCACGTCCAGGCCGGCGCTCTCGATGATATGGCGCGCCCGGTAGAACAGATGATTGCCGAGGAAGCCGCCGGAGAAATCGCCGAAGGTCACCGGCAGTCCGGCCATCGACAATTCGCGCATCACCCGCGGCACCGGCAGGGTGCTGCCATAGGCGGTCGGTCCGTCGGGCACGATATCGGCATGGTCCCGCACCGTGCCGGCCGCATCCGGCAATGGGCTTTCGTCGCGGTTCCAGGCCAGCCGTTCCAGCCGGATGTAATCGCTGGAGTCCAGATAGGCGAAGCCGAGCGCAGCCAGCGGCCGGTGTTCCGCCAGCAGCGCGGCGAAGGCCTCGCCGCAGGTGTCATACAGGGGGGGCAGGGTGGCGGTGACGACCCCCGGCTCTCCCGCCAGCCGCTCCATCAGCAGGGCGGTCGGATCGGCCGTCCAGGGATGATCGGTGGGGGGATGGTCGGCGGCGGACGGATCCGCTTCGCCGTCCGGGGGTGTCCCGAACGGCGCGAAGCCGGTGATCAGGATGGGGGCCGTCACGGGCAAGCTATCCTTACGGCCGCAGCAGGCCGATGATGTCCTTCACGTCGTTCAGGTTCTTTTCCGCGATGGCGGCGGCGCGCTCGCCGCCCTTCTTCAGCAGCCGGTCGATTTCAGCCTTGTCGGCCAGCAGTTCCTTCATGCGGGTGGTGATCGGCGCCAGCTTGTCCACCGACAGGTCGACCAGCGACTTCTTGAAGTCGGAGAACTGGGACCCGGCGAACTGCGCCAGCACCTGCTCGCGCGACTGGCCGGCCAGCGCACCATAGATGGTGACGAGGTTGTCGGCCTCCGGACGGGCCTCCAGCTCGGTCACGGTTTCCGGCAGCGGTTCCGGATCGGTCTTCGCCTTGCGGATCTTCTGCGCGATGGTGTCGGCATCGTCGGTCATGTTGATGCGCGAATATTCGGACTCGTCCGACTTCGACATTTTCTTCTTGCCGTCGCGCAGGCTCATCACCCGCGTCGCCTCGCCCAGGATCTGCGGCTCGGGCAGCGGGAAGTATTCGGTCTCATAGCGGCGGTTGAAGGCGCCGGCGATATCGCGCGCCAACTCCAGATGCTGCTTCTGGTCCTCGCCGACCGGCACATGGGTGGCCTTGTACAGCAGGATGTCGGCGGCCATCAGCGTCGGGTAGGCATAGAGGCCGAGGTTGGCCATGTCCTTCTGCTTGCCGGCCTTTTCCTTGAACTGCGTCATGCGGTTCAGCCAGCCCAGCGGCGTGTGGCAGGATAGGATCCAGCCCAGTTCGGCATGGCCGGAAACCACCGACTGATTGAACAGGATGTTCTTGTCCGGGTCGATGCCGGCGGCGATGTAGGCCGCGGTGACCTCGCGGATGTTGTTGCGCAGAACCTCCGGGTCCTGGTCGATGGTCAGCGCGTGCAGGTCGACGACGCAGAAGATGCACTCGTAGCTGTTCTGCAGATCCACCCAGTTGCGCAGCGCCCCCAGATAGTTGCCGAGGTGAAGCTGCCGGGTCGGCTGCATGCCGGAGAAAATGCGGTTCACGGGTGGTCTCGCTCGAAAACTCTGGGAGGCGGCAGTTATCGCCCCCCGAAGTCCGTCGGTCAAGGCGCGGCGCGCCGCAGCCGGGCCCGCTTTCCTAGGCCAGTTGTTGGGCGATGGAGCGCGTTCTCGGCGTCTCGACATCGCCGGTGTGCTTCGTCGTCACCGTTTCGATCAGCAGAATACAGCATTCCTCGTCGGCGACCGGATTGTGCATCACTCCACGTGGGATCACGCACAGTTCGCCCGGTGACAGCAGCGTCTCGCGGCCATCCTCGAACTGGATGCGCAGCCGGCCGCGGATGACCTGGAAGAGTTCGTCCTCATCATCGTGGCGATGCCAGACGAACTCGCCCTTCAGCTTGGCAACCTTCACATACTGGTCGTTCACCCGCGCGATCACCTTGGGCGACCAGTGATCGGTCAGGGTGTCGAGTGCGGCGTCGATGTTGAGGGCAGGGATCATCGGAACGGCTTCTCCGGTCATGGTGCGGATGGAACCGGATACAGCTCAACCGGACTCTTGGATAACTAATAATGGAGATAGAGGTCATTAATATCCATAATGCCGCCATGCCCAGAAATCTCGACACGACCCTGCTGCGCAGCTTCGCCGTGGTCGCCGACCACGCCAGCATGACGGCGGCGGCCCAGAACCTGAACCTGACGCAGGGAGCCGTCAGCCAGCAGATTGCCCGGCTGGAAGCGTTGGCCGGCGGCCCCCTGTTCATTCGTGACCGCAGCGGATTGCGCCCGACCGCGTTGGGGGAGCGGTTGCTGGGGAAATCCCGGCGGTTGCTGGCGCTGAACGACGAGATTTGGGCAGACATCACCGGCGGCGCCATCGACGGGCCGGTGCGGATCGGCGTTCCCTACGACCTTGTCGCTCCCTGCATCGCCCCGATGCTGCGGAGTTTCACCACCGCCTTCCCGAAGGTCGAACTGACGCTGATCTGCGGATCGTCTCCCGAACTGGCGGGCCGCATTGGCGATGGGGATCTCGACCTTGCGCTGGTCGAGGAACCGGTGGAGGCGGCGCAGGGCGAACATCTGCTGATCGACCGTCTGGTCTGGGTCGGTGCGCGCGGTGGCACTGCTTATGCCGCGACCCCGCTGCCATTGTCGCTGGTGGTGGAAACCTGCGTCTTCCGGCCGGCGGTGATGGCGGCGCTGCGCCGGCAGGGGCGGGACTGGCGCAGTATGTTCGAGAATGGCGGCCTTGACGCCACCTTCGCCACCGTGCGGATGGATCTCGCGGTCTCGGCTTGGCTGGCCTTCACCGTGCCGCCCGATCTGGAAATCCTGCCGGCGGACAGCGGTCTTCCCGACCTGCCGTCCTTCGCCGTCACGCTGCATCGGCCGGTCCGCACGCCCTCGCTGGCAGCAGCGGAACTGGCCCGGCAAATCCGCGACGCCTTCGCCCGGTTCAAGCGGATGGGCTGACCGGTCCCACGGTCCAGCCCGCCCGTTTGACCCGGTGGCGCCCTATCCTTACTTCCGCACGCGCCGCAGTTCTTATTTCGCCGCGCGGCGGCGCTCGATGGCATCCCACAGCAGGGCTTCCAGCTGAACGCCGTTCAGGCGGTTGATCTCCTGGATGCCGGTGGGGGAGGTGACGTTGATCTCGGTCATGTAGTCGCCGATCACGTCGATGCCGACGAAGACCAGACCCTTCTCCCGCAGCACCGGGCCGATGGCGGCGCACATCGCGCGCTCGCGCGCGGTCAGCTCGGTCTTCCTGGCGCTGCCGCCTGCGTGGAAGTTGGCGCGGGCCTCGCCCTCCAGCGGCATGCGGCTGACCGCGCCCACCGGCTCGCCGTCGACCAGGATGATGCGCTTGTCGCCCTGGCGGATCTCCGGCAGGTACTTCTGCACGATCACCGGCTCGCGGTAGAGCTGGGTGAACATCTCCAGCAGGGAGCCCAAATTCTCGTCGTCGGGCTTCAGGTGGAAGACGCCGGCGCCGCCGTTGCCGAACAGCGGCTTGACGATGATGTCCTTGTGCTCGGCCCGGAAGTCCAGGATGGCCTGCTTGTCGCTGGTGATCAGCGTCGGCGGCATCAGGTCGGGGAACTTGGTGATGAACAGCTTTTCCGGCGCATTGCGCACCTCGGCCGGGTCGTTGACGACCAGAACCTTGGGCTGCACATGCTCCAGCAGGTGGGTGGAGGTGATGTAAGCCATATCGAAGGGCGGGTCCTGCCGCAGCAGGATGACGTCCATCGTCGACAGGTCGGTCATAACCGGCTCGCCCAGCGTGTAGTGGGCGCCACGCTGGCGCACCACTGTCATCTCGCGCACACGGGCGGTCAGGCGGTTGCCGGTCAGGATCAGGTCGCGCGGGTGGTAGTGATACAGGCGATGGCCGCGCTTCTGCGCCTCCAGCGCCATCATGAAGCTGGAATCGGTGTCGATGTTAATCGACTCGATGGGGTCCATCTGGAAGGCGACGGCGAGGCTCATGACGGGTCCCTCTGGAACGGGGTCAGTTCAGGCGGTTCTTCAATTGCTGGATCAACGAGGCGGTCTGGTGCCGGTGATGGTCGTCGCCGGTCAGCGCCATGAAGGTTTCCAACGCGGTGATGGCGTCCTTCAGATTGCCGGCATGGGCTTCCAGAAGGCCGGTCTCGCGCCACAGCGCCGGCTCGTGTGGGGCGAACAGGCGCATCGCCTCCAGCACCTCCAGCGCCTTCGGCACATCGTGCGCCGACAGGTGGCGCAACTTGATGTTGTTCTGCAGGCGCAGCAGCACGTCGCGGTTCGACACCGGCTGGTAATGGCCGGGCTCCAGCTCGGCGGCGCTTCCGGCCGTAGCCTTCAGCAGGTCACGCAGGTCGACGACGCTGCGGGTCTGCCCCTCGTTGAAGGGGTCGATAATGGCGCGGGCGCCGTCCTTCTCGATGCGGACCAGGAAATGACCAGGGAAATTGAGGCCTACCATCGGCCAGCCCTGCGAGCGGGCGGCATGCATGTAGAGAATGCCGAGCGTCACCGGCAGGCCGCGGCGGCGATCGACCACCCGCAGCAGGTTGGCGTTCTGCAGGTCATCGTAGGTGTCGTGGTCGCCGGAATAGCCGTGGCGCTCGCCGATCACGGCGTGCAGGTGCGCGATGCGTGCTTCCAGGCTGTCGCCCGCGGCCTGATCCTGCGCCGCGACGCGGGCGGCCAGATCCTCGACGATGGCGCGGATATGGGCGCGGTAGGGGGCGAGGTCGGCGCTCGGCAACTCCAGCGCGCCCAGAGCCAGGGCGGCTTCGGCCAGATCGATCTCGTCGTCCGGCTGGTCGCCGATGCGGCGCAGGATTTCGCGGGCTTCCGCGCGGTTGCTCAAGACTGTCGCCCCCTCAAATTCATCCCCTCACAGTCTCCAGGCATCGACCAGATGACGGGGCCAGGCCCAAGGGGTAACCAGCATCACGTCGAAGCGCAAGACATAGCCGGCATAGCGCGGGTTGGCGCCGAGGAAGGCATGGGCGGCGCGGGCGAGCCGGCCGCGCTGCCGGGCGTTCAGCGCCTCGTTGGCGGTGTCCCAGTCGCCACGTGCCTTCACTTCGACGATGGCGATGGTTTGGCCGCGTCTGGCGACGATGTCGATTTCGCCCATCGGCGTGCGCAGGCGGCTGGCCAGGATGCGGTAGCCGCGCAGGCGCAGCGACAGGCGGCACAGCGCCTCCGCCCGGCGGCCAAGACTTTCGGCCCGCAGGCGACGCGCATCCAGGTCGGTCATTTCGTCCGTTCCTCCCGCTGCAGTTCCAGCGCGCGGGCATAGACGGTGCGCTTGTGCTGGCCGGTGCGGGCGGCGACATCGGCGGCGGCGTCTCGCACCGAAAGGCGGGTCAGCGCCTCGCGCAGCAGGGCGTCGACGTCGGCTCCGCCCGGCGTCGCCTCCTCTCCCGGCGGACCGATCACCAGCACGACCTCGCCGCGCGGCGACCCGGCCTCGGCATAATGCGCGGCCAGCTCGGGCAGGGTGCCGCGCCGCACCTCCTCGTACAGCTTGGTCAGCTCGCGGGCGACGGCGGCCTCGCGCGGGCCGAGGATGTCGGCGAGGTCGGCCAGCGACTCCGGCAGGCGCTGCGGCGATTCGAAGAAGACCAGGGTGGCCGGCACCCCCTTCAGCTCGCCGGCGGTGGCGCGCCGGGCGCTGCTCTTGTTGGGCAGGAAGCCGGCGAACAGGAAGCGGTCGGTCGGCAGGCCGGACAGCACCAGCGCCACCAGCGGGGCCGAGGCGCCGGGCAGGGTGGTCACCGCCACCCCCTCCGCCACGCACTCTCGCACCAGCTTGTAGCCGGGGTCGGAGACCAGCGGCGTGCCGGCGTCGGTGACCAGCGCGATGGCCTCGCCCTTTTTCATGCGGCCGATCAGGATCGGACGCATCTTTGCGGCGTTGTGCTCGTGGTAGGAGACGAATGGTGTGTGGATGCCGTGGATGCCCATCAGCTTGGCGGTGACGCGCGTGTCCTCGCAGGCGATGGCGTCGGCCCGCTTCAGCGTGTCGAGCGCGCGTAGCGTGATGTCCGCGGCGTTTCCGATGGGGGTAGCGACGACATACAGTCCGCCCGCGAGTTTACTTGGGGCGGCGAGGGGGCTACCTTGAGCGCCACTTTGGTCTGGGCCGTTGGGGTCCGGGCCGTTGGGGTCCATGCCTTGGGTTTCGCCTTCGGTATCGGCGGCCATTTCAGCAGATGTGGAGACGATTGGTGGCACGCTTGGCAACAGCTTTCTCACAGGGTCTGAAACGTCACGGCGTGGCAGCCTTGCTGGTCGCCGGCCTGTTGTCGGCCTGTTCGACTGTAAGCGCGCCGCCGCGGGTGGCACAAGCGCCGCAACCGGTCCCGGCTCCGGTGGCTCCCCTGCCGGAAGCGCAGGGCCCGATCAAGGTGGCCGTCCTGGTGCCGCTCAGCGGGCAGAGCGCCGCCATCGGCCAAGCCATGCTGGACTCCGCCCAGATGGCGCTGTTCGACATGGCCGGCGACCAGCTGCAGCTTCTGCCGCGCGACACCAAGGGCACGCCGGGTGGGGCGGCCGACGCCGCGCGCCAGGCGCTGGCCGAGGGCGCCCGCCTGATCATCGGCCCGCTGTTCGCCGCCGACGTTGCCGCAGTGCGGCCGATCGCCCAGAATGCCGGCGTCGACGTGCTGGCCTTCACCAACGACGCCACCCAGGCCGGCAACGGCACCTATGTGCTTGGCTTCGTCCCGGCCGATCAGGTCAACCGCGTCGCCGGCTATGCCCGCTCGCGCGGGGCGACGCGCTTCACCGTGCTGGCGCCGCGCTCGCCCTATGGCGACGCTGTGGTGAACGCCATGCAGCAGATCGCACCGAGGCTGGGCACCATGACCACGCAGGTCGAGCGCTACGATCCGGCGGTCACCGACCTGTCGATCCCGGCCAAGCAGGTGGCCCAGGAAACCCCGCAGCCGCAGGCGGTGATGCTGGCCGAAGGCGGGCAGCGCGCCCAGGGCATCGCCCAGGTGCTGGCCGCCAACGGCGTGCAGCCGCAGCAGGTCAAGCTGCTGGGAACCGGCCTGTGGGACGACACCTCGCAAGGCGCGCTGGGGCAGGAACCGGCGCTGGTCGGTGCGCTCTATGCCGCACCGGCGCCGCAGACCCGCGCCCGCTTCGAGTCGCAGTTCGAGCAGGTCTATGGCCGCAAGCCGCCGCGCATCGCCACGCTGGCCTACGACGCCACCTCCATCGCCGCGGTGCTCACTCGCACCGGCGGTCCGGTGCCCTTCGACCGCATGGCGATGACCAACCCGAACGGCTTCGAGGGGCTGGACGGCCTGTTCCGCCTGCGCGCCGACGGCTTGGTCGAACGCGGGCTGGCAGTGATGGAGATCACCCCGACCGGATCGCGTGTGGTCGACCCGGCCCCGCCGTCCTTCGAGATGCTCGGGCAGTAAGGACACACGCTCTCTCCTCAGGGAAGAGAGGTTGAAAATGAAAACGCCGCGGCCGTCATCGGGACGGGCCGCGGCGTTTTTGTTTCCCAGGTAAGGATACTCGGGGATCGTCGCCGTGCGTCTCTCTCACCCTGAGCTTGCTTTCCAAGAGAGAGAGGGGAAAACCTCCGGGTGGGAGAGGGCCTGTTCGACGCTATCCTTACTTACGCGGCTTACGCCCGTGCCCGCAGGTAGGGGGTCAGGCGCCATTCAGCGAACTTGATCAGGCGGGTGGCGATGAAGTTCAGCACCAGATAGATCACGCCGGCGACGATGAACAGCTCGAAGACCGCGAAGGTCTGGGCGATCATCCGGCGGGCGATGCCGGTGACCTCCATCAGCGTGATGGTGCTGGCGAGCGAGGTCGCCTTCACCATCAGGATCACTTCGTTGCCGTAAGCCGGCAGCATCTGGCGGATCGCCACTGGCAGCACGATGCGGCGGAAGGCGAGCGCCCGCGACATGCCGCAGGCCCGCGCCGCCTCCACCTGTCCCTGCGGCACCGACAGGATGGCGCCGCGCAGGACCTCGCTGGTGTAGGCGCCGGTGTTCAGCGTCAGCGCCAGGATGGCGCACCAGTAGGGCTCGCGCAGGAAAGGCCAGAGGATGCTGTCGCGGATGAACTCGAACTGGCCGAGCCCGTAATAGACCAGGAAGATCTGCACCAGCAGCGGCGTGCCGCGGAAGACGAAGACATAGGCCGCCGCCAGCGTCTCCACCACGCGGTTGCCCGACAGACGCAGCAACGCCACACCGAAGGCGACCAGCGCGCCCAACGCCAGCGATCCGACGATCAGCTGCAGAGTCAGCGTCAGCCCACCGAGCATGCGGGGCAGGCTGTCCCACATCAATTGCCAGTTCATGGCCTCAGGCCCTCCGGACGCCGCGATTGGCGGAGATTTCGGCGCGGTTGAACAGCGCCGTCGAAATGGTGGTCAGCATCAGGTACAGCACGGCGGCGGTGCTGTAGAACAGGAAGGGCTGGCGCGTGGCGCCGGCCGCCAGATGGGTGATGCGCATCAGTTCGGCCAGCGCCGTCACCGACACCAGCGCGGTGTCCTTCAGCGTCAGCTGCCAGACATTGCCGAGGCCGGGCAGGGCGAAGCGCAGCGTCTGCGGCACCAGCACCCGGCGCAGGATCAGCCAGCGGCTCATCCCGCAGGCGCGCGCCGCCTCGATCTGGCCGAAGGGGACCGACTGCACGGCGCCGCGGATCACCTCGGTCGAGTAGGCGCCGGAAATCAGCCCGACCGCCAGCACGCCGATGGTGAAGGCGTTCAGATCGACCCGCCCGTCATAGCCGAAGGCGGAGGCGATTGAGGTGGCAACGCCGCTGCCGCCGAAGAACAGCAGGTAGATCACCAGCAGTTCAGGGATGCCGCGCACGATGGTGGTGTAGACATCGGCCACGACGTTCAGCGCCAGGGAGTGGCTGAGCTTGGCCGAGGCACCGAGCGACCCGACGAGGATGCCGAAGGCGAAGGCCGACACGGCGACCGCGACCGTCATCGCGGTGCCCATCAGCAGCTGTCCGCCCCAGCCGTTGGGACCGAAGGAAAGGAGTTCCAGCATTGGCACGCCCGGTAAGGCCCGCCGGGCGCGGCGCGGAGCGCCGGCCGGACGGGGGTCAGCGAACGGAGGTTACTGAACGACTGGCGCCCGGTCGCCATGAAGGCCGCCGGGCGCCGTACCGATCAGACGGACGGACCTGGGGTCCGCCTTGCTTCGCCCCCTTACTTGGTGGGCGAGATGTCGTAGCCGAAATGCTGGGTGCTCAGCTTCTTGACGGTGCCGTCCTTCAGCGCTTCGCCGATGGCCTTGTCGAACATCGCCTTCAGGTCGGCGGTGTCCTTGCGCAGGCCGACGCCCATGCCTTCGCCGATCACGCCGCCGATGAAGTTCGGGCCGACGATGACCATCTTGTCCGGCGTGGCCTTCACCACCGCCTCGACGACCGAGCGGTCGCCCAGCATGGCGTCGACGCGGCCCGAGCCCAGGTCGATGCCGGCATTGTCGATCTTGTCGTAGGTGCGCATGGTCACCTTCGGCAGATGCTTGTCCATGAAGTCGGCCTGGATGGTCGACACCTGGACGCCGACGGACTTGCCCTTCAGCGCTTCGGCCAGCTTGTCCAGGACCGGCTTGGCCTTGCCCTGGTCGTTCAGGTCGACGCGGTCGGCGCCGAGGTTCAGCGCCTTGGCCAGCGGCGAACCGGTCACGACGGCGAAGACCGACGGCTCGGTGCCGTAGGGGACCGAGAAGTCGATGACCTTCTTGCGCTCGTCGGTGATGGTCATCGCCGACATGATGGCGTCATACTTGCCCTGCTGCAGGGCCGGGATGATGCCGTCCCAATCCTGGGCGACGAACTCGCAGGTGACCTTCATGCGCTTGCACAGGTCGTTGCCGAGGTCGACCTCGAAGCCGGTCAGCTTGCCCGAGGTGTCGGTGGCGTTCCACGGAGGATAGGCACCCTCGCTGGCGATGCGGACCGTCTTCCATTCCTTCGCACCGGCGGCGCCGGCAGCGGCGACGGCCATCATGGCGCCGAGCGCCAGGGCCGAAACGATCTTCTTCAAGGAACACACTCCTCTGTTCGGTTCGCCCGTTCTTTGGCCCCTGTTGGGAGCCGGGCTGTTTCTGACGGTCCGGTCCTGCCCTCTGCCTCGTCCCCTCACGCCGCGCCGGACAGATGGCGCGAGAGGAACTGCCGCACCCGGTCCGAGTCGGGGTTGGTCAGCACCTTGTCGGGTGACCCCTCCTCCTCGATCCGCCCCTGGTGCAGGAAAACCACCTTGGACGCCACTTCGCGGGCGAAGCCCATCTCGTGCGTCACCAGGATCATCGTGTTGCCTTCGTCCGCCAGCTGGCGGATGACCCGCAGAACCTCGCCGACCAGTTCGGGGTCGAGCGCCGAGGTCGGCTCGTCGAACAGCATCACCTTGGGCTGCATGGCGAGCGCGCGCGCGATGGCCGCGCGCTGCTGCTGCCCGCCCGAAAGCTGGACCGGATAGCTGTCGGCCTTCGCCAGGATGCCGACCTTGTCCAGCAGCATGCGGGCGCGGTCGACGGCTTCGGCCTTCGGCACGCCCAGCACATGGACCGGCGCCTCGATCACGTTCTGCAGGATGGTCATGTGGGTCCAGAGATTGAAGCTCTGGAACACCATGCCGAGCCGGGTGCGGATGCGCTCCACCTGCCGGGAGTCGGCGGGGACGCTGGCGCCGCGGCGCGTCTTCTTCAGCGCGATGGACTCGCCGCCGATCACCACGCGGCCGTCGTCCGGGATCTCCAGCATGTTGATGCAGCGCAGCAGCGTGCTCTTGCCCGAGCCGGACGAGCCGATCAGCGTGATCACGTCGCCTTCGCGCGCGGTCAGCGACACGCCCTTCAGCACCTCCAGCTCGCCGAACCGCTTGTGCAAATCCTCCACGGCGACGGCGGCGGGAGCGGAATCGCTGACGGGCGGATGGCGATGCATGCGGGAGAACCGGCTGTGTTGTGGAGGCTGGTTATGGTCTGACCATTACGGCACAGGCTAGACCGGGGCGCAGGGGTTCCGCAACGCGGATTTCACACGTCGCGCGCGTTGTGCCGCTTGTGTCGGAAAATGGTGCGTTACCACAACAATAGTACCAGAATTTGCGGCCCCAGGATACGCAGGCACATCGCCAGCGGGTAGACGGTGGCATAGGCCAGCGCCGGAGCTTCCGACGCCACCAGAGCGTTGGCATAAGCCAGCCCCGGCGGGTTGGTCTGGGCGCCGGCCAGGACGCCGCAGATGGTCAGGAAGTTCAGCTTCATCAGCCCGCGCGCGACCAGCCCGGTCAGCAGAAGCGGGACCAGCGTCACCAGCACGCCCCACATCATCCAGGGCCAGCCGGCGCCGCTGGCCAGCGTGGCGACGAAGCGGTCGCCGGACGCGATGCCCAGCACGGCCAGGAACAGGATGATGCCGATCTCGCGCAGCGCCAGGTTGGCGGCCGGCGGCATGAACCAGACCAGCGGCCCGACATGGCCGATGCGGCCCAGGATCAAGGCGACGATCAGCGGTCCGCCGGCAAGGCCCAGGCGCAGCGGCGCCGGCATCCCCGGCAGGAAGATCGGGATGGCACCCAGCGCCGCACCCAGCGCGATGCCCAGGAACATCGGGATCATCTCCACCTGCTGCAGCTTGCGGGTGGAGTTGCCGAAGATCTGCCCGACGGCGGCGAGGCTGTCCGGCCGGCCGATCACCGTCAGGATGTCGCCGAACTGGAGCTTCAGCGCCGGGGTCGGCACCAGTTCTACGCCCGACCGGTTGACCCGGCTGACCACCACGTCATGGGCGTCCTGGAGGTTCAGCGTGGCGATCGACTTGCCCAGAACCGCGTTGTTGGTGACGACGATGCGCTCCCATTTCAGGTCGGTGCCCTTGGTGGTCAGCGGCCGGTCGAATTCCTGCCCCAGCAGGGCGCGCACCTGCTCCAGCTTCGGCCGCGGCCCGACCACATGCAGCACGTCGCCCAGCTTCAGGCAGGTTCCGTCATGCGGGACGCAGAGCTTGCCGTCGCACAGCAGGCGCGACGCGACCACCCCCTGGCCGCACAGCAGATCGATGGAGCCGAGCGGCCGGCCGGCAAGCTCCGGATTGCGGACCGCCAGATCCATGGTCTCCAGCGTCGACACCTCGGCCCGGCGGCACTCCTCGAAGCGGGCGGCCTCCGCCTCCGGGTCGATGCGGAACAGAATGCGGACGGCGGCCATCGACAGCAGGTTGCCGGCGATGCCGAACGGGTAGGTGACGGCGAAGGCAAGGCCGGGCAGGGCCATCACCCCCGCCCCGGCCCCGACTTCAGTCAGCACCTGCTGGGTGGCGGCGAGCGCCGGGGCGTTGGTCACGGCACCGGCGAACACGCCCAGCGAGGAGCCCAGCGACAGCGCCCCCGACGACACCAGCACCGCGGTCAGCAGGATGCTCGATCCCACCATCAGCAGGGCCAGCCCGTTCAGCGCCAGCCCGGTCCGGCGCAGCGCGGCGAAGAAGCCGGGACCGACCTGGATGCCGATGGTGTAGACGAACAGTATCAGCCCGAAGTCGCGGATGAAGTCCATCATCTCCGGATTGAAGGCGATGCCCGCCTGCTTGGCGATGTGGCCGCCGGCGATCCCGGAGAACAGCACGCCGCCGATGCCGAGCCCGACCCCGCGAATCTTGATATGGCCGAGCGCCACGCCCGCCGCCGACACTAGACCGAGCATGAACACCACCCGCGCGATCGGCGGCATGGCCTGGAGAATGTCTGCGAAGGCCGACATGGGACAACTCGCTTCCTGAACACATTTGGGCAAACGCCGCAATCATGGGGAAACCCGGAGGGGCGCGGCGGTCCCCGTTCGAGCGGGGGCATGACGGCACCACGATGCGTCAGGACAGCGGTCAAGGCGTTGATTCAGAACAAGCGTCCGGCCTTTAGCCGTGACAATCCCGGCACCCGGCGCTGCGGCACATGCATGGGAGCGCAGCGCTGCGGAGGCCGTGGTGCGTCATCGGGTAGCATCCGTTTCCTCGAACTCCATCCAAATTTTGCCATTTTCTTCCCTTACACGATAACCCAAGCAACCGGCCCCAAAGGTCGCGCGCATCGGCGTTCCCCCTAGCGCCATCGCTGCGACGAACGAAGCCGTTCCACAAGGTATCGACCGGCCGGACCCGGCCGGACGCAAGGCCATCGCGAGAACCCCCTCGCGGTGGCCTTTTCTTTTGTCCCGCGTCCACTGAACCGCTGTGCCCATTAACCGCTGCGTCGGTTGACCGCTGGGGCGACCGCATTCTCGCTCCGGCTTTCCCGCCGCCTTGTGCTATAGCAGCGCCTCCCTCAACCGGAAGCGCGACCCATCACCATGCCCGTCTTTGCCGGATCAGAACTGACCTGCCTGCGTGGCGACCGGCTGGTCTTCACCGGGTTGGAGTTCCGCATCGCCCCCGGCGGCGCGCTGGTTCTGCTCGGTCCCAACGGCAGCGGCAAGTCCAGCCTGCTGCGGGTGATGGCCGGACTGCTGAAGCCGCTGCGCGGCACGCTGGGTTGGGACGGGGTTTCGGTCGCCGACGACCCCGACGCCCACCGGGCGCAGGTGCAGTATGTCGGCCATCTCGACGCGGTGAAGCCGGTGCTGACGGCGGCGGAGAACCTCGCCTTCTGGGCGGCGCTGGCCGGAGCCGCCGATCCTGCCGCCAACGCGCGGGCCGCACTCGACCGGCTTGGGGTGCCGCACATCGCCGGAGTGCCGGGCCGCTACCTGTCGGCCGGTCAGAAGCGCCGGCTGAACCTGGCGCGGCTTCTGGCCGCACCGGCGACCCTGTGGCTGCTGGACGAACCGACCGTGGCGCTCGACCGCGCCGCCATCGCCCTGTTCGAGGGGCTGATCGCCGAACATCGGGCGCAGGGCGGCATGGTGGTGCTGTCCACCCACACCGACATCGCCACCCCCGGCGGCGAGGACCTGCATCTGGACGAGTTTGCCCCCTACGCCGACGAAGAGGCCGGCGATGAGGATGTGGGCGACGAGTATGAGGAAGAAGGGGCCGGGCCATGAGCCGTTTCCTGCGCCTTGTCGCGCGTGACCTGCGGCTGGCGTTGCGCCAGGGCTCGGACGCCACCATCGCCGTCATGTTCTTTGTGCTGTGCGTGGTGCTGTTCCCCTTCGGCGTCGGTCCGGAGCCGAACATCCTAGCCCGCATCGCCGCCGGCGTGATCTGGGTGGCGGCGCTGCTCGCCTCGCTGCTGTCGCTGGAGCGTCTGTTCCAGACCGATTACGAGGACGGCTCGCTGGAACTTCTGTCGCTGTCCCCCCTGCCGCTGGAGGCTGCGGTGCTGGCGAAGACCCTGGCCCATTGGCTGGTCACCGGCGTGCCGCTGATCGTCGCCGCTCCGCTGCTGGCCGTCCTGCTGAACATGGATGCGCAGGGGTTCGGCGTGCTGGTGCTGACCCTGACGCTGGGCACGCCGATCCTCAGCCTGATCGGCGCCATCGGGGCGGCGCTGACGCTGGGGGCGCGACGGGGCGGCGTGCTGCTGTCGCTGCTGATCCTGCCGCTCTACATTCCCGTGCTGATCTTCGGCGCCGGCGCCATCGACGCGGCGATCAACGGGCTGACCCCGCGTCCGCACCTGCTGCTGCTTGCCGGCATCCTCGCCGCCGCCCTGCCGCTCGCCCCCTGGGCGGGAGCTGCGGCGCTGCGGCAGGCGGTGGAGTAGGGCAGGGGCAACGGCGCCGCTACGACTTCGGCGCCTTTTCCGGCAGCAGCGTCTCGATTGCCTCACGCACCTTGTCCGACTCGGGGTCGGTCATGGTGGAGAACCAGGACACCAGCTTGCCGTCCGGCCCCACCAGATATTTGTGGAAATTCCAGCGCGGCTTGGCGAGGAAGCCCAACTCGTCCGCCGCCCAGCGGTAGAAGGGGTGGGCGCTGTCGCCCGACACCACCGTCTTGTCCGCCATCGGGAAGTCGATGCTGTAGTTGACCTCGCAGAAATCCTTGATCTGGTTGGCATTCCCCGGTTCCTGTCCGCCGAAGTCATCGGACGGCACGCCGACCACCACCAGACCGCGGTCGCGGTAACGCTGCCACAGCGCCTCCAGCCCCTTGTATTGCGGGGTGAAGCCGCATTGCGAGGCGGTGTTGACCACCAGGATCGTCTTGCCCTTGAACTGCGACAGCGGCAGCGGCTTGCCGTCGATGCTCTGGAAGGTGAAGTCGTAAGCGCTGCTTGCGGCCATGGCGCTGGCGCCTCCCATTATGGAAAGGGCTGCCGCCATGGCGACGGTGCGAAGTCTGGCTCGGACGGTCATCGGTGCGGCTCGGTGGGTGGGATGGCGGTTGGGATGAGATCATCCTTACTCAATACGATGCCCGATACGAGCCCCGGTGCTCATCGGATCATGACGGCACCATCCGACTGCGCGCTTCATCCGGTCTAGCCCCTTCGGACGGGTAGCGGCGGCCGCCGTCGATCAACAGCTTCATGAGTAAGGATGCACGGCAACCTCCCGCCGCCGTCCCTTCACCTAAGCCCGTCCACCGCGCAGCGCCCAAAAATGTCCCACCCGGTCGAGCCTCAGCCTGAGCATAAGCGTTTATCCCATCGAAATGGGTATTTGGCCGTCCGCCCGGCGTCTGCGCTTCCCGTTGCCGATGCAAACCCATTCCAGGAGAACAGGTCGATGAACGCCGGAGCCGCCATGCAGGATCTCCAGATGCCGCGGACGGCGATGCGCCGGGCTGCCCGTGCCGCGGCGAAGGCCGCCGGTGTTGCCGGAACGATGTTGCTGCTCGGTGCCGCGCTGTCTGCGCCGTCGCTTGCCGACCCGGGCGAGCATGGTCGCGGCCATGGCTGGGGCCACCACAAGAAGCATCACCATGACGACCGCCCGGTCGTCATCTATGGCGCGCCGCCGCCGGTGGTCGTGGTGCCGGCCCCGCCGCCTCCACCGCGCGTCATTTACGCGCCGTCCTACGCACCGCCCCCGGTTATCTACGCCCCGCCGCCTCCACAGCCGGGTGTCAGCGTACAGATGAACATTCCGCTTCGATAACGTTCTATGCTTTTCGAGCGCCCTTGCTGACCGGTCCACCCGGTCGCTAGGGCGTTGCGCTGTCGGTCCGCCCCGCTTGGGCTGTGACCATCCTGTGCTTTTCCGTCGCGCTCCGGCTGTGCATTTGCCCTCCTGGGTGCGGAGCCCAGCGACCCGTTCACCGTCCCTCCTCCCTGCACCCGTTGAAAACCCTTACTCCTCAGTCCTTTCGTGACAGGGCACTCCTGCATCGGTAGGATCGCGCGGCCTGTCGCGAAGGCGGTAGGCCGTTCGGGTGATTCACGGAAACTCAACCGATGTCCGGCCATCTGTCCGCCGGGAGCATCTTGCGGCCCGTGGTCGGTATGGGGAGGGGAGAGACCGAATGTTCGTGATGATCGGCTTCGGCATCGTGATCTTCAGTGTGTTCGGTGGCTACATCCTAGGCGGTGGCCACATGGGCGTGCTGTGGATGCCGTTCGAGTTCATGATCATCCTTGGTTCCGGTGCCGGCGCCTTCTTCATCGCCAATCCGAAATCGGTCGTCACCCACACCGGCAAGGAGCTGGGCCACCTGTTCAAAGGCCCGAAATACAAGAAGGAGGACTTCCTGGAGGTCCTCACCATGATGTATCAGGTCTTCAAGATCGCGAAGACCAAGGGCCTGCTGGCGCTTGAACAGCACATCGAAAAGCCAGAGGACTCGCCGCTCTTCCAGCAGTTCCCGAAATTCTACGGCGACCATCACGCCATCGCCTTCCTCTGTACCTATCTCCGTCTGATGTCGCTGGGCGCGGACAATCCGCATGAGCTGGTCGACCTGATGGACGAGGACATCGAGACGATGCACCACGAACACCAGCGCATCGCCGATGCCATCCAGGCGGTGGCCGATGCCGTCCCGGCACTGGGCATCGTGGCGGCGGTGCTGGGCGTGATTCACACCATGGGCTCGATCACCGAGCCGCCGGAAGTGCTGGGCAAGCTGATCGGCGGCGCGCTGGTCGGCACCTTCACCGGCATTCTGGTCGCCTACGGCTTCCTCGCGCCCATCGCCAGCGGTCTCAAGAACGTCTATCACGCCGAGGGCAAGTACTATCAGGCGATGAAGACCGGCCTGATCGCGCATTTGTCCGGCTACGCGCCCGCCATTTCTGTGGAATACGCCCGTAACGTGCTGGAACCGGAATACCGCCCGACCTTCGCCCAGGTGGAAGAGGCGACCTCTGCCCTGCCGCCGGCCTGATCCTTTGGAATACGCCGATGCCGCACATCGACATCGCCTGGAACGAGGGCACCGTCGGCGATTGGGATGCGCTGTTCGCCCGCGTTCCCCGTTCCACCCTGCTGCAGAGCTTCGCCTATGGCCGTGCCATGGGTCGCAGCTATGGCCATGTGCCACGCCTGGGCGTGATCGGCCGTGATGGCGAGCCGATCGGCCTCGTCCAGACGCTCGACCGCCGCATGCTGAAGCTGTTCCACGACCGGCAATGCTACCGCGGACCGTTGTGGCTGGACGGCACGCTTCCCGATGCCGACACGCTGGAGGCGGTGTTCCGCCTGTTGCGCCGCGCCTGCCCAGGCAATCCGCTCAGCCGCGCCAACCTGCTGCCCGAACTCCCGGCCGGACCGGAGAACGAGGCGCTGCTCGCCCGCTGTGGCTTCCGCAAGGTCGGCCCCGGCTATCGGACCGTCTGGCTGGACCTGACGCGGAGCGAGGAGGCGATGCATGCCGGCCTTGCCCGTGACTGGCGCAAGCGTCTGCGCGGGGCCGAGAAGGCCGGCCTCGTCCTCGACATCGACTGGAAGGCCGACAATCTGCCCTGGCTGATGAAGCGGGAGCATGACCAGGCGCGCGAGAAGGGGTTCCGCGCCATGACCGGGCCGCTGGCGGTCCGTCTGCGCAACGCCATGGTCAAAGGCGGCGGCCGCAACGACGGGGCGTTGATGATCACGGCGCTGGACGGCAGCACACCGGTCGCCTGTTGGCTGTTCTTCCGTCATGGCGTCTGCGCCACCAGTCAGATCAGCTGGGCCAGCGAGGCGGGGCGCAAGAACGGCGCCACGCGGCTGGTGTTGTGGAAGGCGATGCAGGAACTCAAGCAGCGCGGCGTCCGCGCTCTCGACCTCGGCGGCATCAACCCGGACATCGCCCCCGGCGTCACGGAGTTCAAGCTCGGCACCGGCGGCGAGGCGGCGGAGACCGTCGGCCAGTATCGCTGATATTGGTTTATCGCTGATGTGCTTTGCCTGATGATGACCGCAGCGGTTCCGGCTATCCTTACCTGCGTGCCGACACAACAGCTCTTCCGCACGGGCCATTTCTTCCGCACGGGATATCCGCCATGTCAGACCTTGAACCCCTGAAGCCCGGCGAGGCCGACGTCGCCATCGAACGCGCCATGCAGCAGCGGCCGAAGGCGATGATCATCCGCGACAGGTTGCAGAGGATGCTGGAGAACGAGGACACCGCCCGCCAGTTCGTCGGCGCCATCCGCAACATGATGAACAAGGAATAGGCGCACCGGCGATCCTCGCCGCCGGTGCGCGGTTCATCGGCAGGTCAGCAGCTGCTGGCCTTGTTGCAGCCCTTCTCTTCGGCCGATGCCGGGGCCGGGGTCCG
>NZ_CP170466.1:1880000-2769741 GCF_042604625.1 Azospirillum sp. A29
ACCTAACCAAACTCCGAATACCGCAGAGTGCAGTCCGGCAGACAGACGGTGGGTGCTAAGGTCCATCGTCGAGAGGGAAACAGCCCAGACCGCCAGCTAAGGTCCCCAAATCACGGCTAAGTGGGAAAGGATGTGGGAAGGCCATGACAACCAGGAGGTTGGCTTAGAAGCAGCCATCCTTTAAAGAAAGCGTAATAGCTCACTGGTCTAGTTAAGCCGGCCTGCGCCGAAAATGTATCGGGGCTCAAGCCGTGTACCGAAGCTGCGGATGCGATCTTTGATCGCGTGGTAGCGGAGCGTTCCGTAAGCCTGCGAAGGGTGTCCGTGAGGCCGCCTGGAGGTATCGGAAGTGAGAATGCTGACATGAGTAGCGACAAACAGTGTGAGAAACACTGTCGCCGAAAGTCCAAGGGTTCCTGCGCAAGGTTAATCCACGCAGGGTGAGCCGGCCCCTAAGGCGAGGCCGAAAGGCGTAGTCGATGGGAACCACGTTAATATTCGTGGGCCTGGCGGAGGTGACGGATTGGAAAGCGTGTACGATCTTATCGGATTGATCGTGCTGTGGACCGGTTCCAGGAAATAGCCCCGCCTTACAGACCGTACCCCAAACCGACACAGGTGGACTGGTAGAGTATACCCAGGCGCTTGAGAGAATGGTGTTGAAGGAACTCGGCAAATTGCCCTCGTAACTTCGGAAGAAGAGGGCCCCGTTGTGGCGCAAGCCATGGCGGGGGGCACAGACCAGGGGGTAGCGACTGTTTACTAAAAACACAGGGCTCTGCGAAGCCACACAAGGCGACGTATAGGGTCTGACGCCTGCCCGGTGCCGGAAGGTTAAGAGGAGGAGTGCAAGCTCTGAATTGAAGCCCCGGTAAACGGCGGCCGTAACTATAACGGTCCTAAGGTAGCGAAATTCCTTGTCGGGTAAGTTCCGACCTGCACGAATGGCGTAACGACTTCCCCGCTGTCTCCAACACCAACTCAGCGAAATTGAACTCTCCGTGAAGATGCGGAGTTCCCGCGGTCAGACGGAAAGACCCCGTGCACCTTTACTACAGCTTTGCAGTGGTGCTAGGGACTTCATGTGTAGGATAGGTGGGAGGCTTGGAAACATGGGCGCCAGCTCGTGTGGAGCCAACCTTGAAATACCACCCTTGAAGTCTCTGGCATCTAACCGTGGCCCGTTATCCGGGTCCGGGACCCTGCATGGCGGGTAGTTTGACTGGGGCGGTCGCCTCCCAAAGTGTAACGGAGGCGCGCGATGGTGGGCTCAGAGCGGTCGGAAATCGCTCGACGAGTGCAATGGCATAAGCCCGCCTGACTGCAAGACTGACAAGTCGAGCAGAGACGAAAGTCGGCCATAGTGATCCGGTGGCTCCACGTGGACGGGCCATCGCTCAACGGATAAAAGGTACGCCGGGGATAACAGGCTGATGACTCCCAAGAGTCCATATCGACGGAGTCGTTTGGCACCTCGATGTCGGCTCATCACATCCTGGGGCTGGAGCAGGTCCCAAGGGTTCGGCTGTTCGCCGATTAAAGTGGTACGTGAGCTGGGTTTAGAACGTCGTGAGACAGTTCGGTCCCTATCTGCCGTGGGTGTCGGAGTTTTGCGAGGATCTGTCCCTAGTACGAGAGGACCGGGATGGACATACCTCTGGTGCACCGGTTGTCACGCCAGTGGCATGGCCGGGTAGCTAAGTATGGACGGGATAACCGCTGAAAGCATCTAAGCGGGAAACCCACCTCTAAACCAGAGCTCCCTTGAGAGCCGTGACAGACCATCACGTCGATAGGAGGCATGTGGACGGGCAGCAATGCCTGAAGCTAAGCCTTACTAATCGCTCGATCGGCTTGATCTCGACACCACTAACCGCGCCATGCGCAGCAGCAAGCCTGCTCCAAGCAGTGCTTGACCAGCGCATCGCCGTTCGATACATCCTCAAATCACTTGCACGAACAAGCATATGCGCTTTCGGTAACGATGCGTCGGTCTTGTGCCTCGGTGACCTGGTGGTCATGGCGAGGTGTCAAACACCCGATCCCATCCCGAACTCGGCCGTGAAAAGCCTCCGCGCCAATGGTACTGCGTCTTAAGACGTGGGAGAGTAGGTCGCCGCCAGGTCGCTCAGGCACAAGAGACGCTCCAAACCAAAGCACAAATGCTTGCATCTTCACCAACTCCATGACCCGACAATGATACATCCGCGGGGTGGAGCAGCCCGGTAGCTCGTCAGGCTCATAACCTGAAGGCCGCAGGTTCAAATCCTGCCCCCGCAACCAAATCAACAAGAAGCCCGCCGCGCTCACGCACGGCGGGCTTCTTGCTGTTCGGAGCGGAGTCCCTGCACCCACTTGTCACGACCCGCGTTCCCTGACCCGTGGTCATTGCGGTTGCGCCGTGGGGGCGGCATGTCGTACCCATTTCGCAAGTTGCATCCACGCGGATACCCCCGCTGCGCATGCTTTTCCAGTGTGTGCACAAGCTGCGAGCAGATGGCGAGCCCATGGCCAAGCGCAAAGTTTTCGACGATTTCGATCCGGCTCCGTCCGGTCCCTCCGTCTCCGAGACTCTGCGTGCGACGCGGATGGCGCATGGCTATGACCTGCGCGACGTCGCGACGATGCTGCGCATCCGCTATCCTTACCTGCTGGCGATCGAGGAAGGGCGGTATCAGGAGTTGCCGGGCAGCACCTACGCCATCGGTTTCCTGCGCTCCTATGCCGAGTGCCTGGGGCTCGACCCGGACATGGTCGTCACCCGCTACAAGGAGGAGGCTACCGGCAGCGTCCGCCGGCAGGAATTGTATCTGCCTACTCCGGCGGCCGAAGGGCGGGCATCGGGTGGAACGCTGCTGCTCGGCACGCTGGTGCTTGCCGGCATCGTTTATGGCGGCTGGTACTACCTGTCGGCGACCGACCGGTCGGTGGCGGACCTCGTTCCGACCCTGCCGGACCGTCTGGTCTCGCTGCTGGACGGTGTGCCGGCCAAACCGGTCGAGCAAGTTGCCGACCAGTCCGCAACGGCCAGCCAGCCCGGCGCCGAACCCGCCGTTCCGGCACCGGCGATCACGACACCGGCTCCAAACACAGCCCAATCTCCGGCCAATCCGGCTCCGGTCCCGACTCAGGCTGGATCGGCACCCTCTACTTCGGCACCTGTCGCAACGCCGTCCACCGCCGGCAAGCCGCCGCAGACTGCCGCATCCACCGCCACGCCAGCGCCGGCAACTCCGCAGGGCGGTACTGCCAAGCCGCAGGCTGGGACTGCTGCCGCCGGACTGCCGCCGGCCCAGTCTCCGCTACCCTCCGCCAACGCACCCGCTGCCAACCAGGCGAGTGGGCAGGGCATCGTCAATGTGCCGGCCCCGCCGGCCGAGGATGACGACGAGGCGTCGCCGCAGGATCCGACTCCGCTGAACGCCGCGGCGGCCCCTCCGGCCGCGCCCGCGGTTCCGGCCGCGTCGGTCCCGGCCAACGGCAAGGTTTATGGCACCCTGAACACCAATGCGAAGCTGATCCTGAAGGCGACGCAGGAAAGCTGGCTTCAAGTGCGTGATGGCAGCGAGATCGTCTTCACCCGCGTGTTGAAGCCGGGCGACACCTTCCGCGTCCCTGACAAGCCCAACGTGAAGATCCGCACCGGCAACGCTGGCGGTCTGGTGGTGATGGCCGATGGCGGTGAAAGTCCGCCACTGGGCTCCGTCGGGCAGGTGCTGCGCGATGTCGCCATCGACGGCCACGGGGTCGTGCGGCGCTGAAACCGGCCAGTGAGGGCGTCAGCCATGCGTCGGCCGCGCCCCACCAACCCTGTCCCTTGAATCCCCGGCACCGGAGCGCACTTCTGGCCTGATGCCGGCTGCGCTAGGATGCGGCACCCGGCTCCGTTTTGCTGTCCAGAGGCTGACCTGAGATGACCGTGCGCGCCTACCGCCAGATCCTTCGCCGCAAATCGCGCCAAATTCGCGTCGGCAACGTGCTTGTCGGCGGTGATGCGCCGATCTCGGTCCAGACCATGACCAACACGCCGACCACCGACGTGAAGGCCACGGTGGAGCAGATCCAGGCGGCCGAACGGGTGGGGGCCGACATCGTCCGCGTCTCCTGCCCCGACCGCGAATCGGCTCTGGCGCTCAAGGACATCGTGCGGCAGGTAAAGGTGCCGATCGTCGCCGACATCCACTTCCACTACAAGCGCGCCATCGAAGCGGCGGAGAGCGGAGCCGCCTGCCTGCGGATCAATCCCGGCAACATCGGCTCGGCCGAGCGGGTGCGCGAGGTGGTGAAGGCGGCCAAGGATCATGGCTGTTCGATGCGCATCGGCGTCAATGCCGGCTCGCTGGAGCAGGATCTGCTGGAGAAATACGGCGAGCCCTGCCCAGAGGCGATGGTCGAAAGCGCGCTGAACCATGCGAAGATCCTGGAGGACAATGATTTCCGCGAGTTCAAGATCTCGGTGAAGGCCTCGGATGCCTTCCTGGCCGTCGCCGCCTACCAGGGCTTGGCGGAGGCGTGCGACTATCCTCTGCACATCGGCATCACCGAGGCCGGCGGCCTGCGCGCCGGAACGGTGAAATCGTCGATCGGTCTGGGCATGCTGCTGTGGTCCGGCATCGGCGACACGCTGCGCGTCTCGCTGTCGGCCGATCCGGCGGAGGAGGTCCTGGTCGGCTACGACATCCTGAAGTCGCTGGGGCTGCGCCGGCGCGGCGTGACCGTCATTTCCTGCCCCAGCTGCGCCCGGCAGAACTTCAACGTCATCAAGACGGTGGAACTCCTGGAGCAGAAGCTGGCCCACATCACCACCCCGCTGACCCTGTCGGTGATCGGCTGCGTCGTGAACGGTCCGGGCGAGGCGCGGGAAACGGACATCGGTCTGACCGGCGGCGGCAACAACACCCATCAGGTCTATCTGTCCGGCGTCACCGACCATCGGCTGAAGGACCAGGACATCGTCCAGCATCTGGTCGGGCTGGTCGAGAAGAAGGCGGCGGAGATCGAGGCGACGAAGGCTGCCGCGGAGGCTGCCGAAGCCGAAACCACCCGAGAAACCACGCGAGACGTGGCCCCCGCCGCGGAGTAAGCTGCCCGGAATTCGGGCAGGGACAGCGATCCGCGGCGTGACCACCACCTCCTACCTCGTCATCGGCGCCAGCCACCGGACCTGCTCCGGCGTCGTCCGCGACCGCCTGTCCACCGACGAGGCGGAAGTGGCGGGAATGCTGGAGCGGCTGCGTGCCGTGGGGGTGGGGCAGGCGCTGTGGCTCAGCACCTGCGACCGGGTGGAGGTGCAGGCGGTCCATGAACGCCCGAACGAGGCGGCCCTGGCGATTGCCGAGGTCATGGCCGACCGCGCCGGCCTGTCGACATCCGATCTGGCGCCGCAGCTCTACACCCGCACCAGTATCGACGCCGTGCGCCACCTGTTCGCGGTGGCCTGCTCGCTCGACAGCCAAATCGTCGGTGAACCTCATATCCTGGGGCAGCTGAAGGCGGCCCACCGCAGCGCTTCCGGTGCGGGGCTGACCGGACCGGAGCTGGAAGCGGTTCTGCAGGCTGCCTATGCCGCCGCCAAGCGGGTGCGCAGCGAGACGCCGATTGCGGAGGGCGCCACCTCGCTGGCCGCGGCAGCCATCCAGGTGGCGCGCGACCTGCACGGCGACATCAGGCGCTGCGGCGCTCTGCTGGTGGGAATGGGCGACATGGGCGCCCTGGTTCTGGAGGGTCTGCGCGAGGCCGGGCTGCCGCGGCTGACCGTCGCAGCGCCGGTGGATCGGCGGGCGGAAGCGGCGGCTCGGCGGCTCGACGGGCATTTCGCTCCCTGGGCCGATCTGGAGGCGGCGATGACCGGCGCCGATATCTTGGTGACCGCGGCCGGCCTTGGGCGCTATATCCTGACCGCTCCGATGATGGAGACGGTGTTGAAGCGCCGCCGACGCCGGCCGGTCTTCGTGGTCGATGCCGCCATTCCGGCCGACGTCGATCCGGCGGTGGCGGGTATGGACGGCGCCTTCGTCTATGATCTGGCCGATCTGGAGCGGGTGGCGCTGCAGGGCCGGGTTGGGCGCGAGGCGGCGACCCAGGCGGCCTGGATGATCGTGGACGAGGCGGTTGCCGCTTTCGCCCGCGACCGTGCGGAACGCGCCGCGGTGCCCGCCGTGGCGGCGCTTCGCAGCCATTTCGAAGCGGAGCGGCGGCGCCTGCTGGCCGGGCATGCCGATCTGGACGCGGCCTCGGCGACGCGGCTGCTGGTCAACCGCCTGCTGCACGCCCCATCGGAGGCGTTGCGGGCGCTCGCTGCCGACGGCAGTGGCGAGGGGCTGGCCGAACGGGCGGCGGCGGAACGGCTGATGTTCCGCCTGTTCGGGCTGGACCGGCTGACCGCTGCCGCATTGGAAGAGAACGAACGGGATAAGGACGAGCGACGTGAGCCTGGACGAGAAGTTCGATAAGGTGATGGCCCGGTACGACGAGCTGCGCGACACGCTTGCGGCCGGCCTTGCCGAGTCCGGCGACTTCGCCCGGTTGTCCAAGGAATATGCCGACCTCACCCCGATTGCCGAGGCCATCGCGGAACTGAAGAAGGGCCGCGCCGAGGCCGCCGATCTGGCGGAAATGATCGCGGCGATGATGGGCGATCCCGGCGCCGACCCCGAGATGAAGGCGATGGCGGAGGAGGAATTCCACGTCCTGACCAAGCGCATCCCGGATTTGGAGCGCAAGGTGCAGATTTCGCTCCTGCCCAAGGACGAGGCGGACGAAAAGAACGCCATCCTAGAGGTGCGGGCCGGGACCGGCGGCGATGAGGCTGCGCTGTTCGCCGCCGAGCTGTTCGAGATGTACCGCCGCTATGCCGGCCTGCATGGCTGGCGCTTCGAGGCGATGGATGTCAGCGAGACCGGCATCGGCGGCTACAAGGAGGCCACCGCCAACATCACCGGCCGTGGCGTGTTCGCCCGGCTGAAATTCGAGTCCGGCGTCCACCGCGTCCAGCGCGTGCCGGCGACCGAGGCACAGGGCCGCATCCACACCTCGGCCGCCACCGTCGCCGTGCTGCCGGAGGCGGAGGAGGTGGATATCCATATCGACGAGAAGGATCTGCGGATCGACGTCTTCCGCTCCTCCGGTCCCGGCGGCCAGTCGGTCAACACCACCGACAGCGCCGTGCGCATCACCCATCTGCCGACCGGGCTGGTGGTGAGCCAGCAGGACGAGAAGTCGCAGCACAAGAACAAGGCCAAGGCGCTGAAGGTGCTGCGTGCCCGGCTGTACGACAGAGAGCGGGCGGAGAAGGACGCCGTCCGTGCGGCCGACCGCAAGAACCAAGTGGGCAGCGGCGACCGCTCGGAACGCATCCGCACCTACAATTTCCCCCAGGGGCGGGTGACCGACCATCGCATCAACCTGACGCTCTACAAGATCGACAAGGTGATGGCCGGGGAGGCATTGGATGAACTGGTCGACGCCCTGATTGCCGAGGACGAGGCCGCCCGGCTGGCGGAGCTGGGGTGATCGCATGAACCTCCGCACCCTGCGTGCCCAGGCCGAGGCGCGGCTGCGTGAGGCCGGCGTCGATACTCCGGAACTCGACGCCCGCTATCTGCTGGAGCATGCGTTGACCCTCACCCGCACCGACTTCGTTACGAAAGCGGAACAATTTATTCCCGATGCGGATGCTGCCCATGCCTTGGCGTTGGTGGAGCGGCGTGCGGCGCGGGAGCCGGTTGGGCGCATCCTGGGGCACCGGGAGTTCTGGACCATCGATCTTGCCCTCAACCCCGACACGCTGGAACCGCGGCCGGACACCGAGACGGTGGTGGAGGCTGTTCTGGCCGCCATCTCCGACCGGAAAGCTCCGCTGCATCTGATCGATTTCGGAACCGGAACGGGTTGCATCCTGCTGGCGCTGCTGTCGGAGCTGCCGAATGCCACCGGTGTCGGCGTCGATCTGAGCCCGCTGGCGGTGGAGGCGGCGGCCGGGAACGCCGCCCGCAACGGGCTGGCTGAGCGCGCCCGCTTCCAGACCGGCGATTGGGCCAAGGGGATCGATGAGCGTTTCGACATCGTGGTGTCGAACCCGCCCTACATCCCCAGCGCCGACATTGCCACGCTGGAGCCGGAGGTGCGGGAGCATGACCCGCTTCGCGCGCTGGACGGCGGGCCGGACGGGCTGGAGCCCTACCGTATCCTCGCAGCCGAATTGCCGCGTCTGCTGGTCCCCGGTGGACTGGTCGCGTTCGAAGTCGGGCAGGGCCAGGCGGAAGACGTGGCGGCACTGATCGGGGCACAGGGGTTGGGTGACACCGCAATTCTGTGTGACCTTGGTGGGGTAAAGCGCTGTGTCAGGGCTCGGAAGAGCCTGTGAGGCGGCTGCCCATTCAAAAAAACGGTTGGATCGGCAGGCTTTGGCGGGTAGTGTGCGGTACACGACCGCGAACCTGAGGCCTGCGGAGCAAAAATCTCGGATGGTTTTCTGCCGAGCGCTGACCGCCATGGCCTGCCGCACGCGATGCGGACGCGTCGTTTGAACCCCGTGAGCGACCCATGGAAATCGTCCATGGTGGGCTCGGTGGCCGGGCCGCAGGGCCGGATGGCTGCTTGAGCGTTCCGGGGACTGCGCTTCTCTTGCATGGGGCCTTAAGAGCCGAATGAGACAGGGACCGAACTCCAGGCGTTCGCGTGGTCGTGGCAACAGCGGCGGGGGCAGCGGCGGTGGTGGTGGTGGCGGCGGGGGTGGCAGTGCCGGCCGGCGCCAGAATGTTCCGCTGCGCCACCAGACCTTCGACAGCAACGGCCCCGATGTCCGCATCCGCGGCAATGCGTGGCAGGTGCAGGAGAAATATCAGGCGCTTGCCCGCGACGCGATGTCATCCGGTGACCGGGTGCAGGCGGAAAATTACCTGCAGCATGCGGAGCATTACCTCCGCATCATCAACCAGATCCAGGAATCGGAAAACCGCCAGCGCGGTGGGCAGCCCGGCAATGGGCACGGCCACCAGCCGCAGATGTCTTCGCATGGTGGCGACGAGGACGAGCAGCCGGCCGAGGATGAGACCGACGGCGAGGAACGGGCGGCCGTAAACGCCTGATATGTGACGCTTACCTGAGGTGACGTTTATTCGGCCGGCGTGACCGGGTCGCCCACTGCGATCCGGCCGCCGCCGGTCACCCGGGCGCGCAGCAGCATTTGGTTGTGGCCATAGCCGCGTTCCATAATGTTCGTCAGGCTGAGGTCGGCGACGCCGGTATCCGGGCTCACATCGTTTCCGGGCGTGCAGTCGAGCGCCTCCACCACCTCCAGCGTTGCCTTACCGACGGTCAGGGTCCGGCCGACCCAGCCGCGCTCCGCCCAGGGATCGATGCCGTCCATCAGCAGGTTGGCGCGCAGGCGGCGGGGATCGACCGGCTGCTTTGCGATCCGCTCCTCCAGGTCGCGCAGGCTGGCGAGGTTCAGCAGCGTGACCGACGGTTCCTCGCTGTTGCCGAAGCCGCCCTGCTGCGCTTCGATCAGGCGGGGCATGCCGGGGACGATCCCGGCCAGATAGGCGGCGAAGAACTGTTCCAGCAGGTTGCGGCCCATCGGCTGGTCCAGCCGGCCGCGCGACACCTGCCGGCCGCCGCGGCGGATGATCAGAGCCTGCGTCGCCTCGTCGAACTCGCTCTGCAAGACCGCCAGCTTTTCCGTACGATCCAGCGTGAAGAAATCCGACGGCAGGCGCCAGCCCTGCGTCTCGGTATCCAGCGCGGCCGGACCGTGCAATAGCCCATAGCGGCGGTCGAGCGGAATCGCCTGACCAGCGGTCAGCTCGATGGCGGGAAGGTCCTGGCCGCTCATCCCCTTGACGGGATAGCGGCGGATGACGGTCAGTGTGGCGTTCATTGCACTGCACAATGAAAGGGCTTGAGCGTCCCTGTCAACCGATGCGGTGCCTATTTCTCACGCTGCGGCTGGGGTATAGCAGGCCGGATCGCCCGAACCGCCCGCTCCACCCCGTAATCTGGTGCCGCTACCAGCGTTCGGCGACGGGCCGTCGACCAAGAAATTCCTCCAGCCGCCGCCCGGTGGCAGGCGACAGGTCGGTCGGCAGCCGGTCGAGCGGGAAGAATCGGGTTTCGACGATCTCAACACCGTCGGCCTTCGGGCTGCCGCTCCAGCCGCGCACGACATAGACCGCCACATGGTCGCTCGCTCCGTTGCGGAAACGGGCATAGATGGCGAAAGGCTGAGCAGGGCGGTCGGCAATCAGCCCGACCTCCTCCCGCACCTCGCGCCGCATGGCGTCGACCAGCGTCTCTCCCCGCCCGACACCGCCGCCGGGCAGGTGCCAGCCATCGACATAGCTGTGCCGGATCAGCAGGACGCCGGGCGATGCCGGGTCCGCCTCGTCCAGGATGATCGCCCTCACCCCCATGGTCAGCGGCCGTGCCAGCCGATGCCAGACCCCGCGCAGGCTCCAGGCGAGACGAAGCAGCCGGCCCGTCATGGTTCTCGGAATCGGCCTGTCGGCGGATGCCGGCGTCGTGCTGGTCGGGGAACCGGAGGCGGCCAGATCGGTCATGATGAAATCCGGAACGGGGCCCTTGGAAGGCGGAAAGGCGGAATGGCGGCAGTCTAGCCGTGGGCGGGAGGGATGGTGTAGGGGGCAATCGGCAGGTCGCGCGCTACCTCTTTTTCCCGATCCTAACCGGTCTGGAGGAGGCAGGTATGGTCACGTTTCTCTACCGATAACCTTTCTACGCAGATGGTCTTGCATGGCCTTCGGCCTTGCCTACATCTTCGGCAGCATCCTTGCGGATCGCACAGTTGCGTGGATCACGTCGACCGGGCTGCCTCGCGGACGGTCGACAGGAGATAGGGGAGCATCATGGATTTCGAGCAATATACCGAACGCAGCCGCGGGTTCATTCAGGCCGCCCAGACCCTGGCCGTGCGCCGTGGGCATCAGCGCCTGACCCCGGAACATCTGCTGAAGACGCTGCTGGACGACAAGGAAGGGCTTGCCGCCAATCTGATCCGTGCAGCGGGCGGCGACTCCAAGGCGGCCCTGTCGGCGGTTGACGCCGAACTGGACAAGCTGCCGAAGGTCGAAGGCAGCGGCGCCGGTCAGCTCTACCTGACGCCCGAACTCTCCCGCGTCTTCGAACAGGCCGAGAAGGTCGCCGAGAAGGCCGGCGACAGCTTCGTCACCGCCGAACGCATCCTGCTGGCGCTGGCCATGGCCGACGGCACCCCGTCGGGCAAGACATTGAAGTCCGCCGGCGTGACGCCGCAGGCGCTGAACACCGCCATCAACGACATCCGCAAGGGCCGCACCGCCGACAGCGCCAGCGCCGAGCAGGGCTATGACGCGCTGAAGAAATATGCCCGCGACCTGACCGCCGCGGCGCGCGACGGCAAGCTCGATCCGGTGATTGGCCGCGATGAGGAAATCCGCCGCACCATCCAAGTTCTGGCCCGGCGCACCAAGAACAATCCCGTGCTGATCGGCGAGCCCGGCGTCGGCAAGACCGCCATCGTCGAGGGGCTGGCCCAGCGCATCGTCAAGGGCGACGTGCCGGAGGGCCTGAAGAACAAGCAGCTGCTGTCTCTCGACCTTGGCGCGCTGGTGGCGGGCGCCAAGTACCGCGGCGAGTTCGAAGAGCGGCTGAAGGCCGTGCTGTCGGAAATCCAGGCGGCGGCCGGTGAGATCGTCGTCTTCATCGACGAACTGCACACGCTGGTCGGCGCCGGCAAGTCCGACGGCGCGATGGACGCGTCCAACATGCTGAAGCCCGCGCTGGCGCGCGGCGAGCTGCATTGCGTCGGCGCCACCACGCTGGACGAGTTCCGCAAATACATCGAGAAGGACGCGGCGCTGGCCCGGCGCTTCCAGCCGGTCTTCGTGTCGGAGCCGACGGTGGAGGACACCATCTCCATCCTGCGCGGCCTGAAGGAGCGCTACGAGGTGCACCACGGCGTGCGCATCACCGACAGCGCCATCGTGTCGGCGGCGACCCTGTCCAACCGTTACATCACTGACCGCTTCCTGCCCGACAAGGCCATCGACCTGATCGACGAGGCGGCGAGCCGCCTGCGCATGGCGGTGGACAGCAAGCCCGAAGCCATCGACGAGCTGGACCGCCGCATCATACAACTGAAGATCGAGCGCGAGGCGCTGAAGCGCGAGCAGGACTCCGCGTCGCGCGACCGTCTGGTCAATCTGGAGCGCGAGCTGTCCGATCTGGAGCAGGAATCGGCAGAACTGACCGCCAAGTGGCAGGCCGAGAAGGACCAGCTACAGGGCGCGCAGAAGATCAAGGAGGATCTGGAGAAGGCCCGCACCGAACTGGAGACGGCGCAGCGCGACGGCAACTGGGGCCGCGCGGGCGAGCTTGCCTATGGTGTCATTCCCGGTCTGGAAAAGGCTTTGAAGGACGCCGAGGAGCATGCCAGCAGCCGCATGCTGAACGAGGAGGTGCGCGACAGCGACATCGCCGCGGTGGTCAGCCGCTGGACCGGCGTGCCGGTCGACAAGATGCTGGCCGGCGAGCGCGAGAAGCTGCTGGCGATGGAGGACAAGCTGCGCGGGCGGGTGATCGGCCAGGACGAGGCCATCGTCGCCGTGTCCAATGCTGTGCGCCGGGCGCGGGCCGGGTTGCAGGACCCCAACCGTCCCATCGGCTCCTTCCTGTTCCTCGGTCCAACCGGCGTCGGCAAGACCGAGTTGACCAAGGCGCTGGCCGAGTTCCTGTTCGACGACGAGACGGCGATGGTCCGCCTCGACATGTCGGAATACATGGAGAAGCACTCCGTCGCCCGCATGATCGGCGCGCCTCCGGGCTATGTCGGCTATGAGGAGGGCGGGGCGCTGACCGAGGCGGTGCGCCGCCGGCCCTATCAGGTCGTGCTGTTCGACGAGGTGGAGAAGGCCCACCCCGACGTCTTCAACGTGCTGCTCCAGGTGCTGGACGACGGCCGGCTGACCGACGGGCAGGGCCGCACGGTCGATTTCCGCAACGTGGTCATCATCATGACCTCCAACCTCGGCTCGCAGGCGCTGGCCGAGCAGGCGGAGGGCGAGGACAGCGCCGCCGTGCGCGACGAGGTGATGGAAGCGGTCCGCGCCCATTTCCGGCCGGAGTTCCTGAACCGCTTGGACGAGATCCTGCTGTTCCACCGGCTCGACCGCCGGCATATGGGCGGCATCGTCAAGATCCAGCTCGGCCGCCTGACGAAGATGCTCGCTGACCGCGAGATCACGTTGACGGTGGACGAGGCGGCGACCGAATGGCTGGCAGAGGCCGGCTACGACCCGGTCTACGGTGCCCGTCCGCTGAAGCGGGTGATCCAGCGCGAGTTGCAGAACCCGATGGCGACCCTGATTCTCGAGGGCCGCATCAAGGACGGCCAGACGGTGGCGGTCGGAGCCGAAGGCGGCTCCCTGACCATCGACGGCCAGCCGGTGAGCGGGCTGATTCGCAAGGCGTAAGGCCGAAGGCCCTCTCCCAACCGTCGGAGAGGGCTTTTTTCCTCAGTAAAACGGCGCCCCCAGCCCTTCCACCTCGAAAGCGGCCTTCACCGCCGGACGCTCCAGAACGCGGGCGAGGTAAGGTCCCAGATTGCCCAGCGTACGTGCCGGGCGACCCATGAAGCGGGTCCAGCGGCACAGCATGAACAGGTACGGGTCGACGGCGCTGTACGTGTCGCCCAGCAGCCACGTACGCTCTGCAAGCGCGCGGTCAATCTTATCGAAATGACCGTTCAGCCGGGTTTCGGTCGCCGCCTTGAAGGCGGCCTGCGCTTGCGTGCCCTCGACATAACGCTCGGGGTAGAAGTACAGCAGCATCTCGGCCTGGACGCTGTTGGTCAGATAGACCAGCCATTTGTAGAACTCCGCCCGCTCGGGCGTGCCGACCGCCGGGGCCAGCTTCGCCTCCGGATGGCTGTCGGCCAGATGCAGGCAGATGGCGGCGGCCTCGTACAGCACCAGATCGCCGTCGACCAGCGTCGGCACACGGCCATGCGGGTTCAGCGCCAGATAGGCGGCGCTCTTATGCTCCGCCCTGTCGCGGTCGAGCAGCCGCAGTTCGAAAGGGTCGCCGATCTCGCGCAGCAGGATGTGTGGCGCCATCGCGGCCGTGCTGACCATACCGTAAAGCGTGCGCAAAGCGGCTCCTCCCTCTCGTCGTTCCGGTCAAGCTGTCCCATCCGGCTTGGCGTCCCGCCAGCGTCTTGCGCGCATGGCACGGATGACGGCGAAGCGGGTTTGTCGAGTGGCGAAACTGTGCGTATGATCGGCGATACTGTTTAACAAATCGAACACCCTGCGGTGAGCCGCTACGGCCATCCAGGGCAACGAACCCGACAAGACCGAACAGGAAGATCCACTCCATGACCGCTCCGGGCAGCACCGCCGGCAACTCTGCCGCCAGCCGCGACAAGGCCTTCGTCCTCCATCCCTACACCAACCTGCACGCTCATGAGACGCAGGGGCCGATGATCATCGAACGCGGCGAAGGCATCCACGTCTTCGACGATGGCGGCAAGGATTACATCGAGGGCATGGCCAGCCTGTGGTGCGTCTCGCTCGGCTGGGGAGAGGAGCGCTTGGTCCAGGCGGCGACCAAGCAGATGCGGCAGCTGTCCACCTATCACATCTTCGGCCACAAGTCGCACGAGCCCGGCATCGATCTGGCCGAGAAGCTGATCGGTCTGGCGCCGGTGCCGATGTCCAAGGTCTTCTTCGCCAATTCCGGCTCGGAGGCCAACGACACTGCGATCAAGCTGATCTGGTACTACAACAACGCGCTCGGCCGGCCGGAGAAGAAGAAGATCCTGTCGCGCCAGCGTGCCTATCACGGCGTGACGGTGGCGACCGCCAGCCTGACCGGGCTGCCCAACAACCACCGCGACTTCGACCTGCCGATCGCCCGCATCATCCACGGCGATTGCCCGCACCATTATCGCAATGGGCTTGAAGGCGAGAGCGAGGAGGCCTTCGCCACCCGCTTGGCCGAACAGCTGGAGGCGCTGATCCTGGCCGAGGGGCCGGACACCATCGCTGCCATGTTCGCCGAGCCGATCATGGGCGCCGGCGGCGTCGTGGTTCCGCCCGCGACCTACTTCGCCAAGATCCAGGCGGTGTTGAAGAAATACGACATCCTGCTGGTCGCCGACGAGGTGATCTGCGGCTTCGGCCGTACCGGCAATTTCTGGGGCAGCCAGACCGTCGGCATGCAGCCGGACATCCTGACCTGCGCCAAGCAGCTGTCGTCCGGCTATCTGCCGATCTCCGCCGTGATGGTGAGCGACGCCATCTATCGCGCCTGCGTCGAGGAAAGCCGGAAGATCGGCACTTTCGGCCATGGCTACACCTACTCCGCCCACCCGGTGGCGGCGGCGGTGGCGCTGGAAACGCTGAACATCTACGAGGAACGCGACATCGTCGGGCATGTCCGCTCGGTCGCCCCGGCCTTCCAGTCGCGGCTTAAAGCGCTGGCGGACCATCCGCTGGTCGGCGAGGCCCGCGGCATCGGCCTGATCGGCGCGCTGGAACTGGTGGCCGACAAGGGGACCAAGACGCCCTTCGATCCGCCCGGCCGTGCCGGCGCCCTGGTCAACGGTCTGGCCCAGGACAACGGCCTGATCGTCCGCGCCATGGGCGATTCCATTGCGCTCTGCCCGCCGCTGGTGATCTCCGAAGCGGAAATCCACCAGACCTTCGACCGTCTGACCAAGGCGCTCGATGCCGCGGTGCCGGTTCTGCGGGGGTAAGAATTGGCCGGGGGTGGGGTTTCCGCCCTATCCCCGCCGCAGATGCATCTTGCCCAGGCCGCCCAGCGCGTCGAACAGCTGGCGGAACTGGGTGAGGAACTGTTCCCAGGTCACCTTGGTGGTCGGTTCGATGGCGGCGTGCAGGGAGCCCAGGTTGGTCTTGCCGTCGATCCGCGACAGGATCGGGCCGGCCAGCCGGGGCAGGGGAAGCGACACCACGTTGCCCATCAGGTCGAATTCCAGGCTGCCGCCGGGCGGAACGGCCTTCGCCACGGTCTTGCCGTCGATGTCGCGTAGGACCGGGACCACGTCTGGCCCGTCCGGCCGGATGCAGGCGGCCTCCAGATCGGCCGGGCGCAGCAGATAGGCGATGTGCTTGGTGAAGGCGCCGGTGATGCGCTCGGTCCAGGCGGCGCGCTCCAGCATGCCCAGCCCCGCCAGTTGCTTCAGGATGCGGGCGTCCTTGACCCAGAGAGACGGCTCGTAGCGCAGCGGGTCGATCAGCGTCGCGACGGCGAGCCCGGCGCTGTCCGCCAGCTCCGCCAGCTGCGGCACGCTGTAGGGGCGGTCGCAGCTGTGCAGAAGCAGGTCGTAGAGATTGGCGTCGGCCAGCCGGTGGTCGCCGATGTGCGGGTTGTTCAGCAGCCAGTTGGTCGGCGGCAGCGCCTGGATCAGCCGGCGGGCCAGCGCCACCTTCTCGGCCGGCGGCAACCCCTCGGTCATGCCGCGCAGCGCCTCCTGCATCGGATAGACGCCGGTGCGGCCGTAGGGCGCGTAGACCATGATGCCGATGCCGCCACCGGGCGCCAGCGCGCCGGCCAGGGAGCGCAGGCCGGCAGACGGGTCGTCCAGATGGTGCAGCACGCCGCAGCAATCGATGTAGTCGAACGGCCCCGCTTCCGCCGTAATCCCGTCCAGCTCCAGCAGCGACCCACGGTGGAAGTCGATGTTGGTCAGGCCGCGCGCCCTGGCCCGCGCCTCGGCGACGGCGCGGCTGGCGTCCGACAGGTCGATGTAGGCGATGCGGCCGGGATTGCCGGCATCGGCCATCTGCTGCGCCAGCATGATGGTGCCGTCCCCCGTGCCGCCGCCGGCCACCAGAACCCGCAGAGGCCTGGAATGGTCGATCCGGCCGCCGAAGACATGCTGCACGAACTCGTCCAGGTGGCTGGGCGAGCCGTTGATCAGCCGTTCGGCCTCGTCGGCCGGATTGCGCGCCGGATAGGGATAGGCTTCATACTGGGCGCGCAGATCGTCGATGCTCATGGGAACCGCTCAACGGGAAAAAATGGGCGCGGCGACCATAGCACCGCATCCGCCCGTATCGCACCTGCCCGATGACGTGCTTTCGGTGACCGCCTTTCGCTGACGATCACCCAGCCAGGGGAACGCAGATCTCCGTCAGCCACTCGGACGGCGGCAACGCCCGCGGGTTGTTGAGATATTCCTCGTAACAGGGGGCATCTCCCGGCGTGTGGCCGCTGTTGGGCAGCCACTCGCCATAAAGCCAGCGGTAGACCGCGCCCAGTTCGGCATAGGGGCCCTTGTGCCGCACCACGGCATGACGCCCGCCGGGGATGTCCACCACACGGATCAACCCATCCTCGACGATGCCCAGGTCCAGCATCAGCCCGGCGAAGGAGCGCAAATCCTCCGGCCTCACCGATTCCGGATCGTCGTAATAGATGGCGAAGCTGCGGGTGCCGGGGCCGGTCAGCCCCTGCTTGGACGCCCAGGTATAGAGCCGGTCGAAGCTGGTGCCGATGGTCATATAGGGGCCGGTGTGCGGCAGCCCGATGATGCGGTGGGCGGGAAGGTCGCGGATTTCGACGTCGTGCATGCTGTCCTCCATCTGGTGGTTGGCCGGGACTGGAGGATTGAGCCGCCCGCGCTTGCGGTAGGCGGCCGGTGTCACGCCATAGCTCTGCCCGAAGGCGCGGGTGAAGGCCTCGACGCTGCCATACCCCGCCCGCCGGGCGATGGCCGGCATGGCGATGCTGTCGCACACCAGATCGCCTGCTGCCCGGTGCAGGCGCAGCCGGCGCAGGGTCTCCGCCGCCGTCTCGCCGGTGATCGCCCGGTAGATGCGGTGGAAGTGGCAGGGCGAGAAGCAGGCGACCTCCGCCAGCCGATCGAGGTCGAGCGGTTCGTCCAGATGCGCGGCGATGAATGTCACCACCCGTTCGATCCGGTCGCCGTAATCGAGCCGCGTGCCGGGCTTGGCCGCAACCGCGGAACACGGCACGGGCCACGCGGCCGTTGCGTCGGTGGAGATGCTGTCGTTGGTCATGGCGTGACGTCCTCCAGTCCCGCCGATGCTAGCCGGCAGCCGCTTGATCGCGCTTGCGGAGTTAGGCGGACGGCCATCCGCCCGCCGCCCGCACCTCGCCCACCCGCGCGCCGGCGCGGTTCAGCAGCGGGGTGGTCAGCAGCTGCGGCACGCGCGCCCATTGCGCCTCGGTCAGCGCCTGGGTCGAGCGGATCAGGGCGGCCAGCGCCACCTCGCGGGCGCGGGCGGCACCGTCCTCGATCTTCAGCGCGATGCCGATGCCCTGCTCGGGGATTACGGCGCAGCCGACGCCCTCGGCTCCGCCCTTGACCAGCACGGCGCCTCCGGCCGCCTCCATCAGCGCCGTGTCGAAGGTTCCAGTGCCGCCGATCAGGAAGGGGTGCTTGCCCCAGGCGGCGGCGATGCGGGTGACGGCCTCGGCCCGGGCGTCGGGCAAGTCGACCGGGTCGGCGATGCGGGCCATGGCATAGGCGATGGCGCCCAGCGGAATGCCGATGGTGGGAATGGAACAGCCATCGACGCCCCAGGGCGCCCCGAACAGGTCCTGGCCCGTCATCTGCTCCATCACGCCCAGGATGCGCTGCTGCACCGGGTGTTCGTAGCGGACATAGCCCTTCAGCCGTTCGGCCCTGTGCTTTGCGGTGGTCAGGAAGCCGCTGTGCTTGCCCGAGCAGTTGTTGTGGAAGGCGGTCGGCGCCTCGCCGCGGCGGACCAGATCCTCGGCGGTGGCGGGATCGTAGGGGATCTGCGCGCCGCATTCGTAGTCGTCGAGCGTCAGACCGACCCGCCCGGCCCAGGACCGCGCCAGTTCGGTGTGGCGCGCCTCGCCATTGTGGGAGGAGCAGGCGAGCGCCAACTCCTCATCCCCCAGCCCGAAGGCGTCGAGCGCGCCGCTTTCCACCAGCGGGATCGCCTGCAGCGACTTGATGGCGGAGCGCGGGTAGATCGGTGAATCGATGTCGCCCCAGCGTGCCAGCACATGGCCGCCGGCATCGACGATGCAGGCGCGGGCGCGGTGGACCGACTCCACCAGGCTGCCGCGCGTCACCTCGACGGTGATCGGGCTTTCCGCCGGGCCGGACAGGTCGGCACGGCCCTCGGCGCTCTCGCCAGGCCGGTGGCCGTCATGGTGGGAATCGCTGTGGTGGTGTTCGCCGCCGCAGCAGGAGGAATGGTCGTGAGGATTGTCTGGGCTCATGCCGGCAAGCTTGCCTCGGGCGGGCTGCGGCGGCAAGCTCCCGCCCGGTCATATTCCTACCCAGATCAGCGGGCTCTTCATGCGTGGCTATTTCGGAATCGGGGTGGAGCGGATCAGCAAGCCGGGCAATGTCGGCAACCTGATGCGCACCGCCCATGCCTTCGGCGCCTCCTTCTTTTTCGCCATCGATCCGGAGCCGGATCTGCGCGAGACGAAGCTGGTCGATACCTCCGGCGCCACGCTGCACCTGCCGCTCTACATCCACGAGCGGGTGGCCGACTTCACCCTGCCCAGGGACTGCATGCTGGTCGGGGTGGAACTGACCGACGACGCGGTGGAACTGCCCAGCTTCCGCCACCCGTCGCGCGCCGCCTATGTGCTGGGGCCGGAGCGCGACAGCCTGTCGCCCGCCCTGCTGGCGCGCTGCGACCATGTGGTAAAGATCCCCATGTCCTTCTGCATCAACGTCGGCGTCGCCGGGGCGCTGGTGATGTACGACCGCATGATCTCGCTCGGCCGCTTCGCCGAGCGCCCGGTGCGTCCCGGCGGCCCGCTGGAGGGGCCGGCCCAGCACAAGCATGGCAAGCAGATCATGCGCAAGGAGGACCGCCGCCGCCGGATCCGCGGGGAGCAGAAGCCGGTCGCCGACGAAAGCGACGAGTGAGTGCGACGAGTAAGGATGCGGGATCAGAGCGGCAGCGGATCGTCCCCGGCGACGGCGCAGATCCGCTGCACCACCGCGGGCTTGGGCACCGACAGCTCGCCCTGTTCGAAGGCCACCACCTGAAGCCTGCCGCGCACCGCCTCCAGCAACTCTCCCCGCCGCAGCAGGAAGTCGGGAGAGGACGGGCGGCCGAAGCGGGCATTGCCATCGGCGAAGGTCTCGTATATCAGCACGCCGCCCGGTTCCAGCGTCGCCAGGATGGCGGGGAAGAGCGGGCGGTGCAGGTAGTTGGTGACGACGATCCCGGCGAAGGTGCCGTCAAGCGGGAGGGAGGTGGGAGAAATCCCCGAGTCGCCGCTTTCCAGGTCTGCCTGAACGAGGGTGACGTTCGTGCCGCCCCCCAGGTCGGCGACGCCGCCGAGGTCGCGGTCCAGCCCCACCACCGGATGGCCGAGGCGACGGAACAGGCGCAGATGCCGTCCGCCGCCGCAGGCGAGGTCTAGCACCGGCCCGCCCGCCCGCACCAGCGGGGCGAATCGCTCCACCCAGGGGGAGGGCGGCGACAGCGGATGGGGTGTGGGCATGGAGAAATTCCCTTATCCGGACTTTTTTCGATGGTGTCGGGAACGATATCACAGGAGGTACGCGCGTATGGCCCGTCCGGCGTTTGACGGCGCGGCCCAGCCGTGCTGAATTAGGGCGATTCCCGAGTCGCGCCGCAACCCGGACCGGCGTGCCCGGACTTGTCTTTCCTGCTGCGGGTCAGTTGGGGCTTGTGGGGATATGATCCTCTTCGCGTTGAGATGCTCGGCCGACCACCAGTTCGAAGCGTGGTTCCGCAACGGTGCCGCCTATGACGAACAGGCGGCGGGCCATCAGATCGCCTGTCCGATCTGCGGCGACACCGTGGTCGGCAAGGCGCCGATGGCCCCGCGCATCGCCAAGGGCGTCGCCAAGGCCGCCGACCGTGCCCGCGAACAGGCCGAGGCCGTTGCGGCCAACGCTCCGTCGATGACGCCGCCGGCTGCTCCCGCCACTGCGGCACAGCTCCCCCTTCCGGCACCGATCCCCGCGCCGGTCCCGCTGCCGAACGCCGCCGATGTGGTCGCCGCCCTGCCGCCGAGTCTGAACGACGCCCAGCGCGAGGCGGTGGCAGAGGTGATGCGGCAGCTGACCGAGGTGCGGCGCAGTGTGGAGAAGAACTGCGACTATGTCGGCGACCGTTTCGCCGAGGAGGCGCGGCGCATCCATTACGGCGAGACCGACCCGCGTGGCATATATGGCGAGGCGTCGGACGAGGAGGTTTCCGAACTCCACGAGGAAGGTGTGACATTTCACCGCATCCCCTGGATTCCGCGCACCGATTCCTGAAGGGCAGCCGGTCCCGGCAGGGTGGTGCCACCGCGCGGCCCTGCCATTGAGTCCCAACGAAACCGTTTGAAAAGCTGACTGTTTGAAAGGCGCGCCCGGCAACGGGGGCGCCTTTCCCGTATGGCGCTACAGCCTTGCCCAGGCTTGCTTTTTCGGGGCCGTCCGCCCCCTCGGCGCCCACCCCATCGACCAAGGTAGGGGGTGCGCCCAACAATGATCTGTATCAAACAATTGGGCAGGTCAAGGGCGTACGAATTACGGGAAGAAACCCGGACGCGACCGCCCGGACGGCAAATGCCCGCAGGTCCAGAAGACCCTGTCTTGCCAGAAGATCCTGTCTTGATGGATCGCAGAAGCTTGCCGGCACTCGATGAGGGGACGCACATGAGTCAAAGCGCACAAAGGATTGTGAACAATCCAAAGTTCCAGGAACTGGTGGCGAAACGGTCCGCCTTCGCCTGGACTTTGTCGATTGCCATGCTGGTCATTTATTTCGGTTTCATCCTGCTGGTGGCGTTCGGGAAGTCGTTCCTGGGTACGCCGATCGGCTCCGGCGTCACGACCTGGGGCATTCCCATCGGCGTCTTCACCATCGTGTCCGCCTTCATCCTGACCGGCATCTACGTGCATCGGGCGAACGGCGAATTCGACGAGCTGAACCGCCAGATCCTGGAGGAGTCGAAGTGATGCGCGCCATCCACTCCCGCATTGCGGCCGGTACGACTGCTGCAACCGGGGCGGCGCTTCTGCTGCCCACCGGCGCCATGGCCGACGCCATCGGCGGTTCGGTGCAGAAGCAGGCGACCAACTGGTCGGCCATCCTGATGTTCCTGGCCTTCGTGGTGTTCACGCTGGGCATCACTTACTGGGCGGCCCGCCGTACCAAGTCGGCCAAGGACTTCTACGCTGCCGGCGGCGGCATCACCGGCTTCCAGAACGGCCTCGCCATCGCCGGCGACTACATGTCGGCCGCGTCCTTCCTGGGCATCGCCGGTCTGGTGTACGCCTCGGGCTTCGACGGCCTGATCTATTCGGTGGGCTGGCTGGTCGGCTGGCCGATCGTGCTGTTCCTGATCGCGGAGCGGCTGCGCAACCTCGGCAAGTACACCTTCGCCGACGTCGCCTCCTACCGCTTCCAGCAGACGCCGATCCGCACCCTGTCGGCTTGCGGCTCGCTGGCCACCGTGACCTTCTACCTGATCGCCCAGATGGTTGGTGCCGGCAAGCTGATCCAGTTGCTGTTCGGTCTCGACTATCTGGTCGCCGTCATCCTCGTCGGCGTCCTGATGATCGGCTACGTCACCTTCGGCGGCATGCTGGCAACCACTTGGGTGCAGATCATCAAGGCGGTGATGCTGCTGTCCGGCGCGTCCTTCATGGCCTTCATGATCCTCGCCAAGTTCGGCTTCAGCCCCGAGGCGATGTTCAAGGCCGCCGTCGAGATCCACCCGAAGGGTCTGGCGATCATGTCGCCCGGCACGCTGGTGTCCGATCCGATCTCGGCGATCTCGCTGGGCATGGCGTTGATGTTCGGCACCGCCGGTCTGCCGCATATCCTGATGCGCTTCTTCACGGTGTCGGACGCCAAGGAAGCCCGCAAGTCGGTCTTCTACGCAACCGGCTTCATCGGCTACTTCTACATCCTGACCTTCATCATCGGCTTCGGCGCCATCCTGATGATCCTGGCTCCCGACGCCAACGGTGCCTACCCGTTCCTGACGGCCGGCCCGGCGGCCGGCGCCAAGGCGGCGATCACCGCGATCATCGGCGGCACCAACATGGCGGCCATCCATACCGCCCACGCGGTCGGCGGCGACCTGTTCTACGGCTTCATCTCGGCGGTCGCCTTCGCCACCATCCTGGCGGTGGTCGCGGGTCTGACGCTGGCCGGTGCCTCGGCGGTCTCCCATGACCTCTACGCCTCGGTCTTCGCCAAGGGCCGTGCCAACGAGGCGGACGAAATCCGCGTGTCGAAGATCACCACGGTCGTCATCGGCATCGTTTCGATCATCCTGGGCGTCGCCTTCGAGAACCAGAACGTTGCCTTCATGGTCGGTCTGGCCTTCGTCATCGCCGCTTCGGCCAACTTCCCGATCCTGCTGATGTCGATGTTCTGGGGCAAGATGACCACCCGTGGCGCCGTGATGGGCGGTGCGCTCGGCCTGATCTCGGCGATCGTCCTGCTGGTCTTGGGGCCGACCGTGTGGAAGGCCGTGCTGGGCAATCCGGCCGCGATCTTCCCCTACGACAACCCCGGCTTCTTCACCATCCCGCTCGCCTTCGCCGGTATCTGGTTCTTCTCGATCACCGACAACAGCGCGCAGGCCCAGAAGGAGCGCAAGGACTTCGAAGCCCAGTACATCCGGTCGCAGACCGGCCTGGGTGCCGAGGGTGCCTCCGCTCACTAAGCGGTTGCCCATCGAGCGATCAAGCGTTCGAACGAACCGGGCGGAGCGACAAGAACAGGGAAGGGACCGCGTCTCGCACCGCGTCCCTTCCCCCCTTCGGGGAAGGCTCAAGCCCGTGCGGTGACCGAACCACGCCGCCAAATGTCGCACCCGCTACCGGCCTCGGGCCCGGCGGGTGTATCCTGGAAAGCGCCTCCGGATCCTATCCGGAGGCGCTTTTTTATGCCCGCTTTTCCCGATGCCCCGCCCTCCTGTGACGGAGCCTGCCCGTGCAGCACGCGATGCCGACCGCCTCCCCGGACTTCGATTACGGCCAGCCCCCCTTCGACCTGCTGACCGACGATCAGCGGACGGCGCTGGCGGGGGCGCTGGACATCGCGCTCTACCCGCGTGACGCGGTCCTGCTGTCGCGGGAGGAGCCGACCGATGCGATGTTCGTCGTGCTGCGCGGCACCGTGCAGGAGCGCCGTGGCGGTGAGGTGGCGGCGGTCCACGGACCCGGCGACCGTTTTGGCTTGCAGGCCCTCTATGGCGCCGCGGGTGCCGGCGCGGGCGGCAGTACCGCCCGGCGTTTCGTCGCGGCTGAGGAGTGCGCCTGTCACCTGATCCCGCGCCCCGCTCTGGAAGCGCTGGCGGCGGAGAATCCCGAGTTCGGTGCCGCCATCCTCGGCGATTTCGCCCAGCGCATGCGCGATCTCGCGGCTTTGCGGTCCAACCGCGAGATGGCGGCGCTGACCATGGCACGCATCCGGCAGGCCTATCTCCACCCGCCGCTGTTCGTCGACGCCGCCGCCAGCCTGCGCGATGCGGCCGAGGCGATGCGGCAGAACCGCGCCAGCAGCGTGCTGGTGCGCGGAGCCGATGGAGCGGCGGGCATCCTGACCGGCACCGACCTGCGCGACCTCGTGGTGCTGGACGGCCGGCCGGTGAGCGAGCCGGTCGGGCCGCTCGCCCGCTACGGACTGCTGACGCTGGATCGCGACGACCTGCTGTTCAATGCGCTGGTGCTGATGACCAAGCATGCGGTGCGCCGGGTGGTGGTGACGGAGAACGGTGCCATCGTCGGGCTGTTGGAGCAAAGCGACCTGTTGGCGGTGCTGTCCAACCATTCCCAGGTCATCGGGTTGCAGGTGGAGCATGCCACCGACCCCGCCGACCTGCGCCGGGCCAGCCGCTCCATCGTCGAGCTGATCCGCACCTTGCATGCCACCGGGGTCAAGGTCTCCTTCATCGCCGATCTGGTGACCGAGCTGAACCGCCGAATCTTCCGCAAGCTGTTCGAACTGCTGGCCCCGCCGGACCTGCTGGCCAACAGCTGCCTGATCGTGATGGGCAGCGAGGGGCGTGGCGAACAGCTGCTGAAGACCGACCAGGACAACGGCCTGATCCTACGCGACGGTTTCGACTGTCCCGACCTGCCGAGGTTCGCCGCCGACTTCACCCGCCATCTCGTGGAGTTCGGCTATCCGCCCTGTCCCGGCAACATCATGGTGTCGAACCCCGAATGGACGCGGCCGCTCGCCGGCTACAAGGACGCGCTGTTCAACTGGGTCCACCGCCCGGACGAGGCGGCGCAGATGAACCTCGCCATCTTCTACGACGCCGCTCCGGTGGCCGGCGACGCCACGCTGCTGGCCGAGGCCAAGGACTATCTGCTGAGCCGGTTGCAGGACAACCAGATGTTCTTCACCCAGTTCGCTCGCCCGGCCCTGTCCTTCGACACGCCGAGCGGCCTGTTCGCCGCCCTGTTCGAGCGGCGCCGGGCGGAAGCGGTGGACATCAAGAAGGCCGGCATCTTCCCCATCGTCCATGGCGTGCGCGCGCTGGCGCTGGAAAAGCACCGGGCGGAAACCAACACGGTGGAGCGCATCCAGGTGCTGGCCGAATTGGGGGCGCTGGACCGCAAGATGGCCGCCGATCTGGTGGAAGCCTTCACCATCCTGTCGACCATCCGCCTGAAGGCGCGCGTCGATCTTCCCGATGACGGGCCTGAGGGGGAGGGAGCGGAACTGGCGATCGACAACCTCGTCCACCCGGACCGGCTGGGCAAGCTCGACCGCGACCAGTTCAAGGACTGTCTGGCCCTGGTGAAGAGCTTCAAGGAGCTGATCGCCCATCATTTCCGCCTGAACCATTGAGGCGGCGACCATGGCGCATTCAGATCACACCGACGCAGACCGCCGGGAGCATGTGGCGGTCCATTGCGAGGCGACCAGCTTCGACCCCGAGTCGGCAACGCCGCTGACCTTCGCCGCCATCCGCATCCGCGGTCCCCGCATTTTGACCGGCAGCGCGCTGCGGCTCCATCCCGGCAGCGATACCGGGATGGCCGAGGCCGGCGACCTGCTGCATGCCTTCATCGGGGGCCGGCCGCTGGTCGGCTATTACTTGGATTTCTCCGTCGCCATGGCGGAACGCCTGACCGGCCGCCCACTGCCGGAAGAGCGGACGGAGGTGTCGAGCCTTTATTACGACCGCAAGATCCGCAGCCTGTCGAAGCAGGCGGTCGACCTGCGGCTGGACAGTCTGGTCCATGATCTCGACCTGCCGGTGCGGCCCGACGGCGCCTTCGGCATCGCGCTGACCGCAGCGATGGCGTGGCTGCGGCTGACGCAGGATGGGCGCTGAGGAGACGCGGACGGGTCAGAACCCGATCCGCTCCACCTCGAAGGCACGGTCGTGGGTCAGCGATGGCACCATGCCGCGGGCTTCCGCGATGCGGTCGAGGTCGAGGTCGGCGATGATGAAGCCGACATCGGTGCCGGCATCGGCCAGCACCTCGCCCCACGGCGCGATCAGCAGGGAATGGCCGTAGGTCTGGCGGCCCTGGTCGTGGCTGCCGGTCTGGGCCGGGGCGACGACGAAGCAGCCGTTCTCGATGGCGCGGGTGCGCAGCAGCGTGTGCCAGTGGGCGCGGCCGGTCGGCACGGTGAAGGCGGCCGGCACCGTCAGGATCGACGCCCCCGCCTTGGCCAGCGCCCGGTAGAGATAGGCGAAGCGCACGTCGTAGCAGACGGTCATGCCGATGCCGCCCCACGGGCTGGAGGCGACAACCGCCCGTTCGCCCGGCCGGAAGGTGGCCGACTCGCGGTAGGATTCGCCGTCCTTCAGCGTGACGTCGAACATGTGGATCTTGTCGTAGGAGGCGACGACCCGCCCCCCGGCGTCGAACAGATAGCTGCGGTTGGCGGCGCGTCCGTCCTCCAGCAGGACATGCAGGGTGCCGCCCAGGATCCAGGCCCCGGTCTCCCGCGCCAGATCGGCGAAGAAGGGAATGCCGGGATGCTCCGCCTCGCTGCGGACGCGCTGCATGGTCTTGTCGCGGCCCTGGACGATCCAGCCGACATTCTCCGGCAGAGCGATGAAGTCCGCCCCGGCATCGCGGGCACGGCGGACGAGATCGCCCGCCGCCCGCAGGTTCGGCTCAAGCTCCGTGCCGGCATTTACCTGGACGCAGGCGGCCCTCAGCACGCCGGTGCCGGCGGCGCCCCCGCTCACGCGGCGATGCCGAGCAGCGGGTCGAGCTTACCGGCGCGGTCCAGCGCGTGGATGTCGTCGCTGCCGCCGTACGGCTTCCCATCGATGAAAATCTGCGGGACGGTGGTCCGGCCTTCCGACCGCTCGATCATCTCGCTACGGCGGCCCGGCTGGGCGTAGAGGTCGATTTCCTCGTATGTCACGCCCTTGCCGTCGAGCAGGCTCTTGGCCCGCATGCAATAGGGACAGAAGGGCGTGGTGTAGATGACGACGTCGGCCATGCCACTGGGCTCCTTTTGGACGTGGAGAAACTATAAGGTCAACCCACGAGGGGCGCCAGACGTTGCAGCCCGCGTGCAACGCCGGTCAGCGTCGCCGGCCGCGGCCCTTTTCAAGCGTCAGCGGTGCACCACACGCGCCAGGGTCAGCACGTCGACCCGGGCCGCCCCGGCGCGCAGCAGGACCCGCGTGCATTCCGTCAGCGTCGCCCCGGTGGTCATCACATCGTCGATCAGCACCAGCCTCTGTCCCGTCACCTGGTCCTTTGCCGACTGTCCCGGCCGCAGCCGGAAGGCGCCCTTGACGTTGCGGTGGCGCCCCTGACGGTCCAGCCCGCCCTGGGTCGGGGTGGACCGGTGGCGTTGCAGCAGGTCGGGCGCGGTAGGGATGCCGCTATGCCGCGACAATGCCTGCGCCAGCAGGGCCGCTTGGTTGTAGCGGCGGCGGAACAGGCGGGCGCGGTGCAGCGGCACCGGCAGCAGCCGGTCGGCATCCCCCAGCAGCTCCTTGCCGGCCCGTGCCAGCCAGACGCCATAGGATTTGGCGGCATGGATGCGGTCGCCATGCTTGAAGCCGAGAACCAGCGGCCGGCTGCCGTCGTCATAGGCCAGCACGGCGCGGGCGCGGGCGAAAGGCGGCGGGGCCGCCAGACAGGCACCGCACAGCGCGCCCTCCTGCGCCTCATATTCGAAGGGAAGGCCGCAGCAGGCGCACAGCGGCGGGGCGATGAAGGTCAGCTTGACCCAGCAGGCCGCACACAGGCCGCCCTGCCGGTCCACCGCCTCGCCGCAGCTGAGACAGCGCGGCGGCAGCAACGCGTCCAGCAGCAGGGTCGCCGCACCGCTTGCGATGCGGCCAAGTCCGGCGAGAGAGGCGGGCGCCTGCATCGGCCGGACTCGTCACTGCAGCATGGCGATGCGTTCGAAGATCACTGCCGTATAGTCGCGCAGCGCCAGATAGATCGCCGGGCCGGTGACAAACAGGATCAGCAGCGTGGCGAAGAACTTCATGTCCTGCTGCAACGACGATTCGTTGATGTTGGTGGCGCTCTGGAACAGCATCAGCCCGGCCGACAGCAATGCCGTGATGCCCAGTGTCGGCAGCGAGATTTTCAGGATGACCATCAGCGCTTCGTGACTGACGGAAATAGCCTCGTCGATGCCCATTCCGATGCCTGTCCGGTTTTCCTCCCATTCGGGAGCGCTGCTGTGGAGAAGGTGGCTGAGCTGCGAGTGTAGCACGGTTGTCGCGCCGCCGGGCTGGGGTATAGTGCGGCCATGACAAGCTCCGACAGCATGACCGTCTTCGACCGTGCGCTCGTCCGCCGCCGCCGCGACCGCGCCGTCGCCGAATTCACCGACCACGCCTTCCTGTTCGAGGAGATCGCCGACCGCCTCGCCGACCGGCTGGAGGACGTGATCCGTCCCTTTCCGCTGGCGCTGGACGTCGGCTGCCACGATGGGGCGATGGGCCGGATCCTGAAAGGCCGCAAGGGGATCGAACGGCTGGTCGCCTGCGACCTGTCGCCGGATTTCGCCCGTGCCGCCCTTGATCCCAGCAACCCCGCCGTCGCTGCCACCGTCGCCGCCGACGAGGAGTTCCTGCCCTTCGCCCCCGGCTGCTTCGATCTGGCCGTCAGCAATCTCAGCCTGCACTGGGTCAACGACCTGCCGGGCGCCCTGGTTCAGATCCGGCAGGCGCTGAAGCCCGACGGCTTCTTCTGCGCCTCCATGCTAGGCGGCCAGACCCTGGCCGAGCTGCGCCGCTGCCTGTACGAGGCGGAGATGGAGGTGTCGGGCGGCGTCTCCCCCCGCGTATCGCCCTTCGCCGAGATCAAGGATGCCGGCGGGTTGCTGCAACGCGCCGGCTTCGCCCTGCCGGTGGTCGACAGCGACGTGATCACCGTCACCTATTCCGACGCCTTCGCCCTGATGCGCGAACTGCGCGGCATGGGCGAGACCAACACTGTGTTGGCCCGCCGCAAGGTTCCGGCAACCCGCGGGCTGCTGTTCGACGCGGCCCGGCGCTATGCCGAGCTTTATGCCGAGCCGGACGGGCGGATCCCGGTGACCTTCGAAGTGCTCTATCTGGCCGGCTGGTCGCCGCACGAGAGCCAGCAGCAGCCGCTGAAACCCGGCAGCGGGCAGGTTCCGCTGGGCGACGCGCTGAAGGGCGGTGGCATCCACTGAAACAGGGGCAGGGGCTGGTTTACGCAACCAGCTTCCAGGCCATCCAACCCAGCACCCCGGCGTTCACCAGCATGATCGCCGGGGCGACGCGGGCGACCGCGGTGCGCCAGGTGCGGCCGGCGATATGGCCGGCCAGCCCGACCGCCAGCAGGCTCGGCACCGTGCCGAGTGCGAATGCCGCCATGCCGAGTGCGCCGGTCAGCGCACTGCCGCTCGCCGCCGCCACCGCGATGGCGCCATAGAGCATACCGCAGGGAATGAAGCCCAGCGCCACCCCCAGCCCATAGCCGCGCCAGCCCGTCGGGTTGCCGAACAGCGGCCGGGCGAGGCCGGACACCCGCTCGCTCCACCAGCGCTGCACTCCGTTGCTCCCCAACGATGGCGCCTTGGGCAGCCAGGACAGGGCGCCGCGCGCGGCGTAGCCGAGGAAGAACAGCGCCGCCAGCGCCAGCAGCGCCACCGACAGCCAGCGCAGTCCCGGCAGCGCCCCGACATGGCCGGCGACCGAGGCCGACAGCGCGCCGACCAGCGCATAGGTCGTCGCCCGGCCGGCGTGATAGGGCAGAACCGCGGCCCCGGTCAGCCGCCGGAACTCCGACATTGCCGACAGCGGCACCCGCTCCAGCCGCGCCGACACCTGGGCCAGCACGAAGGGGCCGCACATGCCGGCGCAATGGGTGGTGCCGCCGACCAGTCCGGCGGTCAGCAGGGCCAGCAACAGCCCGCCGTCGCGGTCGATGACCACGGCACACTGGTTCAGTGCGGCATTCAGCAGCGACAGGGCGTCCAAGGCAAAGCCTCTCCGGTTCGGGAACTGGCGGCGATCTTAGGGGGAGGGGAGGGGCCTCCCAATGACGTGGGTCAATGGCGGGTGGGCTTGCCGGAGTGTGGGGGAAAGCGACCGCGGGGAGTTCAGCGGGAAATCTCAGTGCTGGTCGCTTAACCCCACGCCCTTACGCCAGCAGGCGGGCGATGGGCGGGCGGCTGGGATGGAGGACGACGCCGTCGTCGGCCGGTTCGACCTTCGCGTCGGGATAGGCGGCCAGCGCATATTGCAGGGCCTGGACGAAGCGCGGCTTGAAATGCTTCATCTGGTCATAGCCAGCACCGAACTGCGCATAGAGCGACGGCCAGGAGATCGGCTGCGGCCGGCTCAGCGAATGCAGCCTGTAGGCGAGCCAGACATAGAGATCGAGGCTCAGAGAGCGATCCTTCAACTGCCGCACCGCTTCCTCCAGCAGGGGAACCGGATGGTCGCGCAGGGCCTGGAAGAAGGTCTCGTCCAGCTGGACCACGTCGTTCCACAGCGTGCCCTGGCGGTCGTCGCCGAGAGCGTCGTGGAAGATCAGGCCGCGCTTGACGATGCCGCCCTTTTCGAAGACGTCGGCATCCTCGCCGTCCCAGAAGAACTTCAAGGAGCAGGCGGAGATGCGTAGCGACTGTTCGCGGAAGCCGCGGAAGGTCTCGCCGCCGACGCTGATGCCCATCCGGGTCAGCCAGTCGCGCATGGAGCGGCCGAGTTCGACTTCGCGGCGGCCGGTGCGCACAGCCTGGGTTTGCAGATAGATCAGGATCATCCGCGCCCGCGCGCCATAGGGCACGCCGAACAGCTTCATCTTGCCGTTCACTTTCAGCCGGCCCGGTTCGACCAGCAGCGTCACCTGATGGCCGCGCTTTTCCCAGGGCATGTCGTCGGCCAGCTTCTTGTGCGGCAGGCTGGTCAGGCAGAAACCGCTGTAGGTGATGCCGAGATGCTGGTTCTCGTCCGCCAGGATGTCGGCGGCGATGTCCACCAGCGTCCGCTCTTCGGGCCGGACCAGGGCGCGCGCCTTGTCCCGGCCATGCTCGATCACGAGCCTGTGTATGTCGCCCATGGCGCCCTCACCCAGATGTTGTGGCATCCTGGTGAGCGGCGGCCGATGGAGTCAATGTGGGGTTAGGCGACCGTGCTAGTCGACGGTTAGTTGTTAGACTTATTAGTTGAGTCGCCGCTTGTCCCCATGGGGAAACCCCGAGTCGCGCCGCTTTTCCCCACGAATCCGCCGCTTTTCCCCAAGGGGAGCAGGGTGGACAAAGGGGGACGGTCGCTTTTCCCCACGGGCTGGCAGCGACGACTCGCGACGGTTGCGGAGGGACTCGGGGCGAGGCAGGCGGTCGCTTAACCCCACGGACGGGGAACCGGGCGGGAACCTGTCCGTCGGCGATGTCCCCACCCGCCTCCTGGCTGCGCCGCCTCAATGGCTCATCAGCACCGGAACAGTCATGTGCTGCAACATGAAGCGGGTCATGCCGCCCAGCACCAGTTCGCGGAAGCGCGAACGGCCGTAGGCGCCCATCACCAGCAGGTCGCAGCTTTCGTCGGCGGCCATGTTCAGCAGGGTGTCGCCGGGCTCCACCACGTCGGTGGCGACATGGGTGGCCTCCACGCGGCAGCCGTGGCGGGACAGATGGCGGGCGATGTCGGCGCAGGGCTCGTCGCCCAGGCCGTTCGGACCGGGCTTCGGATTGGCGGCCATCACCACGACGCGCTTGGCGGCGGTCAGCAGGGACATGGCGTCGCCGATGGCGCGCGCCGCCTCGCGGCTGCCGTTCCAGCCGACCAGAACCCGCTCGCCGATGCTGGAGAAACGACCGGCATAGGGCACGACCAGCAGCGGCCGGCCGCATTCGAACAGAAGGTCCGCCGGCTGGGCGACGAGCTGGTCGCGGTCGCGGTCCGGATCGGGCTGGCCGACCACGACCAGATCGGCGTAGCGGCCACGCACCGCGGCGGCGATGGTCGGATCGGCTTCCTGCGCCAGCCATTCGGAGCGGTCGGTTATGCCATGAAGGCGCACGACGTCGTCGAAGGCCGCCTGCATCCGGTCCGTCTGGTCCTTGCGGCTCTGGCGGCGGCTTTCGCGCAATTCCTGGGGGAATTCGGCTTCGATGTAGCCGGGGAACACCGTGTCGGTGAAGGCATAGAGCGCGGTCAGGTGCGCATCGCACCGCGCCGCGAGCCGTGCTGCGAGGTCGAGACGCGCTGCGGACGCGGGCGTATCGTCGACGACGACCAGGAAGTCCTTGAGAGCCATGGCGTGGTTCCTGCCCAGAATGGTGATGGTTGCCCATCATTGGAGGCTTTTCATCATGGGATTTGCGGTAAGGCGGCGCCGGGCCGGGCGACATCCTCGACGTCTTGTCCCCACTTGTCTTGGCAGTATAAATCCGCGCCTGTCCGCCGATGTCCTTCCATTACAGGGCACAGCCATGCCTTTGCCGCGTTCCTGCACCGCACAAGACTGATCGTCCGCTGAACATTCAATTTGGGATGCAATCGCAGGCCGCAGATACCCCGATAAAAAATGAAATCCATTACTCTATTCGCACAGTGAGGAACAGAAAATCAGGATTGTGCGTTCGGCGATGGTGCAACCCGCGCTTGAATGAATACTATGATATGCCCATGGATATGCCGCCGTGTCTCCGATGGATGGGCTATAGAAACGTTCAAGCTCTGTTGCACTAAGGCAGCTTTGGTTTTGACGGGCGGGTGACACTTCGCGTAAGTGTTGGGTATCGATTTCCTGATGAGTACCCCACTCTATCCTCGCCATGAGTCCTGATCCCCGAATCACCGCGCTGGCCGACGCTTTATCGGGTGCCACATCCGGCGCGCCGGGGCTCGACGCCCTGCGTCAGATTCTCGACGCCATGACGGTGAAGGTGGCGTTGATGGACCCGCAGAGGCGGCACATCTACGCCAACCGCGCCTATCTGGAGATGATGGGGACAACTCTGGAGAAGGCGGTCGGCACCACCATCGGCGACCTGCTGGGGCAGGACCAGCTACGCAACACCGTCGGGGCGGCCAAGCGCGCGCTGGCGGGCGAGACGGTGCAGACGGAAGGCTGGATCACCCAGGCCGACGGCCAGCAGCGTTACGTCACGCGGCTTCATGCGCCGCACCGGGCGGAAGACGGCGCCATCACCGGCTATTTCGTCATCCTGCAGGACATGACCGAACGCCGTCAGGTGCAGGACGACCTGTTCCGCCTCGCCTATTACGACCCGGTGACCGGGCTGGCCAACCGCCTGATGCTGCTGAAGCACATGGCGGACTACCGCAACATGGGCGAGCCCTTCACCCTCGTCATCCTGGACATCGACCGCTTCGCGGAAATCCGCAGCAGCATGGGCCAGGGCTTCGCCAACGAGGTGCTGGACGGTCTGGCCCAGCGGATGGCGGCGCAGGCCGCCGCCTTCGACCTGATCGCCCGCGTCAGCGACCATGCCTTCGCCATGCTGGCCGGCGGCGCCTGCGACCGGCCGGTGCTGGAAGGTGCCATCGAGGAGCTGGCGTCGGTGGTACGCTCCGCCCGTTCCAGTTCGGGCGGTACGGTGTTCCTGTCCGCCAGCATCGGCGTCGCCATCGCGGCGCCGACCCACGAACGTCCCGACGACGTGCTGCGCGATGCCGAGATCGCCACCGCCCGCGCCCGTGAACAGGGCGGCGGGCGGCAGGCCTGGTTCGACCCGGCAATGCACTCCCATGTGGTCGAGCAGGTGCGGCTGGAGCACGACCTGCGCAGCGCGTTGGACAGCGGCAGCGACCTGTGGGTCGCCTATCAGCCGATTGTGGAGATGGTGACCGGCGGGCTGGCGGGGTTCGAGGCGCTGATGCGCTGGAACCACCCGGAACGCGGCAACATCCCACCCGGCATCTTCATCCCTATCGCCGAGAGCACCGGTCTGGTCGTGTCGCTCGGCACCTGGGTGCTGCGGCAGGCCTGTTTGCAGATCGCGGAGTGGCAGGACCGCCGCGAACCGGGCTCCGCCCCGCTGTTCATGAGCGTCAACCTGTCCACCCACCAGCTGTCCGACCCCAACTTCGTCCAGGTCGTGCGCGAGGTTCTGCGCGAAACCGGGGTGGAGCCGTCCTGGATCAAGCTGGAGCTGACGGAAAGTGCTGTCATGGACAAGGCGGAACAGTCGATCCGCCTGCTGCGCGATCTGCGGGCGCTGGGCATCAAGCTGTCGATCGACGATTTCGGCACCGGCTATTCGTCGCTGTCCTACCTGCACAAGCTGCCCATCGACAGCCTGAAGGTCGACCGCTCCTTCGTCTCCGCCATGCACCAGTCGGAGGAAAACCGCGCCATCGTCCGCATCATCATGGATCTGGCGCGTCTGCTGGGCTTCGACGTCATCGCCGAGGGCATCGAGACCAGCGCCGACGCCAACCTGCTGCGGGCGCTGGCCTGCGACTATGGCCAGGGCTACCACTTCGCCCGACCGCTGCCGTCGGCGGATGCCGGCAAGCTGGTCGGCGGGGAGTTGCCGTGGCAGATGCCGCGGTGAGGGTGGCGGTCTGACGCCACCTTCCGTCTTTTATTTCCCCCGAACGAATTTCGGCGTCCCCGCCGTGCCGGGCAGCAGGCGGATGGCGTAGGGGCTGGTGCGCATCTGCGCCACCGCCTGGGCGGGGCCGGGCACCATCTCGTGATAGCCGACGATCAGGTCGGCACCCTTCTGCTGCACGCTGTCGATGGCGACGCCGTAGCCGGCGCTGTCGCGCGGCCCCAGGAACACCGCCACCGCCATCCGCCCGCCGGGCAAGGAGGACGGGGCCGGCTCGCCGACCCGTGCCCACAGGGCCGACCATTCGCCGCTGTCGCGGGCGACGACATAGGCGCGCTCGGCGGCGCTGCTGTGGTCGCCCTGCCAGACGGTGCCGGCCTCCGCCTGCGCCGGCAGCAGGTTGCCGTCGGCACGGTCGTTGCCGCCCTGGCAGGAGGCCAGCAGAAGGGCAGGGGCGAACAGCAGCGGGATCAGATGCGGGATCAGGCGGGGACGGGACGGCAGCTTCATGGGACGGTCAGGCGCTCCGCGGCAGGATCGTCTCGACCAGCGACGCCCAATAGCTGGCGCCGGTGGTCAGGATCGCGTCATTGAAGTCGTAATGCGGGTTGTGCAGACGGCAGGAGGACCCAAGATGCCCGCCATGGCCGAGCCAGACATAGGCACCCGGCCGCTCCTTCAGCATGTAGCCGAAATCCTCCGCCGCCATGGTCGGGTCCGGCGCCCAGACCACATTCTCCTCGCCCACCACCTTGGCGGCGGCGGCGGCGGCGATGCGCGCCTCCGGCTCGCTGTTGACCGTGGCGGGATAGCCGGGGCGGAAGCGCAGCTCTGCCGTGGCACCCAGACCTTCGGCGATGCTGGTGACGAGGCGGCCGAACTGCTCCTGGATGCGGCGGTGGTTCTCTTCCGAGAAGGTGCGCATGGTGCCGCGCATCCGCGCGCTGTCGGGGATGACGTTGGCCGCGGTCCCGGCCTCCACCACCGTGATCGACACGACCGCACTCTCGGCCGGGTTGGTGCCGCGGCTGACCAGGCTCTGCGCCGCGGTGACGATGTGGGCCGACACCAGGACCGGATCGATGCCGCGATGGGGCATGGCGGCGTGGGCGCCATGGCCGGTCACATGAATTTCGAACTGGTTGGCCGCGGCCATCACCGGGCCGGGATGCACGGCGATCCGGCCGGCCGGCAGTTCCGGCCAATTGTGCAGGCCATAGACCTGCTCGCAGTCGAACTGCCGGAACAGCCCGTCGTCGATCATCCGCTTCGCCCCACCCAGCCCTTCCTCGGCCGGCTGGAAGATGAAGTGGACGGTGCCGTCGAAGTTGCGGGTCTCCGCCAGATAGCGGGCGGCACCCAGCAGCATGGTGGTGTGCCCGTCATGGCCGCAGGCGTGCATCTTGCCGGCATGGCGCGAGGCATGGTCGAAGTCGTTGGCCTCCGGCATCGGCAGCGCATCCATGTCGGCGCGCAGACCGATGGTCCGGCCGCTGCCGGTGCCCAACCCCGTCAGCGTGCCGACCACGCCGGTCCCGCCCAGGCCGCGATGCACCACGATGCCGAACTCCGCCAGCTTCGTGGCGACGATGTCGGAGGTGCGCTTTTCCTCAAACCCCAGTTCCGGGTGGGCGTGGATGTCGCGCCGCCACGCGGTCATGTCGTCCTGGAAGGCGGCGATGCGGTTGTTGATCGGCATGTCTCTGACGTCTGGTTAGAACGGCCGGATGGCGTTCGGGGAAAACCGGGCGAGGAAGGCTGAGGGTCGAGGATCGTCCGCTCAGCCGGAAGCGGCCAAATCGGGAACCGCCATTCCGCGCTGGACCGCCGGTCTTGCGGCGACGGTGTCGTGCCAGCGCTTCAGGTTGGGGAACCGCTCCAGCAGTCCGCCGCCCGCCACCGCCGCGGCGGCGATGAAGGGGAAGCAGGCGATGTCGGCGATGGAGTAGGAGGCGCCGGCCAGATGCTCCGCCGCGCCCAGGCGCTCCTCCAGCGCCGCATAGCAACGCATCAGCTCGCCCTTGTACAGGTCGATGGCATGGGGGATGCGGTCGGGGGAGCGGGCGGCGAAGCGCTGCATGTCTATGGCGGTGGGGCCGAGGTCGCTGATGCCCAGCATGAACCAGCTCATCGCCTCCGCCCGCTCGTCCTCATCCTCGGGCAGCAGCCGGCCGGTGCGCTCGGCGAAATGCAGCAGGATGGCGCCGGAGCCGAACAGGCGCCGCACCCGCCCGCCCGGAAGCTCTTCCGCCAGCGCCGGGATCTTGGTGATCGGGCTGACCGCCAGGAAGTCCGGCCGCTTGTTCTCGCCGGCGGCCAGATCGACACGGTGGATGGTGTAGGGCAGTCCCAACTCCTCCAGCAGGATGGAGGCCTTGCGTCCGTTGGGCGTGGGAAAGCTGTAGAGCGTGAGCATGCTGCGACGGTCCCTGCGCTCCGTCCGGGGGCATATCCCCGGGAGCGATGGCGCCAGTCTGGCCGATTTGCGCGGCGAACGCCAGCGAGAGCACTGCCGCTCCGGTCCTACTATCCGTCAGGGCTGGAACAGCGGGGCACAGCCGTCCGGCTTGACGATGCGCGTGGCCGACGGCGGGTTGGCCGCCAGCTTCGCCGCCGGGCGGATCGGCCGCCGCACCAGCTCGCCCCCGCAGTTCGGGCAGCGCTCCCCCGGCAGCCGGGCGCGGCAATCGGCGCAGAAGGTGCATTCGAAGGAACAGATATAGGCGTCCGTCGCCTCGGGCGGCAGGTCGCGGTCGCAGCATTCGCAGTTGGGGCGCAGGTCCAGCATGGCACGGTCTCCGGCTCGGGGGTGTGCCAGGGAGAATAACGGGCTTCGTGCGCCGGGGTGAGTGGCGCTGTTGCCGATGGGCGTCCAAATCCTGCCAAAACGACAGGCGCTTCCGTACTCTACCTCGGGTGAGGCTACATCGCCTCGGCCCGGCGGCCGAACAGGGCGCGCAGCTTGCGGCCGATGGCGCCGCCCAGCATGCCGTGGCCGCCCCCCGCCTTCGGGAACCAGCCGGGATCGTCGGTCTGGAAGCGGCGGACGACATGCACGAAGGCATCGACGACGTCGGGGTCGAAATCGCGGCCCGACCGTTCGACGATCCAGGCCATCGCGTCCTCAACCGCCCAGGCGCTGCGGTACTGGCGGCTGGTGATCAGCGCGTCGAACACGTCGGCCACCGCCATGATGCGGGCGCCGATGGGGATGGCGCTGCCGCGCAGACCCTCCTGATAGCCCGATCCGTCGTAGCGCTCATGGTGGTAGCGCGCGATCTCCGCCGCGATGGACAGCAGCGACCGGCCGCGCAGCGGCACCGCCGCCTCGGCCAGGATGCGGTGGCCGATCTCGGTATGGCGCTGGATCATCTGCATGTCGATGCCGGTCAGCTCGCCCGGCATCCCCAGCGTCTCGTCCGACACGCTCAGCATGCCGACATCGTGCAGCAGGGCCGCCAGCCCGACCTTCTCGACGAAGTCGGCATCAAGCTCGTCCCGGAACTTCTCGCGCCGGTGCAGCTCACGGGCGATGGAGCCCACCAGCTTCTCGATGCGCTGAAGATGGCCAGTGGCGGCGTTGTCCTTGTATTCGGCCAGCGCACCCATCGCCAGGACGGTCGCCTTCTGCGAGGTGTTCAGTTCTTCGATCAGCAGGGCGTTCTCGAAGGCGATGGAGCATTTGTTGCGGAACAGCTCCATCAGCTGCCATTCGCGGGCGGTGCCGTCGTTGCGGCCCTCGACATAGATCATGCCGGTGATGCCGCCGTTGGCGCGCAGGCGCAGCGCGCAGAAATCCGGCTCGATGATCGTCTCGCTGCTGGGCGACAGCCGCTCCAGCGCCGCCTCCACCCGCGGTTCGCCAAGCTCCGCGACCTCCACGTCCTTCCACTTGGCGAAGCGGCCGGTGGAGGCGCGCACACGGATCTTTCGGTCGCGCGGCAGCGTGTCGCCCTGGATGCACAGAAGCGCATGGTGGCCGATGCCGAGCAGTCCGACGACGCGCGGCAGGATGTTGGGGAACAGCACGTCGGGCGTGCGCATCTCCAGCAGGCCGGTGGTTGCCACCAGCATGCGGGCTAGCCCCTTGCGTCCCGCCGCCAGCGCCTGGAGGCTGGCGAAAGTGCGCAGCTGGCCGGCGACGGCGGTGCGCAGTGCGCGCGGCGTCAGTTCCGCCTTGACCCGCCAGTCGCCGACGTCGTTGGCGGCGATGGCCTCATCCTCGCTTCCGGTATCCGCGCTCCCGGTTTCCGAATCCCGCTCGTCGGTGCAGACCAAGATGCGGGTGCGCTGGTTGCCCAGTTCGCGCCGCAGATAGGCCACCAGCTCCAACCCCGCTTTCGGGCCTCCCAGCGCAGTTTCCAGCAGGATCAGGGCGGTGTCGGGATGCCGCTGCAGGGCATCCCGCGCCTCGGCGGCGGAGGTCGCGCCGGTCAGGTCGACCCCGGCGCCGTCGATCGACAGCCCCTCCACCGCCGACCGTGCCTTGGCCAGCAGCGACGGATCGGAATCGACGACCAGAACCTTGAACGGTGGTTTGGCAACCGGACCGGCCATCTCCGGCCGTGCATCGTCGTGGCGCATGGCATTCCCAGCGGTTGCGCGCCTTCGGTGCGCGTCCGGCAAAGTAATCCCATTGCGTAATTCATTCAACCGGCGACAAGTGCCGCCAACACCTCCGACGCCAGCAGGCTGGGGTTGACCGGCTTGGAGATCACCCGCGACACGCCCAGCTTGGCGAAGGCGGCGGAGGTCAGTTCGGCCGGCACCTTGTCGTCGATGGTCGACAGGATGACGACCGGCATCTCCGGACGCAGCGTCCGTGCGGCCTTGATGACCTCGAACCTGTCATGGTCGGGCATGATGATGTCGGTGAGGACGAGGTCGAACCGTTGGACGTAAAGGATGCCGATGGCTTCCGGGGCGCTGGCGCACAGGGTCAGGTCATGGCCTTCGCGGGTTAGGATCGCGCGGATCAGGTTGCGTGTGACCGGATCGTCGTCCACCACCAGTAGCTTGGCCATGCCAGTCCCTGTCGCGTTCATGCCGGGCACAGGTATAGCGTGACCCCCCGGTTACGCCAGCGGCAAGTTTATGACCCCCCATTGTGCTTATGCGTGTCAAAATGTTACGCGACGAGCAGGGCGGCCTGTGAGAAACGAGCCTGCACCGGCCCGGCGGTCTTGGAATGGTCAGTCCGTTTGGGGTAGTGTCCGCCCGCACCCCACGGACCAACAACGAGCAGACGCAAGACCGATGTTGCTTCCCAACGCCGTCCGCCGATTTGCCGGGGCCGTCTTTGCCGGTTCTGTCGTCTCTTCCATCCTCGCCGCCGGCTTTCTGGCCGCCGGCGTGACCGCCGCGCCGGCCGCTGCGGCCGACCCGCGCCATCTCGGCACCTTCAAGGACTGGAACGCCTTCCTGTTCGAGGAGAAGGGCCAGAAGGTGTGCTACATCTCCAGCCAGCCCAAGAAGTCGGAGCCGAAGGCGAAGCGCGGCGACATCTATACGCTGGTCACCCACCGCCCGGCGGAAAAGGCCCTGGATGTCGTCAGCGTCATCGTCGGCTATCCGTTCAAGAAGGGCAGCGAGGCCGAGGTCAGCATCGACGGCAAGGACTTCAAGCTGTTCACCGACGGCGAGACCGCCTGGGCCCGCGATGCCGACGCCGACCGCGCCGTGACAGCGGCGCTGCGCAACGGCAAGCAGATGGTGGTGAAGGGCGTGTCCGGCCGTGGCACCAAGACGACCGACACCTACAGCCTGGCCGGCGTCGGGCAGGCTTATGACGCCATCAACGAGGCCTGCGCCGTGAAGCGCTGATCGCCGCAGCGGATTACTTGGTCTTTTTGCCTTCGAGTCTTTTGACTCCGCGCGCTCATGGCCCTATGTAATGGGGCCATGAGCGCCTCCAATCATGCTTCCGCCTTCGTTCTGCCGGCGACCGATGCCGACGGACGCAAGAACCTTGTCGGCCTGTCCCGCGAAGAGCTGGAAGCCGAGATGCTGTCGATCGGCCTGGAAAAGTTCCGGGCACGCCAGCTCTGGCACTGGCTCTATCACCGCGGTTCCACCGATTTCGCCGAGATGACCACCCTGGCCAAGCCGGTGCGGGAAAAGCTGGCCGACGCCTACATCGTGGCGCGGCCGACGGTGGTGAAGGATCTGAAGTCGGCGGACGGCACCCGCAAGTGGCTGCTGCGCATGCCCGACGGGCAGGAGGTGGAGAGCGTCCACATCCCTGAAGAGGACCGCGGCACGCTCTGCGTCTCCTCCCAGGTCGGCTGCACGCTGACCTGCCGCTTCTGCCACACCGGTACGCAGCGTCTGGTGCGCAACCTGGACGCGGCGGAGATCGTGGCGCAGGTGATGCTGGCGCGCGACATGCTGGGCGAATGGCCGGCGCCGCCCGACGGGCGCATGCTGTCCAACATCGTCATGATGGGCATGGGCGAACCGCTGTTCAATTACGACAACGTCGCCAAGGCGTTGAAGATCGTGATGGACGGCGACGGCATCTCGATCTCCAAGCGGCGCATCACGCTGTCGACCTCCGGCGTCGTGCCGATGATGGAGCGCTGCGGCCAGGAGCTGAACGTGAACCTCGCGGTCAGCCTGCATGCGGTGACCGACGAGCTGCGCGACATCATCATGCCCATCAACCGCAAATACCCGCTGCGCGAGCTGATGGACGCCTGCCGGAACTATCCGGGCCTGTCGAACGCCCGCCGCATCACCTTCGAATATGTGATGCTGAAGGGAATCAACGACACGCCGGCCGATGCGCGTGCGCTGGTCAAGCTGCTGGAAGGCGTTCCGGCCAAAATCAACCTGATCCCCTTCAACGAATGGCCGGGCGCCCCCTATGAGCGGTCGACCGCAAAGGCGATCCAGGTGTTCGGCGACATCGTCAACAATGCCGGCTATGCCAGCCCGGTCCGCACCCCGCGCGGCGAGGACATCATGGCCGCCTGCGGCCAGCTGAAGAGCGCCAGCCTGCGCCTGACCGCTGCCGAACGCGCCGCCATCGCCAACGTCATCGCTGAAAAGGACGCGGCGCTGGTGTCGTAAGGGGCAGCGGACGATAACCTCCGATGGCGAGGTGGTTCTGGGCCGGGCATGTTGAAACCCGGCCGTCGGGTGCCTATGTTCCCTGTATGTTCGGAGTCTTCGCCGATGCCGTCCGCCTCCCCCCGGAATTGCGGATGGCTCCGCGCTGTGACAGGGTGTCGGCATCTTCGCCCAACAGACCCGGTTCCAGCATCGGCATGCCCACCCCCATCGAGGACATCATCGCCAAGGCGATCAAGGACGCCGACAAGTCGTTCTTCAACGAGGATTACGCCAAACAGGCGAAGGCGGTGACCGCCGCCCTGAAGAAGGCGGGGTACGAGGTGGCGCCGGTGAAGCCGCCGCCGGGGCTTGTCGAATGGGCGAAGGACAACATTCCGTTCGGTCGTCTTCGTCCCGCGGAATTGATTACACAGATGTACTCGATGATGGTCGAGAACGTGCGCCGCTTCGACAAGTAGCGCCAGCGCAAGCGCGGCGGTCCCGGACTGTCCTCATTGGCTGGTATTACCACAGGACCCGAAGGCCGTTTCTTTTCAGCCACTTCCCGCGCTGCGCCAAAATCGTCACACCAGCACTTTCGGCCACCCCCCGCCGTTGACTCGGATGCTGCGGGAGCGTAATTCATTGCGCCAACCAATAGGACGGGACAGCCGTCTCAAAAGGGCACGCACCACCCAGCCGCCGCGGCAATCGTCATGTTGCGCCGCGTCCGGCCGCGAACAGAGGACGACGCAATGGCAAACGGCAGCGGTCGGCCGCTCTCCCCGCACCTTCAAGTCTACAAACTCCCGTTGACCGCAGTCATGTCCATCACGCACCGCATCACGGGCGTGGGGCTGGCTGTGGGCACGCTTCTGCTGGTCTGGTGGCTGGTCGCCGCCGCTGCCGGTCCGGAAGCGTTTGCGCGCGCGCAGGGCTTCATCGGCTCCTTCTTCGGCCTGCTGCTGATGTTCGGCTGGTCGGCGGCGCTGTACTATCACCTGTGCAACGGCATCCGCCATCTGGTCTGGGACGCCGGCAAGTCGTTCGAGCTGACCGATGCCGACCGCAACAACAAGGTCGTCCTCGGCGCGACGGCAGTGCTGACCGTGCTGACCTGGATCGTCGGCCTGGCCGTATGGTGAGGAGATAAGACATGGCGTCCAATAGCAAGACCCTCCGCTCGCCGTTGCAGGTCGCACGCGGTCTGGGTTCCGCCAAGCATGGCACCGAACACTGGTGGTCGCAGCGTCTGACCGCGATTGCCCTGGTCCCGCTGACCGTCTGGTTCGTCTTCGGCGTCATCCGTCATCTGGGTGCCGATCACGCTGCTTTCATTGCCTGGATGAAGTCGCCCTTCTCGGCCGTGATGATGATCCTTACCGCCGTGGTCACCTTCCACCACGCCCAGTCCGGGCTCCAGGTGGTCATCGAGGACTACGTGCATGCCGAATGGCAGAAGATGGCGCTGATCATCGGCGTCAAGTTCCTGTCCTTCGCCCTGGCGGCGGCCTGCGTGCTGGCCGTCGTGAAGATCTTCATCGGAGCCTGACGACCATGGCGACCGCCTACAACATCATCGACCACACCTATGACGTCGTCGTCGTCGGCGCCGGCGGCGCCGGTCTGCGCGCGACCTTCGGCATGGCCGAAAAGGGTCTGAAGACCGCCTGTATCACCAAGGTGTTCCCGACCCGCTCCCACACGGTGGCGGCGCAGGGCGGCATCTCGGCCGCTCTCGGCAACATGGGCGAGGACGACTGGCGCTACCACATGTACGACACCGTGAAGGGGTCGGACTGGCTGGGCGACCAGGACGCCATCGAGTACATGTGCCGCGAGGCCATCCCGGCGATCATCGAGCTGGAGCACTACGGCGTGCCCTTCTCGCGCACGCCGGAAGGCAAGATCTACCAGCGCGCCTTCGGCGGCATGACCGCGCAGTACGGCAAGACCCAGGCCTACCGGACCTGCGCCGCCGCCGACCGCACCGGCCACGCCATCCTGCACACCCTCTACCAGCAGTCGCTGAAGCATGAGGCGGAGTTCTTCGTCGAATACTTCGCGCTCGACCTCATCATGGAGGACGGCGTCTGCAAGGGCGTGCTGGCCTGGAACCTGGACGATGGCACGCTGCACCGCTTCCGCGGCCAGCTGGTGGTGCTGGCGACCGGCGGCTATGGCCGCGCCTACTTCTCGGCGACTTCGGCCCACACCTGCACCGGCGACGGCGGCGGCATGGTCCTGCGCGCCGGCCTGCCGCTGCAGGACATGGAGTTCGTGCAGTTCCACCCGACCGGCATCTACGGCTCCGGCTGCCTCATCACCGAGGGCGTGCGCGGCGAGGGCGGCTACCTCACCAACTCCAACGGCGAGCGCTTCATGGAGCGCTATGCCCCATCGGCCAAGGATCTGGCGTCGCGTGACGTCGTGTCCCGCTCGATGACCATCGAGATCCGCGAAGGCCGCGGCGTGGGTGAGCACAAGGACCACATCCACCTGCACCTTGAGCACCTGCCGCCGGAGATCATCCACCAGCGCCTGCCCGGCATCGCCGAGACGGCCAAGATCTTCGCCGGCGTGGACGTCACGAAGGAGCCGATCCCGGTTCTGCCGACCGTCCACTACAACATGGGCGGCATCCCGACCAACGTTCACTGCGAGGTGCTGTCGCCGACCGCTTCGAACCCGGATCAGGTGGTGCCGGGCCTGATGGCAATCGGCGAGGCCGCCTGCGTGTCGGTGCACGGCGCCAACCGCCTGGGCTCCAACTCGCTGCTCGATCTGGTGGTGTTCGGCCGTGCGGCCGCCATCCGCGCCGCCGAGATCGTCCAGCCGGGCAAGGCTCCGTCGGTCAAGCCCGATGCTTGCGACAAGGCGCTGGAGCGGTTCGACCGCATCCGCAACGCCAAGGGCTCGATCAAGTCGGCCGACCTGCGGCTGGACATGCAGCGGACGATGCAGAACAACTGCGCCGTCTTCCGCACCGGCGAGGTTCTGGACGAAGGCGTCAAGAAGATCGACGCGGTCTATGCCAAGAAGGGCGAGATCGCCATCTCCGACCGTTCGCTGGTCTGGAACTCCGATCTGGTCGAGGCGCTGGAGCTGGACAACCTGCTGGGCCAGGCGGTCGCCACCCTGCACTCCGCCCAGAACCGTCCGGAAAGCCGCGGCGCCCATGCCCGTGAAGACTATCCGAACCGCGACGACGAAGGCTGGATGAAGCACACCGTCATCTGGGTCGCGGACAATGGCGAGACGAAGATCGATTACCGCCCGGTCCACATGTACACGCTGACCGATGAGGTCGAGGTCTTCCCGCCCAAGGCCCGTGTGTACTAAGGCCCGCCGGATAAAGGAAATCAGCCATGGTTGAATTCAACCTGCCAGCCAACTCCAAGGTCGGCGTCGGCAAGACCGTCAACGTCGCGAGCGGCGCCAAGCGGGCCAAGACCTTCAAGATCTACCGCTGGAACCCGGACGACGGCCAGAACCCGCGCGTTGACTCCTATGTGGTCGACCTCGACAAGTTCGGGCCGATGATCCTCGACGCGATCATCTACATCAAGAATCAGGTCGACAGCACGCTGACCTTCCGGCGCTCCTGCCGCGAGGGCATCTGCGGGTCGTGCGCGATGAACATCGACGGCACGAACACGCTGGCCTGCCTGAAGGCGATCGAGGACGTGCCGGGCGACGTCAAGATCTACCCGCTGCCGCACATGCCGGTGGTGAAGGATCTGGTCCCCGACCTGAAGCACATCTACGCCCAGCTCGCCTCGATCAAGCCGTGGCTGCAGTCGCAGTCGCCGGCCCCGAGCCGCGAGCGGCTGCAGTCGCCGGAGGACCGCGCCAAGCTGGACGGCCTCTACGAGTGCATCCTGTGCTTCTGCTGCTCGACCTCCTGCCCCAGCTACTGGTGGAACGGCGACCGGTATCTCGGCCCGTCGATCCTGCTCCAGGCCTATCGCTGGATCGCCGACAGCCGCGACGAGATGACGGGCGAGCGCCTCGACAACCTCGAGGATCCGTTCCGTCTCTACCGCTGCCACACCATCATGAACTGCACCAAGGCGTGCCCGAAGGGTCTGAACCCCGCCAAGGCCATCGCCGAGATCAAGAAGCTGATGGTTGCGCGCCGCTGATCGCGGGTGAGCGTTTGCGACATGGAAAAGGCGCCCCCTCGGGGGTGCCTTTTTCGTTTCCGGTGCCTAGACGAAATCCGGGTCGGTCGGGCGCGACGGCGGAAGGTCGTTGCCGGGAGCCGGGCTATCGGTGGTGCCGGGGCCGCCGGGATTGGGCAGGTCGGGGTTGTCGGTGCCCGGCAGATCGACGCCGGGAATGTCCTCGTGCGGGCCGGGGAAGGGGCCAGTGGAGACGTTGGGCGGGACGGCGCTGAGGCCGGGATCGATGATCGGCATGAGGTAACTTCCCTCCGTCGGTGGATTGCAGTTGCTCGCTCTCCCCTATCAACGGCCGAAGCCGCCATCCGCTCCATCGCACGGGACGATTGCGTGCGCACCGGTTGACCGGTGGCGGCGAGGGGGTATGCTCTTCGGGAGATCACCAACGACGACGAACCACGAATGGGCGGTGCCGGCCGGCGGCGCCCAGCGTACGAACACATTCTAGGGAAGGACCAAAATCATGGGCGGCATGGCAGGCCAGGCGTGGAGCTGGATCCAGGGCGAGTGGGTGGAAGGCAATCCGCCGATCGTCGGACCGCTGTCCCACACGCTGTGGCTCTCTTCGACGGTCTTCGACGGCGCGCGCGCTTTCCAGGGCGTGGCCCCCGACCTGGACCTGCACTGCGCCCGCGCCATCCGGTCCGCCCAGGTGATGGGGCTGGAGCCGATGGTCACCGCCGGTGAGATCGAAGAGCTGTGCTGGGACGGCATCCACCGCTTTCCCAAGGAGGCGGAGCTGTATATCCGCCCGATGTTCTACGCCGACGACGGCTTCGTCGCCCCGGCGCCGGAGAGCACGCGCTTCGTCCTGTCGATCTACGAGGACCCGCTGCCGAAGCCGACGGGTTTCGCCGCCTGCATCTCCACCCGCCGCCGGCCGATCCCGACCATGGCCCCGACCGAGGCCAAGGCCGCCTGCCTCTATCCCAACGCCGGGCTTGCGCTGACCGAGGCGCGCAAGCGCGGCTTCCAGAACGCCATCATGCTGGACGCCATCGGCAATGTGGCGGAGTTCGCCACATCAAACATCTTCATCGCCAAGGACGGGGTGGTGCGCACGCCGGTGCCGAACGGCTGCTTCCTGAACGGCATCACCCGCCAGCGCGTCATCGCCCTGCTGCGCAACGATGGCGTGACGGTGGAGGAATGCACCCTGACGCCGCAGGACGTTCTGGAGGCCGACGAGGTCTTCTCCACCGGCAACCACGCCAAATGCGTGCCGGTGATCAAGGTGGAGGACCGCAGCCTCGTGGCGGGACCGCTGTTCCAGCGGGCGCGGGCGCTCTATTGGGAATATGCGTTCCGCTGATCGAGCAGCGCCACCGCCGCCCGGCGGTGATGGGCCAGCGTGGCGGCCAGCTGGGCCAGCCACGCGTCGGTCCCGCAGTTTGCGGCGGTCGGCGCGCCGCGACGACGGGCGGTGGCAAGCCGCGCTTCCGCCGCGAGCGTGCTGTGCAGGCGGAGCGTTGCGGCGCGTTTGATGGCGTTGGCGCGGCCTGGGCCGCCAAGCAGAGCGGAGCGAAGCTCCTGCTTCGGCGGCTTGGCGTCATGGGTGCGGTGAAGGCTGTCCAAGTGGGCGGCACGGTCCATAGAATGGACGGTACCGCCTGTTGGGATACGCAGTAAAGGGAAATTTTCCTAGGACCGGGCAATGGCCGTGGAGGCGTATGCCCTCACGCTCACTGGCTCGCCCAGATGATCCGCGCCATCCAGGCGACGTCCGACAGCGGGATGCTGCGGTCGGGGTGGGCGCGGTTGATCGACAGCAGTTCGATCTTGGTCGCCGTCTCGCGGATCAGCTGCTTGGCCATCACCTCGCCGCCTTTGGTGCGGACGACGACGCGGTCGTTGCGGCGGATCTGCGCGGCAGGCGAGACGATGATGGTGTCGCCGTCGCGATACACCGGCTCCATGCTGTCGCCGGAAATCTCCAGCGCATAGGCATGCGGGTCACCAAGGCTGGGAAACAGCAGCTCGTCCCAGCCGCTGCCGGCCGGGAAGCCGGCATCGTCGAAATAGCCGGCCGACCCGGCCTGGGCATAGCCGATCACCGGAACCCGCTGCAGCGGGGTGGTGCCGGCGCCGTCGCCGACCAGCGACACGAATTCCGACAAGGAAGCGCCGGTGGCGTCCAGCACCTTGGAGATGCTTTCCGTCGACGGCCAGCGCAGCTTGCCGTCGTTGGTGGTGCGCTTGCTTTTGTTGAAGGTGGTCGGGTCCAGTCCGGCGCGCCGCGCCAGCCCGGAGGCGGAGAGCCCGTGCTGTGCCGCGAGGCGGTCGATAGCCCGCCAGATGTCCGTGTGTTTCAGCATGGGACGATAATCTCATAAAGCGGCGACAGCGTCCCTAGGAACTTTTTCATAAAACCATTGACCGCGGGCAGTGGGCGGAACATAACGCAAACAGAAGGCGCGGCCGCGAAGCAGGTCCGACGCCTCCCTTTTCAAAAAATCCGAAGCCGCAAGGAGACCAGTATGCTGCGTCCGGCCGCCCCCGCTTTGCCAGCAACCAGCGTTTCCCGGACCGTACCGCTGAAGCCGGAACCCTACAGCGTCGAGGGCGAACCCTTTGCCGACGCGGAGGAGGCGTGGTTCTGGGCAGTGCAGGCGCATGACGCCAAGGCGGCCGGGGCGCGGGTCATCGCCGGCTGCGGGCAGGTCGCGCGGCCCTGCGAGCCGCAGGATCTTCTTCAGGTGATCGACCGCCTCTACCGGGCGCGCAAGCTGGTGCGCGACCACCTGCATGTGCTGGTCCATTACGGCCGCCGCCAGAGCGCGCCGGAACCGGACCGCTTCCGCGAACAGCGGGCCCATTCGCTGTGGCAGGAGGCGTTCACCGTGATCGCCCCGGCGCTGCGCAAAAAAGGCATTGCGCGATGAGCGCCACCCCCTGGACCGCGGCCTGGATCGTCTATCGCGGCGAATCCCCTCTGTGGTGGCTGCGGTTGCTGAAGCCGGGCTTCCGCCACTGTCTGGCCCTGCTGACCGACGGTCGGCGCTGGGTGGCGGTCGATCCGCTGGCCGGCTTCACCGACATCGCGGTGCTGGACCTGCCCGCCGACTTCGACCTGCCGGGCTGGTACCGCGCCCAGGGGCTGACGGTCGACGCCGCCCCGCTACGCCGCCCGGCCGGCACCGCTCCCTGGGGGCCCTTCACCTGCGTCGAGGCGGTCAAGCGCCTGATCGGCCTGCGCGCCCGCCGGGTGCTGACCCCCTGGCAACTGCACCGCCATCTGACTGGAGGAGACCGCGCATGCCCGCATCCGCAGCCGTGAAATCGCCCGCCCGGCGGAAGGGTGACCTGTCGGAACCGGAAGCCCTGCTGGACCGCTACCGCGTCGCCCGCGACCGGCGCGGCGTGTGGGAAAGCCATTGGCAGGAATGCTACGACCATGCGCTGCCCAACGGGCGGCCCTTCCGCGGCGGCGGCACGCCGGGCGAACGCCGGGTCGACCGGCTGTTCGACGGAACCGCCCCCGACGCGGTGGAGCAGCTGGCCGCCAGCCTGCTGTCGGAACTGACGCCGCCCTGGTCGCGCTGGTTCGGCTTCCAGCCCGGTCCCACCCTGACCGGGGCGGAGCGCGACCGGGTCGCTCCGCTGCTCGACCGTGCCGCCGGCATCGTCCAGGCGCATTTCGACCGCTCCAACTTCGCGGTGGAGATTCATCAGTCCTTCCTCGACCTCGTCGCCGTCGGCACCGCCAGCCTCCTGATGGAGGAAGCCGCCCCCGGCGCCCCGTCCAGCCTGCGCTTCACCGCCGTGCCGTTGGCCGAGGCGGTTCTGGAGGAGGGGCCGGACGGACGGCTCGACGCCACGTTCCGCCGCAGCGAGGCGACGCTGGCCCAGATCCTCCAGCGCTTTCCCGGTGCCGACCTGCCGGATGAGGTGCGGAAGCAGGCGGCCGGGGATCCCGACAGCCGTTTCCCCCTGGTCGAGGCGGTGCTGCCCGACGGTACGGCCTATCGCTGGGGCGTGGTGCTGGACAGCGGGCTGGCCGAGCCGTCCTGGCTGGCGCAGGGGCGCTTCGCCCAGTCGCCCTTCGTCAATTTCCGCTGGCTCAAGGCACCCGGCGAAACCTATGGCCGGTCACCGGTGATGAAGGCACTGCCCGACATCAAGACCGCCAACAAGGTGGTGGAGCTGGTGCTGAAGAACGCCTCCATCGCCGTCACCGGCATCTGGCAGGCCGACGACGACGGGGTGCTGAACCCTACCACCATCCGGCTGGTGCCCGGCACCATCATCCCCAAGGCGGTCGGCTCCGCCGGCCTGACACCACTGGCCAATCCCGGCCGGTTCGACGTGTCGCAGCTGGTGCTGGACGATCTGCGCGGCCGCATCCGCCATGCGCTGCTGGTCGACCGGCTGGGGCCGGTGGAATCGGCGCGGATGACCGCGACCGAGGTGCTGGAACGCTCGGTCGAGATGGCGCGGCTGCTGGGTGCCACCTATGGCCGCTTGCAGGCGGAGCTGATGACGCCGCTGGTGCTGCGGGCGGTGTCGATCCTGCGCCGGCGCGGCGAGATTCCCGACATCACGGTGGACGGCCGGCTGGTGGAGTTGCAACACCGCTCCCCGCTCGCCCAGGCCCAGGCCCAGCGCGACGTGCAGGCGACCCTGCGCTGGCTGGACAGCGTCAAGGCGCTGGGGCCGGAAGCGGAGGCCACGGTGGATGCGGCGGCGACCGCCCATTGGCTGGGCGAGGCCTTCGGCGTGCCGGCCAAGCTGATGCGTGCGCAGGTTGCCGGCGCGGGGCTGGACGCCGGAGCGGGGGCCGGGGGCTCCAATGGCTGATTGCTCAATGGCTGACCGCCCGACGATCGAGCAGGCCGGCTGGGACTGGCTGGAGGCGACGCTTCCTGCCGATCGGCAAACTGCCGTGGCAGCGGACGCCGACCCGGCGCCCAGCTTCGCCCGCTGCTTCGCCGGATCTGACGGAGGACGGGTGCTGGCGGTGCTGCGGGCAATGACGCTCGACCGCGCGCTGGGTCCCGACGCGCCGGAAGCGGCGCTGCGTCACCTCGAAGGACAGCGCCAGCTGGTCGCCACCATCCTCGCGCTGGTCGCGCGGGGGCGTGCCGGCTGACCGGCGGTTCTGCCGCCCTCTTTTTTTCCCCTTCCTTGCAGGAGTTGATGATGGCCGACACTCTGCTGACCGAATCCGCCGCTGCCGCCGACACGGTCCCGCCGCTGCCGGTTCCGGAGAAATTCCGCGATTCCAAGACCGGCGCCCTGCGGGTCGAAGCCCTGCTGAAATCCTATCTGGAGCTGGAGCGCCGCCTGTCGTCGCAGGGCCAGTCCAGGCAGGCACCGCTGGACACCGCGTCCGAGTTGCCTCCGCAGGCCGCTCCCGTCGATTTGGCCGCGCTCGACCCGGCACAGCGCCGCCGGCTGCTGGGCGCGCCAGAGACGCCGGACGGTTACAGCATCGCCTGCGACCATGGCCTGTTCCAGCCCGACCCGGAAATCAACGGCCGCCTGCACGAAGCCGGCTACACCGCGGATCAGGCGCAGCTTCTCTATGATCTCGCCGCCGAGCGGATGGTGCCGCTGATCCAGACCATGGCCGCCGAATTTCAAGCGGAGCGCGAGGTCGAGCGGCTGGTCGCCCGGTTCGGCGGAGAGGAGCGCTGGCGCGAGGTGTCGCGGCAGCTCCTGGCCTGGGCCGGCAAGACCCTGCCGCCGGCCGCGGTGGAAGGGCTGGCGACCACCTACGAAGGTGTCATGGCGCTCTATGCGATGATGACCGGCAGCGAGCCGGCGGCGCTCTCGATGGCCGGCAACCGCGCGGGTGGCGGCGAGGGCGAGGTGGAATTGCGCACCCTGATGCGCGACCCGCGCTATTGGCGGGATCGCGATCCTGCGGTGATTGCCCGCGTCACCGAAGGCTTCCAGCGCCTTTATCCCGGCCAGGGGTGAGGTGAAGCGGTGCCGGCCGTTCTCCCCCGCCGCTCGCTGTCCGGCGGGGGAGTGGCAGGGGGGACCGGAAGGCGGAGCAGAGACAAAGCGTCGCAGCATGCAACCTTCGTATGGGTTGGACAGACGTATCTTGCGCGTGCGAAGAAAAATTGCGTTGCACGACTGAAACGAAGTCGTCACCTTCCCTTTCACATGACTAACCGTCCGTTTATCGAACGGACCAGAGAGCGACGCCAGGGCCGATGACGCTGCGCCGCAAAATCCGCTGGCTGACCTGGATCGGCCTGATCGGCTGCCTGATGGCGGCGATCCCCGCGCTCCACCTGCTGCGGCAGGGCATGATCGCCGAGCGGGGCCAGCTTGCCGCCGCCCTGGTGGAGTCCGCCGGGCTGCTTCTGCAGGATCTGGAACGGTCGGCGGCATCGGGTGCGATCTCCGGCGACGAGGCGCGCGACCGGGCGCGGACAGCCCTGCTGGCCCTGTCGGCCAAACCCTTTCATGTCAAACTTTTCACGGACGGCGTCGTCCCGCCGAACTGGCCGGCCATCGACCGCGCGGTGACGGCGGAGGGGCGCTTCGAAGCCTGGGGCTGGGCCATCGCCGCCGCTGGCGACATCGGCGACCTCGACCGCGATTTCCTGATCGAGGCGTCGGGCTTCCTGCTGTTCCTGGCGGCGTTGCTGGTGCTGAGCTGGCCGGGATCGCTGTTCCTGTCGCAGCATGTGGTCGGGCCGCTGGAAGCGCTGTCGGACCGCATGCGGCTGCTGACGGAGGGGCGGACCGACATCGACATTCCCGGCCGCGACCGCCGCGACGAATTCGGTGCGATGGCCCGCGCCATGGAGTTCTTCCGCCGCGCCGCCATCGCCCTGATCGAACGGGACGAGCGGCTGGCCGGCATCATGAACAATGTCGGCGAGGCGATCCTGCTGGTCGACGGCCGCGGCCGCATCGAGGAACACAACCCCGCCGCCGTCGCCCTGTTCGGCGTGCCTGCCGGGGAACTGCGCGGCCGGCCGCTGTCCAGGCTGTTCGCCGCCTCCGACCGCGCGCGGATCGATGCGCTGCTGGCCGGAATGGCTGCCGACACCGGCGTGCCCGAGCCGGTGCGGGAGGAGGCGCTGGGGATCGAACGTGCCGGAAGCGGCGAGCGGATCGACGCCTCGCTCAGCGTCTCGCCGCTGGTGGTGCAGGGGCGGCGCGGCTTCGTCTGCGCGCTGGCCGACGTGACCGAGCGGGTGCGCCACGAACGCGAACTGATGCGGTTGGCCACCCGCGACCGGCTGACCGGCCTGCCCAACCGCGCGATGATCGAATCGCTGCTGGAAGCGGCGGTGGAACGCAGCCGCCGTTACCGACGCCCCTTTGCCGTGCTGTGCCTGGACCTGTCGCGCTTCAAGCTGATCACCGACACGCTGGGCCATCAGGCCGGCGACGCGCTGTTGCAGGAGGTTGCGCAACGGATCGTCGCCTCGGTGCGCGCCGCCGATCTGGTCGGCCGCATCGGCACCGACGATTTCGCCGTGCTGCTTGAGGAAATCCGCGACGCTGACGAGGCGGCGACGATTGCCGGGCGCATCCTGGACGCCTTCGACGCGCCGGTCACCCTGCCGGGCTGCGAGCATTACGTCCGGCCGGCGGTCGGCATCGCCGTCTACCCGACCGATCTCGCCGGGGTCGGCGCCGCCGAGGGACACAGGGACGGCGACGATCCGCAGGCGCTTTTGCGCGCGGCCGAGACGGCGCTCTATGCCGCCAAGCGGATGGGTGGACGCCGCCATGCCTTCTTCCGTCCGGAACTCGCCGAACAGGCGCGGCGTCAGCTGGCGCTGGACGGCGATCTGCGGGCGGCGTTGGCGCTGAAGCAATTCCGCCTGCATTACCAGCCGAAGGTGTCGCTGATCGATTACTCGCTGGAAGGGTTCGAGGCGCTGCTGCGCTGGGAGAAGCCGGGGCAGGGGCAAGCGCAGGGAACCATGATCCCGCCCGGCGAGTTCATCCCGGTGGCCGAGGAGACCGGCTTCATCGTCCCGCTTGGCGACTGGGTGCTGGACGAGGCCTGCCGCCAGATGCGCGAATGGCTCGATGCCGGGATGGAGCCGGTACCGGTCGCCGTCAACATCTCGCCCAAGCATCTGCGCAACCGCAGCGCCGAGGATTTCCGGCGCATCATCGACCGCCACGGCCTGCCTCCCGGCCTGATCGAGCTGGAGATCACCGAAGGTGCGGTGATGCAGGATCTCGATCATGCGCTGGCGGTGCTGGCTGCGTTGAAGGCGATGGGGATCCGGGTCGCGGTGGACGATTTCGGCACCGGTCACTCCAGCCTGAGCTACCTGAAGCGGTTGCCGATCACCACGCTGAAGATCGACCGCTCCTTCATCAACGGCGTGCCGAACGAGCGCGAGGACGCCGGCATCGTCTCGACCATCATCGCCATGGCCGACATGCTGGGCCTGCATGTGGTCGCCGAAGGGGTCGAGAAGACCGAGCAGGCCAACTTCCTGCGCCACCACAACTGCACCCAGGTCCAGGGCTGGCTGACCGGCCGCCCGGTGCCGGCCGACGCCGCTTGCCGTCTGCTGATGGAGCGTCTGCGGCAGACGGCGGCGTTAGGGGCTGCCTGACACCGGAACCGCCTTGCGCCGCGGGCGGAGAACCGTCAGTTCGGCCAGGGTGACCGGGCGGAAATTCCAGACATCGACGCCGACGTCGATCTGCCGGGGCTGCGGCTTCAACTGGCCATGGCTGTGGCCGTGCAGGTTCAGCGCCTTGCGGTGCATGCCGTTCCAGGTGCGGAAGGCGTAATGGCACATCACCAGATCGATGCCGTCCAGCGTCAGTTCGGCGTAATGCCCGACGCTGGCCCAGCCGGGCAGCGCCAGCGTTTCCGGGCCGTCGTTGTTGCCGGCGATCAGATGCTTGGTGCCGTTCAGCCGGCCGAGCAGGGCAGCCATGGCGTCGGGCTTCATGTGCAGGGCGAAATCGCCGAGGTGCCAGACCTCGTCGCCGGGGCCGACGGTGGCGTTCCAGTTCGCCTCCATCGCCGCGTCCATCTCGGCGGTGGATTCGAAGGGACGGCGGAAACGGCCGCGGGCGCCGCCATGGCCGAAATGGGTGTCGCTGGTGAAGTATACGGTCATCGACCGGTCAACGCCGGCGCGCCGCCGGCGGTTCCCGCAATTAGGATCCTCCGTTGGGCGCGCCGCCGGATCCCAACTCAGTGCTTGTGATCGCCTGCCGCCGGGTCGAGGAAGCGGTGCAGGTGGACGATGTAGTAGCGGGTGTGGGCGTCGTCGATGGTTTGGCCGGTGGCGCCGCGCCATGCCTTGTAGGCGTCCTCATAGCTCGGGAAGATGCCGACGATGTGCAGCTTCGACGGATCGACGAACTGGTCCGAGTCCGGACGCACGAGTTCGCCGCCGAACACGAGGTGGAGGAGCTGTTTGTCGGGCATGGCGGGGTCCTTATAACCGGGGTGATTGGGGAGTTCTGGCTGTCTTTGCGCCGGCAGGCCGGCTGATGCGTCGCATTCTCATATCCGTCGTCCGGGCGGCGCTTCAAGCCTGTTGACACATCCACCGACCTTTGCCACCACGGGACCGCGGCATTTTCAGGATCAGGATAAAGAATCCGTCCATTTGCCGCAGATGACGGGGGCCGAAAACATGGCCGAACACTGCGAGGATCGAGCGATGGCAAGTGGTCATACCGCGACTCGGGAGAAACATCGGCGGGAGCTGCGGGTTTGGGACCTGCCGACCCGCCTGTTTCATTGGGCGCTTGTCGCCGCGGTGATGGTCGCGATTCTGTCGGCCGAGCTTGGTGTGCTTGCCGTTCATATGTTGGCAGGTGAAACAGTTTTGATTCTTGTGCTGTTTCGGCTGGTCTGGGGCGTGGTGGGCAGCCAGACCGCCCGCTTCGCCGAGTTCGTGAAGGGACCGGGGGCGATCCGGGACTATCTGAAGCGCTCGCGCACGGGTGGGGAAGCCGCCTTTACCCTGGGCCACAACCCGCTGGGCGCGCTGATGGTGGTTGCGCTTCTGCTGGTGCTGCTGGTTCAGGCGGGCAGCGGCCTGTTCACCAGCGACGACATCCTGGTCGACGGTCCGCTGGTGCCGCTGGTGTCCGGCGCCACGGTGGCGCTGCTCAGTTCGCTGCACCGGCTGCTCGCCAACGGCATCTTCGTGCTGATCGGGCTGCATGTGGCCGCGGTGTTTTTCTACCTGCTGGTCAGGAAGGACAATCTGATCCGTCCCATGCTCACCGGCCGCAAGCCCCTGCCGGCTCGGCTGGCGGCGACGGAGCCGCGCCGTGCCCCGGCGGCGCTGGCGCTGGCGATCCTGGCGGCGTCCGCCGGACTGGTCTTCCTGGTGCTGCGCGCCGCCGGCTGAAGCCGCCGGCCGGTCCTGCCGGTCTGTACGCTGCGATATATGCCATTGGTTGTGTGCGACAATGCGCCGTCTGGGTCTCGACGCCTTCCAGTCTAGAATGACTCTAGATTGATCCGCACAAAACGCCACGAAACCAATGATGCCGGCCCGATTTCCCGGATCGATCGACCTTTGCCTGGATGAAGCTTCAGGTTGCGGTGGGATATCGGCCGGCCGGGGGACTGCCAGTCATGCACGCACACACCGGATACCGGCCGACCGCCGGATTGAAAGGCCTTCTGGTCGCCGCCACCGCCGCCTTGGGCATCCTTGCCGCCAGCGCCGGCACCGCGCCGGCCGCAGGTCCGCCGGCTGCGGGCGGCGACGCCCTGATGGGCCGCGCGCGAGCTGTTCAAGCCGCTGCCCGCCACCCTGCCCGTGGTCCGCAACAACGCGGTCACCCGCGAGAAGATCGAACTGGGTAAGATGCTGTTCTTCGATCCGCGCCTGTCGGCCAGCGGCATCTTCTCCTGCAACAGCTGCCACAATCTGGGGCTCGGCGGCGTCGACGGCCTGGAAACCTCGGTCGGCCATGGCTGGCAGAAGGGGCCGCGCAACGCGCCGACGGTGCTGAACGCCGTGCTGAACGTCGCCCAGTTCTGGGACGGCCGCGCCGAAGACCTGAAGGCCCAGGCGAAGGGGCCGATCCAGGCCGGTGTGGAGATGAACAGCACGCCCGACCGCGTGATGGCGGTGCTGAACAGCATTCCCGCCTATCAGGCCAAATTCGCCGACGCCTTCCCGAACGAGAAGAACCCGGTCAGCTTCGACAATGTCGCCATGGCGATCGAGGCGTTCGAAGCGACGCTGACCACCCCCGCCGCTCCGTTCGACCAGTATCTGGAGGGCAAGGCCGACGCGCTGACCGACACCCAGAAGGCCGGGCTGGAGCTGTTCATCGACAAGGGCTGTTCCGGCTGCCACAACGGCGTCAATGTCGGTGGCCACGATTACTTCCCCTTCGGCGTCGTGACCAAGCCGGGGGCGGAGATCCTGCCGCCGGGCGACAAAGGCCGCTTCGCCGTCACCAAGACCGCCGACGACGAGTATGTCTTCCGCGCGCCCACCCTGCGCAACGTCGCGCTGACCGCCCCCTATTTCCATTCCGGCAAGGTGTGGGACTTGCGCCAGGCAGTCGCGGTGATGGGGTCGAGCCAGCTCGGCGCCACCCTGTCCGACCAGGAGATCGACAAGATCACCGCCTTCCTGACCGCGTTGACCGGCCAGCAGCCGCGTGTCGACTACCCGCTGATGCCGGCCAGCACCCCGGCCACGCCGCAACCCGTCTTCAAGTAAGGCCCGTCTTCAAGTACGGCATATCCCGAAGAAACCCCGGCCAAAGAAAAAGCCCTTCCTCACGCCGGTGGGGAAGGGCTTTTCCGTCGGGAGAGCCGCTTATTCGGAACGGTAGCGCTGGTGGCAGGCCTTGCAGCTGTCGGCCATCACGCCGAATGCCTTGGCCGTGGCAGCCTTGTCGCCGGAAGCGGCGGCGACCTTCAGCGCCTGGGCGGAGGCCTGGAGGCCCTGCGCCTTGGCGGTGAAATCCGGGAAGTTGGCCCAGATGACTTCCTTGGCCGCCGTCTTGCCCTTGTCGGAGCCGGGCGGGAACAGGCTGGGGATTTTGGCGGCGAAGGCGTCGATGCGATCGGTGACCGGACCGATGGCGGCGAGGTCGCCCTTGCCCACCGCGTCCTTGATCTCGCCCATCGCCTTCTTGTAGTCCTCGAACCCGGCCTTGCGGGTCTGGATCACGTCCTGGGCCAGAGCAACGCCGCCGGTCAGCATCAGCGCGGCCGACGCCGCAAGCACGATACGGGAAAACACGGTTCTCATCCCTTCGTTGAATTTTGTCCCCAACGCCAGACCTTACACACCGCAACGCCGAAGCTGTCAAGTGAAGCGGGCATGACGGTGCAGTGCCGTCATGGCGTTCATTTGTGCTGTAAGAAATAATGCTGAGAAGGATAGAGAGTGGAGTTTGCCGCTGCTGCGGGTTCGACCCGTGGAGGGGCGGGAATACGCGCGGACGCGATCCGGTACGGCACCGCCACAGGGCGGAAAAACCGCCGAACCATGCGGCTTTCACCGGCCAACCGGCCTTGCAACCGGGGTAGAGCGGAAGTAAGGTCCGGCCTCGCGCCTTCCACCCGGAGGGGCAGGCGTCTCGACGACGTCTCCGCCACACCGTCTCCATAGCCCTGAGGGGGCCCATCGCCATGTCGATCATCGCGTCCCGCCTGTCCCGCATCAAGCCGTCGCCGACCATCGCCGTGACCAACAAGGCCCGCGAACTGAAAGCGGCCGGTCGCGACGTCATCGGCCTGGGTGCCGGCGAGCCGGACTTCGATACCCCCGACAACATCAAGGCCGCCGCCATCAAGGCGATCGAGTCCGGTGACACCAAATACACCGCGGTGGACGGCACACCCGCTCTGAAGAAGGCGATCTGCGCCAAGTTCGAGCGCGAGAACGGCCTGAAGTACACGCCGGAGCAGATCACCGTCGGCGTCGGCGGCAAGCAGGTGCTGTACAACGCCCTGATGGCGACGCTGAACCAGGGCGACGAGGTCATCATCCCGGCGCCCTACTGGGTCAGCTATCCGGACATGGTCGAATTGGCGGAAGGCACGCCGGTTGCCGTTTCCTGCCCGGCCGAGCAGGGCTTCAAGCTGCAGCCCGCCGATCTGGAAAAGGCGATCACGCCGAAGACCAAGTGGCTGATCCTGAACTCGCCGTCGAACCCGTCGGGCGCGGCCTACACCCGCGCCGAGATGAAGGCGCTGACCGACGTGCTGGTCAAGCATCCGCATGTCTGGGTGATGACCGACGACATGTACGAGCACCTGCTGTATGACGACCTGGAGTTCGTCACCCCGGCCCAGGTCGAGCCGTCGCTGTACGACCGCACCCTGACCGTCAACGGCGTGTCGAAGTCCTACGCGATGACCGGCTGGCGCATCGGCTATGCCGGCGGCCCGAAGGAACTGATCAAGGCCATCGGCGTCATTCAGAGCCAGTCGACCTCCAACCCGACCTCCATCGCCCAGGCCGCCGCCGTCGAGGCGCTGAACGGTCCGCAGGACTTCATCAAGGAGCGTGGCGAGGCCTTCCGCCAGCGCCGCGATCTGGTGGTGTCGATGCTGAACCAGGCCAAGGGCCTGCATTGCCCGAAGCCGGAAGGCGCCTTCTACGTCTATCCGTCCTGTGCCGGCACCATCGGCAAGACGACCCCGGACGGCAAGGTGATCGAGACCGACGAGGATTTCGTCACCTACCTGCTGGAGTCCGAAGGCGTTGCCGTCGTCCAGGGTTCGGCCTTCGGCCTCGCCCCGCACTTCCGCATCTCCTACGCGACCTCGACGGAAGCGCTGGAAGAGGCGTGCAAGCGCATCCAGCGCGCCTGCGGCAACCTGCGCGACTGATATCGGTCGCGAGAGCTGAATGAGAAAAGGGCCGGCGCCGCCAAGGGTGCCGGCCCTTTTCCTTTTGGGGCGTTACTTCGCGGCGCACAGCCTGTCGATGGCGCTCAGTGCGAACTTCAGCACCGCTTCGTCAGCCAGCTTGCCGTCCTTGATCTTCTCGCCGACGCTGCCGACGACGACCTGCGGGCCGGCCAACAGTTTGGCGGGAAGCGCCAGCAGCGTGTCGTTCACCTGCTGATGAGCCCGCACCCCGCCGGTGAATGCGGGGGAGTTGGAGATGACCAGCACCGGCTTGCCGATCAGCGCCGACTTGCCGTAGGGGCGTGAGGCCCAGTCCAACGCGTTCTTCAGCACGCCCGGCATGCCGTAATTGTACTCCGGCGTGACGATGAGCACGCCGTCGGCGTCGGCAATGGCCTGACGGAAGGCATGCACCTCCGCCGGAGCGTCGGGCGTGTCGATGTCCTGGTCGTAGAGCGGCAGGCGCAGGTCGCGGATGTCCATGCTGACGCCGGCCGGCAGGGCGTCCTGCAGTCCGCGCAGGATTGCCAGCGAGTTGGAGTTGCTGCGCAGGCTGCCGGGCAGGCCCAGCAGTTTGGCACGCACCGTTGCATCGGTCATGAAGCGGTTGCCTTTCTTCCGTTCGTCCACGTGTTCTCTAACAGAATGATTTCTTACGAGCCTTTGCCAAGTCCGGTCCAGTCAATGGATCCGATGGATGTCTCCAGTGGCGCTGAAATGGTCGATGCAGGCCCGGCTTTCCAACGGGTCGCAGTTTTCCAACAGGCCATGGCCGCATTGCCATCAGGGCAAGCCCGAAAGGGTACAGTGGGTGCCGGCTGTGACCATCTTGGGCTGCGACTGTTGATGGGCTGGATGGCTACCTATTTAGAGGCCACACAAAGGGTAGGGCGCGCCACTGGGCGCGGCTATCGGATTCGGGCTTCGGTTCTGACGGATCGGAAAAAAGGGGAGGCGACATGGCGACGCGGCGACTGGATCGGGACGATCACGTCCGGAAACATCTGGCGCTGATGCTGCAGGAATGGCAGGAGATGACCGGCCGCGACATGGCGACCGCCACCGCCGACCAGCGGCTTCAGAACTGCACCACCGTACTGATCGACCTGCTGGGCGAGGCGGAGCGCGCCGACGAAGCCGCCATGACGGAAGTCTGAAAGCATCGCAGCGACGGTTACAGGAGCGGCCCCGACCCCGGTGGGGGGAGCCGTTCCTGATCGATTGCGATATCCTTACTGCGGCGCCATGCGGATGGCGCCGTCCAGGCGGATGACGTCGCCGTTCAGCATCTCGTTCTCCAGGATGTGCTGCACGAGGCGGGCATACTCCTCCGGCTTGCCGAAGCGCTTGGGGAAGGGGACGGTGGCGGCGAGGCTGTCCTGAACCTCCTGCGGCATGTTCAGCAGCATCGGCGTTCCGATCAGGCCGGGGGCCACCGTCATCACGCGGATGCCATGACGGGCAAGATCGCGGGCGGCGCAGATGGTCAGGGCGACGATGCCGCCCTTCGACGCGGCATAGGCGGCCTGCCCGATCTGCCCCTCATAGGCGGCGACCGAGGCCGTGTTGACGATGACGCCGCGCTCGCCGCTGTCCAACGGGTCCAGCTTGGCCATGTCGGCCGCAGCCAGCCGCAGGATGTTGAAGCTGCCGATCAGGTTGACTTCGATCACCGACCGGAAATTCTCCAGCGGCATCGGGCCATCGCGGCCGACGATGCGCTGGGCGGGTGCGATGCCGGCGCAGTTCACCGCGATGCGGGCCGGCCCATGGGCCGAGCGCGCCTGATCGAGCGCCCGCTCGGCCGAAGCGCCGTCGGTCACGTCGCAGACCAGACCCAGCCCGCCGATCTCATGCGCGGTCTTCAGCACCGCGTCCTCGTTGACGTCCAGCACGGTCACCTTGGCGCCGAGCCCGGCCAGATGGCGTGCCGTCGCTGCCCCCATGCCCGAGGCGCCACCGGTGACGATTGCGGACAGTCCCTGGATGTTCATGGCATCTCCTCCTTAATTGTGACCGGTCCGCGCATGGCGCCGGCCTTGTGTCCAACAGGATGCGATCGCACTTGTTGTTTACCAGATGGCCGCCGAACCATACCACACCGTATGGTGAGAGGCATCATGCCGACGACGATGCCCTCTGCCATCTGCAAAAGGGCCAATTCCCAAAGGGATTCTCGCGTCCATGACCGCATCGTCCGTCTCTCCCTCCCTTGGCCGCTCTCTGGGCACCGGCACCGCGCTGACGGTTTCCGATCCCGACCGGGTCGAGCGGGACGAACGGCTGGTTCGCCGCCGCTTCTGGCAGAAGCTGCGGGCCAACCTGCATCGCGTACCCTTCCTGGAGGAGCTGCTGGCCGCCTATTTCTGCGCGACCGATCCGGCGACCCCGTACCGGGCCAAGGCGATCCTGCTGGCGGCGCTGGCCTATTTCGTGCTGCCGGTGGATGCGGTGCCGGACTGGCTGTTGATCGCCGGTTTCACTGATGACGCTGCGGTGCTGGCAGCCGCCGTGCAGACCGTGCGCACCAACCTGACCCCGGGCCATTGGCTGCGGGCGAAGGAGGTCCTGCGCGCCGAAAAGGGCGGAGAGTCGGAAAGCGCCGGTTAGAGTCTGTCTGGTGCTTATCGAAGCTCCAGACAGACTCTAAGCTTTTGGTTTTCCACGTGATTCACGCTTTATGCGATTCCGCTTGAAACGATCGCACTTTAGTCGGGCTTCGACCGCGCCATCTTGCGGCCGTCCGCCGCGTCGCGGTGCATGGTGTAGAGGGCGGAGCCGGCGATCACCAGGGCACCCATCCAGCCCCACAGGTCCATGGTCTGGCCGAAGACGATCCAGGCGACGATGGCGGTGAAGGGCAGCCGGGCATAATCATAGGGCATCATCGCCGAAGATTCGGCCAGCGACAGCGCTTTCGTCATCGCCAATTGCCCCAGTGTCAGGATGCCGCCCAGCAGCGCCAGCCAGCCCAGCGTGACCAAGCTCGGCCAGGTCCAGACGAACAGCGCCGGCACCAGGGCCATCGGGGTGACCAGCAGGCCGAGGAAGGTGACGATCACTGGAGAGCTGTCCTTCCGGCTGAGCAGCCGCATCTGCAGGACGGTGCCGGCCGCGGCGACGCAATGGACGAACAGGGCCAGAAAGGCCAGATCGATCGGCGCCGCTCCCGGCCTCAGCACGATGATTACGCCGATCAGGCCGGCGCAGACCGCGGCCCAGCGCCGTGTCCGCACCCGCTCGCCCAGGAGCAATGCCGCTCCCGCTGCCACGAACAGCGGGATGGCGAAGCTGACCGCCGTCGCGGTGGGCAGCGGGATTTGGGAGATGGCGTAGAACCAGGCGCTCATGGCGCAGAGCGTGGTCAGCGCCCGCGTCACATAGGGGCCGAGCCGCCGCTCCGTCAGCACCGCCCGGCAGGCGGGCGCGCCGGCCGTCAGCGCCCAGGGCAGCATCCACAGCAGGCTAAACAGGTTGCGGAAGAACACGACCTCCAGCGGGTCCATCACCGTCGAGGCCCACCGCACCGCCGTGTTGCCGATTCCCAACAGCAGTGCCGACAGCAGCATGAAGCCGGCGCCGAGCAGAAGCCGGTTGGACGGCGCCCGCAGGCGGGAGCCGGCGTCCATGGAAGAGGCGGAGACGGTCACGGTCATCGTCCCTGGCAAGCCGTTGGCGGATGGTCCGGTCCGGCTCGCAGGAGGCCGTTAGCGCAAACATGGATCCGTCAGGACCATCTGCGGTCGGACCACCTGCGGCCAGCGCCGCGACAACGATCCTCCGAAGGAAACCTTGCCGGCGCAAGCAAAATACGAGAATGAGACGTTATTATACTCCCGTATGACGGGTGGTGGTTCGGAAGTTGCGAAGTTCGGACTCTTCCTCGGTAGGACAGCCTATTCCGGGCTGCCGCCAACGGCGAAGCGGTGCGGCAGGCTGATCGTGAAGCGCACGCCGGGATCGGTGTTCTCAATCGACAGGATGGCGTCCAGCTGTTTGGACAGGGTGTGGATCAGCCGCATGCCCAGGCTGCGGCTGCGGCGCCAGTCAAAATCGGGCGGCAGGCCGACACCGCGGTCGCCGACGATCATCTGCAAGGTCTCGCCGTCCCGCCGTAGCCCGACGACGATGACGTTCGTGTCTTCCGGGGCTCCATCAGGAGCGCCGGCCTGCGATCCCGCTGCCACCCCGACCATGGTGGAGGCAAGCGGCCGGTAGGCGTGCTTGATGGCGTTCATCACCAGTTCGTTGGCAAGCAGGCCCAGCTGCACCGCATGGTCGGTCGGCACCTCCACCGGTTCCACCACCAGCTCCAGCCGCCAGTTGCCGCCTTCGGAGCGGGCGGAGCGTTCCAGATCCCGGCACAGCTCGGTCAGATAGTCGTGGAAGGGGATGAAATGGACGTCGTCCACGCGGTAGAGCAGACGGTGGATGTCGGCGATGGCCTGGACGCGGCGTCCGGCTTCCAGCAGGTGCTCGCTCAACTGCGCATCGCCGACCGCCTGCCCCTGAAGGCTCAGCAGGCTGGAGACCACCTGCAGGCTATTCTTGATGCGGTGGTTGGCCTCGCGCATCAGCAAATCCTTCTGCGCCAGCACCGCGTCGCGCTCACCGATGGTCCGCTCCAGCGAGGCGGTGCGGTCACGCACCCGCCGCTCCAGCTCGCGCTGAACCTGCCGGGCGGCACCGGCCTGCCGGAAGCCGAAGACCGACAGGGCGGCCAGCGCCATGGCCGCCGCCGCCGCCAACCCGGCATAGGGAGCGATCAACCGCTGCCAGGACGCCAGAATCGGTGCCAGATCCAGCCGGACGACCACATGGACGGGCCAGCTGTCGACCCGGCGGTGGGCGACGATGGTGGCGGCGTCGCGGACGACGCCGCCGTCTGGCTCGAGCTCGATTGCCCGGCGGGCGGTGTCGGACAGCGGAGTGGGCTCGGCAGAGCTGTCGGGCTCGCGCACCAGCACGTCGAGGCTGCCGGCCCGCACCAGGATGGTCACCGGCTCGTGCGGGAGGTCCAACTCCTTGTAGAAGCCGGACAGGTAGGACGGATCGATGGTGACCGAGGCGATGCCGCGGAAGCCGCCGTCCGGTTCGGACAGCCGGCGGCTGAGCAGGAAGGTGGCCTTGTTGGTCACGCGGCCGATGATGCGGGGGCCGACATGGGGTTGGTCGACCAAGCGGCCCTGCTGCGCGTTGCGCTGGTGGAACAGGAAGATCTCGCGGTCGGACGCATCGGAATAGGGAGCCGGGAAGGCTGCCGTCGTCAGTCGCAGCAATCCCGTCGCATCGTTCAGCCAGATGGCGTCCAGGAAGGGCAGCCGGGCGCGCTGGGCGTTCAGCTTGTCCCACAGCGCGCGCGACCCCGCGACGTCGGTCCAGGGCCGGCCGGCGCTTTCCTGGGCGGCGTATTCCACCAGCAGGTCGGCGGCGTCGAACAGGCGGGCGGCATGTTCCGCCAGGACGCGGACAGCCGCCCGTGCGCGTTCCTGCGCTCCATCGATAGCCCGTTCGCGCGACTGCACCCCGACGACCACGGTGACCACGGCGAGGAACAGGAAGCCGCAGGCGGCCAGCCACCCGATGGCGGCCTCCAGCCTCGGCTTGCGGAAAGGCAGCGCGCCGTCCGCAGCAGTGCGTTCGGAACCGGTGGACTCGTCGGAAAGCGGGGGGAGGGCGAGGCCATTCAATCGGCCGTTCCTTTCCCTTCGATGCGGATCGCCATACAGGTTGTCAGTCGGATAGGCAGAATCGTGGAATAGTAGCGCAGGGTTAGTTGCCAGTAACCTTATCTTTCGTAGACTCAAGGTTACGCTTGGGCCCGGCAACACCGGCTTGGCGGCCGAACGGCTTCAGCGGATCGAATCGTTGTGCAGCACCATCTCCGTCGCCAGCCGGGCGGCGCACAGGTCGGCCAGGGCGGTGCCCACCGACTTGAACAGGGTGATCTGGTCGTAGAAACGCCTTCCGGCCCGTTCGCCGCGGCCCAGTTCGAACAGGTCGCCGGCGATGTCGGCAGTGGTCAGCACGCCGGAGGCCACCGGCTGCGCAATGTCGCCGGCCTCGGCCGGCGTGCGGTCGCGGCAATCGACGAAGACGCGCGCGCGACGGATGCACTCGTCATCGACCTCCCGCATCTCCGGCGTCACGCCGCCCAGCAGGTCCAGATGCTGGCCCGGCTGCAGCCAGTCGCCACGGATCAGCGGGCTGTGCGACGCGGTGGCGCAGACGACGATGTCGGCGCCACGCACCGCCCCTTCGAGGTCGGCGGTCGCCTCGATGCGGAATTTCGGCCGGTGGAAACGGGCGGCAAGCTTGCGGGCCTTCTGGGGATCGCGCCCCCAGACCAGCACATGGCGGAGCGGCCTCACCGCGGTGTGTGCCTCCACCAGCTCAAGGGCCAGCGGACCGGTGCCGACCACCAGCATCCGGTCGGCATCCGGCCGCGCCAGATAAGAGGCGGCGAGTGCGGAGGACGCGGCACCGCTGCGCCGGCCGAGCGTGGCGGATGAGTCCATCAGAACCTGGGGCACACCGGTCTTGCCGTCGACCAGCAGATAGACGCCCTGGGTCCGCGGCAGGTCGCCGCCGGCATTGTCGGGAAAGACGGTGTCGATGCGCAGCCCGATTGCCTGATTGATCTGCCAGGCGGGGGCGAGCAGCAGCGCGGCGTCGCTGGCACCATAGGTCTCGACCCGATGGTAGTGGGCCGGCGGGGCTTCCACGCCGGCGCGGAAGGTCTGCCGCAGGCGTTCGACCAGCATGCGGTGGTGCAGAACGGATCGAAGCTCGGCGCCGCTGACGGTGCGCATGGAACCCCCTCCCGCCGGCCGGCATGGCGTTCCGTCCCGATGGAAAGAGGCGGAACCCCTCAACTGACAAGGTTAATCGATGGCCCTTGGCCCCGATGACGCTCAGTGAACGGTCGGCGCGCTGCCCTGGGCGGCCGCGACAGGCAGGGTGGAACCGGGCAGCGTGCCCGAAACCGGGCCGGAAACCGGGCGGGTGCTTTCGGCCAGACGCTTCTCGGCGGCGGCGGCGCGGGCCTGCGCCTCCTTCAGCTCACGCTCCAGATACAGCACCCGGTTGCCCTCGCGGCGGGCGCGGCGGCGATGGCGGCGCTGACTGTTCCAGACAATGAAGCCGCCGGCCACGAAGCCCACCACCAGCGCGATCAGCGTTGCCAGATACACCGGCGTTTCGAGCGTGAAGGGCAGTGGCCACAGCGACAGGGTCACGATACCGCGGTTGGAGATCGCGAACAGGATCGCGACGAGGGCCACGGGAATGGTGACGATCCAGGAAAGATGGCGCAAGGCTAAGGTTCCTTGAGAGTGATACGGCCGGAATACGGCGCTGAGACATGGCCGGACCGGCGCTCACTCCGTGTTCAGACGCTCGCGAAGCTGCTTGCCGGTCTTGAAGAAAGGAATGCATTTCTCGCCGACGTCAACCGATTCCCCGGTCCGGGGGTTGCGACCCGTGCGCGCGTCCCGCTTCTTGATGGAGAAGGCGCCGAAGCCGCGCAGCTCCACCCGGTCGCCCCGCGCCAGCGCCTCGGTGATCTCGTCGAAGATGGTGCCGACGATCTTTTCGATGTCGCGCTGGTACAGGTGCGGGTTCCGCTCCGCCAGCCGTTGGATCAGTTCCGACTTGGTCATGACCGTTGACGTTCCCCCATTCGATGCGGGCACATTGGGTCGGATTGCGCCGCGCTTGGACAGCAGCGTGCCACCGGGCGAATAAGGCGTCAAGCCCCACCCGCGGTGCTAAGCCGTTACGACACAATCGTTTTTCCGAACGGTGGAAGGTGTTTTGCCACCAAAGAGCCTGTCCCGATCAGGGCGCCCGGCGGCAATCTCCGGCATGGATCGTGACGGAAATTTGAAAGCAATCAACGGCTTCGCGAAAGAAAACCCGGCACCGGCTCAGGCTCCGCTCAGCCGCGTCCCTTCCAGGATGGCGCCCTCCAGCACCGCCGACGAGCGGTCACAGCCCGTCAGGTCGGCCAGGGTCAGGTCGCTGCCCTTCAGGTTGGTCTCGGTCAGCGAGGCGCCGGCCAGCCTCGCCCGCACCAGCGATGCGCGCATCACCTTGGCCCCGGCGCTGACCAGCAGCATGCCCAGATTGGCGCCGTCCAGCCGGCTGTCGATCAGGATGGCGCGGTCCAGCTTCACCCCACGCAGGTCGGCGCGGCTGAGATCGGCGGACCGCAGGTCGGCACCGTCGAACTGGGCGGCCTGCAACTGGGCGCCGTTCAGCCGGGCGTGGCGCAGCCGGGCGCCGCTGCCTTTGGCAAGCGTCAGGATTTTGCCCGTCAGGTTCGCCCCTTCCAGGTTCAGCCCGGTCAGGTCGAGCTGGCAGCCCTGCTTGCCGCTGGTGCCCAGCCAGATCATGTGCTGGCGCAGCATGCTGTCCAGCTGGTCCACCGGCAGGGCCGGCAGTTCGTCTGCGACGGATTCCTCCGGTTCGGGCTCCGTCGCCGCGGCCTGGAGCGGCGCCTGCCGGGCAGCAACGGCCTGCTCGTCGGTGCGGATCGCCTGTTCCAGACCGCCGGCGTCCAGGCTCGCCCCCTCCAGGATGGCGCCGCGCAGGTCGGAGCCGTTGAGGTCGGCCCCGCGCAGATCGGCACCGGAGAAGTTGGCCCCGCGCAGGTCGGTGCGGTCCAGCCGGGCGCCGGACAGCCGGGTGTTGGTGAAGTCAGCCGCCTGGGCGAAGCTGCCCGACAGCTTGGCCCGCGCCATGTCGGCGTTGGTCAGGCGGGCCGACGCCATGTCGGCGGGACCGGGGTCGAAGCCCACCACCTTCAGTTCGCCGGCGCTGTTGCGGTTGACCATGCTGCCGTCGCGCAGGTCGACTTCCACCATGGTGGCGCCGTCCAGCTTGGCGCCGCGCACGTTGGCGCCGCGCATGTCGGTGCGGAACAGCCGCGCCTCCGACAGGTCGGCTCCGCGCAGGTCGGCGCCATACAGGTCGGCATGGTCCAGCACGGTGCCGCGCAGGTCGGCGTCGCGCAGGATGGCGCCGGCCAGATGGGCGCCCGTCAGGTTGCGGCCGGCCAGCGACAGGCCGGACAGGTCGAAGAAGGGCAAATTGGCGCGGGCACCGTTCGGACGCCCTTCGGCGAATCGGACATGACGCTCGCACACCCGGTCGAGCTGGTCCTGGGTCAGGCGGATGCGGGATTTGCCGTCTTGCGCCATGGCCGGTCACGCGAACAGGGCGTCGATGTCGGCCTGCGAGATCGGGCCGACGCCATCGCCGCCGCCCGGATCGGCAGGCGGTGGAGGGGGGGGCGGAGCCGGCTTCGCGACAGGAGGCGGGGGCGGAGGGGGAGGCGGCGGGGGTGGGGAGGGCTCCACATCGGCCGGCAGCGGCTCGGCCCGCTCCGCAACCCCCGGCACGCTGTCGAACAGCGCGTCGATGGCATCCTGGCTGACCTCTGGCCCACCCAGTTGAGGACCGTTCAGCAGATGCGCGTCCGGCCGGGTGTCACCCAGCTTGCGGTGCGAGGACATCTCGCCCGACGCATGCTGCTGGGGATCGGCGGCCAGCCGCTCGACGCCCCAGATCTCGATCATGGTGTTCACGCGCTCTTCGATGTAGCGCAGCGTGTTGACGACCTTGGTGGTGCGCTGGCCGGTGATGTCCTGGAAGGAGCAGGCGGTCATGATCTCGATGCACCACGCCTCGACCGCGTCGATCCGTTCCGCCAGATCGGCGTCGTCGCGCGGGATCGACATGGTGATTTCCTGAATCTTCTCCGTCGCGTTCAGGATGTCGGTGGTGGCGCGTTCGGTGGCGGCGACGATCTCGTCCAACTCGCCGGTCGCCGCCTCGATGCGGTTGGACCCGGTGTCGGTCGCCTTCAGGGCCGCGATGTCGCTGCGCGCCTCGCGCACCACCTGGGTGATGGCGGTCAGCTCCTGCTGGATGCGCGGATCTTCGCCGGGGGCGAAGGCGGTGAAGGCGCTGGACGATGTGCCGCTCAGCCGGTCGACCTGGGTGCCCAGCCTGTCCACCAGCCGGTGGAACTCGTCGGAGGCGACGACGCGGCTGCGCCGGTCGCGCATGCGCAGGAAGGCCCGCCCCCGCGCGGTCTGCGACAGGGCCTCTTCCATCTGCAGATACTCTTGCTCGGTCAGTTCGAGCAGTGACCCGCCGCTCATAGCGCTCAACCCGTTCCTCGACAGCCGCGCCTTCCCGGCATCTACGGGGCCGCGCCGACCGCCGTGCTATACCACCGTATTTCTTTACCGGGAGTTTCCGACGCCACCACGTTATCATCGATGCAGCGGATTTGGCGGACAAGGCACGGCCATAGAGGGCGCGGCCATGGAGGCGGGCTCGGCTCTGAACGCCGTCGGACGGCCGACAGGCTTGAACAGACTTCGGTTTTATCCCAAATCAGCCCGGTCTATGGCCAATTCTCCCAAGAAATTCCCAGCAGGAAAGGTTCAGTCCATGAAGACGGCGGTGCGTCCGGTGATGTTTGCGGCGGCGGTCGGGATCGCGGCGCTGACCGGCGGCGCGCTGGTGGCACCGGCCGACTCGGCGCTGGGCCGGATCGGTTCCGCCATCGGTCTCGGTGTCTCGCCGGCCGAAGCGGCGCTGCCGCTGGGTGCGGTCGGCGGCGGCACCATCGCCCCGATGCTGGAGCAGGTGACGCCGGCCGTGGTGAACATCTCGGTGCTGAGCCAAGCGCCCCAGGCCGAAAACCCGCTGCTGCGCGACCCGTTCTTCCGCCGCTTCTTCAACATGCCCGACCATATGCCGCAGTCCAAGCCGCAGGTCAGCGCCGGGTCGGGCGTGATCATCGATGCCCGCAACGGCTATGTCGTCACCAACAACCATGTGGTGGAGAACGCGCAGGAGATCGCGGTCACCCTGAAGGACCGCCGCCGCCTGCGCGCCAAGTTGATCGGCCGCGACGCTGCCACCGACATCGCGCTTTTGCAGATCAAGGCCGACGGGCTGGCCGCGCTGTCCATCGGCGACTCGGACCGCACCAAGGTCGGCGACTTCGTCGTCGCCATCGGCAACCCGTTCGGACTCGGGCAGACGGTGACCTCCGGCATCGTCTCGGCAATGGGCCGCAGCGGGTTGAAGATCGAAGGGTACGAGGACTTCATCCAGACCGACGCCTCGATCAACCCAGGCAATTCCGGCGGCGCCCTGGTCAATTTCCAGGGAGAGCTGATCGGCATCAACACCGCCATCATCGGCCCGGCCGGCGGCTCGGTCGGCATCGGCTTCGCGGTGCCGGTCAGCATCGTCCGGTCGGTGGTGGAACAGCTGCGCGAGTATGGCGAGGTGCGGCGCGGCCGTCTGGGCGTCGCCATCCAGGACCTGACGCCCGACCTTGCGGAAAGCATGAGCCTGAAGGGCGACGAAGGCGCGCTGATCGCCAAGATCGAGCGCGGATCGCCGGCCGACAGCGGCGGTCTGCGCAGCGGCGACGTGGTGATCGCGGTCGATGGGCGGCCGGTGCGCAGCGCCACCGATTTCCGCAACCGCATCGGCCTTCTGCGCGTCGGCACGCCGGTGCAGTTGACGGTGATGCGCGAGGGCGGGCAAAAGTCGGTCACCGTCCGAACCCAGCGTTGACTCCACCCCAGCGTTGTCCCCCAACGTTGGCCAAAGTGAATGGACCGTCGAGGAGCCACCCCGTACCGGCATGATGCGTTCGAACCCTCCCCGCCGCCCGGCCGCTCCGCCGGCGCCCACGTCCGGCCGCAGCGCGGCCCAGCGGCAGCGCGAGATCGCGACGCTGCTGATGCGGCTCGACGCCATGCTGAAGCAGTCGGCCGAACTGGCCCAGACGGCGCGCGAGCGGGTGTCGGTCGGCGGGCTGGCCCGCTATCGCCGCTTCAGCCGGCGGGTGCGCGACTTCTTTGCACTGGCCGCCCTGACCCAGGAGCGGCTGGACGCGGCGCCGGAGGAGATGGAGGATCTGATCGACCCCATGACCACCGCGCTGGAGCGTCTGCACGCCCGCATGGTGGTCCAGTTCGTGGAGGGCAGCGCCGCCTTCTTCGCCAGCTTCGCGCGGGTGAAGGCCCTGCCCATCGGCACCCATGAGATGTGCGGTGTGGAGTTGCGCGGCGTCCTGGAAATCCGCAAGTTCCTGGACGACCCGCTCTATGAGGGGGAGCGCGGGCAGGCCCTGCGCGGCGAGGCCGACCGCATCGCCGCCCTGATCCGGCGGGTGATGGACCGCATCCCGCCGCTGCCCGATTTCGGCGACGAACCCAGCATCGGCCCGCGCGGCACGCTGAACAGTCCGCTGAAGGGCCCCAACGCCCATCTGCCGCCCGGCCGCGCCGCTGCCCGCCCGTCTGCCGACCGCTTGGCCGCCGCCCGTCCGAGCAACATGCCGCCGGTTGCCCCGCCGGCCCCGAACCCGAGCACCGAGGTCCGCTCCCTCAGCCTCGACCAGTTCGAGGACGACGAGGAGGAGTAGGAAGAGGAGGGCAGGGGCCGGATCGACCGTCCCGCGCCCCCCTCGGCATCCTCTGGGGCATCCCCTAGTAACCCCTGGGCGCTCAGCGCCGGTGCCTGCCCTCGTCCGCCGTCAAGGCGCCGACCGCCGCGCCGGCGGCACCGCCCAGCAATCCGCCATAGACGGCGCTGCCGCCGGTGACGGCACCGATGGCTGCACCGCCGGCCGCACCGATGGCGCCGCCGGTCAGCGCGCGGTTCTCGCGATGGTTCAGGTTCGAACAGCCGCCGAGCAGGGTCGCGCCGATCAGCAGCGCCATCGCCCCGGTGGTGAATGTCCGCATGGTGGTCTTCATCGGTCTCTTCCTTCGAACACAGGCACGTCGATAAGCCGACCGCCACCCTGCCGTCAGGCCGGGAACAGGCGGTCAAGCTTATGTTTGGTGAGTGGCGCCGGTCCTTGCTGTGACCATTTAGGGGTATCTGACTCGTCCGCTTGTGGTGCTCCACTCCTTTTGGATTGCAGCCGGTGCGGAAGGTTGGGCGGACGTGCGGCATGGACCATGCGGCGCAGCGTGTACGCCAATTCCAGTGTCCAACACCAGAAATAACACTATTAGAATTATGGTTACCAAATGGTGTGGTAAGACCACATAAATTGTGTACGGGCGTCTACAAATAGTTTGAAATTTTTCGATGAAAACTTCTTGTGAGTTGGCTAGGAAACCCTTTAGGACCTCATTCATTACCCCTTGGGGAAGACAGAGATCGGCTCCGGCGGCGGGTGTGCAGACGTCCAATGCCGAAAGGCTGACACTGGGAAGACCAGAGATGACAATCGACGATAGCGACTTAGACAAGAACCGGCCGCTCCGCTCGCCGTCCGACTCTCCGATGGGGCGGATCGTCAAGATGGCGTTCAGCGGCCTGTGGGTGATCCGGCAGCGGGGCGCCCTGGCGGAGGTCGGCGGCCGGCTCTACTGGTCCGACCGCGCTTCGCTGGAGCAAGCTGCCGCGCGGGCCGGCATTCCGCTGTCCGCCGACGTCGTGCACACCGGCCGTCTCGACACCGACTGCTTCGACCCCGGCCGCCGCTAGCTGGCCACCGATGGGGACGGTCCATTCACCTTCCGGGGGATGGAACAACGACGAACGGACAGTTGCAACGGCGGCAGGCTGCTCCCAATATCCGGAGGATCAGCAAAGGTCAGAACCGGCCGTCCCGCAATCTCCGTTTCATTGGGGCCTATGGAAGACATCGACCGCCAAAGAGCGCTTGCCTATTTTGAAAGGCTGGGAAAAGAGCGGGTTCGACTCTATACCGCCATCGACTGCGACCGTTATCTCGGTGACTGGCAGGTCCGTGAATTGGCCGATCAGTGGCTTGATGCCAAGAATGCGGAAGACAGGCCGCGCCAGTTGGGGTGGCCGCTGCTGCGGCGGCTGCTGTCCAACCGCCGCCCCTGATCCCATCGCCCCTCACCCCCGCTCCGGAAACAGCCCCAGCAGCCCTTCGCGCGAAGCGGCGCAGACGCCGCGTTCGGTGATCAGGCCGGTCACCAGCCGTGCCGGCGTGACGTCGAAGGCGTAATTCGCCACCGGGCTGCCGTCGGGGGTGATGCGCACCGTCTCGATCCGGCCATCGGCGGTGCGGCCGGTCAACTCGCTCACCTCGCGGCCGTCGCGCTCCTCGATGGGAATCTCCCGCACACCGTCGGCTATGGTCCAGTCGATGGTCGGCGAGGGCAGCCCGACATAGAAGGGCACGCCGTTGTCGTGGGCGGCCAGCGCCTTCAGATAGGTGCCGATCTTGTTGCAGACGTCGCCGGTCGCGGTGGTGCGGTCGGTGCCGACGATGCACAGATCGACCTTGCCATGCTGCATCAGGTGGCCGCCGACATTGTCGGCGATCACGGTGTGGGGAACGCCATGCTGCTGCAATTCCCAGGCGGTCAGGCTGGCGCCCTGGTTGCGCGGCCGCGTCTCGTCCACCCAGACATGCAGCGGAATGCCCTGTTCGAAGGCGGCATAGACCGGGGCGAGCGCCGTTCCCCAATCGACGGTGGCGAGCCAGCCGGCGTTGCAGTGCGTCAGCACGTTGACCGGTTCCCCCGGTGTCTTGCGTGCCGCCGCGGCGCGGATCAATGCCGCGCCGTACAGGCCGATGGAGCGGTTGATCTCCACATCCTCGTCGGCGATGGCCGCAGCCTCCGCCTCGGCGGCGCCGATACGCTGCGACGCGGGCAGGGGGGCCAGCCGGCCGCGCATGCGTTCCAGCGCCCAGCGCAGGTTGACGGCGGTCGGGCGGGTCGCCAGCAGGGTGGTGCAGGCCTGTTCCAGCCCGTGGTCGCTGGCGTCGGTCCGCAGGGCCAGCGCCACGCCATAGGCAGCCGCCGCACCGATCAGCGGGGCGCCGCGCACCAGCATGGCACGGATGGCGTGGGCGGCCTCCTCCAGGCTGGTCAGGCGGACGACGGCGAAGTCGTGCGGCAGCCTGGTCTGGTCGATGATGGCGACGACACCCTCGCCGTCCGGCCAGATGGTGCGATAGGCCGTCCCGTCGATCCGCATAAAACTATCCTCCCCATGCCTGCCGGAGTCCTGCCAAGTCCTTACCAACGCGGGATGACTTTGTCGGCACCCCACAATAGGTGGTGGCCGCTGCCGCTTCAACACGGGTAGCGTTCGGCGGAACCGTCACCCGCCGGGCGGTGTTACCGTTTCCGGCTAAGAATGAAGTGGCCGTATCTCCAGATGGTTTCCGACACGATGCCGTTGCGCGCGCTGCGTTCCCAATCCTCTCCGCTCTACCGGCTGCCCGGTTCGGCGCTGGTCCTGATCGCCTGCACCGCCGCGGTTCTGCTGACCATTGGGCTGTCGGCCGTCTTCGCCTGGCGCGACCGCAACGAGGCGGTCCAGCAGGCGACCGGCGTCGCTGGCAACATCGGGCTGCTGGCGGCGGAGCATGCCGCCCGGCTGATCGAGTCGGGCGACCTGCTGCTGACCCAGACGGCGACCTTGGCCGGTCAGGCCGGCACGCCGCTGCCCGACGATGTGGCGACCCGCGACCGCATGGCCCTGCTGGCGGCCAGCGCTCCCCACGTGGTCGGGTTGGAGATCCGCGATACCGCGGGCGCCCTGCGGCTGTCGAGCCTACCGGATGCAGCGCCCGGCGCCGGCATGCCGGCGCTGAAGCCGAATGGCATGACCATCGGCAGCGGCCGGATGGGCAGACGCGCGGTGGTTGTCCTGGCGCAGCCTCTGCCGGGCGGTACGGCCGCCAGCGGTGCCGGAGCCGCGCCGCGCGGCTGGGCGGTGGCGGGGCTCGACGCGCGGGCCTTCCGCGATGTCTACCGTTCGCTCGACGTCGGCTACGGCCACAGCATCTCCGTCATGCTGCCGGATGGAACGCCGCTGCTGCGCGAGCCGGAGGGCGGCGGTACCACGGGCGGCAATCCCGGGGATGAAGCCGTCAGCCACGCCGACGACATCACCGTGACCCGTCCGATCGGCGATACCGGCCTGTCGGCCGCGGTGACCATCACCACCGAAAGCGTCCTGCGGCGCTGGAGCGAGCGGCTGTGGATTTACGCCGCCTTCGCCGCCGCGGCCTGCGCGACGGTGGCGGTGATCGGCGCGCTCGCCATACAGCGCGCCCGGAAGGAGCGCGAGGCCGAGGACGCCCTGCAACACGCCTACGACACGCTGGAGGAAAACGTCCATCAGCGCACCGCCCAGCTGGAGCGGGCCAACGCCCAGCTGGAAGCGGCGGTGACCGACAAGGAGGTCCTGCTGAAGGAGGTTCAGCACCGGGTGAAGAACAACCTTCAGGTCATTTGCAGCCTGCTGCGCCTGCAAGCCGCCCGCATCGACGAGAGGGCGCGGCGCGGCTTCGACGAGAGCCTGCGCCGCATCCAGACCATGAGCCTGCTGCACGAGCTGCTCCACCGTTCGGCCGAGCCGGCGCACATCAACTTTGCCGACGCGCTGCGCCAGATGTGCGACGGGCTGGTCCGTTCCGACAATCCGACGGCCGCCCGGCTGGAGCTGGAAGCACAGGACTGGATCGTCGATGCCGACCGCGCCACGCCGCTGGCCATCGCCACCAGCGAGCTGGTGTCCAACGCCCTGCTGCACGCCTTCCCGCATGGTCATCCGGGAACGGTGCGCGTGCTGCTGGAGCGCGAGGAAAACGGCATGCGGCTGATCGTGCGCGACAACGGCGTCGGGCTGCCCGCCGGCATGCCGAGCCAGCACAAGCGCCCAAGCCGCGGCGGCGCCAGCAGCGGGCTCGGCCTAAATCTGGTGCAGGCGCTGTCGCACCAAGCCGGCGCCACGCTGAAGATCGAGCGCGACGGTGGCACCATCTTCACCCTGACCATTCCCAACCTGCCGGTCCGCCAGCACGCCAAGTCAGCAGCGTAAGGAAAGGGACCGGACTGAAAACGGAAAGGGCCTCCCCATCCTGCCGGACGGCGAGGCCCTGACCCTGTGCGGCCGACCGCAGGGCGGCCGGTGCGGTGACTACTCCAGCATGCTGCGCAGCATCCAGGCGGTCTTGTCGTGGATTTGCAGGCGCTGGGTCAGCAGGTCGGCGGTCGGCTCGTCGCTGCCCTGCTCGGCCAGCGGGAAGACGCCGCGGATGGTGCGGGCGGCGGCCTCGTGACCTTCGACCAGCTGGCGGATCATGTCATTCGCCTTGGGAACGCCCGCCTCTTCCTTGATCGAGGCCAGCTGCGCGAACTGCGAGAAGCTGCCCGGCGCCGGATAGCCGAGGGCGCGGATACGCTCGGCGATCTCGTCCAGCGCGGTCCACAGCTCCGTATACTGGGTCATGAACATGGTGTGGAGCGTGTTGAACATCGGACCGGTGACGTTCCAATGGAACGAGTGGGTCTTGATGTAGAGCGCGAAGGTGTCGGCCAGAACCTTGTTCAACCCTTCGGCGATGGATTTGCGGTCTGCGTCCGAGATCCCGATGTCGATCTTCATGCTTCGATCCTTGTTGTTGGGTCCTGCATCATACCCCGGCTCTAGCGCGGCCGTAACCGGCCTCAGCCCCCGCGGCCCCGGGACAAGAGCTTGGGCGCAGGCGGATCGTTTCAAGTCCGATGCGACCAAACTTCGCGGGCATGCGATGAACCCCAGGACCCATGCCGTCCTCTTCGTCCGCTCCCGTCAGCCCGCCCGAAGCCGGCCGATGAAGTTCGTCACCTCGCGGTTCAGCGTCACCGCCTGGCCGTCCAGCAGTTCCGCGGCGCGCAGCACCTCGCCGGCGGCGGTGCCGGTTTCCCCGGCGCTGGTGGAGACGGTGGCGATGGTGTGGGAGACCTCGGCGGTGCCGGCGGCGGCCTCCTGCACGTTGCGGGTGATCTCCTGGGTGGCGGCGGCCTGCTGTTCCATGGCCCCGGCGATGGAGCCGACGATCTCGTCGATGCCGACCACCGTTTCGCCCACCCCCTTGATCGCGGTGACGGCGGCTCCGGTCACGCCCTGCATGGTGGCGATCTGGGCGCCGATCTCCTCCGTGGCCTTGGCGGTCTGTGTGGCGAGGTTCTTCACCTCGCTCGCCACCACGGCAAAGCCCTTGCCGGCCTCGCCCGCCCGCGCCGCCTCGATGGTCGCATTCAGCGCCAGCAGGTTGGTCTGGGCGGCGATGGAGTTGATCAGGCCGACGATCTCGCCGATGCGGTGGGCGGCGTCGGACAGGCCGACGACATGGGCGTTGGTCTCCTCCACCGCCCGCACCGCGCCGCGGACCATGTCGAAGGACCGGCGAACCTGATCGCCGATCTCGGCGATGGAGGCCGACATCTCCTCCGTCGCGGCGGCGGCGGTCTGGACGCTGATGCCCGCCTGGGCGCTGGCGGCGGCGACGGTGGCAGCCTGCCGGTTGGCGCTGTTGGCGCGCTCCAGCATGCCGGCGGCGTTGCTGCGTACCTGATGGGCGCCGGATCCGACCAGCTGAACCACCTCCGCCACCCGGACTTCGAACAGGTCGGCCAGCTCCTGGATGGCGCGGCGTTTCTCCGCCTCGGCGTCCGCCTTCTGGCGCTGCTGGTCGGCGGTCAGTCGCTCCACCTCGCGGGCGTTGGTCTGGAACACCTCCAGCGCGCGGGCCATGGCGCCGATCTCGTTGCGCATCCAGCCGCCTTCGACCACGGTGCCGAGCTGTCCGGCGGCCAGATCGGCCGTGTTGCTCGCCAGCCGCTGCAAGGGCCGGGTGATGGAACGGGCGAGCAGCAGCCCGGCCGCCATCATCGCCAGCAGCAGCCCGCCCATCACCAGGGCGAAGTCGCGGCGGGCCGATGCGGCGGCATCGCGGGTGGCCTGGGTGGCGGCGGCAGTGGAGCGGCCGATGGCCGCCTGCGTCTCCATCACCTTGGCGGTCAGGGCGGCGAACTGGTCGTCGGTGTGGGCCATCATCGGGATGCCGATCAGGCGGTCGATGGCCGCCATCTGGTTCATCTCGTCCACCGCCTTGGCATAGGCGCCGATTCGCACCGACACCTCGTCCAGCATCGCCCGCTCCGCCTCGATCAGCGGCATGGCCCGCAGCTCGGCAATGGCGGCGCGCGCCCTGCCCAGGTTGGCGGCGACGGCGTCGCGCATGGCCTGGAGCTTCTTTTCTTCGATCCCGGACCCCGACAATGCCAGATGCCGGGACACGTCGCTGTGGATGACGTAGGCGATGGCGACCAGCCGGTCGATGCGACCCAACTGCTCCGCCGCCTCGCGGTGGATGGCGTCCACGGCGCCCAGGGCCTGTTCCGACTGGCGGTCGGCCAGCACCAGCGCCGCCACCGTCAGGACGATCCCCATCAGGGGGGCTGCGAACACACGGCCTGCCACAGACAGGCCGGACAGACGCGCAAAGACACCGCCGCTCATGCTCACCCCCAACAGTTCCGCCCCCAACGGCCTTACCCGCCGGTCACCGCCTTACGCGGGAACCGTCACTTGTAGATGCCGACATAGGCGACCAGTTCCTGGCCCGGCACGCGCTTCACGTAGGTGATCTTCGGTTCGATCCTGTTGCTGGCGGGGTTCAGCCAGCGATACTCGACCCAGCCCTCGCCCTTGTCCTTGGCGACGGCCAGCACGTCCTGGACGATGAAGCGGCCGTCCGGGTCCTTGACGTTGATGACGCTCTGGCCGACGCCGGCCGGACGCGGCGGGTAGACCTTCCACACGCCGGTGAAGTCGATGACGTTGACGTAGATCTCACCGTGCTTGTACGGACCGTCGGCGTTGAACGCCTTGGCGGCCTCGTCCAGGCCCTGGGCGGCGATCAGGTCCGCCGCCTTCAGGGTGATGGACTTCGCGTCCTCCTGCGTCGGCTTGGCCTGCTCGGCGACGGCCGGGCTGGACAGCGGGGCGGAAACGGCAGTCCCGACGGCAATCAGGGCGACCGCCAGCAAACGAAACCACAGGCGCATGTGCTTTTTCCCCAAGAAATGCGGGACGGCCGGCAGACGCCGGACGCCCCTGACATGTTTTATCCGGCCGTCATCGCCTTCGCGTGCGGCCATTTTCCCGAAAGGCTACTAGCAGAAGGTTTCATGCGTTTGTCCGCCGCATTTCTATGCGATCATATTGCATTGCAACATAGCAATATTGCGAATGAATGGCCGGTGGGTGCACTCTCCGGCGGTATCGCCTTGCATTTGAACGTATTAGCCGTGCGGCGAGAGCGGCTGGGCAGGTATGGACAAGCCATCCACGCGCAGATGCGGCTTATCGACGCATCGGTCGCTCCCACAGCCCGCGCGTGACGGTTTGCCGCCCCTTTTTTCCATCGACAGCCGCGCCGTTCGGGTGGAGCATCGAAAGTCCGATGCGGGCGCCCCGCCGGCTCCGGACCCGATGCGTTTTCCCAGCGCCCGTCCGCCGCCGCCCGTCGCCCGATCCGGACGCCATCTTCTGGAAGTGCCAGCTCTTTAAAGTGCCAGTCTGAAGTGCCACACGCGAACGGGCCGCCCCGGCGGCCGGCGCCGGCGGCCCCTTTCCCGCCCTGGCCCCGTCCCCCGGTCACGACAGTCCGAAGCTTCGACGGGAGGTGTGAATGCCGCATACGCAAATCCGGACGGCGCGCTGCGCGGCGCTGGTCGGCCCCTATCTCGCCGGCAAAACGACACTGCTGGAAAGCCTGCTGTTCGCCGCCGGGGCCGTCACCCGCAAGGGCAGCGTGCGCGACGGCAATGCCGTGGGCGACAACTCGCCGGAGGCGAAGGCCCGGTCGATGAGCACCGAGCTGAACGTCGCCTCCTTCGATTACCTGGGGGAACGCTGGTCGATCCTCGACTGCCCCGGTTCGGTGGAACTGGCGGGGGAGGCACAGGCGGCGCTGATGGCCGCCGACATCGCCATCGTCGTGGCGGAGGCCGCACCGGAAAAGGCGGTGCTGCTGGCTCCGCTGTTCAAGGTGCTGGACGATCACCGCATCCCGCATCTGCTGTTCATCAACAAGATCGATACGCTGGGCGATATCAGGGTGCGCGACGTCGTCGCCGCCTATCAGGAGGTCTCGACCCGCAAGCTGGTGTTGCGCGAGGTGCCGTTGCGCGAGAATGGCCAGATCACCGGGCTGGTCGATCTGGTCAGCGAGCGTGCCTGGCGCTTCAACCCGCACAAGCCGTCCGACCTGGTCGCCCTGCCCGACGGCGCCCGCGACTGGGAGGCGGAGGCGCGGCAGGCGATGCTGGAGTCCGCCGCCGATTTCGACGACGGCCTGCTGGAAAAGCTGCTGGAGGACATGGCTCCCGACAGTGCCGAGCTGTACGAGACGCTGGCGCACGAACTGGCCGACGACCTGATCGTGCCGGTCTTCTTCGGGTCGGCGGAGAATGACAACGGCATCCGCCGCCTGCTGAAGGCTCTGCGGCACGAGGGGCCGGAGGTTGCCACCACCGCGGCCCGCATCGACATCCCGGCCGACGCGGCGGTGGCGGCGCAGGTGGTGAAGACGATGATGGGGTCCCATGCCGGGAAGCTCAGCCTCGCCCGCATCTGGCGCGGCACCGTCACCGACGGCATGACGCTGGGGGCTGAGCGGGTGTCCGGCATCTTCCAGCAGTTCGGCCGCGACCAGACCAAGGTGCCGCAGGCCTGCGCCGGTGATCTCGTGGCGCTCGGCCGGCTGGAGAAGGCGGCGACCGGCGACCGGCTGACCGAGAAGGCCAATCTCGGCCCGTCCGCCGACTGGCCGGCCGCCGCCCCGCCGGTGCATGGGCTGGCGCTCCGCGCCGAGAACCGCAATGACGAGGTGAAGCTGTCCGCGGCCTTGCAGAAGCTGCGTGAGGAGGACCCGTCCCTGACGCTCGACCAGTCGGCCGAGACCGGCGAACTGGTGCTGTGGGGTCAGGGCGACGTGCATCTGAAGCTGGCGATGGACCGGCTGCGCAGCCGCTTCAACGTCGCGGTGAGAGGCCAGCCGCCGCAGGTGCCATACAAGGAGACGATCCGCAAGGGCACCAGCCACCATGCCCGCTTCAAGCGCCAGACCGGCGGCCATGGCCAGTTCGCCGACATCCATGTCGAGATCCGACCGCTGCCGCGCGGGTCGGGCATCCAGTTCGAGGATGCGGTGGTCGGCGGCGCTGTGCCGCGCCAGTATATCCCGGCGGTGGAGGCCGGCGTGCGCGACGCGGTGGTGCGCGGGCCGCTGGGCTTTCCGGTCGTGGATTTCGCGGTGGCGCTGACCGGCGGCCAGTTCCACGCCGTCGACAGCTCCGACATGGCGTTCAAGACGGTGGCGCGGCAGGCGATGGCCGATGCCCTGCCGACCTGCGAACCGGTGCTGCTGGAGCCGATCCTGACCGTCACCATCGCGGTGCCCAGCGCCTTCACGCCGAAGGTTCAGCGTCTGGTCAGCGGACGGCGCGGCCAGCTGCTGGGCTTCGATGCGCGGCCGGGCTGGCCGGGCTGGGACGAGGTGAAGGCGTGCATGCCCCAGGCCGACATGCAGGATCTGATCGTGGAACTGCGGTCGCTGACCTTCGGCGTCGGCAGTTACAGCGCCGAGTTCGAACGGCTTCAGGAGGTGGTCGGCAAGGCGGCCGACCGGGCCGTGGAAATCCGCCGCGACCTGCTGGCGGCACAATAGACAGAGGAACCGCTCCACCGTCCGGCTGGCGGGCGGTGGAGCGGTTCCTTGTTGGTCGATCTTCTGGCTTTACCCGATCTTCTGCTTGGCCATCGCGCCCAGACGCAGGCGGAGCGCGTTCAGCTTGATGAAGCCTTCCGCGTCCTTCTGGTTGTAGACGCTGTCCTGCTCGAAGGTCACATAATCCATGCGGTACAGCGAGTTGGGCGACTGGCGGCCGACGACCGTGACATTGCCCTTGAACAGCTTCAGACGGACGGTGCCGTTGACCAGCGACTGGGTCTGGTCGATCAGCGCCTGGATGGCCAGACGCTCCGGGCTCCACCAATAGCCGCAATAGATCAGCTCGGCGTAGCGCGGCATCAGCTCGTCCTTCAGGTGGCCGGCGCCACGGTCGAGCGTGATGCTCTCCATCGCGCGGTGCGCCACCAGCAGGATGCTGCCGCCCGGGGTCTCGTAGACGCCGCGCGACTTCATGCCGACATAGCGGTTCTCGACCAGATCGAGGCGGCCGATGCCGTTTTCGCCGCCCAGGCGGTTCAGCTCGGTCAGCAGGGCTGCCGGCGACAGCGCCTTGCCGTCGATGGCGACCGCGTCACCGTTCTTGAACTCGACCTCGATGTAGGTCGGGGTGTCCGGCGCCTTTTCCGGGGCGACGGAGCGGGTGTACATGTCCTCGTCCGGCTCGACCCACGGATCCTCCAGCGCCTTGCCCTCGTAGGAGATGTGCAGGAGGTTGGCGTCGGTGGAGTAGGGGGCCTCGCCGCGCTTGTCCTTCGCGATCGGAATCTGGTTCTTCTCGGCGTAGTCCAGCAGCGTGGTGCGGCTGTTCAGGGTCCATTCGCGCCACGGCGCGATGACCGTGATGTCCGGGCGCAGGGCGTAATAGCCCAGCTCGAAGCGGACCTGGTCGTTGCCCTTGCCGGTGGCGCCATGGGCGACGGCATCGGCGCCGACCATGTTGGCGATCTCGATCTGGCGCTTGGCGATCAGCGGCCGGGCGATCGAGGTGCCGAGCAGGTAAGTGCCCTCGTAGAGCGTGTTGGCGCGGAACATCGGGAAGACGAAATCGCGCACGAACTCTTCGCGCAGATCGTCGATGAAGATGTTTTCCGGCTTGATGCCCAGAAGCTCGGCCTTCTTGCGGGCGGGCTCCAACTCCTCGCCCTGGCCGAGGTCGGCGGTGAAGGTCACCACCTCGCAGGAATAGGTTTCCTGCAGCCACTTCAGGATGACCGAGGTGTCGAGGCCGCCCGAATAGGCGAGCACCACTTTCTTGATCTGTTTGCCGGACGCGCCGCTCATGGGACTGCTCTTGCAGTAGAGAAAGGTAAGGCCGCGACCGTACGGCCTTTCCCGCCCGCCTTCAAGCCCTGCCGGCGCCGATCTGCCTCTGCGAATGACCGGGACCGGCTACTCGATCTTCTCGCCTGGGTAGGTGCCCCAGAAATCGGCGCGCTTCATCCAGCCGCGATAGCCCTTCACATCGACCTCGCACCACTCGTCGCGGCACTTCTTCAGCGATCCGATGACACCGGGCTCCGCCCGCGCCACCACGGCGCCGTCGCCGCGCGGCGATTCATAGATCGCGCGGGTCTGGCCGACGATCAGCACGCCGCGGCGTCCCGACAGCGCGCTCTGGTGCACCCAGCCTTCCGCCCCCTCCCAATCGCGGATGCGGCGCCAGGTGTCGAATTCTTGGATGATCTCCACCGGCATGTCCTTGCGCTTGAACACCCATTCGATGGGGTAGCTGCCGTTGGGGCCGGAGCGCAGGTTCACCTCGCCGACGCGCACGGTGACGAAGCGGGGGATCGGCAGGCCCGACGCATGGGTCGGGTCCTTCCCCTCCGCGGCGAGCGCCGTGCTCCAGCCGCCCGCGAAAAGTCCCGCCCCCAACCCCGCGATCAGGACCAGAGCGGCGAGGACGGAGCGGCGGACAGGCATGGCGGCACCGGAACAGGGATAGGGGAGGGCAAACCGGGCCGCACTATAGAGACCACCCGTTCGATAGGGCAAGCGCCGCCACCCCCGCCTCCACTCCCGATGCCACCCCCATGGGACGGTGCGGCCGGCTTGCCGCAGGGTGGCCTTTCGTGACTGACTTCTGGACAGTCCAACGACCGCTTGGTATGGCAACCATGGACCGGAGCAGCCCGTGCCGAGACCTTCAGATGCGGGCAGCCGGGGCAAGGGAGGACCAGCACCGATGACCGACAAGAAGAAGCCGCTCGTTGTCGTCACCCGCAAGCTGCCGGACGTCATCGAGACGCGCATGATGGAGCTGTTCGACACCCGGCTCAATCCGGACGACGTGCCGCTCACCCCTGCCCAGATGCAGGATGCGATGAACATCGCCGAGGTGCTGGTGCCCACCGTCACCGACCGCATCGACCGCGCGCTGATCGAGGCCGCCGGGCCGCAGCTGCGGCTGATCGCCTCCTTCGGCACCGGTGTCGACCACATCGACCTGAAGGCGGCGCGCGAGCGCGGCATCGTCGTCACCAACACCCCGGGCGTCCTGACCGAGGACACCGCCGACATGACCATGGCGCTGCTGCTGGCCACCGCGCGCCGTGTGGCGGAGGGCGAGCGGCTGGTCCGTTCCGGCCAGTGGACCGGCTGGGGTCCGACCACCATGCTGGGCCACCGCATCAGCGGCAAGCGGCTGGGCATCCTGGGCATGGGCCGCATCGGCTCGGCGCTGGCCAAGCGGGCGCGCGCCTTCGGCATGTCGATCCACTACCACAACCGCCGCCGCGTCCATCCGGAGCTGGAGCAGGAGCTGGAAGCGACCTACTGGTCCAGCCTGGACCAGATGCTGGCGCGGATGGACATCGTGTCGATCAACTGCCCGCACACGCCGGCCACCTACCATCTGCTGTCGGAACGCCGTCTGAAGCTGCTGCGCCCGCACTGCTACATCGTCAACACCTCGCGCGGCGAGGTAATCGACGAGGTGGCGCTGACCCGCATGCTGTCGAAGGGCGAAATCGCCGGCGCCGGCCTGGACGTGTTCGAGCATGAGCCGGCGGTCAACCCGAAGCTGCTGCGGCTGGACAATGTCGTCCTGCTGCCGCACATGGGCTCCGCCACCATCGAGGGCCGCATCGACATGGGCGAGAAGGTGGTGATCAACATCAAGACCTTCAGCGACGGCCACGCCCCGCCCGACCGCGTTCTGGAAGCGCTGCTGTAAGACGGGGTTCCCCTCCCCTTCGGACAGGGGAGGGGACCGATCAGGGCGCGGAGGCTTCCAGCGGGGCGGCCTCCCGTGCCGGCACCTCCTGCAACTCCGCCTCCAGCCTTGCCTTGGCGGCGGCAGCCAGCTGCTCGTCGGCCTGGATGCGGGCCATGTCCTCCGGTGCGACGGCGCCGGCGGCGATCACCAGTTCAGCGAAATCGGACAGATAGACGCTGCCCTTGACGGTGCGCTGGACCAGCACGTTGCGCTTGTCCTCGGCATCGCGCTTGCGCTTGACGAAGCCCAGGACCGACAGACGGTCGAGCGCACGGGTCACCGCCGGCTTGGAAATGTTCAGCAGCGACGCCAGACCGCGCACGGTGTGCGGCGGGTCGGTCAGATAAACCTGGAGAAGGATCGCCAATTGCCGCGCCGACAGGTCCGGCGCGTCCTTGCGGACGCTGGCGACCAGCGCGGTGCGCCACAACCCGAGCGCCTTGAGGTTCCGTGCCATGCCTCCCCCCGGAAAGCCGTGTGCGGTTCCGCAACCGCAGCACGCGCCGCGAAGTGTCGCTTACCCGAACGATGCAGGCAAGACTTTCGCGTTCCCGGGAGAAGGACGGCGCCGGTGCCTGCCTACTTTCCGTCCCGCTTCAGCACCACCGGCTTGGCAGTGCCGGTGACCAGCAGGTTTCCGCCGACGAGCGGAACGACGGTCAAGCTGCCGCCGGCCGACACCGGGGCGAGGCTGACCGCCTGCTTGGCGGCGTTGGCGGCAGGCTTCACCCCGCCGGGGACCTCCTTCGGGTCGAAGAAAGCGTCCTCTCCCTGGCCGGCGACATCGTAACCCGTGCATTCGCTGCCGACGCAGATGCTGGTCTCGTCGATGCGCGCCTTTCCGGCGGGGGCGTTGAAGGGCGCGTCGTCCGCTCCGCCGCCGCTCCAGCTCCAGCTGCCGCGCAGCCAGTCCGGCAGGCGGGTGTCCTTCTGGACCTCCAGATTGTCGGTGATCAGGCCGATGCTGCCATTCAGCCCCTGGGCGGCCACCGCCTCGGCAATCTTGCGGGCTTCGGCGGCGGCAATGCCGTAGCGGGTGGCGATCTGCGGCGTCCAGGCCGTCACCGCACCGTCCACCGCCTTGCGCAGGCGGTCGCCCCAGCCGGGCGCGATCCAGCGCGGGTTGGACCAGCCGGAGGCATCCTTGACCAGTTGGGGCAGTTGCGGGGCGTCGGCTCCCTGATCGGCGCCCTGATTGGCGACGAACAGGCGCGGATCGACCGCCGACTTCATGCGGTCAATGCCCATCTGGCGGTAGGTGGCGAAGCGGATGGTGCCGGTGCGGTTGGAAGCCGCCTCCAGCATCGGGGCGAGCAGGTCGTCAACCGCCTTCCAGGCGGGGGTGGCGAGCAGGGCCTTGTCGTCGGGGCAGGCGGGATAGGCGCCGAAATTGTCGCGGTTGCTGCCATAGAGCGGCTCCATCGCTTTCCAGGCCGCCGCTCCGCGCTTCTCCATCACCGAACAGGGCCACGCCATCTCCACCTCGTCGCTGACGACGCGCAGAGCGGTGAGGAAACCATCGTCGGTGGCGAGATCGACCCCGGAGGCCGTCTCGCGGGCATAGGAGTCCTCGATGCCGACGATGGCCTCGCGCAGCAGCGACTCCGCCTTCGCGCGGTCGGGGGAGGGGCCGAAGCGCAGCAGGTAGGCGGTCCACCCCTTGCCCAGCCCGCCGCGGATCTCGGCAAGCCGTTTGGCGGCGCCGGCCGGGTCGCCGGCTATGCCGTCGACGATGGCGGACATTGCGGCGACCGCCTTCGGCATCGAGTCGGACAGCGCGGTGCGCCGGGCGTCCAGCACCGGGCCGAGGCAGGAGCCGGGGGAGGCGGCGGTGGCGCATTGGTTGCGCTGCGTCAGCCAGGCCCGCTGTTCCGTCCGCAGCCGGTCACGGTCGGCGGCGGCGGACAGATCCTGCAGCGTCTTGTAGAGGTCGGCGATCTCCCGGTCGGCATCGGCCAGCTTGGGATCGGCGCAGATCGCCTTTTCCACCGGCGTGGAGGCCGCCTTGCAATCGAAGGACGGCTCAGCCCTTGCGGTCCCGCCGACGACCATGATCGAAAGCGCAGCCGTAGCCCCCACCAGCATTGCGCCGCCGATGAACGGCTTCCCGTTTTTGCGCTTGTCCATAACCGCTCGGTTTTTCTCTGCCCGGCCCATCATGCCTTCCTGGGACTGTGATCCGCGGAAGATACGGAATCCGTTGCAGCTTGTCCTCTGCCTCCCTGCCAATTCCGAGGAGCGGCAATCAAAGAAAGCAGTCAAAGAAAAGCGACTGCGATTGCGGCGAAATGGCAGCTGGCCGCGGTCAGCACGAACAGGTGCCAGACGGCGTTGTTGTAGGGCATGCGATCCATCAGGTGGAAGACGACGCCGACGGTGTAGACCAGACCGCCGGCGACCAGCAGCCACAGGGCTGGCGCCGACAATGCCGATCCAAGCGGTTCCAGCGCCGTGACCACCGCCCAGCCCAGTCCGAGGTAGAGCGCCAGCCCCAGCCGGTTGAAGCGACCCGGAAAACGCAGCTTCAGCGCGGCGCCGAAGGCGGCCCCGCCCCAGACGGCGCCACCCAACCCGATCCCTTGGCCCAGCCCAAGCGTGAAGGGCGTATAGGTGCCGGCGATCATCACGAAGATCATGGCATGGTCGACTCGCCGCAGCATCGCCTTGCCGAAGCCGGGCGGGGCGAGGTTGTAGGCGGCCGAGGCCGTCAGCATCCCCACCAGACCCAGGCCGTAGACGGTCAGCGCCAGCGCCGTATGGACCGGCACGGCGCCGGAAAACACACCTTCATTCAGCAGCCAGACGAAACCGGCGAGGCCGGCGGTGACGCCGATGGCATGAACGACCGCATCGGCCCGCCGCTCACCGACGCTGTAGACGGGAAACTGGTGGGCATCCGGCATTGGCACACCGCTTCGGTCGACGCAAAGAGAGAAGTCGGCCGCCGGAGTGGGGCCTGCGTCGAACATGGTGTGCCGGCAGCGGCCACGCCAGCGGTCCTGTCCGATGGAAAGAACCCGGCGGGCGCTGCTTCGGCGAACCGCTTATGCCGGACGGAACGGCCGCGTTACGCCGTTACTCCGCTGCGAAGGCCACGGCCGCGGTGTGGCGGTGGCGCGGCATCGGCTCCGACAGGTTGGCGGCCTTGCGGAAGTAGCACAGGGCATAGACACGGACGCAGCCGGTGAGATTGTCGCAGTCCTGGCGTTCGGCATCGATCTTCGACACCAGTTCGCTCATCGTCATGAACTCGCGGGCGCAGATTTCCTCAAGCGACTCCCACTCCACCGGCATCAGCTTCATGCTGGTCCGCTTGCCGTTCACCCTGATGTTGCGCATGTGCATGGGAGAGCCCTCCGTTGCTGATGCATAAATGGGTATGCGAAACGGCGGGGGGTGTGCTGTGAAGTTCTTCACAGGGAAAATGACCCATTGAGCGGGGAGCCGTCGAAGGGCCGGGCGGGCATCATGGGATCGACATCGGATCGGGGGACAGCATGACACCAAACGAAGCCTTGCGTGCGATCATGAACGAGGCGGCGGCGGCGCGTTCCGCCCTGTGCGAGAACGAACTGGTCATCCGTCTGGACAACATCCTCGCCATTGCCCGCGAAGCGCTGGTGGGGAAGGACGGGGACGAAATGCCGCAGCCGTCACGGAACGAAGCCGGTGGCTGTCCGGAGCGGTGAAGGGGGGCGGTCACATCCAAGGGGCTGAGGCAATTGGTCACGGGTGGTCATAAATTTGCACAACTTCACCCACCCACGAATTGCATAGGGGAGTAACCTTCTGGGCTTACTACCGTCGTCCCCGGTCCTGGAAAATCCGGGAGGGCAGGCGGAAGGGCTCTTTGAAACCAAAACTGGATTTCCCACGCAATGGCTCCGATCCCGACTCCGACCTGCCTCCTCCGCGGCACTTACGTTCGTTCCATGTTCGGCGATGTGCCTGTCGAAAGCCTGAAGATCGGCGATATGATCAAGTCGTCGGTGACCGGTGAGTTCCGTTCGATCCGCTGGATTGGCCGGCGTCTGCTGGCGGGTTCGTCCTTCGATACCGAGCATCTGCGCAAGGTCCATCTGCCGGTGCGGATCGCCCGTGACGCCATCGCCCGGAACATGCCGTCCCGCGATCTCTATATCTCCCCCAGCCACGCGCTGCTGATCGGCGAGTACGGTGTTTCGGCCCGTCTGCTGATCAACGGCTCGTCGATTCGGCAGGTGGATGCGATGGAGGAGATCGAGTATTTCCACATCGAACTCGACAGCCATGACGGCATGTACGCCGAAGGGCTGCCAGTCGAGACCTATCTCGAAGCCGACAACCGCCAGGCCTACGACAACGCTGCCGAGTATGAGGCGCTGTATCCGGGAGACGATCCGCGCATTCAGGAACCCTGTGTGAAGATCGACATTCCGCTGGCCGCGCTGGAGCAAATCCGCAAGAACGTCAACAAGCGCGCCGAGCAGATCGAAACGGCCGAACTGGCCTGAGGCCTGGGCAGGTCTGCTTGTAAGGCAGGGTATCGAGTATACTTGGAGGGCCGTCCTGTGGGGCGGCCCTTTTTGCGTCGGCAGGTTGAAGGCACACCTGTATGGCAGGCCGTCGGCCCGGTGGTCCGGTTTCTCCCCGATGAGACCCCACCCCCTGCCCACATAAAAAAACCGCCGCTAACCCGATGGATTAGCGGCGAGTTGAACAGGGAGGCTTCACGTCTGGGAGACGCTGGGTCCGAGGACCCAACCCCGGAGGGGAGACCTCCGGGACGAAACATCAGATGCTGCGTCGCAACATCCAACGATCAAAATTTGACCATTCTGCTGCCAACTTTCCAGGCATAAATGTATAAATCTACCATGCAAGACACGCATGGCTTCAGAAGTCCCTTAGGAAGCTAATAAAAATGCCAAAAACGACAGCGCCGCTCCGGTAAGTTGGAGCGGCGCTGTCGTTTTTGGCAATTCTCTTGCGGGATCACTGAAAATGTTCGTGGTCAGAACGGAGTTTCTGCCACTTTTTTAACCAGGAAGTCGCGGAAGACGGCGATGCGCTTGGAATGGCGCAATTCTTCGGCATAGACGAAGTAAGCGTCGACCTTCGGCCCGTCGACATCAGGCAGGATCCGCGTCACGTCCTTGGAGAAGCTGTCAACCAGGAAGTCGGGCAGCGCGCCGATGCCAAGCCCGCTCTCCACCGCGCGGTAGATGGCGTAGACGCTGTTGACCTGCAGGATCGGTTTCCGGTTGGGCGACGGATCGCCCATTTCCATGATCCAGTTGACGTTGGGGATCGGCGCCCGCACGTCGGGCGGGTAGGTGATCAGGTCGTGGTTGTCCAGCTCCGCCAGCGTCTTGGGCGAGCCCTTTTTCTTCAGGTAGCTCTGGCTGGCATAGAGGTGGAAGCGAATCGACATCAGGTGCCGCTGGATCAGGTCCGGCTGCCGCGGCGTGTTCATGCGGATGGCGATGTCCGCCTCGCGCATCGCCAGATCCAGCTCGTCGTCGTCGATCAGCAGCGTCAGCTGGATGTCGGGGTAGATCGACATGAACTCGTTGATGCGCGGCGTCAGCCAGGTCGATCCGAAGGCGACGGTCGTCGTCACCCGCAGCGGGCCCTTGGGATGCTCCCGGCTTTCGGTCAGCATCGCCTCGGTCATCGACAGTTTGGCGAAGACGTCGCGGGCGGTGCGGTGAAGCAGTTCGCCCTGTTCGGTCAGGATCAGCCCACGGGCGTGGCGGTGAAACAGTGGAACGCCCAGGCTTTCCTCAAGCGCGCTGATCTGGCGGCTGACCGCCGACTGGCTGAGGTTCAACGTCTCACCGGCGTGCGTGAAGCTGCCGGCTTCGGCCACCGCGTGGAAGACCCGAAGCTTGTCCCAATCCATCATGCTGTCCCGCCCCGATGCGCAGCCGCCCGGAGCCTCCCGTTTATCTTGAGGACGGCGCATGGCCGCCATGCATGTTTATAGCGGGAACGCGCCCGGAACGCACGCGCTAGTAAAAGCGATTCGCACGAAAATTAATCATGATCACCGGAGTTATTCTCATCCGAAGTCACAGCGATCCGGGCATATCCGTATAATGGATAGGGATGTTTGCGATGCTCGGAAACGGGGCGACGGTCGTTCGCCCCCGTTTTGCTAATCCGCGGCGTCGGTCAGGGCGGCGGCCTTGACCGTCGCGCTGCGGGCATCGCCCGCCGGCTTGTCCGGACCGCGGCGGCCGATATGTCCGCTGATCTCGTCGCCGGCATCGGCGGGCAGGCGCCAGAAGGGCAGGCTGGAGGCGCAGGCCATCAGCCCGACCGTCAGGAAGGCCGGAACGAAGGAGGCCGGGGTCAGCGTGCCGCTCCACTGCACGGTCAGGTGAAGCGTGGTGGCGCCGACGGCGACGCCGAGGCTCATCGACAACTGCTGCATCACGCTGGCCAGCGTGTTGGCGCGGCTTGTCATCGGCTGCGGCACCTCGGCGTAGCTCAGCGTGTTCATGCCGGTGAATTGCAGCGACCGGAAGAAGCCGCCCAGCAGCAGCGCGCCCAGGATCACCAGATGCGGCGTATCGGGACGGAAGGCGCCGTAGCTGGCCAGGATCACGCCGCTGACGATGGAGTTCAGCGTCAGCACCGGGCGGAAGCCGAAGCGGCGCAGGATTGGGCCGGCCAGCGCCTTCATGGTCAAGGCGCCCGCCGCCCCGGCGAAGGTGAGGGCGCCCGACTCGAAGGCAGTCAGGCCGAAGCCGATCTGCAGCATCACCGGCATCAGGAAGGGCACCGCGCCGATGCCGATGCGGAACAGGGTGCCGCCCAGCACCGACGCCCGATAGGTTTGCAGCCGGAACAGCGACGGGTCCAGCACCGGCCGCGCCACCCGCCGGGCATGGCGCAGATAGGCCAGTGTCGCCAGAAGCGCCACCGCCAGCAGGATCGCCACAGCATAGGCCGGCAGCAGGTCGCGTCCGACATTCTCGAAGCCGAACATGAAGGCTGCCAGCGCGATGGAACTCCACAGGAAGCCGCGGGCGTCGAAGGGGTCGCGCTGCTCATCTTTCAGGTTGGGGATCAGTGCCAACACCAGGGCGATGCCCACCAGCCCGATCGGCACGTTGATGAAGAAGATCCAGCGCCAGGAGGCGTAGGTGGTGATCGCCCCGCCGACCAGCGGCCCCAGCGCCGGCCCGATCAGTGCCGGCAGGGTCATCCGCGCCATCGCCGTCACCAGCTGGTCCTTGGGCACGGTGCGCAGCAGGATCAGCCGGCCGACCGGCACCATCATCGCCCCGCCCATGCCCTGGAGGATGCGGGCGGCCACCAGTTCCGCCAGCCCGTTCGACAGGCCGCAGGCGATGGAGCCCGCCATGAAGACGCCGATAGCGCTGGCGAAGACGGTGCGGGCGCCGTAACGGTCGGCCGCCCAGCCGCTGACCGGCAGGAACACCGCCAGCGCCAGCATGTAGGAGGTCATCGCCAGACTGAGCCGCAGCGGATCCTCGCCCATCGACTGCGCGATCCCCGGCAGGGCGGTGGCGATCACCGTCGAGTCGAGATTCTCCATGAACAGGGCGCAGGCGATGATCAGCGGGGTGACGCGCGACATGACGGACCGTCAGGCAGAGAGCGGAACCCTACGAATGTGAGGCGTCCCGCCGCATTGACCATCGCCCATGCGAAAGCCCTGCCATGCGTAAGCGCGGTCGGAGGCGGATCACCCGGCCGCGGAGACGAAGTCCACCGCCGCCTGCGTGTGCAGCCGCGTGGTGTCGAACACCGGGAAGCCCGGCAGGTCGGGCTGGTCGATCAGCAGGAAGATCTCGGTGCAGCCCAGGATTACGCCCCCGGCGCCGCGGCGGCGCAGATCCTCGACGATGCGCAGGTACTCGGCCTTGGAGTCGGGGCGCAGGTCGCGCCGCACCAGCTCCTCGAAGATGATGCGGTCGACAAGGGCCTGGTCGGCCTCGTCGGGCATCAGAAGCTCGACGCCGAAACGGTCGCGGAACCGCTCCACCAGCAGGTCGGACCGCATGGTCGCCGCGGTGCCGAGCAGGCCGACCCGCCGCAGCCCGGCCTTCGCGATCGCCTCGCCCGTCGGGTCGGCGATGTGGATGAAGGGGATGCTGCGGCCGGCCATGATCGGCTCGACCACCCGGTGCACGGTGTTGGACACGCAGATGACCAGATCGGCGCCGGCCCGCTCCAGCGCATCGACCTTGCCGGAGAGGTAGCGTTCGGCGCCGTTCCAGTCGCCGGTGCGGACGAAATGCTCGATGTTGCCGAAATTCACGCTGACGATGACGATCTCGCCGTTGTCCCAGCCGCCCAGTCGGTCATTCGGCCCGTCGTTGAGAAGACGGTAATATTCGCCGGTGGCCTGATTGCTCATGCCGCCGAGCACACCGATGGTCTTCTGCGGCAGGGGGCGGACGGTTGGATGGATCGTCATCGCGGTAAGGCTCCTCATGGGCTCGTCCTGAACAGGCCGCCAGCCTTACCACGTCACCGCCCGGTGAACACCGGCTTCCGCTTTTCCAGGAAAGCCCTGTAGCCTTCGCGAAAATCCCCGGTGCCGAAGCAGCGGTAGCATTCGGCGATCTCCGCCTCGGTCAGCGGCGCTGGATCGGAGAGGCGGCGGACGTAGCGCTTGTGCAGGGTTGCGGCCAGCGGCGCGCCGGCAGCGATGCGCTGGATCGTGGCGGCGATCTCCGCCTTGAAGCCTTCATCCGCGGCGATGCGGTGGACGAGGTTCTTGTCCTTGGCCTCCGCCGCACCGAAGATGCGGCCCTCCAGCAGGATTTCCAGGGCCGCCGGACCGCCGGCGACGTCGGCCACCAGCTTCAGCTCCGTCGGCCCCATGGAGATGCCGAGCCGACTGACCGGCACGCCGAAGCGGCTGCTCTCCGAACAGACCCGGAGGTCGCAGGCCAGCGCCACTGCCAGACCGATGCCGCAGCAAGGGCCGTCGATGGCGGCCAGAACCGGATGGCGCAAGGCACGCAGGCCATCCAGCCCCTCGTCCATCAGGTCGCCGTAGCTGGTGCCCTGTTCCGGGCTGTTGCGCTCGCTCTCGAACTCCGAGATGTCGGCGCCGGGGGAGAATGTGCGGGCGCCGTTGGAGCCCGGACCGCCGCGCATGACGACGACGCGGACACCCTCGTCGGCTTCCAGCGCGCTCAGGTGCCCGATCAGGGCGTGCCACATCGGCTTGTCGAAAGCGTTCAGCTTGTCCGGGTTGGACAGGGTCAGGGTCGCGACCGCTCCATCGCGGGTCAGGGTGATGGTGCCGGCCATGCCGCAGTCTCCATCCGTTGCCGTATGGCCGCGTACCATAGCGCCCTGCTGCCGGGACGCAAGCTGCCCGGTGCCGCGGCGCGGAACGGGTGGGCCACAAGGGTGGAAGGGGAGGTCGCGAAAAAAGTGAGGGGAGGGCGAATTTTCCTCTTGCGGCGGAGGCCGTGTTTCCGTAGAAAGCGGCTCCCGGACGACGGGAGCGCGGGCGTAGCTCAGGGGTAGAGCACAACCTTGCCAAGGTTGGGGTCGAGGGTTCGAATCCCTTCGCCCGCTCCAGTTCTCCGGTGAAAGCGAATATCAAAGGGCCGGGCGGCAACGCACCGGCCCTTCGCTTTTCCGGCTTCCGCGGCCCGGCAACGGGCTTTTGAAATCGCTGGGTATCCCGTATCGACACTGGCCGTCCGGCGCGCTAGATCCATACACATGACCGACACTTCCCTCGCCGCCCGCGGCGTTGCGCTCGACTTGCTGCGCGACGTGCTGCGCAAGTCCGTCCCCTTCGACGACGCGTTCGACGCGCATCCCGAACTGGCGGCGTTGCAGCCGCGCGACCGCGGCTTCGTCCGCCTGCTGGTCGCCACCGTCCTGCGCCGGCTGGGCCAGATCGACGAGATGATCCAGGCCAGCCTCGCCAAGCCGGGCCTGCCCAAGGCGGCCATCCACGACATGCTGCGGCTGGGCACGGCGCAGCTGGTGTTCCTGAACACCCCCGCCCACGCCGCCGTCGACACCGCGGTGGAACTGGCGGCAGCGCGCAACGCCGCTCCCTACAAGGGGCTGATCAACGCCGTGCTGCGCCGCATCGGGCGCGAGGGGGCGGAGATGGCGGCGCGGCAGGATGCCGGGCGGCTGAACACGCCGGACTGGCTGTGGCTGTCCTGGCGCTCCGCCTACGGCACCGCCCGCACCCGCGGCATCGTCGAGGCGCACCTGCACGAGGCGCCGCTCGACATCACGGTGAAGTCCGACCCCGCCGGCTGGGCGGAGCGGTTGGGCGCCACCTTGCTGCCGACCGGATCGCTGCGCCGTCCGACCGGCGGGTCGGTGACCGAGCTTCCGGGCTTCGAGGACGGGGAATGGTGGATCCAAGATCTCGCCGCCTCGCTGCCGGCCAAGCTGTTCGGCGATCTGGCCGGCAAGCGGGTGTTCGACCTGTGCGCCGCCCCCGGCGGCAAGACGGCGCAGCTGGTGGTGCGGGGCGCGCAGGTCACCGCCATCGACCGCTCGGCCCGCCGGCTGGAACGGGTGACGGAGAACCTGAAGCGCCTGCGCCTTGAGGCCGATGTGCTGGCCGCCGACGCCACCACCTGGGAGCCGGAGGAGCCGGCCGACGCCGTGCTGCTCGACGCGCCCTGCTCGGCTACGGGTGCGATCCGGCGCCACCCCGACATCCTGCGGGTCAAGACGCCCGACGACATCGCCAAGCTGGCCCGCGCCCAGTCGCGGCTGCTCGCCCGCTCGGTCGAGCTGGTGAAGCCCGGCGGCACGCTGATCTATTGCACCTGCTCGATCCAGCCGGAGGAGGGGGAGGTGCAGGTCGCCCGCCTGCTGGAACAGGACACGCGGGTGGAGCGTTGGCCTGTGACCGCCGACGAACTCGGCGGCCTGTCGGAGCCGATCAACGAGGCGGGGGAGGTCCGCAGCCTGCCGGGCATGCTGGCCGATCTCGGCGGGATCGACGGCTTCTTCGTGGCACGCCTGCGCCGGCGCCAGGGGTGAAGCCTTTTGCGGTCCGCACCGCGGGATAAATCCCAGCCCTGTCTTGCGGTGCGGGCGGCGAATTGATACGACACGAGCCATGCTTCCGTCCGCGTTCTCCCGCACCGCATCATCACCCTCCGCCGGCTGCCGACGCCGCTTGCGGTCCTGAAGGAGTCGGCGCAGATGGGCGACGGGAACGGACGGTTTCGCAGCGGCATGGCGCGCCTTGCCTATGGGAACCCCCTCTACGCCCTGATGCTGGGCGGCAAGGCGCCGGGCGCGCTGGCGGTGATCCCGCCCGATCCCTGGCCGGGCGATACCGACAACGGCAACGCCATGCTGGCCGGCCGGATGAGCTTTGCCGGCCAGCCGGTCATGGTCGACCCCAACGGCGTGCCCAACTGGCGGCCCCAGGGCGTCAGCCCCGGCTGGCTGCGCGCCGCCCACGGTTTCGAATGGCTGCGCGACCTGCGCGCGGTCGGCGGCGACACCGCGCGGCGCCGGGCGCGGGTGCTGGTATGGTCCTGGCTGGACCAGAATGGCGGCTGGCATTCGCAGAGCTGGGCGCCCGACGTGCTGGGCATGCGGCTGTCCAGTTGGATCGGTCTGCATGATTTCTACTGCGCGTCCGCCGACGACGAGTTCCGCGCCCGGGTGTTCGAGAGCATGGCGCGCCAGCTTCGCCACCTGCTGCGGGTGGCGCCGGCCAAGCTGGACGGCGAGCGGCTGATCGGCGCGATCAAGGGCCTGCTCTATGGCGGCTATTGCCTGCCCGATCAGGACAAGGCGGCGCGGGAGGCGTTGCGCCTGCTCGACAAGGAGCTGCCCCGCCAGATCCTGCCCGATGGCGGCCATGTCGAGCGCAACCCGTCAATCCAGATGCGGGTGCTGCGCGACCTGATCGACATGCGCGCCGTCCTGCGCGTCGCGAAGGAGGAGGTGCCGGAAACCCTCCAGCACGCCATCGACCGCATGACGCCGGCCCTGCGCTTCTTCCGCCATGTCGATGGCAGCCTCGCCCTGTTCAACGGCGGGCGGGAGGAGGAGCCGGCGCTGATCGACACGGTGCTGGCCCAGGCCGATGCCCGCGGCCGTCCGCTGAAGAGCGCGCCGCACACCGGCTTCGAGCGTCTGCTCGCCGGGCGCACGCTGGTGCTGCTCGACACCGGCGCGCCGCCGCCGGCCGGTCTGGACCGCACCGCCCATGCCGGCACCCTGTCGATGGAGGTTTCCGTCAACAAGGAGCGGCTGATCGTCAATTGCGGCAGTCACCCGTCACAGCGCGGCCCCTGGCGCGCGGCGCTGGCCGGCACCTCCGCCCACTCGACCATGGCGGTCGCCGACACCAACTCGTCGGAGGTGCTGGAGAAGGGCGGGCTCGGCCGCCGGCCGACGCATGTCAGCTGTGAACGCCAGGAATCCGACGGCGCCATGCTGGTGGTGGCCACCCACAACGGCTACAGCAAGGGCTTCGGCCTGCTGCACCGCCGCCGCGTCTATCTGGCCGACAATGGCGAGGACCTGCGCGGCGAGGACACGCTGGAACCGGTGATCGGCGCCACGCCCCAGCCGCAGCCCTACGCCATCCGCTTCCACCTGCACCCCAATGTCCAGGTCGTTCCGGTTCAGACACAGGGCAATGGCGGCAACGATCAGGTGCTGCTGCGCCTTCCCAGTGGCAATGCCTGGCGCATGCGGGTGACTGGCGCCGTGCTGGAGGTGGCGGAGAGCGTCTATCTCGGCAGCGGGGAGGAGCCCCGCCGCACCCGGCAGATCATGATGCAGGGACAATGCGGACCCGAAGGGCTGACGGTGAAATGGGCCTTGCGCCGCGAGCGCAAGGCGGCGTAAATCGCGCCCATCCGCGGTGGCCGGGCCTATTCCCTTCGGGAGAGGCGTGGAAACACGGATGAACACGGGATTTTGGGGCACGGACGACCACGGGACTCTTCACGCCGTGCTTATCCATGTCCGTCCGGGCCGGCATCGGTCGGGCGGACGCGGATAAGCACAGCTGAGCGGCATTTCCGTGGTCGTCCGTGCTTTTCTTCTTCCGTGCTTGTCCGGGTCTCCCCGGTTGCCTGCGGCCTTATGCAATTCCCGCAGCGATCAGGATGACGCCATGAGCCCGCCCAAAGCCAACCATGCCCCCGCTCCCGACAAGGTCCGCATCGCCCGCGCCCTGATTTCCGTGTCCGACAAGGCCGGTCTGGTGGAGCTGGGCAAGGCGCTCGCCGCCCGCGGCGTCGAGATCCTGTCGACTGGCGGTTCGGCCCAGCGTCTGGCCGAGGCCGGCGTGCCGGTCAAGGAGGTCTCCGACCACACCGGCTTCCCGGAGATCATGGACGGTCGCGTCAAGACCCTGCATCCGCGCGTCCATGGCGGCATCCTGGCTCGCCGCGACATCCACGCCGACGCGATGGCGCAGCACGACATCCCCGGCATCGATCTGGTGGTGGTCAACCTCTACCCGTTCGAGGCGACGGTCGCCAAGGGCGCTGCCTATGACGACTGTGTCGAGAACGTCGACATCGGCGGGCCGGCGATGATCCGCGCCGCCGCGAAGAACCACGACTTCGTCGCCATCGTCACCGAGCCGTCCGACTACGAGGCGGTGATGGACGAGCTGGCGACCCATGACGGCTGCGTCACGCTGGCCCTGCGCCGCAAGCTGGCGCAGCGCGCCTATGCCCGCACCGCCGCCTACGATGCCGCCATCTCCACATGGCTGGCCGGCCAGCTGGGCGAGACCTTCCCGCCGCGCACCACCCTGTCGGGCTCGCTGGCGCAGACCCTGCGTTATGGCGAGAACCCGCACCAGCAGGCGGCCTTCTACGTCACCGGCGAGAAGCGTCCGGGTGTCGCCACCGCCGTGCAGCTGCAGGGCAAGGAGCTGTCCTACAACAACCTGAACGACACCGACGCCGCTTTCGAGCTGGTGGCGGAGTTCGAGCAGCCGGCCGTCGCCATCATCAAGCACGCCAACCCCTGCGGCGTGGCGCAAGGGTCGAACCTGCTGGAGGCCTACAAGTCGGCTCTGCTGTGCGATCCGGTCAGCGCCTTCGGCGGCATCATCGCCGTCAACCGCAGCCTGGACGCCGAGACGGCCGAGGAGATCTCCAAGCTGTTCGCCGAGGTGGTGATCGCCCCCGACGCCGACGAGGCCGCCCGCGCGCTGCTGGCGACCAAGAAGAACCTGCGCGTGCTGCTGACCAGGGACGTGCCGAACCCGGCCGAGCCCGGCATGATGATCAAGCAGCTGTCCGGCGGCTTCCTGCTGCAGAACCGCGACAGTGGCCGCATCGATCCGGCCGAGCTGAAGGTCGTCACCAAGCGCGCGCCGACCGAACAGGAACTGGCCGACCTGTTGTTCGCCTTCCGCGTCGCCAAGCACGTCAAGTCGAACGCCATCGTCTATGCCAAGAACGGCGCCACCGTGGGTGTCGGCGCCGGCCAGATGAGCCGTGTCGATTCGGCCCGTATCGCCGCCATCAAGTCGGGTGAAGCCGCCAGGGCCGCCGGCCTGTCGGAGCCGCTGACCAAGGGCTCGGTGGTTGCGTCGGACGCCTTCTTCCCCTTCGCCGACGGCCTGCTGGCTGCGGCGGAAGCGGGGGTGACGGCGGTGATCCAGCCGGGCGGTTCCATCCGTGACAACGACGTGATCGCCGCCGCGGACGAGAAGGGTCTGGCGATGGTGCTGACCGGAATGCGACACTTCCGGCATTGATAAGGTGAAACGAGCCCTCTCCCTTCAGGGGGGAGGGCTCTTTCTCACGCCTCCGCCAGCAGGTCGTCGGAATCCTCGACCCGCTTCAGCATCGACTGCCGCAGTTTCAGCAGCGCCCGGTGCTCCAGCTGGCGCACGCGCTCCTTGCTGACGCCCAGCTCGCGGCCGAGTTCCTCCAGCGTGGCACCTTCCTCGCGCAGGCGGCGTTCGCGGATGATTGTGCGTTCGCGCGGGCTCAGTTCACCCAACGCGTCCGCCAGCCATTGCGACCGCGTGCTGGCGTCGCGCATGCCGATCACCACGTCCTCGGGCGAGGGGCGCTGGTCGGCCAGGAAATCCTGCCAGTCGTCGTCGGAGCCGTCGGCCACCGGCGTGTTCAGCGACTGGTCGGAACCGGACAGGCGCATCTCCATCGCCTCGACCTCGGACACCTCAACCTTCAGTTCGCCGGCGATCCACTCGCGGCCTTCCCTGGTCAGGGGCGCACCGCTGCCGTTCTGGGTGGCGCTATCGATCTTGGCGCGCAGCCGGCGCAGGTTGAAGAACAGGGATTTCTGCGCGGCGGTGGTGCCGGTTCGCACGATCGACCAGTTGCGCAGGATGTAGTCCTGCATGGCCGAGCGGATCCACCAGGCGGCGTAGGTGGAGAAACGCACCTCGCGGTCGGGTTCGAAGCGGCTGGCCGCCTGCATCAGGCCGACATTGCCCTCTTGGACGAGATCGCCCATCGGCAGGCCGTAATTACGGAAACGCGATGCGGTGGCCACCACCAGACGGGTGTATGCCCGGACCAGCTGATGCAGGGCGCGCTCATCGTTGCCCTCGCGCCATTTTCGGGCGAGGTCGAATTCATGGTCGCGCGACAGCAACGGCTCGCGCATGGATGCCTTGATGAAGCTCAGATTTGCACGCTGAGTCTCCGGATCGTCGATGTATGCCATCCGTCCCTTCCTTCCCGTCTGGGCGGCATCGTGTTCCTTCGCATATCCCCGTACTATCGGGTCTTCGCCGCTTTGCCGCCTGCCCCCGGTCGATGCCGTCGGGTTAAGACAACAAGCATGAGCGCGCCCTGTTGCGGAATCATACGCTGGTGTAGGGGGAGCGGATCACCGGAGAGACAAAGGAATTTTTCCGGCGACCCGTTCATGGGTGGCCGGCGAGGGGCGGAGAGCGGAAACTCTTCACTGGTATTGCGCGAAGTTACAGTCGGGCGGAGCAATCCGACAGAAGCTGAGGTTGGGTCAGGCCTGGAAAAGGTCCAGCATCTCGCCGAAAGAATCGAAGCAGGCGCAGACGAGGTAACCACCGCGGCCGCAGCCGCCGTCGAGCGTCACCGTCGCCGGTCCGACACCGACGCCGGGGCTTTCCGGCATCCAGTTGGGGTCGTAGCCGCGCACCAGACGGCTAAAGCCGCCATAGGGCTGCTCCAGCCGGGCGAAACCGGCACTGCCCCACCAGAAGGCGTCGCCCTGGCCGGTCAGGGGGCGGCGGGGATCGATGCCGGAATTGACCAGCAGCAGGCTTCCGCCGCCGCGGCTGCTGCCGGTCCAGCCCTCGCCGTCTCCAGCGTCCTCCGGAAGGCCGTCGGAGGAGCCGTCATCCGCGGCCCCGCCCTGCGAGGCCGGTCCGCCAGTGTAGGCGGCGCGGCGCAGCGCGTTGAACAGCTGCTCATGACCGGGCCTCGCGGCCACCGCCTGCCGGAGTTCGCGCGTCCAGCGGCCCAGCATCACCGCCCCGCCGCGTGCCGCCGCCTTGCCGGCATCGAGATGACCGCCATAGGCCGCCAGGGTCGGTGCAACGCCCTGGCGCAGCATCCAGTCCAGCACGGTGCGCGGGTCTGGAGCGAAATGGAGTTGCAGCAACTTCTGCCACATCTCCTCCTGCTGGCCGCGCAGGTAGACGATGTCGGAGGCGATCATGCCCGGCATCGCCAGCAGGGCGATGCGGAAGGCAAGCAGCCGGTCGATGGTTTCCACCACCTGCTCGCCGAAGCCGATCATGTTGCCGAGATAGACCAGCCGGTCGCCGGGGCGGAAGCGCTGGCCGATGGCCTGATGGATCAGGTCCAGCCGGTCCGGCTGTGCGTGGATGGCGCCGATGGCCCACACCCGGCGCGGCCGGCCGAGCGACGCGAAACGGCTGTCGTCCTCAAGGGCACCGACAAGGGCGCCGGCGCTGGGGCCGGCAGGTCGGTTGGCCCGGCGGTTGGGAAGACCAAGGCGCGGCGGCAGACCCAAACTCGATTCCCTTCGGCGTCGTTCGCGAAGTCGTTCCGACGCTGTCCGCCGGAAGGCGGCCGGAGTTTAGGCGTGTCATGCCGTGGAAACAAAGGCGAAAAACGAGACGGGCGCGCGGCGTGACGTAGCAGCCGCGCGCCCGTTCGTGTCACGGACGTATATGAGGTGCCCGGAAACCGGGACCTGAAATCAGGCAGCCTTGGACAGCACCGATTCCAGACGCTCCGTCGCCTTGGTCTCGTCGATTTTCTCGACGGCGGCCAACTCGCGGGCCAGACGCTCCAGGGCGGCCTGATAGATCTGGCGCTCGCTGTAGGACTGGTCGGACTGGTCGGCACCGCGGTACAGGTCGCGCACCACCTCGGCGATGGACACCGGATCGCCGGAGTTGATCTTGGCTTCATACTCCTGGGCGCGGCGGCTCCACATGGTGCGGCGGACGCGCGAACGGCCCTGCAGAGTTTCCAGCGCGACCTTGATCCGGTCCTTGGAGGACAGGCGGCGCAGGCCGGCGTTGCGGGCCTTGGTAACCGGAACCTTGAGCGTCATGCGCTCTTTCTCGAACGTGATCGCGTAGAGTTGAACCTCGAGTCCGGCAATGCTGTGGGTCTCGATCCCTTCGACCCGACCGACGCCATGAGCCGGATAAACGACGAAGTCACCGGCTTCGAAGTCAAGCTTGTTCGACATGTGGATTGGCTCTCACTTCTCGCGATCACGCCATTTTGCCGCCCCGGTGGAAGGGACGAAAAAGGACCCCGGACGATTATGGCGCCGTGGGGATGGGACCCATCCACGACGATCACAAAAGCCACAGGTCCTGGAACGATGGGAAAACCGGCAATGGCGCGGAGGCCGGCTCCGGGCGCGCATTATAGCGATGTTACGCCCGAGTTACAAAGGGAACGCGCAATCAACCGGGCGGAAATTGTCCATCGCCCGGCCATGGCCGCCCCGTCGATTTTGCATAGCAACATCGACGGGTGCAATCGGTTGATGCGGCCCGACTCGAAAAATCCTACTCGGATCGGGGGCCGGGCCGCATCGTCACTCGGTCTCAGCCCGCCTTGGGGGAGAAATACTTCTCGAACTTACCGTCCACACCCTTGAACTCGTCGGCGTCGGCCGGCGCGTCCTTCTTGCGGGTGATGTTCGGCCACTGGCCGGAATAGTCGCGGTTCATCTCCAGCCACTTGGTCGCGCGGTCGTCGGTGTCGGGGACGATCGCCTCGGCCGGGCATTCCGGCTCGCACACGCCGCAGTCGATGCACTCGTCCGGGTGGATGACCAGCATGTTCTCACCCTCGTAGAAGCAATCCACGGGGCAGACTTCGACGCAGTCGGTGTACTTGCACTTGATGCAGCCGTCGGTGACGACGTAGGGCATGATCTCTTCTCCGCTGTTCCGGCCCGCGGTGCCAGCCGCGCGTCCGTGGTCCCGCTATCGCCCGTCGGGGCCGATCGGGACCATTTCCCAGGAATAGGGCACGCGCATGGCACAGGGCCGGATGGCCAACCCGCGCCTGCCTAGCACGCCGCAGACGAGCCGTTCAACCCTGCGCGTGATGTGGGCGACGCTGTCGCACCCTGCAGTGCGCCATTCGCAGCGATGGCCGGGCCGGGGACTTGTGAGAACGCCTCCATGAAGGCGCGCAGGCTGGCGGTTTCGATGGCGTCGGCCCGCCGCACGAACTGGGTCGGCATGCGGGCCAGCGCGTCGGGCAGAGGTCGGGCCGCCAGGAGGTCGCGCCAGGGATTGCGCTCGACGACGGCGCGCGGGATGACCGTCACCCCCATGCCGGCGCCGACGCAGCCCAGGATGGCGTCCAGCGCCCCGAACTCCATGACCCGGAAGGGCACGCGCCCGGCCTCGCGCATCGCCATCTCCGCCCGGCCGCGATAGGCGCAGGCCCGGCCGAAGGCGATCAGGGTGCGGCGCGCGGACTCGGTGGTCAGCCCGGCGGCTGGTTCTGCCAGCACCAGCTCCTCGTCGAAGATGCGCCGGGCGATCAGGTCGGGGTGGGCCACCTCGCCGCCGACGAAGGCGCCGTCCAGCCGTCCGGCCAGCACGTCCGCCAGCAGAGTCTCGGTCGGGCCGGGGGTGATGGTCAGCTCCACGTCGGGATGGTCGCGGTGGAAACGGGCCAGGACCGGCGGCAGCCGCACCGCGGCGGTCGATTCCATGCTGCCCACCGCCAGCCGGCCGCCGCGCCCGGCCGCTTCCGCCACCGCGTCGCGGGCCTGGGCGACCAGCCGCAGAACCCGGTCGGCATAGCCGCTGAGCACCCGCCCTGCCGGCGTCGGCTCCATCCCGCGGCTGAGGCGGAGAAACAGGTCGACGCCCAAATCCTCCTCAAGCCGCTTGATCCGCGCGGTGACGTTGGACTGCACGCAGTTCAGCGCCTCCGCCGCCCGGCTGACGCTTCCGGTGTCGGCGACCGCCTTCACCACCCGCAAACCGGCCAGATCCATCGCGAGGCCTCCTTCCACTTCCTGTGCATGGCACCCATCACTGAAAGTGGAGCTTATCATCAGAACAATTCATTGGAAATGAGGGCGGGGCCGCGGTCATGATGGAAGCTAAATCAATCGGCCCGCCGGACGGTTCGTTCTGTCGAACAGTTCCCGGTCAAAGGAGCCGGCCTAAAAAACGAGAGGGCGTGGATCATGGTGCGGGTGCTGGTTGGCGGCCTGATCGGGCTTGCCATCGCAATGGGTGTCGCGCGGTTCGCCTTCACCCCGATCCTGCCGGCGATGCAGGAGGCCACCGGGCTGCGGGCCGACGGGGCGGGGCTGCTCGCCTCTCTGAACTATCTGGGCTATTTCGTCGGCGCGCTGGGCGCCGGGCTGGTGCCGCACGGCGCCACGCGGACGGCGATGTACCGGCTGTCGCTGCTGGTCAGCGTCGCCACCACCGCGGCGATGGGACTGGAGCTGGGCGATGCCGGGCAGGCGATGCCGGTCTGGCTGGTCCTGCGCTTCCTGTCGGGAGTGTCGAGCGCCGGCATTTTCATCCTGGGCATCGCCATGGTGCTGGACACGCTGACGCGGCAGGGCGGCGAACGCTTCGCCGGCTGGCTCTACACCGGGGTGGGGCTGGGCATTGCATCGTCCGGGCTGTTCGTCGCGCTGTTCGGCGAGCGGCTGGGCTGGGCCGGCGACTGGCTGGCCCTGGGGGCGATCTGCGCGGTGCTTGGGCTGATGCCCGGCCTTTGGGTGCGCGACCCGCCGCCGCAGCCGCATACCGCCACGGCCGGGACGGCGGGAGATGCCGGTACGGCACGGCGGGGAGGATTGTCGGCGCCGCTCCTGCTGCTGACGCTCGCCTATTTCCTGGAAGGCGGCGGCTACATCGTGTCGGCCACCTTCCTGGTGTCGATCCTGAAGACCGATCCCGGCACCGCCGCGGTGGGCGAGGCTGCCTGGATGGTGGCCGGGCTGGGGGCGATGGGCGCCGGGGTGTTCTGGGCCGCGGTCGCCCGCCGGTCGAACAGCTGGTGGTCGCTGATCCTGGCGCACCTGACCCAGGCCGTCGCCATCCTGCTGCCGATGACGGGATCGCCGACGGTGGCCGTCATTTCCGCGCTGTTGTTCGGCAGCACCTTCGTCGGCATCGTCTCCCAGGCTTTCGCGCTGGGACGGCAGCTGTCGGCCGGCGCCTCGGCCCGGGTGGTGGGGGCGCTGACCGCCGCCTATGGGCTGGGGCAGATCATCGGGCCACTGCCGGCCGGGCTGGTGGTGACCCGCACCGGCAGCTTCAATGCCGTGCTGCTGGGGGCTGCTGCCGTGGTGGTGCTGGGCGCGCTGCTGCTGGCGCTGGGCATGGTGATCGCCGGGCGGCAGTCGTCGGCGGGGTCGGCATTCGCCTCGCCCAAAGCGTCATAAGGGGAAACGCGTCATGAGGGGAAAAGCTTCGTAAGTATTCGAAAGGTCTGCCTGCGACAATCAGCGCCGGATTTGCTGCGATGCCGTTGTTCTCCCCGATCGTTTGCTTTGGCTACAGTCTGGTCCACAACAACCAGATCCCGGGGGAGTCGATGAAACGCAAGCTGGTTCCAGATGTCGTGAAGTCGCAGGAACTGATCCTGGTGCCGGAGGATACCTCCGTCGCCACGGTGTCGAAGATGATGGCCGACAGGAACATCGGCGCGGTGCTGGTGGTGGACCACGGTGCCCTGATCGGCATCGTCACCGAGCGCGACCTGAACAACAAGGTGCTGTCCAAGGATCTCGACCCGTCGTCGGTGGAGGTCGGTGCGGTGATGACCCGCAACCCCGACAGCCTGCCGCCCGACGCCGACGCGGTCGTCGCGCTGAAGCTGATGCATGACAAGCATTACCGCCACCTGCCCATCACCCAGGGCAAGCGCGCGGTCGGCATCGTGTCGATCCGCGACCTGTTCAAGGTCGCCTACGAGCACCTGATGGCCGAACGCGCCGAGGCGTGACGGTAGAAGGGGGCGTCGCGGCCGGCGCCCCCCTTTTTTCGCCGTCAGTGCGCCGCGCTGCGCTTGCGCCGGGCCAGCAGGTTCAGCGCCTCCACCAGGGTGGAGAAGGCGATGGCGAAGTACAGGTAGCCCTTGGGGATGTGGAAGCCGAAGCCGTCCGCCACCAGCGCCACGCCGACCAGCAGCAGGAAGGACAGCGCCAGCATCTTCACCGTGACGTGACGGTTGACGAAATCGCCGACCGGGCCGGAGGCGAACAGCATCACCGCCATGGCGATGACGACGGCGGCGACCATCACCGGCAGATGGTCGGACATGCCGACCGCGGTGATGACGCTGTCGAGTGAGAAGACGATGTCCAGGAACATGATCTGGATGACCACCGAGGTGAAGGTGGCGTGCTTGGGCGCCGATCCGCCCTCCTCATGGCCTTCGACGGTGTGATGGATCTCCAGCGTGCCCTTGGCCAGCAGGAACAGGCCGCCGAGGATCAGGATCAGGTCGCGGCCGGACACATCCCAGCCGGCGACGGTGAACAGCGGCTGGGTCAGCTGCGCCACCCAGGCGATGGAGGCCAGCAGCGCCAGGCGGGTCAGCAGCGCCAGCGCCAGGCCGACGCGCCGCGCGCTGTGCTGCCGTTCGGGCGGCAGCTTCGACGCCATAATCGAGATAAAGATGATGTTGTCGATGCCCAGCACGATCTCCAACGCGGTCAACGTCAGAAGGCTGGCCCAGACATTCGGGTCGGAGAGGAGTTCGAGCATGTAGGGGCGGGGCTCCGGCGGTCAGATGGCGGCAGTCAGGTGGCGGTGGCCAGATGGGTGCAACCGGCAGGTTTCACGCCGGCACCGCGGGGCGCCAGCGTGACCGCGACCACATGAGGTCGGCTTCGGCCCGCTGCAAGGGGGCCAGTTCCATTTTCCCGCCTGTCTGCTCCCCTGGCTTGCCGGTGTTTTGCGGGTGTCTTACCGCCCTTTTGCCGCCGATCCCGAGACCGTGCGTTTCATCTCCAGAAGGCTGCGGTCCGCTGTCCTGCCGCCGTGCCGGGGATACGGCCGAAAGGGGCGGGGTCGGCGTGCTCCACCTCCTGCCGCTCGACGGTCCGTCGGGTGGCCGTGATGCTGTCGGTCCGCTCGCTCCAGGCGCGCCGGCGGATCGCCATCTGAAGCCGGCAATCCTGGGAGCAGTAGAAGGGCGCCGGACCGCGGGCGGACGCGCGGACGAAGGGCCTGCCGCAGCAGGCGCAGTAAAGTGTGGTCATGGTCGTTTCCTCCGGAACGGGCGGCCGTTTGCCGGCCTTGTCCAGAGCCTTGCGGCTGATCGTCCAACGGATGACCGGCCGCAAGGCTCTTCTGATGCTGTTGGGTGAATTGTGTCGGCTGGCCTCAGGCATCGCCAGCGATCAAAAGACATAAGCCCGGCTCACCTCAAGTATTCGACGTCGGAATTTAGAGCGGCAGCAGCAGCTTAGATGCACAGGCGCGTCAATTCGCCGCGATGCTCTGCCGCTCATCCAGGCAGGGATTTTTCGACAGTCGCGCCTTCCAACGGAAGCCGGGCAGTGCCATTTATTCCTTTCGGTCAACTGTGCGGAAAGACGAGACGCGATGACGCTGAGACGCCTCGCCACCTTCCTGAAAACCGAAAGCGCCAGCGGCGTGGTCCTGATGATTGCGGCGGTGCTTGCCCTGCTCTGGGCGAACTCGCCGGCAGCCCCGCTGTACGATGCGATCCTGGCGATCAAGGTGGCGGTGACGGCCGGCGGCGTCGGATTGGATAAGCCGCTGATCCTGTGGATCAACGACGGACTGATGGCGATCTTCTTCCTGCTGGTCGGGCTGGAGATCAAGCGCGAGGTGCTGGAGGGAGAGCTGTCCAGCCCGGCCAAGGCGATGCTGCCCGGCATCGCGGCGCTGGGCGGCATGGCGGTGCCGGCGCTGGTCTATTGCCTGTTCGCCCAGGCCGAACCGGGCGCCCTGCAGGGCTGGGCGATCCCGGCCGCCACCGACATTGCCTTCGCGCTCGGCGTGCTGGCCCTGCTGGGCAACCGGGTCCCCAGCAGCCTGCGCGTCTTCCTGCTGGCGCTGGCGATCATGGACGACCTGGGCGCCATCGTAATCATCGCCATCTTCTACAGCCACGGGCTGGTGCCGCTGGCGCTGGGTCTGGCGGCGGCATCGGCGGTCGGTCTGTGGCTGCTGAACCGGGCGGGGGTGCGGTCGCTGACGCCCTATCTGGTGCTGGGACTGGTCCTGTGGGTGTGCGTGCTGAAATCGGGCATCCACGCAACGCTTGCCGGCGTGGTGCTGGCCTTCGCCATTCCCCTGCGGGTCAAGGACCGTGCCGGCAAGCGGGCGCCGGACGCGCCGCTTTATCGCCTGGAGCATGCGCTGCACCCTTGGGTGGCCTTCCTGATCATGCCGGTTTTCGCGCTCGCCAATGCCGGCGTGCCGCTTGATGACATCACCCCTGCCAGCCTGCTGGAGCCGGTGCCGCTGGGCATCGCGCTCGGCCTGTTCCTGGGCAAGCAGGCGGGCGTCTTCCTGGCGGTGTGGATCGCCGTGCGGACCGGCGTGGTCGAACGGCCGGCCCGTGCCAGCTGGGGCCAGATCTACGGCGTCGCCGTGCTGACCGGCATCGGCTTCACCATGAGCCTGTTCATCGGGACGCTGGCTTTCGCCGATCCACATCATGCGGTGGCGGTGCGGCTGGGCGTGCTGACCGGCTCGCTCGCCTCGGCGCTGGCCGGCTATGCGCTGCTCCATGCCGCCGGCAGTGCACGGGCGCGGGAAGTGGCCCGGGTAAGCTGAGATCCGCCGGACCGGCATCGCCTATGGGATCGCCGCAGGCGGCAGGCCGGCATGGTGTCCTTTGGGTACGCGAACTTTGTGCCCGGAGGGTGGAACCGCTGGGGGGATTGGCGGGTTCTTTCCTTGCGGGGAGTCGCGCTGCGGGCGCGGGACCGCCAGATGGGGGGGACATGCGATGATCGACGCCATCCGCACACGCCGGCACGCCGTTGCCGAAGCGCCGCCGCCGCCGGGCGGGGCGGGCGGCTCGGTTCCCATCGATTTCCAGCGGCTGGAGCGGCTTCGCCGCCTGACCCGGCTGATGGACACCCGCTGGCGCATTCCCTTCACCCGCATCCCCATCGGGCTGGACGGCATCGCCAGCGTGGTGCCGGTTGCCGGCGACACGGTGACGGCGGTCGTTTCCGCCTACATCATCATGGAGGCCGCCCGCTTCGACCTGCCGAAGACGCTGGTGGCCCGCATGGTCTTCAACGTGCTGCTGGACTGGGCGGGCGGGTCGGTCCCGGTGCTGGGCACCGTGTTCGACATCGCCTTCAAGGCCAACCGGATGAACATGAACCTGCTGCACGAGCATCTGGAACGGCGTCTGGCCGCTGCCGCCGCGAAGCGCTGAAGCGGCAGCCGCCAAAAAGGGGGCTCTTTCCGATCTTGACGTGGATCAAGGCAGGGGTGGGGTGGCTGCGGCACTCTGTCGCTCATGAACGCCATCACCGCCCTGGCCGTTTCGCCGGCCCCCGCCAACCCGTCCCATTCCCATGGTGTCGCCCACGGTGTCGACGCCGCACTGCTCGCCAAGTATGACGGGCTGCGGGTGCCGCGTTACACCAGCTACCCGACCGCGCCGCACTTCACGCCACAGGTGAACGGCGACGTCTATGGTGGCTGGCTGGAGGCGATCGAGCCGTCCCGCTCGGGATCGCTCTACCTGCATGTCCCCTTCTGCCAGAAGATGTGCTGGTACTGCGGGTGCCACACCAAGATCGTCGCCCGCTACGAGCCGATCGCGGAGTATCTCGACCATATGCGGCGCGAGATCGCCATGGTGGCCGACCGCATTCCCGGCCGTCTGGCGGTGCGCCACATCCATTTCGGCGGCGGCACCCCGACCATGATGGCGCCCGACGATTTCGAGGCGATGATCGCGCTGCTGCTCAAGCGCTTCGACGTCGCCGACGATGCCGAACTGGCGGTAGAGATCGATCCCCGCACCCTGACGTCGGAGATGGCGGCGGCACTGGGCCGCGCCGGGGTCAACCGCGCCTCGCTGGGCGTGCAGGATTTCGACGAGACGGTGCAGCAGGCGATCAACCGCGTCCAGCCGCGCGCCGTCACCGAGCAGGCGCTGGCCTGGCTGAAGGATGCCGGCATCGCCAGCGTCAACCTGGACCTGATGTACGGCCTGCCGCACCAGTCGGTGGAGAGCGTCGCCCGCTCCGCCGAGATCGCGCTGGAGATGGCGCCCGACCGGCTGTCGGTCTTCGGCTACGCCCATGTGCCGTGGATGAAGACCCACCAGAAGAAGATCGACGAGTCGGTTCTGGCCGGTTCGCTCGGCCGCTGGGAGCAGTTCGCCGCCATCGCCGACACGCTGTCGGCCGCCGGCTACAGCGCCATCGGTCTCGACCATTTCGCCCGTCCCGGCGACGAACTGGCGGTGCAGCAGGAGGAAGGGCGGCTGGGCCGCAACTTCCAGGGCTACACCACCGACGATGCCGAGACTCTGCTGGGCTTCGGCTCCTCCTCCATCGGCGCGCTGCCGCAGGGCTACGTTCAAAACGCGGTGCCCTTCGACCATTACGCCACCGCCATCGTGGAGGGCCGCCTGCCCACCGGCAAGGGCATCGCGCTGACCCAGGACGACAAGGTGCGGCGCGACCTGATCATGCGGCTGATGTGCGACCTGTCGGTCGACACCGCCGCCATCGCCCGTGCCCACGGCTTGCCCGAGTCCGCCTTCGACGCGGAACTGGAGGGCATGGCCGATCTGGTCGCCGACGGCGTCGCGGTGGTGGACGGCCGGCGCATCCATGTGCCGGAGAGCGCCCGTCCGTTGATGCGCATCGTCGCGGCCCGCTTCGACACCCACCTGTCCAAGGGCGCCGGACGGCACAGCCGGGCGGTTTGACGGCATTCGGAGAAAGTCGGGCGGAGAAAGTCGGGCAAAAGAAAAGGCGGCCGGCGCCACCCGCCGACCGCCTTTCCCCGTGCCGCGCATCCGAACCCACAAGGCTACGCGGCAACCTCGTTGATGCCCTGCATCAATGTCCGCAGCATGTCGCCGCTGAGGCGGTTGGACGTGACGCCGCCCGTCTGCTGCTGCATGCCGCCATAGGCGGCCATCCGTTCCTGTTCCGACACATAGCCGTCCTTGTTGGTGTCCAGCGGGTCGTAGCCGGTCGTGCCGCCGGCTGCCGAGCTTGAAGACGCCGAGCTTGAAGCCGCGGAACTGGAGGATGCAGAACTGGAGGACACGGTCGAGGACGTGCTGCCGCTGTCCGAAGCGCCGGAAGTGCCTGTGTCATTGGCGGGCGGCGGCGGGGGCGGCGGGCGGTTGGCGGCGGCCTGCTTCAGCGCGCTGCTCAACTCGTCCTGGGAAATCGACCCGTCCTCGTCGCTGTCGAGGCTGCTGAACAGCGACGCGGCATCGGTGCTCGACTGGCCGGCGGAGGTCAAAACGGACGTCAACTCGTCGGTGCTGATGCCGCCGCTGCTGTCGCTGTCCAGGCTGGAATAGAGGTTCTGGGCGAACTGCTGCTGCATCGCGCTCGCCTGCTCCTGCGCCGCCAGCAGGGTGCTTCCGCTGCCATAGTCGAACTGGCTGGCGAAGGAACTGAACTCGGTCGTGCTGAGCGAGCCGTTGCTGTCGCTGTCCAGGCTGCCGATCAGGCCGTCGACGGCGGACGACAGTTTTCCGCTGTCGAAAGCGGCCGAGGTGCCGCCGAGCGCGCCCAGCAACTCGTCCTTGGACAGCGACGAGTCGCTGTCGGCGTCCGCCTTGGAGAAGAATTTTTGAAGCGTCGCCGCGCTGTTGGAACTGCCGAGGGAGGAGATCATGGCCGGATGCCCCCGTAAGGTGCCGTCGTGATGGTCAAGATACGCAGGGCGGCCTGGCACTCCTGCGCGGAACGGCGTCGGAAAAGATCGGATTTGAGATAATTCTTCAAGGCCGGGAGGTGCGCCTCAAAAAGCGCATAGCGAATCCGGCTGCGCTGCGGTGGCGAAGAGGGGGCTGCCTCCTGTATGGTCGCGCCGAAGGTCCACAACCCACCCGTTTACCCTCTCCGTTCGTCCCGTTCCTGCAAAGCACCGTTCCATCTCAAGGTGAGCGATGATCCGGCGTCTGCGTACCCTTCCCTTGATGGTGGCCTTGGCCACGCTGATGGTTCCCGGCTGCATGCCGTACCAGCGGACCCCCAATCCGCCGACCGTGCGGACTGCGCCCGATACCGGAACCGGGCTTGAGCCGATCTACGGGGAGTGGCAGGTGGACAAGCCGACGCCGGCCTATGCCCAGCCGGCGGGCGGCTCGGGCGTCATCGCCACGCTTGGGTCGGGTCAGGCGGTCACCACGCTGGGCCGGGTGCGCAACAGCGACTGGGTGGCGGTGAAGGTTGGCGGGTCTACCGCCTATGTCCGGCTGCATCTGCTGAGCCTGAAGGGCAACACGCCGCGCGGCACCCGCGGCACCTCCACCACCCTGGCGAAGCCCGTCGACAATGCCGGCCCGACCATCAAGGCTGCCCCGCGCGGCAAGATTGGCGCGGCGCCAATCGCCAACTGATCCCAGCGACGGCTGACTGCAGGACAGGCGGCCCGAAAACAAGACAGGAGTCGCAGACTCCCCCTCGACACGAGTTCATGATAGAACATATCAGGAACATATACCTGTCGAGCGGAGCCGAGTCATGCCTGTCCCATTGACCCCCTCCCGATCTACGGATGCGGCGCCGCGCGACCGTGCCGGATTGCTGGCCGAGCTGCGCGCACGCATCCGGCGGATCGAGGGAGCGGGCGGGGAAGGGGGGCGGACCCTGGCGTTCGGCATCGATTCGGTCGACGGCCATCTGCCCGACGGTGGGCTGCCGCTGGGCTGCCTGCATGCGGTGGCGGCGGACGACCCGGGGACGGGCACCGGATTCGCCGTGGCGCTGCTGGCCCGGCTGGCGACCCCGAAAAGGCCGGTGCTGTGGATCCTGCGCGGGCGCGACCTGTATGCCCCGGGACTGGCGGCCTATGGGCTGACGCCCGACCGGCTGGTCGCGGTGCGAGCGGTGCGGCCAGTCGATGCGCTGTGGGCGATGGAGGAGGCGCTGCGCTGCTCCACCCTGTCGGCGGTGCTGGGCGAGTTGGAAGGGCTGGACTTGACCACCAGCCGGCGGCTGCAGCTTGCCGCCGAGTCGTCGGGGGTGACCGGATTCCTGATGGACGCGAGCGCTGGCGTATCGGGCGGGCGCAACCGGCGGATGGCGGACCAGCCGATGGCAGGCGAGCGAGCGGAAGGGCTCAGCGCCGCGGTGACCCGCTGGCGGCTGGATGCCGTCCCCAGTCTGGATGAGGAGGGGGATGCGGCACCACGCCCGGCTGGAGGCCCGCCGGGGCTGGGAATGCCGCGCTGGTCGGTCATGCTGGAGCGCTGCCGTGGCGGGCGCCCAGGCTGTTGGACCCTCGCCTGGGACGGGCAGGGCTGGCACGATGTGGGGAAAGAGGATCGAAGCGGCCTTCGGCAGACCGCAGCACTCGAGTCGGAGCTATGGCCGGCCGGGCGGCCGATGTCCGACAACCGACAGGGTCGTTTGTCGGATCACCGCAAACCGGCCGTCTCCAGGCTGACTGCTGGTCAGTAGTCGGTCGCCCAGTCTGGCTCGCGGCGGCCGGGCTGCTCCGACCCGTCCGGCTCGGTCATCCAGCGTGGGTCATCCGCGTCCATCGGGGCGTAGAGCGGCAGCTGGCGGGCGAATTCCGCGCTGTCGGCATCGCGGCGCTGCTTCAGCAGGCGGTCGGCAAGGTGGGCGGGCAGCATGGCAGGTCTCCTTCTGAGCGCCGGATGGCACCGTGGATCAGCCTGACTAAGGCCGATCCTGGCCCACCCGTCGTCCTGTTTGCCTGGATAATAACTACGCAAGTTCCAGGCCAGCTGTTAAGCGCGTCACACGAGTTCCATGACACACGACTAAGTCTCTACAAACGGTTTATACGAAGCCACTTGAACCCACATGAACAGGTATGACACGAGGGAGTCTTGATAGGGGATCTGTCGTACGCGCCGTGGCGGCCATCGCTCTTCGGTGAGCATCGCCGGCCTCGGTGTGAGATGTGTTCCCTTCCGCGTCGTTCCAACCCATATTCGCGGCCAATCCCCTTCAAGGAATGCGTACCTCCCATGCACAGCGCCACCGCCCCCGAATCCTGCCCGACCTGCCTAAAGCCTAATCACCTGTGCATTTGTGAGGCAGTGCAGCCGATCGACAACGGCGTCTTCCTGCTGATCCTGCAGCATCCGCAGGAGAAGCGGGAAAATCTGGGCACCGCCCAGATCGCCCATCTGCAATTCACCAATTCGATGGTGAAGGTCGGGTTGAGCTGGCCGGGCCTGAAGCGCATCCTGGGGCGGGAGGTCGATCCCAAGCGCTGGGGCGTGCTGTATCTCGGTCCGGTGAAGGATGGCGGCGCTCCTCGACCGGAGGTGGGGGTGGTCGACAGAAATGGCCAGCCGCTGCGCGACAGTGCGGAGATCCTTGAGGAGCTGCAAGGCGTCATCGTCCTGGACGGCACCTGGAGCCAGGCCAAGACCCTGTGGTGGCGCAATGCCTGGCTGCTGAAATGCCACCGCATCGTGCTGAACCCGCAGTTCCGCTCGCTCTATGGGCAGGCGCGCAAGGAGCCGCGGCGCGACAGCGTCTCCACCCTCGAAGCCGGCGCCTTCCTGCTGTCGCGGCTGGAGGGGGACCAGACCATCATGGACACTGCGCTGAAGCCCTTCTCACTGCTGCTGAAGAAGCTGCGGACCCGCCGTCCGCGTCCGGCGCTGCCGACCGACGCCGATGCTCCGGCGGCTGTTTCCGACGACGAGGGGGATGAGGAGGCCTGACGCTCGTTCGCGCGGCTGCAACCAACCGGCGGCTGCGCCGTTGATGATGGGTGAGAGGGCCGGCGGCGTCCGGCCGCATCGCCCGTCATCAACGGAAGAAGGAGAGGGTACGTGCGAGGCATCCTGCTGTGGCTGGTCGGCATTCCGATCCCCGTCATCCTCCTGCTCTACCTGTTCAACATTCTTTGATTGGCCCCGCTTCGGCCGGGTTGACGGGGCCGTGGCGCCCGGTGCCAAATGCTGGCCGCAAATCCCTTCGATTTTCTTCCCCCGCAATCGAACGAGAGAATGATGGCCAGCGATTTCGTGCCTTTCGGCCTGACTGTCTGCGGTCTCAGCGAGCTTTGTAATTTCGGCGGCGGCAAGGTCAGCCATGTGCTGTCGATCCTCGACCCCGACATGACGGAGCCGAGCGAGTTCGGCGACTATGGCGAACATGAACGGCTGGAGCTGCGTTTCCACGACGTCATCGAGCCGACCCAGGGCCAGATCGCGCCGGAACGGTCGGACGTGGAACGCATCCTGGCCTTTGGCCGCGACCTGCTGGCCGAACCGGTGGGTTGCCGCCATTTGCTGGTCCATTGCCATGCCGGCGTATCGCGGTCCACCGCAGCGCTGACCATGATCCTGGCCCAGGCGCGCCCCGAGCTGCCGGCGGCCGATGCGGTGGGGGCTGTGGTCGCCATCCGGGCCCAGACCTGGCCCAACCTGCGCATGATCGAGTTCGCCGACGATATTCTCGGCCGCAACGGCGACCTGATCGCTGCCGTGCGCCAGCGCCACCGCACGCTCGGCAAGCAGCGTCCGGAACTGGTTCAGTTCATGATCGACAATGGCCGCATCCGCGAGGTCGAGGATCTGATCGACTGAGGGGACGGATGCCGCCCCTCAGCCTGTGCCTGCAACAGCCGGTCCTCAATAACCTGCCGGCTGGCCGCCGAAGACGCCCTTCGCCCAGGCGCCGATGCGGTGGCGCCACTGTTCGTGCCAGATATAGACGCCGCCCTTGACCCAGTTCATCTGGATCGCGCGGCGCTGGCCTTCGAAGGGATAATGGCCGTGCCAGGAGGTGTCGCTGCGGCGGAAGCACATCAGGGTGCCTTCCTCCGGCGGGACCTCGGCGGCGTAATCCTCCAGGTTCTGGGAGCGCAGGATGCGCAGGCGACCACCGGTCGCCTCCCAGGGCGGGTTCATGTAGATCAGCACGGTGATGACCTTGCTGGCCGAATCCGGATGGATCTTGCCGTCGGTCGGCCGGCACATGCCGCGCGCCGTGAACATGGTCGGATACTTCGACAGATTTAGATCGAACTTGTCGGAGAAGGCCTTGCAGACCTCCGGCCCCTTCAGTTCGGCGATCATGCGGTCGAAGCTCGGCCCCTGGGGGAAGACGCCCAGCGGGATCGAGCCGGGCTTGTCCACCTTGGGATAATCGCGGTGCAGCTCTTCCAGATACTCCCGCTTCACGAAACCCGGAACGCACAGGAAATCATAGGGATCGTGCTGCAGGGGGGTAGCGCGGAACTTGTCCAGATCAAGCATGGACATGGGTACGAGACTCCCAAAGAGCGTGCCGACGGTGGCTTTGCCCCCCAAAACCGGCGTCACTTAAACACGGCGGAAGTTTTATGCAACAGGTTTGTCGGGGAAGCACAATTCTTGCCGCGCCCGCCATTCGGGACCGACATAGTTCACGATGATCGATTTGCGCACCCCGTCGATTGAACGTTTCTCGAAGCCATGCCAAGTGTTGCTTCCGGGGATGAAGATCAGCCCCTCGTTGAAGGCGTAGGGCGCGCGGGCGACGACCGTCCGGTTCTCGTCCAGCACGTCGGTGCCCCAGTGCGAGCAGTTCGGCCCCTTCGAGAGATAGATCAGCATCGTGTATTTCTTAACGCCGATGTCGGTGTGCGGCTCCAGCCAGAAGCCGTCGGTGTCCTGGCAATATTCGATGCGCAGGCTGGTGCCGGTTAGGTCGACGTTGCAGGTCTTCTGGATCGCGTCCACCACCGGGCGGCTCTGGAAGGCCTGGGCCATCGTCTCGCACACCGCGTACCTGCCGCGGTTCTCCTCGCCGAAATAGGTGCGCGACGCGTTGTTGGTCTCGCGCTTGCCATAAGTGTCGGACACCGGGGGCGGTCCCCAGGGCAGATCGGCGATTGCGTCGGCGGACTCCTCCGGCAGCGCCTCGGACAGCAGCCAGTGATTGTAGGGCTGGTCGAACAGCCGGCTGTTTTCCAGGCAACGCAGGAAAGAGGCGGAAACGGCGTCGGGAGTGGTCATGGCGGCGGAAGTTCCGGATGGAAGGACGGCCCCGGACCGTGTTTGGCGGAACGGCCGGTTTGCCAGCGCTTATGGCATGGCCGGCGACCGAACTCCGCAGCAAACCGGTCGTACCGGCGGGGTGTGCGCATTGGTCGCGCCGCACCCCGCTCTCCCGTTACGACAGGCCGAATCGCCTGCGGTGGGCGGACAGGCGGCGGCGCACCTCCTCGGCCACCACCTCCGTCTCGTTCAGCGGCGCATAGTCCCAATGGTCCAGGGAGCCGTCGAAGGGCCGTGCGATACCGTCCTGGTAGAGACCGTTATGGAAGGCGCGGAACTTGGGCGATCCGCCCTCCAGTTCGATCACATAGACCGGCTTGCCGGTCGAGCAGGCCTCCGAAATCATCGAAACGCTGTCGCAGGTCACCACCACGGCGTCGGCGAGGCCGAGATAGGCGAAGTAAGGATTCTCGCCGGTGCCGTCCCACACCTCCGCCGGCAGGCCGGACAGGCGGGCGCGCAGGATCGCCTCATTGTCGGCACCGGTGCGGCGCGATGGGGTGACCATCAGCCCGGCATCATGCGTGCGAGTCAGGTTGGCCAGCCGTTCGGCCACATCGCCCATGATGGTGGGCGTCAAGCGGTAGACGCCGTTGTCGCCGCCGATCAGCACGGCGATGCGCGGGTGCGGCAGGTGCGCCAGACGCGGGGCGAAGCGTTCGGCCGCGTCGGCCAGGATGGCGGGCGTCACCCGGTGCAAGGCGCCGCGGGTCACCATCACGTTGTCGCCGCGCAGCTTGTCGTGGCGCGGCACGACGATCAGGTCGAAGTGACGCGGGTTCATCACCGGATCCTGGATCTGGACGGTGAAGGTCCGGCCGCCCGACTGCTGGCGCACCGCCAGCGAGACGGCGATGGACTGCCGCCCGGTGCCGATCAGCAGGTCAGGCCAGGGCGGCTCCACCTGATCGCCCTTGGGGCCGGCGGCGAATCGGTTGCCGATTCGCCAGTAGGGAGTCAGCTGGCGCCAGGGCGTGCGCAGATGCACGCGCTTGACGACCGGCGTCAGGCCAAGCGACTCCGCCAGACCGATGCACTGGTTTTCCATGCCGGCCTTGCCGTCCGACACAACCCAGCAGGTCAGAGGCGCACTGGTCAGAGGTTGCATGAGAACCCGGATCGTTGAAGCTTCGAAGGGAGGGAAGCCCCCGGGAGGGAGGGCTGCGGCGAAAAGACCGTTATCGGGGTTGCTCGCCCTTGCGGGGGTTTCCGTCTTGGCGTAGACACCATGCCCGTGTAATATCCTTTCTCCAAATCATCCCCGGAGCGACCGAGTAAACCATGCGGCGGGTCAAACTCGACCGAATTGACCGTCGGATTCTGCGCGATCTGCAGAACGACGGCCGGATGACCAATGTGGAGCTTGCCCGACGTGCCGGCATCTCCGCTCCGCCCTGCCTGCGCCGCGTCCGCGCGCTGGAGGAGGCGGGATTCATCCGTGGCTACCACGCCGACGTCAACCCCGATGCACTGGGGTTCGGCGTCACGGTGTTCGCCCAGGTCGGCCTCAGCAGCCAGGCCGAAGCGGACCTAAAGAAATTCGAGGAGCTCGTCAACAGCTGGCCGCTCGTGCGTGAGTGCAACATGCTGGCCGGCGAATATGATTTCGTCCTGAAGATCGTGGCGGAGGACTGGGACGACTACCAGCGCTTCCTGACGACCAAGCTGACGGCGGCGCCCAACGTCGCCCATGTGAAGTCGGCCCTGTCGATCCGCACCAGCAAGCACACCCCCGGCGTTCCCATCGACGTCGATTCGCCCGACATCCCGGAAGGGAACGAGGACGACGAGGAGGATTACGTCGAGGACGAGACGCCCGCCCGCGCCACCCGGCGCTGAGCGGGCCCTACGCGGTCTACCCCAACTCGTTCTACAAGGAAGATGCGGCGAGTGCCTGGATCAGGCCCGCCGCCGCTCCCCCCGTCACCACCCAGTGGATGGCCACCACCCGGCGGGTCAGCGCGTAAAGCGCGCACAGCATGATCGTCCAGGCCCAGATCAGGCTGCCTGCCGTATGCTGCCCGTCCGGCAGCAGCACCGCCATTCCCAGATAGACGCCCAGGTTCAGGATCACCCCCACCACCGCCGCGGCGATGGCGGCCAGCGCCCCTGCGGCCAGACGGTTGTGGATCAGGCGCTCCAGATAGGGGGCGCCGGCGAAGATGAACAGGAAGCAGGGCAGGAAGGTGACGTAGGTCGTCAGCGCCGCTCCCAGCGTTCCCGCCAGCGCCGGCGACAGCGCGCCCGGCCGGTTCCAGCCGGCGAAGAAGCCGACATATTGCGTGACCAGGATCAGCGGCCCCGGTGTCGTCTCGGCCAGCGCCAGCCCGTCGATCATCTCCCGCGGGCTGAGCCAGCCATAGCTGTCCACCGCCTGTCCGGCGATGTAGGGCAGCACGGCATAGGCGCCGCCGAAGGTGATGAAGGCGGCCTTGGTGAACAGCGCCGAGATGCCGCGCCAGGGATCGGCGCCGAAGGCCAGCAGGACCGCCCCCACCGGCACCGCCCACAGAACCAAGCCCACTACCAGCAGGGCAAGCAGCCTGCCAGTCTTCGGAGCAGGCTCCGCCGTCAGGTCGGCGGCGGAAGCGTCGTCGCCCGCCGGATGGGGATGGGCGAACCAGTGGCGGCCCGTGCGCGCCGCCACCCCGCCGATCACCGCCGCGACGCCGATCACCAGCGGGAAGGGCAGGTGCAGCACCGCCAGCGCCAGGAAGGCGGCACCGGCCAGGGCGACGGCGGCCGGCCCCTTCAGCGTGCGGCGGCCCAGGCGCCAGACTGCGGCGGCGATGATCGCCACCACCGCCGGCTTGATGCCGTCGAACAGCGCGCCGACCAGCCCGGTGTCGCCATGGGCGGCGGCGATCCAGGACAGGGCCAGCAGCACCAGTGCGCCCGGCAGCACGAACAGCCCACCCGCCACCAGCCCGCCGCGCCCGCCATACATCCGCCAGCCAATATAGGTGGCGAGTTGCTGCGCCTCCGGCCCCGGCAGCAGCATGCAGAAGTTCAGCGCGTGCAGGAACCGGGTCTGATCGATCCAGCGGCGGCGGTCGACCAGCTCGCTCTGCATCATCGCGATCTGCCCGGCCGGACCGCCGAAGCTGGTCAGACCCAGCCGCAGCCAATAGAGGCAGAAGGCACCGAAGGACGGGAGGGGGGAGGGGGAATCGCTCATCGTCCCGCAGCTTAGCTCAAACGCGGCGGCAGGGCAGCTTTCGCCATCGGGTTGGGGAGCTGGCTGGCTGGCGGACGGCGTGTCCGCGGGGACAAATGCCGGGCGCCCATGGCCTTCCGCATCGCGGAGGTTTAATATTGCAACCGCGAGCGCCGCCGTCGGGGCAGGCGCCGGAGGTCGGGGACGCTGCAGAATGAAGGCTTCCACCCGCGGTCTTGCGGCTGTGTTGGGGGCGGTGCTGTATGCCGGTGCCGGGGGGATCGCGGCGGGCGCGATCGCGGTTGGGGGGCTGACCCTGTCGGTGGCGCCCGCACAGGCCGCGGTCGGTGTCCATGCCGAGGAGATCGTGCGCTTTCCGTCCGTCGACGGGGATTTGACCGGCGGCACGCCGACGATGCTCAGCGGCCGGCTGCTGCGCCCGGCCGGCAACGGTCCGCACCCGGCGGTGGTGATGCTGCATGGCTGCGGCGGCCTCTATGCCCGCAACGGCCGGGTGTCGCCGCGCCATGTCTGGTGGGCCACTCACCTGCAGCGGCAGGGTTACGAGGTGCTGATGGTAGACAGCTTCGGTCCGCGCGATGTGGAGGAGGTCTGCACCACCGCGCTGAAGGACCGTACCGTCCGCGCCACGGTGGAGCGCAAGCGCGACGCCTGGGCGGCGCTGGCCTTCCTGCGCAAGCGGCCGGAGGTGGACCATGACCGCATCGGTCTGATCGGCTGGTCGCAGGGAGCGAGCACCGTGATGGTCGCTTATGGCGCCGGCGAGGATGGACCGGCCGGGACCGAGGAGGGCGGCTTCCGCGCCGCCGTCGCTTTCTACCCCGGCTGCAAGGCGGCATTGAGCAAGGAGGATTGGCAGCCCGACGGCCCGCTGCTGCTGCTGGTCGGCGGCAAGGACGACTGGACGCCGCCGGAGAGCTGCGTCGAACTGTCCGGGCGCGACGGGGTCAAGGGCAAGGTGGATCTGGTGGTTTATCCCGACGCCTATCACGGCTTCGATGCGCCGGACGCGCCGGTGCGCAAGCGCAAGGACCTCGCCACCGCCCCCGGGGGCACCGCCCATGTCGGCACGGACGAAGACGCCCGCTCGGACGCGATCCGGCGGGTGAACGACTTCTTCAAGGAAAAGCTTGGGGGATAAAAGGGGCAACCGCCCTCTCCCGGGGTGGGAGAGGGCGGTTGAAACGTCAACGGAACTCGACCGAAACGATCTCGTACAGCTTGGAACCGCCGGGGGTGGACACCTCGACGCTGTCGCCGACGGACTTGTTGATCAGGGCGCGGGCCAGCGGCGCCTGGATCGACAGGAGGCGGTTCTTGATGTCGCTCTCGTCCTGGCCGACGATCTGATAGGTCGTCTCCTCGTCCGTGTCCTGGTCGGCCAGGGTCACGGTCGCGCCGAACTTCACGGTGTTGCCGGTCAGCTTGGCCGGGTCGATGACCTCGGCACGGCTGATCTTGTCCTCCAACTCCAGCACACGGCCTTCGATGAAGCTCTGACGTTCGCGCGCCGCGTGATACTCGGCGTTTTCCGAAAGGTCGCCATGTTCGCGGGCTTCCGCGATGGCTTTGATGACCGCCGGGCGTTCGGTGATCTTAAGGTGCTTCAATTCCTCCTGGAGGCGGTTGAAGCCCGCCGCTGTCATCGGAACTTTTTCCATGTTCGGTCCATCACCGCTTGCAGTCGTTCGACCTGTCCAAAGCGACATCAAGGACGAAGACGGCGCGGAGGAGGTCCGCCGCGCCGTCGTCCGTCCTTAATACGATCCGCTAAGGTACGACTGCAACGGGGCGACTTCAAGGCTGCCGTTCCGGAGTGCGGCAATCGCTTCCACCGCCGCGCGTGCTCCTGCCACCGTCGTATAGTACGGAATGTTGTAGGTCAGCGCGGTGCGACGAAGGCTGAAGCTGTCGGACAGGGCTTGGGCGCCTTCCGTGGTGTTGATGACCAGATGCACGTTGCCGTTGATCATGGCGTCGACGATGTGCGGCTGGCCTTCCACCACCTTGTTGATGGTTTCCGCCGGCACGCCGGCATCGCTCAGCACCTTGGCGGTGCCGGACGTGGCGAGGATGCGGAAGCCCATCTCGTGCAGCTTCTTGGAGATCACCGCCAGCGCCGGCTTGTCGTGGTCCTTGACCGAGACGAAGACGCTGCCCTTGACCGGCAGGGTGACGCCGGCGCCGAGCTGCGCCTTGGCGAAGGCCAGCGCGAAGTTGTGGTCGAGGCCCATGACCTCGCCCGTCGACTTCATCTCCGGACCAAGCACGATGTCGACGCCGGGGAAGCGGGCGAAGGGGAAGACCGCTTCCTTGACCGCGGTGTGCGGCGGGGTCGGGCCGTTCAGCGTGAAGGCGGACAGCTTCTCGCCGGCCATGATGCGGGCCGCGATCTTGGCGATGGCGGTGCCGGTGGCCTTGGCGACGAAAGGCACCGTGCGGCTGGCGCGCGGGTTGACCTCCAGGATGTAGACGGTGCCGGCCTTGACCGCGAACTGCACGTTCATCAGGCCGACCACCTTCAGCGCATGGGCGAGCGCGTCCGACTGGCGGTTGATCTCGGCGATGGTGTCGGCCGGCAGCGTGTAGGGCGGCAGGGCGCAGGCGCTGTCGCCGGAATGGATGCCGGCCTCTTCGATATGCTCCATCACGCCGGCGACATAGACGTCGGTGCCGTCGCAGACGACGTCGACGTCGACCTCGATGGCGTCCTGGAGATAGCTGTCGATCAGCACCGGGTTCTTGCCCGACACCTGCACGGCGGTGCCCATGTAGCGCTGGAGTCCGGCCATGTCGTGGACGATCTCCATCGCCCGGCCGCCCAGCACGTAGGACGGACGGATGACGACCGGGAAGCCGATGCGGCTGGCGACGGCCTCCGCCTCTTCCAGCGAGCGGGCGAGGCCGTTGGCCGGCTGCTTCAGGTTCAGCTCGTGCAGCAGCTTCTGGAAGCGCTCGCGGTCCTCGGCCAGATCGATGGCGTCGGGCGAGGTGCCCAGGATCGGGATGCCGGCAGCCTCCAATGCCGCGGCGAGCTTCAGCGGGGTCTGGCCGCCAAACTGCACGATGCAGCCCAGGACGGTGCCCTTGCGCTGCTCGACCCGCACCAGCTCAACCACGTCCTCGGCCGTCAGCGGCTCGAAATACAGGCGGTCGGCGGTGTCGTAGTCGGTGGAGACGGTCTCCGGGTTGCAGTTGACCATGATGGTCTCGATGCCGGCCTCCTGCAGGGCGTAGACGGCATGGACGCAGCAATAGTCGAACTCGATGCCCTGGCCGATGCGGTTCGGACCGCCGCCGAGGATGACGACCTTGCGCTTGTCGGTCGGGTCCGATTCGCACTCCGCCTCGCCGGTCCCGTCGGTCTCGTAGGTCGAGTACATGTAGGGGGTGGCGGAGGCGAATTCGGCGGCGCAGGTGTCGATGCGCTTGTAGACCGGGGTGACGCCGGCCATGCGGCGGGCGGCGGCGACGGCGGCCTCGGTGGTCTTGGCCAGCTCGGCCAGACGGGCGTCGGAGAAGCCCATCTGCTTCAGCTTGAGCCAGCCGGCCTTGTCGGCCGGCAGCCCGTCGGCGCGGATCGCAGCCTCGCGGTCGGTGATCGCCTTGATCTGCTCGAGGAACCACGGGTCGTATTTGGAGACGGCCTGCACCTCGTCCACGGTGAAGCCGTGGCGGAAGGCCTGGGCGATCACCAGCAGGCGGTCGGGGGTCGGGGTGGCGAGCGCGCCGCGGATGGCGGTGCGGTCAGGGTTCTCGTCCCCGCCGATCTTCACCTCGTTGAAGCCGGTCAGGCCGGTCTCCATCGAGCGCAGGGCCTTCTGCACCGACTCCTGGAAGGTGCGGCCGATGGACATCGCCTCGCCCACCGACTTCATCGAGGTGGTCAGCAGCGGCTCCGAGCCCTTGAACTTCTCGAAGGTGAAGCGCGGCATCTTGGTGACGACATAGTCGATCGTCGGCTCGAAGCTCGCGGGCGTGGTGCCGGTGATGTCGTTGGTCAGCTCGTCCAGCCGGTAGCCGACGGCCAGCTTGGCGGCGATCTTGGCGATGGGGAAGCCGGTGGCCTTCGACGCCAGCGCCGAGGAGCGCGACACGCGCGGGTTCATCTCGATGACGATCAGACGGCCGTTGGCCGGGTTGACCGCGAACTGGACGTTCGAGCCGCCGGTGTCGACGCCGATCTCGCGCAGCACGGCGATCGAGGCGTCGCGCATGATCTGGTATTCTTTGTCGGTCAGCGTCAGCGACGGCGCCACGGTAATCGAGTCGCCGGTGTGGACGCCCATCGGGTCGATGTTCTCGATGGCGCAGACGATGATGCAGTTGTCGGCGCCGTCGCGCACGACCTCCATCTCGTATTCCTTCCAGCCCAGCACCGATTCCTCGATCAGCACCTCGCCGACCGGGCTGGCGCGCAGGCCGCCGCGCACGATGTCCTCGAACTCCGCCCGGTTGTAGGCGATGCCGCCGCCGGTGCCGGCCAGCGTGAAGCTGGGACGGATGATGGCGGGCAGGCCGACCAGTTCCAACGCGTCCATCGCCTCGTCCAGCGTGCGGACCATGCGCGACTTCGGCGACTCCAGGCCCAGCTTGTCCATGGCGTCGCGGAACAGGATGCGGTCCTCGGCCTTGGCGATGACGTCGCGCTTGGCGCCGATCATCTCCACGCCGAGCCGCTCCAGCGTGCCGTCGTCGGACAGCGCCATCGCCGTGTTCAGCGCGGTCTGGCCGCCCATGGTCGGCAGCAGGGCGTCGGGACGCTCCTTCTCCAGGATCTTGGCGACGACCGCCGGGGTGATCGGCTCGATGTAGGTGGCGTCGGCCAGACCGGGGTCGGTCATGATGGTGGCCGGGTTGGAGTTGACGAGGATGACCCGGTAGCCTTCCTCGCGCAGCGCCTTGCACGCCTGAACGCCGGAATAGTCGAACTCGCAAGCCTGTCCGATGACGATCGGACCCGCGCCGATGATGCAGATGGATTTGATGTCGGTGCGTTTGGGCATGGGTCCGCTTCTCTGAAATGTGGTCAGCCGAAAACCCCCCGGCACCGGGGGACCGGAGACGGAGAGCGGGATGGGCATGTCGTGCAAGGCCCCCTTATAGGGGGTTCCGGGCCGGGGGGGAAGGGGTGGCATGGATGTCACCCTCGCATGACTGAATCTCGGGCACGGCACCGCCGCCCCATGCGGGTCTTGAACCGCGGGGGAAAGGGACGCATCAATTCCCCTTCTCCCATTTCGCATACCCATTGGAGATACGCCCCGATGAGCCACGCATTCGCCAAGGACAGCCGCGCCTGCGCCGCCTGCGTCTCGTGGGGCGGCGAGCGCGCACTGTCGGAGGACAACACGCTGGTGCATGTCGCCCGCCACGGGGTGGAGGGGGAATGCCGTACCGCCAGCAGCCAGGACTATCGCCGCATCACCAAGGGCTATCACACCTGCACCGCCTGGGCGCCGCTGCCGATGCTGAAGAAGCATGGCGGCCGGATCGGCCATACGCCGGCGGGGCAGGCGCACACGCTGGTCACCGCCGCGGCCTCGCGGCCCATTCCGCAGCCGGTCTCCCAGCCGGTGCCGGCGGCGGCGGCCTTTGCGTCGGCGCCGGTGGCGACTCCGGTGCTGGACCTGCCGCCGCCCTGCCGGGCCGACGTGATCGATGCGGAGCAGACGCCGCAGGTCCGCATTCTCTACACCCACTGGGTGAGGCTGAGGCGCAAGCGCCGCATGCCGCTGGCAAGCGAGATCGACACCGCCCAGGTGCGGGAAAGCGTGCCGCGCACCGCCCTGATGGAGCCGACCGCCGACGGCAGCGATTTCATCTACAAGTCCTGCGGCCGTGCCCTGCAACGCCGGCTGGCCGAGCGGCCGACGACGCGGCGGGTGAGCGACTGCCACCCGGAGCAGGCGGCGCAGCGCTGGCTGTCCGACCTGCGGGCCTGTCTTGAAAGCGGTGAGCCGCGCTGCCTGCTGGTGCGCGACGACCCGATGCTGCCGGGGGCGAAGTTCGTCGAGTTGCTGCTGCCGCTGGCCGACGTGGAAGGCGGGCCAGCGACGCGCGTGCTGGCCTACCGCCATGTGCCGGGTGGCTGAGGGGGCGGCGATGGGCGACGCGCAAAGCGGAGAAGGACCGAAAGGTGACGGGCCCGGCCCGGAGATCGTCGGCGTCTGGCCGGCAGCGGTGTGGATCGTCGTCGGCGCCGGGCATTACCTGAACGACCCCGACCATTTCGTCGGCTGGAAGGGTGCCCTGTATTTCGTGCTTGGCACCGGGCTGGTGGCGCTGGTCGGCGGCATCGCCAGCCTGTCGGCCCGCCGCACTGTCGCCGGCATCCAGGAGCGCCTGCTGAAGGAGGTCCGCCACCGCCGCGACTGGGCGAGCTGGTGGGTGGCTCTGGGGCTGCGCGGGCTGGTCGGGCTGGGCGAGGCGGTGCTGGTGACGCTGCTGGCGCTGTCGGTGGTGGCGATGCTGGGGTGAGGCATCGTCGGTGGTTTCCCCTGAAACACCGACGGCCCCGCTCCTTTCGGAAGCGGGGCCGTTGCAGCAACCTGATCCTTACTTCTGGCTGGTCTTCATGCTCCAGCCCGGCTCGATCCCCTGCATGTCGGGCAGGTGGTGGGCGATGCCCTTATGACAGTCGATGCAGGTGTTCTGGCCGGTGAACAGATAGGTCTCGTGCATCTTCGCGGCGCGAGGATTCTGCTTGGTGATGTCCATCGAGTCCGCGCTGTGGCAGTTCCGGCATTCCAGCGAGTTGTTCGACTTCAGCCGCGCCCATTCGTGCTCGGCCAGCTCGCGGCGCTTGTCCAGGAACTTCTCGCGGGTGTCAATGGTGCCGAAGATCTTGCCCCAGACCTCCTTCGATGCCTGCATCTTGCGGGCGATCTTGTCGGTCCACTGGTGCGGGACGTGGCAGTCCGGGCAGCTGGCACGCACGCCGGACCGGTTGGTGAAGTGGATGGTCTGCTTCAGCTCCTCATAGGGGTTGTCGCGCATCTCGTGGCAGCTGATACAGAAGGCTTCCTTGTTGGTGGCCTCCAGCGCGGTGTTGAAGCCGCCCCAGAAGACGACGCCGGCGATGAAGCCGCCCAGCGTCAGGAAACCCAGGCTGAAATGGACGCTGGGGCGGGCGAACAGCCGCCACAGGCACAGCACTGCGTCGCGGATTTTCATTTCTGGCCGCCTTGGGCATGGCCCAGGACCGAGTCGAAGTCTTGGAAGCTGTTGGGAACGATCGGCTGGGCGTCGGTCTGCGGCACATGGCACTGGGTGCAGAAGTAGCGCCGCGCCGCCACCGTGCCCAGCGTCTGGCCGTCACGGTCCTGGAAATGGGTGACCGACAGCATCGGCGCCTGCGAGCCAGCCGTGTTGCGGCGGTCGTGGCAGGTCAGGCACTTGTTGATGTTCAGGTCGATCTGATAGTCGCGGATGGCATGCGGGATCAGCGGCGGCTGGTCGGCGTAGTTGCGCACGCGCTTCTGGTCGTCGGTGATGTCGCGGTGGGTCGCCTCGGCCGGGACATCCGTGGTGATCGGATGGTTGGTAGAGGGGACCTTGATCCCCCCCACGGTGCCGGTGGCGTCCGCCATTACAACGGGCTTGTCGGCGGCGACAACACCGGAGGTGACGCCGATGGTCAGGGCCGGGATGCCGGCCAGCAGGGCCAGCGCGGCGATCAGGAAACGGGTCTTCATGATGCCGGCACTCCTCAGGCGTTCACGACGGGCGTGATCTTGACCGCGCATTTCTTGTAGTCGGTCTGCTTGCTGATGGGATCGGTGGCGTCGAGCGTCACCTTGTTGATGAGGACCGTGTGGTCGAAGAAGGGGACGAAGACCAGGCCGCGCGGCGGCTTGTTGCGCCCGCGCGTCTCGACCCGGACCCGAACCTCACCGCGCCGGGAGGTGACGCGCACCTCCTGCCCGCGCCGGACGTTGAGATCCTTGGCGTCGTCAGGGTGCATGAACACCACGGCGTTCGGGAAGGCCTTGCGCAGTTCCGGCACGCGCAGCGTCATAGATCCGCTGTGCCAGTGTTCGATCACGCGGCCGGTGCTGAGCCAGAAGGGATAGTCGGTGTCGGGCGCTTCGGCCGGCGGCTCGTAGGGCAGGGCGAAGACGTTGGCCTTGCCGTCCTTGTTGCCATAGAAGCGCATGCCCTCGCCGGCCTTCACATACGGGTCGGAGCCCTCGCGGTAGCGCCACTTGGTCTCCTTGCCGTCCACCACCGGCCAGCGCAGGCCGCGCTCCTGGTGGTACTGCTCGAAGGGCGCCAGATCATGGCCATGGCCGCGGCCGAAGGAGGCGTATTCCTCGAACAGGCCCTTTTGGACGTAGAAGCCGGCGTCCTTGGCCTCCTGGTTGTTGTAGTTCTGGTCGAGGTCGGATAGCGGGAAGCGGTCGACTTGGCCGTTGCGGAACAGCACCTCGTACAGCGTCTTGCCGCGCAGCTCGGGCTTCTTGTTCAGCAATTCCTCCGGCCACACCTCCTCGATGCGGAAGCGCTTGGAGAACTCCATGATCTGCCACAGGTCGGACCGCGCGCCGTCGGGCGCATCGACCAGCTGGCGCCACAGCTGGGTGCGGCGCTCGGCGTTGCCGTAGCCGCCCTCCTTCTCCACCCACATGGCGGTGGGCAGGATCAGGTCAGCGGCCAGCGCCGTCACGGTGGGGTAGGGATCGGAGACGACGATGAAGTTTTCCGGGTTGCGGTAGCCGGGGAAGGTCTCCTTCGCCGTGTTCGGGGCCGTCTGCATGTTGTTGTTGCACATGACCCAGTAGGCGTTGAGCTTGCCGTCCTTCAGCATGCGGTCCTGCTGGACGGCGTGGTAGCCGACCTTGTCGGGGATGGTCCCCTCCGGCAGCTTCCAGATCTCCTCGGCGTGTTTGCGGTGCTCGGGGTTGGTCACTACCATGTCGGCCGGCAGCCGGTGGGAGAAGGTGCCGACCTCGCGCGCGGTGCCGCAGGCCGACGGCTGGCCGGTCAGCGAGAAGGGGCCGCAGCCGGGCTGGGAGATTTTGCCGGTGAGCAGGTGGATGTTGTAGACGAGGTTGTTGGCCCAGACGCCGCGGACATGCTGGTTGAAGCCCATCGTCCAGAAGGACACGACCTTCACGTTCGGGTCGGCATACAGTTCGGCCAGCGCCTCCAGCCGGTTCTTCGGCACGCCCGACAGCTCGTGCGCCTTGTCCAGCGTGTAGGGTTCGACGAATTTGGCGAACTCGTCGAAGCTGATCGGGTCGGAGTCGTTGGCCTTGTCGGCGTTCTTCGCCTTCTTCTCCAAGGGGTTGTCGGGACGCAGGCCATAGCCGATGTCGTCGCGGCCGCGCTTGAAGTTGCAGTGCTTCTCGACGAACTCCTTGTTCACCCGGCCGGTCTTGATGATGTGGTTGGCGATGTAGTTGAGGATCGCCAGGTCGGAACCGGGGGTGAAGACCAGACCGATGTCGGCGAGGTCGAAGCTTCGGTGCTCGTAGGTCGACAGCACAGCGACCTTGCAGCCTGGGTGGCTGAGGCGGCGGTCGGTAACCCGCGTCCACAGGATGGGGTGCATCTCCGCCATGTTGGAGCCCCACAGCACGAAGGCGTCGGCCTGCTCCATGTCGTCGTAGCAGCCCATCGGCTCGTCCATGCCGAAGGTGCGCATGAAGCCGGCCACCGCCGACGCCATGCAGTGGCGGGCGTTCGGGTCGAGGTTGTTGGAGCGCAGGCCGGCCTTCATCAGCTTGGAGGCGGCATAGCCCTCATAGATGGTCCATTGGCCGGAACCGAACATGCCGACGGCGGTCGGACCCTTCTTCTTCAGGGTCTCCTTCCACTTGGTGGCCATGATGTCGAAGGCGGCGTCCCAGCTGATCGGCTCGAACTCGCCGTCCTTGTCGAACTTCCCGTCTTTCATGCGCAGCAGCGGCTGGTTCAGCCGGTCCTCGCCATACATGATCTTGGACAGGAAATAGCCCTTCACGCAGTTCAGGCCGCGGTTCACCTCGGCCTTCACGTCGCCATGGGTGGCGACGACGCGGCCGTCCTTGACGCCGACCATCACGCCGCAGCCGGTGCCGCAGAAACGGCAGGGGGCCTTCGACCAGGTCAGCTTGGCACCTTCGCCGGTCAGGATGTTGGCGGCGGACGCGGGCAGCGAGATTCCGGCCGCCGCGGCGGCGGCAGCGGCGGCTTGCGCCTTCAGGTAATCGCGGCGGGACAGAAACATGAGGAGGACTCCAGGTTCGGAGGAAATTCGGTCGGGAAAAGGCGGAAACGGCGCGCCTGGATGACGATCCGGGGGAGGGGCGTCAGGCTGCGTCGATCGCGTCCGCGGGTTCGTAGTGGTGGTAGACCATGGTGGTGGTATGAACGCCGGGAATGGCGTTCAGCAGGGCGATGCGGTCGACGACCTCGGCCGCGCTGGCGGTGACCAGCGTCACCACCGCCTTGCCGTTCTCCGCGGCACACCACTCCAGCCCGGCGACGGAGGCCGCCGCCTCGCGCACCGCGTCGGTGCGGTCGGGGCTGTGCTGGATGACGAGGCTGGAGATGTGGACTTCGGGGGCGCGGGGCATGTCGGTCCTGGCGGAGCGCTGGGCTCAGTGGGTGAGGAGCTGGTACATCCAGATCGAGAAGCCGTAGGCGGAGACGGTGCCGACGGCGATCACCGGCCAGACCAGCACTGCCAGCGACAGGAACATCAGCCCTTCGGCCCGGCGGGTCGGGGCCGGTGCGGAGTCGGTCGCCTTCCGGTCGGACGGATGGGACAGGACGGGGGAGGTGATGGACCTCATGGCGGCACTCTCGGTCGGAGCGGGAACAGGTCGAACCGGTCCCGGTGCCAACCCTCACGGCTGGTCCTTAGGTACTGGTTCTCGGCCCTTAGTATCGATACTTTCTGGTGGATGGGAATTGACTCAGGTCAACTGTGGCCATTTGCGGCCTGTGACGGAATGGCGCCTTCCGCCGCGCGGGCGCCACCGGCCGGGCTGCGCTAGACTGCGGTGGAGGTCTTCATCGGAAGCCTAGATCGGGAATGGAATGGGCCATGGATTTGCTGCGCTCCTACTGGTCGCCGGCCGAGTTGGCGACCAACGGGTTGATCCTGCTTCATCTTTTGGGAGCCTTGGCGGTCGGGCTGCTGCTGGGGTACGAGCGCAGCTATCACGGGCGGGCAGCCGGGATGCGGACCTACGGGCTGGTCTGCCTGGCCTCGGCCGCGCTGACGGTGGTCAACGCCTACCCCTACATGTGGTATGGCGGCATTGGGACGCAGGGGGCGCCGCACGCGGCTGCCCTGACCGGCGATCCGACGCGGGTGATCCAGGGCATCGTCACCGGCATCGGCTTTCTCGGCGCCGGGGTCATCATGCGCGAGGGGCTGTCGATCCGCGGCCTGTCCACCGCCGCATCGATCTGGGCGACCTCGGCCATCGGCATCGTCATCGGGCTCGGCTTCTATGCGGTCGCCATCGCCGCGGCGTTGTTGACCATCCTGGTGATGAGCCTGCTGCGGCCGGTCGAACGGCTGTTGCCCCACCAGTCGGTGGTCCACCTGACGCTGGTCTTCCCGCGCGACAAGGCTCCGCCGCCGGAGGAATTGCGGGCGCAGGCCAAGAAACATGGGTTCGAAGTGGTCGACTGGGCCTTCCACCTCGCCAACGGCAGCGGCCAGTTCGAATGCCAGTTGGTGCTTCAGGGGAGAGGCGACCCCGATCCGATGGCGCTCGTCAGCGCCCTTGCCTCCACCGACACGGTGGTGGAGTTCAAGCTGTCCCCTTCGCGCATCTGACGACGGCCGGGAAACAGAAGAGTTAGAAGGACGAGATGCATACAAGCTTAATCTTTTCCTAAAACTTTATCTTTATCGATAGCCCGCGATGATGAAGGACGCGAACAACGGCAGGGAATGGCGGGGCTGGAATCGCCGCCCTTTGGCCCGGCAGAACGGCCCTTGCAGACGCAATGCCGGTTCCCCGACCTCATCCGCTCCTTGTCGTCGGATGGCAGGGCCGATCGCCCTGCTGACGGCGTTTCTTCTGTGGTTTTCCGGCACAGCCGCCGCCACGGTCTCCGGCGTGGAGCCGCTTCGGCTGGGGCCAGCCACCGCCAGCGCCACCCTGGCCGGCCATTTCGCCCGGCTGGTCGATCCCGACCGCAAGCTCGACTTCGCCGCCATCCTGAAGGCCGACGCCGATGGGCAAATGGAACCGCGTGAGGATTTCCGCGGTGTCGGCCAGACCCGCGACATCCATTGGTACCGCTTCGACCTGATGCGCGAACCCGGTGCGCCGGCAGACTGGTTTCTGGAGATGGGCGAAGCCTATATCGACCATCTCGATCTCTTCATTCCGAAGCCAGGCGGAGCCGCGGGCCGGCCGCAGGATCCTGCCGCCTACCGGCTGGTCCGGCTGGGAGACTTCGTTCCCTTCAGCCAGCGGCCGATGAAGACCCGGCTGCACAGCCTGCCGCTGACCCTTCCGGAGGGAAAGCCGGTCTCGCTTTACCTGCGCGTCGATTCGGTCAGCGCCATCCGCCTGTCGGCACGGGTGTGGTCTCCCCCCGCCTATGTCAGCCACCAGACCAAGGATCTGCTGTTCCAGGGGTTTTTCCTGGGGGTGCTGGGCATCCTGATCCTGGGTTATGTCGCGCTGGGCCTGCTTCTGCGTGACGGGGCGCTGCTGTCCTACACCGCCTATGTCGCCACGGTCTTCTGCTATTACCTGTTCGCCAACGGTATCGGCGCAGCCCTGCTGCCGGATCTGCCGGGATGGCTCATGAACATGCTGGTGGGCAGCAGCGGGTTCCTCGGCTTTGCCACGGCACTGATCATGTGGGTTTATATCCTCGATCTGCGGACCCGGGCGCCGAAGCTGGCCCGTTGCTATCAGGGGCTGGCGCTGCTGGTGCTGCTGGCATTGCCGACGACGGTTTCACCGCTCTACGCCCTGACCAACCCGGTGGTGACCCTGTCGGCGCTGGTCGTGGTGGTGATCGCGCTGGTGCTGACCGCACGCATGGCCTGGCTGAACCCGAGCGATCTCAGCCCGCGCTTCTATCTGGCCAGCACCCTGGTGTCGCTGACCGGGCTGATCATGGCGCAGTTGATCCTGCGGGGCGCGCTGCCTGCCGATTTCTTCATCGCCGATCCCTATCAGGTCGCCTCGATGGTGGCGGTGCTGGTGCTGGGCACCGGTCTGGCCCTGCGCATCGGCAGGCTTCAGGCGGAGCGGCTGCGCGCCCGGGAGGAATCGGCTTTCGCCACCAAGCGGGCGGAGGAGCAGCGCAGCTTCGTCGCGATGCTGTCGCACGAATTCCGTACCCCGCTGGCCTCCATCGACAGCGCGGCACAGATGATCGAACTGTCGGGCGCGGTGGAGTCGCCCTCGGCGCTGACCCGCCTGCAACGCATCCGCAGCACCACCCACAAGATGGCGGAGCTGGTGGATCTTTTCCTGTCCTCCGATGCGCTCGACCAGGGGGCGCTGGCGCTGAAGCCGGAACCGGTGGCGCTGGGCCAGTTGATGGACGAGGTGCTGGGCGGCCTGACGGGGACGGCAGCGGAGGAGCGGCTGGAGCTGTCGATCGACGCTCCCGACCGCCCGATGCTGGTCGATGCACCCTTCCTGGGGGTGGCCATCGGCAATCTGGTGCAGAACGCGCTGCGCTACTCGCCGGCGGACACGGCCGTCCGGGTGAGCGCCTTCGATGACGGAGGCGGCATCGTCATCCGCGTCGCCGACCGAGGCCTCGGCATGACCCCGGAGGAGGTGGAGCGAATCGGCTCGATCTATTTCCGCGCCTCGTCGTCGCGCGGAACCAAGGGGTCGGGGCTGGGGCTCTACATGACGCAGAAGATCGTCGCCGCCCATGGCGGAACGCTGTCGGTGCAGAGCGAGCACAATGAGGGCTCGGTCTTCACCATCACGCTGCCGGCCGTCGAGAGGCTCGCCACGCAGTAGGGATGCCGGGTCAGTACAGGGTTTTCGGGATGCGCTCGGCCAGCGACCGGTCATAGGCGTCGCCCCCTTCGCGCCCGGCGCTGGCCTCCGCCAGCAAGGCTCCCGCCGACGGCAGGCTGCGGCGCTCGATCTGCACCGCCGGGTCCCACAGGCGGGATCGCAGAAGGGCGCGGGCGCACTGGAAGAACACCACCTCGATGGTGACGACCAGCACCGACTTCGGCGGCTTGCCGTCGACGGCGAAGCTCTCGCACAAGGCCGGGTCGGTGTCGATCACGGCGCGGCCGTTGACCCGCAGAGTCTCGTTCAGTCCCGGCACCAGGAAGAGCAGGCCGACCCGCGGATCGGCCAGGATGTTGCGCAGGCTGTCGATGCGGTTGTTGCCGCGGCGGTCGGGGATCAGCAGGGTACGGTCGTCCGCCACCCGGACGAAGCCGGCTTCGTCGCCGCGCGGCGAGGCATCCAGCCCATCCGGCCCGCTGGTGGCGAGAACGAAGAAGGGCGACGCCTCGATCAGCGCGCGGTAGCCGGGGGTCAGCGCCGGCACTTCCTTGGCGATGGAGGGGCCGGCCGGCTCGCCATAGAGGGCTTCCAGAGCCGCGAGGTCGGCGACGGGGCGGCTCATTTCGTCTCCAGCAGGAAATAGACGAAGTCGATCGACGGCGCGTCCAGCCCGAACTGGCTCAACAGCGTGTGGGCCTGCCCGCGATGGTGGGTCTGGTGGTTGAAGATATGGGTGACGACCTGGACGAAGGGCAGCTCATGTGGCGTGCCGGCCATGCTGCGGTAGGAGAGGGCCGACTCGAACCGCTCCGCCGGGGTGGCTGCCAGGACGCGCAGGAGCCGCTCGTCCTCCGCCTCGCGGGCGGTGCGCAGGCCGGCGAAGTCGTCATGGAGGATTTCATCGAGCGACGACGGGTTCGGCCCCTCTCCCTCGATCCGCTCCAGCCACACCCGGTCGGCGACCAGGATATGGTTCAGCGTGCCGCGGACAGAGCCGAAGAAGGCGCCGCGGTCCTCGCGGAACTGAGCGTCGGAAAGCTGCGCCGCGATCTGGTAAAGGCGGCGGTTGGCCCAGCGGTTGTAGCGGGCGAGGCTTTCGAAATGGGGCTTCGGGTCCATGGGAACCTCTTGCTTCCTCTTTTCCCGCATCGGGCGCCGGCCTCCCCTCCCCGGAGGGAGAGGAGCTTGCGTGGAGGGTCGATCACACGCCGGCGCGCTTTGCCGACAGGCCGGCGTGGGACAGCAGGACTTCGCGCTTGCCCTGGTGGTTGGCGGGACCGACGACGCGCTCGGTCTCCATCCGCTCCACCAGACGGGCGGCGCGGTTGTAGCCGATCTGCAGCTGGCGCTGGATGAAGCTGACCGACACCTTGCCCTCGCGGACCACGAGGTTGACGGCCTGCATGTAGAGGTCGTCGCCGGTCGCAACCGAACCGCCGTCCTCATCTTCCACCGCGGCGGCTTCCTCCTCCTCCTCGGTGATGGCGGTGACGTAGTTGGGAGCGCCCTGGGCCTTCACATACTGGACGATCTCCTCGACCTCCGAATCGGAGACGAAGGGACCGTGGACGCGGGTGATGCGGCCGCCGCCCTGCATGTACAGCATGTCGCCCTGGCCCAGCAGCTGCTCGGCCCCGGCTTCGCCGAGGATGGTGCGGCTGTCGATCTTGCTGGTGACCTGGAAGCTGATGCGGGTCGGGAAATTGGCCTTGATGGTACCGGTGATGACGTCGACCGACGGACGCTGCGTCGCCATGATCAGGTGGATGCCGGCGGCGCGCGCCATCTGGGCCAGACGCTGGATCGCCGCCTCGATCTCCTTGCCGGCCACCAGCATCAGGTCGGCCATCTCGTCGACGATCACGACGATGTAGGGCAGCGGCGTCGGTTCCTGCGGCGTCAGGTCGAAGACGTTCTCCGGCTCGCCCGGCGCCGGGGCGCGGCGCGGCATCTTCTCGCCATTGGCGATCATCTCGGCCATGCGGGCGTTGTAGCCCTCGATGTTGCGCACGCCCAGCTTGGACATTGCCTCGTAGCGGCTTTCCATCTCGCGCACGGCCCAGCGCAGGGCGACCACCGCCTTCTTGGGATCGGTCACGACCGGTGTCAGCAGGTGCGGGATGCCGTCATAGACCGACAGCTCCAGCATCTTTGGATCGACCATGATGAAGCGGCAACGCTCCGGCGGCAGCCGGTAGAGCAGCGACAGGATCATGGTGTTGATCGCCACCGACTTGCCCGAACCGGTGGTGCCGGCGACCAGCAGATGCGGCATGCGGGCAAGGTCGGCCACCACCGGTTCGCCGCTGATGTCCTTGCCGAGCGCGATGGCGAGCTGGGCCGTGGTGTTGCGGAAGGCGTCGTGGTCGAAGCTTTCGCGCAGGTAGACCATCTCGCGCACCGGGTTCGGCAGCTCGACGCCGATGACGCTGCGGCCGGGGACGATGGCGATGCGGGCGGTGACCACGCTCATCGAGCGGGCGATATCGTCGGTCAGGTTGATGACGGTGGCCGACTTGGTGCCGGGCGCCGGCTCGAACTCGTAGAGGGTGACGACCGGGCCGGGGCGGACATCCATGATCTCGCCGCGGACGCGGAAGTTCTTCAGGACGGTTTCCAGCATCCGCGCATTGCGGGCCAGCACCGACTCGTCATGCTGCTGCACCGGGCGCGGCGGCGGGGTCTGCAGCAGCGAGACGGTGGGCAGCGAATAGACGGCGGGATAGTCCGTCGGCGCGGCCGGAGCGGCGGGCGCGCAGGGCACCACCGGGGCTGCGGCGGGGCCGGGGATGGCGGTTGCCGTTTCCGCCGCCGGGGCGGCTTCGCATGGGGCTGCGGGGGCCTCGGCCTCAGCCGGGTCGCGCGCCTCATAGGCCCATTCGACGCCCGACAGGAAGGCGAAGCCGGCGACCACCGCCAGCGCCTCGTCCGACAGGTTGGTGGAATAGACGGTCCCGGCGCGCGGCGTGCCGGGCAGAACCTCGACATCCCACATCACGCGGCCGTCGGGGCGCGGGTTGGGGACGAGATTGAACGGGCGGCCGTTCAGCGCGCACCACAGATTGAACTCGTCGGCGGTCACCACGCCCGCCTGGGTCGGCGGGGCGGCGAGATGCGGCATACGCGGGCTCATGCCGAGGCTCCGGGCTTCTGAACGGTGAGGGGGACGGGACCGGAGGAGGAGCCGCCCGGCCCCAGGGACTGCAGGGGAGGACGTGCCGCCAGCTCGCGCGGCGTCATCTCGTAGGCGGCGACCAGCAGCTTGTCGATGCTGACCCCGTCGCTCGACATCGGCAGCACCAGCCGTTCGAAGCTGCGGGTGCGCCCGCCGAAGACCGCGGTGTGGACACGGGCGACAGGCAGCCGTTCGCGGCGCACCGTCTCATATTCCGGCTGAAGCAATGCCCGCTGTTCCGGCGGCAGGTCGTCCAGCGTGGCGCCCAGGCGCGACTGGCCGAAGGCGGTGGCCAGCGCCTTGCCGTAATAGGAATAGACGAAGGTGCCGGCTTCCTCCCCGATCACCTCGAAGACGGCGATGTTGTCCTTCCACGGCCGCAGGTCGGCCGGGGCGATGCTGCTGGGGACCGGCGGCCGGCCGGCGACGGATTTGGTGAGCCAGAATTCGAGCAGGCCGCTGAGATACGGCGTCGCCAGCTCGGTTCTTTCCTTGGTCATGACAATCGCAGCTGGACGGGCGGCGCTCCCGCGGGATGATGCCGCCGGAGCTTTCAAGAGCCGCCCGAACCATACCCGCAAGGGCCGGTGTGGCGCAACCGCAAGGGCTAAGCCCGGCAGGGGCGCCGCAATCCGGATGTCACCGGCCCTTCGTCACGCGGCACAGGTGACGCCGGTGCCGCCCAAGCCGCAGTAGCCGTTGGGATTCTTGGCGAGATACTGCTGGTGGTAGCCTTCCGCGAAGTAGAAGGGCGGAGCCTCGCGGATCTCGGTGGTGATCGGGCCGTAGCCGGCCTGGGCCAGCCGCTCCTGATAGGCCGCCAGCGTCGCTTCCGCCGCCGCCTGCTGGGCGGGGCTGTGGGTGTAGACGGCCGACCGGTACTGGGTGCCGACATCGTTGCCCTGGCGCATGCCCTGGGTCGGATCGTGCGACTCCCAGAAGACGCGCAGCAGATCCTCCGCCTTCACCATCGCCGGGTCGTAGACGACGCGCACTGCCTCGGTATGGCCGGTGCGGCCGGAGCAGACCTCTTCATAGGTCGGGTTCGGGGTATGGCCGCCCTGATAGCCGACGGCGGTCACCCAGACGCCGGGAACCTGCCAGAATTTGCGCTCCGCCCCCCAGAAGCAGCCGAGTCCGAGGTCGATGACCTCCAGCCCCGGCGGATAGGGGCCGGTCAGGCGATGACCGTTGACATGGTGCTGTTCGGGAACCGGAACGGGTTGGCTGCGGCCGGGCAGCGCCTCCTCCGGCGTCGGCAGCGTCGCCGGCTTGCGCAGAAAATGCCCCAGCATGGTCGGGTCTCCCATCATGACGATCCGTTGGAGGGACCTCTTATGTCGTGTGGCGGCCGGGCTGCGGCAAGATGGCGCGAGGGAGGCTGCGGCGGGAGTCGGGCGTGCCGGTGAACCTTCGGGCTGCTTCGCGCGTTTGAGCTTGTGACCCGCTGGGAACTTTAAAAAGGAGAGCAATCATGGCCAGCACCACCGACGAGCGCCTGATCCAATCCCTGATCGACCATGGCCGCCGCAACGGCAACCGGCTGAGCGCCGAGGCGCTGGGCGGCATCCTGCCTGTCGACACGATGACGCCGGAGGAAACCGCTGCGGTGATCGAGCGGGTCGAGGCGGCCGGGGTCGAGGTCGAACTGGACGATTCCCGCCTGATGCAGGGCCGGCCCAATCCGGCGCTGGCCCGGCAGACCGGCGACTATCATCGTGGCGACGGCGTCGTCGACATGGCGAACCCGGCCGCCCCGGCGGTGTCGGCCCCCGGTGCGGTGCCGTCGCGCCACGGCTGGGCCGACGACATCGCGAACGGCCATGCCGGCGGCCATCATGCCGCCGTTCCTAGCTGGACGCGCAACGGCGTCGAGCTGCTGCCGCTGGCGTCCGTCGCCCTGGTGGCGGTGGTGCTGATCGCGGCGCTCGGCTGAAGGCAGCCCTTACCCGGCGGCCAGCGCGTGGATGAGGATAGCGGCGGTGGCGGCGACGTTCAGCGACTGGACGCGGCCGCTGCCGGGGATGGTCAGCACCGCCTCGCAGGCCGCCAGCGTGGCCGGCGGAATGCCGTCCTCCTCGTTGCCCAGCACGACCGCCGGCGGCTTCGCTCCCTGCTTGCCGCGCCATCCCGTCAGCGCGCCGGCATCGACCGTCGGCCGGGTCTGGTCCAGCGCCGTCCCGAACACCCGGTGGCTGGCGCGCAGCCGTTTCAGCACGGCCGGCAAGGCGGGGGCGCGCTCCAGCGCCACCCATTCGAACCCGCCCTCTGCCACGCGATAGGCGGCCTCGGATGGCAATGCCTGGCCTGGATGGTCGGAGATCAGGACGCGGGGCAGGCCGAAGAAGGCGGCGGTGCGCAGGATGGCGCCCAGATTGTGCGGGTTGCCGACGCCGTCCAGGATCAGCAGCGGCTCCGTTGCCCGGCGCGCGGCCTCGGTGTCGAACAGCGGCAGAGTCCGCGGTGCCATCAGCGCCACCACGCCGCCGTGCAGAACCGTGCCGGCGACTTTCGCCAGCTCCTCCGCCTCCACCATGCGGTAGGGCTTGCGGGCCGCCGCCATCGCCTTGCAGAAGGCGCCGACCGCCGGTTTCAGCCGCTCGTCGAAGAACAGGCGCTCCACCCGCTCCGGCTCATGGGTGAACAGCGCGGAGACGGCGGCCAGCCCGGCCACGCGGAACAGCTTGCGCGATTCGGTGGGCTCCGGGGCTGACGGTGCGGCCGAGATGGCGGGGGCGGCGGTCCGGGAACGGGCGCGGCTGGGATGGGGCGGGCGCCCGCGCGGAGGCATGGAGGTCCTGTCTGTCTGGAAAGAGGCGGCCTGGAAAGAATTGGCGGCTTACAGCAGCTTCACCACCAGGAAGCCGCCGATCAGCGCCACCGCGAACACGCTGGTGACGAGCGTCAGCCGCTTTTCGATGAAGGCACGGATCGGCGGACCGAAGAAATACAGCAGAGCCGCGACCAGATAGAAGCGGATCGACCGCGAGATGATCGAGGCGCCGATGAACACCCACAGCGGCAGATGCGCCACGCCGGCCGTGATGGTCAGCAGCTTGTAGGGGATCGGCGTCATGCCCTTGATGATCAGGATTTCCGCCCCGTACTCGACGAAGGTGTGGCGCAGCTGCTCGAACTTGTCGGTCAGGTGATAGAACTCGATCACCCAGCGGCCGATCGTCTCGTACAGGAAATAGCCGATCATGTAGCCGGCGATGCCGCCGACCACCGAGGCCAGCGTACAGATCGTCGCCAGCTTCCACGCCGCCTTGCGGTTGGCGATGACCATCGGCACCAGCAGCAGGTCCGGCGGCAGCGGGAAGAAGGAGCTTTCGGCAAAGGACACCCCGGCCAGCCAGGCGGTCGAATCCTTCGACGCGGCCTTGGCCATGGTCCAGTCGTAAAGACGCTTCAGCATGAATTGGGCCGTCCTTCGTCGCTGCCGTTGCGGTGCACGAGGCCTCTTTTAGGCGCGACGGTGCCGGTGCGCCAGTGCCCAATTCGACCGCCTCCGGACAGGGAGAACCCGTCCGGAGGCGTTAGCCCGTTCCAGTGAAGCCAGTTCAGGCGGCGGCAGCGCCGGAGGGCAGCACATTGGCATTCGCGGCCGGCACCGCTGCCGGAGCCTCGTCCTTGCGCAGTGCGCCGCGCAGGCGCAGCAGGTTGGCGGCGGCACAGAAGGCGTCCGACGCCATGGCGAAGGGCGACATCACCAGCGCGTTGTGGCTGACCCAGAAACCGCCGGCCACCAGCAGGAGAATGCGCATGCGCACCGCGTCCGACTGCCAGCGCGCTAGCGTGGAGAAGGTGATGCCCAGGCTGGACAGCGCCGAGGGCAGGCCGGACCAGGTGAACAGCGCGATTGCGGCGACGCCCGGCACCGTCGCCGCGAAGATCGCGGTTTGCCAGCGGCTGCGTCCTTCCGGCAGCGCCGCCAGCGCCTGCGCCACCACCAGCAGGCAAAGCGCCGCGGCGGTGTGCGCGCCCAGCAGCACATAGTGGGTAATGAACATCAGGTTGGTGGCGGCCTGCCCGGCCAGCAGGGCACGGCGCTTTTTCATCAGCGGCCACAGGCACGAACCGGCGAAAGCGGCGGCACCGAAGGCGTCGGCGGCCGTAACGGGCAGGGGGAGGGACAGCATGGCGGGGGGATCGGCTCGGGCAAAGGCACGGCGGTGCGGCGCCGCGGCTGCGGCCCGTCCGGATGCCGGATGAGGTCGGGAAAAACGGGTTGTTGCCGTACGGTCACGCTGGCGCCGAGCTGCAACAGAGCCATATGTACGGTGCCTCGTCCCGCCGCACCATCGGGCTTCCGGTTGCCCAGGGCTGCATGGCGCGCATGGAAGAAAAACGGACGGTGCGCCGCCAAATCGCCATGTCGGGCGAACGGCTGGATCAGGCGGCCATGCGCAATGGCTGTGGCGGTTCGACCATGTATTTCCGGCGCATCTTCATGAACGGTTGTTCGATGGCGAAATAAGTCAGGGTGGAAAGGGCGATCGATGCCGGCAGGACCACGGCCGTGCAGACCAGCAGCGCATTGATGTGCGGATTCGGCACCAGCTTAAGGATGTCTCCGTACTTTCCGATCTGGGTGATGACGATGAAGTTGGTCAGATAGACGGAATAGGAGATCGAGCCGATATAGGCCGTCATCCGCGACAGGGCAGGGGAACCGGAAATGCGGACGGACAGATAGGTCACAATGACGAACGCCCAGCCAGCCGCCTCGACGGTGGGCCAGACCGTCTTCCAGGTGGCGATCACCGGATAACCTCCGGCCCGATGGAAAACCGTAATCATGGTCAGCATCAATAGGACTGCGGGCAGGAAGGCCCGCCCGAGCCACAAGGCGCCCTTTGGAGTATCGTTGCAGCGGCGCAGCGCTACGGCCGCGATCATGCCGATCAGGAACTGGTCGATGCGTCCGACGATCGTCCAATAGGCGATTGAGCGGGAATTCGCACCGAACTGATCGGCGATGAGCCGATAGACAAATGCGCACAGGATCATCAACGCCAGTTGCCGGCATCCCTGCCGGTTCAGGATCGAGAGCAGGAAGGGGAAGATCAGATAGAACTGGAACTCGACGGCGACTGTCCAGAACAGGCTGGTGGCTACCCCGTAGGTCGCCTTGTTCCCAGCATTCAGGAATGGAACCGCCATCTCGAGAATTTTGGCCGGGTCGACGGCATCCGGCGTCATGGCGATGCCGACAAGGAGAAGCCAGGCATAAAGAGGATAGATTCGCAGCAGACGGTTCCGCAGGAAGCCGAAATAAGCGACTTCACGTCCGTTCGCCCCCCATGTGAAGATGAAGCCGGATAAAACCATGAAGAGCGCGACGCCGGTGTGTCCTTCCACCACCATCGCCAGTAATGGATTTTTCGTGTAGACCCAACCTTCGATCAGGTTTCCACTCGCCGATTGGGGTAGAATCTGAAAAGAATGGTAGTATAAAACGATAAGGGCCGCAAATGCACGGAGATGGTCAAGCCGTGGAAGATATGCGATGTTGACGGATTTTTCCATTATTCTTCTTTTCAGAATTCTGCTTTGGTTTCAAAATTTTCTATAACGGATTGTGTGATTTTTTCTCGAGAAATTTTTTCATCCATGAGGCCGCTACCCTTTGCGCCGATGGTCACCTGAAGCGGGCGGCGGCTTATGTCGTGCCATTGGTATTCGAGTCTGCAGCCTGTCCCTCGTTCTCAATCTCCGTCTCTTTCAGCACCTCGTCCAGCCAGCGCAGATGCGGCTCGGCGGCCTTGCGCGCCTCCTCCTGGGTCTGGCGATAGCGGGCGACCACCTCCTGACCCAGCGGGGTCAGGCCGGCGCCGCCGCCCTCACGCCCGCCGACGCTGGTGCGGATCACCGGCTCGCGGAAGGCGGTGTTCATCGTCTCCACCAGGAACCAGGCGCGGCGGAAGGTCATGTCCAGCGAACGCGCGGCGGCGGAGATCGAGCCGGTGCGGTCGATGGCCTCCAGCAGGGCGATCTTGCCGGGGCCGATGGCGCCCGACGGGTGCAGGAAACGGACACGAAGGTCGGCAGGCATGGTGTTCCGATGCAAATCCGAAAGAGAGGGGAACAACCATGTGGAGGCCGGCCCACCGGTTCAAGCGACAAGTCGGGCAATAGGGGGAACCACCGATGGGATGCGCAATCGGCCGCACCCCTCCAGTTGCTTCCCGGCATAGCGTCCCAGGGCGGCTCCCCGCTGTCCCAGAGTTACTCCGCCCCGGCGGCCTCGGCGAGGCCCAGGAAGGCGGGCAGTTCGTGGGTGATGACGTAGGTGGGGATCGGCGCCAGGAAGTCGCGCATCCGGCCCTTCTCCATGAAGCGCTTGCGGAAGCGGGAGTGGGTGAACAGCGTGCCCAGCTTCGGCACGATGCCGCCGGCAATGTAGATGCCGCCGCGCGCGCCGAGCGTCAAAGCGAGGTTGCCGGCGACGGTGCCCAGCATGGCGCAGAACATCTCCACCGCCTCTATGCAATGGGCCTCGTTGCCGTTCAGGGCGTTGTCGGCCACCTGCGCGGGGGTGAGGGCGGCCGGTTCCCGCCCGTCCAGGATCGACAGCGCGCCGTAGAGGTTGACGAGCCCGGGACCGGACAGCACCCGCTCTGCCGAAACATGCTCGAAGCTCTTGCGCAGCTGGCCGAGCACGGCGCTCTCGCGGTCGCTGATCGGCGCCATGGTCACATGGCCGCCCTCACCCGACAGGGCGGTCCAGCGGTTGTTGGCGCCCGGCACCAGACCGGACACGCCCAGCCCGCTGCCCGGCCCCAGCACGCCGACGACGGCACCCGCCTGCGGCGCGCCCTCGCCGATCTGTCGGCGGTCCTCCTCGGCCAGACGCGGCACCGACAGGGCGACGGCGGTGAAGTCGTTGATGACGACCAGCCCGTCCAGCCCCAGCGCGTCCCGCACCCGGTTGACCGAAAACTGCCAGACCAGATTGGTCATGGCGATGCGGTCGCCGGTAACCGGCCCGGCCACCGCGAAGGCGCCGCGCCGCGGCCGGCCGGGGGTGCCGACCGCCTCCAGCCCGACCGCCGTCAGATAGGCGGTGGCCGCATCTTCGATCGAGGCGTAATCGGCACAGCGCAGCACGCGGGTGTCGCGGACGATGCGTCCGTCGATCAGGCCGAAGCGGGCATTGGTGCCGCCGATGTCGGCGACCAGAATGGGAGCAGCGCTACCGGCGGTGTCGGGAATGGCGGGGGAGAGGTCGGCGGCCATGGATCCGGATCTGCGGTGTTGGTGGGCCGAGCGGATGCTCAGGTGACCGGAAAGTCATACGGTGCCCGGGTCAATGCGTCTACATAGCTTTCGCGCCACCAGTTGATGTCCTGCCGCCGCAGGGTCTGCATCAGGGCGGCATGACGTTCCTTGCGCTCGCCCAGCGGCATGGTCAGCGCCCGCTGCAGCGCGTCGCCGACGCCCTCGATGTCGAACGGGTTGACGATCAGCGCCTCGCCCATCTCGTGGGCGGCACCGGCGAACTGGGACAGCACCAGCACGCCCGGATTGTCGGCGTCCTGGCAGGCGACATACTCCTTGGCGACGAGATTCATGCCGTCGCGCAGCGGCGTCACCAGCCCGACATTGGCCAGCCGGTAGAAACCGGCCAGAACGCGCTGGCCGAAGCTGCGGTTCAGATAGCGGATCGGCTGCCAGTCGAATTCGGCGAATCGGCCGTTGATGCGGCCGGCCATCTCCGACAATTCGCGACGGATGGCAATGTACTCCGGCACATCCTCGCGGCTTGGCGGGGCGACCTGAAGGAAGGAAACCCGGTTGCAGTGCTCCGGGTAGCTTTCCAGAAGTTGTTCGAAGGCGGCGAAGCGCTGCGGCAAGCCCTTGGAATAATCGAGCCGGTCGACGCCGATGATCAGCCGGCGCCCCACCAGGCTTTCGCGCAGCCGTTCGGCCTGGCGCGAGCGGCCGGCGGTGCGGGCCAGGCTTTCCAGCGCTGGGGTGTCGATGCTGATGGGAAACACCTTCGCCATCAGGGTGCGGCCGAAGGCGCGGATCATCGCCGTGCCGTAGGCGCCGCGCTGTTCCACCGTTCCGTCGGTCTCGGTGCGGATGTAATCGCAGAAGCCGCGCATGTCGGTGGCGGTGTGGAAGCCGACCAGATCGTAGGCGCACAGTTCGCGGATCAGGTCGCGGTGGTTGGGCAGGGCGGTCAGCAGTTCCGGCGGCGGGAAGGGCGTGTGCAGGAAGAAGCCCATGCGCTGCGAACAGCCGCGGCGGCGCAATTCGTCGCCGAAGGGGATCAGGTGGTAGTCGTGGACCCAGACCATGTCGTCCGGGCGCAGCAGCGGCTCCAGCTTGTCGGCGAAGTAGGCGTTGACCCTGGAATAGCCCTCGCGCGTGCGCCGGTTCACCGAGATCAGCCCCAGGCGGTAGTGGAACAGCGGCCATAAGGTCTGGTTGGCGAAGCCGTTGTAATATTCCTCATGATCGCGGCGGCCCAGATCCAGCGTGGCGTAGGTCAGCTTGCCGGCCTCCGTCTTGGTCGGCTCCGCCTGCGACTCGCCGTCGACGACCGTTCCGCTCCATCCGAACCAGATGCCCCCGGTCTTCTTCAAGGCTGCCAGGATGGCGACAGCGAGACCGCCTGCGGCCTGCTTGCCCTCTTCCATAAGGGCGACCCGGTTGGATACGACGACGAGCCTGCTCACGATCTTCTTCTCCTTATTGGCCGCCGGCAGGGCGTTCCGCAGTCCGCATCTTCAGGGCCGCCGTGGCGGACACCCGGTATTGGACCACTGCGAAACGACAAAGGGCGGCCTTGGTTCCGAACCCCCGCCGTCACGCTCACGATAGCGGTCCGAAGGTGCGGCACCCTCTGTCCTTTAGGGCAGGCCATTTCACGAAAGGTAATGCTGCGATGCAGCAAATTTGGCTGAGCCCTATCCGGTTCGCGGTATCTCCTGTCTCGATTAACGTGATGTAATGAATGAGAAATTCTTTTTGGGCTTGAAGCCGGCAGGCTCCGCGCTCATATTGTGCAGTGCGGCAACGGTCGCGCCTCGGCGTGGACGTTGGCGTAACGCACTTCTTGGGCGTTTCCTCCCTAGACTAAAGGCCGCGGGTCCGCCCGCGGCCCTTTTTTTGGCCTGACGGTCGGTTGGATGGGACCGGAGGGTCAGCGTGGACCAAGCCCGTCGGGCGGCAGCAGGCCCAGCGTGTCGACCAGTTCGGTCATGTGGCGGGCCAGGGTGCCCAGATAGGGCAGGCGGGTCAGCGCCGCCTCGTCCATGTAGAGGTCGCGGGCGATTTCGATCTGAAGCGTGTGGATGCCCTGGCGTGGCCGGCCGTAATGGCGGGTGGTGTAGCCGCCGGCATAGGGATTGTTGCGGCTGACCGCATAGCCCAGCCCGCGCAGGTAATCCTCCGCCGCGTCGATCACCGCCGGGGCGCAGGCGTTGCCGAAACAGTCGCCCAGCACGATGTCGGGGTGGGTGCCGCCGCGCCCGCTTCCCCGTCCACCGGTGGTGACGCTGCCCGACGGCATGGAATGGCAGTCGATCAGCAGGACATGGCCGAAGGCGTCGCGGGTGCCGTCCACCAGCTGGCGCAGCGCGTTGTGATAGGGGGTGTAGCAGCGGCTGACGCGGTCCAGCGCCTCGGCGAAGCGCAGCTTGCCCTTGTAGATGTCCTCGCCGTTGGCGACCACGCGGGCGATGGTGCCCAGCCCGGCCGCCACCCGGGGGGAGCGGGTGTTGACATAGGCCGGCAGCGGATCGGCGAACATCTCCGGGTCCAGCTCGTAGGCCTCGCGGTTGACGTCCAGATAGGCGCGCGGGAACAGCGCGCGGATCAGCGGCACGCCGAAGCCGGGGGCGAAGGCGAAGATCTCGTCGACGAAGCAGTCCTCCGACTTGCGCAGCGCCCGGGCATCCAGGCGGGACGAGGCGAGGAACTCTGCGGAATACGCGTTGCCGCTGTGCGGCGACGCCAGCACGAGCGGCAGCCTCTGGCTCTGCGGGGCCAGAATTTCGAAGGCCGGGGCGTTGAGCAGCGGAGCGTTGGCGGCCGGGTCGGCACCAGCGCCGCGTTGCGCGTCGAAGGAGGCGTCCATGATCGAATGATGTAATGGACGCCGGCCCCGGTGTCACGGAACCTCTGTAACGGGACCATCTGCGATGGGACCTGTGATGGGGTTGGCCGCCGCCCTGCCGCCGGCTGATAAAAAAAGCGGATGGGCGGCACGAAAGGGCTTGCGTGTCGGCAAGGAGGTCGGTATACACCCGCCCACGCCGGACGGAAAGACGCCAAGCGCTTCTCCGCTGGTCGCTACAGTGGGCGGTTAGCTCAGCGGGAGAGCACTACGTTGACATCGTAGGGGTCACTGGTTCAATCCCAGTACCGCCCACCATTCTGAAGGCCGCGGACCGGAACGGGTTCGCGGCCTTCGCCGTTTTGGTGCTGCTTTTGGGGCTGCCGCACCTCTTCGGCGGCTGCATGTCTGAACTTCCTCCGTCCGGACCGCAGCCTCTCGCCACAATCCTCCCTGCACCGTACCATCCGGTCGGCAAACAAAGCATCGGGAGGATCTTCATGCCTGTCCATACCCTGCGCCGCAGCGGCCGGAGCCTTGCCGCAGCCGTCGGCACAGTGCTGGTCTGTGCCGTCACCGCCCTGTCGTCCGCAGGTGCGTTGGCGCAGACCGCTCCGTCGGCATCGGCCGCTTCACAGCCCGCCGAAAGCTCGCGCCTGGATGCCGTTCTGTCGGCCGGTACGCTGCGCGTCGGCACCACCGGCGACTACAAGCCCTTCACCTACCTGAACCCGCAGACCCAGAAGTTCGAGGGCATGGACATCGACCTCGCCGAAGCGATGGGCAAGGCGTTGGGCGTGAAGGTGGAGTTCGTGAAGACCAGTTGGGGCAACCTGCTGCCCGACCTGCTGGCGGACAAGTACGACATCGCGGTCGGCGGCGTCTCCGTCACGCTGGAGCGGCAGAAGAAGGCGCTGTTCTCCGATCCGCTGATGCGCGACGGCAAGACACCGATCACCCGCTGCGAGAACAAGGACCGCTTCCAGACCGTCGCCGACATCGACAAACCCGGCGTCCGCCTGATCGTCAACCCCGGCGGCACCAACGAGAAGTTCGCCCGCGCCAACATCCGCACGGCGCAGATCGAGGTCCATCCGGACAACGTCACCATCTTCGACCAGATCGTCGCCGGTAAGGCCGACCTGATGATCACAGACGCGGTGGAGACGCGGCTACAGCAGAAGCTGCATCCCGAACTGTGCGCCGTCCATCCGGACCAGCCCTTCGACTTCTCGGAGAAGGCCTTCCTGCTGCCGCGCGACATCGTGCTGAAGCTGTGGGTCGACCAGTGGCTGCACCAGACCGTCGCCACCGGCCAGTATCAGGCGGTGTTCGATCGCTGGCTGAAGTAGGCGGGAGGAGTCCCGCGGGATGCCGCCCGTGCCGTCGGCGCGGACGGCGATCCTGCCGGACGCGAGACGTTGTTAAGGGTGCGTGGTCCAGAGTTCCTCATCGATGGCCCGCTTCCGGAACGACATCCCAGGTTTCTTCTGAAAAGTCCGTCAGAACCCGCTGTATCCGATCCACGACGCCAGCCCACTGATGGAAGGCGCTTTGCCGGAACATTCGGGTCGCCGGGTACCAGAGCAATTTGCCCTCCGGGCCCGGCATCCACCGCCAATCCGCCTGCAGCCATCCCATCATGCAGGTCCTCTTCCCCATGGCGCCGGCCAGATGGGCCAAGGCGGTTTCGGACGTTATCACCAGATCCAGCGATGCGACGATGGCCGCGGTATCCGCGAAATCCGCCATCTGTTCGCCGAGATCCAGAACATGGGGCGGCAAGGACACCCGATCCAAATCTTTCCGCCCAGGTCCCACCTGTAAAAGCACCGGCCGCCATCCCGGTGTATCGAGCAGGCGGCGAACCGGCTCCAGACGTGGGGAGCGCAGACGGTCATGCAGATAGTTGGGATTTCCTGCCCATGCCAAGCCGAATGACCGTCCCTCCCCGCCGGACAGCTTGGCGCGCCAATGCCGAACCCGATCCGGCGGGGCGGAAAGATAGGGTTTGCGGGGCAGGGTCGATGGCGTCACGTCCAGCACCTTTGGCAGCGACAGGAGCGGCAGCGCGGCATCGGCGTGAATGAGCTCCCCAAAGGGCTGCACCGTCATGTTGGCGATCTGCCCTTGCAGCAGGGGCACCAGGGGGGAGTGGACCTGCAGGACGATTTGTCTTGCCCGCGCAGCCGCCAAGGGCAGGAAACGGCAGAATGTCAGGACATCGCCAATGCCCTGCTCACCGGTCAAAGCCAGCACTCCGTCCGGCATGGGCGTTCCATCCCATCGCCTGATCCGGGTGGCCGATTTGATCGGGGGGGACAAGCCCGGAATATGGGCGCGCGCCTCGAAATCCTCCCACGCCCTTTCCCAATCGCCTGCCAGCAGGCGCAGACTGCCCCGTTCGTAGCGGACGGACGCGGAGCGAGGGTCGAGATCCGCAAGATGCCGGTACAAGTCCAGCGCCTCCCCGGCCAAATTCATCAGCTTGGCGGATAGGGCGGCGTTGCTCAGTGCCCTGGCATGGGCTGGTTCCAGACACAGCGCTTGCCGATAGACCTTGAACCCTCCCGGGCGGTCGTCTGCCTTGTCCATCGCTACGGCAAGATTGTACCGATGGTCGGGATTGTCCGGCTGTCGCCGACAGGCCGCACGGAGCGAGGCGATGGCCTCCGGCAAACGGCCTGTTGCGGTCAGGACGATACCGAGATTGGCCATTGCACCCGCCGAATTCGGGAACAGTGCCAGTTGCCGCCGCAACCACATCTCCGCCGCCCCGCTGTCCCCACGCTCGTGCAGGAGGACGCCGAGATTCTCGATGGCCGCGTCTCTGGCAGGATCGAGCGCAAGGGTGCGCCGCAGCCATCGGGCCGCCTCGTCCCGCCGCCGGGTCTGAAGCAGCAGCGCGCCGAATCCGGCATAGAGGCCGATGTGCTGAACCTGCCCGACGACCGCGCGGTAATCCTCCTCGGCACCTGACAGGTCACCTGCCTTGTGACGTGCCATGGCGCGCATTGCCAGTTCGACCAGCGCTTGCGCATGGTTGGCGTGTGAGTTGTTCGTGCCTGCCATCATGAACCGCCCTGGAACTGCCGGAGGACATTTCGCGGGGAAGCAGGCCACACGGCAACCTATCCCCCGTGCGTGATCGCGCAGGTCTCCCCGGCGAGAGGAGTGTCTCTGCAAGCGATTTCGACCACCAGGGGAAACAGCGAGCCGTGGCGCGGCTGGCGGTGCTGGTCGGGCACCCTGCTTCACTGTCCGGGTCCATCTGACGCCCAGAGCAAAAGCATCAAGGGCCCGGCGATTTCTCGCCGAGCCCTTGATCGATTTGGTGGAGCCAAGCGGGATCGAACCGCTGACCTCTACAATGCCATTGTAGCGCTCTCCCAGCTGAGCTATGGCCCCTTAACTCTGGGGGCCGGTCGTTTCCGTCCGGCCTTGGTGGAGCGGGATAATAGTCAGGCAGCGGAGTGATGCAAGCGGAAAATTCGTCCTTTCGCGCTTTTTTTCCACCACCCCGGCGCCCGTCCCGCTGCCACCGGGAAGGGCGCCGGTCAGCGCTCCTCCTCGTCCTCGCCCTCGACGTCGACGACCTCGTCCATGTCGTCCTCGCCGAGTTCGGACGTGTCCTCGATCAGGACATCGTCCTCGTCCTCGGCGGTGTCGTCGGCTTCCTCGATGTCGTCGACCGACATTTCGTCCTCGGCATCCTCCAGCTCCGGAGTCTCGGCCTCGGTCTCGACCTCTTCCTCGTCCTCGGCCACGACAGCCGCCTTCTTGGTGTCGTCGACCGGGGCCGGACGGGCCTTGCGGGACTTCAGCAGAGCCTCGGGATCGAACTGCGCGCCACAGCTCGGGCAGACCGGCGGGTCCTTGCGCATGTCATAGTAACGAGCGCCACAGCTCGGGCAGATGCGCTTGACGCCCCATTCGGGTTTGGCCACGCCACGTCCTCCGTCACAAAAATCAGGGGGGTTCTCAAGAGGCGCCCTTTGCCACGCCCCGCGGCGCTTGTCAAAAAAAAGATGAAACGAGCCGGCCGCTGCGGCGTCGCAGCACCGGCGGGAAAGTGGTATCCCGCCCGGGCAGGGGTTGCCTTTACACACCGTTAACCATAACTCGCTAGAACGGACCTGCACATCGTGCAACTCCTCCATTTGGTTTCCTCCTTGAACTCGGGGCCGCTTTCGGGCGGCCTCTTTTCATTTGCGCAAGGCGGAGGTTGCCGGGGTGCCGGCCGGGACCCTGGTGTGGGCGGCGATTTGGCTCCTCTCGCATCGGGGCGGGGGCTGTGATAGGAACGGCGGCCACAACCGCTTCCCGTTCCGATCCGAAGGACCCGTCCCATGACGCACGCAAGGCCGCTGCGCTCCACCACCACCGGCGCGATCCGGGGCAGCATCCGTGTGCCCGGCGACAAGTCGATCTCGCACCGGTCGCTGATGCTGGGCGCCATCGCCGTGGGCGAGACGGTGATCCACGGCCTGCTGGAAGGCGAGGATGTGCTGCACACCGCGGCTGCCATGCGTCTGCTGGGGGCCGAGGCGGAGCGGAGCGACGATGGCCAGGGGGGCGGCGTCTGGCGCGTGCGCGGCGTCGGGCTGGGTGCGTTGCAGGAACCGGCGCAGGTGCTGGACATGGGCAACAGCGGCACCGCCGCCCGCCTGCTGATGGGGCTGGTCGCCGGCCATCCGATCACCTGCGTCTTCACCGGCGACGCCTCGCTGAACAAGCGGCCGATGGCCCGCGTCACCAAGCCGCTGGAGGAGATGGGCGCCCGCTTCGTCGGCCGCACCGGCGGACGTCTGCCGCTGACCGTGGTCGGCAGCGGCGAACTGGTTCCGATCGCCTACCGCCTGCCGGTGGCCTCCGCCCAGGTCAAGTCGGCGATCCTGCTGGCCGGCCTCAACACCGCCGGCGCCACCACGGTGATCGAGGCGGAGCCGACGCGCGACCACACCGAGCTGATGCTGCGCCATTTCGGCGCCACCGTGACCACCGAGCGGCTGGAGGACGGCGCGCTGGCCGTCACCGTCACCGGCCAGCCGGAGCTGACCGGCCGCAGCATCCATGTGCCGGCCGATCCCAGCAGCGCCGCCTTCCCGGCGGTCGCTGCCCTGTTGCGGCCGGGCTCCGAACTGCTGCTGAACGACGTCGGCATGAACCCGCGCCGCACCGGCCTCTACGACACGCTGGTGGAGATGGGCGCCGACATCGCCTTCGAGAACCGTCGCGACCAGGCGGGCGAGCCGGTGGCCGACCTGCGGGTGAAGCACAGCGCCCTGAAGGGAATCGTGGTGCCGGCGGATCGCGCGCCGAGCATGATCGACGAATATCCGGTCCTGGCCGCCGCCGCCGCCTGTGCCGAGGGCACCACGGTGATGCTCGGGTTGAAGGAACTGCGGGTGAAGGAGAGCGACCGCCTCGCCATGGTGGCGGAGGGGCTGACCCGCTGCGGCGTGTCGGTCGAGGTCGGCGCCGACGACAGCCTGACGGTCCATGGCACCGGCAAGCCGCCGAAAGGCGGCGCCACTGTCCTTACCGCCATGGACCACCGCATCGCCATGAGCTTCCTGGTTCTGGGCATGGCGACCGAACAGCCGGTGTCGGTCGACGACGGTGCCTTCATCGACACCAGCTTCCCCGATTTCGTCGGGCTGATGAACGGGCTCGGCGCCGCGATCGTGGAGGCGTGAGGCCATGACGCAGCCGCTTTCCAACCAGGGCGCTCCGGCCGGGACCGTGGTCGTCGCCATCGACGGCCCGGCCGCCAGCGGCAAGGGCACCCTGTCGCAGCGCATCGCCGATGCCTTCGGCTTCGCCCACCTCGACACCGGCGTGCTGTACCGCGCGGTCGGCGTGTCGGTGCTGCGGGCCGGCGGCGATCCCGCCGACAGTGCGGCGGCGGCGCATGCGGCCTATGACCTGCACCCCGAACACCCGATCCTGCGGGAGGTGGCCCTGCGCACCGACGAGGCGGCGCAGGCGGCCAGCAAGGTGGCGGCGGTGCCGGAGGTGCGGGCGGCGCTGCTCGACTTCCAGCGGCGCTTCGCGACCCACCCGCCGGGCGGCGCGCCGGGGGCGGTTCTGGACGGGCGCGACATCGGAACGGTGGTCTGTCCCGATGCCCAGGCCAAACTGTTCGTTACCGCTTCGGTGGAGGTCAGGGCCGAACGGCGACTCAAGGAGTTGCAGAGACGGGGGATTCCGGCTATATCCTCCGATGTCCTGGAGGACATGAAGGCTCGTGATGCGCGCGACAGCCAGAGAGCGGTGGCCCCGCTCCGTCCGGCTGCCGACGCTTTTGTGCTTGATACGTCCGCTCTCGATGCCGATCAGGTGTTCTCGATGGCGGTCGCCCACATCGGTTCGAAAACCGGTCTGAAGCCCACGGCGTAACGCCGCCGCTTCCGACTTCCGTTGACGGGCCGCCGGTGGCGGCGCGAACGGGTCCGACTCCCTCCAAGGAAAACCATCAACCAAGTCGCCGGGCGTGGTGCCCGGCGCGGCGGTTCGGTCGAGGTCCCACCCGTTTTGCCGCGGGAGGGACCGGAGCGGGGCCGCTTTCGCGCCACCTTTAGGAGTTTCAATGGCACAGTCACTGGCCCGCACGGTCGAAAAGGAAAGCTTCGCGTCTCTGCTTGAAGAGTCGCTGGGCGCGGCCGAGTCGCTCGAAGGTACGGTCGTCAAGGGACGCGTCGTCGCCGTCGAGAACGACATGGTCACCATCGACGTCGGTCTGAAGTCGGAAGGCCGCGTCGCGCTGAAGGAATTCGCCGTTGCCGGCCAGCCGCCCGAGCTGAAGGCGGGCGACACCGTCGAGGTCTACCTCGAGCGGATGGAAGACAAGAACGGCGAGGCGATGCTGAGCCGTGAGAAGGCGAAGCGCGAAGAAGCCTGGGCCCTGCTGGAGAAGTCGTTCAACGACCAGACCCGCGTCACCGGCGTCATCTTCGGCCGCGTCAAGGGTGGCTTCACGGTCGACCTGTCGGGCGCCGTCGCCTTCCTGCCGGGCAGCCAGGTCGACATCCGTCCGGTCCGCGACATCTCCCCGCTGCTGGGCACCCCGCAGCCGTTCCAGATCCTGAAGATGGACCGCTCGCGCGGCAACATCGTCGTGTCGCGCCGCGCCGTGCTCGAAGAGAGCCGTGCGGAGGCCCGTTCGGAGCTGGTGGCCAACCTCAAGGAAGGCCAGATCCTCCAGGGCGTCGTCAAGAACATCACCGACTACGGTGCGTTCGTCGACCTGGGCGGCGTCGATGGCCTGCTGCACGTCACCGACATCGCGTGGCGCCGCATCAACCATCCGTCGGAAGCCCTGCAGATCGGCCAGACCGTCACGGTCCAGGTCATCCGCTTCAACCCGGAAACCCAGCGCATCAGCCTGGGCATGAAGCAGCTCGAAGCTGACCCGTGGGAAGGCGTCGAGGCCAAGTATCCGGTCGGCGCGAAGTTCAAGGGCCGCGTCACCAACATCACCGACTACGGCGCCTTCGTGGAGCTGGAGCCGGGGATCGAGGGCCTGGTCCACGTTTCGGAAATGTCCTGGACCAAGAAGAACGTCCATCCGGGCAAGATCGTGTCGACTTCGCAGGAAGTCGAGGTTATGGTCCTGGACGTCGATCCGCAGAAGCGCCGCATCAGCCTCGGCCTGAAGCAGTGCCTGGACAACCCGTGGGAGACCTTCACCGACAAGTTCGGTCCCGGCACCGAGCTGGAAGGCGAAGTCAAGAACATCACCGAGTTCGGTCTGTTCGTCGGCCTCCCGGGCGACATCGACGGCATGGTCCACATGTCCGATCTCGACTGGAACAAGTCGGGTGAAGAGGCGATCGCCGAGTACAAGAAGGGCGACCGCGTCAAGGTCAAGGTTCTCGACGTCGACGTCGAGAAGGAGCGCATCAGCCTCGGCATCAAGCAGCTGGCCAGCGACCCGTTCGAGTCGGCCACCGCCGGCCTGAAGAAGAACGAAGTCGTGACCTGCACCGTGACGCAGGTGACGGACGGCGGCATCGAAGTGACCGTCGGCGAGGGCTACACCGGCTTCATCCGCAAGTCGGACCTGTCCCGCGACCGTTCGGAACAGCGCCCGGACCGTTTCGCCGTCGGCGAGAAGGTCGATGCCAAGGTCACCCAGATCGACCGCGCTTCCCGCCGCATCTCGCTGTCCATCAAGGCCCGCGAGATGGAGGAAGAGAAGCAGGCGATGGCCGAGTTCGGTTCGTCCGACTCGGGCGCCTCGCTGGGCGACATCCTGGGCGCCGCTCTGAAGCGCAAGCAGCAGAACGACGAGTGATCGCCTGACGCCGACCTCCCCTGCGTCGCCGCAGGGGAGGGGGCCTAGCGATCTCCCGGAAGGGTAAGAGAAAGGCCGCGTCCCGGTTGGGGCGCGGCCTTTTTCGTCGCTCCACTTTGCTAATGCCGCCGCGGTTCCGGGCTGCGGGTCAGCGACGTGATGCTGTCGTCGTAGCGGAATTCGGGCATGTCGCGGACGCTGGCGGCCGTCACCTCGCGCAGATGGATCGCCTCGGTGCCGGTGCGCAGGTCGGCCAGGGTCAGGTCGGCCGCGATGTTCTTGCCGCCGAAGCCCAGAATGCCGCCGGAATGGATGACGATGTATTGGGCCTCGCCCTTGTCGTTGAGGATCACGTCGGTGACGGTGCCGATCTTCGACCCGTCGGCACCGAGGACGCTGCGGTCCATCAACTGGTCGACGCTGGGGCCGGTTTTGCGTTCCACCGCCGCACCGACGGCCGGTGTCGAGCCGTTGATGATGACGCTCTGGGCAGCCGCGCCCGGCGGAGTCGCCATGCCGACAAGCAGTGTCAGTGCCGGCAATGCGAACCACATCTTGTGGGTGATCTTCAGCATGGGCGCTTCTCCTCCCCCAAGGATCTATGGGATCGCGCGGGATCCATCTTGGCTCCACCCGCCTTAACCGGGGACGCTTGAAATAGTTGCGGGGAGGCTGCCCTTACCCCTCTTCCGTGTCGATCTACAGGCTGGTCGGCGGCGACTCGGCGGCTCCTCCGGCCCGTTTTTTCGAGTCGCCCCTTGAATTCCGCCAATTTGCCGCGAGTCGAGGCGTAGCGAATCGGTGGTGTGTGCAATGGGGCACAGGCAACAAGATGTTGATTTTTACCCCAACGAAGCACTGGTGATCGGCCACGTTTTGCGCTTTAATCGGGGCGTGGCGCCGTCCGATCCGGCATCGGCAGTGATTTGAGTGCCTACAGTTTGTGCCTCACGACCGCGATGCGGTCCGCCACCGCCCCCGAAAAAATTGCTTGGCAGGCGGGAACAGTATCCCCAGTGACGGGTTGAACACCACAAGATCAAGGTTTTGAGGGGTTCGTTGATGTCAACCACAATATCTAGCAGAGTGGGGCTTGCTTGCCTCGGTCGCGCTGGCTAGGATGCCGCTCACGTGACCCGGCCGGCCTCCAGCGGCGGCCCCGGTCGGCAGCACAGCGGCGACGGCGGACAGCCGGGCATCGAGCCCCCTGTTTGTACGGCGCCATCTGCGTTGACGGGCCGGACGGCGGATGAAGACCGCCGGCCGCTTCGGCGGGACGGGTCGCACCATATTTCCATTTGAGCGCGCCGCGGCGGGCTCCAAGCAAGGGACAGTCTCATCATGCGGATTGAGCGTCGTTTCACGCACGAAGGCCAGGACGCCTACGCCAGCCTCGGTTTCCGCCAGGCGACCAGCGAGATCCGCAACCCGGATGGGACGATCGTCTTCCAGCAGACTGGCATCGAGGTGCCGGACAACTTCTCGCAGGTCGCCAGCGACATCCTGGCCCAGAAGTATTTCCGCAAGGCCGGCGTCCCCGCGGCGCTCCGCGCCGTGGAAGAGAACACCGTCCCGTCCTGGCTGTGGCGCAAGGAAGCGGACCAGGAAAAGCTGGCCGCCCTGCCGAAGGAAAAGCGTTTCGTCGGCGAGCATTCGGCCAAGCAGGTCTTCGACCGTCTGGCCGGCACCTGGACCTATTGGGGCTGGAAGGGCGGCTATTTCGACACCGAGGCCGACGCGCACACCTTCTTCGACGAGATGCGCTTCATGCTGGCCGCCCAGATGGCGGCCCCGAACAGCCCGCAGTGGTTCAACACCGGCCTGCACTGGGCCTACGGCATCGACGGCCCGAGCCAGGGCCACTTCTACGTCGATTTCAAGACCGGCCTGCTGACCTCGTCCGCCTCGGCCTACGAGCATCCGCAGCCGCACGCCTGCTTCATCCAGTCCGTCGCCGACGATCTGGTGAACGAGGGCGGCATCATGGACCTGTGGGTGCGTGAGGCCCGCCTGTTCAAGTACGGCTCGGGCACCGGCTCCAACTTCTCCCGCCTGCGCGGCGAGGGCGAGAAGCTGGCCGGCGGCGGCAAGTCGTCGGGCCTGATGAGCTTCCTGAAGATCGGCGACCGCGCGGCGGGCGCCATCAAGTCGGGCGGCACCACCCGCCGTGCGGCCAAGATGGTCACGGTGGACATGGACCACCCGGACATCGAAGGCTACATCGACTGGAAGGTGAACGAGGAGCAGAAGGTCGCAGCACTCGTGACCGGCTCCAGGATCTGCCAGAAGCACCTGACCTCGGTGATGGCCGCCGCCCAGTCGGGCCTGGACCCGAAGGAGAACAAGGAGCTCAAGAAGGCGATCCTCGCCGCCCGCAAGGATCAGGTCTCTGAGAACTACATCCAGCGCGTCATCCAGTTCGCCGGCCAGGGCTTCACCTCCATCGAGTTCAAGACCTACAACACCGACTGGGATTCGGAAGCCTACCTGACGGTCTCCGGCCAGAACTCCAACAACTCCGTGCGCATCTCCAACGAGTTCGTGCAGGCGGTGCTGGACGATGCCGACTGGAATCTGATCGGCCGCACCAATGGCAAGGTGGTGAAGACCGTCCGGGCCCGCGACCTGTGGGACAAGGTCGGCTACGCCGCGTGGGCCTGTGCCGATCCGGGTGTGCAGTTCGACAGCACCATCAACGAGTGGCACACCTGCCCGGCTTCGGGGCGCATCAACGCCTCGAACCCGTGCTCGGAATACATGTTCCTCGACGACACCGCCTGCAATCTGGCGTCGCTGAACCTGATGTCGTTCCGTCTGAAGGACGGTTCCTTCGACGTCGAGGCGTTCGAGCATGCCTGCCGGCTGTGGACCATCGTGCTGGAAATCTCCGTGCTGATGGCGCAGTTCCCGTCGAAGGAAATCGCCCAGCTCTCCTACGAGTTCCGCACGCTGGGCCTCGGCTTCGCCAACCTCGGCGGCCTGCTGATGGCGTCCGGCCTGTCCTACGACTCGGACGAGGGCCGCGCCTACTGCGCCGGCATCTCCGCCGTCATGACCGGTGTCGCCTATGCCACCTCGGCCGAGATGGCGCAGGAACTGGGCACCTTCCCGGGCTTCGAGGCCAACCGCGACCACATGCTGCGGGTCATCCGCAATCATCGCCGCGCCGCCAATGGCGAGATGAACGGCTATGAGGGTCTGGCGGTCGAGCCGGTGCCCTTCGTCGCCGACCTCTGCCCGGACCAGGAACTGGCGCTCGCCGCCGTCCGCGTCTGGGACGAGGCGCTGGAACTGGGCGAGGCCCACGGCTATCGCAACGCCCAGGCCACCGTGGTCGCCCCGACCGGCACCATCGGTCTGGTGATGGACTGCGACACCACCGGCATCGAGCCCGACTTCGCCCTGGTGAAGTTCAAGAAGCTGGCCGGCGGCGGCTACTTCAAGATCGTCAACCGTCTGGTGCCGGAGGCGTTGAAGACGCTCGGCTACACCCCGGACCAGATCGAGCAGATCGCGCTCTACGCCGTCGGCCACGGCACGCTGAAGAACGCTCCGGGCGTGAACCACGAGGCGCTGAAGGCCAAGGGCTTCACCGACGAGCTGCTGGAGCGGCTGGAGGGCAACCTCGCCACCGCCTTCGACATCAAGTTCGTCTTCAACCGCTGGACCATCGGCGCCGACTTCTGCACCCAGACGCTGGGTATCCCGGCCGAGACGCTGGACGCCCCGGGCTTCGACCTGCTGAGCCACATCGGCTTCAGCAAGTCGCAGATCGAGCTGGCCAACACTTTCTGCTGCGGCGCCATGACCTTGGAGGGGGCTCCCTTCCTGAAGGACGAGCATCTGTCGGTGTTCGATTGCGCCAACCCCTGCGGCCGCATCGGCAAGCGCTTCCTGTCCTGGGAATCGCACATCACGATGATGGCGGCGGCGCAGCCCTTCATCTCCGGCGCCATCTCCAAGACCATCAACATGCCGAACACGGCGACGGTCGACGAGTGCAAGGACGCCTACCTGATGTCCTGGCGCCTGGGCCTGAAGGCGAACGCGCTCTACCGCGACGGCTCCAAGCTGAGCCAGCCGCTGCAGGCCGCCCTGCTCGACGACGAGGAGGATGGCGAGGCGGTCGAGGCAATGATCGAGGCGCCGGCCGCCGTTCGCGCCCAGATGGTCACCGAGCGCATCGTCGAGAAGGTGATCGAGCGGGTGGTCGAGCGGAAGAGCAGCTCGCGCGAGCGTCTGCCCCACCGCCGCAAGGGCTATACCCAGAAGGCCAATGTCGGCGGCCACAAGGTGTATCTGCGCACCGGCGAGTATGAGGACGGCCGCCTGGGCGAGATCTTCATCGACATGCACAAGGAAGGTGCCGCCTTCCGGTCGCTGATGAACAACTTCGCCATCGCGGTGTCGATCGGCCTGCAGTATGGCGTGCCGCTCGAGGAGTTCGTGGAGGCCTTCACCTTCACGCGCTTCGAGCCGTCGGGCATGGTGACCGGCAACGACACCATTAAGATGGCGACGTCGATCATCGACTACATCTTCCGCGAGATCGCCATCTCCTACCTGAACCGCACCGATCTGGCGCATGCCACGCCGGAGGATCTGGTGCCGTCGACGGTCGGCAGCGGCGACAAGCAGGGTGACCTGCCGGATACCCAGGTGCAGCCGTCCGACATCGTCCGCCGCATCGCGTCGACCGGCTATGTCCGCAACAACCTGCGCGTCCTGCATGGCGGCCAAACGGGCGGTCAGGTCCAGCGCGCCAGCGCCGCGGCGGCCTTCGCCGCCACCGGCACCGACACGGCGGCGGTGAGCGTCACCGCGTCGGCGGGCACGCAGGTGTCCGCCCAGGCGGCCATGTCGGCCAGCCCGGCGGTCGCCGCCGCCACTGCGCAGGGCCATGTCGCCACCACCGCGGCCACCGGTACGGCCTATGGCGGCAGCACCAGCGACCAGCGCTTCGACCGCATCCGCGAGGCCCGCGCCCGCGGCTATGAGGGCGACCCCTGCGGCGAGTGCGGCAACATGACCCTGGTCCGCAACGGCACCTGCCTGAAGTGCGACAGCTGCGGGTCGACCACCGGCTGCAGCTGATCCCAAGGACGGCGCTCCTGCCGGGGGCGCCATCCGAAGGCCAGTGACGATGGGGAGGGAGTGGGAAGCCACTTCCTCCCTTTTTGTTGTGCACGAACGGTTCCAGCAATGGTGGATTAGAACCGTTCTCGTGTAGCTGCAACGGCTTGGTCGAAGCGTGAGGAGCCTTGACCGTGCCGCGTGTGTTCATGTTAGCTGACTCTCCCGGGGGCGCCGACGCGGCGTTCCCGAAGCATGTCCGGAGGGATCAGGGGTCATGGATTCGGCCGCGACCGCGCTGGACGACCGTCTGCCGTCCGATCGCCTGTTGCGGGCAACCGCCGCGCAATGGAACGCTGCCTTGGTCTGGACATCGGCCGACGGCACCATCGTCGGTGCCAACCCCGGCTTTGCCCGGCTGGCCGGCCTCCCTCTGGAGACGCTGGTCGGCCGCACGCTGCCTAGCCTGCTCGATCTCGGCGGACGTGACTGGCAAGCGGTGTGGGACGGTGCGCGGGGGGATCATCCGCCGCCCGGTGCCGGCGCCCTGCGGATCCTGCGCCATGATCCGGTCCCGGTCGATCTGTTTTGGCAGCATCTGACCGACGGGGACGATGAGCTGCTTCTGTGCGAGATGCGCAACTATGACGAACGTGAGCGGGCGGAGGCGGTGGCCCGCCTGCAGCAGAATGTTCTGGAGCTGGTGGCGACTGGCCGGTCGCTGAAGCAGGTCCTGGATTTCCTCTGTCGGCAAGTGGAGGCCTGCGCGCCGGATGTCGCCTGTTCGGTGATGCTGCGCGATGACGAAAACCACATGCGGGTGGCGGCCGCTCCGTCGCTGCCCGCCGCTTACATCGCCATCATCGAAGGCTTTCCGATCGGGCCGAATGTCGGGGCCTGCGGCAGCGCGATGAGCCGGGGCGTGGCGGTCATGTCGGCGGATATCGCCGCCGATCCGCATTGGGCGCCGTTCCAGGCGCAGACGCTGGCCCATGGGCTGGCGGCCTGCTGGTCCAACCCGATCAAGGGGCGGGATGCCCGCATGCTGGGCAGCTTCGCGCTCTATTACCGCGAGCCGCGCCCAGCCCCTCCCTTTCATCGCCGGCTGGTGGAAGCCTGCGTGCATCTGTGCGCGCTCGCCATCGAACATGACCGGGCGCGGGCGGAGATCAACCGGCTGGCCTACTTCGACACGCTGACCGGGCTGCCCAACCGTCAGCTTCTGGCCGACCGCGCCACTGCGGCGCTGGCGCTGGCCGGGCGCACCCGGCAGCCGGTGACGCTGATGTTCCTGGATATCGACCGCTTCAAGACCATCAACGACTCGCTGGGGCATGCGGTCGGCGACCGGCTGCTGGTGGAGGTGGCGACCCGGCTGAAGCAGCTGTTCATCGAGGGCGACACGCTGGCCCGGCTGGGCGGCGACGAGTTCGTGGCGTTGCTGCCGGGCTGCGATGCGGCACACGCCTCGCTGCTGGCCGAGCGGGTGCTCGCCGCCCTGGCGGTGCCGGTGACGGTGGCCGATCTGACGCTGACCCCGACCGCCAGCATCGGCATCGCCGTGCATCCCGACGACGGCATGGATTTCGACACGCTGCTGCGCCAGGCCGACGCGGCGATGTACCGGGCCAAGCAGGCGGGCCGCAACCGCTGCCACTTCTTCCGCCGCGACATGAACGAACAGGCGGTGCGCCGGCTGGAGATGGAGGCGGCGCTGCGCGAGGCGCTGGACCGCCAGGAGACGGGCTGTCTGGAGGACGAGGCACCGTTCGAGCTGTATTACCAGCCCCAGTTGCGGTTGAAGCCGAACTGCCTGCACCGGGTAGAGGCGCTGATCCGCTGGACCCACCCGCGCTGGGGAGCGGTATCGCCGGTGGAGTTCGTGCCGCTGGCCGAGGAGTGCGGGCTGATCGACCGGCTGGACAGCTGGGTGTTGCAGACATCGGTGGCGCAGCTCGGCCGCTGGCGCGCGGCGGGGGTGCCGGTGCCCGGGCTGGCGGTGAACGTCTCCGCCGTCCGCTTCGCCCGCGGCGACCTGCCGGATCAGGTCCGCGCCGCGCTGGCCACCAACGGCATCCCGGCCAACGATCTGACGCTGGAGATCACCGAACGGCTGATGATGACGGAAGAGATCGGCGTCCATGATGCGCTGGATGCCCTGCACGCGCTGGGCGTCACCCTGTCCATCGACGATTTCGGCACCGGCTATTCGTCCCTGAGCTATCTGAAGCGTTTCCCGGTCGGCGAACTAAAGATCGACCGCAGTTTCGTCAAGGAGCTGGACATCGACGCCGCCAACCGGCCGCTGGTCCGCGCCATCATCCAGATCGGCGAGGCGCTGGGCCTGACCGTCGTCGCGGAGGGGGTGGAGCGTGAGGCCCAGCACCGCATGCTGGAGGCGGAAGGCTGCGCCATCGGCCAGGGTTATCTGTTCGCCCGGCCGATGCCGTCGGCAGCGCTCGTCAGCTGGCTGGCGGGGGAGGGCAAGCACTGGGTCGAATGTCCGGTCGCCGCCTGCTTCAGCATCTGAAACATTTGCAGGGGAAATGGTCCCGTTTTTCTTTGGATTTACGGGGTACTTCGGGCGCAATTCACCGTTCGAATCGGTATTATGCGGATCCGCCGGAGTAATGGAGATGCGGGCAAGGATCTGGGCAATACGATATAGCCGCAACGCTCCTTTGCCGGCGAAGCGCAGGTCATCCTGTTCTAGACCACGCGACTGTCTTGTGTCCCAACGTTTGGGGCGATAGAAGGTCCACTCAGCGGCATGTGCGGTCAAGCAAACTGACCACGGTGTTCCGCCTTGCGGATTTCCGCCGGGTGGAATGTCCGGGGGACACAAGGGGAGCACCCGCACGCCGGACGACCATGGGGCGAGAGGAAATCCGCAATGGCGAGCCAGGGTGAATCCAAGTGGGTCTACAGCTTCGGGGCCGGTGCCACCGAAGGACGGGCCGAGATGAAGAACCTGCTGGGCGGCAAGGGCGCCAATCTGGCCGAAATGGCCAATCTTGGCCTGCCCGTTCCGCCGGGCTTCACGATCACCACCGAGCTGTGCACCTATTTCTACGCCAACGGACGCTCCTATCCGCCGGAGCTGACGGCGCAGGTGAACGCCGCCATCACGCGGCTGGAAACGGCGATGGACGCCAAGTTCGGCGATCAGGCCAACCCGCTGCTGGTGTCGGTCCGGTCCGGCGCCCGTGCGTCGATGCCGGGCATGATGGACACCGTCCTCAACCTGGGCCTGAACGACGCGACCGCAGCCGGCCTCGCCAAGCGGTCGGGCGACGGCCGCTTCGCCTACGACAGCTACCGCCGCTTCATCCAGATGTACTCCAACGTCGTGCTCGACGTTGAGCATCACCATTTCGAGGACATCCTCGACAACCACAAGCGCGACAAGTCCTACAACCTCGACACCGACCTGTCGGCCGAAGACTGGCAGGCGGTCATCGAGGACTACAAGAAGGCGGTCGAGCGCGAGCTGGGCCGGCCCTTCCCGCAGGATGTGCAGGAGCAGCTGTGGGGCGCCATCGGCGCCGTCTTCGATTCGTGGATGAACGCCCGCGCCATCACCTACCGCAAGCTGCACGACATCCCGGCCGCCTGGGGCACCGCGGTCAACGTGCAGTGCATGGTCTTCGGCAACATGGGCAACGACTGCGCCACCGGCGTGGCCTTCACCCGCAACCCGTCGACCGGCGAGAACGCCTTCTACGGCGAGTATCTGGTCAATGCCCAGGGCGAGGACGTCGTCGCCGGCATCCGCACGCCGCAGCACCTGACCGTCGCCGGCAAGATCGCCAACAAATCCGACCTCCCCGCCATGGAGGAGGTGATGCCGGAGGTGTTCAATCAGCTGAACGAGGTCCGCCTCAAGCTGGAGAAGCACTACCGCGACATGCAGGACATCGAGTTCACCGTCCAGCAGAACAAGCTGTTCATGCTGCAGACCCGCAACGGCAAGCGCACCGCCCCGGCGGCGCTGAAGATCGCCGTCGATCTGGCGAACGAGGGCGTCATCGACCAGAACGAGGCGGTCCGCCGCATCGATCCGGCCTCGCTCGACCAGCTGCTGCACCCGACGCTGGACCCCAAGGCCGACCGCAAGATCATCGCCAAGGGCCTGCCGGCTTCCCCCGGTGCGGCGTCGGGCAAGGTGGTCTTCACCGCCGACGAGGCCGAGCAGATGGCCGGCAAGGGCGAGTCGGTGATCCTCTGCCGCATCGAGACCTCGCCTGAGGACATCCACGGCATGCACGCCGCCCGCGGCATCCTGACCAGCCGCGGCGGCATGACCAGCCATGCGGCGGTGGTTGCCCGCGGCATGGGCCGTGCCTGCGTGTCGGGCGCCGGCGACCTGCGCATCGACTACAAGACCAAGCAGATGTCGGTCCGCGGCGTCGCCGTCAAGGAAGGCGACATCCTGACCATCGACGGCTCCACCGGCGAGGTGATGCTGGGCGAGGTTCCGACGATCCAGCCGGAGATGTCGGGCGACTTCGCCACCCTGATGGGCTGGGCCGACAAGATCCGCCGGATGAAGGTTCGCGCCAACGCCGAGACCCCGCTGGACGCCCGCACCGCGCGGAAGTTCGGCGCCGAGGGCATCGGCCTGTCGCGCACCGAGCACATGTTCTTCGACCCGGAGCGCATCCTGGCCGTCCGCGAGATGATCCTGGCGGAGGACGAGGCCGGCCGCCGCAAGGCGCTCGCCAAGCTGGAGCCCTTCCAGAAGAAGGACTTCGTCGATCTGTTCACGATCATGGCCGGCCTGCCGGTGACGATCCGCCTGCTCGACCCGCCGCTGCACGAGTTCCTGCCCAACACCGAAGAGGACATGGCGGAGGTCGCCCAGGCCACCGGCACCGATCCGCTGCGGGTGCGCCACCGCACCATCCAGCTGCATGAAGCGAACCCGATGCTGGGCCATCGCGGCTGCCGTCTGGGCATCTCGTACCCCGAGATCTACGAGATGCAGGCCCGCGCCATCTTCGCCGCCGCCGCCGAGGTCGCCAAGACCACCGGCGAGGCCGTCATTCCCGAAGTGATGATCCCGCTGATCATCACCCGCAAGGAGTTCGACATCCTCAAGGCGGTGATCGACCGCGCCGCCGAGCAGGTGAAGGCCGAGACCGGCGTGACGGTGGAGTATCTGACCGGCACGATGATCGAGATCCCGCGCGCGGCCCTGAAGGCCGGCGAGATCGCCGAGTCGGCCGAGTTCTTCAGCTACGGTACCAACGACCTGACCCAGACCACGCTGGGCCTGTCGCGTGACGACGCCGGCAGCTTCCTGCCGGAGTACCAGCGCCAGGGCATCCTGGAGCAGGACCCGTTCCAGTCGCTGGACGTCACCGGCGTCGGCGAACTGGTGGAGATCGCCACCGAGCGCGGCCGGAAGGTCCGTCCGGACATCAAGCTCGGCATCTGCGGCGAGCATGGCGGCGACCCGGCCTCGATCTCCTTCTGCGAGAAGGTCGGTCTGACCTATGTCTCCTGCTCGCCCTACCGCGTGCCGATCGCCCGTCTGGCGGCGGCGCAGGCTGCGCTGAACAGCGACACGGTCAAGCGCGACTGAACCTGTTCGGGTAGCTGAAACGACTTCGGCCCTCTTCCCGCAAGGGAAGGGGGCCGTTTCGTTTTGGGGGCGGGGTTGGGTTGGTGGAACAGCGTGGAACGGTTTTCGGGGGACTGTTCACTGTTCCACGCGCCGCCGCCGGGCATGGGTGGTGGCGGTCGGATGGAACGTTTGGAACAGGTTGGAACGGTTTTCCGGGGGCTGTTCACTGTTCCATCCGGCGGGGCGGGTGCGCGGGAGGGCGGGCGCAAGGGGACGTGGCACCAGTCGCGATGCATGCAGGACACTCTTCGGGCGGCTGAGGCTTATAGTCCTATCATGGGTGGCGGTCGGTGTTAAGGGGGCGTGGGAAAGGGGGGGCGTGTGGCCTACTGCGGTGATGCAGCTGGTCGTTCGTCGGGAGTACCCCAGCTATCGAGCCAGTACGCGACATTGCGTATAGGGATAGTTTGGCTAGCGGCAGCTTGGGAGGGCGCTTCGGCGATGATTTTTAGTCTACAAGTTATCAGCAGTTTGTTCATTAGCGTCTGGCTTTTGGTGTCCGCTTTACAACGGCCTCCCACTCGCGACCTGTCACAGGGGACTTGAGGAAAAAGTCAGTGAGTAGGTCTACAAAGTCCTGAATTTCTCCTTGGTTATTATGGTCAATGTCAAAGTGTACATTTCCATTATTCATATGGCAGCGTAGCCGTAGTTGCTTTTCTGCAGCCCTATCCACAAGGCTTTGTGGATCAACGTCAGCGATAATGCCGTGTCGATGCGCGGCGGCTAGCCTTTTCGCAAGAAGAGTGCGTTTTCCAATCTCGTCTTTTATCGCTTGTATATTATTCCCTAAGCCAAATCTGGCTGCTAGATCGTCTAAAGCTCCAGTTGCTTTTCTAATTGTCACATCCCGAATATTAGTAACAGACTCGAAGGTTCGAAAATTCAAGATAAATACCATTCCTTCCCAAGCAAGGAAGTCGATGGCGCCGTCAAAACTCACAACGGCTCCATCAATAGCTACCATCTCGTTTTGCTCACGGCTGAATATAGCAGCCACCATCCCTTGTTCTCGAAGTGTGACCGTTAATCCGCGGGAGCCACGAACAAGCGTAAGGAGGCGACCGTCAGCGAAGTTAAGCCGTGTAACGTAGAAGCGTGCCTTCTCGATCACCTGTTCATCACCGTCGAACCTTAAAGGCCAATCGTCGCCTGGAATCGCGTCAAGCCAATTTGCAATAGCAGGAACATCGGCAAGAGACATGACACCGATGCAGCCATCGGCCATAGCATCAAAGTCAAACTCTTCGAGTGCTTGATCATCGGTTGCGCGGTTCTCTAACTTGAGCAACGCTTCTCGAGCGGAAGACGCTATACGATCTGCAACAGATCCTTGCATTGCTACTTTATGCCAATTTTCCCGTCGCTCTCGTGTTTTGGGAGAGAATATGAGTACATGGCAACCAATTCGGTCTCGCGCATTCAGAGTCACTCGCATATCGGTCAAAGCAGCAAAGGCATCGTCAATCAGAGGCATGGCGTCTCTCAGAATCACGAAGAGAAGTATAGCTTCGAAGGTTGAATTTCGTGCAATGTAACAGTTTCCCCAGGTAAGATCTCCTGTTTCTGCGTAATGACCGTTATGGAGCGGCTGTTAGGGAGTTCGACGCGGAAGATCCTATATTTAAATAATAAAAAATAAGGATTGACGTACATTGCATCGGTTCGAAGCATAATCAAAATCAAAACGACATAAAAAACGATGGCTGGAGCAACCTTTGCAGGTAAGCTAAGATCATCGATCATAAGCGGGGGAATATAAGAAAGCATATATCCAAGAACGCTTTGATCAAGTGATTCTAATGGCTTTACGGCATATCGAGAGGGAGATGCGGCAGAGAAGCCATTGCGTAAATCCAAGAACACAAAAATTGACAGGAGAAAAAAGGCTCCTGCAATTGCCATCACGATAATGTCGTTTCCTTCTAAGCCCTGCTTCCCCCATTCGTGCTGCACTGCTAAACCGACACAGAGCAACAGATAAAGTGGTCCAAATGAGCAGAACAGGAAGCGAGCACGATACCAAGTCGTCATCCCTTCCTCCGGAACAAAAATAGAACATAATGGATATGGAAGATGCCTTCAACATTTTTCGCCATCTAACCAACCTAGCCCTTCACTTGGAAAGCTTCGCAGGGGGTTACTATGGCGTGAATCAGCCACCTATCTCGCATGCCCCTTCGGCTTCGCCCTTGCGAACGTTCCGGCTTCCAGTGGGTTGTTAGGCCAGTAGCGTTTCGGGTATTAGCCCCTCAAAACCGCTTTTACTGCCTTGGCGGCGTTGGCCTAGAAGTTCGGGACGTGGCTAGTGACCTGCACCGAGCGGAGAACAGCAGTTGCAACAGCAACTCTCTGTAGCTCCGGCAATCCGCAGCCGTTCCTTACTCTGCCGCCACCGCCATCGGCACCACCCGGCAAGTCCCGCGCACCAGATCGACGTCGATTTCCGCCGCGACCAGTTCCGGCCGGATGCTCATTCCATCACGGACCAGCCGCACCAGACCGTGCTTCGCTAGGTCTTGCAGAGCGCGCGAGACATTCGGCTGGGCGCGGTCGGCGAGTTGGGCGAGGCGGGAGACCGTCTCCGGGCGTTCGGTGGCGATCAGGTGCATCAATGCCCGATTGGCCGGAGTCAGCACGCCGAGAAGGCCGGACACCGACTTGCCATCCGTCACGGACTGCATCGGGGGAACCGGGCGGGTGCCCTGGGCGACCGCCAGCATCTCGTCGCGCAAATCATGCAAGGTCCGCATCGCCGGTCTCTCCTTCGTCATCCTCGGTGTCCTCCATCGCGATGGTCAGTGCGACACCCGCCGTCCGGCAGGCGCGCTCCGTCGCCGCGAAGAAATCGGTCAGCAGCGCGTCCGCTCCGGTGAAGGTATAGGGAACCGGATCGGCCACACGGCCATAACGGTGCTCATGGTCGAAGTGCGTTTCCCGGCCGACTCCATGCGCGTTGTCGAAGCCCATCAGGCGGGTGCCGTCCACATCGTGCAGGGTCAGCGAATAGCGCATGCCGTGGGGCTTCTCCGCTGTGACCGGCGTTTGCCAGATGCGAAACCGCAGGCTCCACCCATTCTCCAGCCAGTAGCGCCGCTGGTGATACCCGAGAAGGCGCTCAATCGCTTCATCAACCATATATCGCTCACTGATATATGCTTCAATATGGCATCATTGAATATCGCAAAAAGATATAAGCTAGGGCTGGATGACAGGGGCAGGGCTCTTCCCTGGCGTCGTGAGAGGAACCACCCCCCTTGGTGCTCCGCTGGAAAACGGGTAGCGACCCGGCCCCCGCCTAACGTTCCCCGAGACCCCGATACAGCTCCATATACTCCTCCGCCGGCCCGTGCCAGCCGAAGTCCCGCGTCATGGCGCGGCGTTGCATCGCCTGCCAGCGGTCGGGCTTACGGTAGACGCTCATCGCGCGGCGCAGCGCCCACACCAGTTCCTGGCCGGTCGCGTTGACGAACTGGAACCCCGTCGCGCTGCCATCGGCGCTGGCGGCCGGGTTGGCGTCGATCACCGTGTCGGCGAGGCCGCCGGTGCGGCGGACCAGCGGCAGCGTGCCGTATTTCAGGGCATAGAGCTGGGTCAGGCCGCAGGGCTCCGAGCGGGACGGCACCAGGAACAGGTCGGCACCGGCCTGGATGCGGTGGGACAGCGGCTCGTCATAGCCGATGCGGACGCCGATGGACTGCGGATGCCACTGGGCAAGCTGGCGGAAACCGGCCTCGCTGGAAGCGTCGCCGCTGCCCAGAACCACCAGCTGGCCGCCCCAGGACACCCATTGGCCGGCGGCCTCCAGCACCAGATCGAGGCCCTTGTGCCAGGTCAGGCGGCTGACCACGGCGGCTAGCGGGGCGTCGGGCCGGCGGTCCAGGCCGAAGGCGGATTGCAGGTCGGCCTTGCAGGCGTCCTTTCCGCCAAGATCGTCGGCGCTGTAGCGGGCCGGCAGATGCGGATCGGTCGCCGGATCCCACACCGCGTAATCGACGCCGTTCAGAATGCCGGTCAGCACGTCGGAGCGGGTGGCGAGCAGGCCCTGCAGGCCGGTGCCGTGCTCCGCCGTCTGGATCTCGTTGGCGTAGGTCGGGCTGACCGTGGTCAGGCGGTCGGCATAGAAGCAACCGGCCTTCAGGAAGCTGATGTTGCCGTAATACTCGACCCCATCGACGCGGAAGCTGGAGGAGGGCAGGCCGAGGTCGCCCATCATCCAGGGGCCGAACAGGCCCTGATAAGCGATGTTGTGGATGGTCAGCACCGTGCCCGGCCGGAAGGGGCCGGCGAAGCGGTCGGGGCGCAGGGTCAGATAGGCGGGGATCAGCGCCGCCTGCCAATCATGGCCGTGCAGGATGTCGGGCCGCCACCAGGGATCGTAGGAGGTCTCCGCCGCGAAGCCGGCGGCGACCCAGGCCAATGCTGCGAAGCGCAGGGCGTTGTCGGCCCAGTCCTTGCCGTCCGGCCCGAGATAGGGGTTGCCGGGACGGTCGTACAGCGACGGCGCCTTCAGCGCATAGGCGAGAACCCCGTCGGCGGTGCGGCCGATGCACAGCTGGGCGCGGTCGCAGCCGGGCAGGTCGGTGATCAGGTCGCCGACCTCATGCAGGTTCTGCAGGCTGTTCAGAACGGCGGGATAGCCCGGCAGCAGCAGGCGGACATCGGCGCCGGCGGCGTTCAGGGCCGGCGGCAGGGCGGCGGACACGTCCGCCAGCCCCCCCGTCTTGACCATCGGGTAGCATTCGGACGTGACGTAGAGGACGCGCATCGGGAAGGCACTCGGATGAAAGGCAGGAGGGGCGGAAGGCCGGAGGGCGCAGGCATGCTATAGCGCCGATGCGGGGCCGGTGGGGAGCCGGACCGCATCGGCGCGGAAGACGGGCGGCGAAAGGCCGCCTTACTCCTTCGGCAGCTTCTCGATCATCTCGCGGGTGATCAGGACGACGCCGCCCTCGCTGCGGTGGAAGCGCTTGGCGTCCAGCTCCGCGTCCTCGCCGACGACGAGGCCGTTGGGGATGCTGACGCCGCGGTCGATCACCACCTTCTTCAGGCGGCAATGGCGGCCGATGTCGCACTCCGGCAGCACCACCGCCTCGTACAGCTCGCTGTAGGAGTTGACGCGGACCGAGCTGAACAGCAGCGAGCGGCGCACGGTGGAGCCAGAGATGATGCAGCCGCCCGACACCAGGCTGTCGATCGCCGTGCCGCGGCGGTTCTCGTCGTCGAAGACGAATTTGGCGGGGGGAAGCTGTTCCTGATAGGTGAAGATCGGCCAGTCGCGGTTGTACATGTTCAACTGCGGCGTGACATGGCAGAGGTCGAGGTTGGATTCCCAATAGGCGTCGATGGTGCCGACGTCGCGCCAGTAGGGGCTGTTGTCGGGCGCGTCGATGATGGCGCTGTCGGCATAGTCATGGGCGACGATCCGGGCGCCGGTCTTCACCAGATGCGGGATGATGTCCTTGCCGAAATCCCGGCTGGAGCCGGGGGTGGCGACGTCGCGCTCCAGCTGTTCGTAGAGGAACTGGGCGTTGAAGACGTAGATGCCCATGCTGGCCAGCGCCATGTCGGGGCGGCCCGGCATCGGCGGCGGGTCGGCCGGCTTCTCGACGAAGTCGATGATGCGGCGCTCCTCGTCGATGTGCATGACGCCGAAGCCGGTCGCCTGTTCGCGCGGGACCGCGATGCAGGGGACGGTGACGTCGGCCTTGCGGTCGATGTGGTCGAGCAGCAGCGCGCCGTAGTCCATCTTGTAGATGTGATCGCCGGCCAGGATCAGGACATATTCCGGCTCGTGATCGCGCAGGATGTCGAGGTTCTGGTACACGGCGTCGGCGGTGCCCTGGTACCACTCGGTCTCGCTGACGCGCTGCTGGGCCGGCAGCAGGTCGCAGAACTCGTTCATCTCGCCGCGGAAGACGTTCCAGCCGCGCTGGAGATGGCGCAGAAGGCTGTGAGACTTGTACTGCGTCAGCACGCCGATGCGGCGGAAGCCGGAGTTGACGCAGTTGGACAGCGCGAAGTCGATGATGCGGTACTTGCCGCCGAAATAGGTCGCCGGCTTGGCCCGCCGGTCGGTCAGCTGCTTCAGACGGCTTCCGCGTCCCCCGGCCAGCACCAGCGCCACCGCACGTCGCGGTGCGAGGCGCAGATCCCGTTTGTCGAGCATGGCCGTTACCCCCTTTGCCTTATTCTTGCGGCCGCTCGCCTGCGGCCATTCCATATGGAGGCGTTGACGGTGCCACATCTCGCCGCCATGTCCAATAGGCGCGGCGGAAGGGTCGCATCGGCTTACCCGCCGCAATACCTCTTCGCGGTCCTAGGAGGAAAGAGGGGCGTATGCACCACCCCTCCGAACGGACTGGATGAAAGAGGTAGGGTGTTGGGCCGGGACGGCTGCGATGCCGTCGCAATGGGCGTCTTGCAGGCCATGATGTGCCCAAATTTTCATCATTTGCCGGAATGGCAGCCAGAATGCTGGATGAAAGCGGAGCGAAGCTGGGCTGCCGGCCCTGCCGTTCGGTCGAAAGCCCGGAATTTGCGGCGAAATGTCGGTTCCAAAATCTGCCTATTTCCTGTGCAAACACCGGGTGCGACTCGTAGGAGGGTGCCCGTTCGGGGGGCCCGGCCCGAGACAACCCTGACGATTCCAAGCCGTTTTCGACTGGCACGCTTCTTGTAACGGTGGAGGCGTCCTTGGTCCCGTCCGCCGCCCCGTCTTTGCCGGGGACGGGGCGACCGGGACGGGGTCGCCCCAGTGCGGTGCCCTGTGCGCGGAACACCTCCGGTGCCGCGCCGGCCGTCCGGGGGTGGGAGCGATTTTGGAGAAAGAGGAGCCTCGATGAACCGTCTGTTCCTTATGGCCGCACCGATGATGGCGGTTGCTCTGGGCGCGGTCGGCATGCCGGCCGCAGCCCTTGCCCAGGATCCGGCGGCTGCCGCCGCTGCCGCGGCTGCGGCTGCCACCGCTGCTGCCGCACCGGCGGCTCCGGCGCTGAATGGCGGCGACACTGCCTGGATGCTCATCTCCACCGCGCTGGTGCTGATGATGACCATCCCCGGCCTGGCGCTGTTCTACGGCGGCATGGTCCGCAAGATGAACGTGCTGTCGACGGTGATGCAGAGCTTCGCCATCACCTGCCTGATCAGCGTCCTGTGGTACGTCATCGGCTACAGCCTGGCCTTCACCGGCACCGGCGCCTATGTCGGCGGTCTCGACCGGCTGTTCCTCAACGGGCTCGACTTCACGAAGGCCTTCGTGCTGGGCGAGGCGACGGGGTCGGGTGTCCCGACGACCATCCCCGAGCCGGTCTTCATGATGTTCCAGATGACCTTCGCGATCATCACCCCGGCCCTGATCACCGGCGCCTTCGCCGACCGCATGAAGTTCTCCTCCCTGCTGGTCTTCACCGCGCTGTGGTCGATCGTGGTCTATGCGCCGATCGCTCACTGGGTCTGGTACCCGTCGGGCTTCCTGTTCGGCCTGGGCGTGCTGGACTTCGCCGGCGGCACCGTCGTGCACATCAACGCTGGCGTCGCCGGCCTGGTCGCCGCGCTGGTGATCGGCAAGCGCAAGGGCTACCCGAAGGAAGCCTTCATGCCGCACAACCTGGTGCTGTCGCTGATCGGCGCCTCGCTGCTGTGGGTCGGCTGGTTCGGCTTCAACGCCGGTTCGGCCCTGACCGCCGGTCCGCGCGCCGGCATGGCGCTGGCCGCCACGCACATCGCCACCGCCGGTGCCGCCATGGGCTGGCTGTTCGCGGAGTGGATCGTCAAGGGCAAGCCGTCGATCCTCGGCATCATCTCCGGCGCCGTCGCCGGCCTGGTCGCGGTGACCCCGGCCGCCGGCTTCGTCGATCCGACGGGTGCCATCGTCATCGGCATCGTCGCCGGCGTGGTCTGCTTCTGGTCGGCCACCAGCCTCAAGCACATGCTGGGCTATGACGACAGCCTGGACGCCTTCGGCGTGCACGGTGTCGGCGGCCTGATCGGCGCCATCCTGACCGGCGTCTTCGCCAAGATGTCGGTGTCCAACAGCGAAGGCGGCTTCGCCTCCGTCCTCCAGGCCGACCCGAAGGCCACGCTGGGCCTGCTGGAAGGCAACGCCGCCGCCGTGTGGATCCAGGTCCAGGGCGTCGCCTACACCGTCGCCTGGTGCGCCATCGCCACCTTCGTCCTGCTGAAAATCGTCGACGTGGTCATGGGCCTGCGCGTCGAGGAAGATGTGGAGCGCGACGGTCTCGACCTCGCCCTGCATGGCGAGAGCATCCACTAAGAACATCCCTTTCCCACGGGTCTCTCGCGAAAGGCCGCCGGTTCTCCGGCGGCCTTTTCCGTGTCCGATTGTTGCGCGGAGCGGAACGCTGTGGCGCGGGCGGGCCGGCTTCACGGCGGGGCTGCGAGGGACTACCTGTGGTGCATCGTCATTGTGTCCGCTCAGGAGTTGCCGCCATGTCCGCCAAGCCAGCCGCCCCCGCTGTCCGCCCGGTGCTTGCCGCCGTCGAGGGCATGGCGACCTCCGACGGCGCCGGGGTCAGCATGACCCGCATGCTGGGCTCGCCGCGCCTGCGCACGCTCGACCCCTTCCTGATGCTGGACCTGTTCGGATCCGACCGGCCGACCGACTATCTCGCCGGTTTCCCCGACCATCCCCACCGCGGGTTCGAGACGGTGACCTACATGCTGGCCGGCCGCATGCGCCATGCCGACAACCATGGGCATGAGGGCGTGATCGAGACCGGCGGCGTGCAGTGGATGACCGCCGGCCGCGGCCTGATCCATTCGGAGATGCCGGAGCAGACCGAAGGGCTGATGCGCGGCTTCCAGCTGTGGATCAACCTGCCGGCCCGGCTGAAGATGACCGAGCCGCGCTATCAGGAGTTCCCGGCCGCCTCCATCCCGGTGGAGCGGCGCGAGGACGGGGCGACCGTCACCGTCATCGCCGGCGACACCGCCCGCGGCACGGCGGGCCCGGTGCGGGCCGAGGCGACCGACGCCCGCTATTTCGACGTGGCGCTGCCGCCGTCGGTGTCCTTCGCCGAGCCGCTGCCGGCTGGGTACACCGCCTTCCTGGTGCTGTTCGAAGGCACGCTGGCTGTGGGGGGCGAAGCTCCGCTTTCCGGGCCGCGGGTGATCGTGCTGGGCGACGGCGAGCGGGTGGAGGCGGTCGCCGGACCGGAGGGCGCGCGCTTCCTGCTGCTGGCCGGCGAGCCCATCGGCGAGCCCATCGCCTGGGCCGGTCCCTTCGTCATGAACACGCGGGAAGAGGTGATGCAGGCCTTCCGCGACTTCGAGGAAGGGCGCATCTGATCCCTGGTGCGCGGCATCTCGTTCCTTGCACCCCCGCCACCGCCGGTTATCATGGCGCATTCCGTGTTAACACGAACGATGGCGGGGGCGGGGCGATGCGTGCAAAGGGGCTGTTGGGTGGGATCAAGGCGGCGGTCGCCGCGGCGCTGCTGGCCGTGACGATGATCGTAGCCCCGATGACGGCCAAGCCCGCCGCCGCGGCGGACGTCTCCAAGGCCGCGGCGGACTTCGGGCCGGAGGGCGCCTGGACCAACCAGTGCGACATCGACCGGATGACCGACAGCAAGACCTGCCGGCTGATGATCTACCGCCTGTTCGACGACGGGAAGGATGTCGGCTTCGTCGCGCTCAGCATCATTCCGACCGGCAACGACTTCCACCTGTTCCTGACCACCAGCCAGGGTCTGATCGACCGCTGCGCCATCCGCGTCGACCGCCAGCCGCGCATCGAATCGCATGTGGCGACGCTGAACATGTGCATGTTCCCGAACTTCGTGTCCGGCCGCGTCGCCGACCAGTTCCGCAACGGCTCGACCATCCTGGTCCGCGTCAACTCCCGCGTGGGCAAGCGCGACATCGATTTCCCGCTGAACGGCTTCTCCCGCACCTTCGAGGAGATGCAGCGCAGCCTGCAATGAGGGTGGGGGGCCGGTCCCGGCCCCGTCCCCGCCCCTTTGGCCTTACCCCGGCAGCCGGTAGCCAGCCGCCGGTTCCTGCATCGGGCAGCCGTTCCGCTCCATGCGGAATTCGGCGGAGCGGTCGTAGGCAAGGCGCCGGGCGCGCATGATCGAGCCCAGCGGCCGGTGCGCCGCCAGCCCATGCCAGGGGCTGAAGGACAGCCGGTCGTCGCCGGCGCGCGACCGCTCCTCGCTCCAGGCCGTCTGCGGCGGCACGGCGATGCGGGCGATGGTGCGGTAGGGGCTCAGATCCTCCGGCCACACCACGCTGGCATCCTCCACCGGCATGCGCTCCTCGTCGGTGCGCAGCTGGGCGCGCAGCTCCCAGACGGCTTCGTGGTCGCGGAAGAACTCCGTCACCGCCTCGCGCAGGCCGTTCGGCTTGCCGTTGAGGTCCAGCGGCGCGTTCTCCAGCGCGGTCAGGTTCGGCGAGACCGGGACGATCGATAGCTTGGCGATGTGGTCGCCATGGCGCAATGCGGCCTGGCTGTAGAAGGTCTCGCCCAGGATGTGGGTTTCCGGATGGCCGCCCAGCGTCTTCAGCGTCGCGCTTTCGCCGCCGAAGGCCTCCACCACCCGTTCGGCGACGCGCAGGCCGGCCGAAAGCACCTTTTTCGCGGTTTCCGCCCGGTCGGTGGTGGCGGCCAGCAGCTTCAGCGTCGACAGGAACCGTCTGGCATCGGGAGCCGAGAAGGCGGGGGCGTTGGCCATGACGAAATCCTGCGTGGCCTCGCCCTCCGACCCCGGCAGCCGCTCGCCGGACACGCCCAGCACCTTTACCGCCAAGCCGCGCGGGGTCGAGACGCTGTCGGGCAGTATGTCGCCCGGCGTCGTCGACAGCCGCAGGATCGCCGGATAGCTCTCCGCCTTCGCGAACAGTCCCTGGGCCAGTTCGGCCGGCAAATCGTCCAGCACATCCAACCGGCCGATCAGCAGCCCGTGGCTCTTGGCATGGACGCTGCGGTTGGCATGGCCGCTGTCCTCGAAGGTCCTGGCGCTGATCGACAGCATCGTTTCGGCCAGATCGTTGAAGACCTGCGCTTCATCGGGGCCCGGATTCTCGACCGACGGCGTATAGGCCAGGGGTCTGGCAGCGCGCCGGGGGGTGGGCTGGGTGGAGGCAGCGGACACGGGCGGGGCTCCCGAAGAGGAGGAAAGGGCGGGGTGCTGCCGGGACAACAACCGCGCACTGTCCTCTGTTCCGCAACGATGTGGCCGCGCTTTCCTGCGGTGATAGCGCGCAGGGCCGCTGGCAAGGAGCCGCGATATCCTGGGCGGTTATTGTGCAGGTGCGAGAATGGCCGACGGTTGTAGCGGTTTGCGCTGCAAAACGAGAGGACGGCCTGCGCAAATAATCGGTCGCGCCTCATGCGCGAGGATTTTGTAACTTCTCCAATCTCCTATGGAAAATTAACCATGAATCCCAGGGAAGTCCTTGGCAGATGACTCTGGCGCTGAAGTGACTGTGCTGCTTATCCTTTTGTCAGGAAAGGCCATACCTCTTTACGCCTCCCGCGGCTGCTCGACACGCGGCCATCGGGGGCGGCCGGACAGGCGAGCGAAGGGTGTCTCATGACCGGACGGAGCGTCATCTGGTCCTCCATACGGATGCGCAGCAGTGTCCTGCTGTTGGGGCTGCTTGTGCTGGCGACCCTGTCGGTGCCGGCGCGCGGGCGGGCGACGCCGCCCAACAGGACGGTGCTGGTCCTGCATTCCTACCACCAGGGCTATGAGTGGACCGACGGACAGGCGGACGGCATCTCCGACATGCTGGCCTCTGCGGCGCCCAATGCACTGGCGATCCCCTATTATCTCGACTGGAAACGCTTTCCCGACCCCGCCGGGATCGAGCGGCTGCGGGCGCTGATCGCCTACCGCCACCCCAAGGGTACCGTCGATGCCATCGTCTCCACCGACGATGCCGCGCTGTCCTTCGCCCTGGATTTGCGGCACGAGGTCTACGGGCCGGTGCCGCTGGTGCATGGCGGCGTGCTGCCGATTTCGGCGCGGCGGCTGACCGAGCGCGAGGCCAATGTCGTCGGCATCGACGAGGCCAAGGACATCGAGGGCACCGTGCGCATGGCGATGGCCGCCAATCCGCGGCTGCAACGCCTGTTCATCCTGCACGACGACACCGAGACGGGCCTCGGGCTGGATGCCGAGATCGAAGCGCTGGCCGCCGCCGGCCGCTTCCCCGCCGGGGTGGAGCGGCAGACCCTGCCGGCGCTGCCCTTCGCCCGGCTGAAGGAGCGACTGGCCGCCCTGCCGCCGGACAGCGCGGTGCTGCTGGGCACCTATGCCACCGACCCGGAAGGCCTGGTCCTGCCGCCCGAGCAGTTCCTGGAACTGATGAGCGAGAAAAGCAGCGTGCCGATCTACGGCTTGCAGGAATTCCTGCTGGGCCATGGCATCGCCGGCGGCAGCCTGCTGAGCGGGCAGGAGCATGGCCGCTCGGTCGGTCGGCTGGCCGCCGCCCTGGTGAACGGCACGTCCATCGCCGGCCTGCCGGCGGAGCAGCGCCAGTCGGTCGTCCGGGCCGCCGATTACGGCCAGATGCAGCGCTACGGGATCGATCCCGCGCGGCTGATGCCGCTCGACCGGCTGGTCGACAAGCCCTTCTCCTTCCTGGAGACCTACCGCTGGCTGGTGGTGACGGTCGGCGGCGTGCTTCTGCTGCTGCTCGGTATGGTTCTGGTGCTGTCCCTCACGCTGCGCAGCCGGCGGAAGGCCGAGGCGGCGTTGCAGCGGAGCAACGAGGCGCTGACCGAGTCGCGCCGGCAGTTGCAGGCCAAGGTCGTCGAACTGACCGCCAGCAAGGAGGCGCTGCGCGAACGCGGGCGGTGGATGCGGCTGGTGGCGGAGGCTTCGCGCGACATCATCTGGACCTGGGACATCGTCAACGACGTCCGCGTCCTGTCCGGCCGGGTCGAGGAGTTGCTGGGCGTCGATGCCGCCAGCATCGATTCCCGCGCGGCCTGGTTCGACCGCATCCATCCCGAAGACCGGTCGCTGGCGGAGGAAGCGTTGCAGCGCCACCTGTCGGGCGAAGTGCCGGAATACCGGGTGGAGTACCGGATCCGCCACCGCGACGGCAATTACCTGTGGCTCTACGCCACCGGCAAGTTCCTGTTCGATGGGGACGGGCAGGGCGGGACAGGAGGACGGGGAAAGCCGGTGATGATGGGCGGCTCCTACACCGACATCACCGCGCAGAAGCGGCAGCAGGCATGGCTGGACCATCTGGCCCATTACGATTCCCTGACCGGCCTGCCCAACCGGCTGACATTGGAAAAGCATATCGACCGGCTGATCGCCGAGACCAAGACATCCGGCAAAGCCGGGCCTCTGGCGCTGCTGTTCCTCGACATGGACAATTTCAAGTTCATCAACGACGGCTTCGGCCACAAGACCGGCGACGAACTGCTGATGATGCTGGGGCTGCGCATCCGCAAGGGTGCGGGCGACGGACTGTTCATCGCGCGGCTGGGCGGCGACGAGTTCGTGGTGGTCGTCCAGGGGGACGAGGCCGGCGAGCCGGCGGAGGTGGCGCAGCGGCTGGAACAGGCGTTCGCCGCCCCCTTCCTGGTCGAAGGACAGCAGTTCTTCGTCACATGCAGCGTCGGCATCGCCCGCTATCCCTGGGACGGCCGCTGCTTCGACGATCTGTTGCAGAACGCCGACACCGCCATGTACCGGGCCAAGGACAGCGGACGCGGGCGCATCTGCACCTTCACCGCCGACATGAACCTCAAGGTGGTGGAGCGCATGCGGTTGCTCAGCCGGGCCCGGCTGGCCTTCGACCGCCAGGCCTTCACCGTGCATTACCAGCCGCAGGTCGCGACGCGCGACGGCCGGGTCCGCGGTTTCGAGGCGCTGGTCCGCTGGACCGACTCAGAATTGGGGCCGGTGTCGCCCGACCGCTTCATTCCGGTCTGCGAGGATTCCGGCCTGATCGTCCCGCTCGGCCTGTGGGTGCTGGAAACCGCCTGCATCGAGGCGGCAGGACTGGCCTGCCGCGGGGCCGGCGACGTGACGATGAGCGTCAACATGTCGGCGGTCCAACTGGCCCAGCATGATTTCGTGCCGCGGGTTCTGGAGATCCTGGCCCGCACCGGCCTGCCGGCGAACCGGCTCGAGCTGGAAATCACCGAGTCGCAGATGATCGGCTCGCTCGACGCCGCCATCGGCAAGCTGAACGCGTTGCGGAAGGCCGGGATCCACATCGCGCTGGATGATTTCGGCACCGGCTATTCGTCGCTGACCTATCTGCGGACGCTGCCGATCAGCACGCTGAAGCTGGACAAGGCCTTCATCGACGACGTCCACCGCCGGCCCGATGCACGCAGCATGGTGTCGTCCATCTCGCGCATCGCCCACGACCTGAGCCGCAGCGTGGTGGCGGAGGGGGTCGAGGAGGCGGCCCAGTGGGAGGTGCTGTCGCTGATGGGCTGCGATCTGATCCAGGGCTATTTCATCAGCCGCCCCCTGCCGGCCGACCGCATCGACGCCTTCCTGGCCGCCTGGGAGGACCGGCGGGCCGATCTGCCGGTGATTCGCGACGATGTGGTGGTCGGCATGCCGACCTCCGGGGCGAACCGGCCGTTCCTGCCGATTTCGTAGGGGCCGATTTCGTAGGGTTGGAATAGCGGCCCAGGGCTGCGGAATTCGCCAAGCTTCGACGGCTTGCATCCCTCTCGGCGGCTGACGATGCAAACGCGAAACGCCCCGCAGGCTGGCCGCGGGGCGTTTTTGAACGCGGGGCTTTTGGGGCCGGAGGCGCCGGGCTCAGTGCCGCGTGCGGGCCGGGGTGATGTAGACGCCGTCCCAATCGACGCCGAACAGGGCGTCGTCGCCGGCCTCTTCGACCAGATCGTCATATTCGTGGGCCTCGATCAGCCCGAAGATGGAGGCGGTGCCGGAGGCGTCCAGGTCGCAGGTCACCACATGGCCGCCCACCTCGACGGAGGTGAAGAACACTTCCGGCAGTTCCATGCTGTCCAGGTCGGCGGTGACGGCGGCTTCGATCTCGTGGATGCCGCGGGCCGACAGCGACACGCGCAGCTTGGCCGCCTGGGAGGCCCAGACGATGCGCTTGACGTGTGCGGGCTCCTTCATCTCCGCGACGCCCGGCGCCTCGTCGCCTTGGCCGGCCATCGCAATCATCCGGGAAACCAGGGTCGAGGTGCTGCTGGGTGCGCGCATTGAAGCCTCCGCTCGTTCGATGACGACAGATTTGCGCGCAGCCGGTTAACGGGGTCTTAAGCCGGTACCGGGGCTAAAGCCTTACCACCTGGGGAGTAGTCCTATCCGATCGGTTTTAGGTGCCCGCGAGCGCGGCGGCGACCCCTGCCGCAACCCGGGCATTGTTGCGGATCAGCGCGATGTTGGCGGTCAGGCTGCGCCCGCCGGTGATGGCCTCCAGCGCCGCCAGCAGATGCGGGGTGATGTCCTTCCCCTTGATTCGCCTGGCATCCGCATCGGCCAGCGCCTGGGCGACCGCCGCCTCCATCGCGTCGGCGTCGAGTTCGTCGGCAGCCGGGATCGGATTGGCGAGCAGCACGCCGCCCTCCAGCCCAAGCTGCCATTTCGTCCGCAGAATTTCCGCCACCTCCTGCACGGTGTCACAGCGATGATCGACGGAGAGGCCGCTGCGGCGGCTGTAGAAGGCGGGGAATTCCTCCGTGCCGAAGCCCAGGACCGGCACGCCGCGGGTTTCCAGCAGCTCCAGCGTCTTGGGCAGGTCGAGAATCGACTTGGCCCCGGCGCAGACCACGCAGACCGACGTGCGGGCCAGCTCGTCGAGGTCGGCGGAAATGTCGAAGCTGGTCTCCGCCCCGCGATGAACGCCGCCGATGCCGCCGGTGGCGAAGACGGAGATGCCGGCCAGCCGGGCCCCGATCATCGTCGCCGCCACCGTGGTGGCGCCCAGGGCTTTGGTCGCCAGGGCGACGGGCAGGTCGCGGCGGCTCAGCTTGCGCGCGGCATGGCCGGCGGTCGCCAGTTGTTCCAGCGCCTCGTCGTCCAGCCCGACTCGGATGTGCCCGTCCATCACCGCGATTGTGGCGGGGACGGCGCCGGCGGTCCGCACCTCCGCCTCCAGCGCGCGGGCGGTCTCCAGATTGCGCGGATAGGGCATGCCGTGGGAGATCACGGTCGATTCCAGCGCCACCACCGGGCGCCCCGTGGCGAGCGCGTCGGCGATTTCCGGCGTCGGCAGCAGGGTGGTCGGCAGCAGGATCGGGTGCATGCGCTGGGTCTCCGCTTGGAATGCCCTATATTAGGACGCATGTCCGCTGCACACCAATCCAATCAGGGCGCGTCCAATCCAGGCCGCCCGCACCCCGACACCTGGATCAAGGTCCTGCCCGAGGGCCTGTATGTCGAGCCGGGGGGCTTCTACATCGACCCTGTGCGCCCGGTGGAGCGCGCGGTCGTCACCCACGGCCATTCCGACCATGCAAGGCCCGGCAACCGCAGCGTGCTGGCGACGTCCGGCACGCTCGCCATCATGCGCCAGCGGATGGGCGAGGGGGTGGGCGGCAACCTGCAAGCGCTGGACTATGGCCAGACCCTGCGCATCGGCGACGTCACGGTGCGGATGGTGCCGGCCGGCCATGTGCTGGGCAGCGCCCAGGTGGTGATGGAGCATGCCGGGTCGCGCGTGGTGGTGTCGGGCGATTACAAGCGCCGGCTCGACCGCACCTGCGCGGCCTTCGAGCCGGTGCCCTGCGACGTCTTCGTGACCGAGGCGACCTTCGGCCTGCCGGTCTTCCGCCATCCGCCCGATCTGGGAGAGGTGCAGAAGCTGCTGCATTCGATGGCGCTGTTCCCGGAGCGCAGCCATGTCGTCGGCGTCTATGCGCTCGGCAAATGCCAGCGGCTGATCACGCTGCTGCGGGCGGCGGGATACGACCGGCCGATCTGGCTGCATGGCGCGCTGGAGCCGCTGTGCCGGCTCTACAGCAGTCTGGGGGTGGAGCTGGGGGAGCTGAGGCCGGCGACGGTGGCGGCGAAGGAGGAGTTGAAGGGGGCCCTGGTGCTGGCCCCGCCGGCGGCGGTGGCCGACCGCTGGGCCCGGCGGCTGGCCGATCCGGTGGTGGCGGTGGCGTCGGGCTGGATGCGGGTGCGCCAGCGCGCCCGCCAGCGTGGGGTGGAGCTGCCGCTGGTCATCTCCGACCATGCCGACTGGGACGAGCTGTGCCAGACGCTGGAGGATGTCGGCGCGCCGGAGGTCTGGGTCACTCATGGCCGGGAGGAGGCGCTGGTCCATTACGCCACCGGCCGCGGCATCCGCGCCCGCGCGCTGGCGCTGATCGGCTTCGAGGACGAGGACTCGGAGGGGATGCCGGAGAAGGCCGGGGAAGGAGAGGCGTCGTGAACCGCTTTGCCGCGCTGATCGACGCGCTGGTCTTCATGCCGTCGCGCAACGGCAAGATCCGCCTGCTGATCGAGCATTTCGCCACCGCGCCCGACCCGGAGCGCGGCTGGGCGCTGGCGGCGCTGACCGGGGCGCTGAGCTTCCGCGAGGCCAAGCCGGCGGCGATCCGCGAACTGGCGGCAACCAGGGTCGATCCGGAGCTGCTGGCGCTGTCCTACGACTATGTCGGCGATCTGGCGGAGACGGTGGCGCTGATCTGGCCGGAGCGTCCTGAGCGCGCCAACAGCCTGCCGCCCAGCCTGGACGAGGTGGTGGAGGCGCTGCGGGCCGCCAAGCGCGGGCAGGTGATCGGGCTGGTGGAGGGCTGGCTCGACACGCTCGACTCGTCGGGGCGCTTCGCCCTCTTGAAGCTGATCACCGGGGCGCTGCGCATCGGCGTCTCGGCCCGGCTCGCCAAGACGGCGCTGGCGGAATGGGGCAAGGCGGCGCGGCCGGAGGTGAGCGTCGACGATGTGGAGGAGGTCTGGCATGGGCTGAACGCCCCCTATGCGGAGCTGTTCGCCTGGCTGGAGGGGCGGGCCGAGCGGCCGGCGACCGGGGCCGGTGCCGGCTTCCGCCCGATGATGCTGTCCCACCCGCTGGAGGAGGAGGACCGCGCCGGGCTCGATCCCGCCGCCTATGCCGCGGAATGGAAATGGGACGGCATCCGCGTGCAGATGGTGGCGCGCGGGGGAGAGCGGCGGCTCTACAGCCGCACCGGCGACGACGTGTCCGGCGCCTTCCCCGACATCGTCGATCACATGAGCTTCGACGCGGTGCTGGATGGCGAACTGCTGGTGGCGCGCGACGGGGTGGTGGCGCCCTTCAACGATCTGCAACAGCGCCTCAACCGCAAGACGGTGACGGCGCAGATGCTGCGCGACGGGCCGGCCTGGGTGCGGCTCTACGACATCCTGTTCGACGGCGAGGAGGATCTGCGCGGCCTGTCCTTCGTCGAGCGGCGCGCCCGGCTGGAGCGCTGGTACGAGGCGGTGCAGCCGCGGCGGATGGATTTGTCGCCGCTGGTGCCGTTCGACCGGTGGGACGAGCTGGTGGCGCTGCGGGAGGGGGCGCGGGAGAACGGCATCGAGGGGCTGATGCTGAAGCGCCGCGACAGCGCCTATCTCGCCGGGCGGCCGAAGGGGCCGTGGTTCAAGTGGAAGCGCGGGGCGCTGACGCTCGACACCGTGATGATGTACGCCCAGCGCGGCCACGGCAAGCGGTCGAGCTATTATTCGGACTACACGTTCGGCGTCTGGCGCGGCGAGGAGCTGGTGCCGGTCGGCAAGGCCTATTCCGGCTTCACCGATGCCGAACTGGTCGAGCTGGACCGCTGGGTGCGCAACCACACCACCCGCCGCTACGGCCCGGTGCGCGAGGTCGAGGCCGGGCTGGTGCTGGAGGTCGCCTTCGACAGCGTGCACCCCTCGAACCGGCACAAGAGCGGGCTCGCCATGCGCTTCCCCCGCGTCCACCGCATCCGCTGGGACAAGCCGGCGCACGAGGCCGACCGGCTGGAGACGCTGGCGGCGATGGTGGCGGGGTAGGGCAGGAGCCTACCGCAGCGGAGCGGTCACCACGTCGACGGAGGTCTCCGCCACGGTGCCTGCCACATCGACGGCGGTGCCGGCGATGCTGGCGGCACCGCTGGCCACGCCGGTGACGACGCCGCAGCCGGTCAGCGAAGCGCCGAGCAGCAGCAGGGCGGCGAGCGGAAGAAGGCGGCGCGTGGCGGGGTGGCGGGACGTGGAGCGGCGGGACATGGCGTCCTCCAAAAAACCGGAAACGGATAAGGGGCGATTGCAGCACGCAATTCCGACCGAAAGGTTAATTCCGGCATTTGGCGCAAGAGCGATGAATTCCGCCGCCGCACGGTGCGGCGTCTTTTCAGGTTGGCGCCGAGTATTACAAGTAATTCATGGTGGTGTAATACCTTGATGTAGGTTCTCGCAAGGGCGCGGACGGGTTGAGGGAGATGGGCATGGCTGTCATGAAGAATTCTCCGTTTCGCAGGCATGTTTCTGCGTAGCCGTATTCACTTCCGGCCCCATATCTGGCTTGCCGACCGAGGAAAGATGTCTGCAATCGATTGACTGGTTGGGAAAGACACAGATGCGCGACGGATCCTTTGCCGATCTTATTGCCCCCTATGACCGGGTGGCGCTCGTCCTTCAGGGTGGCGGCGCGCTCGGCGCCTATCAGGCGGGTGTCGTCGAAGGGCTGTTCAAGCACGGCATCCATCCGACCTGGGTGGCCGGCGTGTCGATCGGCGCCATCAACGCGGCGCTGATCGCCGGCAACCCGCCGGAGCGGCGCTGCGCCGCGCTGTCGGAGTTCTGGAACCGCATCGCTCCGCCCTCGCCCTGGGAAGGGGCGGAGGCGCTGTGGCGGCGGCTCGATCCCGACGGGCCGTCGATCTCGGTCCTCAACCAGTGGAGCGCGTGGCGGACGGCGCTGTCCGGGCAGCCCGGCTTCTTCCGGCCGCGGCCGGCGGTGGAATGGGCGGCGGCCGGTCCCTTCGCCGGGCCGACCAGCTTCTACGACACGGCACCGCTGAAGAAGACGCTGGAGGACCTGATCGACTTCGACCGGATCAACCGGGGCGACATCCGGCTGTCGCTGGGGGCGGTCGATGTGCTGACCGGTAACTCGATCTATTTCGACACCGAGACCCACCGGATCGGGCCGGAGCATGTGATGGCGAGCGGCGCCCTGCCGCCCGGCTTCGCACCCGTCGAGATCGACGGCGGCTTCTACTGGGACGGCGGGCTGGTCTCCAACACGCCGCTCGACCATGTGCTGGAGGACCAGCCGCGCCGCGACACGCTGGTCTTCCAGGTCGATCTGTGGAGCGCCAGCGGCCAGGTGCCGCGCGGCATGTCGGAGGTGCTGGAGCGGCAGAAGGACATCACCTATTCCAGCCGAACCCGCTTCAACACCGACAAGGTCACCTACGAGCAGACCCTGCGCAACCAGCTGGTGACGCTGCTCGACCGGCTGCCGGAGGATCTGCGGAACACGCCGGAGGCGGAGGCGTTGCGGCACGCCGCCTGCGGGGCGGCGGTCAACATCATCCACCTGATCTACCGCCGCAAAAGCTACGAACGCGACAGCAAGGACTACGAGTTCTCCAACGCCGGCATGCGGGAGCATTGGGAAAGCGGCCTTGCCGACACGCTTGCCACGCTTGCCCACCCGGACTGGCTGGCGATGCCGCCGCGGCTGGGCGGACCCGTCACGCACGACCTGCTGCGCGACGATGGAAAGCCGGACTGACCGGCCCTCTTTGCCAGGAACCAACCGTTACCGACATTTCGATTGAACAGGAGCGGACCCATGCGCTTGCAGGACAAAGTTGCCGTCATCACCGGGGCGGCGAGCGGAATCGGGTTGGAGATCGCCCGGACCTTCGCCCGCGAGGGCGCCAAAATCGTCATCGCCGACCTGAACCAGGCCGGCGCCGATGCCGCCGCGGCCAGCCTGGACCCCACGGGCAAGCGGGCTCTCGGCGTTGCCATGGACGTGACCGACGAGGCCCAGGTCGATGCCGGCATGGCCCGTGCCGCCGACGCCTTCGGCCGCATCGACATCCTGGTCAGCAATGCCGGCATCCAGACCGTGGCGCCGGTCGAGCAGTTCGAGTTCGCCAAGTGGAAGCAGCTTCTGTCCATCCATCTGGACGGCGCCTTCCTGACCACGCGCGCCGCCCTGCGGACGATGTACAAGCAGGGAAGCGGCAGCATCATCTATATGGGATCGGTCCACTCCAAAGAGGCCTCGGCGCTGAAGGCGCCCTATGTCACCGCCAAGCATGGGCTGATCGGCCTTGCCAAGGTGGTCGCCAAGGAAGGGGCGGCGCATGGCGTGCGCGCCAACGTGATCTGCCCCGGCTTCGTCCGCACCCCGCTGGTCGAAAAGCAGATCCCTGAGCAGGCCAAGGAACTCGGCATCTCCGAAGAGGACGTGGTGAAGAAGGTGATGCTGAAGGAGACCGTCGACGGCGAGTTCACCACGGTCGAGGACGTCGCCCAGGCCGCCCTGTTCTTCGCGTCCTTCGAGTCCAACGCGCTGACCGGCCAGTCGCTGGTCGTCAGCCACGGCTGGTTCATGCAATAGGCGGCGAGCAAGCCTGCCGGAACGGAAAAAGGCGTCGGGTCATCGGCCCGACGCCTTTTTCTTTTCAAGATGCAGCGGTCTGTTCGGAGGCGGTTTGTCAGGGGCGGTTTGCGCCCCTTCTCAGAATTCTTTCCAGTCGTCGTCGTCGCTGGTGCTGTGCTTCAGGACCGGGACCGCGGCGGTGGCGCGGGTGGAGGAGTCGGCGCGGGTGGCCGGCTTGGCCGTCGCGTGGACCGTCGCATGGGCCGTGCCGTTGCCGCGGGCGGCGGGCTTCGCCGCCGGCTTGGCGGTGGTGCGGGTGGGAGCCGGAGCGCGGCGTGTGGTGGTGACCGCCGGTGCGGCCTGGACCGCCGCCATCGCGCGCGGCGCCTGGGCATAACCGAAGCCAGTGGTACCGAAGCCGGCCGCCTGATCGAACTTGAAGAAGCCGACCAGCGACTTCAGGTCGGTCGCCTGTCCGCTCATCGCCTGGGCGGCGGCGGTGGTCTCCTCCACCAGGGCGGCGTTCTTCTGGGTCATCTCGTCCATGTTGGCGACGGTCGAGTTGATCTCGTCCAGCGCCGTCGCCTGTTCGGCCGAGGCCGAGGCCATCTCGGCGATCAGCGTCGCCACCTGCTGCACGCCGGACACGATGCCGTCCAGTGCCTGGCCGGCCTTGCTGACCAGATCGACGCCGTCCTTCACCTGGGCGTCGCTGTCGAGGATCAGGCCCTTGATCTCCTTCGACGCCTGGGCGGAGCGCTGGGCGAGCTGCCGCACCTCCTGCGCCACCACGGCGAAGCCGCGCCCGGCGTCGCCGGCCCGCGCCGCCTCCACCGCCGCGTTCAGCGCCAAGAGGTTGGTCTGGAAGGCGATCTCGTCGATCACCCCGATGATGTCGGTGATCTTGCGGCTGGATTCCTCGATCCGGCGCATCGCCTCGATGGCGGAGCCGGCGACGCCGCCGCCCGATTCGGCGGAACCGCGGGCCTGGGCTGCCATCACGTTGGCGCGCTGGGCGTTCTCGGCGTTGGAGCGCACGGTCGCCCCCAGCTCCTCCATGCTGGCCGCGGTCTCTTCCAGCGAGGAGGCCTGCTGTTCGGTGCGGTCGGCGAGGTCGGAGGAGCCGAGAGACACTTCCGCGGCGGCGGCGGCGATGGTCTCGGCGGCCTGGGTGATCTGGCCGACGATCTCCGCCAGCCGGGTCGAGGTGGTGTTGACGTCTGTCTTCACCTGCTCGAAGGCACCCTGGTAGTCGCGGGTGACACGGCGGTTCAGGTCGCCCTGGGCCAGAGCCGCCAGCACCTCGCCCAGATCGGCGATCACCGCCTCCACCGTGTCGGTCAGGCGGTTGATGCCCTCCGACATGGTCCTGTAGAAGCCGTCCTTGCCGGCGAGATCGATGCGGCGGTCCAGGTCGCCCTTCGACACCGCGTCGATCAGGCTGGCGATCTCCTCGCCGATGGCCTGTTCGCGGACGCGCTGGGCCTCGGCGGCGCGGCGTTCGGCTTCCAGCCGCTCGCGCTCGGCCTCGTCCATCCGCTTCTTCTCTATGGCGTTCTCCTTGAACACCAGCACGGCCTTGGCCATGTGGCCGATCTCGTCGCGGTTGGCGAGCGCCGGCACGTCCACCGTGAGGTTGCCGGCGGCCAGATCGGTCATCGTGCCGGTCATCTGCACCACCGGGCGGACGATGGAGCGGGCGGTGACCAGCGCCACCAGGATGCCGATCGCGAAGGCGCCCACCGCCATGCCGATCAGCAGCCTGGAGGTGTTTTCCATATCGTCCTGCGCACCGGTCAGCATCGCCTTGCGGGCGTCGGTCTGCGACGCGACGGTCTTGTCGACCAGTTCGCCGAACTCCTCCGCCTCCTTGGCCATGGTGCCGAAGGCCAGCGCCTGGGCGTCGTTGACCGCCGTGACCACGCGGTTGAAGTTCTCCAGGTAACGGCCGGCGATCTGCACCGCCTCTTCCGCGGCACGCTTCTGCGCCGGGTCGGTCAGACGGCCGGCCAGAGGGCCGGCGGCCTTGATGAAGGCGTCCATCCGGGTGCGCACCTCCTCCGACGCCTTCGCCGACGGATCCGTCAGGAAGCGCTGGGCACTCAGGCGGGCCAGGACCAGCGTTTCCAGCGCCTGACCGGCATGGGCGGCGGATTCGAAATCACCGTTGGCGATGCCGCCGGTGGCGATCTGGCTCAGCCCCTCGCGCGCCTTCAGGCCCGCCGGCATCAGATCCTCCGACACCAGCCGGTCGCGCTGTTCGCGCAGCTTCACCAACTGGCCGAAGTTGGACGCGTAGCTGTCCATCTTCTGGGTCATGCGGTCGATGAGGGCACGGCGTCCGGCGTCCTGCGTGGCCTCGCGGGCGGCGTGCAGCATGTCGCCCAGCTTCTTCTGCTGCGCTTGGATCGGCGCGATCAGGGCGTTGTTGCCGGAGAAGGAATAGTTGACCACGAAGCGCCGCATGTCGGCGACCGCGCTGTCGATCTCGGACACCCGGATCGAGTTGTCGGAGATCGACGCATAGCGGCTGAAGCCATCCTCCACCGTCGAGAGCGAGCGGACGCCCAGCGCGGCCACCGAAACGAGGAGGGCGAGGATCAGAAGGAAACCCACCTGGATGCGGGTGCCCACCTTGAAACGGCCGGCGAAGCTGGCGTTCTGCATGGTCAAATGCCTTGGTCTGCGGATCGGATCGAACGCGATACGCCCGGCAGGGTAGAGGAAAGTGGTTTCCAGTCCGTTGCCATGGCGCAAGGAAATGCGCGGAAAGCGCCCCAGGGGCGCGGCAAAATCGTGTCAAAGCCGTGACCCGGGGCTTTGACGATGCGGCAGCGGTCCCTAGGTTACGTCGCCTGCACAGCATTCGGGTGACGGTCCTTCGCGGGCCGGTCTCCCTTAGGTCCGCAGACATCACCGTAAAGGCTACTGAAAAATCCGATGCGCCGCAGCCTCCCGCCGACCTCCGACACCAGCGCCTTCACCCGCCCGTCCGGCGACCTGCGGGCCGCGATCCGCTCGCTCGGCCCCTACATCTGGCCGCGGGATTCCGTGGAAACGCGGGTGCGGGTGGTGCTGGCGATGCTGCTGCTGATCGGCGCCAAGGTCGCCAACGTCTATGTGCCGATCTTCTACAAGCATGCGGTGGACGCGCTGACCCCCGCCAGCGCCGGCGGCAGTGTCGGGCCGGGGGCGGCGGTGACCATCCCGCTGGGGCTGATCGTCGCCTACGGCCTTGCCCGCGTCACCTCGCTGGTCTTCGCCGAGCTGCGCGACGCCGTCTTCGCCACGGTGGCCCAGCGGACCATCCGCCGGGTGGCGCTGTCGGTGTTCCGGCATCTGCACGCGCTGTCGCTGCGCTTCCATCTGGAACGCCAGACCGGCGGCCTGACCCGCTCGCTGGAGCGCGGAACCCGCGCCATCGAGTCGCTGCTGCGCTACACCCTGTTCTCCATCGTGCCGACGCTGGTGGAGATCGCGCTGGTCTGCGCCATCCTGTGGAAGCTGTTCAGCGTCTGGTTCGCGCTGGCGACCTTCGTCACGGTGATGGGCTACATCCTCTACACCTTCTTCGTGTCGGAATGGCGCATCAAGTTCCGCCGCCTGATGAACGACACCGACAGCAAGGCCAACACCAAGGCGATCGACAGCCTGCTGAACTACGAGACGGTCAAGTATTTCGGCAACGAGGAGCATGAGGCCCGCCGCTACGACGGCGCGCTGCAAAGCTACGAGAAGGCGGCGGTGCGCAGCCAGCAGAGCCTGTCGCTGCTGAATGTCGGGCAGTCGGCGATCATCTCGCTGGGGCTGGCGGCGGTGATGGGCATGGCCGCCAGGGGCATCGTCGACGGCAGCATGTCGCTTGGCGACTTCGTTCTGGTGAACACCTATCTGTTGCAGCTCTACCAGCCGCTGAACTTTTTCGGCGTCGTCTATCGCGAGATCAAGCAGTCGCTGATCGACATCGAATCGATGGTGACGCTGCTGGCGGTCGACCGCGAGGTGGCCGACGGCCCCGATGCGAAGCCGCTGGCGGTCGACGGAGCGGAACTGCGCTTCGAGGGGGTGGAGTTCGGCTATGACCCGCGCCGGCCGATCCTGAAGGATGTCAGCTTCACCGTGCCGGCCGGCAGGACGGTCGCCATCGTCGGCCCGTCGGGGGCCGGCAAGTCCACCATCAGCCGGCTGCTGTTCCGCTTCTACGACGTCAATGGCGGGCGGGTGCTGATCGACGGGCAGGATATCCGCGGGGTGACCCAGGCGTCGTTGCGCGCCTCCATCGGCATCGTCCCGCAGGACACCGTGCTGTTCAACGACACCGTCTTCTACAACATCGCCTATGGCCGCCCCGGCGCCAGCCCGGCGGAGGTGGAGCGGGCGGCGCGGCTGGCCCACATCCATGATTTCATCATGGCGCTGCCCGACGGCTACCAGACCACGGTGGGCGAGCGCGGGCTGAAGCTGTCGGGCGGCGAGAAGCAGCGCGTCGCCATCGCCCGCACCATCCTGAAGGACCCGGCGATCCTGCTGTTCGACGAGGCGACCAGCGCGCTCGACACCCACACCGAGCGGGAAATCCAGGCCAACCTGCGCGAGGTCAGCCGCGGCCGCACCACGCTGGTGATCGCCCACCGGCTGTCCACTGTGATCGACGCCGACGAGATCCTGGTGCTGGAGGCCGGCCGGGTGATCGAGCGCGGCCATCACACCGACCTGCTGGCCGCCCGCGGCGCCTATGCCGCCCTGTGGGCGCGGCAGCAGGAGGCCAGTCAGGCAGCGGTCGGGGCATCGACCGGGGGCCCGGCGCCGCTGCCGGGCGTGCTGGCGCCGACCTGAGCCGGAAGCGGGGAGCACAGAGCATGGGACCGGCAAGGCAGGCGCTGCGCGCCGCGACGCGCGAGAGTCACGACCGGCTGGACAAGGCCGCGGTGTTGCAGCCTCTGGTCCGGCCGGACATCACGCAGCCGCAATATGTCCGCGCGCTGGCCGTTCTCCATGGCTTCAACGCACCGGTGGAGCGGAGGCTGGGGGAGGCCGGGGGGCCCGGCGCGGCGCGGCTGGCGCTGCTGCGCGAGGATCTGCGGGTGCTGGGCGCCGATCCGGACGCGCTGCCGGAGATGGTGGAACTGCCGCCGCTGGACAGCGCGCCGGCCCGGCTGGCCGCGCGCTACGTGCTGGACGGCTCGGCCCATGGCGGGCGGGCGATGCTGCCGGGGATCACCCGGGCGCTCGGCCATGACGCCCGGCGCGGCGCCCGCTTCCTGGCGTCGGACGGGCTGGACATGGCAGGGGCCTGGAAGGCGCTGATGGTCCGGTTGGAAGAGGAGCTTGCCGACCCCGCGGCGCTCGCCGCCGCCTGCGCCACCGCCGCCGGGCTGTTCGCGGCGCTGGAGACGTGGACGGCGGATCGGTGGACAGCGGATCAGAGGGCTTGAAACTGGCGTATGGCCCCATCCCTTGCTAGGGTGCCGGACCATTCTCTTCCGGGTTCTGGAGACCGCTTTCCCATGACCGCGCCAGCCTCGCGCATCTATTGCTCCGTCGACACCACCGAGATCGAGTCCGCCCGCCGCATCGCCGGGCAGGTGGCCGGGGCCGTCGGCGGCATCAAGCTGGGGCTGGAGTTCTTCATCGCCCAGGGGCCGGCCGGTGTCCGCGCCGTGGTGGGCGAGGACGGCCCGCCGCTGTTCCTCGACCTGAAGCTGCACGACATCCCCAACACGGTGGCCGGCGGCGTGCGCGCGGCGCTGCCGCTGAAGCCGGCCTTCATGACCATCCACAGCGCCGGCGGCCCGGCGATGATGCGCGCGGCGGCGGAGACGGCGGCGACATCCGGCGCCGACCGGCCGAAGATCCTGGCCGTCACCGTGCTGACCAGCCTGGACGAGGACGATCTGGGGGCGGTCGGGCAGTCGGTGCCGGTGGCCGATCAGGTTGTGCGGCTGGCCAAGCTGGCCAAGGCGTCGGGGGTGGACGGCGTCGTCTGCTCGCCGGCCGAGGTGGCGCTGGTGCGTGCCGCCTGCGGTCCCGACTTCATCCTGATGGTGCCCGGCATCCGCCCGGCCTGGGCCGCCACCAACGACCAGAAGCGCTTCATGACCCCGGCGGAGGCGCTCGCCGCCGGCGCCGACCATCTGGTCATCGGCCGGCCGATCACCGCCGAGCCCGACCCGGCCGCCGCCGCCCGCCGCATCGTCGCCGAAATCGAGGCCAGTTCGGGAGGGACCGCATGACCGTCGCCGCCAAGATCTGCGGGCTGAGCGAGCCCGAAAGCCTGCGCGCCGCCGTCGCCGGCGGGGCGCGCTATGTCGGGTTCGTCTTCTATCCGCGCAGCCCGCGCGCCATCGCCCCGCCGATGGCGGCGGAGCTGGCGCGGCTGCTGCCGACCGGCGTGCGCTCCGTCGGTCTGTTCGTCGATCCCGACGACGAGTTCTTGGAGCATGTCACCGGGCAGGTCCCGCTCGACCTGATCCAGCTGCACGGTGCCGAGACGCCGCGCCGCATCGTCGAGATCAAGAGCCGCTACGCCCTGCCGGTGATGAAGGCGATCAAGATCGGCGGGCCGGAAGATTTGACCGCGGCGCTGGAGGCGGCGGAGGTCGCCGACCGGCTGCTGTTCGACGCCAAGCCGCCGGCCAAGGTGTCGACGCTGCCCGGCGGCAACGGCATCGCCTTCGACTGGACCATCCTGGCCGGGCGCCGCTGGCCGCGGCCCTGGATGCTGTCGGGCGGGCTGACGGTGGACAATGTCGCGGAGGCGGTGAGGGTCACCGGCGCTACCGAGGTCGACGTGTCGTCCGGCGTCGAGGACCGCCCCGGCCACAAGGATCCGGCGCTTGTCCGGTCCTTCCTTTCGGCGGTCGCCGCGCTTTGAGGATGGTTCGCCGGAATAGCGCTCTGTTTTAGACGAATGCTTCGGCTTATCTTGATCGCATGGCGGGACCCTGCGCCGTCGGCTAGGATGCGCCCATGAGCGATTCCACCACCCTGTCCACAACCGAGGCGCTTGGCGCCGTGCTCGATGAGCATCTGCGCTGGATCGGCCAGTGGCAGCGCGCCGTTTTCTACCGCGACGGCCGCGGCGGGGAACGGTCGTCGGCTCCGGCTTCCTTCCAGACCTGGTGCCAGGCGGCCAGCCGCGACGACCTGCTGCAGCAGCCGGCGGTGCAGAAGCTGGCGAACCTGCACGAGCAGATGCACCGTCAGGCCCGATTGATCCTGCTGAAGGCGTCGAGCGGCGAGCTGCCGACCGAGTCCGAGTATGAGGGGGTGATCGGCCGCTTCGAGGAGTTCATGCTGCATCTGCGGCGGATGGAGCGTGCTTTCGCCGCTGCCGCCTCCGGCCTGGATCCGCTGACCGGCCTGCGCACCCGGCGCGGCATGGGCGAGGCGCTGGAGCGCGAGCACAACCGCTACCGCCGCACCGGCCAGCCCTTCTGCGTCGCGCTGGCCGACATCGACAAGTTCAAGGGCATCAACGACAGCTACGGCCACGACATCGGCGACCGGGTGCTGGCCGCCACCGCCGCCGTCATCAGCCGCGGCGTCCGCAGCTTCGACGAGGCCTTTCGCATGGGCGGCGAGGAGTTCCTGGTCTGCCTGAAGGAAACCGGGCTGGATGAGGGCTATGCCGTGATCGAGCGGCTGCGCGTCGACCTGATGCGCTCGCCGGTGGTGCTGCCCGACGGCCGGGTGATCCCGGTCACCGCCTCCTTCGGGCTGGTGGAGGCGGTGGCCGACCTGACCGTCGACGATCTGGTGGTCTGCGCCGACCGCGCGCTCTATCAGGCCAAGAATTCCGGCCGCAACCGGGTGATCCGCTACGGCATCGACCGTCCGGAACCGAAGGCGGCGGTGGCGAAGGCGGGGCGGGGGTAGGAACAAACCGCAGCCCCCGAACCGCAGCCCCCGGTCAGCCCCCTTGGCCCCGGCCCCCCAGGCGCGCTAGGATCGGGCAACCTTACCGTCAGCCGCGATCCGGATTCCATGCGCACCCTGCCCGAATTTCCCAACCTGTTCGTCCTCGACCATCCGCTGATCCAGCACAAGCTGACCCATATGCGGAACAAGGAGCGGTCGACCGGCGGGTTCCGCACCCTTCTGCGCGAGATCTCGCTGCTGATGGGCTATGAGCTGACGCGCGACATTCCGCTGACGACCGAGCGGATCGAGACGCCGCTGCAGCCGATGGACGCCCCGGTGATCCTGGGCAAGAAGCTGGCGGTGGTGCCGGTGCTGCGCGCTGGGCTCGGCATGTCGGCCGGCCTGCTGGAGCTGGTGCCGTCGGCGCGCGAGGGGCATATCGGCCTCTACCGCGACCATGACACCAAGCAGCCGCACGAATATCTGGTGAAGCTGCCGCCGGCCGACGGGCGGCTGTTCATCGTCGTCGACCCGATGCTGGCCACAGGCAACTCCGCCGCCCATGCCTGCGACGTGCTGAACCGCCACGGCGTGGACGACCAGAACATCCGCTTCATGGCGCTGGTCGCAGCACCCGAGGGCGTGCGCCGCTTCCACGAGGCGCACCCGGAGGTGAAGGTCTTCACCGCGGCGCTGGATAGCCATCTGGACGAGAACGCCTACATCGTTCCCGGCCTGGGCGATGCCGGCGACCGCATGTTCGGCACCAAGTAAGGACCGCCGGGCAAGCACTGCCGACGCGACGGCAAGAACGGGGCGGGTGCCGGAGGACGGCGCCGCCCCGTTTTTTTGCCTTTTCCCGCCGGGCCTTCGCCGTCAGCCGGCCACAGTCGATGCTGGTGCCGGGGCCGGTGCCGGCTGCTGAACGGGCGGAAGGCCGAACTGCGCCAGCGCCTTGCGGTAGCCGATGTTGGGCGGTGCGTAGCCTGCATCGCTGGCGGCGCGGTGCGGCACCGACTCGTGCAGGTTCTCCTCGCTGAAGGGCAGGACGCAGACCGGGCGGTAGTGGCGCGGCTGCACCAGTTCGCCGACCCCGTCCAGGAAACGGGCATAGGAATCGACGATGACGCCCAGGGCGTTGTCGGGCGACACCTCCGGCACCCAGATGGGGTCGATGGCAAGGCCGCAGCCCTCGGCGTGTTCCATCATCCATTTCAGCGTGATGTCCGACAGCCTGTCGTCGTCATAGCCGCCGCCGACATTCGAATGGCAGCCGGCGAACCAGCGCTGCTCCATCCGCTGCGCCGGCTTCGCCTTCGGATCCCAGAGGTTGGCGGCGAAGGTCTTGCGATGCTCGTCGATCGCCAGCGCCTGGAAGGCGTTGTGGACAAGGCTGCTGAGTTCGGTGTCGTGGAAGCCGTACAGATCCTGATCCAGCTGCTTGCAGATGCCGAGCGGCACGCCAAGCGCGCCCACCGTGTCCCAGACGCCGAGGAAATGGATCGGGATCAGCGTCGAACCGTTGGTGTCGCGGAACCGCTTTGCCTCACCCACGTCCGGGCCGTCGTCCCGCTTGCGGTAGAGCGCGTAGGCGTCGTCCGTCTCGCCCAGCCTGTCGGCCGGCAGCAGCCCGGCATTGCGGATCAGCCCGACGAGGCTGCGAGCGGTGTAGGCGCCGCGCGAGAAGCCCAGGATGAAGACATGGTCGCCATCGTTGTAGTGCGAGGCGAGGAACCGGTAGCCGTCCTTGATCTTCTTGTCGAGGCCGAGGCCGAAGGCCCCGCCGAAAACCTTGTCGAACCAGTCGTGGAGAAAGCCGCCCTTTTCATCGGTGCCGACACCGGAATCGTAATAGGAAACCTGTGGGGTGCCGTCCGGCGCGGCGCCGAGGACCGACTTGTAGAACTTCCAGGCGTTGGTCGATGCCTCGTTGTCCGTGTCGGGCTGGCTGCCGCTTCCCGGCTTGTTCCAGGTTCCGTCGAAACACAGGACGATCCGCTTGCCCATCTTCCTCTCCCCGTCACACGAGTGCGCGCGGGAGATGATGGCAACGACATTTTTTCAACTTCAATAGATTTATTAAAATCGGCCGCAACCCCGAAGATGTCGGCTACAAACGCCGCAACCCTGTCCGGTCTGTGGAACAGGCCGATGGATCGGAGCAGATATGTTCACGTATTCCCGGACCCCGGCCATGGTTATCCAGGACATTCGGACCATAGTGCTGCCGATAAATTCAAGTCATCGCCGTGCCGATGGCCTGTCCACGGGACGCCGACATGCGGCATCCGCAGGACATGGGAGCCTGCCACTTGTGCGAAGGTCTCATGCGACGGCGGCTTGATTTCGATCAATGCCGGGTGGCATGCCGGGAAGGATCATGCCATCCTCTTCGACGCGCCGGACGAATGGCCTAGCCCCTAAGTCTGAAACCGGTGCAGCCGACCGTGTGAATGAACGCGAACGGGAACGCGCGATGGATTACGAAACTTTCTTCCGCAACCAGATTGCGACCCTGAAGCAGGACGGCCGCTACCGCGTGTTCGCCAATCTGGAGCGCCACGCGGGCAATTTCCCAACGGCGACCTTCCGCGATTCCCACGGGCGCGAGCGTCCGGTCACGGTCTGGTGCTCCAACGACTATCTCGGCATGGGCCAGCACGCCAGCGTGCTGAAGGCGATGCATGACGCGCTGGACCAGGTCGGCGCCGGTGCCGGCGGCACGCGCAACATCTCCGGCAACAACGTCTACCATGTGCTGCTGGAACGCGAGCTGGCCGACCTGCACCACAAGGAAGCGGCGCTGCTCTTCACCTCGGGCTATGTGTCGAACGACGCGACGCTGACCACGCTGGGCAAGATCCTGCCCAACTGCGTGATCCTGTCGGACGCGCTGAACCACAACTCGATGATCACCGGCATCCGCAACTCGGGCGCCGAAAAGCACATCTTCCGCCACAACGACCCCAAGCATCTGGACGAACTGCTGTCGGGCATCGCCCCCGGCCGTCCCAAGGTGGTGGCGTTCGAAAGCGTCTATTCGATGGACGGCGACATCGCCCCCATCGCCGACCTGTGCGACGTTGCCGACAAGCACGGCGCCATGACCTATCTCGACGAGGTGCACGCCGTCGGCATGTACGGTGCCCGCGGCGCCGGCGTGGCCGAGCGCGACGGCGTCATGGACCGTCTGACCATCGTCGAAGGCACGCTGGGCAAGGCTTTCGGTGTCCAGGGCGGCTACATCACCGGCTCCACCGCGCTGATCGACTGCGTCCGCAGCTTCGCCGCCGGCTTCATCTTCTCCACTTCGCTGTCGCCGGTGCTGGCGGCGGGGGCGCTGGCCTCCATCCGCCACCTGAAGCACAGCCAGACCGAACGGGCGCATCACCAGGAACGCGCCGCCATGCTGAAGCGGATGTTCGCCGACGCCGGCCTGCCGGTGATGCCGTCGATGAGCCACATCGTCCCGCTGATGGTCGGCGACGCCCACCGCTGCAAGCGTGCCTCGGACGAGCTGTTGGAACGGCACAACATCTACGTCCAGCCGATCAACTACCCCACCGTTCCGCGCGGGACGGAGCGGCTGCGCTTCACCCCGACCCCGCTGCACACCGATGCGCAGATGGGCATGCTGGTCGACGCGCTGCTGGATGTGTGGAGCCGGCTGGACCTGCGCCTCGCCGCCTGAGCGGAGCTGCTGGAAGCAGGTCCGGAAAGACCCTTTTGGCGATTAGGACGTTTTGCCCTCTGGACAGACGGCGTGCGCATCCCTACTTTGTGGGGTAGTGTTGCGACTGGTTCGCAGCTTCAGTGCTGCGGACCGGCCGTTGCCGCGCCGTCCTTTCCGTTTTTCCGGGGCTTCGCCCAGGGGGTTCGCCATGTACCGTGACAACTCGCTGATGCCGAAGGAGGCCGTGCGCCTCGTCGTCCTGGGCACGCTGATCCAGGGCGGGCCGCTGCGCTACGCCGATCTGGCCGGCTCCGTCCGCCATTTCCTCGACCGCATGATGGGTCCGTCGCTGGACCTGATGGGCACCTCGCTGGAGATGCTGCGCTACGAAGGGCTGATCGAGGCGCTGGACGGCAGCGGCATGGAAGACAACGCCCTGCTCGGCCCGACCGAGACCGGCCGGGCGGAATTCGACACGCTGATGCGCGCCAATGTCCGTGCGCCGTCGGCCGACGGGTTGAACAAGCTGGTCATCGCGCTGAAGCTGCGCTTCCTGCATCTGCTGGATGTCGAGTCGCAGCGTGACCAGATCGACAATCTGGTGGCGCTCTCCGAGACAGAACTGGCGCGGCTGGGCGACCTGAAGCGGGCGGATGTTGGCAGCGACGGCCATTTCGCCTCCTGGCTGGACCGCGACATCGCCCAGACGGAAGAGCGTCTGGCCTGGTTTCAGACGCTGCTCGCACGGCTCTGACCTCCCTGTAAAACCAATGGTTTTGTTGCGCGCGGCGCGTCCTTTCGAATAGGGGCGCGCCGTGTCTGTTTCGGCGCAAGGATTTGGTGTACCTTCGGGTTACCCCTTTCCCCTCCCCAGCCGGAATCCGCTCCATGGCCTCGCACATGTCGACCGACGACCTCGAAGACCGCTTGCGCATGGAGTTCGTGGACGACGCGCGCGATCGGCTGGAGCTGATGAACGCGTCGCTGGCGGACCGCGTGAAGGGCCAGCGCAGCGATGTGGAAACCATCGGCGTCCTGCGGCTGGAAGCCCACAATTTCAAGGGCATGGGCACCAGCTTCGGTTATCCCACCGTCAGCCTCGTCGCCCACCGGCTGGAGGATTACCTCAGCGGCCTGAAGCGGCTGGACGAGAAGCAGCTGGTCGATGCCCAGATCTTCATCGACCGCATTTCCGAACTGGTCGACCGCGCCGAGCAGCCGCTGCTGGCCGAGACCAACCGGATCATCCGCGCCCTGCCGGTGCGCTACGAGTTCCAGGTCACCGACGTCGATGTCCGCAACGTCGAGATCATGCTGGTCACCCCGTCCAAGGTCGTCGCCAAGAAGCTGGGGACGGAGCTGGCCGCCTGCGGCTTCCGCACCATGACGGTGACCGACCCCATCGAATCGATCAGCCTTGCCGTGCGCGTGCCGCCGGACATGGTCATCGCCTCGATGGTGATGGACGGCCTGTCCGGCCTGGACCTGATCCGCGGCCTGCGCGCGATGAGCGTGACCCAGCATGTGCCGATGGCGCTGTTGACCTCGCTGAACCTCGACCACCCGTCGCTGAAGGAAATCCCCTACGGCGTCTCCGTCATCCGGGTCGGCGAGCATTTCGGCGACGACTTCGCCGCCGTGGTGGCCAAGCACAATCTGGGCTGAGACCCCTCTGCTGAACGTCATCGTCATATAGCGGCGCTTGCGCCGGCGGGAATCCCCATGTTAGGCGTCAAACCGGTCCCACAGGCTGGAGCAGTGCCCGAATGACGGAGGTTTTTCGCCGGTACGGCCCGGTTCTGACCGGGGTGATCCTGCTGGCCGTGGCGGTCTGGCTGGCTCTGCTGGTGCTGCTGCCGCAGCTGATGATGATCGGCTTCTCCTTCCGGCCGTCGCTGCCGCCGTCCAAGATCGGCGGTCCGGAGGATGTGTTCACGGTCAGGAACTACCTGACCCTGTGGACCAACCAGATCCATCTGTCGATCTTCCTGAAGACGATCTGGGCCAGCGCGCTGGTCACCGCGACCACCCTGGCCGTCTGCTATCCGGTCGCCTATTATCTGGCGCAGGTGGCGCCCAAGCGGCGGCTGCCGCTGCTGATCCTGATGCTGGTCGTGCCCTTCTGGATCAACGAGCTGCTGCGCACCTTCTCCTGGTACATCATCCTGGCCTTCAACGGGCCGCTGAACGCGATCCTGCTGGGGCTCGGCATCATCGACGAGCCGCAGCGCTTTCTGGGCGGCGACGCCGGGGTGATCGTCGGCATGGTCTATGTCTACATCCTGTTCATGGTCTTCCCGCTGTACAACGCCATCGAATCGCTGGACCGCAACCAGATCGAGGCGGCGCGGGATCTCGGCGCCGGCTGGTTGCGCATCCACCGCCGCATCGTGCTGCCGCATGCCAAGCCGGGCATCGCCGTCGGCTGCATCATGACCTTCATGCTGGCCGCCGGCAGCTATGCCGTACCGGCCCTGCTGGGCGGGCCGAACAGCCGCTGGTTCACCGAGATCATCTACAACTGGTTCTTCGAAGGCGGGAACTGGAACCAGGGGGCGGCTTACGCCTTCATCCTGCTGGTGCTGTGCATCGGCTTCATCCTCGGCGCGATGCGGCTGTTCCGCGTCGGGCTGGCGGATATCGCGAAGTGAGCCTCAAGCCATGAGACGGCCCCAATGACCGCTGCCCGCTTCCGCCGCCTGCTGACCGGCGCCTATCTGATGCTGTTCTTCGGCTATCTGTTCCTGCCGCTGGGCATCATGGCGGCGGCGACCTTCAACAGCAGCCGCTTTCCCACCGTGACGCCCTGGATGGGCTTCACGCTCGGCTGGTTCCAGGCGCTGTGGGAGGATCAGCGCATGTGGGCGGCGCTGGGCACCAGCCTGCTGGTGGGGGCGGGGGTGATCGCGCTGGCCGTGCCGCTCGGGCTGGCGGCGGCCCTGCTGCTCGACCGGCTGCACAGCCGGGCCAAGACCGTCCTCTACGCGCTGATGGTGTCGCCGCTGCTGACGCCGGGGGTGATCGTCGGCATCTCGACGCTGGTGTTCTGGCGGGAGTGGTTCGGGGTCAGCGGCGGGCTGTTCCTGACCGTGGTGGCACAATCCAGCTTCATCGCCGCCTATGCCATGCTGCTGTTCTCGGCAAGGCTGGAGCGGTTCGACCCGGCGCTGGAGGAGGCCGCGCTCGACCTCGGCGCCACCCATGGGCAGGTGTTCCGGCGCATCACGCTGCCGTATCTGATGCCGGCGATCCTGTCGGCGGCCCTGCTGGCCTTCCTGCAGAGCTTCGAGAACTACAACACCACGCTGTTCGTGCGCGGGCTGGACACCACACTGACCGTCTACATCGCGACCAAGGTGCGCACCGGCCTGACGCCGGCGGTCAACGCGCTGTCGCTGGTGCTGATCGCGCTGACCGTCCTGGGCGCCGTCGTCTACGAGATCCTGCGCCGGCGCGAGGCGCGCCGGCAGGCAGGGTCCGCAGTGGCGTTGACGACGGCCTAGGCGTCAGTCCTCTTCCGCCTCGTCGGCGTCCGCCTCGATCTGGGCGGCGAGGTCGCGCAGCATGTCGATGACGTCTTCGTGGCTGGTCTCGTCCACGGCGGCGTTCACCGCGGCCTCGATCATGGCGACGGCGATGTAGGGGCCGAGCGGGCCACCTTCCTTGATCGCCTCGTCCAGGTGCTTTTCGGCGATCGACAGCGCCTTTTCGAACAGCGCTTCGGCCGTCTGGTTGGTGGTGTCCTTGCTCATCGTCCGGTCCGTTGCGGAGGGTTGGTCCGACTCCAATAACACGGCCAATCGGGGATTGGCGCGGGAATTCGCGGGCCACCCTGGAAATATGGATGCGAACCGGGGCCGCAGGGCGGGAAGCCGGGCTTGCGCCGCTCCGGGCCATACGCCACAGTCCGGAGATGCATTGACCTATACGGCAAGGAAGACGGCATGACCGGCACGCCAGACCTGAACAAACCCGACCTGACCAGCCCCGACCTCTACCGCTTCTGGTGGGAGGAGCGCGTGCGCTTCAACGACCTGGATGCCGTCGGGCACGTCAACAACAATGCCCTCGGCGTCTATTTCGAACAGGCGCGCGTCGCCATGATCCACCAGGTCGGCGGCTTCACCGATGAGGTTCCGTGGACCGTCGTGCTGGCGCGCAGCCTGATCGAATACAAGGCGGAGCTGCTCTATCCCAATACGGTGCGCATCGGTGCGCGGACGCTGCGGCTGGGCACCAGCTCGATCACGCTGGGCTGCGCCATTTTCCTGGGCGACCGCTGCATCGCCACCCAGGAGGCGGTGGCGGTGATCGTCGACAAGGCTGCCCATCGCCCGACGCCGATCCCGGAACCGTTGCGCGTCAAGCTGCTGGAGGCGTAAAGGGAGGGCGCTCCAGACCCGCATCCAACGGACCCCCGACATGACGCGTCCCGCCAAGCGCCCCTTCGCCAAGGGGCGCCAGCCGACCCGCAAGACCGCCCCGCCACCCCGTGACGTGCAGGAGATGGAGGTGTCCATCGCCGATGTCGGCGCGCGCGGCGACGGGATCGCCTTTGCCGAGGGGCTGCGCCTGTTCGTGCCTTACACGGTGACGGGTGACCGCGTGCGTGTACGTGCCGCCGACAGCGATGGGAAGGGGGAAGGCGTACGGGCCGAACCGCTTGAGGTTCTCGAACCCGGTCCCGGCCGCCAGACTCCGCCTTGCCGCCATTTCGGCCGCTGCGGCGGCTGTACGCTCCAGCAGATGGACGATCCGACATACGCCGCCTGGACTGTCGGGATGGTGCGCGGTGCGCTGGAGCGGGTCGGGCTTGGCGATGTCCGGATGGAGCCGCTGGCACGGACGCCCGCCGGCGCCCGCCGCCGCGCCCGCTTCGCGGCGCTGAAGCGCGGCAAGCGGGTCTGGTTCGGCTTCAACGAACGGCAGAGCCATCGGCTGGTCGATCTGGAGGAATGCCAGGTCCTGTCGCCCCGCCTGTTCGCGCTGGTGGAGTCTTTGCGGACCCTGCTGAACGGTCTGCTGCCGGATGGCGGGGACGCCGATGTGGTGCTGACCGATCTGGAGGGCGGGGTCGATCTGCTGCTCGTCGGGCCGCGCAGCCTGGACCGTGCGGCGCGCGAGGTGCTGGTCGGGTTCGAACCGGAGCGCATCGCCCGCATCGCCTGGCAGCCGACCGACCGCGCGGCAGCGGAGCCGGTGGCGAACCGCCGGCCGGCCTTCATCCGTTTCGCAGGCGTTCCGATCCAACCGCCGCCCGGTGCCTTCCTCCAGGCGAGTGCGGAGGGCGAGGCGGCTCTGGTGGCGGCGGTACGTGAGGGAGTCGGGCAGGCAGGCCGCATCGCCGACCTGTTCGCCGGCATCGGCACCTTTTCCATTCCGCTTGCGCAACAGGCGGCGGTTCATGCGGTGGAGGGCGACGAGGCAGCGGTGGCGGCGCTCGGCCGTTCGGTGCAGGGGCTGCGGCTGACGGCGGAGCGGCGCGACCTGTTCGAAAACCCGCTGAGCGCCAAGGATCTCAATCGTTACGATGCCGTCGTGTTCGACCCGCCGCGTGCCGGTGCCGCGGCCCAGGCGGCGGCGCTCGCCGGCAGCAAAGTGCCGCGGGTGGTGGGCGTGTCCTGCAACCCCGCCAGCTTCGCCCGCGACGCGCGGTTGCTGGTGGATGGTGGCTATCGTCTCGTGAAAATCTGGCCGGTCGACCAGTTCCTGTGGTCGGCCCACGTGGAACTGGTCGGGCTGTTCGAGCGCTGAGGGGCCCGGACTACAGCGGGCGCCTTGCCTTCAGCGCCGCGGTCAAGGTGCCGTCGTCGAGATAGTCCAGCTCGCCGCCGACCGGGACGCCGTGCGCCAGACGGGAGACCGACACGTCGGATTCGGTCAGGCGGTCGGTCACCACGTGGGCGGTGGTCTGGCCGTCGACGGTGGCATTCAGCGCCAGGATGATCTCGCGGACCGCCGGGTCCTTGGCGCGTTCGGCGAGGCCGGCGAGGTTAAGATCGTCGGGGCCGACGCCCTGGAGCGCCGACAGCAGGCCGCCCAGCACGTGATAGGTGCCGCGGAAGGCGCGGGTGCGTTCCAGCGCCCACAGGTCGCCGGCATCCTCCACCACGCAGATGACCGAGCGGTCGCGGGTGGGGTCGGAGCAGACGGTGCAGGGGTCGCGGCTGTCGAGGTTGCCGCAGACGGAGCAGGCGCGGATCGATTCGCCGGCCGCCGCCATCGCTTCCGACAGCGGGATCAGCAGGCTGTCCCGCCGCTTCATCAGATGCAGCGCCGCCCGCCGCGCCGACCGGGGGCCTAGTCCCGGCAGCTTGGACAGCAGCTGGATCAGGCGTTCGATTTCAGGTCCGATCATCGATGTGCAAATCCGCCTCTCCCCTCCGGGGAGAGGGGACTTTCACAAAAGACTGTCAGGATCAGAACGGCAGCTTGATGCCCGGCGGCAGCTTCAGGCCGCCCATCATCTTCGAGGTTTCCTCGGCGACGTGCTGTTCGACCTTCTTCTTCGCGTCGTTGAAGGCGGCGACGATCAGGTCCTCCAGAACCTCGACGTCCTCGGGATCGACGACGGACTTGTCGAGCTTGACCTTCTTCATCTCGCTCTTGCCGTTGACGGTCACGACGACCATGCCGGCGGCGCTCTGGCCGGTCACTTCGACCTGCTCCAGGCTCGCCTGCATTTCCTGCATCTTGGCCTGCATCTGCTGGGCCTGCTTCATCATGTTGCCGATATTCTTCATCGGTCAGTACTCTCCTTCGTCGTCGAGGGGGTAATAGACCCCGTCGTCCTGCTGCTGAACCATGAAATCGGGTGTCTCGCCGTCATCCGCAACCGCTGCACTCTCCGCCGCGGCAACTTCCGCAAGGTCGCGGACGTCGATGATCTTCGCCCCGCTGAACGTGTCGAGCACGGCGCGCACCACCGGGTTGGCTTCCGCCTCCGCCCAGGCGCGGTGCTTTTCGGCCTTGTCCTGCTCGGCCAGCGTCGGTTGGGCCGGGCCTTCCGACAGGGCGACGATCCAGCGCTGACCGGTCCATTCGGTCAGGAGCTGCCCGACCTTGGCCGGCAGGGTCGGCGGGGCGGCAGGGCGGAGCTTCAGCTCCAGCGTGCCCGGCTCCATGCGGACCAGCTGAACCGTCTCCATCATGTAACCGTAGAGCGCGCCTTCGCGCCGGTCGGAGAACAGCTGCACCAGCGCACGGAAGTCGTGCGGCATCGGCGACAGTTCCTCGCCCTCCGGGATGGCGGCAGGGGCGGAGGCCGCCTGCGCCACAGGAGCGCTCTGCGGCTGGGCGGAGCCCATGGAGCGGGCGACGGCATGAGTAGACTGTGTGGCCACCGCGACGGGGCCGCCGCCGGGACCGCGGCCCATCGGCGCGCCCCCACCGCCAGTCGCGCCGCCATTGGCCTGCTGGGCCTGGAACTGGCGGATCAGCTCGCCCGGAGTCGGCAGGTCGGCGGCGTAGGACAGGCGGACGATCACCATCTCCAGCGCCTGCTGCGGCACCGGAGCGGCCTGCACCTCGTTCAGCCCCTTCAGCAGAAGCTGCCAGGCACGCGTCAGCGCCGGCATGCCGAGCTTGGAGGACAGGCTGGCGCCCCGTGTGCGCTCGGCCTCCGGCAGGGAGGGATCGTTGGCGCTGTCGGGCACCACCTTCAGGCGGGTCAGATTGTGGACGAGATCGAGCAGGTCCTGGAGGATCACCACCGGGTCGGCGCCGACCCGGTGCAGGTCGGCCAGGATGTCCATCGCCTCGGCCGGCTTGGCGGAGACGGCGGCCTCGAACAGGTCGATGACGCGGGTGCGGTCGGCCAGCCCCAGCATGTCGCGCACCTGCTGCGCGGTGACGGTGCCGGCGGCCAGTGCGATGGCCTGATCGAGCAGCGACAGCCCGTCGCGCACCGACCCGTCGGCGGCCCGCGCGATCAGCGAGGCGGCGTCGCCTTCGATGCCGGCGCCTTCCATGGCGGTGACGCGGGTGAAATGCTCTTTCAGCACCTGGGCGTCGACGCGGCGCAGGTCGAAGCGCTGGCAGCGTGACAGCACCGTCACCGGCACCTTGCGGATCTCGGTGGTGGCGAAGACGAACTTCACATGGCTCGGCGGTTCCTCAAGCGTCTTCAGGAGCGCGTTGAACGCGCTCTTGGACAGCATGTGGACCTCGTCGATGATGTAGAGCTTGTAGCGGGCCGAGACAGGCGAGTAGCGCACGCCGTCGATGATCTCGCGGATGTCGTCGACGCCGGTGTGGCTGGCGGCGTCCATCTCCATCACGTCGACGTGGCGGTCCTCGGCGATGGCGCGGCAATTGTCGCAGACGCCGCAGGGGCTGACCGTCGGCCCGCCGGTGCCGTCCGGCCCGGTGCAGTTCAGCGCACGGGCGATGATGCGGGCGGTGGTGGTCTTGCCGACGCCGCGCACGCCGGTCAGCATGAAGGCCTGGGCGATGCGGCCGGACTGGATGGCATTGGTCAGGGTGCGGACCAGCGCGTCCTGGCCGATCAGCTCGTCGAAGGTCTTCGGCCGGTATTTGCGCGCCAGCACCCGGTAAGCCTGCCCGGTGGCGGGAGCGGAAGCGGCGGTGATTTCGGCGGTTGTATCGGTCACGCGGCTGGCCTGTCGAAACGACGGGAGGGGAATTTCGGGCCGCAGGATAGCGTCCCGGCACCGCGCTGTCGCCGTCTGTTTCGTGCTGGCAATTTTTGCTGAGGGTGGGAGACTGGACGAACGACCCGAGCCGTAACTCGTTGCGGCTGCTTCCTTCCGGACCTGACCGGGTTGGCGAGGGACTCGTCCGACGCCAGTCTCCCGCCGCTGTTATGGGCATTCGCGCCGCGGGATGCAAGGGGAAACGGTTGGTGCGCACGGGTCGTTGCGCAGTCCGCAGCGGACTATTGAAGATTATTTTTCAGACTATAAATTATGCTTCACTCCATAATTGGTCCTAAAGAGGCCGCCCGTGCCGTCCTACCCTGCCTCCACGCCTGCACAGAAGTTCCTGTTTCACCGCCCGAAGCTGGCGGCGGCGCTGGCCGCCATCGTGACGGGGGACGCGCCGATCGGGGCGGAGCCGACGCTCTGTCTGGCGGCACCGCGGCGGACCGGCAAGAGTACATTCCTGCGCCATGATCTGGGGCCGGAGCTTGAAGGGCGTGGCGTCCTCGCGGTCTATGTCGATCTGTGGTCGGACATGGCGGCCGACCCGGCGCATCTGATCGCGGAGGCGTTGAAGGCCGAGCTTCGCCGGGCCGACAGCCTGCCGGTCAAGGCAGCGCGGGCGGTCGGACTCAGCAAGCTGGGCATGGGCGGCGTCTCGGTCGACATCGACCGGATCGGGCAGGCGCAGGGGACCACGCTGGCCGACGCGCTGGAGGCGCTGTTGGAGCGCACGCACAAGCGGATCGCCCTGCTGGTGGATGAAGCGCAGCACGCGCTGACGACCGAGGCCGGGCTGAACGCCATGTTCGCGCTGAAGGCGGCGCGCGACCGGCTGAACACCAGGGACGATGCCCGCGACGGTCCGAATCTGATGATCGTGCTGACCGGCTCTCACCGCGACAAGCTGAGCCGGCTGGTGCTGAACCGCGACCAACCCTTCTTCGGAACCAGCGTCCGCAGCTTCCCACTGCTCGACCGTGCCTACACCGATGCCTACACGGCCTGGATCAACGCCCGGCTGGCCGAGGGCAACCGCTTCGATGCGGACGATGTGTTCGCGGCCTTCGACGCGGTAGGGCGTCAACCGGAAACCCTGATGCGCATCCTGTCGGACGCGGCGCTGCTGGTCGGCGATGCCGGGGAATTGAAGCGGGCGCTGGCGGATGGGGCGACCGGGCTGCGCCGGCGGGTGTGGGACGATTACGAGACGGCATGGTCGGGGCTGACGCCGTTGCAGCAGGCGGTTGTCGAACGGCTGGCATTGGAAGGGCCGCAATCCGCTCCCTTCTCCGCCCCGGCGCTGCAAGCCTATGCCGATGCGGTCGGCGACGCGGTGGAGCCACCGGCGGTGCAGGCAGCCATCGAGGCTCTGCGGCAGAAGAACATCCTGTGGCGCTCGGCGCGCGGACAATATGCGCTCGACGATCAGGGGATGGCGGAATGGCTGACGGTCAGAGCGGAACGGGCCGGGCAGGGGTGAGACAGCAAAAAGGCTCCGGGCCGAAACCCGGAGCCTTCGCCTTTGCGATCCTGTAGAACCGCTTACTTTTTCAGAGCCGCCACACCCGGCAGTTCCTTGCCTTCCAGCCATTCCAGGAAGGCGCCGCCGGCGGCGGACACGTAGGTGAACTTGTCCTCGACCCCGGCATGGGCCATTGCCGCAACGGTGTCGCCGCCGCCGGCCACCGACAGCAGGCCGCCGGCCTCGGTGCGGGCGGCGACCAGACCGGCCACCGCGTTGGTGCCGGCGTCGAAGGGCTGGATCTCGAAGGCGCCGAGCGGGCCGTTCCAGACGACGGTCTTGGCGCCCTGCAGCTTCACGCCGAGGAACTCGACGGTGGCCGGGCCGACGTCCAGCGCCATCTCGTCGGAACCGATGGCGTCGAAGGCGACGACGCGGTTGGCCGCACCGGCCTTGAACTCCTTGGCGACGACGAAGTCCTTCGGCAGCAGGATCTCGCAGTTGGCCTCCTTGGCGGTCGCCATGATGGCGCGGGCTTGGTCGGCCATGTCCTTTTCGCACAGCGAGGCGCCGACGTCGGTGCCCTGGGCGAACAGGAAGGTGTTGGCCATGCCGCCGCCCAGCACCAGCAGGTCGACCTTGCGGACCATGTTGCCGAGCAGTTCCAGCTTGGTGGAGATCTTCGCACCGCCGACGACGGCGGCGACCGGGCGCTCCGGCTTCTCCAGCGCCAGCGTCAGGGCCTTCAGCTCGGCTTCCATCAGGCGGCCGGCGGCGTTCGGCAGCAGGCGGGCGACACCCTCGGTCGAGGCATGGGCGCGGTGCGCGGCGGAGAAGGCGTCGTTGACGTAGATGTCGCCCAGCGCGGCCATCTCCTTGGCGAAAGCCGGGTCGTTCTTTTCCTCTTCGGCGTGGAAGCGGGTGTTCTCCAGCAGCACGATGGCGCCGTCATGCACCTTGGCGATGGCCTCCTTGGCCTTCTCGCCGACGCAATCCTCGGCGAAGGCCACCTTCTGGCCGACGGCAGCGCTGAGAGCGTCCAGCACGTTGCGCAGCGAGTTCTTGGCGTCCGGACCGTTCTTCGGGCGACCGAAATGCGACAGGACCACGACCTTGGCACCCTTGGAGGACAGCTCCTTCAGGGTGGGGGCGAGGCGGTCGATGCGGGTGGTGTCGGACACCTTGCCGTCCTGCATCGGAACGTTCAGGTCGGCGCGCACCAGCACCGTCTTGCCGCTCACCTCAAGATCGTCGATCGTGTTGAAATCGGTCATCGTCACACTTCCCCAATTATGGCCGATCCCAACGGGACGGGCCGTTTCAGTTTGCGGGAACCCAACCACAGGCCTGTACGCTTTGCAACGCCCCAGGGGTGGGGTGAAATGGGGCATAATGACCCTGCAACGTCCTGGTTAAAGCCTCGGGCGAAAGCCAGGAACCGGCGGCGGACGTGCAGCCGGCGGGTGCCGCAACCGCAGGCTTCTGCAACATTTCCGTAACTTGACCCTGTCCATTGGCTGTGCAAACACCCAACTGTAGGCCAATGGGCCGCAAAACGGGGGTTGAAGCGCAGGCGATGGCTGAGGCCGAGATCAACCGCGAGACGGAACTGAAGCTGGCGGCGAAGCCGGAAGACTTCGACAGGCTGCGCGCCGCTTCCGCCATCGCAGACCGGGCCACCGGCCCGGCGGCGACACGGACCCTGGAAAGCACCTATTACGACACCGAGGAGCGCCGGCTCGCCGCGCGCAAGGTGACGCTGCGGGTGCGCAAGACCGGCGACGGTTTCGTCCAGACGGTCAAGTCCGCCCCCGACGAGGACGGGCTGGGGCGCGGCGAGTGGGAATGCGCGGTGACCTCCGCCGCACCCGACCTGACGCTGATCGCCGATGCCGACGCCATCGACCTGCTGGGATCGCTCAGCGACTCGGAACTCCGGCCGGTCTTCACCTCCATCGTCGAACGCACCACGCAGGACGTGACGCTGGGCGAGGGCGAGGGTGCCGCCGTGATCGAGGTCGCCTTCGACCGCGGCCGGATCGAGCTGCCCGACGGCCGGTCCACCGACCTCTGCGAGGTGGAGCTGGAGCTGAAAAGCGGCACGCCCGCGGCGCTCTACGATCTGGCGCAGGAACTGACGCAGGCCGCCCCGCTGCGGCTGGAGATGCGGACCAAGGCGGAGCGCGGCCACGCGCTGGCCAACGGCACGGCCGACAAGGCGCTGAAAGCCGAAAAGCTGGTGCTCGATCCCGAGACGACGGTCGAGGGGGCGGTGGCGCGCATCGTGCGCGCCTGCATCGCCCACATGGTGGCGAACGAGGCGGTGACGCTGGCCGGCGAGGATCCGGAGGGCGTGCACCAGATGCGCGTCGCGCTGCGCCGGCTGCGCTCGGCCACCGCGCTGTTCCGGCCCTTCATTCCAGCCGCGCAGTATCTGTGGCTGGTCGGCGAGATCAAGTGGCTGGCCGGCAGCCTGGGGCCGGCGCGCGACTGGGACGTGTTCGGCGAGGAGCTGCTGGCCCCGGTGCGCGACGCCTTCCACAAGGCCGACGGGCATGGCCGCTCGGCGGTCGAGGATCTCGACGCGCTGGCGGCGGCGGCCGAGGCCAAGCGCCTGCGCGCCTATGAGGGCGTGCGCGAGGCGATCCGCTCCGACCGCTACACCGCCTTCCTGCTCGGCGTCGGCAGCTGGGTGGAAAAGCGCGGCTGGCGCGACCAGCCGGTCAGCGAGGAATCGGTGCGGCTGTTCCAGCCGGTGATCGGGCTGGCCGACCATCTGCTGAACAAGCGCCACAAGAAGGCCAAGCGGGCCGGCCACGGCTTCGCCCATCTGCCGGTGGCCCAGCGCCACCAGCTGCGCATCGCCTTGAAGAAGCTGCGCTATGCCGTGGAGTTCTTCCGCAGCCTGTATGACGACAAGCCGGTGCGCCGCTACATCCAGCAGATGGCCGCCTTCCAGGACGCGCTGGGCCATCTGAACGACGTGGCGACGGCGACGCGGCTTCTGCACGAGCTGCACGACGACGGCAGCCGCTCGGCCCCCGGCGAGCCGCGCGCCGCCGGCATCGTCATCGGCTGGCATGCCCGCGGCGTGGCCGACACCGAGGCGGCGCTGGTCGCCCTGTGGCATGATTTCATCGACACCAAGCATTTCTGGTCGAAGCCGGACGCCGGGGTGTAGAGTCCACGGCCATGCTCACGATCCTCGTCGCCAACATCAAGGGCGGCTGCGGCAAAACGACCGTCGCCACCCACCTCGCCGCCGCGTCCGCCGCGGCGGGCCTGCCCACCGTGCTGGCCGACGTGGACCGTCAGCGCTCCTCGCTCGGCTGGCTGGAGCGCCGGCCGGGGAAGGCGCCGGCCCTGGTCGGGCTCGACTGGGCCAAGGATTTCACCGACACGCCGCGCGGCATCAAGCGGCTGGTCATCGACGCACCCGCCGCGCTGAAGACGAAGCAGATCGAGGATCTGGTGAAGATGGCCGACATCGTCGTGCTGCCGGTGTTGCCCGGCGCCTTCGACGAGCAGGCGACCCAGCGCTTTCTGGTCAAGCTCGACGAGTTGAAGCGGATCGCCAGGAAGAAGACCACTGTGGCGGTGGTCGGCAACCGCATGCGCGCCCGCACCAAGGCCGCCGACCGGCTGGACCGGTTCCTGGGCGGCATCGGCCATCAGGTGGTGACGCGGCTGCGCGACAGCCAGATCTATGCCGACGCGGCGGAAAGCGGCCTCAGCCTGTTCGACATGCCGGGCAAGCGCGCCGCCGAGCATCGCGGCGACTGGCAGCCGCTGCTGGCCTACATCGACGGGGTTTGAGGGGGCCTCACCCCTGCCGGCAACCTTCCCGGCGCCAGAGGGCGAGATAATCGTCCAGGCCGCGGCCGGGGATCTCGTCGAAGCGGCGCTCCAGGGGCAGCAAGGTTTCCATGCGGTCGATGCGGAAGCTGCGGAACTCCTCGCGCAGCTCGCACCAGGCGCCCAGCGTCCACACCCGGCCCCAGAAGAACAGGCCCAGCGGCTGGACCGCGCGGGCGGAATGGGTGCCGTCCTGGCGCCGGTAGTCGAACATCACCACGCGTCTGGCGTTGATGGCACAGCGCAGCACGTCCATCCGGTCGCGCAGGGCGGCGGGGAAGGAGAAGTCGGGGACGAAGACGCGGCTGTCGGCCAGTTCGCGCCGCCGCGACTCCGGCACCACCGCCTCCACCTTGTCGAGCGCGCGGGCGGCGGCATCGGCCAGCGCGCCGCCAACCCAGGCGCGGGCGAGGCGGGCGCCGACGACCAACGCCTCCACCTCGTCCTGGGTGAACATCAGTGGCGGCAGGTCGTAGCCGTCGCGCAGCAGATAGCCGACGCCGGCCTCGCCCTCCACCGGCACGCCGGAGGAGGCGAGGTCGCGCATGTCGCGGTAGACGGTGCGCTCCGACACCTCCAGGCACCGCGCCAGTTCGGCAGCCGTCACCAGCCGCCCCTTGCGGAGATGCTGGACGATCTGGAACAGGCGGTCGGCGCGGCGCATGGCGGCGACTCCGGCGGTCGGGGGGTGCGGTCAGTGCATCGAATAGAGGCCGACGCGGTTGCCTTCGCTGTCGATGAACTGGGCGAAATAGCCGATTTCGGGGGTGATCAGCGTCTTCGGCACGACGATGCGGGCGCCGGCCTGCTCGGCACGGGCCAGCGGGGCGGACAGGTCCTCGCCGCCGTTCAGGTAGACGGTGGTGCCGTCGGCGCTCGGCTTGCAGGCCTCATGCTGGATCAGGCAGCCTTTGACGGCGGTGCCTTCGGCCGGGAAGATGGCCATGGTCATGCCGCTGGGGCAGGGCTCCTGGACCATTTTGGCGGCGAAGACGGTCTCGTAGAAGCCGACCGCGCGGGCGAGGTCGGTGACCGGAATCTCGAACCAGGTGACGACGTGCGGGATGTTCATCGGAGTGGCTCCTGACAGAGGGAAGGGGGATGTTCGTGGTTCGTGCCGGCACATTCCCTTGATAGCACGCTCCTCCTGACAGCGTGATGTCAGGAGCAATCGGCCCTCTCAATGAAAATTGCGGCCCTTGGGGAAGGGGGCATGAGTCTCGTTGACGGCGGGCCGGTGCTCGCCAGTCAGTTCGGCCAGCCGGTGGGACAGGTCGATCAGCGATTCCACGCGCAGATGGACGACGCCTTCGTGGTTCTGCACCCGGCCGGTGGCGGCCAGCATCCGGGCGGTCATGATCGGGCGGCGGAAGGTCTCGAAGGCGTCGGGCATGACGACGAGGTTGGCGATTCCGGTCTCGTCCTCCAGCGTGAGGAAGACGACGCCCTCGGCGCTGCCCGGCCGCTGGCGGACCAGGACGAGGCCGGCGGTGGTCAGGCGCCGGCCGTCGCGCGTCTGGGCCAGCCGCTCCGCCGGGGTGATGCCGGGCAGGCCGTCGCGCAGCAGCGACAGCGGGTGGGCCTTCAGCGACAGGGACAGGCTGGTGTAGTCCATCACCACATGCTCGCCGAGCGCCATGGCGGGCAGGGGGGCTTCCGGTTCCTCGGCCATCGGGCCGTCCAGCCGGGCGAACAGCGGGAGCGGCTGGTCGCCCAGCGCCCGCACCGCCCACAGCGCCGCCCGGCGGTCGAGCCCGACCGAGCGGAACGCATCGGCCTTGGCCAGCTTTTCCAGTGCCGCGACCGGCAGTCGGGCGCGGCGCCACAGATCGTAAGGGTCGCTGTAGCCGCCGGCACGGGAGAGGACGACCGAGTCGGCGTGGGCCTGGGTGAAGCCCTTGATCAGGCGGAGACCGAGTCGGAGGTTAAGGCTTATCCCCAGGATCCCCTTCTCCCCCCTGGGGAGAAGGTCGGGATGAGGGGGTTCGGCGCAGCCGAAGACGTCCGGCGGGTGCGTCCCCCTCACCCTGACCCTCTCCCCGGGGGGGAGAGGGGATTGGTCCTGGGGTTCGATGGTGCAATCCCAGCCCGACAGGTTCACGTCCGGCGGCAGCACCGTCACGCCGTGCTCCCGCGCGTCGCGGACGATCTGGGCGGGGGCGTAGAAGCCCATCGGCTGGCTGTTCAGCAGGGCGGCGGCGAAGATGGCGGGGTGGTGGCGCTTGATCCAGGCGGAGACATAGACCAGCAGCGCGAAGCTGGCGGCGTGGCTTTCCGGGAAGCCGTACTCGCCGAACCCCTCGATCTGCTGGAAACAGCGCTCGGCGAAGGCGGGGTCGCAGCCGTTGGCGACCATGCCGGCGATGAACTTGTCGTGGAACAACTGGACCTTTCCAGTCTTGCGGAAGGCCGCCATGGCGCGGCGCAGCTGGTCGGCCTCCTCAGCGGTGAAGCCGGCGCCGACCATGGCGACCTTCATCGCCTGTTCCTGGAACAGCGGCACGCCCAGCGTTCGATAAAGGACCGGTTTAAGCGCCGGCATCGGGTAGGTGATGTCCTCCGCCCCGCTGCGCCGGCGCAGGTAGGGATGGACCATGCCGCCCTGGATCGGGCCGGGGCGGACGATGGCGACCTCGATCACCAGATCGTAGAATTTCTTCGGTTTCAGCCGCGGCAGCATGCTCATCTGCGCGCGGCTTTCGACCTGGAAGACTCCCAGGCTGTCGGCCCGTCCCAGCATCTCGTAAACCGCGGGATCGTCCTGGGGCAGGGTGGCGAGCGCCCAGCGTTGCCCATGCACCTGTTCGATCAGGTCGAAGGCGCGATGGATGCAGGTCAGCATGCCCAGCGCCAGCACGTCGACCTTCAGGATGCCGAGAGCGTCGATGTCGTCCTTGTCCCATTCGATGGTGCTGCGGTCCTCCATCGCCGCGTTGGCGACCGGGCAGAGATCCGACAGCGGGCCGCGGGTGATGACGAAGCCGCCGACATGCTGCGACAGGTGGCGGGGGAAGCCGATCAGCTCCTGGGCAAGCTCCAGCGTGCGCTTGAGCCTCGGGTCGTCGGGATCGACACCGAGCTTGCGGGCGCGCTCCTCGTCGACACCATCGCGGCTCCAGCCCCAGATCGAGCCGGTCAGCCGCGCCACCAGATCGGCCGACAGCCCCATCGCCTTGCCGACCTCGCGCAGGGCGCTGCGGGCGCGGTAGCGGATGACGGTGGCGGTCAGGCCGGCGCGGGTGCGGCCGTATTTCCTGTAGATGTACTGGATCACCTCCTCGCGCCGTTCATGTTCGAAATCGACGTCGATGTCCGGCGGCTCGCCGCGGGCGGAGGAGATGAAGCGTTCGAACAGCAGGTCGACCTCGGTCGGATCGACCGAGGTGATGCCCAGGCAATAGCAGACGGCAGAGTTGGCGGCGCTGCCACGGCCCTGGCAGAGGATGTCCTGCTTCCTGGCGAATTGGACGATGTCGTGGACGGTCAGGAAGTAAGGGGCAAAGCGCAGCTCGGCGATCAGGGCCAATTCGCGCTCCACCGTATGGCGCACCGTGTCGGGAATGCCGCCGGGGAACCGGTCGGATGGATAGAGCTTGGCCGCCCCGTCCCAGGTCAGGGCGACCAGCGTCTCCTGCGGGTCGCGGCCTTCCGCCACCTCGTCGGGATATTGGTACCGCAGCTCGTCCAGCGAGAAGCGGCAGGCCTCGGCGATCTCCAGGCTGCGGGCGACGGCGTCGGGATGGTCGCGGAACAGGCGCATCATCTCGGCGGCCGGCTTCAGGTGGCGCTCGGCATTGGCGGACAGCCGCCAGCCGGCCTCGTCGATGGTGGTGTGGTGGCGGATGCAGGTCATCACGTCGGCCAGCGCCCGCCGCCCGGCACCGTGATAGAGCACGTCGTTGGTGGCGACCAGCGGCACCCCCTCCGCCTCCGCCAGACCGGCGAGCCAGCGCAGCCGGCGGGCATCGTCGCCCTGGTAGCGGTGGCTCGCCGCCAGATAGAGCTGTCCGCGCGCCAGCCCGCTGCGCCAGGCGCGCAGCTCGCGCAGGAAAGTCTCGTCGCGGCGGTCGGGGCCGAGCAGCAGGAACAGCATGCCTTCGGCATGGGCCAGCACATCGGTGCGGGCGATGAAGCACTCGCCCTTCGGCGCCCGCATCTTGCCCAGCGTCAGCAGCCGCGACAGCCGCGCATAGGCGGCGCGGTCGGTCGGGTAGGCCAGCAGGCTGTCGGCATCGGTCAGGTCCAGCCGGCAGCCGATCAGCGGCCGGATGCCGACCTTCTTGGCCGCCACATGCATCTGCACCACGCCGGCCAGCGAATTGCGGTCGGTCACCCCCACCGCCGCCAGCCCCAGCGCCGCCGCCGTCATCGCCAGCTCGTCAGGGTGCGACGCCCCCTCCAGAAAGCTGAAGTTGGTGGCGAGCTGCAACTCGGCATAACGGATCATGGCAAGGCTCCCCGGCGCGGGCGGATGGGTGCGCGCAGGGATGATAATCTGAAAATGGGACTTATGTCATTATCGTGGCAAGTCGCGGCTTTCCAGGAGCATTCTCACTCGATATAGGATTCGACGCCCATGACGGTGAAGCCCTTGTTCTCCGGGTAGCGGGCGTTGACCTTTTCGCGGGCCTTCTTCTCGTCCAGCGCCCAAACGAGGAAGCGCCGGCCGCGCTTCCAGCTGTCGAGCGCGGTGGGAATGAGGGTGGGGTTGACGCGGGTGCCGTATTCGATGTTGACCACCCGCAGGAGCCAGCCCTGATCCTTCTGGGTGCGGCGGTCGTCCAGCACATAGATGCGGCGGTCGTTGGCGCCGGCGGCCTTCAGGCGCTGTTCCAAATCCTCGCAGCCCAGCTCGGCCATCGCCTTGCGGCGGCGGGCGTCGCGCAGGTCGCGGGCCTGCTGGAGCGTGACGCGGGCGATTTTCTTGATCCGCTCCACCTGCGCCTGCTTGCGCGACACCGCGGTGGCGATCCGTTCCTCCGACGTCTTCAGGCGGCGCAACGCCAGCAGCAGCGACACCGCCAGGGAGGCGAGGCCGACCAGGCCGGCGAAGATGTAGGGCATGCTGTCCATGGCGGGTCCGGCTTTCGATGGGGCTCAGCTGGCCTTGGCGACGGGGGTGTCGGCGGACAGGAATTCCTGCATCCGCGTCACGGCATAGCCGAAGGCGGGCGGATAGCGCCGCTCGATCTCCGTCCGCGCCTCCGCCATCGAGCGCGCCCAGACCTCGATCATCTGCGGCTGTGCCCAGCTGGGGTCGACCAGCGCATGCTGGCTCTGCTGGACGGCGCCGGTGCCGACATATTTGTTCACCACCATGGCGACGTAGCAGGGGCTGCCCTGGACCTCCTCGCCGACCAGACGGACCAGCCGCTCGCCGGACTGACGCGCCTCCTCGATCTGGCGTTCCATCACCTTGCGGCGGCGCAGCACATCCTCGGCGGCGCCGTCGAGTTCCTTCAGCTCGCTGATGCGGTCACCGCGGCGGGCCTCCAGCTTCGTCTCCAGCTTGGCGCGGCGGGCGATGATGTCGCGCACCCCCTCCGACCCGTGGCGGCGTTCAATCGCGCGTTCGCCCAGCACGATGACGAGCTTGCCGATGCCGAACCCCAGCCCGGCCAGTCCGAAGGCGGTCATCAGCGCGTTGGTGTAGTCATGCCACATGTGCGAACCCCCGATCGGAAATGGCATACGCCAACATGCTTCCAACGATAGGAGTAACCCCTGGCTTGCCGCCGTTCAATCGCGGCGCTGAAACGATATTACACAGTCGACAGGACGGAAGGCCGGGCGCGGCACCCGGTCACCCCGGCGCGCGCTCGACCCGGTTGCGGCCGGCCTGCTTGGCGGCATGCAAAGCGTGTTCGGCGCGGTGCAGGGTCTGTTCGACGCCGGGCTCGGCGGGAAGCCAGTTGGCGACGCCGATGCTGGCGGTGATGGGGATCGTCCGCTCCTCCACCAGGATGGGGCTGTCGGCCAGGGCGGCGCGCACCCGTTCCGCCACCACGGCGCTGCCGGCATCGTCGGTTTCCGGCAGAAGCACGACGAACTCCTCCCCGCCCGATCGCGCGATGTGATCGGAAATGCGGAGCGCCGCCCGGATCCGCTTCACCACCGCGCGCAGCACCGCGTCGCCGACGGCATCGCCGTGGGCGTCGTTGACCGCCTTGAAGCCGTCGAGATCGAGCAGGAAAACGCCGAGATGCCGGCCATAGCGCCGTGCCCGCGCCAGTTCCGCCGCCGCCAGTTCCAGGAAGCGGCGGCGGTTCCACACGCCGGTCAGCGGGTCCAGCGTCGCCATGCGGTTGAGGCGGATGGTCGCCTCCTCCAGCGCGCGACCGCGTTCGGCAAGCTTCTGTTCCAGCGCCGCCAGATCGGCATAGGCGCGCAATGCCGTCACCATGCTGGTGAACAGCCGGCGTGCCGTCAGTTCGGTCTTGGCGGTGTAGCCGTCGATTTCATAGGCGAGGACCAGTTCCTCCTCCGGCACGCGGGCCGGCTGCCCGGTGCGCAGGACGATGCGGATGGCGCGGTTGCCCAACTCCTCGCGGATGCGGCGGGCCAGCCGCAGGCCGGCATCCTCGGTCTCCATCACCACGTCGAGCAGGATGACGGCGATGTCCGGGGTGTCGCGCAGGATGCGTTCCGCCTCCGCCGCGCTGGGGCAGTCGAGCAGGCGGACGGGACGGCCACGGAAGCGCAGGCGGGCGAGCGCCAGCCGGGTGACGGCATGCACCTCCGGCTCGTCGTCGGCCACCAGAACCAGCCAGGGCGGAGCGGCCGGGTCGGCGTCGCCGGCCCCGCCGGACGGGTCCTGCGGGGTGGGAGACTCGTCCGAGGCGAACAGGAGATCGTTGGACATGGCTGCCGGCTCGGAACTGTCCACGGTGCACGCAAGAATGGAAGCACGGCCCCGGTTCCGATGCAACGGTGCCGAGTGCCGCGCCGGCGCTATGGCGTTCCGAACCCGTCGGGATGAAAATCACCGGGGATCGGTCGCGCCGGTGGCGCGTTTCGCCATTCGGTGCTTGCGCGGCCACGCCAAGCCACCTTAGGCATGGCTGTGCGTCGAAATGATCGGAGCGGACCGGGTATGGAAGCAAGCATGGATGGGCGGGAGCATGCGGCCAAGCTGCGCGCGCTCGCGCTGGGGGCGCTGGGTGTCGTCTATGGCGACATCGGCACCAGCCCGCTCTACACGCTGCGCGAATGCCTGACCGAGGGCGGCGGCTTCCCGCTGACGCCCGAAGTCATCCTGGGGGTGCTGTCGCTGATCTTCTGGGCGCTGATCATCACGGTGACGGTGAAGTACGTCATCTTCATCATGCGCGCCGACAACCAGGGCGAGGGCGGCATCCTGGCGCTGACCGCGCTGGCGTTGCGCGGCATGCGGCCGGGGCACCGGCGGACCGGGGTCGTCATGGCGATCGGCGTGATGGGCGCCTCGCTGTTCTATGGCGACAGCCTGATCACTCCCGCCATCTCGGTGCTGAGCGCGGTGGAGGGTTTGCATGTCGTCGCCCCCGCCCTGGACAGCTATGTCATCCCGATCACGCTGACCATCCTGGTCGGGCTGTTCGTGCTGCAGCGATTCGGCACCGAGAAGGTCGGCAAGCTGTTCGGGCCGGTGATGCTGGTGTGGTTCCTGACGCTGGCGGTGCTGGGTCTGGGACAGATCATCCGCTATCCCGGCGTGCTGGGCGCGGTGTGGCCCGGCCATGCGGTGGAGATGCTGTTCAACCATGGCTGGCACGGCTTCCTGCTGCTGGGTGCGGTGGTGCTGGCGGTGACGGGGGCGGAGGCGCTCTATGCCGACATGGGGCATTTCGGCCGCAAGCCGATCCGCGGCGCCTGGTACAGCATCGTGCTGCCGTCGCTGCTGCTGTGCTATTTCGGCCAGGGCGCCCTGCTGCTGCACGAGCCGGAAGCCATCGAGAACCCCTTCTTCCATCTGGCGCCGGACTGGGCGCAGGTGCCGCTGCTGCTGCTGGCCACCGCCGCCACCATCATCGCCGGGCAGGCGGTGATCTCCGGCGCCTATTCGGTGACCTTGCAGGCCATGCATCTGCGCTACCTGCCGCGGATGGAGGTGAGGCACACGTCGGAGCATGAGAAGGGCCAGATCTACATGCCGCAGCTGACCTGGCTGCTGCTGGCCGGCGTCATCCTGCTGGTGCTGAGCTTCCAGACCTCCAGCAACCTCGCCGCCGCCTACGGCATCGCGGTGACCGGCACGATGGTGGCGACCACGCTGCTGGCCTACAAGGTGGCGCGCTCGCTCGGCCGCTGGAAGCTGTGGCAGGCGGTGCTGGCGCTGGCGGTGTTCCTGACCGTCGACATGGCGCTGTTCCTCGCCAATCTGGTGAAGGTGGAGGAGGGCGGCTGGTTCCCGCTGGTGGTGGGTGCGGCGGTTTTCCTGCTGATGGCGACGTGGCGGCGCGGCCGCGAGGTGGTGCGCAAGCGGCTGGCCGAGGATGCGCTGCCCTTCGACATGCTGCTGGAGCGGCTGAAGAGCGGATCGGTGCAGCGGGTGCCGGGCACCGCGGTGTTCCTGACCGGCAACCCGCGCGGCCTGCCGCCGGGGCTGCTGCACAGCATGAAGCATTATAAGGTGCTGCATCAGCGCGTCGTCCTGCTGACCGTCGACATCGAGGATGTGCCGCATGTGCCGGACGAGCAGCGCTTCGAGCTGAAGGCGCTGTCGGCCGGGTTCTTCCGGCTGATCGTCCATTTCGGTTTCAAGGACGAGCCGGACATCCCGGTGGCACTGGAAAGCAAGCGCATCCCCGGACTGCCGTTCGAGCCGATGGAAACGACCTATTTCGTCAGCCGCGAGACGCTGATCCGCAGCCACGGCAAGTCCGGGCTGCCGCGCTGGCAGGAACCGCTGTTCATCTTCCTGTCGAAGCTGTCGTCCAGCGCGTCGGAGTATTTCTGCATCCCGCCCAACCGGGTTGTCGAACTGGGCATGCAGCTGGAAATCTAGGGCTGGGTTTGCCGGACAGGGTCTTGCCGGCCGAATTTACCGGCCGAACTTGCCGATAAGGGCGGCGGGCGGGGGCAGTTTCTGCCGCCCCCGCCAGAAGGACACTCGCCTCATGCCGCTACCGGATGGTCAGACCGGACGGTCACTACCAGACAATAGACACCGGCGGTTTGTAGGCGGAGGCGGCGAACATCTGCCGCACCGCCAGTTCGATCTTGATCTGTGCCTCCGACTTCTTGACGAAGGACAGGTCTATGTCGCCCAAGGACTTCACCACGCAGCCGGAGCGGCTGAGATTGCGGAGCGCCGCCTGGGACGACTGCTGTTTTTCCTCGGGGATGGCTGTGATCGTGGCCGATCCCTCCGGCGGCCGGACGACATAGAGGTCGAATTTCGGCATGGGCACCCTCCGTTCTGACGAAACGTCGGGTGCCCCACCGCAAAGGACGGGCCAACTCTTGCGTCCGGCCAACTCTTACAAAAAGGTCAGCGCCGGACCATCGGCGCCAGATCCTTGCGGATGCCGGCGTCCAGGCGGGCGTTCAGATCGTCCATCATCCGGCGGGTCATCTCCAGGAAGGTCGCCTCGCGGTCGGCCAGCGAGATGTTCTCCGCCACGGTGGTGGAATGGGTGACGGTGGAGCGGGTCACGCCGCGGAAGCCGCCATTGCCGGTGTCCGGCACCTCGCCGGCGATCTCCACCTCGATCCGGCCGTCATAGCGCTGGGCTTGGTCGTTGGTGAAATAGCCGGTGATGCCCTTCTTGGTGGGCAGCGCCACCTCGACGATGCTGGCGTCGCGGATGGTGACGCGCAGGCGCCCCGTCCCACCAGCCGCCTGCAAGCGCTCCGCCGCCCAGCGCCGCACCGCCTCGGCCGGCGGAACCGCGGAGCGGTCCTCCACATGCTTGCCGCCGACCGGACGGTAGGCGTCGACCACGTCGACGGTGCCGGCATTCAGGACGATCGGCCCGAAATTGGAGAAGTCGACCGGACGGGGCGCCGGCCGCGGCGGCGCGCTCTGGCAGGCGGCGAGCAGGAGGGTGGCCATTCCGGCGGCGAGGGTGAAGCGGCGCGACAGCATGGGGGCTCCGGTTCTTGGGCTGCTTTCGGCAACCTGGGTTACTGGAAAAGGAAAGGGGCGCGGCGCGGACGCCGCGCCCCCATGAACGCGTTTTTGTCTGACCCTATTCCCAAGAGGGAGGCGAGGTCAGGAGGCAGGGCCATAGACGCGGTCGAGATCCGCGTCGGTGAAGTGGTAGTCGGTCGAGCAGAACTGGCAGGTCACCTCGACCCGGCCGTCGTCGATCTTCAGCTCCTGCACCTCTTCGCGGGGCAGGCTGCGCAGCATGTTCTCCACCCGCTCGCGCGAGCAGCGGCAGCCGAAGCGCAGCGCGTTGCCCTCATAGACCCGCACGCCGTCCTCGTGGAACAGGCGGTAGAGCAGGTCAGCGGCCGGCAGGTCGGTCGACAGCAGCTCGTCGCCGGTGACGCTGGCCATCAGCGCCATGGCGCGGCGCCAGTCGTCCTCGTCGTCCGACGCGGTCAGCCCCTGTTCCTGCGGCAGGCGCTGGACCATGATGCCGCCGGTCCGCCAGGGGCCGAAGGAGCCGTCCGGCAGCGCCGCGCGGTCGACCGAGACGGTCAGGCCGGTGTCGATCTGCTCCGACTGGCGGAAGTAATGCTGGACGCAGTCGGTCAGCGTCTTGCCGTACAGCTCGACGATGCCCTGGTAGCGGTCGGTGTCGGGGCCCTGGTCCACCGTGAAGGCGATGTAGCCCTTGCCCAGCAGGGCGGCGGCCGGGGCGATGTCGACGTCCCGCTCGGCCTTTGCCAGCGCTTCCGGATCGAACTGGGCATAGGCGCGCACGTCGCCGACCGAGGTGATGTCGGCCACCATCAGGCTGATCGGCCCGTCGCCCTTGGTCTGGAGCGTGAAGATGCCCTCGTACTTCAGCATGCTGGCGAGCAGCACGGCGAGCGTCGCCGTCTCCGCCAGGAAGCGGGCGACGGTGGGCGGATAGTCGTGGCGGGTCAGGATCTCGTCGATCGCCGGCCCCAGCTTGACGATGCGGCCGCGCAGGCGCGACGCCTCGATCTGGAACGGCAGGACGAAATCATCGGTGAGCGGGCGGACGGACGGATCGTCCATAGGGCAGATTCCTTAAGACAGAGACCGGTTATGCAGGCGTAGGGCCGAAGATCGGGGTGCGGAAGGGCCGAATCAAGATCGGCAGGGCACCCATGCGAGTTTGGCCCTCTCCCGGGGTGGGGAGAGGGCCAATCGAAGCGTCGACTGCAGGGATCGGGCGTGGACGGTCAGTCCAGCACGCCCATGCACCAGCCGAGGATGGCCTTCTGGGCGTGCAGGCGGTTTTCCGCCTCGTCCCAGACCACCGAATGGCGACCGTCGATCACGCCGTCGGTCACTTCCTCGTTCCGGTGGGCCGGCAGGCAGTGCATGAACAGCGCCTCGGGGTGGGCGTGCGCCATCAGCGCCTCGTTCACCTGGTAGGGGGCGAGGATGGCAGCGCGCTCGTCCACATCGGTGTTGTGCATCGAGGCCCAGGCGTCGGTGATGACGCATTCGGCCCCACGCACCGCCTCTTCCGGGCTGTCGGTGACGACCAGACGGCCGCTGCCCTCGCGCTCCGCCCAGGCCAGCAGTTCCGGCGACGGGCCGTAGACGGTCGGGCAGGCCAGACGCAGCTCGAAGCCGAAGCGGACGGCAGCGTGCGCCCAGCTGACCGCAACGTTGTTGCAGTCGCCGATCCAGGCGATGGTCCGGCCGTTGATCGGACCGCGATGCTCCTCGAAGGTCATCAGGTCGGCCATGATCTGGCAGGGGTGGGTCTGGTCGGTCAGGCCGTTGATGATCGGAATGCTCGCATGGGCCGCCAGCTCATGCACCCGCTCCTCGCCGGTGGTGCGGACCATCACCGCATCGACGAAGCGCGACAGCACGCGGGCGGTGTCGCCGATGGTCTCGCCGCGGCCCAGCTGCATGTCGTCGGGCTTCAGCACCACGACATTGCCGCCGAACTGCTGCATGCCGACTTCGAACGACACGCGGGTGCGGGTCGAGGGCTTCTCGAAGATCAGGGCCAGCGAGCGGCCGGCCAGCAGGGTGGAATGGGCCAGCCGGTCCTTCTTCAGGTCGGCCTTGATGCGGACGGCATGGTTGAGCAGGCGGCGCAGGGTGGCGCCGTCCATCCGGTCGATGTCGAGGAAATGCCGAACCGTGCCCTTGGCGGTGTTGTTGTCGCCGTTCATCCCACGCACTCCTGCGCCGTCCGGTCGAGAATCCCGACGGCTTCGTTCACTTCGGCTTCGCCGATGTTCAGGGGCGGCAGCAGCCGCACCACATTGTCGCCGGCCGGAACCGACAGCAGGCCGTTGGCGCGCAGCTTCGTCACCACCTCGCCGACCGGCTGGCCCAGCTTGAGGCCCAGCATCAGGCCCTGGCCGCGCAGCTCCAGGAACATCGACGGATGCCTGGCGATCAGCTCCTCCAGGCGGCCGCGCAGCAGGGCCGAGGTCTTCTGCACGTCGTCCAGGAAGCCCGGGGCCAGCATGACGTCCAGCACGGCGTTGCCGACGGCGGTCGCCAGCGGGTTGCCGCCATAGGTCGAGCCGTGGGTACCGGCGGTCATGCCGGATGCCGCACGCTCGGTCGCAAGGCAGGCGCCGAGCGGGAAGCCGCCGCCGATGCCCTTGGCGACGCACATCACGTCCGGCGTGATGCCGGCCCATTCATGGGCGAACAGCTTGCCGGTGCGGCCCATGCCGCACTGGATCTCGTCCAGGAACAGCAGCAGGCCATGCTCGTCGCACAGCGCGCGCAGGCCGCGCAGGAACTCCACCGAGCCGGCACGGATGCCGCCCTCGCCCTGGATCGGCTCGACGCAGATGCCGCCGGTGGCCGGCGTGATCGCGGCGCGCACGGCGTCCAGATCGCCGAACGGCACCTGATCGAAGCCGTCCAGCAGCGGATCGAAGCCATGCACCAGCTTCTCCTGCTTGGCGGCCGAGATGGCGCCCAGCGTGCGGCCGTGGAAGGCCTGCTCGAAGGTGATGATGCGGTTCTTCTGCGGGTTGCCGCTGTCATAATGGTACTTACGGACGGCCTTGGCGCCGCATTCCCACGCTTCCGCACCGGAGTTGGTGAAGAACACCGTGTCGGCGAAGGTCACCTCGGTCAGGCGCTTGCCCAGGCTCTCCTGTCCGGCGACCCGGAACAGGTTGGAGGTGTGCCACAGCTTCTGCGCCTGCTCGGTCAGCTTCTCAACCAGATAGGGATGCGCGTGACCCAGGGCGTTCACCGCGACGCCGGCGGCGAAGTCGAGGAATCGTCGCCCGTCGGTCGCGTAGAGATACGGACCTTCACCGCGCTCGAAAACAACATCGGCGCGGGCGTATGTGGGCATAACGACGGGGATCACGGCTTTGGTCTCCCAAAAAAGGAAAATCCGGCGGCCATGCCTGACCACCGGGAACGGCAAATATCCGGGGATTGATGGGTTCTGTCAACGGACAGGGGTGAAAAAGCGCTGTTTTCGCAGCGTCTTCACGCCTTAAGCTTGTAGCCGGTCTTGAACATGCGCCAGGCGAGCCACCACAGACCGATATTCACGCCCAGCATCACCGCCACGCCCAGCCAGCGTGCCCCGTCGGACACCCCGATGAAGCCGTAGCGGAAACCGTCGATCATGTAGAAGAACGGGTCGAAATGGGCGACCCACCAGAAGACCGGCGGCAGGGTGTCGACCGAATAGAAGGTGCCGGACAGGAAGGACAGCGGCGTCACCACGAAGTTGGTCACCGCGGCGATGTTGTCGAACTTCTCCGACCAGACGCCGCCGACCAGACCCAGCAGCGCCAGCAGCATCGACGCCATCACCGCATGGAAAACGACGAAGCCCGGATGCGGCATGTGCATCGGGATCACCGCCCAGATGGCGAGGCCGGTCACCAGACCGACCACGACGCCGCGGGTGACGCCGCCCAGCACGAAGCCGCTGACCAGCTCCATCGGCGACAGCGGCGGCATCAGAATGTCGACGATGTTGCCCTGGACCTTGGCGATCACCACGGAGGAGGAGGTGTTGGCGAAGGCGTTCTGCACCATCGCCATCATGATCAGGCCGGGGGCCAGGAACTCCAGGTAAGGCGTCGGGCCGACCATCCGCACCGCCGACCCCAGCGACAGGGCGAACACCGCGTAATAGAGCAGCGTCGTCACCACCGGCGCCCAGACGGTCTGCTGGTGCACCTTGATGAAGCGCCGCACCTCGCGTGCGTAGAGCGTCCACAGGCCGATCCAGTTGACGGAACCGACATTGCGCGGCATGGGAGGAAGGGGAAGGGTCATCGCGTCACGATCTGCCTTTTGGGAACCGGCACCCGCGGTTTCGGCCCCCTTGGGGGAGCCGAGTGAGGGCCGGAACTGTTTCGCCAGGAAAGGGCGCCGGGTAGGTCACGGACCGCCAGTAAGGCCACGGACTGTACGTGCGGCCCGCCCATCCGGCAACCGCCGCCGCCGAAGGGACTGCCATGAACACCGACGATAAGCGCCCTTTGAACAGGAACGCTGGGAACAAGACCGCCGGAAACAAGGCTGCCGGTCCGCCGGCGAGAAAGCCGCCGAAGCAAGTCACACCGCAGTATCTGGAGAACGCGGCGCTGCATTATCTGGAGCGCTTCGCCAGTTCGACATCCAATCTGCGCCGGGTGCTGATGCGCAAGGTCGACCTGTCGGCCAAGGCCCACGGCACCGACCGCGAGGAGGGGGCCCGCTGGATCGACGAGCTGCTGGCGCGCTATGTCCGCAGCGGCCTGCTGAACGACGAGACCTATGCCCGGATGCGCACCGAAAGTTTGCACCGCCGCGGCGCCTCCACCCGGCTGATCGCCCAGAAGCTGGCGGGCAAGGGCATCGGCCGCGACGAGGCCGACAAGGCGCTGGACAGCCTGCGCGAGGATATCGGGCCCGATCTGGATTTGACGGCGGCGCTGGCGCTGGCGAAGCGGCGCCGTCTGGGACCCTACCGGCGTCCGGAACAGCGCGCGGCACAGCGGGAGAAGGACATGGCGGCGCTGGGCCGGGCTGGCTTCGGCTATGAGATCGCCCGCCGGGTGGTGGATGCCGAGGATCCGGACGGGTTGTTGGAGGAGTAGGGCGCCAGCCGATGAAATATTGAAGATGGAACGGCGTGGAACATCTTCCCGGAGATGTTCCATGGTTCACATCCCTAGAAATGAGAGGCCCAGAAATAACGGGTCCTGAAACGACGAAACGCGCGGCACCCTTTCGGATGTCGCGCGCCGCTCTCTTACCGGGAGTCGGAATCGTCCTGTACGCGTCCTAAACTTCTTCAGCGGAGCGGCAAGCGCCCCGCGTCAGCACACCAAACGCGCCCCAGAATCGGGGAAGCGATCAGGCCGCGGCCTGCTGCTTCTCCTGCGCCTTGGAGATCCGGCGCTTGATGCGACGGGCATCCAGGCTCAGCACCGCGTCCTTCGCATCGAGCAGGAAGGCGTCGAGGCCGCCCTTGTGCTCGATCGAGCGGATCGCGTTCACCGAGAGGCGCAGACGCACCAGCTGACCCAGGCTGTCGCTGAGCAGCGACGTCTCCTGGAGGTTCGGCTGGAAGCGGCGACGATTCTTGTTGTTGGCGTGGCTGACGTTGTTGCCAAACTGCGTGCCCTTGCCGGTCACGGAGCACCGACGTGCCATCGGACTGTTCCTTTATTTTAGCAAATGAAACCCGGTAACGGACGGCCTGCCGCCCGAAGGAGGCCGCTATATAGTCGAACAAAAGCGCCGTCGTCAAGCCTGTCGTCAAGCCGGGAACCGCGATGAAACCGTTAAAGCCCGAGTCGTCGCGGGGTCGTTGCGGGATTGTGGAGAGTCGAAGCGCGGCGGCCTCTTCGATCCGACGAAGAGACGAGCCGCGCCAATCTTGTGCCGACGGGTGTCAGTTCACGGTCGGGGAGGTCTTCGACGCCGGCTTGGCGGCCAGCGGCTTGCCGGGGCGGCGCTGCGCCGGCTTGGCCACGGCCTTCGCCTCGGCGGCGATTGCCGCGGCGGGGGCAGCCGTCTCGGCCTTCACCGTTTCGACCAGTTCCTTCACCGGAACCTCGACCGAGTCGGCGGCCGGAGCGGCAACGGTGGCGGCGACCGGAGCGGTCTCCGCAGTCACCGCCGGAACCGGGGCGGAGGTGGGGGCAGCCTGCGGAGCCTCGACGGCGGGCGCCGGGGTGGCGATTTCGACCTTCGGATCCTCGACCTTCGGGGCGGCAATCACCGGGGCCGCCACCGGTGCCGGCTTCGGAGCCTCGGCCTTCGGGGCCGGGGTGGCGACGGGGGCCAGGGTGGGGGCCGCCACGGGAGCGGCCACCGGGGCAGCCTCCGCAGCCGGAGCCGGCAGGGCGGTGATCTCGGCGGCGATCTTGGTGGAGACGTCCAGGAAGCCCTGCACGCTCTCAGTCACGCGGGCCTGGGTGGTGGACAGCCAGTCGCGCTGCAAGGCCGCCAGATCGGCGGGGTTGCGGGCCTTGCCCAGCCCGGCGGCCAGGCGGCTGGCGTCGTTGACCGAGGCGGTGACGCCGTCGAACCAGCGGCGGTAGCCGTCCTGCACCAGCGTGGCGACGCGGGCGGACTTGGCGGCAGTGGTCTGGGCGTTGGTCTTGAACAGGTTCAGGACGTTGGCGGGGGTCGGCTGAGCGGTCATGGCGTTGTCTCCCGTAGAGCAAGGCATATTGGCGGAAACGGAAAGGCCGCTCCGGCGTAACCCCAGGAGACCGCGGGCACCCCGGCCCAAGCGACGAAGGCGAACCGACACTGTCGAATCGGCGCACGTCGCCCCTTTCCCGCCCGGTGCAGAATAGCCCTACGGTTGGTGCGGTGCAACGGATTTGTTGCGGTGCAACATAAGCTGAACGGTTTATGCCCCGTTGGATCAGATGGTTTCCGTCCGGTCGAGGAAGCGCCCGAGAAGGGTGTGGGCCGCCGCCGCCGGGATGGTGGTTCCGGCTGTCACCTCCGCCTCGAGGCGCGCCAGATCAGCCCGCACCGCCGGATGGGCACGGAAACGGTCGATCAGCGTCTCGCGGATCTCGCTCCACAGCCAGGCGCGGGCCTGCTCCGCCCGGCGGGTGTCACGGGCGCCATTGGCTTCGGTGAGCGCCTTGTGCTCGCCGATGGTGTCCCAGATCGTGTCGATGCCGATCTTCTTGAAGGCGGAGCAGCTGAGCACCGGGACCCGCCAGTCGCCATGGCGCAGCAGCGTCAGCGCATGGCGGTAATCGGCGACGGTGTGGCGGGCGGTGGCGGCGAGGTCGCCGTCGGCCTTGTTGACGACGACGAGGTCGGCCAGCTCGACGATGCCCTTCTTGATACCTTGCAGCTCGTCGCCGCCGGCCGGCAGGAGCAGCAGCATGAACAGGTCCACCATGTCGGCAACCGCGGTTTCCGACTGGCCGACGCCGACCGTCTCCACCACGATCACGTCGAAGCCGGCGGCCTCGCAGACCAGCATCGCCTCGCGGGTGCGGCGCGCCACGCCGCCCAGCGTCGCACCGGCGGGGGAGGGGCGGATGAAGGCGGCGGGATCGCGGGACAGGTCGACCATCCGGGTCTTGTCGCCCAGGATCGAGCCGCCGGTGCGCTGCGACGACGGATCGACGGCCAGCACCGCGACTTTGTGCCCCAGCCCGATGACATGCAGCCCGAACGCCTCGATGAAGGTCGATTTCCCCACCCCCGGCACGCCGGAGATGCCGAGTCGCACCGAGTTGCCGGTATGGGGCAGCAGCGCCGCCAGCAGCGCTTCGGCGGTGACGCGATGGTCGGCGCGCGTCGATTCGATCAGCGTGATCGCCCGTGCCAGCGCCCGCCGGTCCCCCGACCGGACGGCTTCGGCGAGGCGGGCGGCGTCTTGCGGGGCGGTGTCGGTCATGGCGGCGGCGTCGGTCTGTGCGAAGGGAGCGGTACCCTACCCGCGGAGCGGTCCGGGATAAAGCCCACTCACGTCCGCACCGCCGGCGACTCCACCGCCTCCAGGTTCAGCGCGGCGGCGAGCAGGGCGCGGGTGTACTCCTCGCGCGGCTCCTCGAAGATGCGCTGGGTCGGTCCCTGTTCGACCACCTTGCCGTCCTTCATCACCATGACGTGGCTGGACAGCGCCCGCACCACCCGCAGATCGTGGCTGATGAACAGGTAGGCGAGGTTGTGGCGGGCCTGGATGTCGCGCAGCAGATCGACGATCTGCGCCTGCACCGACATGTCGAGCGCCGAGGTCGGCTCGTCCAGCACGACGAATTTCGGCTTCAGCACCAGGGCGCGGGCGATGGCGATGCGCTGGCGCTGGCCGCCGGAGAACTCGTGCGGGTAGCGGTTGCGCGCCTCGGACGGCAGGCCGACCTCTTCCAGCGCGCGGGCGACCATCGCCTCGCGTTCCTTTTGGTCGCCGATGCCGTGGATGCCAAGCCCCTCGCCGATGATCTGGCCGACCGACAGACGGGGCGACAGGCTGCCATAGGGGTCCTGGAAGACGATCTGCATCTCGCGCCGCAGGCCGCGCAGGCGCTTCGGCTGCCAGCCCTGGATGTCGGTGCCGTCGAAGCGGATGGCGCCCTGGCTGGCGTGCAGCCGCAGCAGGGCCAGCCCCAGCGTGGTCTTGCCCGATCCCGATTCGCCGACGACGCCAACGGTGTGGCCGCGGCGAACCGCGACATCGACGCCGTCCACCGCCTTGATATGGCCGACGGTGCGGCGCAGCAGGCCCTTCTTGATCGGGAAATGGACCTTCAGCCGGTCTGCGGCCATCACTTCCGCCGCATCGTCGGGCGGCGACAGCGGATTGCCGCGCGGCTCGGCCGACAGCAGCTTCTTGGTGTAAGCGTGGCGCGGGCGGATGAACAGGTCGTCGACCTTGGCCTGCTCGACGATCTCGCCCTGGTTCATCACGCAGACGCGGTCCGCCATCTTGCGCACGACGCCGAGATCGTGGGTGATCAGCAGCAGCGCCATGCCGAAGCGGCTTTGCAGATCCTTCAGCAGCGCCAGGATCTGCGCCTGGATGGTGACGTCGAGCGCGGTGGTCGGCTCGTCGGCGATCAGCAGGTCGGGCTCGTTGGCCAGCGCCATGGCGATCATCACGCGCTGACGCTGGCCGCCCGACAGCTCGTGCGGGTAGGCGGTCAGCCGCTTTTCCGGGTCGGGCAGCCCGACGAGGCGCAGCAGTTCCAGCGTGCGGGTGCGGGCGGCGCCGGCCGACAGGCGCTTGTGCAGGAACAGGGTCTCGTTGATCTGCCGCTCGATGCTGTGCAGCGGGTTCAGCGAGGTCATCGGCTCCTGGAAGATCATGGCGATGCGGTTGCCGCGCACCTGCCGCAGGGTCTTCTCCTCGGCGCCCAGCAGCTCGGTGTCGCGGAAGCGGATCGAGCCGGCGGGGTGATGCGCCATCGGATAGGGCAGCAGCTGCAGGATCGACAGCGCCGTCACCGACTTGCCGGATCCCGATTCGCCGACCAGCGCCAGCGTCTCGCCCTTCTGGATGTCGAAGGACACGCCCTTGACGGCCTGGGTCGCGCCGGCGCCCGAGCGGAAATCGACGCGCAGGCCCCGCACGGACAGCAGGTCGGGGTTGGGGGGCATCAGGCTCATGTCGGGCTCTTCACGGTCGTCATCGTCTCACGGTCGTCGTCATTCCGCGGCTTCCTTGCGCGCCGCCGTCGCTGCGGCGGCCTCTCCGGGCATCGCGGTGGACATCTGGGCGATGGTCTTGCGCGGGTCGAAGGCGTCGCGCACCGCCTCGCCGATGAAGATCAGCAGGCTCAGCATGATTGCCAGCACGAAGAATGCGGTCAGGCCCAGCCACGGCGCCTGGAGATTGCTCTTGCCCTGGGCCAGCAGTTCGCCCAGCGACGGCGAGCCGGGCGGCAGGCCGAAGCCGAGGAAATCCAGCGCGGTCAGGGTGGTGATCGAGCCGTTGAGGATGAAGGGCATGAAGGTCAGCGTTGCCACCATGGCGTTGGGCAGCACATGGCGCACCATGATGGTGACGTCGCCGGCCCCCAGCGCCTTGGCCGCCCGCACGTAATCGAGGTTGCGCGCCCGCAGGAACTCCGCCCGCACCACATGGACCAGCGCCGTCCAAGAGAACAGCAGCAGCAGGCCCAGCAGCCACCAGAAGGTCGGCGTCACCACGCTGGCCAGGATGATCAGCAGGAACAGGGTGGGAAGCCCCTGCCAGATCTCGATGAAGCGCTGGAACAACAGGTCGGTCAGCCCGCCGAAATAGCCCTGGACCGCACCGGCCGCGACGCCGATGACCGAGGAGAAAACGGTCAGCACCAGCCCGAACAGCACCGAGATGCGGAAGCCGTAGATCAGCCGCGCCACCACGTCGCGCCCCTGGTCGTCGGTGCCGAGCCAGTTGTCGGCGGACGGCGGGGCAGGGGCCGGGACCGGCAGATTGTAGTTGATGGTGCGGTAGCTGTAGGGGATCGGTGGCCAGACCATCCAGCCCTTGGCGGCGATCAGGTCGCGGACGTACGGGTCGCGGTAATCGGTCTCCGTCTCGAACTCGCCGCCGAAGGTCGTCTCCGGATAGGTGTGGAAGACCGGCCAGTAATAGTGGTTCTCGTATTCGATCAGCAGCGGCTTGTCGTTGGCGATGAACTCCGCCCCCAGCGAGACGATGAACAGCACCAGGAAGATCCAGAAGGACCAGAAGCCGCGGCGGTTCGCCTTGAAATTGGCCAGCCGGCGCCGGGTCAGCGGAGTCATCACACCCTCCGCGAGTCGAAGTCGATGCGGGGATCGACCATCACATAGGTGATGTCGCCGACCAGATTCATGATCAGCCCCAGCAGCGTGAAGAAATAGAGCGTGCCGAACATCACCGGATAGTCGCGGTTGATCGCCGCCTCGAAGCCCAAGAGCCCCAGCCCGTCGAGCGAGAAGATCACCTCGATCAGCATGGCGCCGGTGAACAGGATGCCGATGAAGGCACCGGGGAAGCCGGCGATGACGATCAGCATGGCGTTGCGGAAGACATGACCGTACAGCACGCGGTTCTCCGTCAGGCCCTTGGCCCTGGCGGTGGTGACATACTGCTTGCCGATCTCCTCCATGAAGGAGTTCTTGGTCAGCATGGTCAGGCCGGCGAAACCGCCGATCACCATGGAGAACACCGGCAGCGCCATGTGCCAGAAGTAATCGAGCACCTGTTTGTACCAGGGCAGGCTGCCCCAATTGTCCGAGACCAGCCCACGCAGGGGGAACCAGTCGAGATAGCGCCCGCCGGCGAACACCACGATCAGCAGCACCGCGAACAGGAAGCTGGGGATGGCGTAGCCGACGATGACGACGCCCGAGGTCCAGACGTCGAAGGGCTGGCCGTCGCGCACCGCCTTGGCGATGCCCAAGGGTATGGAGACCAGATAGACGATCAGCGTCGTCCAGATGCCGAGCGAGATCGACACCGGCATCTTTTCCAGCACCAGATCGACGACGCGGCGGTCGCGGAAGTAGCTGGTGCCGAAATCGAACATGATGTAGTTCGACATCATGTGGATGAAGCGTTCGTGCAGCGGCTTGTCGAAGCCGAACTCCTTCTCCAGCTGCTTGATGAAGGCGGGGTCCAGCCCCTGGGCGCCGCGATACTTGCCGCCGCTGTCGCCGCCGGTCTGGTTCTGGCGCTGGGCGGCGTTGGCATCGCCGCCGGCGCTGCCGCCGATCCGCGAGGTCGCCTCCACCGCGGTGCCCTGGACGCGGGCGATCATCTGCTCGATCGGGCCGCCGGGGGCGATCTGCACGATCAGGAAATTGATCACCATGATCCCGAACAGGGTGGGGATGATCAGCAACAGGCGGCGGATGATGTAGGCCAGCATCGCGGGTGTCCCGACCCTCCCCAATCCTCAAGGAAATGGCAGCTTAGACCAGACTATCGTTCAGGGTCCCGTGCGGCGTGCGCTGTTGGCGAGCTTCGCGTTCTTGTCCGCGTCGATCCACCAGCTATCCGGGAAGCCCAGGCCGTACTTTGGGGCAACCGCCGGATGGGAGAAACGGTTCCAATAGGCCACGCGGTACACCGTGTCGTGCCAGTGCGGGATGACGTACCAGTTCCACAGCAGCACGCGGTCGAGCGCCCGGGTCGCGGCGATCAGCGACGGGCGGTCGGGGGCGGCGATCAGCGTTTCCACCAGCTTGTCGATGGCCGGGTTTTTGATGCCGATCGAGTTGCGGCTGCCGGGCTGGTCTGCACGCGAGGATTCCCAGTAATCGCGCTGCTCGTTGCCGGGCGACAACGACTGCGGGAAGCGCTCGATAATCATATCGTAATCGAAATTATCGGTGCGGTTCTGGTACTGCGCGCTGTCGACCACGCGGATCTGAGCCTCGATGCCGGCGCGTTCCAGATTGCGGACGAAGGGCTGGACGATGCGCTCCATGTCGGCCTGGACCAGCAGGAACTCGAAGCGGAAGGGCTGGCCCTGCGCATTCACCAGCTTGCCGTTCTTCAACTCCCACCCGGCGTCCTTCAGCAGGCCCAGCGCGGTGCGCAGGTTGCCGCGGATGTTGCCGCTGGCGTCGGTCTTCGGCGGCTCGTAGGGCTTGGTGAACACCTCGTCCGGGATCTGGCCGCGGAAGGGTTCCAGCAGCTTCAGTTCCTCAGGGGACGGCAGGCCGGTGGAGGCCAGTTCGGTGTTGGCGAAATAGCTCTTGGTGCGCTGGTACAGGCCGTAGGACAGGTTGGCCCGCGTCCATTCATAGTCGAACAAATAGTTCAGCGCCTCGCGCACGCGGCGGTCCTGGAAGACCGGACGGCGGATGTTGAAGACGAAGGCCTGCATGCCCTGCGGGTCCTCGTGCTTGATCTCTTCCTTGATGATCTGGCCGTTCTGCACCGCCGGAACGTTGTATCCGGTGGTCCAGTTCTTCGACGAGTTCTCCAGCCGGAAATCATAGGCGCCGGCCTTGAACGCTTCGAAGGCGACGTCGAGGTCGCGATAATAGTCGTAGCGGATGCGGTCGAAATTGTAGCGGCCGCGGTTGATCGGCAAATCCTTCGCCCACCAGTCCTTGACCCGCTCATAGGTGATGGCGCGGCCGGCCTGCACATCCACCACCTTGTAGGGGCCGCTGCCGATCAGCGGATCGAGGGTGGTGGTGGCGAAATCGCGGTTGGCGAAGGCATGCTTGGGCAGCACCGGCAGCTGGCCCATGATGACTGGAAGCTCTGGATTGTTGCCATCGCGGAACGAGAATTTGACCGTTCGCTCCCCGGTCTTCTCCGCCTTAACCACGTCGGCGTAATAGGTGCGGTAGAGCGGGTGGCCCTTTTCCTTGAGCGTGTCGAAGCTCCAGATCACGTCGTCCGCCGTGACCGGCTGGCCGTCGTGGAAGCGGGCCTCCGGCCGCAGGGTGAAGGCGACCCAGGTGCGGTCCGGCGCGACCTCGATACTTTCGGCCAGCAGGCCGTATTCGGTGATCGCCTCGTCGCCGTTGCTGGTGGTCAGGGTCTGGAACACCAGCCCGGCCCCGGCGGCGGCCTGCCCGCGCAGGATGAAGGGGTTCAGGTTGTCGAAGCCGCCAAAGGCCATCAGCTTGACCTCGCCGCCCTTCGGGGCGTCGGGATTGGCATAGTCGAGATGCTGGAAGTCCGGCCCGTATTTCGGCTTGCCGTACAGGGCCAGGGCGTGGCTGCCCTTTTCCTGAGCCGCGGCCGGGGATGCCGGCAGAAGCGCTGCCGCCATCATCACCGCTGCCGCCGCCATACCGGTGCCCAGCCACCGCATCCGACCCGTCATTCCCGATCCCCTCCCTCGCTTGTTTTCACGAAAAGCGTTCAGACCGATGGAGTTAGCGCCGCAATGGGGCGTCATCAAGGCTGCGCCGCCTTGACAGCCGGATCGACCCACCAGGTCGCCGGGAAATTGGTGCTGCGATAATCCTGATCGTACTTCGGCCAGACCGCCGGATGGGCCAGCCACGCCTTGTGGGCGACCCAGCTTTCCGGGTTGTGCCATTGCGGCACCATGTAGAACCCCCACAGCAGCACACGGTCGAGCGCGCGGGTGGCGGCCTGCACGCTGTCCAGATCCTTCGCCGTCAGCGCCTTTTCGATCAGCGCGTCGGCCACCGGGTCGTGGATGCCGGAATAGTTGGCCGATCCCTTGAGGCCGGCGGCGGCCGAGCCGAAATAGCCGCGCAGTTCGGTGCCCGGTGGAGTGAAGAAGGCGAGGTTGACGATGATCGAGTCGAAATCGAACTCGTCCAGCCGCGCCTGATACTGGGCGGTGTCGACCAGACGCAGGGACGCGTCGATGCCGACGCGGCGCAGGCTCTCGACATAAGGCTGGATGACGCGGGTCAGCGCGCCGGTGCCGTCGAGGAACTCGATGGCCATCGCCTCGCCGGTCTTGCCATTGGTCAGCTTGCCGTTGCGGACCTCCCAGCCGGCTTCCTTGAACAGCCGGGTCGCCTCGCGCACCTGGGCGCGGTTGTTGCCGCTGCCGTCGGTGGTCGGCAGGGTGAAGGGCTGGGTCAGCAATCGTTCGGACAGCTGCGCCTTGAACGGCTCCAGCAGGGCCAGTTCCGCCGGGCCGGGCGGACCCTTGGCCCCGAAGTCGGAGTTGGGGAAGTTGCTGAGCGTCCGCTTGTACTGGCCGTACAGGATGTTCTTCTGGATCCAGTCGAAATCGAACAGCAGGGCCAACGCCTCGCGGACGCGCGGGTCGGCGAACTTGTCGCGGCGGGTGTTCAGGCGGAAGCCCTGGGCGCCCAGCGGCAACTCGCTCGGCACCTCCAGCGTCCGGACGCGGCCGTCCTTCATGGCCGGGAAATCGTAGCCGGTGGTCCAGCGCTGCGCCCGGTATTCGCCGCGGAAATCGTAGGCGCCGGCCTTGAACGCCTCGAACATCACATCGTCGTCGCGGTAGAAGTCGTCCTTCACGATGTCGAAATTGTAGAAGCCGCGGGCGGTCGGCAGATCCTTCGCCCACCAGTCGGCGACCCGCTCATAGGTGATGGAGCGGCCGGCATCGACCGTCTTGATCCGATAGGGGCCGCTGCCCAGCACCGGCTCCAGCGTCGTCTTGGAGATGTCGCGACCGTTCGACGTCCACCAATGCTTGGGCTGGGGCGAGAAGGTGGTGGCGAAGTCGATGATCGGCTTGATCTCCCCGGTGCCGGTCAGGGTGATCTTGAAACGGCGGTCATCCAGTGCCTCCACCTTGGCGGTGCGGTCGAGGAAGGACTTGATGAAGGGCGCGCCATGGGCCTGGATCGCGTCCCAGGTGAAGACCACGTCGGCGCTGGTGATCGGCGCGCCATCATGCCAATGGGCGCCCTGGCGCAGCGTGAAGACCGCCCAGCCGTAATCGTCCGGCACCTCGACGCTTTCCGCCATGTGGGCGTAGGCGGCGTCCAGCTCCCAGCCGGACCCGACCATCAGCGTGTCGGAGATCAGCCCCAGCGTGCGCGGCCGCACCCCGCGCAGGATCAGCGTGTTCAGGCTGTCGTAGGTGCCCGGCTGCGATTCGGCCAGCCCGACCGACCCACCCTTGGGCGCGTCGGGATTGACGTGGGGGAAATGGGTGAAGCCGGGCTGGAATTGCGGCTCGCCGAACTGCTTCAGCGCGGTGACGGTCCGGGTGGCGGCCTGCGCGGGCGTGAGAAGGGCCGCTGCTGGCGCGGACAGGGTCAGGATCGTGGCGGCAATGGCGAGAAGGCGGCGCATCGGCGGTCCTGTATGGGGAGCGGACGTTCTGGTTAGATTGCCACGCCCGCTCCCCGGTCAAGCGCAATTCCGGTTCTCAACTCAGTTGCTTCGTGCCGCACGCCAATGGTCGGCCATGCGGTCCATCAACTGGCGATAGCGGCGGTCGGTCCGCATCAGCCTGCGCACCGACTTTCCGTTGCGCGGGTCGGCCAGCATCCAGCCCTCCGCCGCCGCCTGATGTTCCGGATGGATCGACAGCAGATAGATCGCCGCCTGTTCCGGGGACGCAATGACCGTCTCCCGCATCCCCTCCAGGATGGCGCCGACATAAAGCGGCAGGACCTTGCGGAAATCCTCCGGCCCGCCTTCGGCCTTGCCCTCGGCCACGGCGATGTCGGGAGAGGCGCCGCCATTGGCCATCAGGGCGCTGCGTTCGGCCGCCGGCAGGGCGAAGAAGGCGTCGAGCCCCAGCAGCAGGTCGCAGACGGTCTTCTTGCGCACCATCCAGTTCGACCCGCCCGACACCCGCACCGCCAGCCCCTCCAGAAAGGGCCGCAGCTTCTCGGGGGACGTTTCGAAAACGGAACGGGCGGGAGGGGTGATGGCGGCCATGTCGTGTCCCTCAGCCTGCCAGCACCGTCATGGCGTCCCGGTGGGTCTGGGGATCGCCGGCGGCGATCACCCGGCCGCTGGAGTTGGCGTCGAGCGGCTTGCCCTCCCAATCCGTCATCAGCCCGCCGGCCCCGGTCACCACCGGCACCAGCGCCGCGAAATCGTACAGCTTCAGCCCCGACTCGACGACGAGGTCGTAATAGCCGGACGCCAGCAGGCCGTAGCTGTAGCAATCGCCGCCGTAGGAGGCCGTCTTCACCTTGGCGGCGACGCGGCGGTAAGCCTCGTAGTCGCTGCCGGGGAACAGGTCGGGAGAGGTGGTGCCGAACATGGCGGCACCCAGCCCGCCGGGGCAGGGGCGCACGCGCACCGGCTGGCCGTTGTGGGTGGTAGGGCGGCCTTCGACGCCGATCCAGCGGTCGCCGACGATGGGCTGGTCGATGATGCCCAGCACCGGGCGGCCCCGGTGCAGCAGGGCGATCAGCGTGCCGAAGATCGGCCGGCCGGTGATGAAGGACTTGGTGCCGTCGATGGGGTCGATCACCCACACCCATTCGGCGTCCAGGTTCTTGGTGCCGTGCTCCTCGCCATAGATGCCGTCGTGGGGGCGCTGGCTTTCGATGATGGTGCGGATGACGTGCTCGGCCTCGCGGTCGGCGATGGTGACCGGCGAGGCGTCGGCCTTGTCGTCGATGGCGACGGGGGTGCGGAAATAGCGGCGGACCACGCTGCCGCTGGAGTCGGCCAACCGCTGGGCGAGCGCCACCATCGGGGCGGGGCAGGGTTCGGTCATGGTCGCTCCTTGAGGATCTTGTCGATATCGGGTGCCGCATCCTAACGGCGCGGGTCCGCTGCGAAAACCCGAAAGGCTCCCGCTGCCGCTTGAGGGGAGGTCGCGGTTTCCGCCGGGCAGCCCATCCGCCGCGGGGGCTTTCCGCCCGCCGCAGCTTGTGGCAGCCTCGACCGGCCATGATGAACCGACCCAACATCTACGCCGCCACGCCCATCGACCGCGCCTCCCTCCGCCGCAAGGACGAGGATTGGCTGACGGAAGCCTGGCTCGCCCCCGCCTCCCGCGTCCTGCCGATCTGGCAGACCAAAAGCTTCGTCGCCGGTCCGGAGGACGCGCCCCGCGCCGTCCTGTTGCCGGCGGAGGGGCTGGACGCGGTGCCGATCTTTCTCGGCCTAATGACTGGGGGCCTGACGGACGGCACGCCGGTCTTCACCGTCGACCTGTCGATGGTCGAGGACCCGGACGCGCTGCCGGCCTTGCGCGGCCATGGCCGGTTCGAGGATCTGCGCGTCACCGGCCCGCTGATGCCAGAAGGCGAGGCGGCGCTGTGCGCCTATGCCCGCGGCATGGTGTGGTGGAACGCCCGCCACCGTTTCTGCGGCGTCTGCGGCTCGCCGGCGGCAACGGCAGAGGGCGGGCATGTGCGGATCTGCACCAATCCCGACTGCGCCACCCATCATTTCCCGCGCACCGACCCGGCGGTGATCATGCTGGTCCATGACGGCGGCGACCGGGCGGTCCTGGGCCGGCAGAGCCGGTTCCCGCCCGGCATGCATTCGGTGCTGGCCGGCTTCCTCGAACCGGGCGAAAGCCTGGAGGACACCGTCGCCCGCGAGGTGTTCGAGGAGGTCGGGCTGACGGTGACGGACATCCAGTACCGCTCGTCGCAGCCCTGGCCCTTCCCGTCCTCGCTGATGCTGGGCTTTACCGCGCGGGCCACCAGCTTCGACATCGACACCGGCAACGACGAGCTGGAAAGCGCCCACTGGTTCGACCGCGACTTCCTGCGCACCCACACCCCGGACGAGAATTTCCGCCTCGCCCGGCCCGACTCGATCGCCCACCGTCTGATCCGGGAATGGATGGCGGAGGGGTGATCGCCTCCCTAATGCCGCTGCTGCGGCCCCACCGCACGCGTGGGGGAGCGGCGGCGGTCGAAGGGGTTGGGGTGGCGGGTGCAGGTGTCGTTGTAGAGCATCATCAGGGAGGCCGTTTCGGCCGGGCTGCGGCAGGTGGCGCAGCACAGATTGTCCCACACCATCTGGCGGACGGCGGCATCGCCCCAGGGCTCGTGCAGAAGCGAAGCGCCTTTTTCCAGTGCGGCCATGAAGGGGAGATGTTCGTGGGCGGCGATCTGCGCCACCTCATCCGTCTCCAGATTGGCCAATCCCAGACAATCGTCCATCGTGAGCATGGCAACCTCCATCCGTGGCGCCATGGCCGTCGGCGGGGTGTCACCCGTCAGCCGCCGTGGTGTTCTGTTGTAGTCGGACTCTTGTGGAACCGGCGCTTGCCGGTGTTTCCTGTATAACAACTTCCGCTAATCTTGCCCAGCGCCCGCCGGACGCGGCCAAGGCTAAGTCGTATCACTGCGGCGGAATGACGCGTGACTTGCGGCAACTGCGAAAAGACTTGCGGCGTTGCGGGAGAAGGTCAGTCCTCGCCGACGCGCTGGCTTTCCTGATAGCGGAAGGGGTTTGCCGGATAGACGCCCAGGATCTTCACCTCGCGGGCGAAGAAGTCCAGCTCCTCCAGGGCGAGGCGCAGCGGGCGTTCGTCGGGATGGCCTTCCACGTCGGCGTAGAACTGGGTCTGGGTGAAATGGCCGCCGACCATGTAGCTTTCCAGCTTGGTCATGTTGATGCCGTTGGTGGCGAAGCCGCCCAGCGCCTTGTAGAGCGCGGCCGGCACGCTGCGCACACGGAAGACGAAGGTGGTGATCGTCTTGCAGGAGCCCTGCGCCGGCAGCTTCGGCTCGCGCGCAAGGATCAGGAAGCGGGTAGTGTTGTGGGTGGCGTCCTCGATCCCGCTCTTCAGGATGTCGAGGCCGTAGATCTCGGCGGCGAGAGAGGAGGCGATGGCGGCATGGCGCGGGTCGTTCATCGCCGCGATCTCCTTCGCGGCCCCCGCCGTGTCGGCATGGTTGATCGCCTGCAGGCCCAGGCCGCGGATGGCGGTCTGGCACTGCGACAATGCCTGGATGTGGCTGCGCACGGTCTGGATGCTGTCCAGCGTGGCACCCTTCGGCGCCAGCAGCTGGTGGTTCACCCGCTGGAAATGCTCGCCGATGATGTGGAGGCCGCCTTCGGGCAGCAGATAGTGGTTGTCGGCGACACGGCCGGCGATGGAGTTCTCCACCGGGATCATCGCCAGCGAGGCCCGTCCGTCGCGCACCGCGGAGAAGGCGTCCTCGAAGGTGGCGCAGGGCATCGTCGTCATGGTCGGCCGCGCGTTGCGGCAGGCCAGATCGGAATAGGCGCCGGGGAAGCCCTGGAAGGCGATGATGTTGGACGTGCCCATGAGCGGAATTCCCCCGGCGGATCTTAAATATGAGACCGATATATCAGGTGCAGGCCAGCCTTGCGGCCGGAGGTCATCAGGTTTCAGCCGGCCTTGCGGCCGGCGAGGAGGGCGCAGGCGCGCTCCAGGTCGGCGGGAGTATCGACACCCAGCGGAACCGCGTCAACGACCGCCGCGTCGATGCGCATGCCGTTCGACAGGGCGCGCAGCTGCTCCAGCCGCTCGCGCTGCTCCAGCACCGACGGCGGCAGCGACACGAATCGCTCCAGCGCCGCCCGGCGGTAGGCATAGAGGCCGATGTGGTGATAGAGCGGGCCGTCGCCGGTCGGCGCGGTGGCGCGGGTGAAATAGAGCGCGCGGCCCTGGCGGGCTCCGGCCGGCAGCTCCAGCACCGCCTTCACCACGTTGGGGTTGGTCCGCTCCTCCTCCCGCGTGATCTCGGCGACCAGGGTGGCGATGTCGACCTCCGGGTCGGCCAGCGGGGCGAAGGCGGCGCGCACGCTCTCCGGTTCGATGGTCGGCAGGTCGCCCTGCACGTTCACCACCGCATCGTGCCGCCCTTCCGGGTCGATCAGCTGCAGCGCCTCGAAGATACGGTCGGAGCCCGAGGGATGGTCGGGGCGCGTCAGCACCGCGGTGCCGCCGGCGGCCTCGACCGCGCGGGCGATCTCGGGCTCGGCGCAGGCGACCACCACCGGGCCGATTTCCGCCTCCATGGCGCGGCGCAGCACATGGACGATCATCGGCGCGCCGAGGATGTCGGCCAGCGGCTTGCCGGGCAACCTGACGGAGGCCATGCGTGCCGGGATCACCACGACCGGGTTGGCCGGGCGGGCGACGGAGGTGCTGGCGGGGGCGGCGGTCGGCATGGCGCGGAAACTCCGGTGGGAAGGTCCGGTGGGTCAGGGAATCGGAACGCCTGGATTCGTGACGCTCGGATTCGTGACGATTGTCTGGCGCGGGTGAACCACGGACGCCGGGGCGGCGTCAAGGGGCGGCGTCGAGCGATGGCATGGGGGATGGTCTGGGAGCTGCCATGGAGCCGCAGAGCCTGCCTTTCCGCTGTTTTGCGATGCAGCGTAATGCGCAAGCAAATTAAGTGGTTGGTGACTGCGACAAATTTGTATGCGACCTTTTTTCGCGGTCCGCCGGGCTATGACAAGCTTCGGACCGCGGGCTATGGTAGCCGCGGCGCGTTCAGCCGCGGGCGGGAGAAACGCCGAGTGTACTGAAATTAGGGAACAAGGGGCTCATCAATGAGCATGGAGTGGAACAAGGTTTTCGGCGCCGTGCTGCTGGCCGGGCTGATCGCGATGCTGGCCGGATTCGCGTCCAAGGTGCTGGTTCATTCGAAGCCGCTCGAAAAGAGCGTCTATGTCGTCGCGACGCCCGAGGGGGCCAGCGCGCCCGCCGACAAGGGTGCCGCTTCCACCGGTCCGGCGCCGATCGCGCCGCTACTCGCCGCCGCCAGCCCGGAGGCCGGCCAGAAGGTGGCCAAGGCCTGCGCCGCCTGCCACAGCTTCGACAAGGGCGGCGCCGCCAAGGTCGGTCCGAACCTGTTCGGAGTCGTCGGCGGTCCGAAGGGCCATATGCAGGGCTTCGGTTACTCCGACGCGCTGGTCAAGACCGGTGGTACCTGGACCTATGACGAGCTGAACAAGTTCCTCTACGATCCGAAGGGCTACGCCCCGGGCACCAAGATGACCTTCGCCGGCCTCAAGAAGGATGAGGACCGCGCGGCTGTCGTCGCCTACCTGCGCTCGCTGGCCGACAGCCCGCAGCCGCTGCCCCAGTAACGTGTTCCAGTAACAGGGTACCGGGCGCCGCCGCGGCCGGAAGAAAAAACGGCCCCGCTCTCGCAAGAGGGCGGGGCCTTTTGTTTGTCCGGAGTAGCGCCCGACCGGCGAAGCGCCGGGCTTACCGCCGCAGGCTGCGGGCGATCTCCAGATAATCGGGGTCGTTTTCCGGCGTCAGCCAGCCGTGGCGGATCAGGAAATCGGCCACCACGAGGGTCACGTTGAACTTCCAGTCGCCGGTGCCGCGCACCGACGCCGCCACCTTGTCGAGCGGCCAGAGGTCGAAGGACTCGACCTCGCCGTCGGTGTTGACGGGGGTGAGGCCGGGCGGAAGTTCCAGATCGTAGACGAACAGGCGGTCGCGCTTCAGCCCGGCCGGCGTCTCCATGGTGTAGCTGATGGCGCCGACCGGCACGGCGCGCCGCGCGGTCTCGGCATCAAGCCCTGCCTCCTCCGCCGCCTCCTTCTCCAGATTCTCGGCCAGGGTCAGGCCGATGGGCTGGCCGCCGGCGATCAGGTTGTCGAGCTGGCCCGGTGCCACCTCGCGGTCGCTGGCGCGCCGGCCGACCCACAGCAGAAGGCCGCCGGCCCCATTGCCGGCGGATTCGTCGCGGACGAAGCCGTTGATGTGCAGGCCATAAGCCTCGATCCCGAAGGCGCCGACGGCAGCGCGGTCCAGCCGGGCCAGCGGCTCTGCCCCCCAGCGCGGCAGGACCGGGTAATATTCGCCGCGCAGTGCCTTGACCGTTCCTTGTTCCACCAGATAGGCGGCGGCATGGTCGAGCAGGGCGGAGCGCGCCTCGAAATCCCGGATCTCGGGCGCGATGGTCAGCCGGTCGGCGGTGACGACGAAGCCGGGATCGACCTCGGGCAGCGCCTCGGCCAGGGCATGGCGCACCCAGCCCACTGTGTGGCCGTCCAGCTCGAACGGGCGGAAGCCGGACAGGTCGTGCGCGTTGCAGGCGCGGATGTGATCGAGGAAGCTCATGCCGCCCATCTAAGCGGGGCGGACGGACCGGTGCAACCGTTCATCCAGCGCATGGGCCAGGACAGTGGGCACCCTCGTATTTTTGGACACCTTGCGCGTCCCTGGTTGCCATCGTACACAGGTCGGGTCACGAAATGACCGTCGGCGGCATTCCGCCGGCCGGTCGCTCAAGCGAAAGGGCGGGGCGTGGTGACTGACCGGTCGGCTGAGGGCGCTGCGGCAGGCAAGACGTCAGGCGAGACGGGGACGCCGTTCGGCGCCCTGTCGGTCCTGGTGGTCGAAGACGAATCCTTCACCCGCATGGTGCTGGCGAAGATGCTGGGCACGCTGGGCGTCAAGGCGGTTCATCAGGCCGCCGACGGCGAGTCGGGACTGGCCCTGGTCGCCGCCCACGCGCCCGATCTGGTGCTGTGCGATGTGGAGATGCAGCCGATGGACGGATTCGGTTTCCTCCGGGCGCTGCGCACCAGCGGCGAGTCGCGCCACAGCAGCCTGCCGGTTGTGTTCATGAGCGGCCGCGTCGATGACGACCGCAAAGCCCAGGCGCGCGACAGCGGCGCCCACGCCGTGCTGGCCAAGCCTGTCACCCCTGCAAGCCTGCGCGAGGCGCTGAGCATCGGGGTGAAGGCTTGGCAGCCGGCCTGAGGGGCCATGCTGAGGGGAGGTTCGGCGGGACGGCTGTCGGTATTGTCCGAAAGTCCGGTCTACCGCCGGAGATTGCTGCCGCAACTGGCGCCAAACGGGGGTCGCAGACCCGCCCATAAAATTTCCCACCCCGTGGCAAGCGTGCCAAGTCATTGAAACAATTCGGTAATCCAGCGGTAACCCTCCACCGTGCCGCGTTGGTGCCCCATCCTCACCCAATTTCCGCCTTGTTGATGAGGACGATTGGGACGCAACATGACCTCAAAGAAGTGTTGGAGGAGGTGTTGCGAGGCCGTGGCCGACACTGCGGCAGACCGCAAGGCCCCTTACCGGAAATTGTTAAGGTTTGGAGTTCAGCATCGACGGTAAATCCCTGCGCCGTGCTTGGTCGAGGCGGCGCGTCTGCTTGAGGAGGCCGATGGCGTGACAAGGAGCGCCCGATGGAACCCGCTTGGGTCGCATCGCACTGGGCAGTTCTTCCCGATCGGACGGGCAACGACGATTGCCGCCGGTTCCACGCCGTCTTCTCCTGACACCGTCACACGTCTTTCGCCGAACCTTCCGACGCATGCACGGCAGATACGCGCTTGGGTTGAAAAGGTGCGCTCGTCGCACCCATACCGGCCGCAGGACCTAGGTCCTATGGCCAGGGCCAGCTTCACCGCGGGCTTTCCGGCTATGGAGCCTGAGTGCCTGGAAAGCTCCAAGTGGAGCATTACATTCAAAAATGACTCGTTCGGGGGTCGCCGCGTCGCGAGACGGACCTCTCCCGGCCTTCACAGGACCGTTCCTTACACCAGACCGCTGGCTTCTATCGCTGAGCGGGGAGGCTGCGGACCCCGCGCGGTCCGCGTCTTCCCTGGAGTGCCCCTTGGATCGCGGCATGCGCCGTGCCCTGCCGCCGCAGCCACCGGCGGCCCCCCGGCGCATCGGACCAGATAAGACGGAGCGACGAATGTTCCCGGCCGACGAACTGTTCACGCGCTACACGCAGAATTACGAGACCCGCCGCGAAACCGAGATGTCCCTGATGGACTATCTCCAGCTGTGCCGCGACGACCCGATGTCCTACGCCTCGGCCTCCGAACGCATCCTGGCGGCCATCGGCGAACCGGAAGTGGTCGACACGGCCCGCGACCCGCGGTTGGGCCGCATCTTCATGAACCGGACCATCAAGGTCTATCCCGCCTTCTCCGAGTTCTACGGCATGGAAGAGACGATCGAACGGATCGTCGGCTTCTTCCGGCACGCAGCGCAGGGGTTGGAGGAGCGCAAGCAGATCCTCTACCTGCTGGGCCCGGTCGGCGGCGGCAAGTCGTCGCTGGCGGAGCGGCTGAAGTCGCTGGTGGAGAAATGCCCGATCTATGTGCTGAAGGCCGGCAAGGAGATCAGCCCGACCTTCGAAAGCCCGCTCGGCCTGTTCAACCCGGACGAGATCGGCGACGAGCTTGAGGAGCGCTTCGGCATCCCCAAGCGCCGCCTGACCGGGTTGATGAGCCCGTGGGCGGTCAAGCGCCTCGACGAGTTCGGCGGCGACATCAACCGCTTCAAGGTGGTGAAGCTCCACCCCAGCAAGCTGCGCCAGATCGGCGTCACCAAGACCGAGCCGGGCGACGAGAACAACCAGGACATCTCGTCGCTGGTCGGCAAGGTCGACATCCGCAAGCTGGAGATCTACAGCCAGAACGATCCCGACGCCTACAGCTTCTCCGGCGGCCTGAACCGGGCGACCCAGGGCATGCTCGAATTCGTCGAGATGTTCAAGGCCCCGATCAAGATGCTGCACCCGCTGCTGACCGCGACGCAGGAGGGCAACTATGTCGGCTCGGAGAACATCGGCGCCATTCCCTTCCAGGGCGTGATCCTGGCCCACTCCAACGAGGCGGAGTGGCAGACCTTCAAGAACAACAAGAACAACGAAGCCTTCATCGACCGCATCTGCGTGATCAAGGTCCCCTACTGCCTGCGGGTGGCGGAGGAGCAGAAGATCTACGAGAAGCTGGTCAACGGCTCCGATCTGTCGACCGCGCCCTGCGCGCCGGCGACGCTGGAGATGCTGGCCCGCTTCTCGGTGCTGTCGCGCCTGCGCGAGCATCCGAACAGCAGCGTCTACAGCAAGATGCGGGTCTATGACGGCGAGAGCGTCAAGGAGACCGATCCCAAAGCCAAGTCGATGCAGGAGTACAAGGACCAGGGCGGCGTCGACGAGGGCATGGGCGGCATCTCCACCCGCTTCGCCTTCAAGGTGCTCGCCTCGACCTTCAACTACGACTCGACCGAGATTTCGGCCGATCCGGTGCATCTGATGTATGTGCTGGAGCAGGCGATCCGCCGCGAACAGTTCCCGGAGGAGACGGAAAAGAAATACGTCGAGTTCATCAAGGCCGAGCTCGCCCCGCGTTACGCCGAGTTCATCGGCAACGAGATCCAGAAGGCCTATCTGGAATCCTACTCCGACTACGGCCAGAACCTGTTCGACCGTTATGTCGATTATGCCGATGCCTGGATCGAGGATCAGGACTTCAAGGATCCCGACACCGGCCAGCTGATGAACCGCGAGCTGCTGAACCAGGAACTGACCAAGATCGAGAAGCCGGCGGGCATCGCCAACCCGAAGGACTTCCGCAACGAGGTGGTGAAGTTCGCCCTGCGCGCTCGGGCGGCCAATTCCGGCCGCAACCCGTCCTGGACCTCTTACGAGAAGATCCGCGAGGTGATCGAGAAGCGGATGTTCAGCCAGGTCGAGGATCTGCTGCCGGTGATCAGCTTCGGCTCGAAGAAGGACGGCGATACCGAGAAGAAGCACACCGAGTTCGTCTCGCGCATGATGACGCGCGGCTACACCGAGCGGCAGGTCCGCCGGCTGGTCGAGTGGTACATGCGGGTGAAGCAGGCGGGCTGAGGCCGGCGGGTCGGGACAGGTGGACCGAGGGGGCGCTTAATTGCCGCGGGACGGGGTGTTGCAACGCCCCGCGGCAACCCCACTGTCATAGAAAGCTGTCAGAATCCTAAGGCCGCGTGACGAAACGGGTGGGAGGGCCAGCCCCTTGATGAACATCATCGACCGTCGCCTGAACCCGCAGGGCAAGAGCCTGGCCAACCGCCAGCGTTTCCTGCGCCGTGCCAAGGAACAGGTGGTCAAGGCGGTCCGCGACGCCTCGGGAAAACGGGGCATCCAGGATATCGAGAACGGCGAGAAGGTGACGATCGCCGCCGGCGGCGTGCGCGAACCGTCCTTCCACCGCGCCAGCCAGGGTGGGGTGCGCGACTATGTCGTGCCCGGCAACAAGGAATATGTGGAAGGCGACACCATCCAGCGCCCGGACGGCGGCGGCGGTGGCCGCGGCAATGAGGGCAGCGCCGACGGCGAGGGTGAGGACGAATTCCGCTTCGTCCTGTCGCGCGACGAGTTCCTCGACATCTTCCTGGAGGATCTGGAGCTTCCCGATCTGGTGAAGCAGAAGGTCAAGCAGTCCGAATCGCACACGCTGACGCGGGCCGGCTATTCGGTGTCGGGGTCGCCCGCCAACCTGAACCTGGTCCGCACCATGCGGAACAGCCTGTCGCGCCGCATCGCGCTGAAACGCCCGAAGCGCGACGAGATCCGCGAACTGGAGGAGATGCTGCGCGAGGCCGAGGAGTCCGGCGAGGACGCGACGCAGATCCAGGCGCTGCGCGAACAGCTGGAACACATCGTCCTGCGTTCCCGCCGGATTCCCTTCATCGACCCGATCGACGTCCGCTACAACCGGTTCGAATCGGTGCCGAAGCCGATTGCCCAGGCGGTGATGTTCTGCCTGATGGACGTGTCCGGCTCGATGACCGAGCACATGAAGGATCTGGCCAAGCGCTTCTTCATGCTGCTGTACCTGTTCCTGCGGCGGCGCTACCGCTCGGTCGACATCGTCTTCATCCGCCACACCCACGAGGCCAAGGAGGTGGACGAGGAAACCTTCTTCTACTCCACCGAGACCGGCGGCACCGTGGTGTCGACGGCGCTGGAGGAGATGCAGAAGGTGGTGCAGGAGCGCTACCCGCACAATGAATGGAACATCTACGCCGCCCAGGCATCGGACGGCGACAACATGTCGTCGGACAATGCCAAGTCGGCGACCCTGCTGCGCGATGTCATCCTGCCGATGTGCCAGTATTTCGCCTACATCGAGGTGGCGGCGGAACACAATATGGGCCTGTCGGCACTGGGCCGCGAAACCGAGCTGTGGCGCACCTACAAGCAGGTGCAAAGCCCGGAACGCCCGCTGGCGATGCGCCGCGTCCGCTCCCGCCGGGAAATCTTCCCGGTCTTCCGCGAGTTGTTCGCCCGCGAGAAGGCGGGAGCGTAAGGGGCGCCTGAGGGGATAAAGGGAAATCACCGCCCTCATCCCCGACAGGGGGCAGAAGGGCGGCAGGGGGAGATCGAGAATGACCGCTGTGATCACCAGACCCGAGGCGCTGCTGTATGACGGCGTCGAGTGGGATTACGACAAGATCAAGCGCGTCTATGACGCCATCGAGCACATCGCGCTGAAGGAGATGGGCCTCGACGTCTATCCCAACCAGATCGAGGTTATCACCGCCGAGCAGATGCTCGACGCCTATTCGTCCATCGGCATGCCGCTGATGTACAAGCACTGGTCCTTCGGCAAGCATTTCGCCCGCGACGAGATGATGTACCGCAAGGGCTATCGCGGCCTCGCCTACGAGATCGTCATCAACTCCAGCCCCTGCATCAGCTACATCATGGAAGAAAACACCATGACGATGCAGACGCTGGTCATCGCCCACGCCGCCTTCGGCCACAACCATTTCTTCAAGAACAACCAGCTGTTCCAGCAATGGACCGATGCCCAGGGCATCCTCGACTATCTGGAATTTGCCAAGACCTACATCTCCCATTGCGAGGAACGCTACGGCCATGCCGCAGTGGAGCGGGTGCTGGATGCTGCCCATGCGCTGATGAGCCAGGGCGTGCACAAATACCCGAAGAAGCGCTCTGACCTGCGGACCGAGCAGCGGCGCGAGCGCGAGCGGCAGGAATATCAGGACCAGACCTTCAACGACCTGTGGCGCACGGTGCCCAAAACCGCCGCCGGCCCGCGCCCCGCCAAGTCGGTGTCGGAGCGCAAGAAGCTGCTGGGCCTGCCGGAGGAGAACATCCTCTATTTCCTGGAGAAGAAGGCGCCGCGGCTTGAGCATTGGCAGCGCGAGCTGCTGCGCATCGTCCGCCACATCTCGCAGTATTTCTATCCGCAGAAACAGACCAAGGTGATGAACGAGGGCTGCGCCACCTACGTCCATTACCAGATCATGAGCCGCCTGCACGAGACCGGCCAGATCAGCGAAGGCGCCTTCCTGGAGTTCCTGCATTCGCACACGTCCGTCGTGTTCCAGCCCGAATTCGACGACAAGCGCTTCTCCGGCCTGAACCCCTACGCGCTGGGCTTCGCGATGATGCAGGACATCGCCCGCATCGCCGAGAAGCCGACCGACGAGGACCGCCAGTGGTTCCCCGAACTTGCCGGCCGCGGCGACGGCATGGCGGCGGTGCGCGAGGCCTGGGCCAACTTCCGCGACGAGAGCTTCGTCCTGCAATATCTCAGCCCGCACCTGATGCGGAAGCTGAAGCTGTTCAGCGTGCGCGACGACGCCGAAGACCCTTATCTGCTGGTCGATCACATCCACAACGAGCGCGGATACCGCGACATCCGCAAGAAGCTGGCCCGCCAGTACGACCTGGGCTATCTGGAGCCGGACATCCAGATCGTCGACGTCGATCTCGCCGGCGACCGCAAGCTGATCCTGCAGCATCGCGTCACCAACGGCGTGCTGCTGGACGAGAGCGACGCCAAGGCGGTGCTGCGCCACATCGCCAATTTGTGGGGCTACGAGGTGCAGCTGATCGAGGTGTCGGCGATCTCCGAGGCGATCCTGAAGGAGCACGCCGTCACCGCGCCCAGCGGGATCGGCGTGGGGTGATGCCTTGCCCTCTCCCCCGGCTCCGCTACACTTCCGGCCGATGGAGCGGCGGGAGGGGGTGATGGCGGACGATCTGCTGGGTGGAGAGGGACCGGTCGGGCTGGTGAAGGCGCGGCACGGCCTGATGATGTACCGGCGGACCGACAGCGTCGTCGGGCGTTCGCTCGGCTATTACGGTGAATATTTCGAGCAGGAGGTCGCACTGTTCCGCCAGTGCGTCCGGGGCGGTGACCGGGTGATCGACGTCGGCGCCAACATCGGCGCCCACACGGTGGCGCTGGCGCGGCTGGTCGGCCCCGCCGGCCGGGTGCTGGCTCTGGAGCCGGTCGATGCCAACCACCGGCTGCTCTGCGGAAATCTGGCGCTGAACGGGCTGGACTGGGCCGACGGCTTGCTGGCCGCCGCCGGGGCTGCCGACGGCATGCTGCATCTCGCCGCGGTGGCGATGGACGCGGACGGCAATTTCGGCGCGCTGTCCCTTGACGAACTGGCCGGCGACCGGCCGGTGCCGGTGCATCGCCTGGACGGGCTGTGCGGTGAGGGGGCGGGCCGCATCCGCCTGATCAAGATCGACGTCGAGGGCATGGAGGCCGAGGTTCTGGAGGGCGCGCGCGGCCTGATCGCCCGCGACCGGCCGGTCCTGTATGTGGAGAACGACCGTCCCGACCGGTCGGCCGCCCTGATCCGCCTGCTCGGCGAGCTGGGCTATGCCTGCTACTGGTATCTGCCGGCCTTCCACAATCCCGCCAATTTCGCCGGCCGGTCGGAGGCGATCTTCGGCTATGGGCTGGTCGACAACGGGACGGAAATCCACGGGCTCGGCATGGGGATCAACCTGTTCTGCCTGCCGGCGGAAGCGGGGGCGCGCATCAACGGCCTGCTGCCGGTCGCCGGTCCGGACGAACATCCGCTGGTGCGCGGCCACAACGGGCGCTTCGTCGGCGGATGAGGGGACGGCGCCGGCCTGAGGATGGTCGCATCAGCGCTCCGGTTCGGGCTTGATGCCGGCTTCCTTCATGGCGTGCATCAGGTCCAGCATCACGGTGCTGATGTCGGGGAAGGACAGGGCCACCGCGTGGCGGTCGGGGTCGAGACGCACCACATGGGCGATCTGCCGGCCGCCGACCCGATGGCCGGTTTTGTCCGGACGGCCTGTTTCCGGACGGCCTGTTTCTGGGCCGGCCGTTTCCGGAATGTCCGGGCAATGCAGGTCCAGCCGCAGCTTGCCGCCGACGGCATGAGCGAACTCCTCCGGCGGCAGATCGACCAGCAGGCCGCGGGTCGACCAGTTGATCGTGGTGCAGCGCCGGCCCTCCGCCTCCACCGCCAGGACCGGATCGGCATAGCGGATGGCACGGCGGCGTTCGATCCCGTTCGGCGGCCTGGCGCCGACATCGTGCTGGTCGAGCTTGCGTTTGGCCGCCTGCTTGGTGCGGTCGTCCACCCCGTCCTTGCTGGTCATCAGCGTCGCCTGCACGCGCCGTTCGACGCCGTGGCGGAATTCGTCGTCGGCACCGAAACGCAGGGCCTTGGCAAAATGGTCCTTGGCCTGGGTCAGCAGCGCGTTGCGCCCCTTTTCGTCGCCGCGATGGCCGCAGCGTTCGGCCTGGACCAGCAGCGAATCGACGCTGCGCTGGTAGGCGCCGCGCTGATAGACGCGGGACAGCTCGCGGAACTCGGCGGCACGCAGGCTGGGGAATTCCCGGGTCTTCAGCAGCCCGGCCAGCCCCTCCGCCAGCGAGTCGACATGGGCGGGATCGCCGGTTTCCGCCTCCCGGCGCAGGATCCGGGCCGCTTCCTCCGCCTTGCGAAGCAGCTGATCTTCCAGTTTACGGCGCTGGTCGGCGTCCATCACGGGCATGGCGCGGCCCTCCACACGGGCGGTCGCATCAGGATAGCCCAACTCGTGGGGTGCGTCAGCGGCCGGCTATGGTTAATGGGACAGTTGAGGGGCGCCCCAGTAGGATCGGACCGGATTTTCATTTGCCGCCCGACGGCCTTCTTATCTGTGAGGACAAACGGAAACGGCGGCGGGGAGCGGACAGGCGATGGGCAAGGACAGGAACGGGGCGGTTGGGGCGGATCCTGGATTGGCGGTGCTGACCGTGGCGCTCGCCGGCCTGCTGGAGGAGGACAGCGCAAGCCCGGCCTCGGCTTCCACGGCGCTCGTCGCCATCGCCCGCGGCCGGGGCGCCGATGCGGAACCGGTGCGGACGCTGGAGCTGCGGCGGAAGGGGAGGCACGACGGGGCGACGGGCAGCGGGGCGACGGGCGAGGATTTGGCCGACCGGCGCGCTTTGGTCTACAGCCTGACCAAGACGATCCTCGCCGCCGCGGTTCTGCGGCTGGCCGCCCGCGGCGTGGTCGAACTGGATGGGCCGGCGGAGCGCTGGCTGCCGGAACTGGTCGGGCGGGCGGGATCGGTCACCGTGGCACAGATCCTGACCCACCGTGCCGGCCTGCCCGATTATGGCGGACAGGCCGACTATCACGCCGCCGTCGCCGCGGGTGCGGCGCCTTGGAGTGGCGACGAGTTCCTGGCCCGCTACGGACTGGAGGGACCGCCGGTCGGCAGCTTTGCCTATTCCAACATCGGCTATCTGCTGATCGGCCGGCTGCTGGAGCGGGCGGGCGGCGCTTCGCTCGCCGAGGTTCTGGGGCGCGAGGTCTTCGCGCCGCTCGGCCTCGCCAGTGCGTCGCTGCTGCGTGACCGCGCCGATCTCGACGGGCTGTTCTTCGGGCCGAGCCCGGCCTTCGGCGGGGCTGCGGTGGCGGAGGCCTATCATCCCGGCTGGGTGTCGCATGGGGTGGTGGCGATGACGGCGGCGGACGCCTGCCGGCTCATTCATGGTTTGACCGAGGAGTATCTGCCGGGTCCGTTGCTGCGGCGGATGCGCGATGGGCTGCAGGTCGGCGGGCCGATGGGCGGGCGTCCCTGGGTCGAGCCGTCCTATGGGCTGGGGATGATGGTGGAGCTGGACCCGGCGGCCGGTCCCTACTGGGGCCACACCGGCGGCGGTCCGGGGGTGACGCCGGCAGCCTACCACGCGCCGGGGCCGGTCCCGGTCTCCGTCGCCGTCTTCCTGGATGGCGAGGACGGCAACCTCGCCGAATGGATGGCGGTGGAGGTGCTGCACCGGCTGCGCAGTCGATAAGGGAGCGCGGCACCACATCCTCCGCTTGTTCATGGCCTGCTTGTTCATGGGTATCGCGATCCCATCTCCTCTCCAGGGGACAATTCCCCGCTTCCCGGCGTAGGCTTGGGGGAGAAGACGGTGCCGGACGAAACCGGCAACCGGAAGCAGGAACCAATGGGGGAGGAACCGCGCGATGGGAGATGCCGCCCGCAAGCTGCCCGATTATCCATGGCTGGCCTCGTACCCGCCGACGGTGGACTGGGCCATGCCGATCCCGGTCCGGCCGCTGACCGAACTGCTGGAGGGAGCGGTCGCCCGCCATGGCGACAGGCCCTGCCTGAATTTCCTCGGCAAGCGCACCAGCTACCGCGAGTTGGGCCGGTTGGTCGACCGCGCCGCCCGCGGCTTCCAGGCCATCGGGGTGGGGAAGGGGACGCGGGTCGGGCTGTTCCTGCCCAACACGCCCTATTATGTCGTCGCCTTCTTCGCCATCCTGAAGGCCGGCGGCACGGTGGTGAATTTCAACCCGCTCTATGCCGAACGCGAACTGGTCCATCAGATCGGCGACAGCGACATCGACCTGATGGTCACGCTGGACCTGAAGCTGCTCTATGACAAGATGGCGCGGATGCTGGCCGAGACCGGGCTGAAGCGGCTGGTGATCTGCCGCATGGCCGACATCCTGCCCTTCCCGAAGAACTGGCTGTTCCCCATCGCCAAGAAGGCGGAGATCGCGGCGATCCCGCGCGACGACCGCCACATCCCCTTTGCCAGGCTGATCGCCAACGACGGCCGGCCGAGCCCGGTCGCCATCGATGCGCGCGAGGACGTGGCGGTTCTGCAATACACCGGCGGCACCACCGGCGTGCCGAAGGGCGCGATGCTGACCCACGCCAACCTCTACGCCAACACCATCCAGTGCGCGACCTGGTACGCGGCCAAGGAGCGCAAGCCGGGGGAGGGCGGTGCGGAAGACGGGCAGGAGCGCATGCTGGGCGTGCTGCCGCTGTTCCATGTCTTCGCCATGACCGCGGTGATGAATTTCGGCCTTCATCTGGGGGCGGAGATCATCCTGCTGCCGCGCTTCGAACTGGAACAGGTGATGCGCACCTTGCAGAAGGAGCGGATCACCCTGTTCCCGGCGGTGCCGACCATCTACACGGCGATCAACCATCACAAGCACCTGAAGGATTACGATCTGTCCTCAATCCGCTTCTGCATGTCGGGCGGGGCGCCGCTGCCGCTGGAGGTGAAGGAGGCGTTCGAGCGCACCACCGGCTGCACACTGGTCGAGGGTTACGGCCTGTCGGAATGTTCGCCCGTCGCGACGGTGAACCCGGCGGTGCTGCACAGCGACAAGAAGGGCTCCATCGGCTTGCCGCTGCCCGGCACGATCATCGAAATCGTCAGCCTGGAGGAGCCGCGCCGTGTCCTGCCCCCCGGCGAGAAGGGCGAGGTCTGCATCCGCGGGCCGCAGGTGATGAAGGGCTATTGGCGCCGCCCGGCCGAAACGGCGCAGACGCTGATCGACGGGCGGCTGCACACCGGCGATGTCGGGATCATGGACGAGGACGGCTACACCACCATCGTCGACCGCATCAAGGACATGATCCTGTGCAGCGGCTTCAACGTCTATCCCCGCAATGTGGAGGAGGCGATCTACCTGCACCCCGCCGTCGCCGAATGCGTGGTGGCCGGCGTGCCGGACGAGTATCGCGGCCAGACGGTCAAGGCCTATGTCCGGCTGGACGACGGCCAGAGCCTGACCGCCGAGGCGCTGATCGCCTTCCTGAAGGACAAGCTGTCGCCCATCGAGATGCCGAAGGTCGTGGAGTTCCGCCAGGAGCTGCCCAAGACCATGATCGGAAAACTGTCGCGCAAGGCCCTGCTGGACGAGGAGCAGGGCAGGCGCAACGCCGCAAAGGATGGCGCCGCATGAGCGCGGTGGATCGTAAGGCGGTGCGTGTCCGCATCCAGGGCAAGGTGCAGGGAGTGTGGTATCGCGGCTGGACCGTCGACCGGGCCGGCGCGCTCGGCCTGACCGGCTGGGTGCGCAACCGTAGCGACGGCACGGTGGAGGCCCTGTTCGCCGGTCCCGCCGATGCGGTCGACCGCATGCTGGAGGACTGCCGCCGCGGCCCGCCGTCGGCAATCGTCCGCGACCTTGTGTCCGAACCGGAGCAGGATCCGGGAATGGCCGGGTTCGAGCAGCGGCCGACGGCGTGAGCCCCGCGTTAGCCTTCCACTAACCATGATGGCGGCATGCTGGCGGTGGACGCGGGTTTTGGTCCTTGTGGTTGAGGGACGACGGCCGGGATGACCGCCAGCAAATCGGATGTGGCCGGGATGAAGGCCATGCTCACCGGAGTGTTCGCCAAGGCGGCGAAGGCCAAGGACAAGGCTGGCCGCAAGCCGGGGGCCGCCCCGGCTCCGAAATCCTCCACTGTAACGGGGCACGACCCCGCCGTCCGTCTCAGCCTGGGGCCGGCGGCGGTGGAGGATGCCCCGGCACGCCCGTTCCAAGCTCCGGCGGGTGACGATGACCTTGCCGACCGGCTGGACTCCGCGATCCGGGCGCTGGCGCGCGATCTGGGGCGGCTGCTGACCGCCTTCGGGATGGACGGGAGCGAGGCCGCGGCGGCGGAGGCGGCACTGGCCGCCCGCTTCGGCGATGCCGAGCGCCGGGTAGCCGTCGCGGCGCTGGATGGTCCGGCCGGCGCGTTGCAGCCCTTGGCAGACGATGTCCGGCAGGAGGTGGCGGTTGAGTTGAGCGGGATCGGCCTTGCCCTGTGCGATGGGACGGCGGGCTTGCGTTTGGACGGTGCAGCCCTTGCGCTGGCGCGGGTGCCGGTGGAGGAGAAGGGGGAGGGGCTGGCCGCCATGCTCGGCGCCCTCCGCTCCGCCATCCGGCCGGGCAAGGGTTTGACGGTCGAGACCGACCGGGTCGCCATCGACGATCTCGGCCGGGTGATGGAGATGCTGACCGCGGCGATGGCCGCGCCGCCGCAAGGTCTGGAAGGCACGGTGACGCTGTCGCCCTTGGGTGCGCCTGCCGATGGCGGGGCGATGGAGCTGTCGCTGACGCTTTCCGGCCGGCTTGGAGAGGCGGTGGACCCAGCACCGCCCGAACGCGGACCGGCCAAAGAGAAGGCGGTGGGCGAGGGGAAGGAGCGTGGGTTCGATGTCCGGATTTGATGTGCGCTTCTTGGCGGTCCTTTCCTTGTGCGCACTGGTGCTGCCGGGGGCCGTCCCGGCGCTGGCCGGTGCGCTGGAGCGGACGGAGCCCGGCCATCAGGCGCCGCCGCAGCCGGGGGCCAACCTGCCCATTGCGCCGCCCATTGTGCAGTATGCGCTGCCGTCGCAATGGATGACGATCCGCTCCAAGGAGGACTGGCGCAAGGCCGGCACCTTCGAAAAGGAGCTGAGCAAGGATTGCGCCGCCCTGCGCTTCAGCGAAATCGAGCCGATGCGGTTCCGCGCCTATTACAAGGGCGAGGTGCTGGGCGTCGCCTTCGGCCATGGGCTGAACCTGCACGACCCCGGCAAGAAGGCCGACCGCAAGAAGATCTACCTGTTCCGCAACGGCGATTCGACCAACTGCACCGTGCAGTCGATGGACAACAAGGACCCGCGGGTGAACCCCGCCGGCAACCAGGCTGCTGCCCCGGCCGCCGGCGGGTTCAAGAAGTATTAGACTTCCGACCCATCCCGCAGCGGGCCGCCGAACACCTCCGGCCAGGCCGCGATCAGGGCGGAGTCCACATCCTCCATCGTCACCAGCTGGCCCAGCGCCACGATGGAGGTGACGCCGTGCTCGGCGATGCCGCAGGGGACGATGCCGCCGAAATGGGACAGGTCCGGCTCGACGTTCAGGGCGATGCCGTGGAAGCTGACCCAGCGGCGCACCCGCACGCCGATGGCGGCGATCTTGTCCTCCTGCCCCTTCAGCCCGCCATAGGGCTGCTTGTCGACCCAGATGCCGACGCGCCCTTCGCGCCGCTCGCCCTTGATGTTGAAGGAGGCGAGCGTGCGGACGATCCACTCCTCCAAATCGCGGACGAAGCCGCGGATGTCGGCGCCGCGCGCCTTCAGGTCCAGCATGACGTAGGCAACCCGCTGTCCCGGCCCGTGATAGGTGTACTGGCCGCCGCGACCGCTGCGGTAGACGGGGAAGCGGTCGGCCTCCAGCAGATCCTCGTCGCGCGCGCTGGTGCCGGCGGTGTAGAGCGGCGGATGTTCCAGCAGCCAGACCAGTTCCGGTGCCGTGCCGGCGCGGATCGCCTCGACGCGCGCCTCCATCTCGGCGATGGCATCGGGGTAGGGCACGGGCTCGTCGGAGATGCGCCACTCGATCGGCTGGCGCGGGGGGGAACTGTCGGGCTGGCTGGCGGAAAGGCTAGCGGGCTGGCTGGCAAGCTGGCTGGTGGGGGAGGTCATTCGATGGGGTCTCTGGCGCTATGGGCGGCGGTGCCGGCAAGGGTCTCGTTGGACCGGCCGGAGGGCCGTTCCGAATTTTTCTTCGCAGAAGATGATTGTAGCGCTTGATCGACCGTCGGGAAGCTGATATCTACCCGCTCCACCCGATGAGGCGCGCAAGCGAGCGTCGGGGACTACCAGCCTGATGCGGTCGTGGCGGAATTGGTAGACGCGCAGCGTTGAGGTCGCTGTGGGGCAACCCGTGGAAGTTCGAGTCTTCTCGACCGCACCACTTTCCCATGCAGATGGGACCATCCCGGGGATACGGGAAAGACGAAAGGCCCGCAGGTCGCAAGACCGAGCGGGCTTTTTCGTGTCCGGGCCTTGCCGGGTTCTAGCCGGCCAGCGCGTGCAGCAGCTTCGATGCTCCGCCCGCGGCGCGGCGGACATCCTCGAACAGCACCATCATCTCGTAGATCGCCAGGAAGGCGCCGCTGTAGAACCAGGGGCGCCAGCGTTCCTCGATCCAGGCGACCAGCCGGTGAACGCCGTCCATCGGCAGCAGCCGGGCGACCGCCACGGCGCTGAGGATGCCCAGCAGCGCGCCGCCGGTGACGTCGCCGGGGTAGTGCAGGCCGAGATAGACCCGCGGCAGGGAGATCGCCAGTGCCGCCCACAGGCAGGCCAGCAGTCCCCACGGGCGGGAGGCGCGGACGAAGGTGGCGGCCAGTGCGAAGCCCAGGGCGGCATTGTCGCTGGGGAAGGAACTCCAGTTCTTCAGCGCCTCGCGGCTCTGGCCGATGGGCGGGACGAAGGGCAGGCCGGCATCGTGCAGCGGTCGGGGCCGGGCCGGCATCACCGCCTGGATCAGGATGGATGCCGCCACCGCCAGCACCACGGCGGCGATGGCGTCCACCACCAGCTGGCGTCCGCCCTGCGTGTCCTCCCGGCGGAACCAGAGCCACCACAGCGCCGCGCTGAACAGGCCGAGCTTGACCAGATAGATGTTGGCGATCCCGCGCACCGCCATGTCCAAGGCCGCGCTGTGGCCGGCGAACTGGTTCAGCCAGAGCAGCAGCGTCTGGTCGAGGCGATGCAGAGACTCCATACGGCGTCTCCTCTGCTGGACGGGGGAGGGAAAGTGTTGCGGTTCCATGACAGGGGCGGTCAATGGAGCATCGGAAAGCGCCATCCGGGTCAGGGTCGGCGGCTTCGGGGTGCCTCTCCCGCCGATGCCTCGCGCTGGCGCCGGGCCATACACTCCCGATTGCAGACAGCGGGCCTCTTCATGAAAAGAAGAAGCATTTGATATCAGCGTCGATAACATGAAGAAAATATAATCGGCTGAATGATGCTGCCAGAGAACAATTGCCCTGCTGTTTGTCTGCCCTGCTCTTGCTGCTTATCGAAAGTGGTAATATCCTGCGCTGCGAGAGACGGAGTGGATGGCGATACGCCAAGCCATTCAAGATACGGATTGCATGGGGGATTTGATGGCGACTGTCGTGATGATGAAGCACCCGCAGACGGGGCTTACCAAGAAGGGGCTGGTCGGGTTCAGCTGGACCACACTGTTCTTCGGCGGCTTTCCCGCCCTGTTCCGCGGCGACTGGGGAATGGGACTTCTTCTGACGGTGCTGGCCTTCTTCACCGGTAACATTTCCAGCATCATCGCCGCGTTTCTCTACAACAAGAGCTACACGTCCAAGCTGATCGAAAAGGGCTACGTCTTCGCCGATACCGAGGCGCTGAACAGCCTTGCCCGCGCCAAGCTCGGCGTCGATACGGCCGCTGCGGTGCCGAGCCCGACCTGATCGGCCTCTGGAACTGAAAAGACGACGGGCGGCGCACGGTACGGCGCCGCCCGTCGTCTTTTCAGCTTTTCGTCTTTTTCAGCGGAACTCGATGTAGCGGTCCAGCGCGGCGCGGCGCAGCGCGCGGACGATGTGAGGGGGTGCGCCGCTGGCGACGATGTGGCCGCCGGCCTCCCGGCAGCGGTTGGCCAGGATGAACATCATCCCGATGGCGGCGGAATCGATGAAGGTGACGAAACGCAGGTCGATCCGGACCACCGGGTTGGCTGCGAAATCCCAGTCGCGCAGCATGTCATGGAAGCGGTTGCCATCCTCATAGGTGCAGCGGCCGGACAACAGGATGCCGTCGCAACCGTCGACAGTGGTGAAGGCATACTCCATCGGCCCGTCCAGTCCCTCTCCCCATGATGCGGTACCTGCGATGCGCCGCCGGCCCATGGGAGCATGAAGGGTTGCGGCGGTGCAAGGGTATGGTGGCAAAAGCGACCGAGCCGGCCGGCCGGTGCCGAAGCGGGCTGGACAAACCGGGGCGACGCCTCTATGTCGGGGTCGCTTCCGCCGACACCGGTCCCGCTCCTGTGCAGCGGGTCTCCGGAACCGGCCGGAAGGCTTCCACAACCCGCAAACCCTGAACGCCGCCGGCCGCCGTCCGATGTCGCGGAGGTGTCAGCCTTTCCCTTGCCGCCGTTCCCTCGCCGCGGGACCTCCGGCATTCCGGCTTGGCATTCGGGGATTGCATCGTCGAAGGGAGGGTGCCGGCATGCACACCGATCCCCATGTACCGGTTCCGCGGACGGACAGCGCCGCCAACCCCCATGGCCATGGCCAGGAGGTGGAGGAAGAACGTCGCTACGGCGTCGAGCCGGACTTCGTGGAGGAGATCGCCGGCCTTCTGCGCGCCCGCGAGCGCGATGCCGTGCTGGCGCGGCTGGACGGGCTGCATGCCGCCGACATCGCCGACCTGATCGAACAGGCGGAGCCGGCCGAGCGCGCCGACCTGATCGACCTGCTGCCCACCGAGCTGGACGGCGAGGTGCTGTCCTACCTGAACCCGGACCTGCGCGAATCGCTGATCGGGCGGTTCGAGCCGCAGGAACTGGCCGACGCCGTCGCCGATCTCGACACCGACGATGCGGTGGAACTGATCGAGGATCTGGACGCGGAGACGCGGGCGCAGATCCTGGCGAAGCTGCCCGACGCCGAGCGCGCCCTGGTTCAGGAGAACCTGACCTACGACGAGGACAGCGCCGGCCGCATGATGCAGCGCGAGCTGGTCGCAGTGCCGGAATTCTGGACGGTCGGCAAGACCATCGACTTCGTCCGGGCGGCGACCGACACGCTGCCGGAGGATTTCTACGACATCTTCATCGTCGACCCGATGCACCGGGTGGTCGGGGCCGTGCCGCTGTCGCGCCTGCTGCGCCAGCGCCGGGCCGTGCGCATCGCCGATCTGGTGACCGGCGAGGTCGATGCCATCCCCGCCACCATGGAGCGTGAGGAGGTGGCGAACCTGTTCCGGCAATATGCCCTGGTCTCGGCCCCGGTGGTCGATGCCGCCGGCCGGCTGATCGGCGTCATCACCGTCGACGACGTCGTGCGCATCATCGACGAGGAGGCGGACGACGACCTGCGCAAGCTGAGCGGGTCGGGCGACACCGGCGTGTTCAGCGGCATCGGCGACATCGCCCGCAGCCGTGTCGGCTGGCTGACCATCAACCTCGGCACCGCCTTCCTGGCCTCGGGCGTCATCTCGCTGTTCGAGGGCGCCATCGAGCAGATCGTGGCGCTGGCGGTGCTGATGCCCATCGTCGCCTCGATGGGCGGCAATGCCGGCACCCAGACGCTGGCCGTCGTCGTCCGAGCTTTGGCGACTCACGACCTGTCGTCGGCCAACGCGATGCGCGTGGTGGGGAAGGAACTGCTGGTCGGGCTGATCAACGGCGGCATCTTCGCCGTGATGGTCGGACTGATCGCGCTGGTCTGGTACGGCCCGCTGATCGGCGTCGTCATCGGCCTCGCCATGATCATCAATCTGGTCGTGGCGGGCCTGAGCGGTGCCCTGATCCCGCTGGGACTGGAAAAGCTGGGGGTGGACCCGGCGGTGTCGAGCGCGGTGTTCCTGACGACGGTGACGGACGTCGTCGGGTTCCTGGCGTTCCTCGGACTAGCGTCGGTGTTCCTGCTGTAGGGAGCAGGGTGCGGGGCGATGGCGCCCGCTGCCTTATCCATTCCCCGCCCCGCTCGACCGAGGAGCGGGCCGAACGCGGGGAGGGGTGGAAAAGGTAAACGAATGGAGAGGCGGGAAAGGGCCGGGCCTCAGCCCAGCCCCTTCTGCCCCATCTCCAGGAACTTCTCGCGGCGCTTGGCGCGCAGGGTGACGCCGTCCAGCCCGTCCAGCTCGCCCAGCGACTCCTCAATGCAGTCGCCCAGCTTCCTGATCGTCTCGGCCGGGTCGCGGTGGGCGCCGCCGATGGGCTCGCTCACCACATGGTCGATGACGCCCAGTTCCTTCAAGTCCTGGCTGATCAGGCGCAGCGCGATGGCCGCCTCGCCCGCCATGTCGGAGCTGCGCCACAGGATCGACGCGCAGCCTTCCGGCGAGATCACCGAATAGATGGCATGTTCCAGCATCAGCACGCGGTCGGCGGTGGCAATAGCGATGGCGCCGCCCGAGCCGCCTTCGCCGATGACCGAGGCGACCATCGGCACGTTCAGCCGCAGGCAGCGCTCGATGCTCTTGGCGATGGCCTCGGCCTGGCCGCGCTCTTCCGCCTGGACGCCGGGAAAGGCGCCGGCGGTGTCGACCAGCGAGACGACCGGCAGCTTGAAGCGGTCGGCCAGATCCATCAGGCGCTGGGCCTTGCGGTAGCCTTCCGGCTTTGCCATGCCGAAATTGTGGCGGACGCGGGTTTCGGTGTCGTTGCCCTTTTCCTGGCCGATCACCACCACGGACCGGCCGCGGAAGCGACCCAGACCGCCGATGACCGCGCGGTCTTCGGCGAAATGGCGGTCGCCGGCCAGCGGCGTGAAGTCCTCGATCAGGCCATGCACATAGTCCAGGCAGTGCGGCCGGTTGGGGTGGCGGGCCACCTGTACCTTCTGCGCGGGCGTGAGCTTGGCGTAGGTCTGCCGCAGGAGCTTGTCGACCTTGGACTGCAGCTTGGCGACCTCGTCGGCGATGTTGATGTCGCCGGCGTTGGTCAGGTGCCGCAACTCCTCGATCTTGCCTTCAAGCTCGGCGATGGGCTTTTCGAATTCCAGGAAGGTCTGCATGCCGGACACAGGTGGTTGGCGAGGCGCACGAAAAATCGCGCGCTTGGTAGCACGCCCGGCGCGCCTGCGCCACAGCGGAAAGGTGCGGGTCACCCTGGGAAGGGTTCCGCGACGAACCCACAGGGTTTATCCTCATCGCCCGGGAAATTCCAAGCCTAATCGTTGTCCCGGTTGATCGAGGCGATCCCATCCCATGCGTTCCTTCCCCCCGCCTTCCTTCAAGGACCATTTTTCCGGCCATGCCGGCGATTACCGCGCTTTCCGGCCGACCTATCCGCCCGGGTTGGCCGCCGCCCTGGCCGATGCGGCGCCGGCGCGCGGGCTGGCCTGGGACGTCGGTTGCGGCAACGGGCAGTTTTCCGTGGCGCTGGCCGGCCACTTTGCGGCGGTCCAGGCCACCGATGCCAGCGCCGAGCAGATCGCCCAGGCAGACGCGCATGATCGCGTCCGCTATGCCGTCGCCCCGGCGGGGGAAAGCGGCCTGCGCGACGGCTGCTGCGACCTGATCGTCGCGGCGCAGGCGGCGCATTGGTTCGACTTGGCGCGCTTCTATGCCGAGGTGCGGCGGGTGGCGAAGCCGGGGGCGGCGGTGGCGCTGGTCTGCTACGGCCGGCAGTGGCTGGACGATCCCGTGCTGGACCCGGTGGTGGAGCGATTCCACAACGGCACGCTGGGACCGTACTGGCCGGCCGACCGCTGGAAGGTGATCGAGGGCTATCGCGGCATGGACTTCCCGTTTCCCGAGCTGCCGGTGCCGTCGCTGGCGATGGAGGCAACGTGGCCGCTGGCGCGGCTGCTCGGCTACATGAACACATGGTCGGGGGTGAAGGCGGCGACCAAGGCGCTGGGCGACAATCCGCTGGAGGATTTTGCCGAGGAGATCGCGCCGCTGTGGGGCGATCCGGAAACGGAGCGGCGGATCCGCTGGCCGCTGACGGTCCGGCTGGGGCGGGTGGGCTAGGGGGCGCTGCGTCCCCCTGCCGCGTTTTCCCTTTACGCTCCCTCCGCCACCACGCGTTCATAGGCCGGCAGGGTCAGGAAGTCGGTGAAGTCCTCCCGCGCCACCAGATCCTGGAACAGGGAGGCGGCGTCGGCGTAGCGGCCCTTGGCATAGGCATCGGCGCCGACGCGGGTTTCCCAGGCGGACAGCTCCTCGGCGACGATGCGGTCGACGAGGTCCAGCGTCACAACCCGCCCGTCGTCCAGCGCGGTGCCGGTGTGGACCCACTGCCAGACCTGGGTGCGGCTGATTTCCGCCGTGGCGGCGTCCTCCATCAGGTTGAACAGCGGGACGCAGCCCTGGCCGCGCAGCCATGCCTCGATATAGCCGATGCCGACCGCCACATTGTTGCGCAGCCCCGCCTCGGTCTTCGGCCCGGCGGGCACCGCCAGCAGGTCGGCGGCGGTGACGGTCACGTCGGTGCGCTTGCGGGCGATCTGGTTCGGCGTCGGCATGTAGGCGTCGAACACCTCGCGTGCCACCGGGACCAGTCCGGGGTGGGCGACCCAGGTGCCGTCATGGCCGTTGGACGCCTCGCGCTCCTTGTCGGCGCGCACGCGGGAGAAGGCGACCTCGTTGGCCTCATGGTTGTCCTTCACCGGGATGAAGGCGGCCATGCCGCCGATGGCCGGCGCGCCGCGGCGGTGGCAGGTGCGGATCGCCAGCTGGCTGTAGGCCGACAGGAAGGGGGTGGCCATCGTCACCTCCGCCCGGTCGGGCATGACGGCGGCGGGGTCCTTGCGGAACTTTTTGATGAAGCTGAAGATATAGTCCCAGCGGCCGCAGTTCAGGCCGGCGGAATGCTCGCGCAGCTCATACAGGATCTCGTCCATCTCGAAGGCGGCGAGGATGGTCTCGATCAGCACCGTCGCCTTGATCGAGCCGTGCGGCAGGTGGAGATACTCCTCCGCCACTAGGAAGACCTCGCGCCACAGCCGCGCCTCGAAATGGCTTTCCAGCTTGGGCAGGTAGAAATAGGGACCGCTGCCGCGCGCCAGCAGCTCCTTGGCGTTGTGGAAAACATGCAGACCGAAGTCGAACAGCGCGCCCGACATCGGCTCGCCGTCCATCAGCACATGGCGCTCCTCCAGATGCCAGCCGCGCGGCCGGACCTTCAGCACCGCGGTCCTGTCGCCGAGGCGGTATTTCTTGCCGCTGGCGGGATCCTCGTGGGTGATGGTCCGGCGCACCGCGTCGCGGATGTTGATCTGCCCCTCGACCAGATTGGTCCAGGTCGGGCAGGTGGCATCCTCGTAATCGGCCATGAAGATTTTGGCGCCGCTGTTCAGCGCGTTGATGACCATCTTGCGGTCGACCGGGCCGGTGATCTCCACCCGGCGGTCGAGCAGGTCGACGGGCAGCGGGCTGATCGTCCAGTCGGCGTCGCGGATCGCGCGGGTTTCCGGCGGGAAGTCCGGCTTGTGGCCCTGGTCGAGCAAAGCCTGCCGCTTGGTCCGCACATCCAGCAGCCGCAGCCGCTCGCCGCCGAAGCGCCCCTCCAGCTCCGCCAGGAAGGCCATCGCCTCCGGCGTCAGGATCTCCTCGAAACCGGGGTTGATCGGACCGCGGATCTCAAGACCGGACATGCTGGTGGCCATCGTGCTGCTCCCCATCCCGTAACGTGGCGAACCGCTCTCTCGGCGGTTGGGCATCCGGTATAACACGGGAAACGGATGGTCCGGGGACGGCCTAAGGTCGCAGATGGGCCGGCGGGATCAGCCCATGCTTCTTCAGCATGCCGCGCAGCTGGTGATAGCCCAGCCCGAGAGCCTCGGCGGTCTGGCGCTGGTTGAAGCGGTTGCGCTCCAGCGCGTCGCGCAGGATCGACGCCTCGAAGGCGCGGACCTGATCGAGGATGCCGCCGTCGAAGGAGTGGGCAGGAGCGGGGGCTTTCGCCTGGGGGGACGCCGTGTCCTGACGGGCTGCCTCCGGACGGGCAGTCGGGGCGGCGGCCGGACGCCAGGGCGACTCGAAGGGATCGAGGACGATGTGGTCGAGCGGCTCGTCGGGGTCGGCGGCGGCGACGGAACGCTCCACCGCGTTGCGCAGCTCGCGCACGTTGCCGGGCCAGTCATGGCCGCACAGCCGGTCGAGTGCCGCATCGGTGAAGCCGGGGAACAGCGCGCGTTGCAGCTCGCGGATCATGCCCAGCGCGAAATGCTCGGCCAGCGGCGGGATGTCGTCGGGGCGGGCGCGCAGCGGCGGCAGGGTCACCACGTCGAAGGCCAGCCGGTCCAGCAGGTCGGCGCGGAAGCGGCCGGCGGCGGCCAGCGCCGGCAGGTCGGCGTTGGTGGCGCCGACAACCCGCACATCGACGGTGGCGGTGCGGCCGCCGACCCGCTCGATCTCGCCATACTCGACGGCGCGCAGCAGCTTTTCCTGAACGGCCGGGGAGGCGGTGGCGATCTCGTCGAGGAACAGGGTGCCGCCGTCCGCCTGCTCGATCCGGCCGATCTGCCGGCGGGTGGCGCCGGTGAAGGCCCCGGCCTCATGCCCGAACAGCTCCGAATCCAGCAGCGACTCCGGCAGGGCCGCGCAGTTCACCTTGATGAAGGGACGGTCCCACCGCTGCGACAGGTAATGCAGCCGGGCGGCGATCAGTTCCTTGCCGGTCCCGCGCTCCCCGATCACCAGCACCGGCCGCTCCAGCGGCGCCACCCGCGACACATGGGTCAGCGTTGCCAGGAAGGCCGGTGATTCGCCGAGGAGGGAGGGCGGAGTAACTGTCATCGCAGATTTCACCATCAGTTCGTCGATCTGGCGATAATATCGCCTGAATGGCGATACGGCAACGGATGGGTCCTGCTGGTCCGGAGCGCCGAATGTCCAGGCGCTTCAACGGGTTGGTTGCCTTTTGGCGGAATTGGCACGGCGGTTGCGATAGCTCTGTCATGGCAAGGAGGTCATCCATGAGCGACTTCAGCGATTTCCGCCGCCGCTACGGCGGTGACCGCTTCAACGCTTCGCAGGGGCGCCCGCTGGCGCGCCGCGTGCGCAACTATCTCGCCACCCGGCCGGCCGAAAGCTGGCTGTTCTTCTTCGCCGGCATCGTCGCCGGCGCCATCCTCGGCTGATTGACGGGACACGTATCATGAGCATCTTTTCGCGCCTGACCGACATCGTGCAGTCGAACCTCAACTCCCTGCTCGACCGCGCCGAGGAGCCGGAGAAGCTGATCCGCCTGATCATCCAGGAGATGGAGGACACGCTGGTCGAGGTGCGCTCCTCCACCGTCAAGATCATCGCGGAGAAGAAGGAGATCGAACGCCGCGTCGCCGATCTGCGCCGCGAGCGCGACGAGTGGGACCGCAAGGCCGAGGTGGCGCTGACCGCCGGCCGCGAGGATCTCGCCAAGGGCGCCCTGATCGCCAAGTCGAAGGTCGCCGAGCAGGCCGACACGCTGACCGAACAGCTGGTGCAGGTCGAAGCCGCCCTGTCTAAGGCCAACGAGGACATCGGCCGCCTGCAGGCCAAGCTGACCGATGCCAAGGCCCGCGAGAAGGCGCTGGTCGCCCGCACCCAGACTGCGGCCAACCGCGTCAAGGTGCGCGGCGCCCTGCATGACGAGCGCATCAACGAGGCGCTGTCGCGCTTCGAGCAAGTCGAACGCAACCTGGACGAGCTGGAGGGCCGCGTCGAGTCCTACGACATCGGCCGCACCAAGAGCCTGACCGAGGAGATCGCCGAGCTTGAGGCGAGCCAGAAGGTCGAAGAGGATCTGGCCGCGCTGAAGGCCCGCATCGCCGCCCGCCGCAACGGCTGACGGCGGATCGGACCCGGCTGCCGGGGCGGGGCGATGACGCCCCGCCCACTCCCCTCACGACAATAAGAAGGCCCGACGACCATGGGGTTCCTGGGTTTCGTCCTTGCGGTGCTGTTCCTAGTGGTGGTGGCGCCGGTCTGGATCGTCTTCCACTATATCACCAAATGGCGCTCGCAGCGCGGGCTGTCCGCGCAGGACGAACGGCTTCTGGCCGAACTGTGGGAAATCTCCAACCGGTTGGAGACCCGCGTCCATCAGCTCGAACGCGTGCTGGACGCCGAGGCGCCGAACTGGCGCAACAAGCTGTGACGGTGGTTCGCCGGCGGTAGCGCGCCTTTTCAGGCTGTGTCATTCAATTCTTGGGAGGAGTCATGGACCGCGCGTCCCCCTACGACTCGCCGAATCCGCACCGGCTCTACCGCGACCCGCAGCGCGGGGTGCTGGGCGGGGTGTGCACGGGCATCGCCGATTATTTCGGGGTGCAGCCGGGCGTCGTCCGGCTGGCGATGCTGGTCGCCCTGTTCTTCTTTTCGGTGCCGCTGGTGATCGCCTATGTGATCGCGCTGATCGTGCTGCCGGTGCGGCCGCCGCAGCTGTACCGCGATGCCGAGGAAGAGGCGTTCTGGCGCACGGTGTCGACCAAGCCCGACCGGACGCTCGCCGGCCTGACCCAGCGCTTCCGCGACATGGAGAAGCGGATCGTCGGGATGGAAGCCTACGTCGCCTCGAAGGAATTCGAACTGAACCGCGCGATCCGCGATCTGGACCGCTGATTGCCGCTGGCGACGGAGCACCGACATGAAGCGTTCCGTCCTTCCTGTGTTCCTGGGGTTGGCCATGGCGGCCGGGTTTGCAGTGCCCGCCTGCGCCGAGCAGCCGTCCGTAGGCTTTCAAAGGCTGACCCTGCCTGCGACGGATCGGTACCGGGCGCTCGAGGTCGCGGTCTGGTACCCGGCCGAGGCGGTGGGAGAAACCACCCTGGTCGGCGACAATCGAGTCTTCGCAGGCATGGCGGTGCGGGTCGACGCTCCGCCGCAGCCGGGCCGGCACCGACTGGTGGTGCTCTCGCACGGCTATGGCGGCAATTGGACCAACCAGCAATGGCTGGCCGTCGATCTGGCGGCGCAGGGCTACCTCGTCGCCGCCCCCAACCACCCCGGATCGACCAGCCGCGACATGGCTCCGCCGGGTGCGACCATGCTGTGGAAGCGCCCCGGTGATGTCTCCCGGGTCATCGACTGGATGAATGAGAGCCCTCCCTGGTCCGCGCTGGTCATTCCCAACCGCGCCGCGGTGATCGGTCATTCGCTTGGCGGGTGGACCGCTGTCACCCTGGCTGGCGCGCGGTTCGATCCGTCGCGCCATGAGGCTGCTTGCGCCGTGCATCCGTTGATGGCGGCCTGCGGACCGGAGATCGGCGGACTGGATGAGGAGGGGACAGCACGGCGCCCCTGGATGACGACACCGATGGCGGACGGGCGGATCGAGGCGTTCGTCACGCTGGATCTGGGTTTGGCGCAGGGATTCGATCCGGCCAGTCTCGTCGGGATCGACAAGCCGTTCCTGGTCGTCGGTGCCGGTCCGGGCGATCGGAAAATGCCGGTCGAACTGGAATCACGCCACTTGGCGGCTCTGCTGCCGGGCGACCGGACTCGCTATGTTGAAATCGGCGATGCCAGCCACTTCAGCTTTCTGAGTGTCTGCAAGGCCGACGCCGTCCCGCTGCTGGAGGCCGAGCACCCTGGGGACGGAATGATCTGCCACGATCGTGACGGCCGAAGCCGGGATGCCATCCACCAACAGGTCTCCGACCTGATCGTTGGCTTCCTCGGGCCGACAACGCCGCCACGATAAGCCGGCGGCTTCCGTCATCACCGGCAATCGATCTGGAAGCTGATCAGCGCCGCTGGCGGCGCCGGTCGCGGACACGGATCGGAATCGGTTTGGGGGTCGGCATCGTGGCGATCAGACCGGCCAACGCTGCAGCCGTCGCCACCGCACCACCCAGCAGAACGAGATCCATCATAGGCCCTCCACCATCGAGATCCCCGCGTTCACCCACATGGTGAAGCAGATGGTTACAACATGGTAGCGAAAAGAGTGACTGACAACATCTCCGCCACTGCGGTCGCCCCTAGGTCACACCGGTAGGGGACACCCGAGGCGGCGTCCGGGCCTTGATCCAAATCACGGGTTGGGCCGTTATTGGTCGAAAGGACAGAGCGCCGTCTTTTCCAGATGGGAAGGGACGGCGCTTTTGTCGAATCCCCGCCCTTCGACGGAGCCCCGCCCCGATGTCCGACAGCAGCCTTCAGCAACGCGCCCCCCGCCGGCGCAAATCCCTGCTCCGCGGCGCTTTGATGCTGAACGGGACATCGGTCGTCGTGACGGCGCTGCTGTTCGTCCTGCTGCTGTCGCTGGTGGCGCCGCCGATGGGGCTGAACGCGCCCGGCGCACGCATGACGCTGTGGGCGCGGCTGGCGCTGTGGCCGGCGCTGCTGCTGTTCGGCATGGTCGTCGGCGTGATGGCGATGCGCGGCCGCACCCAGGCCTTCGACCCGATCGAGGATCCCGAGTCGCGCGGCCAGCGCGTCTGCCAGCGGGTGCTGGCCAACAGCGTGGAGCAGTCCACCATCTTCGTGCCGGCACTGGCCGCCCTGGTCGCCACCCTGCCGCAGCCCTCGCTGGGGGCCGCGGTGGTGGCGACCGGGCTGTTCGTGCTGGGGCGGCTGCTGTTCTGGGCGGGATATCTGGTGCATCCCTTCGCGCGGGCACCGGGCATGGCGATGACGCTGACCGTCAATCTGATCGTGCTGGGCTGGGCCGTTCTGCTGCAACTGGCCGGGATGCAGCCCGGCTGACGGGCTTTTCCACAGGGGGGGCGCTGGCCGGAGCCGCGGTCTTCGCCAGATGCAGCCAGCGGTTATAGGCCTCCACACTGACCGGCGCCCGGTGCTTCCGCCCGATGCGGACGATCTCCGGCAGGGCCAGCAGCACCTTCAAATCGGTCAGGCGCGGGCCGTTGCGCAGGTTCTTCCAGCTGTTGCCGGCCCAGGATCGGGCCAGCCGCCACGCCATCAGCGAGGCGGGGCAGCGCGCCACCTCGCGGATCAGGTCGTTGCGGTGGTTGTAGAAGCGCTCCATCCCCGGCTTGCGGCCCTTCTCGCTCTTGTCGTGGTAGACCATGATTTCGGGCAAGGCGACGACGCGGTATCCGGCGCCGACCAGCCGCAGGCAGCGGTCCTTCTCCTCGCCCTGGCGGTAGAGTTCGGGCATGTAGAGGCCGACCCGCTCCACGGCGCTGCGCCGCAGCAGATGACCGCAGCCGACATACCAAGGAACGTCGAACGGAGCGGCGCCCTTGGGGAAATAGACCAGCCCGTCGCGCGTCTCGATGTTGCAGGCGACGGCGGCGACCTCCGGATTCTCCTCCAGATAGGCGACGCAGCGGGCCAGCCCGTCGGGATCCTCGAACCAGCTGTCGTCGTCGACCGACAGGATGCAGTCGCCGCTGGTGTTCACGAAACCGAAGTTGCGGGCCAGGATCAGCCCGCCATTGTGCGGCTGGCGGACGTAGCGGACGGTGGGGAACTCCGCCCGCATCATCGCACCGGTGCCGTCGCTGGAGCCGTCGTCGATGACGATGATCTCCATCGGCGGGGTCGTCTGGTTCATCAGCCGGGTCAGCGCGATGCGCAGCTCCGGTCCGCGGTTGTAGGTGGCGATGACGGCGCTGACGCTCAGCGTCATGACGGCCTCCTTCCGACGTAGTTGGGCGGTGCCACCACCGGGCGAAGCGGGTCGTCGTCCAGGATGCCCCAGGCGCGCAGCGCCCGGGTCAGCCCGATCCACAGCAGGATCGGCAGCAGCGAGAAGAAGCCGAACTTCACGATGGTGATGTTGCCATCGCGGAACCATTGCAGGCACAGCGGCAGGAAGGCGCAATAGAACAGCACGGCATAGCGGTTGCGGAACCCGCTGGTCCAGAACCAGCGGTGCAGGCGGCCGAGGATCAGGCCGACCACCACCATGGTGACGACCATGCCGATCCAGCCGGCGCTCATCCAGCCGTCGCCGGGAAGCGAGGTGGTCAGGTTGTAGAAGACGCCATAGTCGTTCAGGTCCACCCATTTCACCGGCGCGCCCACCGGCTTGCCCGGCCACAGCAGGCGGGGGATCGGCTCGGTGAACAGTTGCAGATACTGGGTGAACCAGGTGTAGGTCGCCGACTGCTTCGGTACCACCCACAGGATGTAGGCGAGGAAGTCGAAGTTGGCGAGGTCCTGGCCGGCCAAGGCGTCGAGCGCCCGGCCGCTGCCGCTGCCGCCGTTGAACTTCAACAGGACGGAGGCGGGCGCGTCGCCGGCCAGCACGTCGCGGAAGGCGTCGCGGTTGTTGCCCAGCACGGTGAACAGGCCCATCACCGGGATGGCGGCCAGCACATGCCACAGCCGGAACCATTTGGTGCGGCTGCGGTACAGCATCAGCAGCACCAGCCCGAGGATGCCCATGATGATGGCCCAGCGGCCCCAGCCCAGATAGGCGCGGTAGGCGACGAAGCCGGCGAAGGGGATGAAGGACAGCGGGTGGAAGCGGCAGACCCAGATCAGCCCCAGCGTCAGCGGCAGGCCCATCGAATGGGCCTCTGCGATGTAGCCGGTGGTGTTGGTGTAGATCGGCTGGCCGGTCAGCGGGTCGCGCTCCATCTGCACGTCGCCGGTGCCGTCGAAGCTGGCGCCGCCCTGGCGCTGGACCGCCGAATAGATGGCGAGCGGACCCAGCAGCGCCGCGGTGGTCAGGAAGGCGACGATGTCGACGCGGTCGAAGGTGAAGACCGGCGCCGGCTCGCCGTTCGGGGTCCAGTCGGGCCGGACCAGACCTGCCCAGATGCAGGCGGCGGCGAAGGCGATCAACGCCACCGAACTGACCACCAGCGTCATGACGAACTGCTGCTCACTCGGCCAGAATCCCATGAACAGCCAGACATCGTCGAAATGCTGGGTGTGGACCAGGACCGGCCGCATGACGAAGACCAGGGTGTGGAAGATCAGGTACAGCGTCAACGGATGGAACATCGACGCGCTGCCGGAGCTGAGGTACACCGCGGTCACCAGCACCAGCACCAGGACCTGCGCGATCAGCGCCATTTCGATCATCGGCAAACCGTCCCCGGTTGTAGGCTCCGCCTGGACAGACGGGCACTCCGCAGGCAAACGGGTACGACCGGCCGGTCAGGCTAGGATGAAAAGCCAGCCTATACGTCCCGTCCCGGTCGGGCAGGTGTGCAGAGGGCGTGGCCCCTTCGCACCCGCACACCCCCTTCGCGCTTTTGCCGGTGCCGTTGGCCTGGGTCAGTCTCCCTCCTTCGGCGGCATCTGCCGCTGTCTTGGAGGAGGTTCTCCCATGTTCCGTTCCCATACCCGTCTTCGGAGTGGAGCGGCCCAAATCCTGCCTCGGGTTCTGCTGACTTCAGCGTTTCTGCTGACTGCCGCCGGATGGGGGCCGGCCATGGCGGCGGAAACGACCTTCTACGTCTCGCCCACCGGCAACGACCGCTGGTCGGGACGCCTTGCCCAACCGTCGACCGACGGGCGCGACGGTCCGTTCGCCACACCGGCCCGTGCGCTGGCCGCCGCCAAGGGAAGCGGCCCGGCGACCGTGCGGCTGCATGGCGGCACCTATCGGCTGACGGCCCCGCTGGTGGTCGATGCGTCGCTGCTGGGGCTGCGGCTGGCCGCGGTGGAGGGTGAACAGCCGGTGCTGTCGGGGGGCGAGACGGTCGGCGGCGCGCAGACGGCCAACGGCGTGCTGTCGGCGCCGCTGGCGCGCGATCCGGCGCTGGACGTGTCCATCGGCGGGCAGCGGCTGGATGCGGCGCGCAGCGGCGATTTCGCCCTCGGTGATCCGCGCAGCGGCTGGTTCCCGGCCAAGGCGGTGCAATCCGATCCCAAAAGCCAGGGGAGCAAGCGGCAGATGCGGCTGCCTCCCGGCGTGCTGAAGGCCGGCTGGGCTGGGCCGGGGGTGCGGGCGCAGGCGCTGGACCGCGAACGGCTGTCCGACGACCTGCTGGGGGTGGTGTCGGCCGACCCCGGCGGGCTGCTGAGCTTCGACGGCGACGGGCAGTATCCCTACCGCGACGGCTCCACCGTGAGGCTGCTCGGCCATCCCGATTTCCTGACGCGGCCGGGCGAATTCGCCTGGGACGCCAGGGCGAAGCGCCTGCTGGTCAAGCCGCCGACCGGGCTGAACGCTGCCGGGGCGGACCTCGTGGTGGCGCGGCAGCCGGTGCTGCTGCGGCTGGACAATGCCCGCAACGTGTCGGTCGAGGGGCTGACCTTCACCGACGTACCGTGGGACGGCAACGCGGTGGTGGTGAAGGGCGGCAGCGGGGCCAGGGTCGCCGGCAACCGCTTCGCCCTGGTCGGCACCGCGGTGATGCTGGACGGCGCCAGCCGGACCGAGGTGGCGGGCAACCGGATGGAGCATCTCGGCCGGTCCGGTGTGGTGCTGGCGCCCGGCAGCAGCGACAACCGCATCCTCGCCAACCGCATCAGCGACATCGGCGAGGTGCGCTTCTTCAGCGGCGGCGTGATGGGCGCCGGCATCCGCAACACGCTGATCGCCCACAACGACATACGGCGGTCGGCCCGTTACGGCATCTCGATCAAGAACTGGAACCCGCAGACGGTGAACAGTGACAACACCATCGAGTTCAACCGCATCCGCGACACCGCGCGCCAGACCGCCGACGCCGGCGCCGTCGAGATGCTGGGCCGCAGCGGCAATGACACCCGCAGCTTCATCCGCTTCAACGACATCCGCGATACCGGCGGCCTCGCCACCGACGCGCAGGGGCGCTGGCTGTCCCGCTACAAGGGCTTCGGCATTTATCTGGACGACATGACCAGCGGCGTGACGGTGCAGGGCAACCTGCTGGAGAACACCGGGATGGCGGCGATCTTCCTGCATGGCGGCGACAACAACCGGGTGGCCGACAACATCACGGTGATGAATGACGGCAAGGACCGCTTCCTGCGGCTGGAATGGGTGCCCAGCGCCGGACAGGCCGGGCGGATGCACGGCAATGTCGCCGACGGCAATGTGGTGGCCGGCCCGTCGCCGAAGGAGCAACTCGTCAACAGCCTGTCGGGCGGCGAGTACCGCATCGACAACACCCGGCTGGAGAGTGCCGCTCCCGTTGCGGAGGCGGCCGGTTCCACCAGCGCCGCCAGGGCAGCGGCTCCGCCGGCCAACGCGCCGGCAGGCGGCCGTTTGCTGGACCGGCTGCTGGCGATGAAGGAACTGCCTCTGGACCGCGTCGGCCCGGAGGGGATGCGGTAGGGACGCGAGGCCAGATAGGGAGGTCGCAGGCGCAGTGGACGGGAGACCGCTGACGCCTGCGACTGTACCATAAAGAAAAAGCGCCCTTCCCGGTGGGGAAGGGCGCTTTTTCTCATGTGTTGCAACGATCCCTTACGCGGTCGCCGGACGGGCCAGCGCCGGGGGGATATCGGTCGGTTCCATCACCGGGACGGCCACCGTCGGGGTCTTCCAGGTCAGGCTGTCGAAGGCGCCGCAATGGCCGCACAGGCCGCCCCAGTTGTGGCTGACCGCCCCGCAGGAGCCGCAGGTCCACACCGGATCCTCGGGCGCGTTGGCGGCCTGGGCCAGCCAGTCCTTCGCCGCTTCCTCGTCATGGCGCTCGCCGCGGTCCAGTTCGGCCATCAGGTGGTAGGCACGGCGGGTCGGGCCGATCTCCATGGCGCGGTTCAGGTGCTGGCGCGCCTCGCCCCACAGCTGGGCATCGATGGCGGCCTGGGCGACGGCGAGGTGGGACTCGGCCGAATCGGGAGCCTGACGCACCAGCTTCTGGAACAGACGCACACGGGTCAGCGCGTCGTAGCTGGAAACGATGGTCCGGTAGATGTCGGCCAGTTCCGGATGCGGCGCGTGGCGCCACGCCCGCTCGACCACCTTGGCGGCCGGCTTCAGCCGGTCGGCGGCGACCTGGAGACGGGCCAGACGCACGGCGGCGGGGGCGAAGCCCGGCATCATGTCGTGTGCCGCCTGGGCATGCGACAGGGCGGCGTCGGCGCGGCCGCGGCGCTCCGCCTCGAAGCTGCGCTCCAGCAGCAGGACGGCCCGGTGGCGGCGGCCCTCCTCGGTCGGGATGGCCCCGGTCTGGATCGCCTGCTGCAACGTGCCCTCGGCGGCAGCCCAGTCGCCGGCCTGCGCCTCCAGGTCATAGAGCGTGCTGAGCAGCCAGGGCGTGTTGGGCTGGAGGCCGCGGGCCTTGCGGGCGAGGTTCAGCGCCTCCACCCGGTCGCCCGACTTGATCGCCTGGGTCAGCAGCCCGCGCATGCCGAGGAAGGCGGTTTCCGGCCGCTCCAGCATCGCTTCGAAATACTGACGGGCGGCGCGCTCGTCGCCCTGCAGCTGGGCGGCCTGAGCCGACAGCAGCATGGTCAGCGGCGGCTCGTTCAGCAGGCCGTCGGCCTTGCGCGCCATCTTGCGCGCCGTCGGCGCGTCGCCGGCGGCGATGGCGACCATGCCCTGGGTCAGGGCGCGGTAGCCGCGTTCGCGGCGGCGGGCCCGGCTGTGGCGGCGCAGGCGCTGCGGCGTGCGGATCATGCCGCGGAGCAGGCGGTAGCCCAGCGCCGCGATACCCAGCGCCACCAGCGTGACCAGCAGGGCGACCCAGAAGGGCGCCTCGACGGCGTAGCCCAGCCAATGGACGCTGACGGTGCCGGGACGGTCGGCGAGCCAGATCGCGGCTGCGATGACCACCGCGACCTTGAGGAGGAACCAGAGGGCGCGGATCATTGGGCCGTCCCCTTCCCGCCGGCGGCGGTGGTCATCAGGGCGATGGCGCGGTCGTTCAGCTGGCGCGCGGCCTGATCGGCGGCCACGCGCGCCTTGGCGTCGGCCAGCCACGGCGCGGCGGCCTGGGCGGCCGGACCCTGGAGGGTCAACAGCTCTTCCACCGCCTTGGCCAGATTGCCGGCGGCAAGAGCGGCCTCGGCACGGGCGACGACGGCGTCGGCGGTGGTTCCGACCACCCCGCCGCCCTCACGGCGCACGGTGACCAGGGTGGACAGCTTGCCGACCGCCGAGTCGATCCAGCTGTTGCCCTCGCCGCGGATTTCAGCGCGGACGATCTCGCCGGCCAGCGGCTGGAAACGGTCGGTCAGCTGGGCGCGGGTCGGGATGCCCTTGGCGGCATAGGGTGCCACGGCGTCGAGCGGCTGGGTCACGCCCGCATCGGCGATGTTGAGCGCACGGACGGCCTGGAGGTCCTGCTGAAACGGCTGCCCGCCCGACAGGGAGGCGCGCAGCTGACCGGCGGCCAGCACCAGCGCCTGGGCGGCGGTGGCGGCGTCCTGCCGCTCGCTGACGGCCTGGTTGACGCTGGTGACCTGCTGCTTCAGAGAATCGACCTCGCCACGCAGCTCCTGCGCGGCCTGGGCGTTGCCGGAGGCGGCGGTGACCTTCTGCTCCAGGGCGGCGAGGCGGTCTGCCAGCGCCTTCTGGGCTTCGGCGGCGCTGGTGGCGGCACCGGTGTCCGGGGTGGCGGCCGGGCGCTTCTCCAGCGCATCGATCCGCTGGGTCAGTGCGGAGACGTCGACGCTTGCGCTGCCGTTGCCGGCGACAGCGGCCGGGCGCTGCTCCAGCTTGCCGACGCGGTCGGCCAGCTGCTGGATCTGCGACCGCAGCGCCGGATCGGCTGGGGCGGCGCCGGAGGCGGCGGGCGGCGGGGATGCCGGCCAGCCGGGCAGGGCCGGACCCCACCAGGGCTCCGACAGGGCGGCGGCGCCGACGAGCAGGGCCACCACCGACAGGGCGGTGGCGAAACCGCCGCCGGAGCGCGGCTCCTCGATGTAGGACGGGGTCGGGGCGATGGTCGGACGCACCGGCTCGGCATCGGCGCTGCGGCTGTAGCCCGCGCTGCCGGTGGTGCCGGACGGCGTCCAGCTGGTGGTCGAAGAGGTCGTCTTCGTCCCGCCCGACTTGATGGACTCCGACTTGATGGCGTCGGCCTTCGCGTCCTCGGCCTTCTCCGCGTCGCTCTTCGGCAGGTCACCCAGGCTGTCGGTGGCGCCGATGGGCGTGGCCGGCGGGATCAGGGCGTCGGCGGATTGCAGCTCGGTCACCGCGCCGACGGTCGCGCCGGGGGCCGGGGTGTCGGCGCCGGAAATGGTGCCGGGGATGGTGTCGGCCGGGGAGGCGGCCGGGATCGGTTCGACCACCGGAACCACGTCGATCGTGGTGACGGACGCAGCGGCGGGCGGGATAATGATGGCGGCCGCGGAGGCATCCGTCGGACGGTCCTCGCTGGGGGTCGCCGCGTCCAGGTCGGCGTCGTCCAGCTTGATGCGGTGCTTGGCGGCGGCGGCGCGCAGGTCGGCATGGCGCGCCAGCGGGATGGCGCCGCGCTTCTTCCAGCCCTGGACCGTCGTCACCGGGGTGTCCAGCTTGTGGGCCATCGGGCGGATGCCGCCGAAACGTTCGACGATGCGGTCGACCGCCGCATTGCCGGTGCTGGCGCCGTCGCCGTCACGGTCGGTGCCGGGGCGTTCGGAGCCTGGACGAGAGGTCATGGGCTGTACCTTCGGTTCGCTGTTGTTCGTTGTAACGTCACAGCCCCCTGACCGGTCCCCCTCGTCCCCCGTAGGGCTGACCCGACCATCCGGAAGCACCGGAGGCGTAAGCCGTACGGCCGGACCGCGCCGGGGTTACCCGGCGACCGGCAACAGATCGAGCAGGGAGTCCTGCTCCGGCCGAGCCGCCACCCGTACGCTTCGCCACGGCATCGCTCCCTGTTCGCCGTACGCACGGGCAGCCTCCGCGACCGCGGGGCTGAGGCAGAACGCATCGACCGTACGACAACAGTCGACCAAGCCCGCCTCGGCGAGCAGCCTAACAAAGGATGCCGCGGTTCGGGGAGAGAAAAACAACACGCCGTCGAGTGCGGACGTACGCAAAAATGTCGCGGTATCGTCCGAGAGGGTTAGCGCGGGTACGGCATCGTACATCACGCTGCGGCGCAGCGTGAAGCCGGCCGCCGCCAGCAGGCCGGCAAGGTCGCCCGCCACCTTGCTTCCCGCCACATGCAGGAGTGCCCCAGCGGCCGGATCGCGCATCGCGCGCACCCGCTCGGCCAGCGCGTACACATCGCCCGATGCGCTGTCGACTTGGTCGAAGCCGGCCGCCCGCGCCGCCCGCGCCGTGGCGTCTCCGACGGCTTGCACCGGACGGTCGCGCCGGCTCGTACGTTTGGCGTATGCGCGTACGCCGTTTGCGCTGGTGAACAGCAGCGCTTGTACGTCCGAAAGGTCGGGTTCCGGCCCGTCGAGCCAGACCATCGACAGCATCGGCTCCACCGCCGCCGCATGGCCGAGCGATTCCAGCCGACGGACCAGCGGCTCGGCATCCTCGGCCGGGCGGGTCACCAGCAGGCGCGTACGGGTGGAGCGGAGGGATGGGTCGGTCTGCTTTTCCGTCATGCGGAAAACCTGGCCGGAGCGAAGGATCAGTGGGGTGAGGCGACGAAGAAATCGGGCGGCAGCTGCGCCCGGATCTCGGCGCCGGCATCGCTGCCGAGCGACTCGGCATCGGCCGACCGGCCGCGGCGTTCGGTCCGGAAGATGATGCTCCCGTCATGCGACAGCACCTTGGCACGCAGATGCAGCCTGTCGCCGTCCAGCATCGCCAGCGCGGCGATGGGCGTGCGGCAGGAGCCGTCCAGCGCGGCCAGCAGAGCGCGCTCCGCCGTGACGCGGACCATGGTCTCCGCACAGTTCAGCGGGGCCAGCAGCGCGCGGGTGGCGTCGTCGTCGCTGCGGATCTCGATGCCGATGGCGCCCTGGGCCACCGCCGGCAGCATGGTTTCCGGTTCCAGCACCGCGGTGATGCGGTCGGTCAGGCCGAGGCGGCGCAGCCCGGCCAGCGCCAGCAGGGTGGCGTCGACCTCGCCGGCGTCCAGCTTGGACAGGCGGGTCTGCACATTGCCGCGCAGCGGGAAGATTTTCAGGTCGGGGCGCAGTTCCAGGACCTGGGCCTGACGGCGCAGGCCGGCGGTGCCGACTACGGCGCCGGCCGGCAGATCGGCAAGACCGCCGCCGGAGCGGGAGAAGAAGGCGTCGCGCGGATCCTCGCGCGGCAGCAGGGTGGCGATCTCCAGCCCGTCGGGAAGCTGGGTTGGCACGTCCTTCATCGAATGGACGGCAAGGTCGGCGCGGCCGTCGAACAGCGCCTCCTCCAGTTCCTTGGTGAACAGGCCCTTGCCGCCCGCCTCCGCCAGGGTGCGGTCGAGGATGCGGTCGCCGGTGGTCTTGAAGACGACGATCTCGATGGCGCCGGGCGCGGCGAGATGGGGATGCGCGGCGATCAGGCGGTCGCGGGTTTCATGGGCCTGCGCCAGCGCCAGCGGGCTGCCGCGCGTCCCGATACGGAGCGGGTGGGTCGTCATAGGGCGTGTTCTAGGGGATCCGCACAGCTTTGCAAGGATTCGTCTGCCCTCCATACGTAAGATTGAGGCGGATCAAATTTGCGGATCAAATGTCAGGCGCGCCGCCCGCAACTCCATCCTGTACCCGGACCGCCAAGGCGGCTAATTTGGCGCCATGATCGTTCTTGGAATCGAAACGAGCTGCGACGAGACGGCCGCCGCAATCGTCACCGACGCGCGCGAAATCCGCGCCGACGTCGTGCTGTCGCAGCTGGACGACCACACGCCCTATGGCGGCGTCGTCCCGGAAATCGCCGCCCGTGCCCATCTCGAGCATCTGGACGGGTTGATCCGCCGCGCCATGAGCGAGGCCGGGATCGGCTTCGGCGACCTGGATGCGGTGGCGGCCACCGGCGGGCCGGGGCTGATCGGCGGCGTCATCGTCGGCGTGATGACCGCCAAGGCCATCGCCGCGGCGCGCGGGCTGCCCTTCGTCGCTGTCAATCATCTGGAAGGCCACGCGTTGACCGCGCGGCTGACCGACAATGTCGCCTTTCCCTACCTGCTGCTGCTGGTCTCGGGCGGCCATTGCCAGCTTCTGGCGGTGGAGGGGGTGGGGCGCTATCGCCGGCTCGGCACCACCATCGACGATGCGGTCGGCGAGGCATTCGACAAGACTGCCAAGCTGCTGGGGCTGGGCTATCCCGGCGGGCCGCTGGTGGAAAAGGCGGCGGCGCGCGCCACCGACCCGGCGCGCTTCGAGTTGCCGCGGCCGATGCTGGGGCGTCCGGGCTGCGATTTCTCCTTCTCCGGGCTGAAGACCGCGGTGCGGCGTCATGTGGAGGAGTTGGGCGGCATGGCGGGCGGCGTGCTGTCGGATGCGGATCGCGACGATCTCGCCGCCGCCTTCCAGGCGACGGTGGCGGAGGTGCTGGCCGACCGCTGCGCCCGCGCCATCCGCCGCTTCAAGGAGGACCATCCGCAGGGCGGCGCCCTGGTGGTCGCCGGCGGCGTGGCGGCCAACAAGGCTATCCGCAGCCGCCTGTCGACGCTGGCGGAGACGCATCGCATGCCGTTCGTCGCCCCGCCGCTGCGCCTGTGCACCGACAATGCGGCGATGATCGCCTGGGCCGGCATCGAGCGCTTCCGCATGGGCGAGAGCGATCCGTTGAACTTCGCCCCCCGTCCGCGCTGGCCGCTGGACCCGAACGCCGCGCCGGTGATCGGGCGTGCAGGCGTGGGGGCGGGGGTGAAGGCGTGACGAATGTGCGCATACCCCTCTGTTTCTTACGCGTGAGTGAAGATCGATGAGTGCCTTGCCCCCCTCCCCCCTCAACCGCATCGGCGTCGTCGGTGGCGGCGCCTGGGGTACTGCGCTGGCGCTTGCGGCGTTGCGGGCCGGGCGGGAGACCTTGTTGTGGGCGCGCGAGCCGGCGGTGGTGGAGGCGATGAGCATCCGCCGCGAGAACCGCGATTATCTTCCCGGCGTGCCGCTGCCGGATGCGCTGCGGGTCACCGGCGATCTGGCCGATCTCGGCGACTGCGACGCGGTGCTGCTGGTGTCGCCGGCCCAGCATGCGCGCAGCGTCACCGCGCGGATGGCGCCGGTTCTGAAGCCGGGGGCGCCTGTCGTCGTTTGTGCCAAGGGGATCGAGCTGGACAGCCACGCGCTGATGAGCGAGGCGGTGGCGGCATCGCTGCCGGTCGGCAATCCGGTGGCGATCCTGTCCGGTCCGACCTTCGCGGCGGAAGTGGCGCGCGGGCTGCCGACGGCGGTGACGCTGGCCTGTGCCGACCATGATCTGGGCACGGCGCTGGTCGCGGCGCTGGGCAGCCGCACCTTCCGGCCCTACCGCTCGGACGATGTCGTCGGCTCGCAGATCGGCGGGGCGGTGAAGAATGTGCTGGCCATCGCCTGCGGCGTGGTCGAGGGGCGGCGGCTCGGCGACAATGCGCGGGCGGCGCTGATCACCCGCGGGCTGGCGGAGATCACCCGGCTGGCGCTGGCGCTCGGCGGCCGGGCGGAGACGCTGATGGGGTTGTCGGGGCTGGGCGACCTGACGCTGACTTGCTCCAGCCTGCAATCGCGCAACATGTCGCTGGGGGCGGCTCTGGGCGAAGGCAAGGCGCTGGCCGAGATCCTAGCCGTCCGCCGGTCGGTGGCCGAGGGCGTCTATACCGCCGCCGCGGTGGTCGGGCTGGCGGCCAGGCTGGGCGTCGACATGCCGATCTGCGCCGCCGTCGATGCCATCCTGAACCGCGGCGCCGGGCTGGACGAGACCATCGACGGGCTGCTGTCGCGGCCATTCCGCGGGGAAGGCGTTTAAGGGACGGGCTGATCTGCGGTCGTCATGGTCGCGTACTGTACCGCGGAGCACCCGGCCGGTCGGGTGCCGCCAGGGGAGAACGGGGAATGACGGCACGGCGACGGTTCGCGCGTTGGTCCACAAGTTGGTCTACAAGGATGATCGCCCCGGTGACGCTGCTGGCGCTGGCCGCCATGGGATCGGCCGCGGGAACTGCTACGGCCGGGGAACTCCGCGCGACCGTCCGCAACGTCAAGCCCAATCAGGGCAAGGTGATGGTCGCGCTGTTCGACAGCGCCGAGGCGCAGAAGGCGAAGGCGCCGCGCGCCGGCTATTTCGCCGCGGCGCTGGGGACCGAGGTGCAGGTGGTGTTTCCGGACCTGCCGGCCGGGCGCTACGGGCTGATCGCCTTCCAGGATCTCGACAACAATGGGGAGATGGCCACCGGCCTGTTCGGCATCCCGGCCGAGCCGCACGGGTTCAGCCGTTCCGCCCGTGGCAGCTTCGGTCCGCCGGGCTTCGACGACTATGCCGTTGCGGTCGGAGCCGCGGGCGTCGCGACGACGGAGATCCGGCTGGTCGAGTGACGGGCCGGCGGTAGCGTCCTCACACCTGCGCCACCAGGAACAGCCACTTGGTCGGGATCAAGGCGCCGCCGCTGGAATGTTCGGGATAGGCCGTCTCCAGCCGGCGGCGGTAGGCGGCAAGGAAGCCGTCGAGTTCGGGGCCGGCCAGCCGGTCCATCACCGGAACCAACGCCGACTGGTGCAGCCACTGCAGAAGCGGCACGTCGCCGTCGAGCGCGTGGAAATATTCGGTTTCCCACAGGTCGATCACGGCGCCCTGGGGAGCCAGCCAGTCATAATAGTCCTGCGCGCCATAGCTGGGGTTTTCCGTCCGCTCCGCCGCGGGCCAGGCATCGTGCAGCCGGTCCGACCAGGGGCCGTCGGCGGCGGTTTCCAGCAGCAGGCGGTGGGCGATCTGGGCCTGCGGACGGGGCAGGGCGACGGCCAAGACGCCGCCGGGGCCGAGCGATTGCAGCAGGTCGGGGAACAGCCGTTCGTGGCCGGCCACATGGTGGAGCCCGCCGGCGGAGATGACGAGGTCCACCGGCCAGTGCGGGCGCCATTCGCCGAGATCGGCCTGCTGGTAGCGTACGCGCGACGGCGTGTCGGCGGCCCAGCGCAGCATCGCCGGGGACTGGTCGACCGCCAGAACGTCGGCCTGTGGCCAGCGCGCCGCCAGCAGCCGGGACAGCTGTCCGGCTCCGCAGGCGAGATCGACGATTGTGCGCGGCGTCGAAGAGAAGGGAAGCGCCGCCGTCAAATCCATGACGGGACGGCGGCGCAGGACATCGATGGTCGCGAAGGCGTTGGGGTCCGCCGTTGTTGCCCATGTCATAGAGCATGTCATGTGGCACCCGCTTCGTTGGGCGGCTGCCCCCCGGGTGGTTCACCCGGCCTTCGCGTTACCGGTCGCTTGGCGCGACGGTCAGTGGGCGGAGCCCAGACGGTCGAAATAGCGGCCGATCGACGCGAAGATGAAGAGCACGCAGCCGAGGAAAACGATCAGGCCGCCGGCCGCGAAGGCTTCGTCCGCCGCGCGCGAGGAGGCGAGCAGCCCGACGAAGGCCATGATGCCGGCGAGGATGGGGTTGATCCAGAAGGAGAAGGCTTTCACGTCGCGGAGTCCTTTCAGAACAAGGCGTTGGCGGTGGGGAAGCGCCCGCCTCCCGCCCCGCCGGGCTGCTCGCGAACGCTTCGGCTTTGAAGGAATTCTGCGGGACGAACCCGGCAGAATCAATGCGACACAAACGACTTGTGCGCTGCAACGGCTACCGCACCGGTGTCCGCATTGCATTGCGGTATGTCAAGGGCGAAGGCCGTTCCGGCGGCGTCGCTTTCCACCAGCCGCAGCTCCCCGCCATGGGCGCGCAGCACCTCCCGCGCGATGGCGAGGCCAAGGCCTACTCCGCCGGCCCGCGCCGATCCGGCGAAGGGCTGGAACAGGTTCTCCCGCGCCCGCGGCGCAAGTCCGGGGCCGTTGTCCGCGACGGTCAGGGTCAGCCGGTCCGCCTGCCCGGCCTGGATCGAGATGCTCACCCGGTCGGCGCCGGCCTGCACCGCGTTGCGGCCGAGATTGACCAGAGCACGGCGAAGCTGGGCGGCATCGACCTGCGCCAGCGTGCCGGCGGGGACCTCGTTGACCCAGTCCGCCTCCACCCGGCCGCCGTCGGGCCGGGCGGTGGCGAGAACCTCGGCACCGACCTCCTCCACCAGCCGGCGCAGGTCCGTACCCGCGGGAGAGAGCGGCAGGACGCCGTCGCGGGTAAAGGACAGGGTCTGGCTGCACAGCTCCACCGCCCGGTCGAGCGAGGCGACCAGCCGCGGCGTCACCCGCCGCACCTCCGGATCGGCGCTTTCGGTCAGCCGCTCCGACAGGAGGGAGGCGGTGGACAGGATGCCGCGCAGGTCGTGGTTGATCTTCGCCACCGCGGTGCCCAGCGTGGCGAGCCGCTCGCGCTGGCGCAGGGCGGCGCGCACCGTGCCCTGCATGGCTGCCAGCTCGCGCTCCGCCACCCCGATCTCGTCGGCGCGTGTGCCGGGCACCAGCGGCGGGGCGCCGTCGGGGTCACGGCGGAAGGCGACCACCTCGGCGGTCAGGCGCCGCATCGGCCGCACCAGCAGGGCATGCAGCGTGACATAGACCAGGATCGCCGCGATCAGCGAGATGGCGACCGACACCGCCAGGATGCGGCGCGAGAAGTCGAGCATGGCATCGATCAGCGGCCGCTCGTCCATCGTCACCTCGACGCGCTGGGCCGGGTCGTTGGGCGACCGGTCGATCACCCGGATCACCCGGTTGCGCTGCGGCCCCACGGCTCCCTCCAGGGCTCCCCCCAGGGCGCCTTCAAGGGCGAGCCACAGGGCGTTGCCGGCATCGACGAACTGCATGCCCATGCCGGTGCCGCGCAGGTCGTACACCGCATCGGCCTGCGGCGGCATCGGACGCGACAGCATGTAGACGCGGGCGCCCGGCTGGATCAGGTCGATGACGTGGGTACCGGTGTAGGCCAGCAGCTTGGCCTGCAATTCCTTCGTTACCATCAGGTCGGGGGCGGCCTCCACCGATAGGGCCGCGATGTGGGCAACGGCCAGCCGCTCCTCCAGGTAGCTCATCCGGAAGCGCGCGATGGAGGGAGCATAGATCAGCACCTCCGCCAGCAGCACGAACAGGATGGTGAGCAGCAGAAGCTTGGCCGACAGGCTGGTCGCGACGGTGGGGCGGGGCATGGTGGCTCGCAGTGTGCCGGATGCACCGGCGGAGAGGGCGCGTGACCTTACGCGCCGGACAGTCATCCACTACACTAAGCGACCGTCAACGGCTCGGATGTCGGAAGGCGGCGGAACCGGAGGACATGCGATGCGGAGCTTTCTGAAATACGAAGCGGTGGTCGCCATGGAGCGCAATGCGGCGCTGACCGCGGTCGCCGACGCGTTGGGGACAGCCGGCGGCTGGATCGTCGACCACACGCTCTTCTCTGACATTATGGCGACCGTCCGTTTCGCGCTGCCGGGTGACCGGGCCGGAATGTTCGAAACCGCGCTGGCCGATGCCGGCCTGATGGTGGAACTGGCCGCGGGGACTGCCGGTGCGGAGGAGGTGAACGGGGCGATCACCCTGACCTTCACCCGTGGAACCGGCGATCTGCGCCGGGACGTTCCCGCTTTTTCCTGACGCCCTCATTCCTGCCGGCGCAAACTTGTCCTCTGGCGTTACCGCTTTGGCGTTGGTAAGACAGGCGCCATGAGCGACCTTGCCCGTCACATCGACACCCTGTCGCGCGCCAACGTGCTGTGCCTTGGCGACGTGATGCTTGACCGTTTCGTCTATGGTTCGGTGGACCGGGTGTCGCCGGAGGCGCCGATTCCCGTCCTGCGCGTTGACCGCGAAGTGCCCAAGCTGGGTGGCGCCGGCAATGTCGCAGCCAATCTGGTGGCGCTGGAGGCGGACTGCCGCTTCGTCTCGGTGGTCGGGCGCGACGGCGTCGGCACCGATCTGCTGGCCCTGCTGCGGCGCGAGGGCGTCAGCGACGGCGCCATCGTGATGGAGGACGGGCGCCAGACCACGGTGAAGACCCGCTTCATCGCCGGTCAGCAGCAGCTTCTGCGCACCGACATCGAGACGGTGGTCCCGATCACCGTGGCCGACCGCGTGCTGGAGCGGGTGCGCGACCTGCTGCCCGAGGTGGGCGGCGTCATTCTGTCCGACTATGGCAAGGGCGTGCTGACCGACGATCTGGTGGTGGCGGTGATCGCTGCCGCGCGGCAGGCCGGGCGCACCGTGGTGGTCGATCCGAAGGGGCGCGACTACCGCCGCTATCGCGGGGCCGACATCGTCACGCCGAACCGCAAGGAGCTGATGGAGTCCACCGGCCTGCCGGCGCGCACCGACGAGGAGGTGATCGCCGCCGCCCGCCACCTGATCACCACCTGCGGCATCGGCGCTGTCGTCGCCACCCGCAGCGAGCAGGGCATGTCGGTGGTGACCGCCGAGGATGCCGTGCATCTGCCGGCCGAGGCGCGCGAGGTGTTCGACGTGTCCGGCGCCGGCGACACCGTGGTGGCGACGCTGACCGCCGCGCTGTCGGTGGGGATCGATCTGGTCGATTCGGCGCGGCTTGCCAATCTGGCGGCCGGCATCGTGGTGGGCAAGGTCGGCACGGCGGTGGTCCGCTCGGCCGAACTGCTGTCCGGCCTGCACGAGCAGCAGTGGCGCCATGGCGAGGAAAAGGTGCTGACCCGCGACGCCGCAGCAGAACGGGCGGAGCGCTGGCGGCTGCGCGGCAAGCGGGTCGGCTTCACCAACGGCTGCTTCGATTTGCTGCACCCCGGCCATATCGCGCTGCTGAAGCAGGCCCGCGCCGCCTGCGACGTGCTGGTGGTCGGGCTGAACAGCGATGCGTCGGTGAAGCGGCTGAAGGGCGAAAGCCGGCCGGTCCAGAACGAGACGGCGCGCGCCACGGTTCTGGCGTCGCTGGGCTGCGTCGATCTGGTGGTGATCTTCGGCGAGGACACGCCGGAGACGCTGATCCACGCCCTGCGCCCCGACGTGCTGATCAAGGGAGCCGACTACACCATCGCGACGGTGGTGGGGGCGGATTTCGTCCAGAGCTATGGCGGAAAAGTGGTGCTGGCCGAACTGGTCCAGGGACAGAGCACGACCAACACCATCAAGCGCATGAAGGGGTGAGACAACTGGGCGCGCATGGCGGACCAGCGTCGTTTGTCGCTTGTAACCTTCCGATGCATGCCCTATCTGTGAGTGGTCGACGTTGCTCTGGGCTTTGCTATTCTGATCCGTCACACGGATTTGGGTCTCTTCCCCGAAGTGAAATTGATGCATCTGCGCAAACTCGCGCAGTGCAACGCCAGGAAGGGAACTGACCCATGGCTATCGGTACCGTCAAGTTTTTCAATTCGACCAAGGGCTTTGGCTTCATTCAGCCGGAAGACGGCACGGCCGACGTGTTCGTCCACATCTCGGCTGTCGAGCGCGCTGGCATCAGCAACCTCGGTGAAGGCCAGAAGCTGTCCTTCGACGCGATCCGCGATCCGCGCCGCGGCAAGGTTGCGGCTGAGAACCTGCGCGCGCTCTGAGCGCAGCAGGTTCGAAGAGAAAGGGCGGCTTCGGCCGCCTTTTTTTGTACCGGAATTCGGGAGCGCCGCAGCCGGGACCGCTTGTCTCTGGCGCCGCATCGCCATTTTTGGCGGCTTGTGCCCGGTACGGGATTTGTTCGATGGCCTGCCTCGTGGGCATGGCCGACCTCACGAAATGGATGGATATGAACGGTTTTAAGAATGCAGGGCTTTCCGAGCGTCTGGCCACCGCGGCCGGCGCGAAAAAGGCACTGTTGGAAAAGTTCAAGGCGCAGCCCGGTGTGAACGATCCGGTCTTTGCCGAGCGCGAAGAGGCCCGGCGGGCCATCCGCGTCGCCCGCGAGGCCCGCGAGGCTGAACGCAATGCCGCCCGCGATGCCCGCAAGGCCGCCGAACAAGAAGCGTTGAAGGCCGAACAGGCCGAGCAGGCCGCCCGCGAGGCGCTGGCGGTTCAGGAGCTTGCCGAGCAGGCCAAGCGTCAGGTGGCGACCGCAGCGGAAGCGAAAGCCGCCCGCGATGCCCGTTACGCTGCACGCAAGGCCAGGAGCCGCTGAGGCGGATCGCAGGACGTCGGCAAGCGATGCGACCCGCGGCGCCGATTGTCCAGCACAGCAATGGCCTCCCATGCGTTCGATCCGAACCGCATGGGAGGCCATTGCTTTTTGGGGTCGGCTCCGGGGGGGCGTTTCCCGGAGCCGCGAGTGCCTCGGGATTACATCTTCTTCTGGACGTTGTCTGCGCCGCGCTCGATGGCGCGGCCGCCAGCCTGCACATCCTGGCCGGCGCCCTCGACGGTGTTGCAGGCGGCCAGCGTGGTGCCCAGCAGGGTGCCCAGGACGGCGAGCAGGGCGAACTTCTTGATGGTGGTCATGGCGGTGGTCTCCGTTGCGGTGGCGCTGTGATGCCGATTTGAACGCAAGCGGGGCCGTAAAGGTTTCCGGAATCGGAAGGAGAGGGGCCTTGCGCAAAAGGGGTGCCCTTCGCTTCCATGCCGGAATGGACTACATTGGCACTGTTCCCGAACGCCATCGTCCGGATCGGAGACCGCCATGCCGCTCGGCCGCCGCTTCACCCCGCTGACGACCGTCGAGGAATTCCTGGCGATGGAGTTCCGGGACGACGCCCGGTATGAACTCGTCGATGGCGGGATCGTCGGGCAGGCGCATCCAAGCCCGGCACACAGCACCCTGCAGATCGCCTTGGGCGCCGCTTTGCGCGATGCGTTGCGGGAGAAGGGCAAGAGGGATGGAAGCCGTTGCCGTGCCATGTCGGAAGCCGGCGTCCGTCCGCATTTCGACCCGACGCACAATTACCGGGTCGCCGACCTTGCCGTGACCTGCGAGCCCTTCGACCCGGAAATCCCCTACACCACCGCCCCGGTGCTGCTGGTGGAGATCCTGTCGCCGACGGAGGAGAAGGCGCAGCGTGCCAAGCTGCATGCCTATGCCGCCATGCCGTCGGTGCGCGAGATACTGTTCCTCGACTCCCGGACCATCCGGGCGGAACTGCACCGCCGCGATTCGGACAATCTCTGGCCCGCCGCACCCGAGGTGCTGGAGGAGGAGGGGAGGCTGGTGCTGGAGACCGCCGGCCTCGAAATCCCGCTGGCGGAGCTTTACCGCGACCTCGGGTTCTGACCGCCGTCCATTGGGCAACCCTGCCTCCAGAGACGAAGTGTCCCGTTGCCACGGGGCGTGAGCGCGGGCATAAATCGCCCCGCGGATGATCCCGCGCGCCCTCCCCGCTGGATGGGACGGCTTTTGGCAACGAGCAAGAATGGCGAAAGGAAAGCCTCTCATGGCTGAAAGCACTTTTGACGTCGTTGTGATCGGCGGCGGCCCCGGCGGGTATGTCTGCGCGATCCGCGCGGCGCAGCTCGGCTTCAAGGTCGCCTGCGTCGAGAAGCGGGGGACGCTGGGCGGCACCTGCCTGAACGTCGGCTGCATCCCGTCCAAGGCTCTGCTGGCGGCGTCGGAGAAGTTCGAGGAAGCGGCCCACGGCCTCGCCAAGTTCGGCATCAAGGTCGGCGGCGTCGAACTCGACCTGCCGGGCATGCAGGCCCACAAGGACAAGGTCGTCAAGGACAATGTCACCGGCATTGAGTTCCTGTTCAAGAAGAACAAGATCGCCTGGCTGAAGGGTGCCGGCAAGATCACCGCCGCCAACACCGTCGAGGTCGAGGGCGTCGGCGCCATCACCGCGTCGAAGGCGATCGTCATCGCCACCGGTTCGGACGTGACCCCGCTGCCGGGCATCGCTATCGACGAGAAGCGCGTGGTGTCCTCCACCGGCGCCCTGTCGCTGCCGGAGGTGCCGAAGCATCTGGTCGTCATCGGCGGCGGCGTGATCGGGCTGGAGCTGGGCTCGGTCTGGGGCCGCCTGGGCGCCAAGGTGACGGTGGTCGAATATCTCGACCGCGTGCTGCCGACCATGGACAACGAGCTGTCCAAGCAGGCCCAGCGCATCTTCGCCAAGCAGGGCATGGACTTCAAGCTCAGCACCAAGGTGACCGGCGCGTCCGTGACCGAGACCGGCGTGACCCTGACGGTCGAGCCCGCTGCCGGCGGTGCCGCGCAGACCATCGAGGCCGACACCGTGCTGGTCGCCATCGGCCGCCGCCCCTACACCGAAGGCCTCGGCCTGGAGGCGGTGGGCGTCGAGCTGGAGCGCGGCCGCGTCAAGATCGACGGCCATTTCCAGACCAACGTGCCGGGCATCTACGCCATCGGCGACGTGGTCGAAGGCCCGATGCTGGCCCACAAGGCCGAGGAAGAGGGCGTCGCCCTGGCCGAGCAGCTGGCCGGCCAGAAGAGCCACGTCAACCACGACCTGGTTCCCGGCGTCGTCTACACCTGGCCGGAAGTCGCCGCCGTCGGCAAGACCGAGGAACAGCTGAAGGCCGCGGGCGTCGCCTACAAGGCCGGCAAGTTCCCGTTCACCGCCAACGGCCGCGCGCGTGCCGGCGGCAACACCGACGGCTTCGTGAAGATCCTGTCGGATGCCGCCACCGATCAGGTGCTGGGTGTCCACATGATCGGCCCGAACGTGTCGGAGATGATCGGCGAGCTGGTGCTGGCCATGGAGTTCAGCGCGTCCGCCGAAGACGTCGCCCGCACCTGTCACGCCCACCCGACCCTGTCGGAAGCTGTCAAGGAAGCGGCACTGGCGGTGGACGGCCGTCCGCTGCACATCTGATCCCAGGCACATCCGATCTGCGGTCCGCAAGGCCCGCAACGACGAAAGGCTCCCCCGCTGTCTGGCGGGGGAGCCTTTTTTTGCATTGGCGTTCGTGCTGTCCGTCACGCCCGCCGGTCAGGCGGCGCGGATCGTAGACAGGAAGCCGTTCACGGCGCTGCGCAGGCGCCCGGCATCGTTGGCGAGCTGGCCGGAAACCGACAGGACGTTCTCGGCGGAATGGCCGGCCTCGACGGCGGCGCTGCGGACGTCGGCGATGGTCTTCGTCACCTCCTGGGTGCCGCTGGCGGCCTGCTGGACGTTGCGGGCGATCTCGGCGGTGGCGGAGCCCTGTTCCTCCACCGCAGCGGCGATGGCGGTGGAGATCTCGTCGATCTGGGCGATGATGCCGCCGATGCCCCTGATGGCGCCGGCGGTCTCGCCGGTGACCCGTTGCATGCCGGTGACGTGGCCGGCGATCTCCTCGGTCGCGCGGGCCGTCTGGCTGGCGAGGCTCTTCACCTCCTGCGCCACCACGGCGAAGCCCTTGCCGGCTTCCCCGGCGCGGGCGGCTTCGATGGTGGCGTTGAGTGCCAGCAGGTTGGTCTGGCTGGCGATGTCCTGGATCAGCTGCACCACGGTGCCGATCTTCTCCGCCGCCTCCGTCAGGCTCAGGACCTGGCCGTTGGCCTGCTGGGCCGCCTCCACCGCCTCGCGGGCGATCTGGGCGGAACGGTTGACGCTCTCGCCGATCTCCTGGATCGAGGCCGACAGCTCCTCCGTGGCGCTGGCGACGGTCTGCACGTTGCTGCTGGCATCCTGGGAGGCGTTGGCGACCACGCCGGCCTGCTGGCTGGTCTGGGTCGCGGTGGCGGTCATCGTCTGGGCGGTGCCGGTCATCGACTGGGCGGCACGGTCGACGCCATCCACCACGTTCATCACCTGGGCTTCCAGAGTGTCGGCCAGCTGCAGCATGGCCTTGCGGCGCTCGGCATCGGCCTTGGCCTGATCTTCGGCCCGCTGGTCGATCATCCGCTTCAGCTCGGCCATCATCTTGCGCAGGGCCTCGGCCAGCGCGCCGACCTCGTCGGACTGCCGAATGTCCAGCGTCTGGTCGAAGCGGCCGGCGGCGATGCCCTCGGCGAAGGTGACGCTGGCGCGGATCGGCCGGGCGACGCCGCCGGCGACCACCCACATCACCGCGACGGCACCGAGCGCGACCAGGGCGCCGACGGCGACCTGCCAGAGGATGTTGGAATTGGCCCGCTCCCCCAGCGCCAAGGACAGCGCCATGCCGTCGGCCAGCACGATGTCCTTCGGCACCTGGACCAGCACGGCCCACGGCTTCTCGGTGTTGCCGAGCGTGATGGGAGCGAAGGCGCGCAGCATGTTGGTGGAGGCTTCGATGTCGACATGCGGCTTGCCCGCCTGGACGTTCGCCAGATCGGCCTGCCAGGAGGCGTCGAAGGTGGAGATCGACTGGCCGATCAGGTCGGGCCGGGCGCTGTGGGCGACGATCAGACCCATGTTGCTGATGATGACCACCTGGCTGCGGCCGTTGAACACCGCGGCGCTGACCTTCGTCGACAGCTGCTGGACGAAGTCGAGGTTGAAGTCGGCGCCGGCCACGCCGCGGAACTTGCCGCCGATGACCACCGGAACCGACAGGGTCGCCAGGAACACCTGCTTGCCCTGCACGATGTAGGGCAGGGGGTCGAGCACGCTTTCCCGCCCGGTCTCCTGCGGGCCGATGTACCAGCCGCCCTTCATCACGCCGTTGGGGTGACGGTCGCGGCTGTCGTACTCGACCAGCGGCTGCATGGCGATGCGGCCGTTCTGGTCGCGGTTCCAGTAGGGGATGAAGCGGCCGGTGGCGTCGGTGCCGGTCTCGCGGCGGCCCCTGAACTCCTCGTCCCGGCCATCGAGCGTGTCGGGCTCCCAGGCCGAATAGGTGCCGTTGAACAGCGGGTTGCGCTTCAGCACCGACAGCAGCACGCCGTTGAAGGCCTCACGCCGCCGGTCCGGCGGGACATTGCCGGGCGCCCCGTCGTCGGCGAGGCTGGAGAAGCCGCTTGCCATCGTCCGCGCGGCATTCAGCGCGGTGTCGAATTCCGACCGCAGCAGTCCGGCCTGGGTGGCCGCGAGGTTTTGCAGGGACTCCGTCGTCTTGCTTTCGATGATCCGTTCGACGTTCCCGGTGACGAATTCGTTGCTGGAGCGCGTCGACAGGATGGCGAAGCCGACGAGCACGGCGACGGTGCCTGCCAGGCAGAAGCCCGACAGCATCGCAATCTTCGATTGGATGGATTTCGTCTGCATAAAGTCTTCCCCCGTCATCGGCGCGTGAATGGGGAGAACTGTCGATCTTCAAAATTAACGACAGATTAACGAGAATTAAGGGTCTAAATCTCATCTGTGATCCTTAAGTATTATCTCCGAGTTATTCTCTAAGATAATTTAAAGAATTTGGCGGAGGATGTTTAAAAGCCTTGGAAGAAATTTTATTTCAATCAAGGGATTCTATCGTGAGCATCGGGGTTCAGCTGGCTGCCCCATGGCACGTGACGCCGCCATAGGCGTAGAAATGAATACCCCAATATGCGCAGGCGCTTAGGGGCGGTGAGCCTCAGCCCTTGCGCGCCCGCGGATGGGCATTGCGGTACACGTTCATCAGCTGCTCGTTCTCGACATCCGTATAGCGCTGGGTCGTGGAGAGCGACGCGTGGCCGAGCAGATCCTGGATGGCGCGCAGGTCGCCGCCGTCCGCCAAAAGATGAGTCGCGAAACTATGCCGCAGGGCGTGCGGGGTGGCGCTGTCCGGCATGCCCATCAGGGCGCGCAGCTTCTGCATCTGGTGCTGGGCGACGCCGGCGTTCAGCCGGCCGCCGCGGGTGCCGACGAACAGGGGGCCGTCGGGCGCGAGCGTGAAGGGGCAGGACTCGATATAGGCGCGCACTGCGTCCGTCACAGCCGGCAGGACCGGGATCATGCGGTCCTTGCGCCCCTTGCCGGTGACGCGCAGCGTGTCGCCCAGCGGGGCGTCCTTGCGGGCCAGTCCCAGGGCTTCGGAAATGCGCAGGCCGCAGCCGTAGAGCAGGGTGAACAGGGCGCGGTCGCGCTTGCCGATCCAGGGCTCATCGCGGTCGCGCTCGGCCTCCTCCAGCAGGCGGTCGGCGTCGATCTCGGTCAGCGGACGCGGGGCTGGGCGCTTGACCTTCGGGGTCGCCAGCGTGGCGACGGCGGGGTTGTGCAGCCGGCCGCTGCGATCCAGCCAACGGAACAGGTTGCGCACCGACGCCAGCTTGCGCGCCCGGCTGGCCCCGACCAGCCCGTCCATCGCCAGCCGGGACATCCAGGCGCGGAAATCCACCGCCTTCAGGTCGCCCAGATCGTTGAGCGAGGGTGGGGAACCGCCGCGGAATTCGGTAAGGAAGCGCAGGAACTCTCCCACATCGGCGGTGTAGGCCGACAGGGTGTGGCGGGAGACCGCCTTCTCGCTCTCCATCCAGCGCCGCCAGTGGGCCAGCACGTCCTGGACATCGGGCTTCGCTGAAAAACCCAGAACTGATTCGGTCACGCCGGCAGCTCCAGCCAGCCGCGGATCACCCGCTCGATCACGCGGGCGAGGAAGCCGACCAGCTCGGTGCCCTGGCCGCTGTGGAAGGTGTCGGGTTCGCGGCTGCCGAAGGCGAGCAGCCCGTCGGGCGTCTCGCTGGAGACCTGGATGCGGATCAACGCCTCCGACCGGACGAGACCGGCGCCGGGGCCGTAGATCTCGGGATCGCCCTGGATGTCGGTGTTCAGCACCACGTCGGCGCGGCCCAGCCGGTCGGCGATGGCGCCCGGCTCCACCACCCGCACGCCGGAGCGGTGGACATGGGGGATGTCGGTGCCGTTGGATTCGATGACCAGACAAGCGACATCGAGGTCGAGCAGGACCGCGAGGTCGGTGGTGATGGTCTGGATCAGCTGTTCGAAGCTCTGGGCGTCGAGCAGGAACAGCACCGCGGCATGGATGCGGTTCTGGCTGTTCAGGTTGGCCCGGCTGGTGCCGATCAGCTCGCGCTGCTGGTCCTTGAGAGTGCGGACCTCGGCGCGCAGCCGGTCGACCATGAAGGCCTGGAGGTCCACCACTCCACGCCCGCGGTCGAGCGACGGCGGGGTCAGATGGTGGACCAGATCGGCGTTCTGGGCCAGGAAGTCCGGGTGGGTCCGCAGATAAGCGCACACATCCTCCGAAGAGAGCGTCGACGCCTGACGCGGGGGGTGGCCCGGTTCGCGGCCCCTGTCGGCCATGATCGCTCCGGCCCGCCTTACAGGATCGACTGGCCGGTCTTCTTCCAGTCCTCGACGAACTGGGAGAGACCCTTGTCGGTCAGCGGGTGGTTGAACAGCTGCTTGAGCACCGACGCCGGCGCGGTCACGACATGGGCGCTCAGGCGGGCGGCCTTGACGATGTGCATCGGGTTGCGGATCGAGGCGACCAGCACCTCGGTCTTGAAGGCGTCGTAGTTGTTATAGATCTCACAGATGTCCTTGATGATGCCCATGCCGTCCTGGCCGATGTCGTCCAGGCGGCCGACGAAGGGCGAGACGAAGCTGGCGCCGGCCTTGGCCGCCAGGATCGCCTGGGCGGGGGAGAAGCACAGCGTGACGTTGACCATCGTCCCTTCGGACGAGATGATCTTGCAGACCTTCAGGCCGGCCGGGGTCAGGGGCACCTTCACCGCGACGCGGTGGGAGATCTTGGCGATCTTGTGGGCTTCGGCGAGCATGGTCTCGAAGTCGGTGGACGCCACCTCGGCGCTGACCGGACCGTTGACGACGTCGCAAATCTCGGCCACGAGGTCGAGGAATTGACGGCCGGACTTGGCGATCAGGGAGGGGTTGGTGGTAACACCGTCCAGCAGACCGGTATCGGCCAGATCGCGGATCTCGGCAATGTCGGCGGTGTCGACGAAGAACTTCATGACGAAGGGTCCATGCTTGCTGATGTTGACCGGAACCGGCCGCGCCGGAAAGCTGACCGACGCGCCGTCCCGCCCGGTGCCCGGGACATGAGGCCACTCTAGCCGATGCGTTCGATTTCCGCCAGTTCCGCCCCGGGCTTTCAGGGGGATCTTCTTGGGGACGCGCCCGAAACGGGGCAGCCCGAAGGCGATTCCGCGGCAAATTCCGCAGATTTCCCGGCGAAGCCGCAGCAGCGCGGGCCGGACCGCCGCGTCGCCGTGCTGCTGCCGCTGCCCTTGCGCGAGGCCTACGACTACCGGGTGCCCGACGGAATGGCGCTGGTTCCCGGCGATTTCGTCGAGGTGCCGCTGGGGCCGCGCCGGCTGATCGGCGTGGTCTGGGGGCCCGGCGCCGGGACAGTGGAGTCCGGCCGGCTGAAGGCGGTGGTGCGCCGGTTCGACGTGCCGCCGATGACCGAGGTCGGCCGCCGCTTCGTCGAATGGGTCGCCGCCTACACCATGACGCCGCCGGGCTTCGTCCTGCGCATGGCGGTCAGCGTGCCGTCGGCGCTGGAGCCGCCCAAGCCGATGCTGGCCTATCTGCGCAGGCCGGATGCGGAACCGCCGCCCGGCTTCAAGATGACCGACCCGCGCAAGCGCATCCTGGCGCTGCTGACGGATGGCCCGCCGCGCACGCCCTCGGAACTGGCCGAGGAAGCCGGCTGCGGCGTGACGGTGGTGCGCGGGCTGGCCGAGGCCGGGCTGCTCGACCCGGTGATGCTGCAACCGACGCGGCTCGGCCGGCCGGACTGGCGCCGGCCCGGACCGACCCTGTCGGCGAACCAGCAGGCGGCGGCCGACGATCTGCGCGAGCGGGTGACCTCGGGATGCTATTCCACGGTCCTGCTTGACGGCGTCACCGGATCGGGCAAGACGGAGGTCTATTACGAGGCGATCTCCGCGGCGCTGGAACAGGGCAAACAGGCGCTGGTTCTGCTGCCCGAGATCGCGCTGTCGGCCCAGTGGCTCGACCGCTTCGCCCGCCGCTTCGGCGCACCGCCAGCGGAATGGCATTCGGAGCTGACCGGGGCGCAGCGCCGCGACACCTGGCGCGCGGTGTCCAAGGGCGAGGTGCCGGTGGTGGTCGGGGCGCGCTCGGCGCTGTTCCTGCCTTATCCCGACCTGGGCGTCATCATCGTCGATGAGGAGCACGACTCCGCCTACAAGCAGGAGGAAGGGGCGATCTACCATGCCCGCGACATGGCGGTGGCGCGGGCGCATCTCGGTGGGCTGCCCATCGTGCTGGTCTCTGCCACGCCGTCGCTGGAGACCAAGGTCAATGCCGACAGCCACCGCTATGCCCGGATCGAGCTGCCGTCCCGCCATGGCGGCGCCGTGCTCCCCGATGTCGAACTGGTCGACCTGCGGCGCGACCGCCCGCCCGCCCGGCACTGGCTGGCGCCCAGCCTGCGCAAGGCGCTGACCGACACGCTGGCCGGCGGCGAACAGGCGATGCTGTTCCTGAACCGCCGCGGCTACGCCCCGCTGACCCTGTGCCGCGCCTGCGGCCACCGCATGCAGTGCCCGAACTGCACGGCGTGGCTGGTGGAGCACCGGCTCGCCCGCAAGCTGCAATGCCACCATTGCGGTTTGCAGCAGCCCTTGCCCCATGCCTGCCCGGACTGCGGCGAGGAAGGGACGATGGCCGCCTGCGGTCCCGGCGTGGAGCGCATCGCCGAAGAGGTCGCGGAGCTGTTCCCCGACGCCCGTGCCGCCATCATGGCGTCCGACACCCTGCACGGCCCGCGCGCCATCCAGGAGATGGTGGAGAGCATCGGCCGGCACGAGCTGGACATCATCATCGGCACCCAGGTGATGGCCAAGGGCCACCATTTCCCGATGCTGACGCTGGTCGGGGTGGTCGATGCCGACCTGGGGCTGAACGGCGGCGACCTGCGGGCGGCGGAACGCACCTATCAGCTGCTGCATCAGGTGGCGGGACGTGCCGGGCGCGGCGAGCGGCCGGGCCGGGTGATGCTGCAGACCTTCATGCCCGAACATCCCGTGATGCAGGCGCTGGCCGCCGGCGACCGCGACGGCTTCTATCAGCTGGAGGCGGAGATGCGGCTGGAGGCCGGCATGCCGCCCTTTGGCCGGCTGGCGGCGCTGATCGTATCGGGCGAGGACCCGACGCTGGTGGAGCGGGTGGCGATGGCGCTGGGCCGTGCGGCACCGCGCAGCGACACCGTCCATATATTGGGACCGGCTCCGGCGCCGCTGGCGCTGCTGCGCGGGCGGCACCGCCGCCGCCTGCTGATGAAGGCGCCGCGCAGCACCCAGGTGCAGCCGCTGATCGCGGAGTGGCTGGACCGGGTGGAGATCCCGCCGGCCATCCGCGTGCAGATCGATGTCGATCCCTACAGCTTCCTTTAGGTGCGGTTAAGGCGGCCGGACCAAGCTGCGGCGAATTGACACGATGCAGTCCCGCGGGCGATCCGGCATGGCACCTGTGACGTTTGGTCCATTGCACCGCGCGGGGCATGGTATTACCACGGCAGGGATGGTTCCGAATCGAAACATCCCTGCCGGGATGAAACCCGCGGAGCCAAACGTCACAGGGACAGGTTCGGGCTGATGGTCGGCATGCTCTCCAAGCTTCGTCTGCGCGTTCAGCGGCAAACCCTGTTGACCGTGCTGCCGGTTCTTCTGCTGCTGGTGGTCATCGCGTTCGCCGCCGGCGCTCCGGCCCGCACCCGCGGCACCGACGCCGAGGCGCTGACGATGATCGACCGTGCCCAGCAACTGCTGGAGCGGATCGGTCCGGACGCGGCGGCCGAAGCGTTTGCCGGCCATGATAGCGCTTTCACCGACCGCGACCTCTACCCGATGCTGCTGGACGACAAGGGCGTGATGGTCGCCCATGGCTGGACCGCGACGCTGAACGGGTCGAACCTGAACGAACTGCACGACATCGAGGGCAAGCCTTTCATCCGCGAGGCGCTGGACGGGGTGGCGCGCGACGGACGGACCGACGTCACCTATCGATGGATCGATCCGCTGACGGGCCAGGTCGCGCGCAAGACGATGCACGCCCGCCGTCTGGTGCTGAACGGCAAGCCATACATGCTGGCGGTCGGCGTCTATCGCTGAGGTGCCGTGTATCGTTGAGGTGTTTGTGAAACCGGTGCGGCGGGTTGCCGCACGTCACTTTTTTACATGGTGAAATTTCGGGACGGCCATGGAGCCCGGCCTGACGCGGGTCAGAAAGCCCGCGGGCGGCGCGGGCGCCAGATCGACAGGCAGTCCGCGGCGCTGTCGCCGGCGCCGATGCCGTACCAGCCCGACCGGTCGTGGAAGGACAGGCTGTAGCGGCCCTTGGCGTCGCGTTCGAAGCGGAAGACGGGGCGGTCGACCTCCGGCAGCAGCACCAGAAGCCGGTCATGATCGCGTCCCGACTCGCGCAGCACACCAACCCAATGACCGTCGCGAATCTTCGGTTCGGCCACGGCGGCGAAGGCATCCATATCGTCCGGGGTAAAGCGGGCGCGGCAGAACTGGATGACGGTCGCCCCGCGCTCTTCCCCGCGGGAACCCGCGCCGGCGGCGGTGTCCGCGTCGGCAGTCGCAACGGTGTCGGTCGTCGGCAGGATGGTCATCGCGGAAGGGTCCCTGGTCGCCTGGAGCGGCTGCGGCGGGGCAAAATGACGGGAAACCAAGGTCGGATCGCCCACCCGCGCGGTTCCGGCCGACCGTGGATCAGATTGGTTAACCTTGAATTAAACAGGCAATAGGGCCACATCGAAGTCACAGCCGGTATGACCAGTCGAGCGGGACTCGAGTCCTCGGCGAACGCAATTGCGACCAATGATTCCGCAGTTGCTCAAAACGCCGCAGCCAAATTGTCCAGACCCCGTTGCGTGGGCGCGATTCCTGTGATATTGGACCGCTCGCTTTCGCGGCCGGGGTGTTTGTGCCTCGGGTTGACACCCTATAAGGCCGCCGAATTCACCGTCTACCGAACTCAATTCGAGGGATCAGGTGGCATCCGAAGGAACAGGCGTATCCGAACTCGCCGCGCGTTACTCCATCGCGCTGTTCGAGCTTGCGGACGAAAACCAGGCGTTGGACACGGTCGCGAGCGATCTGACCACGCTGAAGCAGATCCTGGCCGAGAGCGCTGACCTCCGTCGCCTCGTCCGCAGCCCCGTCATCAGCCGCGCCGATCAGGGCAAGGCCATGGCCGCTGTCTTGGACAGCGCCGGCGTGTCCGATCTGACCAAGCGCTTCATCGGGCTGGTGGCGGCCAACCGCCGCCTGTTCTCGATCGACGGCATGATCGAAGGCTTCCTGGCCGAACTGGCCCGGCGCCGCGGCGAGGTCACGGCGCAGGTCACCTCGGCCCAGCCGCTGAGCGATGCCCAGCGCAACGCCGTCATCGACGCGCTCAAGGCGTCCATCGGTTCCAAGGTGCTGGTGAACACCTCCGTCGATCCGGAGTTGATCGGCGGCATGATCGTTAAGTTCGGCTCGCGCATGGTCGATACCTCGGTGCGAACGAAGCTGAACAAATTGCAACTCGCCATGAAGGCCTCAGGGGGATCAGTCTGATGGATATCCGCGCCGCAGAAATCTCTGCGATCCTCAAGCAGCAGATCGCGAATTTCGGGACCGAGGCGGATGTCGCCGAGGTTGGTCAGGTCCTGTCGGTGGGTGACGGCGTCGCCCGCGTGCACGGCCTGGACAACGTCCGCGCCGGCGAAATGGTCGAGTTCCCGGGTGGCCTGCAGGGCATGGCGCTGAACCTCGAGACCGACAATGTCGGTATCGTGATCTTCGGCGACGACCGCGGCATCAAGGAAGGCGACACCGTCAAGCGCACCGGCACCATCGTCGACGTTCCGGTCGGCCGCGGCCTGCTGGGCCGCGTCGTGGACGGCCTGGGCAACCCGATCGACGGCAAGGGCCCGCTGGTCGACGTGACCCGCACCCGCGTGGAAGTGAAGGCCCCCGGCATCATCCCGCGCAAGTCGGTGCACGAGCCGATGCAGACCGGCCTGAAGGCCGTCGACAGCCTGGTTCCGATCGGGCGCGGCCAGCGCGAGCTGATCATCGGTGACCGTCAGACCGGCAAGACCGCCGTCGTCATCGACACCTTCCTGAACCAGAAGCCGATCAACCAGGGCGACGACGAGAGCAAGAAGCTCTACTGCATCTACGTCGCCGTCGGCCAGAAGCGCTCCACCGTCGCCCAGATCGTCAAGACCCTGGAAGACGCCGGCGCCATGGAATACTCCATCGTCGTCGCCGCCACCGCGTCGGAGCCTGCTCCGCTGCAGTTCCTGGCGCCGTACACCGGCTGCACGATGGGCGAGTATTTCCGCGACAACGGCATGCACGCCCTGATCGTGTACGACGATCTGTCCAAGCAGGCCGTCGCCTACCGCCAGATGTCGCTGCTGCTCCGCCGTCCGCCGGGCCGCGAAGCCTACCCGGGCGACGTGTTCTACCTCCACAGCCGCCTGCTGGAGCGCGCCGCCAAGATGGGCGACGCCCACGGCAACGGCTCGCTGACCGCCCTGCCGGTCATCGAAACCCAGGCCGGCGACGTGTCCGCCTACATCCCGACCAACGTGATCTCGATCACCGACGGTCAGATCTTCCTGGAAACCGGCCTGTTCTACAAGGGCATCCGCCCTGCCATCAACGTCGGTCTGTCGGTGAGCCGCGTCGGCTCCGCCGCCCAGATCAAGGCGATGAAGCAGGTCGCCGGCACCATCAAGATGGAACTCGCGCAGTACCGCGAGATGGCCGCCTTCGCTCAGTTCGCCTCGGACCTCGACGCCTCGACCCAGCGCCTGCTGGCCCGTGGCGCCCGTCTGACCGAGCTGCTGAAGCAGGGCCAGTTCCAGCCGCTGCCGGTCGAAGAGCAGGTCGTGTCGATCTTCGCCGGCGTGAAGGGCTACCTGGACGCCATCAAGGTCGAGGACGTCAACCGCTTCGAGGCCAAGTTCCTGTCGGAAATCCGCGCCAAGGGCGCCGATATCCTGGCGGCGATCCGCACCGACAAGCAGATCACCTCGGCGACCGAAGAGAAGCTGAAGGCTTTCCTCGACGGCTTCGCCAAGGTCTTCGCCTGACCGACCGCGCGCGGGGGCGGGAAACCGCCCCCCACCGTCTTCAAGACGGTCACGGAACGACCTCGAGCGGAATTGAAGGGCCGGCATGCCTAACCTCAAGGACCTAAAGAACCGGATCGCGAGCGTCCAGTCGACGCGCAAGATCACCTCGGCCATGAAGATGGTTGCGGCTTCCAAGCTGCGCCGCGCCCAGGAGCAGGCGGAAGCCAGCGGTCCCTACGCGGAGCGTATGGGCCGGATGCTGTCGTCCCTGGCCGCCAACGTGCAGGACAGCGGCAACGGGCCGAAGCTGATGACCGGGACGGGCGCCGACAAGGTGCATCTGCTGGTCGTCATCAGCTCCGACCGCGGTCTGTGCGGCGCCTTCAACGGCTCCATCGTCCGCGAGGCCAAGCGCCAGATCACGCGCCTGCAGGCCGAGGGCAAGACCGTCAAGGTGCTGACCGTCGGCCGCAAGGGCCGCGACCAGCTGCGCCGCGAGTTCGCCTCGCTGATCGTCGAGAGCTACGAGGATGTCGGCCGCCGCCGGCTCGGCTTCAGCGACGCCGACATGGTGGCGTCGAAGGTGCTGGCGATGTTCGACGCCGGCGAGTTCGACGTCTGCTCCGTCGTCTTCAACAAGTTCAAGTCGGCGATCTCCCAGATCGTCACGGTTCAGCAGCTCATTCCCTTCGCCGTCCCCGGCGAGGCGGTCGCGGCCACCGACGAGGTGAAGCCGCTCTATGAGTTCGAGCCGGACGAGGAGCAGATCCTCGCCGAACTGCTGCCGCGCAACCTGTCCATCCAGATCTACCGTGCCCTCCTGGAGAGCGCCGCGTCCGAGCAGGGCGCCCGGATGACCGCGATGGACAACGCGACGCGCAACGCCGGCGACATGATCAACAAGCTGACGATCACCTACAACCGGACGCGCCAGGCCTACATCACCAAGGAGCTGATCGAGATCATCTCCGGTGCCGAGGCCCTGTAACGGCGGCATCCGACCCGTAGGGTCAAGCCCATTTGCGCCGGCGACGGCATACCGACACTTACCGAGTTCCTAGGGAGCTTTACTCCATGGCCACCACCAATTCTGTCGGCAAGATCACGCAGGTCACGGGCGCCGTCGTGGACGTGCAGTTCAACGGCGACCTGCCGGCGATCCTGAACGCCCTGCACACCCAGAACGACGGCAAGACCCTCGTTCTGGAAGTGGCGCAGCACCTGGGCGAGAGCACGGTCCGCACCATCGCCATGGACAGCACCGACGGTCTGGTGCGTGGCTCGGAAGTGACGGACACCGGCAACCCGATCGCCGTGCCGGTCGGTCCGGAGACGCTCGGCCGCATCATCAACGTCATCGGCGAGCCGATCGACGAGCGCGGCGCCGTCAACGCCGCCCGTACCCTGCCGATCCACCGTCAGGCCCCGGACTTCGTCGACCAGTCGACGGACGCCGAAGTGCTGATCACCGGCATCAAGGTCATCGACCTGCTGGCCCCCTACGCCAAGGGCGGCAAGATCGGCCTGTTCGGTGGCGCCGGCGTCGGCAAGACCGTGACGATCATGGAGCTGATCAACAACGTCGCCAAGGCGCACGGCGGTGTGTCGGTGTTCGCCGGCGTGGGTGAGCGTACCCGCGAGGGCAACGACCTCTACCACGAGATGATCGAGTCGGGCGTCATCAAGCTCGACGGCCCGGGCTCCAAGGTGGCCCTGGTGTACGGCCAGATGAACGAGCCGCCGGGCGCCCGCGCCCGCGTCGCGCTGAGCGGCCTGACGCTCGCGGAATATTTCCGCGACGAGGAAGGCCAGGACGTGCTGTTCTTCGTGGACAACATCTTCCGCTTCACGCAGGCCGGTTCGGAAGTGTCGGCTCTGCTGGGCCGCATCCCGTCGGCGGTGGGCTATCAGCCGACGCTGGGCACCGACATGGGCGCCCTGCAGGAGCGCATCACCTCGACGAAGAAGGGCTCGATCACTTCGGTGCAGGCCATTTACGTGCCCGCTGACGATCTGACTGACCCAGCCCCGGCCGCCTCCTTCGCCCACCTCGACGCCACCACGGTGCTGTCGCGCTCGATCGCCGAAATGGCCATCTTCCCGGCCGTGGACCCGCTCGACTCGACCAGCCGCATCCTCGACCCGCGCGTCGTCGGTGAGGAGCACTACGGCGTTGCCCGTTCGGTGCAGAAGGTTCTGCAGACCTACAAGTCCCTGCAGGACATCATCGCCATCCTGGGCATGGACGAGCTGTCGGAAGAGGACAAGCTGGTCGTCGCCCGCGCCCGCAAGATCCAGCGCTTCCTGTCGCAGCCGTTCCACGTCGCCGAGGTGTTCACCGGCACCCCGGGCGTGCTGGTCCCGCTCGAGGAGACCATCAAGGGCTTCAAGGGCATCGTGAACGGCGACTACGATCACCTGCCGGAGGCTGCCTTCTACATGGTCGGCACCATCGACGAGGCGATCGCCAAGGCCAAGAAGCTGGCCGCCGCCTGATCCCACACCAGGGATTGCGGCATTCCGACCCGGCCCCATCGGCCTTGTGAAGAGGCATGAGACGGCCGGGCGGAAATCGACATCAGCACACCCCCTCCTCCCGTCAGCGGGGGAGGGGGTTCCTATGAAGAGGCACCAGGAAACCCATGGCCGATAAAGTCGAATTCGAGCTGGTCTCGCCGGAAAAGCTGCTGAAGTCGCAGCCCGTGGACATGGTCGTGGTGCCGGGTTCGGAAGGCGATTTCGGCGTCCTCGCCGGTCATTCGCCGATGATCTCGACCGTGCGTCCGGGTGTCATCGACGTCTATGAAGGCGACCGCATCGTCGACCGCGTCTTCGTCGCCGGCGGCTTCGCCGAGGTCACCGAGGCCCGCTGCACCGTCCTGGCCGAGGAAGCGGTTGCGCTGACCGACCTGGACCGCGCCGCGGTCGAGAAGCAGATCAAGGACCTGTCCGAGGATCTGGACGACAGCAAGTCCGACGCCGAGCGGGCGGCCGCCGAGTCCAAGCTGGCCGTCGCGCGTGCCAAGCTGGACGCGCTGAGCCAGGGCTCCGCTCACTGAGCGGCAGCGGCCGTCGGCCTGCATTCGGGCGAACGGCATACATCTCTTCGACGGAACGGGCGGCTTGGGCTTCCAGGCCGCCCGTTTTCCGTTGCGACTTGGTTGCATCGCGGCGAAGACCGATTACATTCGAAGGCCTGAACCATGAACCCCGCCGCATCCGACTGCAAAAGGCGGGGACACTGGCGACCGACCCTTTCCCGGAACGAACCTTTCCCGATATGAACCGGCCGCCACGGCAGGGCGGCCCAAAACAAGGCGGTAGAGCGGATCATGGCGCGTGCGCATTGGCGGATCGACGAGCTTCCCTGGGACCGTTTCGATGCCAGCAAGATCGATCCGGACCTGGTTCCGCTGATCAAGGCGGCGGCACTGGTGGAGTTCAACGCCGACGACTACACCGCCTATCTGTGCAACGTCTTCAACGACGATCCTGAGTTCCAGGAGGCCGCCCATGGCTGGTCGGTCGAGGAGGTCCAGCATGGCGAGGCGCTGGGCCGCTGGGCCGAGCTGGTCGACCCGACCTTCGACTTCCGGGCGGCGGTCGAGCGCTTCCGCGCCGGCTATCGCGTGCCGATCGACCTCGACGCCTCGGTCCGTGGTTCGCGCACCGGCGAGATGATCGCCCGCTGCATGGTGGAGACCGGCACCAGCTCCTATTATGCCGCCATCGGCGATTCGACCGACGAGCCGGTGTTGAAGGAGATCTGCCGCAACATCGCCGCCGACGAACTGCGCCATTACAAGATCTTCTACACCTACGCCAAGAAGTATCTGGACCGCGAAGGGCTGAACAAGGTCCAGCGGCTGAAGGTGGCGCTGTCGCGCATCGGTGAGTCGGAGGACGACGAACTGGCCTATGCCTATTACGCGGCCAACGCGCCGGCCGACGCCGTCTACGAGCACAAGCTCTACAACGCCGCCTACAAGCGCCGGGCGTTCGGCCGCTATCGCCGCAAGCATGTCGACCGCGCCATCGCCATGGTGTTCAAGGCCTGCGGGTTGAAGCCGCACACCCGCCTTTGCAGCCTGGCCTCCCGCGGGGCCTGGTGGTTCATCGACCGTCAGGCGCGGAAGCTGGCGGCACAGGCGGTCTGATCCCTCGGGAAGGCTGGCGGTGCCGGTCTCTTTGGGGTAGCCATTGCGGCGCCAATCACCCAGAGAGGGTTCCGGAGACATGAAGCTCTATTACAAGCCGGGCGCCTGTTCGTTGTCGCCGCACATCGTCCTGCGCGAAGCGGGACTGCCCTTCGAACTGGTCAAGGTCGATCTCGTGACCAAGACGCTGGCCGACGGCAGCGATTTCCGCGCGGTGAACCCGAAGGGGCAGGTGCCCACTCTGGCGCTCGATGAGGGCGGTATCCTGACCGAGGGTGCGGTGATCGTGCAGTACATCGCCGACAAGGTTCCTGCCAGCGGCCTGATCCCGGCGGCCGGCACGATGGGGCGCTACCGCGTGCAGGAGCTGCTGAACTTCATCGGGTCGGAACTGCACAAGGGCGTCGTCCCGCTCTTCCCGATGTTGAACGACGTGGTGTCCGACACCCACCGCCAATTCGCGACCAAGGTCCTGAGCGGCAAGCTGGCGGTGCTGAACCACCAGTTGGATGGCAAAGCCTACCTGACCGGCGACAGCTTCACCGTCGCCGACGCCTATGCCTACACGGTGCTGAGCTGGTTGCCGCGCATCAAGTTCGACCTGTCGCCCTTCCCGAACCTTACGGCCTTCGCCGAACGCGTCGCCGCCCGTCCGGCAGTGCAGGCGGCGCACGCCGCCGAAGCCCAGGGCTGAACGCCGGCCGGTCTGGATGAGCACCGGATGAAAAAGGCCCCGTCTCGCTGGAGACGGGGCCTTTTCCTTGTGGGCGCGCTGTCGAGGTCAGGCAGCGTTGGGCTTGCGCCGCATCGGCGTATTGCCGCCGGGGGTGCCGGCCGCACGCGGCGCCTGCTTGCCGCTGCCGTTGCCATGGCTGTTCCCATGCGACACGGCGTGCGGGGCGGGGCGGCGGTCGTGGCGGTTCTGGTCGTTGCGGGCGGCGTCCGGACGCGGGGCTCCGGCCGGCTTGCCGGCCTTCTGCGGCGCCTTGGCGGGCTGCTGGGCAGCCTTGGGCGCCGCCTTCGGCGCGGCGGGGCGGGCCTGCTGCTGGTTGCGGTTGTTCTGGTTGCGGTTGCTGCCCGGCGCCTTGGGGCGGGGCGGCGGCTTGGACGACGCGTGGATCTGCGCTACCTCCACCGCATGGTAGGGATGGGTGGTGTCGGCCGGGATCGGCTGGCGGATCGTCTTCTCGATGTCCTTCAGATAGCCGACCTCTTCATGGTCGCAGAAGGACACGGCGCTGCCGTCGGTGCCGGCCCGCGCGGTCCGGCCGATGCGGTGGACGTAGCTTTCCGGCTCGTTCGGCAGGTCGAAGTTGATGACGTGGCTGATGCCGTCGATGTCGATGCCGCGCGCGGCGATGTCGGTCGCCACCAGCGCCCGCAGCTCGCCGTTGCGGAAGCTCTCCAGCGCGCGGACGCGGGCCGACTGCGACTTGTCGCCGTGGATGGCGTCGGCGGTGATGCCGGCCTTCTTCAGATGGTCGGCGATGCGGTCGGCGCCGTGCTTGGTGCGGGCGAAGACGATGGTGCGGGCCATCGCCGAATCTTCCAGCAGATCGGCCAGCAGGCGGCGCTTGTCGGCGCGGTCGACGAACAGGACGCGCTGGTTGATGCGCTCCACCGTGGTCGACTGCGGCGTCACCTCGATGCGCTCGGCATCGGTCAGGATGCTGTTGGCGAGGTCCACCACGGCGTCGGGCATGGTGGCGGAGAACAGCAGGGTCTGCCGGTCCTTCGGCAGCACCGCGACCACCTTCCGCACGTCGCGGATGAAGCCCATGTCGAGCATGCGGTCGGCCTCGTCGAGGACGAAGAACTCGATGGTGCCGAGGTTGACGTGGTTCTGCGCCATCAGGTCGAGCAGGCGGCCGGGGGTGGCGATCAGCACCTCGACGCCGCGGGCGATGGCGGAGACCTGCGGGCTCTGGCCGACGCCGCCGTGGATGACGGTGCGGCGGATCGGCAGATGGCGGCCATAGGTGGTGAAGCTGTCGCCGATCTGAAGCGCCAGTTCGCGCGTCGGCGTCAGGATCAGCACGCGGGGCGACTTGGCGGCCACGCGCTTCTTGTTCTGGAACAGCCGCTGCAGGATCGGCAGCGTGAAGGCGGCGGTCTTGCCGGTGCCGGTCTGGGCGAGGCCGAGAACGTCGCGGCCGGCCAGCAGAAGCGGGATGGCGCCGGCCTGGATCGGCGTGGCCGTAGAGTAGCCTTCCTCGGCGACGGCGCGCAGAAGAGGCTCGATCAGGCCGAGGCCGGAAAATTCAGTCATGGAAGCGATGGTCCTGGTCACCAGAATGGGGGCCGCGCCAGGAGGGAGCGGCCGGGCTTGCGCGCTCCGCGGCGGGTTGGCGCGGAGCCGTCGGGCGGCGGGCGATCAGGCGCGCGCAAGTCCTGCGCGACGCCGGGCGCCGTCCGACCCCGGACAGATAGGGCCGGTGGCTTGATTTGGCAAGCAAACTCGGCGCGCGGCAGGGGTGCGCCGCGCCGGTTCGGCTGAACAGACGGAAGCTTGGCAGGAAAAAAAGGGCGCGAACCGGCTCCACTGTCATGCGGCATACGGTCGCGCCCCGTGGCTTGCGCGGCGGCTTACGGCTTCTTGATGACGCCGCAGGCGAGACGGTCGCCGGAGTTGCCGGCCGGCTGGCTGAGGTAATCGTCGGGCTGGGCGTGGACGACGATCGAGGTGCCGCCCTGCTTGAACAGGCCATCGGCTCCGTCGGTCAGGGTGACCATGTGGGTGATCGCCTCGAACCCCGCCTTGCCGGCCTCGTTGGCCCAGATGTTCGGCAGTTCGCCATAATGCATGTGCTCGGCCTCCAGCCCGTGCTTGGCGCCCTGGGCGGCGAAATGGCCGCCGGCCGCCTTGAAATCGGGGGTGCAGGCGCCGTTTTCGTGGATGTGGATGCCGTGCCAGCCCGGCGAGAGTCCTTCCAGCTGGCCATGCACCAGGATGCCGTGCGGGAATTTGGTGAAGGTGACGGTGCCCAGCGGCTTGCCCTGCGCGTCGGCGACGGCGGCCTGGGCGGCGGGAGCAGGGGCTGGTGCGGACTGCTGGGCCAGTGCCGGAGCGGCGGCCAGCGACAGGCCGGCGAACAGCAGGGCCGGGGCGAGGGACAGGGTGCGGGGCATTCTGGTGGATCCTCCGTCTTGAGTGTTGGCCTGTTGGCCGGCGCGCCTGGACGGCCGGCGGGTGACGACTTTACGCCGCTGCGAAACCGCTCTGGGATTGCGAACGGTTTTCAGTATGATGGGGGCATCGGCAAGCAAAGACCAGGGTTGGGGTTATGACGTCGCGTCTGGAAGCGTTGTGCATGGAAAAGGGCCTGAAGATGACCGGCCAGCGTCGTGTCATTTCACAGGTGTTGTCGGAGGCGGACGACCACCCCGACGTCGAGGAGGTGCATCGCCGCGCCGTGCAGATCGACCCGCGCATCTCCATCGCCACCGTCTACCGCACCATGCGGCTGCTGGAGGACGCGCAGGTGATCGAGCGCGTCGACCTGGGCGACGGCCGCGCCCGCTATGAAGAGGCGACGGCGGACCACCACCATCACCTGATCGACACCCGCACCGGCCGGATCATCGAATTCGCCAGCCCGGAGCTGGAGGCGATGAAGGAGCGGATCGCCCACGAGCTTGGCTACAAGATCGTCGGCCACCGGCTTGAAATCTACGGGGTGCCGCTGGACGACGCGGCCGACGGCGCCCTGGATGAGGAGGAGCGTCCATGACCGACCCCCGTTTCCCCGAGGCCGACCAGCCCATCGCCGAGGCCATCGCCTGCCGGAATGCGGTACAGCGCTGCTACTCCGGCTTGTGCCGCTGCGGCCAGCCGGAGCGCTATGCGCTGGAGGCGGCGGTGACTGTCTACCGCTACCATCATCCGGAGATCTCACCGGCCCAGGCGGAGACCATCGTCAGCCATTGGGTGGCGGGACCGGTCCGGCATTGAGGGTCCCGGCGGCAAGACAGTCGCCGGCGGACGGATATATGAAAATAGTCCTTGATTACCGCCGCATAAAATCCTAAAACCAGACCTGTCAAGGCGACGGGTCCGCCCCCGGACCTTACGCCCGACAGCACCAGAGCTCCCCCCTCGCTTCGGTCCCGAAAAGGGCCGGCCGGACACTCCCAAAGTCCGGCCGGCCCTTTTTGTTTTCGCGTTTCGCCCGCGGCCGGCGCTGCGTCCTGCACGCACCCCCGACAACCGGGTGGCGGAACGAATCCTCCCGCCATGCTCCCCGCGGGATCCGCAGGAACGCGAAAGGAAAATATACCTATGTCGACCAGCATCGCACAGGCGTTCGTCAAACAGTTCGAGCGCGAGGTCCATGAGGCTTACCAGCGCATGGGCTCCAAGCTGCGCAACACGGTGCGCGGCAAGAACAATGTGCAGGGTGCCTCCACCGTCTTCCAGAAGGTCGGCAAGGGCGCCGCCGCCACCAAGTCGCGCCACGGCGCGGTTCCGGTGATGAACCTGGACCACACGCCGGTGGAGTGCGCGCTGTACGACTTCTATGCCGGCGACTGGGTCGACCGGCTGGACGAGTTGAAGACCAACATCGACGAGCGGCAGATCATCGCCAATGCCGGCGCCTATGCGCTGGGCCGCAAGACCGACGAACTGCTGATCGCCGAGCTGAACAGGTCCGTCAACTATGCCGGCAGCGCCACCGACGGGCTGACCAAGGCCAAGATCCTGACCGCCTTCGAGATGATGGGCGAGGCCGACGTGCCGGACGACGGCCAGCGCTATGCCGTCGTCGGCTGGAAGCAGTGGAGCCAGCTGCTGGGGATCGAGGAGTTCGCCAGCGCCGACTATGTCGGTTCCGACGAGCTGCCCTGGCGCGGCACCCAGGCCAAGCGCTGGCTCGGCACGCTGTGGCTGCCGCATTCCGGCCTGACGTTGAGCGGCAACGTCCGGCTCTGCCATTGGTACCACAAGACGGCGGTCGGCCACGCGGCGGGTGCCGACGTGAAGACCGACATCACTTGGCACGGCGACCGCGCGGCGCATTTCGTCAACAACGTGATGAGCCAGGGCGCCGCGCTGATCGACACCAGCGGCGTGGTCACCCTGCGCTGCCTGGAGAGCTGAACGGAGGAGGGTGAGCCTCCCTCCCTTCCGTATCCCCCCACACAAAATCCGGAGTCTTCGATCCATGGCCTATGCGTCCAAGGATTTGAGCGTGCTCGCCTACGCGAATGGCTTCACGCTCTGGCACTACACCACGCATGACGTGGCGACCGACGTCGATACCGCCGGCTATTTCAACGGGGCAGCCGACCTGCTGCGGGTGGGCGACATGCTGCTGGCGAACTGCGCGGTCGGCAGCGCCACCCCCGCCACCGGCGTGCTGGTGGTGGCGGCCAGCGCCAACGGGGCGGTCGATGTCGCCAACCTGACGCCGTTCGGTAGCGTCAACAGCGACTGATCCGCCGAAGGGAAGGGCGCCGCACCGACGGCGCCTCCCACTCGCCTTTCGCTTCACGTCCGCTACCCGGAGACATGTCCCATGGCCCTGACCGCCATCGGCCTGTGCGGCCGTGCGCTGATCAAGCTCGGCGCCACCGCCATCGCTTCCTTCGACGACGGCTCCGCCGAGGCGGAAGTGGCCGCCGCGCTTTACGGGCCGACGCGCGATGCGCTGCTGTCGGCCAATGCCTGGAGCTTCGCCAGCGTGCAGGTCACGCTGCCGCGGTTGGCCGAGCCGCCGGTCGCCGATTATGCCAACGCTTTCCAGCTGCCGGCCGGCTTCCTGCGGGCGCTGGGGGCGGGCGGCGAGGGACGCGGGCGTGGCCTGTCCTACCGCATCGTCGGACGCACGCTGCTGTGCGATGCCGGCACCGTCACCCTGTCCTACATCGGCCGCCCGGCGGAGGAGGATTTCCCCGCCTTCTTCGATCAGGTGCTGATCGCCCGGCTGGCTGCCGAGTTCTGCATCCCGCTGACCGAAAGCTCGACGCGGGCGGAACTGCTGGCCCAGCAGGCCGAGAGCGAATTCCGCCGCGCCCGCCAGATCGACGCCCAGCAGGACAGCCAGCCCGGCTTCGAGGACTTCACTCTGATCGACGCGAGATCCTGACGGAGAGGGCGTGATGGGACGGCTGCATCAGGTCAAGACTAACTTCACCGCCGGCGAGGTGTCGCGCCGCCTGCTGGGGCGCGGTGACCTCAAGGCCTACGACAACGGTGCGCTGGCTCTGCGCAACCTGTTCATCGACCCGACCGGCGGGGTGACGCGGCGGTCGGGGCTCGCCTTCACTGCGCTGGCGCGTGGCGACGGGCGGCTGGTGGCGTTCGAGCGCAATGCCGAGCAGACCTATCTGCTGGTCTTCACCGACCGCTGGATCGACGTGTTCCAGGGCGGCACCCGGCTGGCGTCGGTCGCCGCCCCCTGGACGTTGACGCAACTGGCGCAGATCACCTGGACGCAGAGCGCCGACACGCTGCTGGTCTGCCATCCCGATTTGCCGCCGCGCAAGCTGACGCGCGGCGACGATGGCGGCTGGACGCTGCCGGACTGGGCCTTCGCGGTCGAGGGCGAGCTGGTGCGCATCCCCTTCCACCGCTTCGGCGATCCGGCGGTGACGCTGACGCCGTCCGGCACCACCGGGGCGATCACGGTCACCGCGTCGGCTTCCGTCTTCGATCCGCGCCAGGACGGCACCCGGATCCGCATCAAGGGCAGGCAGCTGCTGGTGACCGGCGTGGTGTCGGCCACCCAGGTCAATGCCACGGTGAAGGAGGCACTGGCCGACACCCAGCCGACGACGGCTTGGGAGGAGCAGGCCTTCTCGGCCCATCGCGGCTGGCCGGTGTCGGCGGCCTTCCATCAGGACCGGCTGGTGATCGGCGGGTCGCGCGACCTGCCCAACCGGCTGTGGCTGTCGCGGTCCGCCCAGATCTGGAATTTCGATCTGGGCGAGGGGCTGGACGATCAGGCCATCGAGTTCGGCATCCTGTCCGATCAGGTGAATGCGGTGCGCGCCGTCTTCTCCGGCCGGCATCTGCAGATCTTCACCTCGGGCGCCGAGTATATGGTGACCGGCGACCCGCTGACCCCGCAGAGCATGCAGGTCAACCGGCAGACGCGCATCGGCTCGCCGATGGACCGCGCCATCCCGCCGCGCGATGTCGAGGGGGCGACGCTGTTCGTGCCGCGCAACCGGCGCGAAATCCGCGAGTTCCTCTACACCGATACCGAGGCCGCCTATCAGGCGAACGACCTGGCATTGCTGGCCCGGCATCTGATGGCCGGCCCGCGCGACCAGGATTACGACCAGAACCGCCGGCTGCTGTTCGTCGCGATGGAGGACGGCACGCTGGGGGCGCTGACCGCCTACCGGGCGGAGGATGTCACCGCCTGGACCCTGCTGGAGACCGACGGGGCTGTGCGCTCCGTCGCTGCGGTGGGGGACGAGGTCTACACGCTGGTGGAGCGGCGGGGCGTGTGGACCGTCGAGCGGTTCGACGACGGGCTGAACCTCGACACCGCCGTCACGGCGGAGCGGGGTGAGGCAACCGCCGTCTGGGGCGGGCTGGCGCATCTGGAGGGACGGACGGTCGCCGTCGTCGCCGACGGGGTGATCCGCAACCTCGCCACCGTCCAGGCCGGCAGCGTCACGCTCGACCCGCCGGCGCGCAAAATCGAGATCGGACTGCCCTACACCCACCGGATCGAGCCGTTGCCGCCCAACCTGCTGGGGCAGGCGGCCGGGGCCGACATCGTCCGGCTGGTCGCCGTCACCTTCCGGCTGGAGGAGACAGCGGCACTGCGCGTCGATCTGGGGCGCGGGTTGCAGGAACTTCAGCTTCACCGGCTGGGGCCGCAACCGGCCGGCGGGGTGCCGCCACGGGTGTCGGGCGACCGGCGGTTACGGGCGCTCGGCTGGCGCCACGACACCGATGTCCCGCTATGGCGCATCGAACAGGATGCGCCGCTGCCTTTCACGCTGCTTTCCGTGACCATGGAACTGAAGGTGAATGACTGATGGGTGGAATCACTCCCCTCGTGACCACGGCGCTGCCGCTGGCGAACTCCGTCATCGGCACCGTGCGCAATGCCGGCTCCGCATCGTCCAGTGCCGCAGCCCAGCAGGCTTCCGCACAGCAGGCCGCGGCTGAACTGGAATACAAGCGCCAGCAGGATGCGGCGCAGGCCGCAGCCGCGCAGGCGGCGCTGGAACAAAAGTACCGCGAGGAAGCGACGGCGGCCGAGCGCAACGCCCAGGCCGCGGCGACGGCCCGCCAGCAGCAGGCCCAGCTGGAGGCCGAGGCGCAGGCCCGCCAGTGGGCGCATGACGCCGAGTTGCGTCAACAGGAGCAGGAGCTTCAGCGCCAGAAGGACGAAACTGCGGCGGCCGCGGCGGCGGCGGCGCGGGCCAAGGAGATGGACGATTTCCGCGGAGCACAGGAGCAGACGCTGGCCCAGCTGCGCGCCGGCCAGGAGGAGACCGTCCGCGCCAGGGAGACCGATGCGCAGACCCAGCTCGCCCAGCTGACCGCCGCGGCGGATGCCGCCGAGCAGCGCCGGCTGGCGGCACTGCGTCAGGCGGTCAGCAAGACCCGCGCCGGGTTGGGCGCGCGTGGCGTCACCGCCCAGGACGGGTCGGGCGAGGCGATCCTGCTGGGTCTGACCAACTCCAGCGAAACCGAGCGCAAGGACGCCCAGGCGACCGACCAGCTGAAGCGCGCCGCCATCCAGCAGGGGCTGGACGATGCCAAGCGCCGCAACCTGCTGGAGTTGTCGCAACTCGCCGACCGTCAGCGACTGGAATACATGAGCAAGTTCTTTTGAGGAACGGCTCCATCCTCCGGAGACCCCCCGATGTCCACGCCGCTTCTCATCCCGCGCGGAACCCCGCGCGTCCAGTATCTCGCAGACGGCATGCAGCGGGTCTTTACCTACCCGTTCCCGATCTTTGCCGCCGAGGATCTCCAGGTCTTCCTGGGCGCGGCACTCCAGAGCACCGGCTATGCGGTCAGCGGAGCCGGTGCGACTGCGGGCGGGGCGGTGACCTTCGCCGCCGCACCGGCCGAGGGGACCGTCGTGCTGCTGCGCCGGCGGCTGCCCATCGAACGGCGCAGCGATTTCGGCGAGAGCGGGCCGCTGCCGGCTGCCGCCCTCAACGGCGAGCTGGACCGGCTGACGGCCATGCTCCAGCAGGTGGCGGGCGATCAGGAACTGATGCTGCGCTATGGCGACAGCGATCTGCCGGCCTCCCCCCTGCTGCCGGAGCGGGCCTTGCGCCGGGGCAAGCTGCTGGCCTTCGACAGCGCCGGCAATCCCACGATCCGTCCGCCGGTGGACGAGGAGGCGCTGGCGACCTATGTGCCGCCGGGTGCCGGCGCCACCGCCCGGCCGGTGCGCGACAAGCTGGCCGATCTCGTGTCGGTGAAGGATTTCGGCGCGGTGGGCGACGGGCTGGTCGACGACACGCTGCCTTTGCAGGCGGCGCTGACCTCCGCCCGTGCGGTGTTCGTACCGCCGGGCAGCTACCGCATCGCCAACACGCTGACGCTCGGCCATGGCCAGACTCTGTATGGGGCGGGGCAGGCGTCGGTGATCCGGGGGGCGTCGAACGGCTTCGACCTGATCCATCTGCCGGACGGCTACGCCACCCTGTCCGGTCTGCGGCTGGAGCAGGGCAAGGCCGGGGTGCGGCTGTTCGGACGCGACGGCGCTTGCGTGCAGAACAGCCTGACCGACCTGACGCTGTGGGAGCCGGAGGTGGGGCTGGTCTTCGACGGCCACACCGATCCGAACCTGCCCTGCTACTGGAACAACATCGCCCGCGTGCTGGTGGCGCGGCCGTCGCGCCATGGGGTGTGGCTGACCCGGACGGGAGCCGGCGACACGCCCAATGCCAACCGCTTCCAGGCCGTGCGGGTCTATTCGCTGTCGGCGCCGATGAGCGGCTGCGGCTTCTTCGTTGAGCAGGGTCGCTTCAACAACGCCTTCTTCGACTGCGAGGCCAACCTGTGGCCCGAAGCGGAAGCCTGCTTCCGTGTCGGCGCCGTCACCGACAAGACGCTGATCGTGAATTTCTACGCCGAATCGCTGGGCGCCCTGCCGAACCTGCAGCTGGATGCCGGATCGGTGGAGACGGCGGTCGTCAACCTGTTCTCCGCCGCCGCCGGTCCGGCGATCCTCGACCGTTCCGGCGGGCGCTATACGGCGGTCAATGCCGGCTATCCGGAGAAGAACCGGCTTCAGCGCAGCCGCATCACCGAACTGGTGGTGGAGGCGCTGCGTTACGACACCGAATATGTCGAGCCGGCCGGCGGCGGCGTGGTGGCGCTGGACCTGAGCAGTTCGGTCTATCTGGCCAGCGCCTATGCCGGGGCGGTGGAGTTGCGGCTCCCCAAGGCCGAGGACGCCAACGGCCATGCGGTGACGATCAAGCGCACCGATGCGTCGACCAACACGCTGACGGTGACCGAGACCGGCGGGCCGGGCCCGGACGGGCGGGTGCTGTCGCTGGGCAACCGGTACGACTTCGTGACGCTGGTGTCGAACGGTGCCGGCTGGTGGATCGTCGCCGGCAACAACCCGCCCGGCAACGCCCGCTATCACGAGGCTCCCGGCCTGTTCGAGCCGGACCTGAACCAGCAGCTCTATCTGGTCAGCGCCTGGAACGGGGCGGTGGAGGTGCGGCTGCCGGCGCCCTCGGCCCCGCATGCGGTCGGCCGCACGGTCACCGTCAAGAAGTCCGACACTGGCGGCAACCGCGTCACCGTCACCCAGGCCGGCGGCGGCGGGCCGGACAGCGAGGCCATCGCGCTGACCGCGCAGGGCCATGCGGTGACGGCAATGTCGAACGGTGCCGGCTGGCAAATCCTGGGGCGGAATCCATGAAGGAAAAGGACGATGACGGTTTCCGCGCCTTTGTCCAGGGCTGGAACGCCATGGTGGAGCTGAAGACCCCCGCCCACCATGCGCGGATGGCTGGCTGGTTGGAGGATCATATGGCCGGGCAGAGCCGGCGCATGCTGCTGATGGCCTTCCGCGGGTCGGGCAAATCGACGCTGGTCGGGCTGTTCGCGGCTTGGCTGCTGCTGCGCGATCCCAACCGGCGGCTGCTGGTGCTGGCCGCCGACCTGAAGCTGGCGATGAAGATGGTGCGCAACGTCAAGCGCATCCTGGAGCGCCATCCCGATTGCAGCCACCTGAAGCCGCCCTCATCGGTGCGGGACCAGTGGGCGGCCGACCGCTTCACCGTGGTGCGGCCGATGGAACTGCGCGACCCGTCGATGGCGGCGGCCGGCATCGGCGGCAACATCACCGGCAGCCGTGCCGACGTCGTGATCTGCGACGACGTGGAGGTGCCGCGCAACGCCGACACCGCGGTGAAGCGCGCGGCCCTGCGCGAACGGCTGTCGGAGCTGGAGTATGTGCTGGTGCCGGGCGGGGCTCAGCTCTATGTCGGCACGCCGCATGCGCAGGACAGCCTCTATGCCGGGGAGAGCGACGACGGCAGCCCACCCTTCCTCGACGGGTTCGAGCGGCTGGTCCTGCCGGTCTACACCGAGGATGTCGAGGGCAACCGCAGCTACGCTTGGAAGGAGCGCTTCGGCGAGGCGCATGTCGCCCGCATACGCAAATCGACCGGTCCCAACAAGTTCACCAGCCAGATGCTGCTGCGTCCGGTCAGCGTCACCGATGGGATACTGAATGTCGAAAAGCTCGGCCGCTACGACGCGGAGCTGGAGTATCGCGAGGCGCTGGGGCGCGCGGTGCTGACGCTGGACGGGGTGAAGATGGTCTCCGCCACCTGCTGGTGGGATCCGGCCTTCGCCCGGCCGGCGGGGGAGGGGGACGGCAGGTCCAAAGGCGGCGACGGCAGCGTGGTCGCCGCCGTCTTCGCCGGGGAGAACGAGCGCTTCTACCTGCACCGGGTGCTGTATCTGTCCGTCGATCCCAGGGCGGAGGAGACGGAGGCCGACCAGCAATGCATGCAGGTCTCCCGCTTCCTGGCCGACAACCATCTGCCGGCGGTCCACATCGAGATCAACGGTCTCGGCCGTTTCCTGCCCGGACTGCTGCGCAAGCGGCTGCGCGACGACCGGCTGGCCGCAGGCGTGGTCGAGAAGAACAGCCGCACGCCCAAGGCGCAGCGCATCATCAAGGCCTTCGACGCCCTGCTGGCCGACCGTCGCCTGTTGGCCCACCGGCAGGTCTGGCAAACGCCGCTGATCCGCGAGATGCGCGACTGGCGCCCGGATGGCCGCTATCGCGGGCCCGACGACGGGCTGGACGCGGTTGCCGGCTGCCTGGGCGCCGAACCTTGCCGCTTCGACCGCAGCACCACCCCGCCCGAGCGCCGCGCCGACTGGCGCGGTGCGGGCGCCGTGGTGGCCCCTGCGGACTGGGAGCTTTGAGTCGTTTCCACATCAACACGAACGGGAGACCCCGATGCATGAGTCCCTGACCGCGGGCCTGGATCTCGCCTGGTGGATCACCGCCGTCGAGTTGCCGGCGATGGGCGGGCTGTTCTGGCTGATCGCGCGGGTGCGCAAGGATGCGGACAGCGCGCTGGACGATCTGCGCAACCGGGCGGAGGAGGCCCAGGCGCAGGTGCGCGAGAGCCTTGCCGCATACAAGCTGGAGGTCGCGAAGACCTATGTCTCCTTCGCGACTCTCAAGGACGTCGAGCAGCGTCTGACCGACCATCTGCTGCGGATAGAGACCAAGCTCGATTCGGGCTTCATGCCGTTCGAAGGCGGGCGGCGCTGACTGGAAAAGCCGGGTCAGTCGGCGTGGTGGATCATCGCCTGGTAGATCTTCCAGGCGATTTCGACCGACACGCCGCCGGCCCGCGCGCCCGCCGCCAGCATGGTGGCGCTCGGCTTCAGCGGGACCGCGGTCTGACCCGGCTCGCACAGCGCGCCCATGGCGGTGACCGACGCGCCCAGATCCGTTTCGCAGGACGAGGTCTTCTTCAGCAGGCTCATGGAGATGGCGTTCATGGCGGGTCCTCCGTTGACTTGGTTCTGTCACAGCAAAAGCGGTGCCAGTCGCCGGAGCTGGGCCAAATCCAGGAATTCCGGGGGATTTACGAGGGGGTGAGCGGGCAATGACCATGATCCGGGGACGAATGCCGCCGCCGAATTTCAAAAATACCCGCAAAATGCCGAATAGTTTCGAGTGTGCTTTGCAAAATGCAACGCGCGAAGCGTGCGGAATTGCAATCGGGGAGTCGATCTTGCGTTGTGCCGCCAGTCGCAATCCGCGGGCTGCGACCCGTTACGGCCAGGCTGCGGCTTCGAGGTCTCTGGCCGCTGGGCATGCATTGCGTTAGTGTCCGACCGTCATGACCGACCGAATCATTCACCACATGTGCCGCGCGGACGAGTGGGACGCCGCCCGCCCGGCCGGCCGCTATCCTGGCTCGTCCCAGGACGTCCAGGACGGCTTCATCCATTTCTCGACCGCCGCACAGGTGGTGGAGAGTGCGGCCAAGCACCGCGCCGGCCAGGACGGCCTGCTGCTGCTGACGGTGGACGCCGACCGGCTGGGCGATGCCCTGCGCTGGGAACCGTCGCGCGGCGGCCAGCTGTTCCCGCACCTCTACGGGCCGCTGCCGTTGGACGCCGCGCTGCGGGTCGATCCGCTGCCGCTGGGACCGGACGGGCGCCATGTCTTCCCGGCCGGCTTTCCCTTCACCCTTCAGGACCTCGTTCCGTGATCGACCTCTATCCGCTTGCCGGGCCGCTGCTGTTCCGCTTCGACCCTGAGACCGCGCATGGCCTGACCATCAAGGCGCTGAAGTCCGGACTGGTCCCGCCGGCCCGCGGCAGGGACGAGCCGGCGCTGCACACCCGCGTCTGGGGGCTGGACTTCGCCAACCCGGTCGGGCTGGCCGCCGGCTTCGACAAGAATGCCGAAGTGGTCGACGCCATGCTGAACCTGGGCTTCGGCTTCGTCGAGCCCGGCAGCGTCACCCCGCGGCCCCAGCCCGGCAATCCGCGCCCCCGCCTGTTCCGGCTGGTGGAGCAGCGCGCGGTGATCAACCGCATGGGCTTCAACAACGAGGGGCTGGAGGCCTTCGCCCAGCGGCTGGAACGCCGCCGTGACTCGGCCAAGCGGGCGTCCGGCATCGTCGGCGCCAACCTGGGCAAGAACAAGGACACGGTGGATGCCGCCGACGACTATGTGATCGGCGTGCGCCGGCTGGCGCCGCTGGCCGACTATCTGGTCGTCAACGTCTCCTCCCCCAACACGCCGGGCCTGCGCGCGCTTCAGGGCCGTGACCCGCTGCGCGCCCTGCTGGAGCGGGTTCTGGAGGCGCGGGCGTCCTGCGGCCTGACCCGCAATCCGCCGCTGCTGCTGAAGATCGCCCCCGACCTGACGGTGGAGGACAAGAGCGACATCGCCGCGGTGGCGCTGGAGTCCGGCATCGACGGGCTGATCGTCTCCAACACCACCATCGCCCGGCCCGACAGCATCCCGGCGGCGATGCGCAGCGAGGCCGGCGGCTTGTCCGGCCGTCCGCTGTTCGAGGCCTCCACCTCCGTCCTGCGCGAGATCTATGCGCTGACCGGCGGCAAGCTGCCAATCGTCGGCGTCGGCGGTGTCGCGACCGGCGAGGATGCCTATGCCAAGATCCGCGCCGGCGCCTCGCTGGTGCAGCTCTATTCGGCGATGGTCTATGCCGGGCCGGCGGTGGTCCACCGCATCCGCCGCGAACTGGCGGAGCTGCTGCGCCGCGACGGCTTCCAGTCGGTGGCCGAGGCGGTGGGGGCCGATCACCGCTGATCGCGCGCAGGGTGGAGCCGGCGGCGGCGTAGCATTAACGGATCGTCAAGCGGGCGTCCCGACAGTGGGTCCCACGGTTGGAACGCCCGCAAGGTCCGCATCATGCTCCTGCCGGAGGCTGCGAACCCGTGAAGGCCCTGACCGCCGATTTCCGCCCCGGCACCGCCGTCCCGACCACGGCGGCGCCCACCACCCTGGTTCCCGCCATGACCCTGCTGACGCACCTCGTCTATGCGCTGGCCTATCTGATCGCCGGCGGTTCGGCCGGTGCGGCGCTGTGGGCGCTGCGTCCGGAGGCCGATCCGCTAGTGGCGTGGCTGGCGGGGGCGCTGGTGGTGCTGGCCGGCGCGCTGGTCCATGAGGCGGTGACGCGGTTGGAGCGCGAGCGCAAGGCTGCCCGCCGCATCGCCCGCCTGAACGACCGGGTGGAGGAACTGGCCCTGCTGCTGGAGCGGCGGCTTGCGGCCGATTCCGGCGCCCAGCCCGACGGTGGGGTGCGGTACGACGCGGTGATGCAGGAGGTGAAGCTTCTGCAGTCACTGGTCGCCCGCCTGACCGAGCGGCGCGCGCCCCGTCCGCCGTCCGTCAGTGGGGAGCGCCGTCCCGCGCCGTCCGCAGCGCCTTCCGCCACCCCCTCCGCATCGCCCTCTGCCGCCGCCGTTCCCGCCGCGCCCCCGATGGACGACGCGGCGGTGCTGGAGGCGGTGCGCGACGCGCTGAAGGCCGACCGCATCGACGTCTATCTCCAGCCCATCGTCAGCCTGCCCCAGCGCAAGCATCGCTTCTATGAGGTGTTCTCGCGCGTGCGCGCCGCCGACGGGCAGCAGATCATGCCCGACCGTTATCTCGACATCGCCGAGCGCGAAGGGCTGATCGCCACCATCGACAATTTGCAGCTGGTGCGTTGCGTCCAGCTGATCCGCGAGACGGAACGGCGCCAGCACGCCATCGGCTTCTTCGCCAACATCTCCGCCGCGACGCTGGCCGATGCGGAGTTCATGCGCCAGTTCCTGAACATGATGGCGCAGAACCACGCCCTGGTGCCCAAGCTGGTGTTCGAGCTGAGCCAGCACGCCGTGAGCGCGGGCGGAGCGGTGACGATGGGCATCCTGTCGCAACTGGCGCGGCTGGGCTTCCGCTTCTCGATGGATCAGGTGACCGACCTCGCCATCGACCTGGACCGGCTGCTGCGCCACGAGTTCCGCTGCATCAAGCTGGACCGTGCGCTGGTGCTGGATCCCGCCAACGCCGGGCGCATCCGCGAGCTGCGCCACCGCTGCGCCGCCGAAGGGATCGACCTGATCGTCGAGAAGATCGAGACGGAGAACCAGCTGGTCGATGTGCTCGACACCGGCTTCGATTTCGGCCAGGGCTATCTGTTCGGCGAACCGCGGTTGAGCCGGAAGCCTGAGTGATCGGGGTTTCTAGAGGCCGATCAGCGCAGCGAGCTTTCCACGGACTTCGGCCAGGATCGCCGATGGCGCGCGTGCGCCGGAGAACAGCAGCGGCCGGGCCATGGTGTCGATGCTGCGAAAATGGCTGGTCAGGATTTCGCCGGAGATCGGCGGGCCCGGCGGCAGTACGGCACTGCTGGGGAATGGGCGGACACGTGTGGTGATCGGGCACACGATTGCAAAACGGGTCGCTTGCCAGAATGCATGCGGCGATACGATCAGCGCCGGTCTGCGGCCGCCCTGCTCACGTCCCGTCCGTGGATCGAAGTCAGTCCAGACGAGGTTGCCGGCTTCCGGTTCCCAATCCCCTTCGGTCATTCCTCAACGACCTCACGACCGACATCCGGCCCCCAGTCGAACGCTTCCCGCATCGCCTCCGGCGTGACGCCCTTCATGAGTTCGTCGAGGCTGTAGCGGGGGCGATCCGCAGTGATGACGATCCGGTCGCCCTCCGCCTTGATGTCCACCCTTGCGCCGTCGCGCAACCCCACCTGACTGGCGATGTCCTTAGGGATGCGGATGCCCAGGCTGTTGCCCCATCTTGCGAGCTGGACCTGCATGCGCGTGGCCTCCCTGCCGCTGCGATGATCGGTTTCTGGATATCCACAGGATATACGGCGGGCGTGGCAAAAATAAAGCCATGAGTTGCCCGACAGCCTTGATTTCCGCAGCCGCGCTTGACATTCCCCCACGCGGCGATGGAAATTTCGCGTTCCCGGCCAAGTCCGGGCACCCGATGCGGGTGAGACCAACACTAGTAAATGGTGACTTCGGTGACGTCCAACATCGCCATCACGCTGCCCGACGGCAGCGTGCGGGAGTTCGACCGGCCGGTGACGGGGCTCGAGATTGCCCAGTCCATCGGTTCGCGCCTGGCCAAAGATGCGCTTGCCGTCAAGATCGACGGCACGGTGAAGGACCTCACCACCACCGTCACCACCAACGCCAAGATCGAGATCGTCACGCGCAACCACGGCGACGCTCTCGAGGTCATCCGCCACGACGCCGCCCATGTGCTGGCCGACGCGGTGCAGAAGCTCTATCCCGGCACGCAGGTCACCATCGGCCCGTCGATCGCCACCGGCTTCTACTATGACTTCGCGCGCGACGAGCCGTTCACGCCCGAGGATCTGGAGAAGATCGAGGCGAAGATGCGCGAGATCGTCGGGGCCGACATCCCCATTGTCCGCGAGGTCTGGGACCGCGACGAGGCGGTCGCCTACTTCAAGAAGCTTGGCGAGCATTACAAGGCCGAGCTGATCGAGGCGATCCCGCAGGGCGAGCCGGTGTCGATCTACCGCCAGGGCGACTGGCTGGATCTGTGCCGCGGCCCCCACGCCATGACGACCGGCAAGGTCGGTCAGGGCTTCAAGCTGATGAAGGTGGCCGGCGCCTACTGGCGCGGCGACAGCCGCAACCCGATGCTCCAGCGCATCTACGGCACCGCCTGGCGCGACGAGAAGGAACTGAAGGCCTACCTGCACCAGATCGAGGAGGCGGAGAAGCGCGACCACCGCAAGCTGGGCAAGGAACTCGACCTGTTCCATGTCCAGGAAGAGGCGGTCGGCTCGGTCTTCTGGCATCCGAAGGGCTGGACGCTCTACCAGACGCTGGAAAACTACATCCGCACCAAGCTGAAGGGCGCCGGCTATGTCGAGGTGAAGACGCCGCAGCTGATCGACAGCTCGCTGTTCAAGGCGTCGGGCCACTGGGACATGTATGGCGACAACATGTTCAAGGTGGAAGCCGACGGCGGCGAGAAGCTGCTGGGCATCAAGCCGATGAACTGCCCGGGCCATGTCCAGATCTTCCGCCACGGCCTGCGCTCCTACCGCGACCTGCCGATCCGCATGGCGGAGTTCGGCGCCTGCCATCGCAACGAGCCGTCGGGCGCGCTGCACGGCATCATGCGCGTGCGCGCCTTCACCCAGGACGACGCCCACATCTTCTGCACCGAAGATCAGGTGCAGAGCGAGGCGGCCGAGTATTTCAAGCTGCAGCTCGGCGTCTACAAGGACCTGGGCTTCGACAAGATCTCGGTGAAGCTGGCGCTGCGCCCGGATGTCCGCACCGGCGCCGACGAGCTGTGGGACCGTGCCGAAGGCGCGCTGGCCCAGGCGCTGCGCGACGCCGGGCTGGAGTATGAGGAACTGCCCGGCGAGGGTGCCTTCTACGGCCCGAAGGTGGAGTTCCACCTGACCGACGCCATCGGCCGGACCTGGCAGTGCGGCACCTTGCAGTACGATCCGAACCTGCCGGAACGGCTCGATGCCAGCTACATCGGCGAAGATGGCGCCCGCCATCGTCCGATCATGCTGCACCGCGCGATCCTGGGGTCGATGGAGCGCTTCATCGGCATGCTGATCGAGCATTACGCCGGCAAGTTCCCGCTGTGGCTGTCGCCGGTCCAGGTGACCGTCGCCACCATCACCAGCGAGGCCGACGGCTATGCCGAGGAAGTGGCCAAGCTGTTGAAGCGCAAGGGCCTGCGCGTCGAACTCGACACCCGCAACGAGAAGATCAACCTCAAGGTCCGCGAGCACAGCCTGCAGAAGGTGCCGCTGATGCTGATTGTCGGAAAGCGTGAGGCGGAAGAGCGGACGGTCGCGCTCCGCGTGCTGGGCGGCAAGGATCAGGAAATTCTTGCCCTCGACGCGGCGGTTGCTAAACTGCTTGAGGATGCGAAATCGCCCGCCGGCGATGTCGTGACCGATTCGCCATTCTAACGGACCGCGTGACGCCGCCGGCCGCTTCTCTGGACGGCCGGCTTCCACGTGGTCTCAGACCATGGAGAAGCGTCCATAGCCAGGATCACGTCCGAAGCCGCCCCGACCCGCGATGGCCCGCGGGTTAACCGGGAGATCTCGGCTCGTTCCGTCCGTCTCGTCGGTGCAGATGGCGAGATGATCGGGGTGGTGTCGTTGCGCGATGCTTTGCTGGCTGCCGAGGACGCCGGTCTCGATCTGGTCGAGATCGCTCCCCAGGCGGAACCGCCGGTCTGCAAAATCCTCGACTATGGCAGGTTCAGGTACGAGGCGCAGAAGAAGGCGAACGAGGCCCGCAAGAAGCAGAAGATCATCGAGATCAAGGAGATCAAGCTCCGGCCGAACATCGATGACAACGACTATGACGTGAAGATGCGCTCGGCGCGCCGTTTCCTTCAGGAAGGCGACAAGGTCAAGGTGACCCTGCGTTTCCGCGGCCGTGAAATGGCGCACCAGGATCTGGGTATGAATGTGCTGGTCCGCGTCCGCGACGAGTTGGAGGCGCTGGCGAAGGTCGAGCAGATGCCGAAGCTCGAAGGCCGTCAGATGGTTATGGTGCTGGCACCGCGCTGACCCGTGGTGACGTTGTGAAAAAGGCCCGTCCGGGATGCCGGACGGGCCTTTTCATTTGCGGTGACGAGGCTGGCGCCTCAGCGCAGCGGCCGGTCGTCGACAATCACGACATAGCAGGTGTGGCGGGTGAATTTGGCGCAGTTGTCGAGTGCGGCGCGGCGGGCGGCGTCCTCGCTCGGCATGCCGGCCTTCCAGCCGAAGGCGCCGTCCTGCGACACGGCGAAGGCCTTGCGTCCGGCCGCCGAGACATAGGCATCGAACTTCTCGCGTCCGGCGGCGGACAGTTCCGGCGGCGGCTCCAGCCTGACGCGCGTGCCGCGCGGCCCATCCGGCGCGACGGCCATCGGGGCGGCCATTGGAGCGGCAGCCGCCATGTCGGCGGCACCGCCGGCCGGACGGTCGTTGAGATAGGCGACGCGGCAGCCCTTCTGGGTGTGCGACATGCAGTTTTCCAGGGCACCCTTCTGCGCCTCGTCCAGGCTGCGCAGGCCGGACTTCCAGCCGAAGGCGCCGTCGGGCGAGACGGCGAAGGCCTTGTTGCCGCCGGCTTCGACATAGGCGGGGAACTTGGCCCGGTTGGCGGCCGACAGTTCCGGCGGCGGCGGGAGGGCTGGCAGCGAGACCATGATCGGCGTGCCGCGCGGAGCCAGCCCGGTCTTCGTCAGGAAGCCGTCGACCATCGGCGTCCATTGCGGGATGGCGGCGCTGAAGAAGAAATGCCCGTCCTTGCCATTCGGCGGTGCGGCGACGAATTCCGCCCGCCCGCCCGCCTGGGTGAAGGCCTCCCACAGGCGCCGGGCGAGGTCGGGGCCGAAGAACAGGTCGTTCTCGGCATAGATCCACAGGGTGGGAACGCGCGACGTGCGGCCCATCGCGCCGAAGGCGCCGATCAACCGGTCCTCCTGGCAGACCTGATTGTCGGCGATGGAGCCGCGGCCGCCGGCGAAGCTGATGACCGCCTTCAGTCCCGGCGGCGGATCGGCGCTGAGCGCGATGCTGGCGAGCCCGCCGGCCGACACGCCCACCGCCAGGATGCGGCTGGCGTCGGCGAAGGGTTGCGCCGCCACGTAACGGATGGCCTGCCGCAGATCCTCGGCGCTCTGGCGGGCGGAGCGCAGATAGTCCGGGTTGTTGCAGGGGCCGGTCGTTTCGCTGTAGGGACCGTCCGACCCGCCATAGCCGCGCCGCATCACCGCCACCACGGCCCAGCCGCGCCGCGCGAACTCGCGTGCTTCCGGCAGGTAGCGCAAGGGCGTCATCTGCGCCCGCTCCGCCGCGTCGCGCGGCGTGCCGTGGCTGAGGATGGCGATGGGGTAGGGGCCAGGCCCGTCCGGCCGCAGCAGCATCGCCTCCAGCGTGGCGGATGTGCCGTCGGGGAAGCGCGCCGGGATCGGCAGCGCCGTCTGCGTCAGACCTTCGGCCAGGGCGGAGCCGCAGCACAGCAGCAGGAAGAGCGGGGCGAACAGGCGCCGCAGGATCATGGCGGGAATCATGGGCTGGCGCAGTCTCCGCAAGGGAAGGGCTCTTGCGCCTTTGTACGCCATCTTGGACTTGGCGTCAGCGGAGAGGTGAAAGGGAAGGGGCGGCTGACGACTGCCCCCTCCCCGACCTTTCCCTCTACTCCATCCCCTGCCGCGCCGCGCGCAGCGCCTCGGCCAGAACCTCCGCGTCGCCGATGTGGTTGGCGAGCAGCAGGATCAGCTTGGCGTTCAGGCGGGTGCTCTGCTCGGGGGTCAGATCGCGGTGGCTGTCGATCAGCAGCTGGTAGACGTCGTCCGGGCTGGCGAAGCGCTGCTCGGTCATCAGTTTGGCCATGGGAGGGGCTCCGGAAATATCGGGGAATCAGCGGCCGACCGCGTGGCCGACCGCGCGGTCCAGCGCGGCGGACAGCGCCGCGGCGTCGAAGCGGCGCCAGCGGGCGGCGATGTGCTGGTCGGGGCGGATCAGATAGACGCTGTCAGGGGTCAGGTCATAACGCTCGCGCAGGCGGCCGGCGCTGTCCACCAGCTCCCCGGCGATGCCGCGGCGGCGGTCGGTCACCGCGTGCCAGGCCAGGGGCAGCGGCCCGGCGGCAAGGCCGCCCAGCGCCTCCGCCACCTCCGCCGGGACCGGCCCATCGCCTGCGGCGTAGAGCACGGTGAAGCGGCCGTCCAGCGCCTCCATCAGCCAGCCGGACTGGCCGTCACGCTCCACCGGCGCGTCAGTGGCGGGAGCGCCGGGCACCATCCTGCCGGCGAAGCTGTCGCTGTCCGGCGTGTTCAGCCGGCTGTCGGTGTAGGTGGTGGGGGTCGACAGGCGGCCGGAGTTGACCAGCGCGCGGGCGAAGGGCCGGTCGACCGCCAGTTCCAGCACGGCGTCGCGGAAGACGTGGCTCATCTCGCTCTTCGGCGTGATGAAGTCGGTGGAGCGGGTGGAGTTCAGGATGTTCTCCTTCGCCGCCGCCACCCGTTCATCGCTGTAGCTGTCCAGCAGCGACTCCGGTGCCTTGCCGTCCAGCACCAGCGCCAGCTTCCACACCAGATTGTCGGCATCGGGCACGCCGCTGTTGGCGCCGCGGGCACCGAAGGGCGAGACCTGATGGGCGCTGTCTCCGGCGAACAGGATGCGGCCATGGCGGAATTGCTCCAGCCGGCGGCACTGGAAGGTGTAGACCGACACCCATTCCAGTTCGAACGGCGTGTCGGTGCCCAGCATCGCCTGGACGCGCGGGATGACCCGCTCCGGTTTCTTCTCCTCCTCGGGATCGGCATCCCAGCCCAGCTGGAAATCCAGGCGCCAGACATTGTCGGGCTGCATGTGCAGCAGGGCCGACTGCTTGCGGTGGAAGGGCGGGTCGAACCAGAACCAGCGCTCCGCCGGGAAGTCGGCCTTCATCACCACATCGGCGATCAGGAAACGGTCCTTGAACACCTCGCCCTGGAACTCCAGCCCCAGCATCTTGCGCACCGACGACTTGGCGCCGTCGCACGCGATGACCCAGCCGGCCTCGACCGCATGGACGCCGTCGGGCGTCTCGACCTGAAGAACGACATGGTCGGCCCCCTGCTTGGCGGAGACGACGCGCGACAGCCAGCGCAGGTCGATCAGGTCGCTCTTCAGGGCCTCCGTGACCAGGAAATCCTCCAGGTAATATTGCTGGAGGTTGATGAAGGCCGGGATCTTGTGGTCTGGCTCCGGCAGCAGGTCGAACTGGTAGACCATGCGGTCGCCGTTGAAGACCTTGCCGATCTTCCACACGACTCCCTTGTCGATCATGCGCTGGCCGACGCCCAACCGGTCCCACACCTCCAGCGCGCGCTTGGCGTAGCAGACGGCGCGGCTGCCGACGCTGACGGTGTCCTCGGCATCCAGCACGACCACCGGCACGCCCTTGCGCGCGAAATCGAGTGCCGCGGTCAGCCCGACCGGGCCGGCGCCGACGATCACCACCGGATGGCGCCGGACGCTGCCGGTGCGCTGTTCGTCGGAGGGTGTGAAGCTGTATTTCGGATAGCTGAAGGTCGCGTGCATTGGGCGTTTCCTCCCCCGGAAACCAAGATCGGCGAAAAGCGTGACTGGGCGCGTTGGCGGATTGTTATTGTTTCCAACGATACAGTTTCATTTGATACCAATCAAGCCCTGGCATCGCTCCCGGCAAGGGATCTAGTGAAGCGATACATGCATCTTCACTATGGCTGAAAATCAGTATCGCGTACAGCCTGCGGCGGTGTAGCCTTGCAGCAAAAGATCGGCCGCAGACAGCCGAACAAGACAGCCGAACAGTGACACCGAGGAACGCCCGCTCATGACCGCCTTTCCCACCCTGCCGCGCCCGACCGTCTATGCCATCGATGGCGTGATCCCGGTCATCGACCCGACCGCCTTCGTCCATCCCTCCGCCGTGCTGATCGGCGACGTGGTCGTCGGACCCGGCTGCTATGTCGGCCCCTGCGCCAGCCTGCGCGGCGATTTCGGCCGGATCGTGCTGCACCGGGGCAGCAACGTTCAGGACAACTGCACGCTCCACGCCTTCCCGGGCCATGACGCCATCGTCGAGGAGGACGGCCATGTCGGCCATGGCGCGGTCCTGCACGGCTGCATCGTCCGCCGCAACGCGCTGGTGGGCATGAATGTGGTGGTGATGGACGGGGCGGAGATCGGCGAGGAGTCGATCGTCGCCGCCATGGCCTTCGTCAAGGCCGGCTTCGTCGTGCCGCCGCGCACGCTGGTTGCCGGCCTGCCGGCCAAGGTGATGCGCGAACTGCGCCCCGACGAGGTCGCCTGGAAGTCGGAGGGGACGGAGGAGTACCAGCGCCTTGCCCGCCGCTCGCTCGCCACCATGGTCGCCTGCTCAGCTCTGGAGGCGGAGGAACCCGGCCGCGGCCGCGTCGATGCCGGCACCAGCCAGCCGCTGCACAAGGTGAAGGGGGGCTGACCGGCTTCCTTACTCGCCCGCCGGCTCCGCCTGCGCGCCAACCGGCGCCGGGCGGGTGGCGAGCTGGTCGGCGCGGGCCTGGAGCTTGGACAGCAGCGTGTCGAGCTGCGCCCGCTCGTCGATCGACAGGGCGTCGGTGACCTCTTCCTCGTAGGTCAGCGCCATCGGCACGATCTCCGCATAGATCGCCAGCGCCTTGGGCGTCAGGGTCAGCAGGGCCTTGCGCCGGTCGGTGTCGCCCGATTCGCGCAGGATCAGCGCCGAATCCAGCATGCGGCTGATGGCGCGGCTGACCTGCACCTTGTCCATCGCCGTGCGCTGGGCGATCTCGCCTGCGCTCATCGTCTCGCCGCCACCCAGCACGGCGATGATCCGCCATTCCGGGATCGTGATTCCGAACCGCTTCTCGTACAGCTTTGCCAGCGTGTGGCTGACCGTGTTGGCCAGCACCGACAGCCGGTAGGGCAGGAAGCGCGTCAGATGCAGCGCCGGCAAATCCGTCTGGCCGGATGCGGAACTGGGGGAGGCGGTGCGGGAACGGCGGGCAGGCGGCATCGGCGGCGCATCGTCTGTAGGGAGGGTCGCGGGTGCCCCATCCTGCGCTGTAATTTGGCGCTTGCAACAGTTTCAAACGAAACTAAAATGGCGGCAACGGAACAAGCCTGCCGGCGCCCGATGCGGAAACGTCCGGCGGCAGTGAGTGGGGAAGCGCCATGAAGAACTGGATTTCGTTTCCGAAGGTCGAGGGCACCGCGTCGCGTCAGGCCCATGTCCGGCTTCCCGCCGGCACCTACGAGCGCGAGATGGGGCGCGAGGGCTTCTTCGGCCCGGCGACCCAGATGCACCATGCCCACCCGCCGACCGGCTGGACAAGCTTCGACGGGCCGCTGCGCCCGCGCGCCTTCGACCTGAACCATGTCGACCACATGCCCGGCTGCCCGCTGGAGGCGCCGGCCCTGATGGGCAACGGGGCGACCCAGCTGCGGCTTTGGCGCTTCAAGGGCAGGATGGACCATCTCGTCCGCAATGCCGACGGCGACGATCTGCTGTTCTTCCACCAGGGCGGCGGCCACCTGTTCTGCGACTATGGCCATCTTGAGGTGCGCGAGGGCGACTATGTCGTGCTGCCGCGCAATACCTGCTGGCGGCTGGAGACGGACGAGGCCGTGATGGTGCTGATGGTGGAGGCCACCAACGACGCCTACAAGCTGCCGCACAAGGGGCTGGTCGGCACCCACGCCATCTTCGATCCGGCGGTGCTGGACGTGCCGGCGCTGGACGACGCCTTCCAGGCGCAGAAGCACGAGCGCGAGACGCTAGTCCGGGTGAAGAAGCGCGGACAGATCTGCACCATGACCTATCCGTTCAACCCGCTGGACGCGGTGGGCTGGCATGGTGACCTCGCCCCGGTGCGGCTGAACTGGCGCGACATCCGGCCGCTGATGAGCCACCGCTACCATTTGCCGCCCTCGGCGCATAGCACCTGGATCGCCGGGCGCTTCATCGTCTGCACCTTCGTGCCGCGGCCCATCGAGTCGGACCCGGAGGCGCTGAAGCTGCCCTACTACCACTCGAACGAGGATTTTGACGAGGTGCTGTTCTATCACCGCGGCCAGTTCTTCTCGCGCGACAACATCCATCCCGGCATGGTCACCTACCACCCCTCGGGCTTCCCGCACGGGCCGCACCCGAAGGCCTACGAGGTGGCGCAGAAGTTCGAGCGCAAGGAGACCGACGAGGTCGCGGTGATGATCGACACCCGCGATCCGCTCGACGTCTATCAGGCGATGGAAGGCGTCGAATGGGGCGGCTACGCCGACAGCTGGAAGGCGAAATGAGCGGCCTTAAGGCCGCCGGACGCTGAATTCCGAGGAAGGGAAGAGACGAATGAAGCTGGCAAGTTTGAAGGCGGGCGGGCGCGACGGCACCCTGGTCGTGGTGTCGCGCGACCTGACCCGCGCCGTCCCGGTGCCGGAAATCGCCCGCACGCTGCAGGCGGCGCTGGACGACTGGACGGCGCTGGCGCCGAAGCTGGAGGAGGCCTATCGCGCGCTGAACGCCGATCCGTCCTCCGGCCGGCCCTTCGACCCGGCGCTGGCGGCCGCGCCGCTGCCGCGCGCCTACCAGTGGGCGGACGGGTCGGCCTACGTCAACCATGTGGAACTGGTCCGCAAGGCGCGGGGGGCAGAGATGCCGCCCAGCTTCTGGACCGACCCGCTGATGTATCAGGGCTGTTCCGACAGCTTCCTGGCGCCGACCGACCCGATCCCGGCGGCGACCGAAGCCTGGGGCATCGATTTCGAGGCGGAGATCGCCGTCATCACCGGCGACGTGCCGATGGGCGTTTCGGCCGAGGCGGCGCGCGGGCAGATCAGGCTGCTGATGCTGGTTAACGACGTCAGCTTGCGCAACCTGATCCCGGCGGAACTGGGCAAGGGCTTCGGCTTCTTCCAGTCCAAGCCGGCCTCCAGCTTCTCCCCCGTCGCAGTGACGCCGGACGAGCTGGGCGAGTCCTGGGACGGCGCCAAGCTGCACCGCCCGCTGGTGACGACGCTGAACGGCGAGCCCTTCGGCAAGCCGGATGCCGGCGTCGACATGACCTTCGACTTCCCGACGCTGATCGCGCATGCCGCCAAGACGCGCCATCTGGCAGCCGGCAGCATCGTCGGCTCGGGCACGGTGTCGAACAAGCTGGACGGCGGTCCCGGCAAGCCGGTCGATGCCGGCGGCGTCGGCTATTCCTGCCTTGCTGAGCTTCGGATGATCGAAACCATCGAGCATGGCGCGCCGAAGACCCCCTTCATGCGCTTCGGCGACCGGGTGCGGATCGAGCTGTTCGACGCCGCCGGCGCCAGCGTGTTCGGCGCCATCGACCAGCAGGTGGTGCGGTACGACGGGCCATAAGAGGCGGCTTCCGCACCGGTGCTCGGTCATTGTCCTGGGTGTGGGACAAGACGCTGGCGGGGCTTCTTCGCTCCGCCAGCGCGCTTTTTTCGCAGTTGCACCAATATCGCCCGCTTGGTCACTCAGGCATGGATTCTGGTCCGGAATCGATCCAAAGGTTGCGCCGCCAATCGCCAAATCATGAGAATTGACGTGCCTTCCAACCGTTATCGATTATAAGGTGCCGCCCCTTACCCCTATTTGGCACCGCCTTGGCGCTATTCCGGAACATTTGGCCCGGAGCGCTTGGCGGACCGGGAAAAGGCGTGCGGCATGAAGGCTCGGTTCAGGACGAAGATCATCATCGGCGTGGCGGCGGTTCTGGCTGCGGGCGCCGCCGCGGTGACGGCGGTGTCGCTCACCCTGTCGCGCGATGCCGGGCACAAGGCCGCCCAGACCCTGGCGGCCGAGATGGCGGACCGCCATGGCGCGCGGGTCGCCGCCGACCTGTCCGCCGCACTCGACGCCGCCCGTGCCGCTGCGGCACTTGTGGAGGTCGAACGGTCCACCGGAACCCCGCGGCGCGAAACGGTGAACCGCTACCTGGCTCGTGTGGCGGACGCCAACCCGCTCTATGCCGGGGTGTGGGTGGACATGGCCGACGACGGATTCGACGGCCGGGATGCGGCGTTCGCCGACCATGACCGCTCGACCGAGATTCTCGGTCTGCCCAAGACCGGCCGGATGAGCCTGCTGTGGCTGCCGGGGGACAAGGGGGTCCATGCCGACGACAGCGAGGGCTATCCCTTCTCCGACGTGCAGGAGAAGGAATATTACAAGTCGGCCGCCGCCGCTCGAAAGCCGGTCCTGACCGAGCCCTATCTCGACGACTTCACCAAGCGGCTGATGACCAGCGCCGCGGCGCCGGTGATCGACGGGACGGCAGGCGGGGGACGGGTGATCGGCGTCACCGGGGTCGACATGGCGCTGAGCGGCCTGACCGACCTTGTCCGCTCGGTGAAGCCATATGGCGACGGTTTCGCCGCGGTGCTGACCGGCTCCGGCCTCTATGTCGCCCATCCCGACGACGGCAGGCTGTCGAAGACCGCCGACGACCTGCCGGAGGCCGCCCGCCGCGCCGTCGCCGAGGGCCGCGCTTTCGACGGCCTCGTCACGCTGGCCGGGGCGCCGCATTACCTGCGGCTGGCGCCGGTGCGCTTCTCCGGCGTGGAGGGGGCCTGGTCCTTCATGGTGGCGGCACCGCAATCCAGCGTGATGGCCGATGCGAACCGGCTCGCCGTCCTGATCGTGCTGGTCAGCCTGGGCTGCGTCGCGCTGGGATGCGTGGTGGCCTGGAAGGTCGGTGACGGCATCGCCCGGCCGGTCAGCGCCGTCACCGTTGCCATGGACCGGCTGGCGGCCGGCGATCTGGCGGTGACGGTGCCGGGTGCCGACCGCGACGACGAGGCCGGCGGCATGGCCCGCGCCGTCGAGGTGTTCAAGGAGGGACTGGTCCGGGCAAAGGAGCTTGACCGCCAGCAGCAGGCCGACTGGCATGCCAAGGAGGCCCGCGTCGCGGCCCTGGCCGATTTGCAGAAGAGCTTCGAGGTCCGCGTCGGCGGCCTGACCGGGGCGCTGGCCTCGTCCGCCCAGCAACTCGAATCGACCGCCCGCGCCCTGACCGGCATCGCCGACCAGAGCCTCGGCCGGTCGGAGCAGGTGGCCGCCTCCGCCAGCGCTGCCGCCGACAGCGTGCAGACCGCCGCCGCGGCGACGGAGGAATTGTCCGCCTCGGTCCAGGACATCGGCCGGCAGGTGGCGGACTCTGCCCGCATCGCCGATGCCGCGGTGTCCGACGTGAAGCGGGCCGACGAGGCGGTCACCGTTCTGGCGGAGAGCGCCGAACGGATTGGCGCCGTGGTGGAACTGATCAACTCCATCGCTGGCCAGACCAACCTGCTGGCGCTGAACGCCACCATCGAGGCGGCGCGCGCCGGTGAGGCAGGCAAGGGCTTCGCCGTCGTGGCGTCGGAGGTCAAGGGCCTCGCCAACCAGACCGCCAAGGCGACCGAAGACATCGTTGCCCAGATCAAGGGCATCCGCGATGCGACGCAGGAGGCGGTGACCGCCGTCCATGGCATCAACGAGACCATCGCCCAGGTCAGCCGCATCGCGTCGGGGATCGCCGCGGCGGTGGATCAGCAGGCGGCGGCGACCCAGGAGATCGCCCGCAGCGTGATCCGGGCGGCCGACGGGGCGCGGGAGGTCAGCGGCGGCATGGGCAACATCCGGGCGGGTGCCGGCGAAACCGGTGTGGCCGCCGACCAGCTGCTTGCCGCCGCCGCCGCGCTTGCCGGCCAGTCGAAGGACCTGACCCGCGAGATCGACGGCTTCATCGCCGGCGTCCGCAAGGCCTGAGCCCGCAAGGCCTGTGGGGCCTGTTTCCCGTTATCCCACCGCCATCAGCCGGTCGGCCGGCAGCGTTTCCGGGATGTGCTGCGAGACATAGCCTTCGCTGTGGAGCTGGTCATCCCTGGCGCCCAGCGCCCAGGCGGCGGCGACGCAGGACTCGACGAAGGCGGGGCTGCCGGCGGTGAAGATGGCGTGGCCGGACAGGTCGGGGAACAGGCTGGGCAGGATGGCGGGGATGCGGCCTGTCAGATGGCCGGCAGCCTCCTCCCGCGTCAGGGTCACCTTGACCTTGAAGTTGCGGTATTTGGCCTGCCAGTAGCTCAGCAGGCCCAGCTCATACACGTCGGCCCGCGTGCAGGCGGAGAACAGCAGCGTCACCGGCGGGCGGTAGCCGCGGCGCAACGCCGCATCGGTCAGCGCCAGGATGGGCGCCAGGCCGGAGCCGGCGGCCATGCACAGCACCGGGCTGTCCACCGACGGGTCGCCGATGAAGGTGCCGTAGGGGCCGGACAGCTTGACCATGCTGCCGACCGTCAGCGTGTCGTGGATCCAGCCGCTGGTCGGGCCGCCGTCGACGCGGGTCACCTGCAGCACGATCTCGCCGTCCGGACGGGGCGCGTTGGCGATGGAATAGCAGCGCGGCGGCGCCCCGGCGGCGGCATCGCCCAGCATCACATACTGGCCCGGCCAGTAGCGCAGCGGCTGGCCCAGCGGGCGCAGGCGCAGTTCCACGATGCGCGGCGTGCGCGGGATGCGGTCGGTGACGATGAACAGCACGTTCTCGCGCGGCGGGAACAGCTTGGGCTGGGCGTCGGCGGTGCCGTATTCGATCACCAGCTCGTCGGAGATCGGCTTGGCCATGCACATCAGGCCATAGCCGTCCTTCCGCTCGGGCTGGGACAGCGCCATGTCCAGAACCATGCCCTGGTCGAACTGGCCGCTGAGGACCTTGACCTTGCATTCGCCGCAGGCGCCGGCGCGGCAGTTGTTGGGCAGGGCGTAGCCGGCCTGTTCCAGCGCCGACAGGACGGTCTCGCCGTCACGGCACTCGACCGTGCGGCCCGAGGGGTGGAGGCGGATGCGGCTCACCGGCGGGATCCTTGGGCGGGATTGGAGATGGGCGGGATTGGAGACGCGGGGGCGCGATGCCCCCTCCCTGACCCTCTGAGAAGGGCAGGGAGGGGGAGGGGAGCGTTCAGGCGGGCTTGCTCAGAACACCGGGATGATCTCGTCCATGTCGACGTCCCGGACTTCTTCGCCGGTGATGCCGACCTCGGGGATGGCCGGGAACGGGATGTTGTATCGGTCCAGCACGCCCTTGAGGTTCAGCATGGCGTTGCGCCAGTTCTCCTTCTTCGCCTCGTAATCCGGGATGTGGAAGCCGGCATTGCGGGCGATGGCCTCGGCCTCGCGCTGGGTGGCGATGAAGTCGTCGGGCAGGTCCCAGAACCGGGGCGGCGGTTCGAACAGCACGGCGGACAGGAACAGGTAGCCGGCGCGGATCTGCTTGGTGATGATCGAGCGGTCCTCCACCGCCAGATGGGGATAGTCGCGCTCCATCACCGACATGCAGATCGCCATGTGGCGGCCCTCGTCGCGGCCGATATTGCGGAAGGCCTCCTTGAACACCGGCTCGCTGCAACCGGCCGCCATCTGGTGGAAGATGGTCGCCGCCGCGATCTCGCCCATCAGGAAGGAGCTGAACAGCACGGCCAGCGAGTATTTCGGAACCGCCTTCTTGTAGCCGTCCCAATAACGCCCGCCATTGTAGTAGAGCCAGTGGGCGTTTTTCTGCAACCGGCGGCCGAGATCGGTCTTAGGCTCGTAGGTCAGCGGGCTGGTGGCCTCCAGAAGCTTGGTGATGGCGAGGCCGCACATCTGCTCGTGATTCTGCTCGTCGCGGGTGACCGAGAAGAAGCAGCGGCGGACGGGGTCCTCCTCATGCACCTCGTAGGTCTTGATCAGGGCATGGGCGAAGACCGGCGGCGCGGAGGCGTCGAACACCGACAGGATGGTCCACCAGTAGGCGATGGCCTCCCGCTCCTCCCAGCTGTAGCGCGACACGTCGAAGCTGTCCCAGGGCAACTTGGCCGGGTCCCAGTTCTCGCGCTGGGCAGCGGCATAGACCTCTTCCAGCTTCTTGGTTTGCGACACCCAGGACAGCGGGTAGACGTTCGGCTGCGGCGTGGCGGGGGGCAGCTCCATCGTGTTGGCGATGGGGGTGTAGTCCTTGGACATGGGGGCGTTTCCTCCGGGGCATTTCGGCGGGCGCTCACATTTCCATCGGCGCCCTATGGTCTTTATATGACACAGAAAAAATGCAATATCAACAATATGTGTATCGTTTTAAATCGGGAAGAATGCCCAGCTAATCCATTGTTTTGAAAAACATAAGTGTGGGAAAGCGACGAATCGATCCAGATCAATTCGTTCGCTCAAACAACAAAAATCGCGGGGTGGGTATCGGGATGCCCGGCGGGCAGGGCCGCGTTCAGGACCGGACGAGGACGGGAATGTTGCCGCGCACCATGTCGCGGGCGGCGGGGTCGACATCGGCGACGATGCAGGCGTGCATGTAGGCGCGGCTCAGCACATCGCGCGCGAAGCCGACCCCGTGCGACCGTTGCCGGAATTCCTCGCTCAGCATCGGAGTGCCGAAGATCGCCTGCCAGAAGGTCGGCGTGTCGAGCGGGCCGAAATTCATCGCCCAGAAGCCGAATTCGGCGGCCTCGCCCGAAGTCTCCCGCAGCAGCGGCGTCACGTCGCGATGGCGCGGGTCGACGACGATGCGGGCGAACAGCCGGTCCACCACCTCCGCTTCGCCTTCCAGAACCTGGAGGAAGATGCCCCCGAACTCGACCAGGAAGCCGGTAATGCCCTGTTCAGAGTTCTTGCGGGCGCTGAACAGACAGATGTCGGCAAGCGCACTGTAGGGAAGCCGGTCGATGGCCTCGCTGCGGTAGACGATGGTCAGCATCGACAGCGTTCCAGCCTTCGGTCGATTGGGGACGATCGTCGACTGTATCGCCTTTTTCTGGGCCTGATGTGTGGTGTTTTGGTGTGACTGCTCCCAGGACGCGGGAATTGCCCGATCCGGGAATGCTTATATTAGCTGGCGGCAATGGTCTCCAGCCCGCCGAACCGGCTCTGGAAGGCGGGCTGGGCTTCCGGCAAGGGGCCGTTGGCGGTGGTCGCCGCCTGCATCAGGAAGGCTTCCGATGGGCTGGCGAGGCGGCGGTAGAGGTTGCGCGTCAGCATGCGCGATTCCTGTCCCGGCCAGTCCGCCGGCAACAGGTCGGGCGGCAGCATCGGGTCGCGCAGCAGGATGCGGCGGAAATCGTGGATCATCAGCGTGCGCAGGACGAAGCAGGCGGCCGGGTCGGGCGCCTCAGCGGCATCGACCGCCGCCCAGACCGGACGGAAGTGATCCAGAAACGCGGCATAGTCGTGTTCGAGCTGATCGATGTCCCAGCAGCCGCGCACCAGATCGCGCAATGCCCCGAAGCCCTCCGCCCGGTCCAGGCTGGCCTTCATGTGGACGATCCTGTCGGCCACGCCCAACTCCGCCAGCGAACGGTGCATCGCCGCCTCGTCGCAGTTGGGATGGGCGTAGACGGTGGCCGACGCGGCGCCGAAGCCCTGCCAGGTCAGTTCCCGTCGCAGGGCATCCCGCGTCTCGGCATCCAGCGCGTTGGGCGGCACCATCAGCAGGTCCCAGCCGCGGTCCCATTCGCGGGCCAGCGGGGCGTAGATCCGCCGCTCTGCCGCCGCGAAGCGTTCCTTCCCGCTCTCGGTGACGCGGTAGAAGCTGCGCCGGCCGATCTGGGTGTTGGTCAGCCAGTCGTCCTTGCACAGCCGGAAGACCGAGGTGCGGACGATCCGCTCGCTCATGCCGAACAGGCCCATCAACTCGATCAGGCTGCCCAGCCACAGCGATCCGCCATGCGGCAGAACCGCGTCGCCATAAACGGTGATGATCAGCGACTTCGCCCGCGGCGCAATGGTCTCGGTCAGCTGGGCGGCAAGGTCTTCGGGGCGGCGCGGGCGGGCCATGCGGAGGGGGCGTCCTTATCGATGCGGCTTTGAGTCGTGTGTCGAAGCGGGGGCGCGACGGAGTTGTATACGAAACCCGGGGCCGGTTGGGCCAGTGCCACGACGGCGCGGGCCGGGAGTGGAAAGCAGGACCGCCGCCGATAGGAGGCAACCCGGACTTTCCGTTTGACAATCATTAATGTGATACACTAGGTTGGCATCTCAAAGTAAATTTGTGTCATAAAACGAAATGACGGTTTCCCGGCGCCAAGCCGGAGGGATCGCAAAGAAAAGGGGAGGCAGGCGGCAACATCCGCAATTCGATTGTGGTTGTGCCCGCCGAAATTTTTCTTTCGAAACCATTTCGTTTGAAACATTATGTGAGACAAATCGTTCCGCAGCGCCGGGATCGGGCCGCCGCCCGGTCCGGCGACAAGCGGGACAGCATTGGGAGGACATCATGCGCAATCGCCTGCTTGCCACCATCGCCTTCACCGCCATGACGGCCATGACGGCGGTGTCCGGTCTGACGCCGGGGGCCGCCCAGGCCGCGGACCCGATCAAGATCGGCGCCATCGTCTCGGCCACCGGCCCGGCCTCCTTCCTCGGCGACCCGGAGAAGAAGGTGCTGGAGCTGTATGCCGACCGCATCAACCAGGCGGGCGGTGTCGGCGGCCGGCCGGTGCAACTGACCGTCTATGACGACGGCGGTGCCGCCGACAAGGCGGCCTCCTTCACCAAGCGGCTGATCGAGAGCGACGGCGTCGACGTGATCGTCGGCGGCACCACGACCGCGGCGACCATGGCGGCGGTGCCGCTGGTGGAACGCGCCGGCGTGCCCTTCATCTCGCTGGCCGGCGCCGTGGTGATCGTCGAGCCGGTGAAGAAGTGGGTGTTCAAGACCCCTCACACCGACCGCATGGCGGCGGAAAAGGTGATGGAGGACATGAAGAAGCGCGGGCTGACCAAGCTGGCGCTGCTGTCGGAGGACAGCGGCTTCGGCAAGTCGGGCCGCGAGCAGACCGTCGCCGTCGCCAAGGAGCGCGGGATCGAACTGGTCGCCGACGAGACCTACGGCGCCAAGGACACCGACGTCACCGCCCAGCTGACCAAGGTCAAGAACAACGCGGCCGCGCAGGCGGTGCTGGTGTTCGGCCTGGGCCAGGGGCCGGCGGTGGTGACCAAGAACTACCGCCAGCTCGGCATCTCGCTGCCGCTCTACCAGTCGCACGGTGTCGCGTCGAAGGAATACATCCGTCTGGCCGGTGGTGCCGCCGAGGGTGTGCGCCTGCCGGCCGCCGGTCTGGTCGTCGCGGCACAGCTGGCCGACAGCGACCCGCAGAAGAAGGTCGTGACCGAATTCACCAAGGTCTACGAAGACAGCTTCAGCACCGAGGTGTCGACCTTCGCCGGCCACGCCTATGACGGGCTGATGATCGCGCTGGACGCGGTGAAGCGCGCCGGCGGTACCGACAAGGCCAAGCTGCGCGACGCCATCGAGCAGACCAAGGGCTATGTCGGCACCGGCGGCACCGTGACCATGAGCGCCAAGGACCACATGGGCCTGACGCTGGACGCCTTCCACATGGTGGAGGTCAAGCAGGGCGATTGGGCGCTGGTGAAGTGACGAAAACTCTCCGTCGCGCGTAGCGTCCCTCTCCCGCCCCGGGAGAGGGAGGGAACCAGCCGAAGGCGGGGAGGGTGAGGGGGATCCAGGGATTGAACACTTGGATCCTTGCCGCACCCTCACCCTTCCCATGCTGCGCATGGGCCCCGAGGCCGCTCGCAAGTCTCGCGGCCGCATTCCGCCTACGACCGCCTTCGGCGCTCGTCCGGCCTGCGGCCGTCGGCTCCATGCCCTCTCCCGGATCGGGATAGGATCACAGGAACCCAACGATGTTCGCGGAACTGCTGCAATATCTGCTGTCGGGGCTGACCATCGGCGCGATCTATGCGCTGGCGGGGCTCGGCTTCTCGATCATCTACAACGCCAGCCACGTCATCAACTTCGCCCAGGGCGAGTTCATCATGATCGGCGGCATGGCGTCGGCCACCCTGACGGCGTCGGGCGTGCCGCTGCCGCTGGCGATCATGATCGGCTGCGGCGGCGCCATGCTGGTCGGCGTCCTGGTGGCGAAATTCGCGGTCGAACGCGCCCGCAACGCCTCCACCGTCACGCTGATCATCATCACCATCGGCGCGTCGATCTTCCTGCGCGGCGTCGCCGAACTGGTCTGGGGCAAGGACTTCAAGCGGCTGGACGCCTTCTCGGGCGAGACGCCGATCCAGATCATGGGCGCCTCGATGCAGCCGCAGTCGCTGTGGGTGGTGGGCACCGCGGGCGTGCTGATTGTCGCCATCGGCCTGTTCTTCGCCCGGACGCTGACCGGCAAGGCGATCCTCGCCACCTCGCACAACCGCTTGGCCGCACAGCTGGTCGGCATCGACGTGAAGCGGGTGGTGCTGGCGTCCTTCGCGCTGTCGGCGGCGCTGGGTGCGGTCGGCGGGGCGGTGGTGGCACCCATCACCTTCTCCTACACCGAGATGGGCATCATGCTGGGGCTGAAAGGCTTCACCGCCGCGGTTCTGGGCGGGCTCGGCCACGGGCCGGGCGCCGTTGCCGGCGGGCTGATCGTCGGCGTCGCCGAGGCGCTGGGCGCCGGCTACATCTCGTCGGCCTACAAGGATGCGGTGGCCTTCGTCATCATCCTGGCCGTCCTCCTGTTCATGCCGAACGGGCTGTTCGGCAAGCGCGGCACCGAACGGGTGTAAGGATTTATCTCCGATGAACGCACTCCTTCACGGGCGGCTGACCGGGCTTCTGGCGCTGGGCGCGGTGATCGCGGTCCTGCCGGCCTTCCTGCCCAACAACTTCTATCTCGACATCGCCATCCTGGCCGGCTTCAACGCCGTGGTCTGCGTCGGGCTGAATTTGTTGATCGGCTATGCCGGGCAGATCAGCCTGGGCCATGCCGGCTTCTTCGGCATCGGCGCCTACGCGTCCGGCGTGCTGGTCGGCACTTACGGCTGGCCGCCGATTGTGGCGCTGCTGGCCGGCGCCGCCTTCGTCGGGCTGCTGGCCTTCCTGGTCGCCAAGCCGATCCTACGGCTGAAGGGCCATTACCTCGCCATGGCGACGCTCGGCATCGGCATCATCGTGTCCATCGTGCTGCGGACCGAAAGCGGCCTGACCGGCGGTCCCGACGGCATGATAGTGGAGCCGTTCAAGATCTTCGGCGTCGAGCTGTATGGCGAGAAGGCCTGGTACTGGGTGGTCGGGGTGCTGCTGGTCGGCGTGGTCTGGCTGTCGCTGAACCTGATCGACAGCCCGATGGGCCGGGCACTCCGCGCCGTCCACGGGTCCGAGGTGGCGGCCGAGGTGGTCGGCGTCGACACCGCGCGCTTCAAGGTGCTGGTCTTCGTGCTGTCGGCGGTGTTCGCCAGCGTGGCGGGCAGCCTGTTCGCCCACTATGCCGGCCTGATCACCCCGGCCAAGGCCGACTTCTTCAAGTCCATCGAGCTGGTCACCATGGTGGTGTTCGGCGGCATGGCCTCGACCTTCGGCGCCGTCGTGGGTGCGGTGGTGCTGACGCTGCTGCCGCAGGCGCTGACGATCTTCCAGGATTACCAGCAGATCGTGCTGGGCGGCATCCTGATGGCGACGATGGTGTTCATGCCCAAGGGGCTGCTTCCCACCCTGGCGGCGCTGCTCCCGGCGCGGAGGCGGGCATGAAGATGCTGGCGACCACAGACCTCTCCCCGGACATGACCGCACAGGCCCGCCGCGTCGGCCCGCCGATCCTGAAGGTGGAGCATCTCAGCCGCGAGTTCGGCGGCGTGCTCGCCATCGGCGACCTCAGTTTTTCCATCGCGGCCGGCGACATCCATTCGATCATCGGGCCGAACGGGGCGGGTAAGACCACCCTGTTCAACCTTGTGACCGGCGTCTACAAGCCGTCGGGCGGCCGGGTGCTGTTCGACGGGGCCGACGTGTCGGGCATGGCGCCCTACAGGCTGGCGGCCCGCGGCATGTCGCGCACCTTCCAGAACCTGCAGATCTTTTTCAACATGACGGCGCTGGAAAACGTCATGGTGGGGCGGCACCTGCATCTGAACACCCGGCTGCTGCCGGCGCTGTTCCGCTTCCCCTCGCTGGTGCGCAAGGACCGCGAGGCGAAGGACCGGGCGGCGCAGCTGATGGCCGATGTCGGGCTGGAGAAGTATGTCGACGCCGACGCCGCCTCCATGCCCTACGGCGCGTTGAAGCGTCTGGAGATCGCCCGCGCGCTGGCGTCGGAGCCGAAGCTGCTTCTGCTCGACGAGCCGGCGGCCGGCCTGAACGCCACAGAAAGCCGCGAGATCGACGAGGTGATCAAGACGGTCGCGGCCAGCGGCGTGACCATCGTCCTGGTGGAGCATGACATGAAGATGGTGATGGGCATCTCGCACCGGATCACCGCGCTGAACCAGGGCCGCATGCTGGCCGAGGGCACGCCGCAGGAGGTGGGGGCCAACCCGGACGTCATCGCCGCCTATCTCGGCGCCGCACCGTAAGGAGGGCCACCCATGCTTCTGGAGATCGAGGGCCTCAACAGCCATTACGGCCGCATCCACGCGCTGAAATCGGCCAGCCTGACCGTGCGGGAGGGCGAGCTGGTGGCGCTGGTCGGCGCCAACGGGGCCGGCAAGACGACGCTGCTGCGCACCTTGTCCGGCGTCCACCCTGCCAGCAGCGGGCGCATCACCTTCGACGGCTGCGACATCACCCGGATGAAGGCGTCGCGCCGCGTCGCCGAAGGGGTGGTGCAGGTGCCGGAGGGCCGGCAGCTGTTCGGGCCGCAGAGCGTGGAGGACAATCTCCGCCTCGGCGCCTACCGCCGGGGCAGCGGCAAGCCGGACGACGACATCGACCGGCTGTACGAGATGTTCCCGGTTCTGAAGGTCAAGCGCGACCAGCCCGCCGGCACCCTGTCGGGCGGCCAGCAGCAGATCGTCGCCCTTGGTCGCGCGCTGATGGCGAAGCCGCGCCTTCTTCTGCTCGACGAACCCAGCATGGGGCTGGCGCCGCTGCTGGTCGCGGAGATCTTCGACGCCGTGCAGCGGCTGAAGCGCGAGGGCACGACCATCCTGCTGGTCGAGCAGAACGCCCATGCGGCACTCGCCATCGCCGACCGCGGTTATGTGATCGAGACCGGCGAGATCGTGCTGAGCGACAGCGGTGCCGCCCTGCTGAGCAACGAGCGGGTGCGGCAGGCCTATCTGGGGCTGTGATAGGGTCCCGCATCCGATCATCGCCGCGACACTTCAACGGACACACACCCCTTGAAACTCCACACCTACTTCCGTTCCTCCGCCGCCTACCGCGTGCGCATCGCCCTGAACCTGAAGGGCCTGACGCCGGACCAGGCCTTCGTCCATCTGCGCAAGGGCGAGCAGGCCAAGCCGCCCTATTCCGACCTCAACCCGGAACATCTGGTGCCGGCGCTGGAGGTCGACGGGCCGGACGGTCATCATGTGCTGACCCAGTCGCTCGCCATCATCGAGTATCTGGACGAGACGCATCCCACCCCGGCGCTGTTGCCGGCCGATCCGCTGGGCCGGGCGCGGGTGCGAGCGCTCGCCCTGGCGGTGGCCTGCGACCTTCACCCGCTGAACAATCTGCGGGTGCTGAACCACCTGAAGACCATGGGCCACGGCCAGGAGGAGGTCGACGGCTGGTACCGGCACTGGATCGCCGTCGGCCTGACCGCGCTGGAGGCACAGCTGGCCGGCGATCCGCGCACCGGCCGCTTCTGCCATGGCGACGAGCCCGGTCTGGCCGACATCCTGCTGGTGCCGCAGATGGCGAACGCCCGCCGCCTGGACTGCCCGCTGGACGGCTATCCCACGCTGTTGCGCATCGACGCGGCCTGCCGCGCCCTGCCGGCCTTCGTAGCCGCCCTTCCGGACCGCCAGCCCGACGCCGAGGCCTGAGGCACCGCCACCTGCCGGCAGGGCAAGCCCGACCTTTGTCCCCGCCAGATCACACTTTTCCGGTTGGTGTTAGCGGTTTCGCGACATCCTTCCGTGGTATAGAGGTAGCGGGAAATCGGGTGAGGACGGCGGCCGGGCGATGTTGGGCAACTTCTCTTCGATGGCGTACGATCTTGCCGAGAACATCGCGGCGAGCGCCTTCGTCGTTCTTGCCTACACGTTTCTGATCCGCCGCTCCGGCGGCTGGAGCCTGTACACCCGCCAGATCGTCTTCGGCGCGGTGATGGCGCTGACCGCCATCTTCTCGATGGTCCACCCCATCCATATCGGGCCGGGCATCTTCATCGACGCGCGGGCTCCGCTGATCGGGCTGAGCGCGCTGTTCGGCGGTCCGCTCTCCTCCGCCATCACCGCCGCGACGGTCGCCGGATACCGCATCTTCCTGGGTGGGGTGGGGATGGAGGCCGGCGTCGCCAACGCGCTGCTGTCCTTCCTGACCGGCGTCGGCTTCGCGATGTGGTCGAAGCGGCGCGGGGTGGCGATGGGCGTCGGTCCGCTGCTGGGCTTCGGGCTGCTGCTGACGCTGCTGTCGACGTCGACCCTGCTACTGCTGCCCACATGGGACCTTGCTTTGCAGGTGGGGCAGCGCACGGCGCCGGCGCTCCTGGCCATCATCCCGCTCGGCACCCTGTTCCTGGGCGGCCTGCTGCTGCGCGAGCAGCGCCAACACGACGCCGAACGGCGGTTGGGCGAAAGCGAGGCGCGGTACCGCCTGCTGGCCGACAACGCCACCGACATGATCCTGGAGATGAAGGCCGACGGGGCGGTGCACTACCTGTCGCCGTCGGTGCGCGACATTCTGGGCCACGATCCGGCGGAGATCGTCGGCTCCGCCCCGGCCAACCTGCTGCACCCGGACGATCTGGAGAGTGCGGCGATGGCCTTCGCCGGGTTGCAGCCGGGATCGCCCCCCGTCACCTTCACCCACCGGCTGCGCCACCGCGACGGTCACTACCTGTGGGTCGAGTCCAGCATGCGGCCGACGGTGGGGTCCGACGGCGGCTTCGTGGTGGTCGGCGTGGTGCGCGACGTGACCGAGCGCAAACGCTACGAGGAGGAACTATCCGCCGCCCGCGCCGAGGCGGAGGCGGCCAACCGCGTGAAGTCGGAATTCCTGGCGTCGATGAGCCATGAGATCCGCACGCCGCTGAACGGCGTCATCGGCTTCGCCGACCTGCTGCTCGGCACCGAGCTGACGGCGGAACAGCGCCAGTATGTGTCGCTCCAGCGCGAGGCCGGGCGCGGGCTGCTGGCGATCATCGGCGACATCCTGGATTATTCGAAGATCGAGGCCGGCAAGCTGGAACTGGAGGAGCGCGCCTTCGACCTGCACCGGCTGCTGCGCGACTGCCGCGACCTGATGAGCAATGCCGCCTCGCAGAAGGGGCTGCTGCTGCAACTGTCGCTGGGCGGCACCGTTCCGCGCTATGTCCGCGGCGACGAGGCGCGCATCCGCCAGATCCTGCTGAACCTCGTCGGCAATGCGGTGAAGTTCACCGAACGCGGCTCGGTGCTGGTGTCGGCCGGGCTGCTGTCGGGCCAGGGGGGCGGCGAGGGGGAGGCCGTTCCGGCCGCGCATGTGCGGCTTTCGGTCAGCGACACCGGCCCCGGCATCCCGGCGACCGATCAGGCCAACCTGTTCCAGCGTTTCAGCCAGGGCGACCGTTCCACCACCCGGCGCTATGGCGGCACCGGGCTCGGCCTCATCATCTCTAAGCAGCTGTCGGAGCTGATGGGCGGGCATATCGGCGTGCAGAGCAGCCCGGGGGTGGGCAGTACCTTCTGGTTCGAGCTGCCGCTGCCGGTCGCCACCGCGCCGGGGCTGTCCACCGTCGAGCGCAGAGATGCGGCACCCACCCGCAGCGCCCGCATCCTGCTGGCCGAAGACGTGCCGATGAACCAGATCGTCACCTCCTCCATTCTCTGCAAGGCCGGCCATACGGTCGAGGTGGCGGAGGACGGCATCCTGGCGGTGGAGGCGATGCGCCGCGGCGAGTTCGACCTCGTCCTGATGGACATGCAGATGCCGCGGATGGACGGCCTGCAGGCGACTGCGGCGATCCGTCAGCTTGGCGGGCGGCGCGGCGCCGTGCCCATCATCGCGCTGACCGCCAACGCACTGACCGATCAGCTCCAGCTTTGCCTGGATGTCGGGATGAACGACCATGTGACCAAGCCGATCGAGCGCGACACGCTGCTGTCCGCGGTCGGCCGCTGGCTCGAGGCCGGGACGGATGGGATGTTGCCGGAGGGGGATGCCGTGGAAGAGGCGACGGTGCTGGCCGGGGTGGCGACGGTGTCGGACAGCGCGCCGGTGCTGAACCGTGCCACGCTGGACACGCTGGCCGAAACGCTGGGCGCGGACGTGCTGCCCCGCTTCATCGCCGGAACCTTGGCCGAACTGGCCCTGCGCACCGACCGCATCAGCGAGGCGGACTCGTCGAAGGCCGCCGCGGCCGACGCCCATGCCATGGTGTCGCTGGCCGGCAATGTCGGCCTATTGGAACTGTCGCGCACCGCCCGCAAGCTTCAGCATGCCTGCGAGCAGCAATGGCCGGACGAGCCGGTGCTGAAAGCCGACCTGCGCGACGCCGTCAACCGCGCCTCCTCGGCACTTCAGGCGGCGCTGCCCACGCTGGGCGTGGCGGTGGAGACGGCCCGCTGAGCCGCCCTCCTAGAGTCTGTCCAATGTTCATTGAAGCATCGGACAGGCTCTAAGCTTTTGGCATTTCGTGCGATTCACGCTTCAAGCGAGTCCGCTTGAACCGATCGCACTCTACCGATTGACGATGAGGGCGACGCCGGCAACCGCGACCGCGGCGCCGGCCCAGGCGCCCAGCGACGGGCGCTGACCGGTCAACAGCCACATCATCGGCAGGATCAGGACCGGGCTGAGCGCCGACAGGGTGGCGACCACCCCGGCATTGCCGTGGGCGAGCCCGACCAGCAGCAACGTCATCCCCAGCCCGACGCCGAGCAGCCCGTTGCCGGCGATCTGCAGCATCAGCTTCGGCGTCAGCCCGCGGGGGACCAGCAGCCCGCCGAGCCCACCGGCACCTGCCACCGCCGCGCCGCCGTTAACCCCGGCGCGAACCCCCTCGCGAACCGCCGACAGCACGCCGATGGCCGTGAACATCAGGGCCGCCGTGGTGACCCGCACCGCGGCCGATGCAATCGGATCGGCGCCCGCCGTCATCACCGGTTTGGCGATGATCGAGCCGGCGGCTTGACCGACCGCCGCCAGCAGGCAGACCGAAACGCCGGCCAGCAAATTGCCCTGGATCGCCTCCCAGCTGTGGGTGGAGCCGGAGCGCAGGGCCACCGCCAGCATCACCCCCAGCGTGACCAGCGCGACGCCCAGAACGGTCCATGGCCCCAGCGCCTCCCCCAGCAGGGCATAAGCGAGCAGGGCGGTTAGCGGCGCGTTGGCGGCATAGATCACCACGTTGCGGCGCGGTCCCAGCCGGCTGAGCGACCAGAACAGCGCCATGTCCCCCACCACGATCCCCAGCAGACCCGAGAGCGCCAGCGTCAGCGCGGCCCCGGTGTCCAGCGTCTGCCAGCCGCCCAGCAGGGTGGTGGCGACCAGCAGGGCCGCGGCGACGATGGTCAGGCGCACGCGGTTGAAGGCGATGGAGCCGAGCACCCGCACCGGTCCGATGGCGATCAGGCCGCCCGCGGCCCAGCATAGCGCCGCGCCCAGCGCGGCCATGTTGGCGATCATGATGGAAATGCGGACCGTTGGTTGAGAAGGGGGACAGGCACTCTACAGCCGACGCCCACTGCCTGCGAAATGAGCAAGATGCATGGCCGGGCAGATCTTCGGCCGGCCCGCCGGAACCGTGCCCGGTCCAAGACCGTTGATTCCATCGGAACACGCCCCCCGAGCGGGATCGTCATGGGCATGACCGGATGGACATGGTCAACCCAAGGGGCCAAACCCGAGGAGCACGCGACCGATGCGGACAAATTTCACAAGGTTCGGCCCCGTCGCCCTCGTCATGGCGGCCGGGCTCCTCGCTGCCCACGGGGCGGCGGCCCAGGCGAGTTGCGGCGCGATGGTGGACCAGTTCGCCGCCGATCTCGGCCTGTCGACCGACCCGCCGCCGGTCGCCGTCCCCGGTCCCGGTGGCGGTACCGGCACGCCCGGCTTGTCGGGCTCCACCCCACGCGACGAACCGGGGTCCGGCAGCGGCAGCGACCGGCTCGCCCAGTCCGGCGGCATGGTGGCGCCTCCCGCCGTCGGTGACCGGTCGGTGGTCGAACCACCGGCCATCGGCAGCAACATGCCGACCGCTCCGTCCATCAGTCCCCAGGCCAGTTCGCAAGCCGGCCCCCAGGCCGAGTCGCGGACGCCGCCTGACAGCGGTCCGGGCGGTTCCGGCGGCGGCGATGGCCTGATGGGGCAGGCGGCGCGGAACGCCCAGGTGGAATCGCTGGTCACCGCTGCCCGCAGCGCTGCCCGCGACGGCGACGAGACCCGTTGCATGACCAGCCTGAACGATGCCCGGCGCCTGTCGCGGACCGCCCCCGGTGGTCATGGCGGCTGATGGTATCGATTGCCTTATCAACGATTTTGAGGAACCGCGCATGATCTTTGAACTTGGACCCTATCCGCCTTCGCCGCCGCGCGAACCGTCGGTGCCGGATGACACGATGCCGGTGCCGGGCGATCCGGCGCGTCCGCCGCTGGGAGAACCGCCGGGCCCGATCCCGGTTCCGCCGCGCGAGCCGCCGCCGGCGCCAGACCGCCTGATGGACCGCCTGATGGGCTGAGATCCGTCCATCGGGCCCCATGGGTGTGCTATTTAACGGCCTGTCCGGCTTATTCGGAGCGGTCCCGACTTGCCAAGAGCGCGCGGACGGGCGATGTGTCAGGGGTTGGCGTCCACCTGTCCATGAGATGGACCGGCAAGGGCGCCGCTTCTGTTTGCCGGAGTTCGGGTTTCCCATGCACAATCAGCCGCCCCGCAGCCACGTCTATCGCCAGCCCAACGTCGTCGCCACCCAGGTGACGGCCACCGTGAAATGGTTCAACCCCGAACGTGGCTACGGCTTCGTCAAGGTCGGCGACAGCGGCAAAGACGCCCTGCTGCCGGCCTCGCTCGTCGTTCCCGCCGGCCATACCACGCTGCCGGACGGCGCCACCGTGGTCGTCGACCTCGTCGAGGATCGCAAGGGCCAGCAGGTCAGCGTCCTGCACTCCGTCGACCTCTCCACCGCCACGCCGGCCCGTCCCCAGGGGCGCGAGCGCAGCTTTGGGGACCGCGGCGATCGGGGCTTCGGTGACCGGGGTGGGGATCGGGGCGGTGACCGCGGCTTCGGTGCGCGCCGCGATGCCGGCGGTCCGCGCGACCGCGGCTTCGGCGACCGTGGTGGCGACCGGGGCGGCTTCCAGAGCCGCAACCAGGATCGCGGCTCCGACCGTGGCTTCCAGGATCGGGGCCAGGACCGCGGCTTCCAGGATCGTGGTGGCCCCCGCCGGCCGCAGCAGGCCAGCGGTCCGACCAGCGAGATGGGCGCCACGGTGAAGTGGTTCAACGGCGGCAAGGGCTATGGCTTCGCGCAGCCCGACGACGGTGGGCGCGACGTCTTCATTCCGGCCCGTGCGCTGGAGAGCGCCGGCCTGCGCGGGCTGGATGACGGGCAGCGCGTGCGCATGACCGTCCGCCAGGGCGAAAAGGGCATGGAAGCGGTCAGCCTCAAGATCGAGTGACCGCCTCCATCCGGTGATCAGCTGTCCGACGGAACCGAGGACTGGCCGAGATGCGCCGCTGCTTCCCGCTGGTTGCGGGCGGCGGCGTCATCGGGAACGGCCAGCCCGGCGTCCGGGCTGTTGACGCGAGGACCGCCGGAGTTGCGGCGGTCCTCCTCCTCGATCTCGCGGGCGGCCTGCGCCCAATGGTCGAGATGGCGGTCGTCGGGCCGCCCCTCCTCTTCCCAAAGCCGGTAGGCCCGTTCACGGACCCGCGGGTCGTCCGGACCCAATGTCTGTTCCATGATGGTCGGTTCCTGTTGTCGAGGGAGTTCGCTCAGGTCCGGTCCGGCTCGGAGGGGGAGGAAATCCGTTCCAGCGTGTCCTGGACCGCACGGTCGTTCTTGGCGTCGGTGGCAAGATCGCCCAGCGAGACGATGCCGGTCAGCCGGTCGTTGCGGTCCACCACCGGCACCCGCCGGATCTGCTGGCCGGCCATCAACTGGGTCACGCTGCCGACCGGGTCGTCCTCGTAGCAATAGCGGGGATTGGCGGTCATCACCTCCGACACCTTGCAGCGGTCGGGCTGCTTTCCGGCGGAGATCGCCCGGATGGTGATGTCGCGGTCGGTGACGACGCCGACCAGATCCCGTCCGTCGCAGACGGGCAGGATGCCGACGTTCAACTGGTCCATCAATTGCGCGGCCCGGCGGATGCTGTCGTCGGGCCGTACCGTCTGCACGTCGCGGGTCATGATCTCGCGGATTTTCATGCGGGGGCTTCCTGAAGCAATGGCGGGGGGAGCAATGGCAAGAGCCACAGGGGCGGAGGTCAGGCTGGGCGAGGTAGGCGGTACTCCTGTCCCGTCCTCAACAGATGCGCCGGTCCGCCGTCCCGCTCAACCTACCCAGTAGAGTGGATCCACCCCGAAGAGCAGGGGGTGCAGCATCAGCATTCCACCATAAGCGGCAAGCCCGCCGATCAGTCTTGCCGGTCCCATCTCCGCCAGTCCGCGCAGCGCTCCGCGCCAGCCCTGCGGCCCGGTCAGCGGCAAAAGCGAGGTCTCGTCCCGGTAGGCGCGGCCGGTGGGGCTGCGGCGCAGCACGATCTCGTTCTTCACCAGGGCGAACAGGGCGATGGCCGCCATGGTGCCGAACAGCAGCACGCGGCGCCCGTCGCTGGTGGCGTTCAGGTGCGCGCATGCCCACAGCAGCAGCGCCAGGCTGCCCGGCGCGCGGGTCAGGCGGTAGATGCCGCGGGGCGGGTTCGGCGCACCCTGGCTGCCGAAGCGGGTGGTGACGCGGGCGACCAGCAGCAGGAAGACGACGGGCATCGCCACCGCCACCAGCGGGGCGGCCCAATCGAAGGGCGTGAACACCACATCCCCGCCGTCGGCGGCGCGGTAGGCCAGCACGAACAGGGCCAGCGTCAGCAGCGAGCCGACGGAATGGATCGTCACGAAGCCGCCGCGGCCGAGCCGGGCGATCAGGGCGGGCCGCACCCCCGGCCAGGACGGCAGGGCATGGCTGAGGAACAGCAGGGCGGCGGCGAGGGCGAGGGATGCGGTCATGATGGAGACACTGAACCGTGTACGAACGGCCTTTGCCTTGATTGGGGTCAAGGGGATGGAAAAACGGGGAACGCCGGCAAGGTCCGCACGGTTCACTGAAGACGGCTTTCTTCTCCCCGACCCCCCGTGGACCCAATGACCGAGTGGATCATCCAGATCGTGCAGCAGTTCGGCTATCTCGGCATCTTCCTGATGCTGATCCTGGCCCGCGTGCTGCCGCCGGTGCCGGCGGAGACGGTGATCCCGCTGGCCGGCATGGGGGCCGCGACGGGGGAGTTCAACCTGCTGCTGGTGGCGCTGGCCGCCGGGGCGGGGTCCGCGGTAGGGGAGCTGGTGTGGTACCTGCCGGCCCACTGGATGGGGCGCGAGCGGTTCGAAGCCTTCCTCCGCCGCCATGGCCATTGGCTGACGGTGAAGCCCGAGCAGGTTCACCGCGCCACCGAATGGTTCGCCCGGCGTGGTGGCGTCGCCGTTCTGCTGTGCCAGCCTCTCCCGGGGCTGCGCACGCTGATCTCGGTTCCCGCCGGGGCCTGCGGGCTGCCGATGGCGGTGTTCCTGCTCTATGCCGCCGCCGGGGCGGCGCTGTGGTCGCTGGTGCTGGCCGGCACCGGCTATCTGGTGCGGGTCGGGTTTCCCTGGATCGCCGACTGGATGGTGCCGGGGGCGCTGGTGCTGTTCATCGTCCTGCTGGCCGCCTATGTGCTGCGGCTGGTCCGCCACCGGCGTGACAACCGCCGGGCGGAGCGTGACGGGATTTCGCGCAGCGGCGGCTGAACCGGCGCGGAACCTTCGCCCCGGCTGGTGCGTTTGAGGCGCGAGACGTCCCGAAAGGACATGGCCGAACGAGCGTGGCTTAACAGGACACGCTCTTGGCCCGCCCCCGGTTTCCGGCGTGAAGCCCGACTCGAAAGGAACCGACCAGATGACCCGCAAATCCGCAATGACGAACCGGTGGCGAGCCGCCGCCGTGTTGTCGGCGGCGCTCGGCATGGCCGCCTGCGCCTCCGACGTGCCGCCGCCCACCGCCCAGCTCGGCGCCGCGTCCCAGGCGGTGCAGGAGGCCGAGCGCGCCAACGCCCTGCAATACGCCCCGGTGGCGTTGCAGAGCGCCCGCGACAAGCTGGCCTCCGCCGACAAAGCCATGCGCGCCGACGAGCGCACCCGCGCCCGCCGCCTCGCCGAGGAGGCCCGCGTCGATGCCGAACTGGCGACGGTGACCTCGCAACGCGCGGTGACTCAGCAGGCCGCCACCGCGGTGGCCAAGTCCGCGATCCCCAACAACCCGCGGTCGGCCGCCGCGCCGAACGTGGCGCCGGTCTACAGCGGGTCGACGCTCGGCACCACGCCGTCCGGCGGGTCCGGCTATGGCGGTTCCGGGATGAGCGGTTCCAGCTATCCGGCTCCGTCCGCCGTTCCGCCGGCCCCGGCCGGTTCTCTCGGCACGGTGGGCGGTTCGGGTGTCGGGGCCAGCGCCGGCAACAGCTGGGGCTACAGCTATCCGGAGGTGCGTCAATGACCGCGTTCGCTTCCCGCAGAATCCCCGTTCTCTCGGGCCTCGTCCTCGCGGGTCTCGGCCTCGGGCTGGCCGGTTGCGCCACCCAGCCCACCGACAGCGCCGCCCTGACCCAGGCGCGGCAGGATTACAGCCTCGCCGCCGCCAACCCGCAGGTCGCCGGCAACGCCCCGCTTCAGCTGCGCGACGCCGAGACGGCCCTGCGCCGTGCCGAGGCGATGCGCGACCAGGGCGCCGATGCGGCCGAGGTCGATCACCAAGCCTACATCGTCAGCCGCCGGGTGCAGATCGCCCAGGAGACGGCCGGGGTGAAGGGCGCCCAGACCGTGGTCGCCAACGCCGACACCTACCGCCTCCAGGCCCGCAACACCGAGCTGGAGCAGCAGCTGCGCGACCTCCAGGCGCAGCGGACCGAGCGCGGTCTGGTCATGACGCTGGGCGACATCCTGTTCGCCACCGGCCGGGCGGAACTGACCCCCGGCGCCTATGAGCGCATCGACCGGCTCGCCCAGTTCCTGCAATCCCAGCCCGGCCGCACCATCCGGATCGAGGGCCACACCGACAGCACCGGCAGCGACACCACCAACCTGCGCCTGTCGGAAGCCCGCGCCAACTCCGTCCGCGATGCCCTGGCGATGCGCGGCGTCTCGCCGTCGCGCATCGTCACCCAGGGCATGGGCGAGGCGCAGCCCGTGGCCGCCAACACCACGGACGCCGGCCGCCAGCAGAACCGCCGCGTCGAGATCGTCATCTCCGACGACGGCCGCGTCGCGGAGACGCGGTAAGTCCAGGCATGGAAATCCCCTCTCCCGCCGCGGGAGAGGGGATTTCGGAAAGCGGGCCCGCTCCCTGCGTGACGGTCGGTCGTGACGGTCAGCCGCGCGCGGGGCGGGCTTTCTCGCGTCCGCTCCGGATCGCGCCCCAGACTCCGGCGGCCAGCCCGACCGTCAGCAGAGCGGCGGTGGCGGCGCGCAGGGCGGAGCGCGGCTGCGGCGGCAGACGCTTCCACGGTGCCCAGGCCTCGTTCGGGTCGTCGGGGTCGGCGATGCGCAGGGCGGCGAAAGCCTGTTCGGTCAGGCTGGGATCGCTGGCGGGCAGTTCGGCCAGCCGGCGGCCGGACTGCGGGCAGAGCCGGTCGATGGCGGCGATGACGCTCCCGGCCGCTTGGATTTCTGCCTCAAGCCGGGTCTGGTCGATGCCCATATGCTCGGCCAGCAAGCGGTTGCGCACACCCATGATCGCAGCCTCCGCGCTGGTCCGCTCTGGCCCGTCCTCCTGCGGCGCCTCGATGGTCAGGTCGCATTCGCTGTCGTAGCCCATCGAGCGGTTGTTCAGGTTGGACGAGCCGATGCGCAGCAGCCGGCCGTCCACAGCCACCACCTTGGAATGGACGATCACCGACCCGCCGCCCTCCGTCACCGGGGTCAGGACGCGCAGCCGGCCAAAGCGGTCGGCTTCGCGCAGGCAGCGCAAGGCCACCGAGCGCGGCGTGTCCATCGCCATGCGGTCGAACCAGCTCGGGCTTTCCATCGACACCACCAGTACCACCTCCGGCCCGTCGGGTTCGGCCAGCCGTCGGGCCAGCGCCTCGGCGACGCGGGCGGAGGCGAAGTACTGGTTTTCCAGATAGATGGTGCGTTCGGCGGCAGCGATGGCGGCGAAGGTCAGCGCCTCGCTCTCGCGGATCGCCGGCCGCTCGCCGATTTCCGGCACGGTGCGGGAGATGCCGATCCGTGCGTCGGTCAGGATCGGGCTGGTGCAGTCGGGCAGGGGGCAGTCCGGCCAGGGATCCTGATCGGCCCGGTCGGTGTCGGGCGACGGGCAGGGCTCCAGCACCTCGCCGGTGGCGCAACGCCAGCGCTCCCTTGCCAGTTCGGACAGGGCACGGGCGGCATCGCCGTCGACCATCATCATCACATCGTGGCGCGGGCCATAGGGCTCGCCGTTCGGGCAGCGGCGGCGCGGATCGTCGTCGCGATGCTCCGGCGTATCCCAGCGGTCGAAGGAGAAGTCTATCCCACCGCAGAAGGCCAGGGCATCGTCGATCACCAGCAGCTTTTGGTGTTGGGCGGCGCCGACCGGCAGTTCCCCGTCGAGCCGGGCATTCAGCCGGTGGCCGGTGCTGCGGTCCAGCCGCTCCAGCGGCTCATGCGGATGGTCGAGCGCGATGGGAAAGGGCATGTCCCATTTCAGCGCCCGCACATGCAGCCCGGGCCGCGACCGCATCAGCCGGGAGAAGAAGCGGCCCAGCGTCTCATGGCTTTCGGGATCCAGGCACATGCGCGGGTCGATGTCCCAGCCGACCAGCAGGATCGACCGCTTCGCCTGTTCCATGGCGGCGCGGGCGGCAACGAAGTAATCGGCGCCGTCGACCAGCACCGCCACCCGCCCGGCGCGCTCGGTCCGCCAGCAGGTCAAACCGGGACGGAGCACCGGGTCGGAGGTTCCGATGGCACTGGAAGGCTCGGGGGGCATCGGGGTCGTTGCGGAAAGATGGGGGGCGGACTGTCGGATGGCATCCTGGGAGGCGTCGGGCACGGCTGGAACCCTCATTGAAAACGCGTCGGGAGGCTTTGCGCGGACCATCCGCCTCGCGGCTTGAACCCTATGGCTCGCCTGTTGTTCCCGCCTCGCCGGCTGTGCGTCGGTGGCTCGCCGAAGGAACCCGCTGGGCGCGTTATTGCCCCTCTTTTGTCTGCCTTTTCCAAAAAAAGAGCGTGCGGCGACCGAGATCATGCCCCGATTGCCCTGTTCTAGACCCATGAAAGACAAGGACGCCCTGTCCGGACGCCGGTTGCGGCTCCAGACACGGCGTCGGTCCCGTTCCGAAGACGCCCAAATGCGAGGCGTTGCCACCATGAAGGAGTTCGAGGATGCGTAACCTGATGATCGGTGCTGTTTCGGCAGTTCTCCTGATGGCCGGTCCGGCCATGGCGCAGACCGCTCAGCAAGCCAACCCCGGCGCCCTCAAGGGCAGCGGCGCATACCAAACCGCCCCGAGCAGCACCACCAACGTCGGACCGGACGGCATCGTCCACACCCCGCCGGGCGCCACCACCTCGCCGTCGGCCGGCTCCACGACCGGCGGCTCGGGTTCGACCGGCACCACCGGCACCATGTCGGGCTCCTCGACCTCGCCGGTGCCGGGTGTGACCACCGCGCCGTCGGGCATGGGCAACAACACCGGCAGCAATGTTCCGCGCGACAACCAGACCGCCACCGGCACCCACTGCCCGCCGGGCACCCCGAACTGCGGCCCGGACAACGGCGGCAGCCAGTAACATTCCCCTTGCGGCAACAGCGCGGGCGCCCCGGAGCCATCCCTCCGGCGGCGCCCGCGTCGTTTCCGGTCTCGTGATCTGTCCAAACCGGGTTTGCAACGGGGTAACGTTGCGCAGACGGAATCCGCCCGTGAAGATCAGTTTGAGTCGAAGATCAGTCTCAGGCTGCGGGTATCAGCCGGATGCGCGGACCGACCGGCGGGACGGAACCTCCACCAATTCGTCCAGCGGCGCGGTTCCGGCGGCGGTGGCGACCAGACGGCGGAACAGCGCCTGCTGCCGGCTGTCGGCGACCAGATATTCCGGATGCCACTGCACGCCGATCATGAAGGGCTCGTTCGGCGCCTCGATTCCCTGAACGACGCCGGCGCGTTCGCGGGCGACCACGCGCAGACCGTCGCCGACCCGGTCCACCGACTGGTGGTGCAGGGCATTCACGCGGCATTCGGCGATGCCGAGGATGCGGTAGAGCTTGCTGTCCGGTGCGATCCGGATGCGCTTGCGCGGCAACACGGTGCGCATGTGCGGCGCTTCGTCATAGACCTCGTGGATGTCGACGTGGAGCGAGCCGCCGCGGTGGACATTGATCATCTGAGAGCCGCGGCAGATGCCCAGCACCGGCAGTCCGATCTTGGCGGCGCAGTCCAGCGCCAGCATTTCCAGCCGGTCGCGTTCGGGATCGATGCGGATTTGCGGGCGGGCGGATTCGCCGTAGAGCGACGCGTCGATGTCGTCGCCGCCGCCGACGACCAGCGCGTCCAGCCGGTCGATGGGGAAGGGGGACTCGGCGGTGATGCGGACCGACGATGCACCGGCCCGCCACAGGGCAAGCCGGTTGGCCATGGCGGCGATGCGGCTGCCATGGATCGAGGCGGTGATGCCGACCAGCGGCCGGGACCTGCCGACGATGGCTGCCATGGAAAACTCCCTCAGAAAACTCCCTCAGCCGGCCTGACGGGCGGGATCGTCGACCCCATCGACCCCATCGACATGTCCGGCCCTGTCTGCCCCAGCGTCCGCCCCGGCGCCGTGAATTCCCGGATTGACGGTCAGCATGGCGTCGATGCGCTCGGCCCAGCCGTCGAGCTGCTGCGCTTCGGCTGCCCGGCGGTACTCGGTGCCGAGGCCGTCCAGCAGGGCGCGGTCGGCGGCCAGCCGCTCCACCGCCACCCAGCGGTTCCAGTCGGCGGCAAGCGACCAGTTGGGGTCGCTCAGCCGCGCGTTCGGCAGCCGGTAATGGAAGGTCGGGCGCGGGCGGACATGCGGATCTTCCATCGCCGCGGCCAGACGGTCGCGGTCGAGATGGGCGAAAAGCGGGAACAGGTCCAGCTCGCGGTTGCGGGTTGGGTTGTCGGCCAGATAATCGTCGATCAGCCCGCCCAGGTTGGGACGATAGCCGGGATCGACGACCTTGGCGGCATAGGGCGTCGGGAAGGCGGCGATGAAACCGGACAGGCGCCGGGTGACATCGACCCGGATCTCCCGCCGCAGCCAGGGGGCCAGCAGCAGGAAGGCCTTCAGTATGTCCAGCAGGTAATCGCCATCGGTCCGCGCCACCTCCGGATTGAAATGCAGGCCGAAGGCGAACAGCGGGCTGGCCTCCGTCCCGACGGCGCCCAGCGCGCGCAGGCGGGCGACCATCTCCTCCAACTCCGGCATCTGCTCCACCGTCACCGGCGGGGCGGCGATTTCGAAGGGCATCACCAAACTGCCGATGTTGCCCCACAGCGGCCGCAGCGGGTCGAGGATCGCCGCACCCCCCTTGCCCTTGTGGGCGGAGCGCATGTCCAGTTCGACCGTGAAATCGCCGAGCCGCGTCTCCGTCACCAGACATCGGTGCGGGTTCTCGACGGTGACGGTGCCGCCGAACAGCCGGTGCACGCAGGCTGCGGCCGAGGGCGCGTCCAGATCGGCGAATTCAAGTTCCACCCCCACGCGGCGCGGCGTGCCCTGGGACGTGGTGCGGAGCGGGGGGAGAAGGAAGGGTGTGGTCATTGCAAGGCTTCAACAGCCCACCCCGCAGCCTGTTCCATCGATGGATCCAAGTCGGAATTCCAGTTGCATGAAAAGTCCTTGAGCACTGCAACGACGCGAATTCAAGCAGGCTGCGGAACATATCCCTTTCGACCATAACCACTCGATGGTGGTACGTTTTGGTTTTTGATGTAAATGCTCTGCAGTTGGCGGCAAATTGGGAGAGGATAACAGCCCTTCGATCGGGTTCCCCCCTCTGTTCCGGCCCATTCTTTTCTAAATTAACCGGCGCTTAACCATAAGTGCGTTAGCGATAGGCATGCCGCAGGCTGGTGCATCCATCGTTCCATCCGGTCGGCTTTGCGGAGGAGCCTCGTCTACGCCATGACCCTTCTGGCACGCCTCTTCATCCTGGTCCTGCTCGCGGTCCTGCCGGCGATCGGCATCCAGATCTACAGCGTGCTCGAACAGCGGGCGGAGCGCGAAGGCGAGGTGACGCTCCAGGCCGAACGGCTTCTCCGGCAGGTCGAAAGCGAGCATTTCCGTCTTATCGACAGCGCCCGCCTGATGGTCACCGCCGTGACCGAGGCGCACTTCCTGCGCCGGGGCGAGATCGACAACTGCCAGAGCTATCTGGAGCGGCTGGCGACCCGTTCCGCCGACTACCGCACCCTGTCGATTACCGATACCGAGGGGCGCATCCTGTGCAGTGCCGATCCGTCGCGCATCGGTGCCTCTCTGAGCGTCCAGCCGCATTTCCGCCGGGCGATGACGCAGGGCCGTTTCGCCGTCGGCGAATGGACGATCACCCATTCCGGCTCCGACGGCGGCGAACTGCCGGTCGCCGCTCCCTATTCGGACAGCAACGGCCGGCGGGCCGGCGTGGTTGCCCTGTCGCTCGACGTGCCGCGGCTGACCGCCCTCTTCGCCTCCCGTCCGATGCCGGACAACACCACCCTGACCGTCGCCGACCGCTCCGGCACCATCCTGGTGAAGTTGCCGGGCACCCAGGGCCGCGCCGGCGAACGGCTGCCGGACAGCTATCTGGGGCTTCTGGCGGAACGGGAAGCCGGCGTGACCATGCTGCCCGGACTGGACGGCGTGTCGCGCATCCTTGCTTTCTCCCCGCCGTCCGCCGGCATCCGCGACCTGTTCATCAGCATCGGCGTCGACCGTGGCGCCGCCATGGGCGCGGTCGACCGCGCCACCCGGGACGGGCTGCTGATGACGCTGTCCGGCTTCCTGGTCGCCGCCGCCGCCGCCTGGATCGGCGGCACCCTGTTCATCCGCCGTCCGGTCGATGCGCTGGTTTCCGCCGCCCGCGACTGGAGCGAGGGCAAGACCGCCACCCGGGTCAAACTGTCCGACCGCTCGTCGGAGATCGGCCAGCTCGGCTACGCCTTCGACATGATGGCTGAACGTCTGGAAGCGCGCGAAGCGGCGCTGCGCCAGTCGGAAAGCCACATCCGTGCCGTGCTGGACGCGCTGCCGGCCTATGTCGGCGTGCTGACGCCGGACGGGGCGGTGGCCCAGGTCAACCGCGCCGCCGCCGATGCCGCCGGACTGCCGCCTGCCCGCATCGTCGGCCGTCCCTTCGACGAGATCTGCTGGCTGTCCTTCGACGAGGCCGGGCGGGAACGGCTGCGGCAGGCGCTGGCGCTGGGCGCCGGCGGACGGTCCTCCCGCTTCGATGCCGGGCTGCGCGTCGCCACCGGCCGGGACACCGCTCCGCGGGAGATGACGGTGGACGTCAACCTGACCCCGATGGTCGATGCCGACGGGCATGTCACCCACCTGATCGCCACCGGCATCGACATCACCGAACGCAAGCGCACCGAGGAGGCGCTGCGCGTCGCCGAGGAGCGCGTGCGCACCGGCCTGCGCAATTCCGGCGTGGTGGTGCTCAACCAGGACCGCGACCTGCGCTACACCTGGGCGCATTCGGAATGGCTCGGCTTTTCTCCCGACGCGCTGATCGGCCGTATCGACGCCGACCTGTGCAGCCAGCGCGAGGATGCGGACGGCATGATGGCGCTGAAGCGCCGGGTGATGGAAAGCGGCGCCGGCGCGCGGGAAGAGGTGCGCATCCGCTGCAAGGGCGAGGATCGCTTCTTCGACCTGACCATCGACCCGCTGCTCGATCCTTCCGGCCGTGTGGAGGGCGTCACCTGCGCCGCCGTCGAGGTCACCGACCGCAAGAAGGCTGAGGCCGAACTGCGCCGTGCGCGGGAGGAGGCCGATCAGGCCAACGACGGCAAGTCCAAGTTCCTCGCCGCCGCCAGCCACGACCTGCGCCAGCCGGTGCAGTCGCTCTATCTCTTCACCGCGGCACTGAGCGACCGCTTGCAGGGCCATGCGGCGCTGCCGATCCTCGACAACATCCGCCAGGGGCTGGACACGCTGAAGAGCCTGCTGGACGGTCTCCTGGACATGTCGCGGCTGGAATCCGGCAAGATCGTCGCCACGCCGGTCGAGGTGCGGCTGAACCAGATGCTCGGCCGGCTGGTCGCCGAATACGGCCCGCGCGCCGCCCAGAAGGGGCTGGAACTGCGCGCCGTGCCGACCCGGGCCTGGGTCCGCACCGATCCGGCCCATCTGGAGCGCATCCTGCGCAACCTCGTGGAAAACGCGCTTCGCTACACCACCAGGGGCAAGGTGCTGCTGGGCTGCCGCCGGACGCCGTCCGGCATGCGGGTGGAGGTGTGGGACACCGGCGCCGGCATCCCCGCCGACCGGCTGGAGGACATCTTCGAGGAGTTCACCCAGCTGGGCGAACGCAGCGAACGCGGCCTCGGCCTGGGGCTGGCCATCGTCAAGCGGCTGTCGCGGCTGCTCGGCCATCCGGTGACGGTGCGCTCGTGGGAGGGCAAGGGGTCGGTCTTCGCGGTCGAGCTGCCGCGGGTGATCCTGGGCAACCCGCGTCCGGCCAGCGGCACTGCCGCTGCCGCCGCGACGCTCGCGCGCCGGTCCGTCGCCAACGATGCCGCGGCCGCCAACGACCGCGGACAGGCGATCAGCGCCATCGCCAACGCCTTCGGCGGCGGGCGAAGCGCAGGCGGGACGACCAGGACGATTGCCGCGCCGGCTGCGGTTGCAACCGGCGCCGGGGCCGGGGCCGCCAAGGGCATGGTGCTGGTGATCGACGACGAGGCGATCATCCTTCTCGGCCTCAAGGCGATCCTGGAAGGCTGGGGCTATGACGTGCTGACCGCCAAGTCGGGCGATCAGGCGCTGGAGCGGTTGCGCGCCGACGGCCGCTGCCCGCAGATCGTGCTGGCCGACTACCAGCTCCAGCAGGGCCGCACCGGTCCGGAGGCGGTGTGCGCCGTCCAGACCATGCTGGGCCAGTCGGTTCCCGGCATCATCCTGACCGGCGACACCAGCTCCGAACGCCAGGAGGAGGCCGAGCGCCGCGGCTTCCGCATCCTGCACAAGCCGGTCTTCCCCAACGACCTCCGCCGCATGATGGCGAGCGCCGGGGCGGCGTGAGACGCCGGCTTCGGTTGCACTGACAGGAAAAAGGGCCGCTCCCCACCGGGAAGCGGCCCTTGTCCCATCCGCACTCCGGCAGCCTTACTTCGCCAGATTGCGCAGCACGAAGTTCAGCACGCCGCCGTTCCGGTAATATTCCACCTCTTCCAGCGTATCGATGCGCAGCAGCAGCGGGTGGGTCTCCACCGTGCCGTCTGCGCGGGTCAAGGTCAGGGTGACGTCCTTGCGCGGGCGCAGGTCCTGTTCGATGCCGGCGATGTCGAAGCGTTCCGACCCGTCCAGCTTCAGGTCGTTGCGGGTCAGGCCGTCCTTGAGCTGCAAGGGCAGGATGCCCATCCCGACGAGGTTGGAGCGGTGGATGCGCTCGAAGCTCTCGGCGATCACCGCGCGGATGCCCAGCAGCCGGGTGCCCTTCGCCGCCCAGTCGCGGCTCGATCCCGTGCCGTATTCCTTGCCGGCGACCACCACCAGCGGCACGCCTTCGTCGGCGTAGCGCATGGCGGCGGTGTAGATCGGCAGCCGTTCGCCCGACGGGTAATGCCTGGTCTCGCCGCCTTCGACGCCGGGGATCAGCTCGTTGCGGATGCGGATGTTGGCGAAGGTGCCGCGCATCATGACTTCATGGTTGCCGCGGCGGGCGCCGTAGCTGTTGAAGTCCTGCGGACGGACCTGATAGCTCAGCAGATACTCGCCGGCCGGGCTGGTCTTCTTGATCGAGCCGGCGGGGGAGATGTGGTCGGTGGTGATGGAATCGCCCAGCACCGCCAGCGCCCGCGCGCCGCGCACGTCCGACACCGGGTCCGGCGTCTTGGTCAGGCCGGTGAAGAAGGGCGGCAGCTTCACATAGGTGGAGCCGTCCTGCCACTGGTAGGTCTGACCTTCCGCCGTGGCGATGGCCTGCCACTGCTCCGGCCCCTTGAAGACGTCGGAATAGCGGCTGCGGAACATCTCGGCGGTCAGCGAGGCGTCAATGGCGTCCTGCACCTCGCGGTTGCTCGGCCAGATGTCCTTCAGATAAACCGGCTGGCCGTCGCTGCCGGTGCCGAGGGGATCGGTGGTCAGGTCGATGTTCAGGTTGCCGGCCAGCGCATAAGCGACGCAGAGCGGCGGCGAGGCGAGGTAGTTGGCGCGTGTGTGCGGGTTGACGCGGCCCTCGAAGTTGCGGTTGCCCGACAGCACGGCGCCGACCACGAGGTTGCCCTCCTCCACCGCCGCGGCGATGGCGTCGGGCAGCGGGCCGGAATTGCCGATGCAGGTGGTGCAGCCGTAGCCGACGATGTTGAAGCCGATCTGATCCAGATAGGGCTGCAACCCGGCCTTGGCGAGATAGTCGGTGACCACCTGGGAGCCCGGCGCCAGCGAGGTCTTGACCCACGGCTTCTGCGTCAGCCCCTTTTCGACCGCCTTCTTGGCCAGCAGGCCGGCGGCGACCAGCACCGCCGGGTTGGAGGTGTTGGTGCAGGATGTGATAGCGGCGATGACGACGGCGCCCTGTTCCAGGCTGTAGCCGGCGCCCTTCACCGCAACCGCCTTCTTCGGATCGTCGGCCTTGTAGGCCTCGCTCATGTCCTTGGCGAAGCCCTGCGCCACCGCCGACAGCGGCACGCGGTCCTGCGGACGCTTCGGACCGGCCAGCGACGGCTCCACCGTGCCCATGTCCAGTTCGAGCACGTCGGTGAAGACCGGGTCGGGGCTGTTCGGCTCGCGCCACATGCCCTGGGCCTTGGCGTAGGCCTCGACCAGCGCCACGCGGTCGGGATCGCGGCCGGTGAAGGTCAGGTAGCGGATGGTCTCGGCGTCGATCGGGAAGATGCCGCAGGTGGCGCCATATTCCGGCGCCATGTTGCCGATGGTGGCGCGGTCGGGCAGCGTCATGCTGTCCAGGCCCGGCCCGAAGAACTCGACGAACTTGCCGACTACGCCCTTCTTGCGCAGCATCTGGGTGACGGTCAGCACCAGATCGGTGGCGGTCATGCCCTCTTTCAGCCGGCCGGTCAGCTTGAAGCCGACGACCTCCGGGATCAGCATGGAGATCGGCTGGCCCAGCATTGCGGCCTCCGCCTCGATGCCGCCGACGCCCCAGCCCAGCACGGACAGGCCGTTGACCATGGTGGTGTGGCTGTCGGTGCCGACCAGCGTGTCGGGATAGGCCACCGGCTTGCCCGACGGGTCGCCGTCGGTCCACACCACCTGCGCCAGATATTCGGTGTTGACCTGATGGCAGATGCCGGTGCCCGGCGGCACGACGCGGAAATTGTCGAAGGCCTTCTGGCCCCAGCGCAGGAACTCGTAGCGTTCCAGGTTGCGCTCGAACTCCAGATCGACGTTCTTCTGGAAGGCGTCGGCGCCGCCGAAGTAATCGACCATCACCGAATGGTCGATGACCAGATCGACCGGCACCAGCGGGTTGATCTTCGTCGGATCGCCGCCCAGCGACGCCATCGCTTCCCGCATCGCCGCCAGATCGCAGACCGCCGGCACGCCGGTGAAGTCCTGCATCAGCACGCGGGCGGGGCGATAGGCGATTTCACGGTCGGACCGCTTGTCGACCAGCCATTGGGCCACCGCCTTCACGTCGTCGACGGAGACGGTGCGCCCATCCTCGAAGCGCAGCAGGTTTTCCAGCAGCACCTTCATCGAGAACGGCAGCCGCGACAGATCGCCGAGACCCGCCTCCTCGGCGGCCTTCAGGCTGAAATAGTCGTAGCTCTTGCCGCCTGCGCTGAGCGAGCGGCGGGTCTTGAGCGAATCCTGACCGGTGAAGGTGGTCACGGGAAGCCTCCTTAATTCTTGAATTGGGGCCTTTGGGTCGGGCATGCGCCTTGATCGGCGCTTGGGAGAGCGCTTCGGTTACGGTCCAGGTGATGACGGTCCGCAGGACGAGCGGTCAAAGGACCTGAGGATCATCCAAAGGACTGAGACAGCCGTGCCGGCGCCTGCACGTCATCCAGGCAAGATGTAGGGCGGGGTCCCGGCAGATCAAACGCATGGCTTCAAGAAAGCACGAGCATAGGTGTGGATGCCGGGCGCGGTGCCGCGACCTCCCTTGCGGTCGGTAGCAGTCCATTTCCCTCGATCATCATATGACGGCTCGGAGGATTCTTTCTTTACTCATATGAACATTGGGCGCGCCATGTCACGCCGGCTTCATCGCCACGTAGCGGACGAAACGCAACCCGCTGCCCAGCACCCGCAACCGTGCCCACCACAGTGCCAGTTCGCGCTTCAGCGCGGCCAGCACCGGTGCCGGCGGCGCGGCGGTAGCCAACGTGTCGGCCAGCTTGCGCACGCGGTCGACGATATGGCGGCGGTGCAGCTGGGTCAGATCCTCCGAAATGCGGAGGTCGAGGTTGCGCTGGGTCAGTTCGTCGGCCATGCGGGTTGCGGTCCAGGGATAGACCTCCATCGGCTCCTCCTCCCGCCAGCCGTTCCAGCTGTCCCACGAGCCGGGGGTGCCGTCGATCACATAGTCGTACAGCGCGATGCCGCCCTTGGGCTTCACGCAGTCGCCGAGCCGGTCGAGGAACATGTCCTTGTCGCGCACGCGGTGGAGGATGCGGTCGGCCATCACGAGGTCGAAGCTGCCGGCCTGGTTGAAATGGTCCGGGTCGTAATGGGCGATGGGCGCCTTCTTTGACAGGCCCAGCGCCTTCGACCGGTCCATCGCCAGCTTCGCCAGCAGCGGCGACGCCTCCAGTCCGGTCACCCAGGTGTCGCAGCTTTGCACCAGCGCGCGGGCGGTGCCGCCCAGGCCGGCCGACAGGTCCAGCACGCTCTTGGCCGGGTTCAGCCCGAAGGACCGGACGGAATCGACCATCCATGCCGCTTCCTCAGGCCCGGTCATGTCCTGGCCCCACAGAAGCTGCGCCCCCTCGCTGCGCGCCGCCGACCAGACCGGCTCGCCGTGACGGTCGAGTTGCATCAACGCCAGCCGGTCCAGTTCCGGGTTGCCGGTGGGCAGGGCCGGCAGTGCGATTGCGCCCGACGGCGCTGGAGGTGTGGCGCTGCCGACCGCATCGACCGGGCCGGGCTGCCGGCGGCCCACCAGAGCGCGTGGGTCGGCCCGGTTCGAAATGCGGGGCAGGCGGGACAGGTCGTAACCTTCCCACCACGCAGCCAAACGGATGCGCCAGTCGGGGTTACGCCACCTCTCCAAATCCTGCGGACTGATCTGCGGCACCACGCATCTGCCCTTTCCAGGTCAAGCGGCGGATCACCAATCTACCACTTTTGGGTATAGCCACGACATTCGGCACCGTGATTTAGAATTAGGTTGGCCTGATTTGTCTGTCAAGAAACCATTATTTAACGATTTCGACTTCGTTTTCGCCAATTGTCGGAAAATTTTACCGGTTTTTGTCTGTCCGCCCGCTCTGTGCGGCCATTGCGGCAGCCGGGGCGCCTCCCTATACTCCCGTCGCAACCGACGAAGGGGGCTTCGCGTGCCGATCGAAACCGGTGAGTCCACCGGCAATCCCTGGACCGTGCTGACCAGCACGACGAAATATGAGAATGCCTGGATGGAGGTGGTCGAACACAAGGTTCTGACCCCGAAGGGCTCTCCCGGCATCTACGGCGTCGTTCATCCCCGCAGTCTTGCCACCGGCGTGGTGCCGGTCCATGCCGACGGCACGGTGACCCTGGTCGGCCAGTACCGCTTCCCCTTGAAGCAATACAGCTGGGAAATCCCCGAGGGCGGCGGGCGCAAGGGCGTCGAGCCGCAGGAATCCGCCGCGCGCGAGCTGCGCGAGGAAACCGGCCTGACGGCGCGGCGCTGGATGCCGTTGATGACGCTGCACCTGTCCAACTGCATCACCGACGAGGTGGCCCACACCTTCGTCGCCTGGGATATGGAGCAGGGCGAGTCCGCCCCCGACGAGACCGAGGTGCTGGCCGTGCGCCGCGTGCCCTTCGTCGAGGTGATCGACATGGTGCTGGCCGGCGCCATCACCGACGCCATGGCGGTGGCCAGCCTGCTGAAGCTGCGGGTGCTGGCGGCGGAAGACGCGCTGCCCGAGGATCTCGCCGGCATTCTCCGCCTCTGACCTGCCGGCGATTTGAACCGCCAACAAATCGGACCTCAATGACCGTCATTTCCGGCCACGCCGTCGCCATCGATTTCGAAACCGCCAACGAGACCCGCACCAGCGCCTGCTCCATCGGCGTCGCCTGGATCGAGAACGGCCGCGTGACCGGGACGGAAGAGCATCTGATCCGTCCGCGCGAACCGCGCTTCAACCCCTTCAACAGCGCCATCCACGGCATCCGGGAAGAGGATGTGGCCGACGCGCCCGAATTCCCGGAGGTGTGGGCGAGCCTGCGGGAGCGGGTGCAGGGCCGGCTGATCCTGGCCCACAACGCCGCCTTCGACGTCAGCGTGCTGCGCCATACCCTGACCGACTATGGCTTGGACCTACCGGCCTGCGACTACCTCTGCACCGTCATGATGGCGCGCCGGGCCTGGCCGACCCTGACCGGACACCGCCTGAACCATCTGGCCGATTTCCTGGGGATCGCGCTTCACCACCACCATGCCGGCAGCGACGCCGAGGCCTGCGGCCGCATCGCGCTGGCCGCGGCGCTGGAGATGGGGCTGGGCGGCTTCGGCGAGATCGAAAGCACCGGCATCCGCCTGGGCCGTATCGCCCCCGGCGGCTATTCCCCCTGCAAGGGCGGCAAGACGCCGCCGCGCCGCCCGCGCGTGGTGGCGTGACCGGCAAGCTTCAGCCGACGCTTTCCCCCCAGCTTCCCCTGCGTTCAAATTTTTGCGATCGGCTTTGCGCTTCAAATCGATTCCGATTTTTCGCGATCCGATCTAGGCTCCCGCTCCACCGTGTGAAGGAGCGAACCGCATGCTGTTCATGTTCCATTGCGTCGACAAGGCGGGTGCCGCCGATGTCCGCGCCGCCAACCGTACCGAGCATCTGGCCTATCTGGAAGCCAATGCCGCCCGCATCTTCGCCGCCGGCCCGCTGCTGTCTGACGACCAGAGCGGCATGGTCGGCAGCCTGTTGATCGTCGAGTGCGCCGATGCCGCCGCCGCGCAGGCCTTTGCCGACGGCGACCCCTATGCCAAGGCCGGCCTGTTCGACAGCGTGACGATCCGGCCCTGGCGCCGCGTCTACCCCAAGGCCTGAGCGGGAGAGCGCTGGCGATGGCCTACTGGCTGGTGAAATCCGAGCCGTTCAAATATTCCTGGGACCGCATGGTCGCCGATGGCCGGACCCATTGGGACGGGGTGCGCAATTACCAGGCGTCCAACAATCTGAAGGCGATGGAGGTGGGCGACCGCGCCTTCTTCTATCACTCCAACGAAGGGCTGGAGATCGTCGGCATCGTCGAGATCGTCCGCACCTATTATCCGGACCCCAGCGACGAGGCCGGCCGCTTCGGCATGGTCGACGTGGCGCCTGTGATGCCGGTGAAGACGCCCGTCACGCTGAAGCAGATCAAGGCCGATCCGGAACTTCAGTCGATGGCGCTGGTGCGTCAGTCGCGGCTGTCGGTCTGCCCGGTCACCGACGAGGAATGGGCGCGGGTGTGCGATCTGGCAGGGGTCGGCGTACCGGCTTGAAGAGCGGAGCGGGGCGACGACGGCCCCGCTCTCCGCCGCCCGGTTCTTTGCTACCCAGCTCTTTACTGAAAGACCTACTCGGCCGCTTCCTGCATCGCCGCGTGGAAGTCGTTGGTCGCCTGCAGCATGCGGCGGGCGATGTCCGCCATGCCGGCGGCCGAGATGGCGCCGACGGGGCCAGCGAGCGTGCGCAGCGTGGCGTCGATGGCCATCAGGCTGGTGCGGTCGGCCATTCCGGCGAGACGGTCGCTGCGGTCGCCGGCTTTCGGAAGATCGTCCGCGTTCGTGGTGCTGGGCATTGCGATCCTTGCCGCCGCTGATCGTTACCGTAATGCAGCAAGTCTATAGCTGCCGGCGGGTTAAGGTCGGGTTAAGCAAGGGATCGTCCGTTACAGGACAGACATCCCCGCACGCTGCCCTTCATGCTGCGCCGCGGCGCGGCGGATGGTCGCGGAGCCGGACCGCTGCCCTTCCGGCCCGGTTGGCGGCGCGGTCACGGAGGCCTTGGCATGCCTCGGTATGCTTGGGGAAGAAACAGTCTCGCGCTGCAAAATCAGCGACACAATCCTCCTTTGGTCGGGGGGCCTGCGGGGGCCGATTTGCTTGTTCGTCCCGCAACTTGTGTGGATAATGCCGCTCAATTCCGGGCGGCGGCCCGCCGCCCTCCAATCATCTTCCGGCCAATTCGGAAGCACCACGGGGGAATCGCACTCATGACCGACAACAGCTTCTTTCCGGTGAAGCCCGAGATCGCGGCCGCCGCCCACGTGAATGCGGAAGCCTACGCCCGCATGTACGAGCAGTCGGTCAAGGACCCCGAGGCGTTCTGGGGCGAGCAGGGCAAGCGGCTCGACTGGATCCAGCCCTACAGCAAGGTGAAGGACGTCAACTTCAACGACGACGTCCATATCCGCTGGTTCTACGACGGCACGCTGAACGTGTCGGCCAACTGCATCGACCGCCATCTGGCGACCCGCGGCGACCAGACCGCGATCCTGTTCGAAGGCGACGACCCCGGCGTTTCCAAGGCCATCACCTACAAGGAATTGCACGAGAAGGTCTGCCGTCTCGCCAACGTGCTGAAGAAGAACGGCGTCAAGAAGGGCGACCGCGTCACCATCTATCTGCCGATGATCCCGGAGGCCGCCTATGCGATGCTGGCCTGCACCCGCATCGGCGCCATCCACTCCATCGTCTTCGGCGGCTTCTCGCCCGACAGCCTGAAGGACCGCATCGTCGATTGCGACAGCCATTTCGTCATTACCTCCGACGAGGGTCTGCGCGGCGGCCGCAAGGTGCCGCTGAAGGCCAACGCCGACAAGGCGGTGGCCGGCGCGCCGACGGTCAAGCATGTGCTGGTGGTCAAGCACACCGGCGGCAACGTCGCCTGGACCGAGGGCCGCGACCTCTGGTACCACGAGGAGATGGAGAGCGTCTCCGCCGACTGCCCGCCGGAGGAGATGAACGCCGAGGATCCGCTGTTCATCCTCTACACCTCCGGCTCGACCGGCAAGCCGAAGGGTGTGCTGCACACCACCGGCGGCTATCTCGTCTATGCGTCGATGACCCACCAGTATGTCTTCGACTACAAGGACGGCGAGGTCTACTGGTGCACGGCCGACGTGGGCTGGGTCACCGGCCACAGCTACATCGTCTATGGCCCGCTCGCCAACGGCGCCACCACGCTGATGTTCGAAGGTATCCCCACATATCCGGACGTCTCGCGCTTCTGGCAGGTCATCGACAAGCACAAGGTCAACATCTTCTACACCGCCCCGACCGCCATCCGCTCGCTGATGCGTGAAGGCGAGGGCCCGGTGAAGAAGACCTCGCGCGCGAGCCTGCGCGTGCTGGGTTCGGTCGGCGAGCCGATCAATCCGGAAGCGTGGCTGTGGTACTACAATGTGGTCGGCGACGCCCGCTGCCCGATCGTCGACACCTGGTGGCAGACGGAAACCGGCGGCATCCTGATCAGCCCGCTGGTCGGCGCCATCGGCCAGAAGCCGGGCTCCGCGACCAAGCCGTTCTTCGGCGTCCAGCCGGTCGTCGTCGACAACGAAGGCCAGATCCTGGAAGGCGAGACCGAGGGCAACCTCTGCATCGCCGATGCTTGGCCCGGCATGATGCGCACGGTCTATGGCGACCACGAGCGCTTCATCCAGACCTACTTCTCGACCTTCGCCGGCAAGTACTTCACCGGTGACGGCTGCCGCCGCGACGCCGACGGCTATTACTGGATCACCGGCCGCGTCGACGACGTCATCAACGTGTCCGGCCACCGCATGGGCACCGCCGAGGTCGAGAGCGCGCTGGTCGCCCACCCGAAGGTCGCCGAGGCCGCGGTCGTCGGCTATCCGCACGACCTGAAGGGCCAGGGCATCTACGCCTACGTCACGCTGAACGCCGGCGAGACGCCGACCGAGGAGCTGCGCAAGGAACTGGTCGCCTGGGTCCGCAAGGAGATCGGCCCGATCGCCTCGCCCGACCTGATCCAGTGGGCTCCCGGCCTGCCGAAGACCCGTTCGGGCAAGATCATGCGCCGCATCCTGCGCAAGATCGCCGCGAACGAGCATGACAGCCTGGGCGACACCTCGACGCTCGCCGATCCGGGCGTGGTGACCGACCTGATCGACAACCGCATGAACAACGCCTGACGGCAGGTTCATGGGAAAGGGGCGCTCCGGTGGGGCGCCCTTTTTTTCTTTGTCGTGTCAGGCCCTTGCCCCAACGGCACGACCATCCTCAACGCTCCGGCAGCACCAGCGGGACAGCGGGGGAGATGGTGAAGGCGGTGGGGGAGGGGTGGCGCTCGACGATCCGCTTGCGGGCGTCTTCCGCACTTTCCGCGGCAATGGCGTAGGTGCGGATGCCGGTCCAGGGGGCGGTGGCATCCAGCGCCTCCACCGCGACATACCACAGCGGGCCGCTGGACCGGGCGACGCGGTCGACGCAATAGAACTCCATCGGCGTCAGGGCGGCATCGTCGGTGACGGCCGACTGCAACGACAAAATCTCGCCCTCCATCTCCGCCGCCTCGCGGTGCAGGCCGGCGAGGGTTTCCTCCGCCTCCACCCGGCGGACCGAGGCGAGCTTGGCGTAGTTGGCGTAGACGTTCAGCCTCTCCTTCAGCGCGGTCAACTTCTCCGATTGGCGGCGGGCGCGGATGCCGAGGATGCGCTCGGCCAGCACGCCGATGACCAAGCTGGTGACGGCTCCCAGAAGCCAGACGGGGCTCATAGTGCGGAGGCTCCGGCAACAGCGTCTTCGTCCGCCTCCTCGCTGGAGACGGTGACGCCCACCCCCTCGTGAAAGATGTTGCGGGTCAGCATCTGGGCGGCGGCAAAGTCGGAGGCCCAGACCTGCGCCTCGTTCCCGAAGCGCCAGATGGCCGGGTGGACCACGGCCTTGGCATCGGGCCGGGCGGCGAAGCCCGGGGTCATCGCCAGACGGAAGGTGAAATGGTTGCGCCCCGGCTCAGGCCGGCCGATCTCGTGGATGAAGCGGCGCGCTGCGGCGGTGCGCTTTCCGCTGCGGCGGTTGAGGATCAGCTTGTCGGTCGACAGCTCCACTAGCCTTGCCTTCGTCGCCTCGATTTCGGCCTGCATGGCCTCCAGCTCGTTGGCCTGGAGTTCCAGCGCGTCGCGTTCGGCGGTCAGGGCGGCGCCGCAGCGGCGGATTTCCCGGTCCGTCCGCAGGATCAGGCCGCGGCGGATGCCCAGAAACAGCAGGGTGGCGCCGATGCTGAACAGCGCCAGCAGCATTTCCGACGTCATATGCGCCCGCTCCGCAAACCATTCGGCATTGGGGGAGTTGTAGCGCAATCCGCTTGGGCACGCATCACAAGCAAGTGCCTTACGGATCTAAAAAACGGCGCCCCGCAGGGCGCCGCATCCGTCAGCCAAGCGAACTAAAGCTTATTTCCGCTCGCCGATGGTGGCCTGGGCCGCCTTCACCAGATCGGGGCCGATCTGCTTGGCCCACTTGTCGAAGACCGGCTGGGTGGCGGTCTGGAAGGCCTTCTGCTGCTCCGGCGTCAGGCGCACCACCTCGACGCCCTGGGCGGTGATCTCCTTCAGCAGGCTGTCGTCCTCGGCGGTGATGCCCTTGCGGGAGATCGCGACCTCTTCCGTAGCGGCCTGGACGGCGGCGGCGCGCACGGCCTCCTGATCCTCCTTCGACCAACTGGCCCAAACCTCCTTGTTGACCACGAAGATCAGCGGATCGGCGACGTAGCCCCACAGGGTCAGGTTCTTCTGGCCCAGCGTGGCGAGCTTGGCGGCGACGAAGATCGCCAGCGGGTTCTCCTGCCCGTCGACGGCGCCGGTCGACAGGGCCGGCTGCGCGTCGGCCCAGCTCATCTGCGTCGGGTTGGCGCCGAGGGCCGTGAAGGTGTCGAGGTAGAGCGGCGAGCCGACGACGCGGATCTTCAGCCCCTTCAGGTCGGCCGGCGTGCGGATGGGGTGCTTGGAGTTGGAGATCTCGCGGAAGCCGTTCTCGCCCCAGGCCAGCGGCATCACGTCCTTGCTGGCGAGCAGCTCGAACAGCGTCTTGCCGACATCGCCCTGGGTCAGAGCATCCAGCGCCTTGTGGTCGGGCATCAGGAAGGGCAGGGAGAAGAGGTTCAGCTCCTTCACCTGCGGCGACCAGTTGATGGTGGAGCCGACCGCCATGTCGATGGTGCCCTGGCGGAGCGCGGTGAACTCCTTGGTCTGGTCGCCGTTCACCAGCGAGGTGCCGGGATACATCTTGATGTTGATGCGGCCGCCGGTCTTCTCCTTGACCAGCTCGGCCCAGCGGTCGCCGCCGACACCCCAGGGGAAGGGCTTGCCCAGAACGGTCGAAAGCTTGTACTCCGCCTTGTAGTCGGCAGCGTTCGCCGCACCGGCAACCAGAGCCGGAACCGTCAGAGCGGCCAGCGCGATGCCGGCGAGCAGAGCCTTCAGCGATTTCATGCTTATTTCCTCCCAAGCGCCCTATACGAAAGATACGGACCGGGATCGTACAGATGCACGCAGGACTGTTCCACGCGCAATTTGAAGCGACCGTCCGCGGTCCGAACAATGCGGCCATGCGGCTGAGCCTCATGCTCAGCGCTTTCGTCTGGTTGACGTCGCCCGTCGCGGGCCTCGCCCAGGGACTGCCCGGCCCGGCGACCCCGATGGGGCCGAACCCCAGCGAGTGCGAAATCCAGGCGGCGCTGCTCGGCACCACCGGGCCCAACTGTCCCCCGGTGGCGATGCAGCGGCCGGCCGCCCCGCCGCCGGCCACATCCCCCGCCGCCTCCCCCGGTCAGCGGCCGGGACCGGTGACGGTGCCGCCGCTGCCCGGACCGACCGCCATGCAGGTGCCGGAACTGCGCGCCGCCTTCCGGGTCGAGTTTGACTTCAATTCCGCCGTCATCCGGCCGGAATCGCGGGAGATCCTGGACAAGGTGGCGGCGGTGATGGGAACGGCCGGAACCACCCGCTTCCGCATCGTCGGCCACACCGACGCGGTCGGCGGCGACACGGCCAACCTCGCCTTGTCCAAGCGGCGGGCGGCGGCGGTGGTCGAGTATCTGGTGTCTCGCCACCGCATCCACGCCGACCGGCTGGAGGCGTCCGGCATGGGCGCGCGGGAACTGCTGCTGCCCGACCAGCCGAAGGCGGCGGCCAACCGGCGGGTGGAGATCGTCAATCTGGGCGGCTGACATTTTTTCGGATCCGCCGGGGAACTTTCGGCGGGGTGGGGTGTTGCGCAGGAGCGCCGACGGGCCTTCGGCCCTGCGCGATCCCCTTCCCTCCAACCCCCGACCCCAACCCCCACCGGGAGAGCCGATGCCGGATCACACCCCCATTCCCATCGACAGCCACCGCATCGCCGACGACGAGGTTGGCAAGCCGGCGGTCTTCGGCGCCATCCTGTCCGGCCAGCCGCTGGAGATTCACCGCAACATCTTCGAAGGCGACTACAGCCGCTTCCGGTCGGGGGTGTGGCAGTGCACGCCGGGCCTCGTCGCGATGAAGGACTGGCCCTATCACGAGTTCTGCATCCTGCTGTCGGGCCGGGTGATCATCACGCCGGAGGGCGGAACCCCGCGGGAATACAAGGCCGGCGATGCGCTGGTGCTGCCGATGGGCTTCACCGGCACCTGGGAGATCCTGGAGACGGTGCGCAAATACTATGCGGTCCAGGCGCGCCAGCCGCTGCTGCGGCGGATGAAGGCGCGGGTGAAGGGCTGGCTGCGGCCCGATAAGGAGAATGGGGGCGCCAAGGACGGGCCGGCGGCGAACGCGCAGCCCGGTACCGCGTTCTGACACCTCGCCATCCGCCGGACGCCCGTGTTAGGGTCCGCCGCGCCGTCTGCCAGGACGGCCCCCGTGCAAGACACTGACACCGGTGCGTCCCATCATGACCCAGGCCCCCCGTACCCTCACCGAGATCGCCGAAGCGCTGGGCGCCGCGGTCGAAGGCGACGGCTCCCTCACGATCCGCCGCGCCGTCCATCCGTCGGAAGCGGAAGGGCCGGAGGATCTGGCGCTGGCGATGGACAAGGAGCTGCTGGCTCTGCTGCCCGGCAGCAAGGCGGTGGCCGCCGTCGTCGCCGAAGGGGTCGAGGTGCCGGAGGGCATCAAGGGCCGCATCGTGGTGAAGCGTCCGCGCTACGCCATGGCCGGGATGCTCGACATCTTCGAACGTCCGGTCCATGCCGAGCCGGGGGTGTCGCCGCAGGCCTATGTGGCGCCCGACGCCGTGGTGGCGCCCGATGCCTCCATCGCCCCCTTCGCCTATATCGGCCCGCGCGCCCGCATCGGCGCCGGTGTGGTCGTCCTGCCGCATGTGACGGTCGGGGCCGATGCGGTGATCGGCGAGGGCAGCCTGCTGCATCCCGGCGCCCGCATCGGCGAACGGGTCGAGATGGGTGCGCGCTGCATCGTCCATCCCAACGCCGCCGTCGGCAATGACGGTTTCAGCTTCGTCACGCCGGAGCCGGGCAGCGTCGAATCGGCCAAGACCACCGGCCGCGTCGTCGGCACCAACGTGCTGATCCGCCGGGTGAACTCCATCGGCACCGTGATCATGGGCGACGATGTCGAGATCGGCGCCGGCGCCACCATCGACCGCGGCACGGTGACGGCCACCCGCATCGGCAACGGCACCAAGATCGACAACCTCGTCCAGATCGGCCACAACGTCCAGGTCGGCACCAACTGCATGCTGTGCGGCCATGTCGGCATCGCCGGCAGCACGGTGATCGGCGACCGCGTGGTTCTGGCCGGCAAGGTCGGCGTCGCCGACCACATCAAGATCGGCAGCGACGCGGTGGTGGCGGCCAATTCCGGTGTCGGCAGCAACATTCCGCCGAAGTCGGTGTGGATGGGCTATCCCGCCGTGCCGCGCGCCCGCGCCTTCGAACAGTACAAGGGCCTCGCCCGCCTGAAGCGCCTGTTCGCCGACGTCTCCGACCTCAAGGCGCGCCTGACCGCCATCGACGGCGGCCCGGTGAAGGCCGAGGCGGAGCCGGCGGAGCAGCAGGAATAGGCCGGCGATCCGGCCGTCTTCGCCCTTCATCGTTCAACCACAATCGTTCCCATGACCTCCGGCCAGAACCCCACCCGTGAATCGATCCTTGGCGGCCCGGCCGTCATCCTGGTGCAGCCGCAGCTCGGCGAGAACATCGGCGCCTGCGCGCGTGCGATGCTGAATTGCGGGCTGACCGATCTCCGGCTCGTCAAGCCGCGGGACGGCTGGCCGAACCCGAAGGCGAATGCCGCGGCGTCCGGGGCCGACCTCGTCATCGACAATGCGAAGATCTTCGAGACGACGGCCGAGGCGGTCGCCGATCTGGAATCGGTCTTCGCCACCACGGTGCGCACCCGCGACATGATCCAGCGCTTCGTCACCCCGCGCGTCGCGGCCGGCGAGATGCGGGAGCGCTATGCCGCCGGCCAGAAGGTCGGGGTGATGTTCGGGCCGGAGCGCACCGGGCTGTTCAACGACGATCTGACCCTTGCCCAGACGCTGGTGACGGTGCCGCTGAACCCGGCCTTCTCCTCGCTCAATCTGGCGCAGGCGGTGCTGCTGATCGGCTACGAGTGGTTCCAGGCCGGCGACCGCACGCCCGACCGTTTCCTGCATACCGGCCAGACCCGTCCAGCGACGATGGCGGAGCGGGTGAACTTCTTCGAGCGGCTGGAGGCGTCGCTGGATCGTACCGGCTTCTTCACCAGCGAGGCGAAGCGCCCCTCGATGATCCGCACCCTGCGCAACGCCTTCGAGCGGATGGAGATGACCGAGCAGGAGGTGCGCACCCTCCACGGCGTCGTCACCGCCCTGGTCGAGGGCGACAAGCGGAAAGGCGGGAGTTAAGCCGCAAGCACCGCTATAGTGGGCGTCCATGGACTATGCGTTGCAGAACATGGATGTCGGGCTGGTGCTGCTGGACAGCGCGCGGCGGGTGCTGGCCCTGAACCCGGCGGCGGTGCGGCTGCTGGGCGACCGCGCGGCCGGGCTGGTCGGCGCCTATCTGCACGACCTGCACCCTCCCTCCCACCGGGCCAAGGTGGAACTGCTGATGGCCGCCGCCACCGATCCCGCCGCCCCGGCATCGGCCTGTTCGATGATGGTGGCGTTGCCCGGCCGGGTGCTGGTGGTGAAGGCGACCGCGCTGGCGCTTGCCACCGCGGCGGGGGAGAGCGGCGCGGTCACCGCCCTGATGCTGATGGAGGCGGCGCGTCCATCAGCCGCCGATGCGCAGATCCCGCCATCGCAAGCTCTCGCATCGCAGGCACCTGAACCGCTGGTCAAGCTGCCGGTGGAGAAGGGGCAGGGGATCGTGCTGCTCGACCCGGCCGATGCGGTCTATCTCCAGGCCGACGGCCATTACACCACGGTCCACACCGCCGACGGCGCCTTCTTCTGCGGCCTTCCCCTGTCGGAGCTGGAGGCGCGGCTCGACGCCCGATCCTTCGTGCGCACCCATCGCGGCTACATCGTCAACCTGCGCCATGCCCGCGCGGTGGAGCGGCAGGACGGCCGCGCCGCCTTCGTCATGGCCGCCCCCGGCGCCCCCCGCGTGCCGGTCAGCCGCAACCGGGCCGAGGCGCTGAAGAAACGGCTGGCGCTATAGCCGCTGCTCCATTTGCCGCGCCAGCGCCGGCCAGTCGCGGCCGGGCGAGGCCCAGTTCGGTTCGCCATGGGTGGCATGGCCCGGCAGCGGGCAGGCCAGGAAACGGCCCGCCGCTCCCAGCGTGTAGTGCAGGCAATAGTCGATGGACCGCCGTTCGATGCGGAAGCGGTCCCAGACAGCGCTGTCCTCACGCAGGGTCGACAGCCGGCAGGCCCAGGTCATGGTGGTGCTGGCGGTGAATTTCCAATGGCTGAGCGGCCGGCGCAGCACGCAGGTTTCCTCGCCGCCGGCCGCGATCACCCCATCGAGGCCGGTGGCAGCGGGGTCGGCGTATTTGTCGGCATGGTCGTACAGCGTCACGTAATCGGCGATCTGCAACCCCTCCGCCAGCAGGGCGCGGGCGCCCGGCAGATGCAGATAATCGTCCTCCAGGAAATAGACGATGGCGTCACGGTCATGCTGGCGGTCGGACAGGTCGGCCAGAGCCAGCGCCTTGGCATGCAGGAAGGAGCCGTGATGGCCCAGCGCCGTGCGCTGGACGACGGTCCCGTCGGAGCCAAGGCAGCCGGCCTGGACCAGCATCGCCTCCACCCGCTCCACCGTATCGTCCCGGCAATTGTCGGCGATCACCCGCAGCTCGTCGGCGGCCGGACGGAAGACGTCGAGGAAATTGGCCAGACAGGCGAAGGGGCCGGCGATCTTCTCCTTGGGGTTTCCGCGGTCGCTCAGCCGGTAATAGATCCGCAGCCGGCCGGGAGCGGGCGGAAACCGCCGCCGGTCGTGATGCCGCCAGCGGGCCCCACCGCTTGCGATCTGCCGGCGGTGCAGCGCCAGAGCCAGATCGCAGAAGCCGTCCTCATGGTCCGGCTCGACCGCCAGCAGCCGGGACAGCCAGCCCACCGATGCCTCCGCCGTGCCATGACGCAGGGCCGCGACGCCGGCATTGCGCAGGGCGGCGGCATCGCCGGGGGCGAGGGCGAGGGCGTTGCGGAAGGCCTGCACGGCCGTGGCTCCGTCCTCCTGCTGCAAGGCCAGCGCGCCGAGCTCGGTATGGAGGTCGGAGCGCAGCGGATGCCGGGCGGCGGCCTCGCGGATGGCATCGACGGCGCCCGCCCGGTCGCCGGCCTGCCGGCGGGCGGCGGCCAGACGGCGCCACGGCGTGGGATCGGCCGGTGTCAGCAATGCGGTGCGGCGCAGCCAGACCATCGCCACCCCGGCATCGCCGCCGGCCTTCGTCATGGCGGCGAGGTTGGCGGCATATTCGGCGCGGGCCGGGTCGCAGGCGCAGGCACGGCATTGGCGCGCGACCGCATCGGCCGCGCCGCCGATCCCCTGCTGGAAGCGGACGATGGCGGAGAGCTGCCAAGCGTCTCCCGTCTCCGGTTCCCGGTCGAGAATCGCGGTGCAGGCATCGTAGGCCTCCTGCCGGCGCCCTTCACGGAAATACCCGGTCGCCACCGCTAAGTCCTGGACCGCCATATCTCCGTCCCAATCGCCCACCGGTTGCATCCGTTGCGCGAGAGTGGTCCGTGGACCGGGCATGGTCAAGCCCCGGCGACGGTTCCGTTCATGCAGCGATCCCGCCATTCGCGCAGGCCGGATGCCGCTGGTGCAGGGCCGCTTGATCGCAGGCATGCCGGCGGGGAAGCATCGGGCCAATCTTCCCCGCCCCTGCCAACCGGAATGAGGAGCCCGCTTCCGTGGACAGCATCGACGCGCCCGACCGCTATGTCTCGTTCAAAGGGATTGACTGCGAGGGCAACAGCCGCCGCATCATCGACCGCCTGTACATACACATCGACGACCCAGCCAAGACCAACGCCTTCTGGGAGCGGTTCCGCGCCGAGCTGGCGGTGGCCGAGGACCCGCTGAAACGGCAGGCCGACGGGCTGTGCCTGCTCTGCGCCAACATCTATTACATCGCCGACCTGTTCGAGGAGCATGACGACGAGGACGGGCTGGCGATGCTGCGCCAGCTGGAGGACGAGTGCTGCTGACCCGTCAGGGCCTGGGAGGCGTCCTGGCTGCCGGCTCCTTCTCGGCCTCCTTGTCCGCCGCGGCGTAGGCGACGCGCCAGACCGTGCCGGAGGCGTCCTCGGCGATCAGCAGGGCGCCGTCGGCGGTCACCGTCAGCCCGCTCGGCCGGCCCCAGACCTTCGGGGTCTCGTCGCCCTCCGCGGCACTCCCCGTTGCGGTCCCCGCGGCCGGGGTGACGCGGAAGCCGGTGACGAAGGTCTCGTAGGTGCCGGTGGGCCGGCTCTTGTCGAAGGGCGCGGTGTCGAAGGGCACGAAGGCGATGGCATAGCCGGTCGGACGCGAGCGGTTCCACGACCCATGCAGCGACACGAAGGCGCCCATGCGGTAGCGTTCCGGGAAATGGGTGGCGTCGCCGAAGGCCAGCCCGATCGGTGCCGAATGGGCCTGGAACAGCAGCCCCGGCACCAGCGCCGCCTTCACCAGATCGGGCCGCCTCCCGGCAAGGTCGGGCTGCGGGTTGTCGCCGATGTAGGAATAGGGCCAGCCATAGAAGCCGCCCGGCTTCACCGCCGTCAGGAAATCGGGAACCAGCTGGTCGCCCAGCCCGTCGCGCTCGTTGACGACGGCATAGAGGTCGCCGGTGCCGGGCTTGAAGGCGAGGCCGACCGCGTTGCGCAGGCCGGCGGCGTAGGTGCGCTGGCCGCTGCCGTCGATGCGGAATTCCTGGATGGTGGCGCGCGGTTCCGGCTCCACCCCGATGTTTCCCTCCGATCCGATGCCGACATAGAAATGCCGCCCGTCCGGCGCCACCGCGATGGAGCGCGTGGCATGGCCGCCGCGCTTGCCGAAGGCGCCCTCCGGCGTCAGCCGTCGCCGTTCCCCCGCCTGGGTCGTCCCGGCGGTCCAGGGCAGCCGCCACACCCCGGCCAGATCGCCGACCAGCACCGCCCCGTCATGGAAGGCGAGGCCGAAGGGATGGTCGAAGCCGTCGGCCCAGACCTGGGCCATCTCCGCCCGGCCGTCGCCGTCGGCATCGCGCAGCAGGGTCAGGGTGCCCGGCCGCTGTTGGGCCACCAGCACGTCGCCGTTGGGCAGGACCAGCAGGTTGCGCGCATTCTCCACATTGTCGCGGAACAGGGTGACGGTGAAGCCGCGCGGGGCGCGCAGGGGCTGCTCGGCGGGACGCTGCACCAGCACCGCCTCGTTGGCGACCGCGGGCGTGGCATAGGGCTTCGGCAGGGTTTCGATCCGCACATGCACCTCGGCGCCGACCGTCTGCATCGGGTCCGACCGCACCGGGCCGGTCAGCGCCGATTGCGCCAGGGCCGATTGGACCAGGGCCGGGCCGGCGGCCAAAGCCAGCAGAGTGGCGAGCAGGAAAGGCTTGGGCGGCAGGGGGCGGCGGTCGGCCATCGGACGGGCGCTTTCACGGCGGAGGCGAGGGCGAAGAGGGCGGGGCGGGCATGACAAATATCGGACGTGAATATGGGGACGATGCCCCAGCCGTTGTACGAACGCAGGCGGTGCAAGGGGGGCTGTACCGGAGGGGTCCCCCGCAAGCGCCGGGTGTCGCGAACGTCGCCCTTGCGCACATCAAGTTGCTTGCGGACGCAGCCGGCGCCAGACCATACTCCGACCGATGTAGGCGGAAGGACCGGCGGGTGGCGCCGGTTGCCGGCGGCGGTGCGGCGACAACTCTGCAATGATGGACAGACACCCGATCGACGCTGCGGCACCCACGCTTTCCCCCACGCGCACCCGTCTGCTGCTGGTCGCGGCCTTTGCGCTGATCGCGCTGCTCGGCGCCGGGTTCTGGGGCTATGTCGTCTGGGCCGACCGGGAAGAGACGCTGCGCCACGGCCGGGAACAGGCCCAGTCCACCGCCCGCCTGCTGCAGGAGCATGTCCGGCGGACGGTAGCCACCGCAGACCTCGCCATCGGCCGTGCGCAGGATCTCATTCGCCATTACGGCATGCCCGGTCTGGACACCAATCGCGAGGCCTGGATCACCGTCCGCGACATGGTGGACAGCCTGCCGGAAATCGCGGCGCTGTGGATCGATGCTGCAAACGGCAACGCCGTGCTGACCAGCAGGCAATACCCGACACCACACGTCAACGCTTCGGATCGCAGCTTTTTCAAAGCGCATCTCGACGGGACCGATTTCCATGTCGGTGAGCGCATCACCGGTCGGCAGACGGGGACGGAATTTTTCACCGTCAGCCGTTCGATCATGCTGGAAGGACGCTTCCAGGGTGTCGTTCATGCCAATGTCGACCTCGACTATTACAGCCAGCTCTACGAAAGCCTGGATCTCGGTGCCGGTGCGGCGATCGCGGTGTACCGTACCGATGGAAAGCCTGTGCTGCGCTTTCCCGCCAGCGAGCCGCTGGATGGCCCGGACGGGAGCGTCGTGCTGCGCCATGCGGCCGATGCAGCCATCGAAACCTTCGAGGCAGACGGACCGACGCCGGGGAGCCGGCGCATCCTGTCTTACCAGCGGGTGCCGAACCTGCCGCTCGTCGCGTTCGTCGCCCTGTCGGAGCGGACGGAGCTGGCGCCCTGGCGGGAGCGTACGCTCCGGGGCAGCATCCTGGTCGGGCTGGCGGTGCTGGCCTGCGCCGGTCTGGCCTATACCGCGCTGCGCAGCCTGGAGCGCGAGGTGGCCGGCCGCCGCATGCTGGCCGACACCAACGCCGAGCTGGACACCAAGAAGAGCGAGCTGGAAACCGCCAACGAGGCCTTCGCCAGCGCCAACCGCCGTTTGAACCTGATCCTGCATTCGGCGTCCGACAGCATCTGCGGCATCGACCGCGACGGGACGATCACCTTCGCCAATCCCGCCACCTCGGCGCTGACGGGCTATTCCAACGAGGAGCTGCTGGGCGGCAACCTGCATGCGCTGATCCATTCCCGCCGCGCCGACGGCAGCCATTTCCCGGCCCTGGAATGCCCGGTGACCGAGGTGCTGCTGAGCGGGGAGAGCCGGCGCGGGCTGGAGGACACCTATTGGAGCAAGGGGGGGGCGCCCTTCCTGGTGGAGTACACGGCCTCCCCGATGCTGGCCGAAGGCAAGGTCGAGGGTGCCGTGGTGGTCTTCCACGAGATCGCCGAGCGCAAGCGGGCGGAGGCGGCGATGCAGCGCGCCCGGCTGGCGGCGGAGGCGGCGAGCCGCTCCAAGAGCGAGTTCCTGGCCAACATGAGCCATGAGATCCGCACGCCGATGAACGCGATCCTCGGGTTGATCCACCTTTTGCAGCAGACCGAGCTGAACGGCCGGCAGGCCGATTACGTGCAGAAGGTGCGGGTGTCGGCGCAGTCGCTGCTGGGCATCCTGAACGACATCCTCGACTTCTCGAAGGTGGAGGCCGGCAAGCTTGAACTGGAGCGGGTTGATTTCCGGCTGGACGACCTGTTGCAGACGCTGGCGGTCATCGTCGGATCGGCCGCGCAGGAAAAGGACATCGACGTCCTGTTCTCCGTCGCGCCGGACGTGCCGCTGGATTTGATCGGCGATCCGCTGCGGCTCCAGCAGGTCCTGATCAACCTCGCCGGCAACGCCATCAAGTTCACCGAGGCGGGCGAAGTGGTGGTGTCGGTCGCGGTCAAGGCGCAGGGGGACGACCGCGCGGTGCTGGAGTTCGCCGTACGCGACACCGGCATCGGCATCGCGCCGGAGCAGCGCGACCGGCTTTTCCAGGCCTTCAGCCAGGGCGACAGCTCCACCACCCGGCGGTTCGGCGGCACGGGGCTGGGGCTGGCGATCTGCGCCCGGCTCGTCCGGCTGATGAGGGGCGCGATGGATGTGGAGAGCGAGCCCGGCAAGGGCAGCGTCTTCCGCTTCCAGGCGGAGTTCGACCGCCATCCCGGCGGGGCCGGCCGGCGAACCGGCGGGGCTGCGGCCGGCTGGCCCGACTCCCACCCGCGCCCGGTGCCGCGCGACCTGACGGTGCTGGTGGTCGACGACAACCCCACCGCGCGCGAGGTGCTGGGCGCCATCGCCACCGGCTTCGGCTGGACCGTCACCGCCTGTTGCGACGGCCGGAGCGCCATCGCCGAGCTGGAGCGTGCCGCCGCGGCAGGCCATGCCTATGACATGGTGCTGATGGACTGGAAGATGCCGGGGATGGACGGCATCGAGGCGGCGCGCCGCATCCGCGCCGATGTCCATGCCGGCACCCCGATGATCATCGTCATCAGCGGCTATGGTCGCGAGCGGCTAGGCGCCCGCTTCGAGGAGGCCGGGATTTCCGGGTTCCTGGTGAAGCCGGTCACCGCCTCCACCCTGCTCGACGCCGTGACCGTCGCTTATGCCCAGGCCGGGCATGGCGCGCCTTTCCTGCCATCCCCGGTTCCGGCGCCGTCCGGCGGCAGCGGGTTGGGCGGGCTGAGCGGGCCGGCCTGGGACGCCAGCCGGGCGCTGCATGGCCGCCGGCTGCTGCTGGCCGACGACAACGACATCAGCCGGCAGGTGGCGTTCGAGATCCTGGAGCGTGCCGGCGCGTCGGTCGCCACGGCATCGACGGGGCGGGAGGCGTTGGAGTGCGTGCGCGCGGCCGGCCAGCCGTTCGATGCCGTGCTGCTGGACGTGCATATGCCGGACATGGACGGCTTCGCCGCGACCGCCGCGATCCGCGCGCTGCCGGGCGGACGGCAGATGCCGATCATCGCCATGACGGCAAGCGCCCTGCCGGAAGACCGGCAACGCTGCCTCGACAACGGAATGGACGCCCATGTGCCGAAGCCGCTCGACCTGCCGCAGCTGTTCGCCACGCTGGCCCGCTGGATCGGGCCGCCGCTGGTTGCGGTGCGGCCCTGCGCGCCCTGCGGTGCCGGCCCCGTCCCGCTGCACGGCGACACCATGCTGACGCGCGCGGCGGCTCCGCCGATGCCGGTTGGCCGTCCGGCCGGACCGCTGGCCGACTTGCCCGATGGATTGCCGGGCATCGACCTTGCCGATGCGCTCAACCGGCTGGGCGGGGACACCGACCTGTTCCGCCGTTTCATCGGCCAGTTCGCCGACGGCTATGGCAACATCGTCGAACGGATCGCCGCGGCGGTGAACGGCAACGATCTGGCCACCGCCAAGTCCATCGCGCATGAGCTGAAAAGCGTCGCCGGCAACCTCGGTGCGCGCCGCCTGTCGGTCGCCGCCGACGCGTTGCAGATCGCCGCCTACAGCGACGATGCCGTCGCGGCCGCGGCCCAGGTGCCGGTGCTGCGCAGCGAACTGGCGCTCGTGCTGGAAAGCGCGCGGCGGCTGCGTGCGGCGCCCGGCGGCAAGACGGGGCCGGCACGAGGGCCGGCGATGCCAGGCCGGTCGGCGGAGAGCCGGGCGCAGCTGGCGAACCGCCTGCCCCAATTCTCAACTTTGTTGCAAGAGAGTAACTTCGCAGCGGCGGAGGAGTTCGCTATGCTGGCGCCGTTGCTGACGGACTGGGTCGAGCCTTCGACGATGAAGGGGCTGTCCGCCGCCATCGACGGTCTGGACTTCAACAAGGCGCTTGGAATCGTGCAGCGGATCGCGCGAGACCTCGGCCTTTCGCTATCGACGGTCTGAACGCGCCCATGGCCGACCTCCGCCCGAAAATCCTGGTGGTGGACGATATCCCGTCCAACGTCCATGTGCTGAGCCGAATCCTGAAGGACGATTACGACATCTATTTCGCCACCGACGGCGAGAGGGCCCTGGATCTCGTCCAGGCGCGGATGCCTGACCTCGTCCTGCTGGACATCATGATGCCGGGAATGGACGGGTTCGAGGTGTGCCGCCGCATCAAGGCCGATCCCGCCACCCACGACATCCCCGTCATCTTCATCTCCGCCAAGAGCGAGGTGGAGGACGAGACCCGCGGGCTGGAGGTGGGGGCCATCGACTTCATCACCAAGCCGATCAGCCCGCCCATCGTGAAGGCGCGGGTGCGCAACCATCTGCTGCTGAAGCGGCAGACCGACCTGCTGCGCAGCCTGTCCTTCCTTGACGGGCTGACCGGCATCGCCAACCGCCGCCGCTTCGACGATGCGATGGCGCGCGAATGGCGGCGCTGTGCCCGGTCGCACCTGCCGCTGTCGCTCATCATCCTCGATGTCGATCATTTCAAGGCCTACAACGACCATTACGGCCATCAGGCCGGCGACGAATGCCTGCGCATGATTGCCGAAGTGCTGTCGGACCGTGCGCGGCGCCCGAGCGACCTCGTCGCCCGCTATGGCGGCGAGGAATTCGTCTGCCTGCTGCCGGAGACCGATGGCCCCGGCGCCGTCCGCGTGGCGGAAGATTTCCGGACCAGCGTCGCCGAATGCCGTATCCCGCATGCGCAGTCGCCGGTCATCCCCTATGTCACCATCAGCCTGGGGGTCGCCACTGTAATCCCATCGGCCGAAGGCAGCCCCGAACAGTTGGCGGAGATGGCCGACCAATTGCTCTATCGCGCCAAGCGCACCGGCCGCAACCGCGTGCAGGACGCCACGGTGCCGGCGCTGTGACGGCGCCGATGCTCAACAAATCCTTTTACGATGTCCGCGGCCGCGGTTTCCCGCGCCGTGCATCGTTGACCGATGGCTGGGACTGGATCGACCGCCGGGTCGCCGTGCCTGCCGCAAGGGTCCTGCCTGTGGCGGACTGCGGCGGGTTGCGGCTGGCCGACGCCGTCGCTGCGCTGGGGGACTGGCCCCCGGCCGACCGTGCCGCGGCGGACGGCTATGCCGTGGCGGCGGCCGACACGCTGGGCGCCGGCTCCTACAACCCGGTGCCCTTGACGGCGGCGGTTGCGGTGAGCGCCGGCGACCCTCTTCCGGCAGGCTGCGACGCGGTCATCCCCTATGAGGCGGTGCAGGCCGTCGGTCCCTTCGCCGAGGCCATCGACGCGGTGGCGCCCGGCAGCGGGGTGGAGCGGCAGGGCGCCTGGACCGCCGCCGGAAACGCGCTGCTGCCGGCCGGGCGGCGGCTGCGCCCCGGCGATCTCGGCCTGCTCGCCGCCGCGGGGCATGACACCGTATCGGTCCTGCCGGCGCCGCGGGTGCGGATTCTGATTGCCGGCGGTCCCAGGGCCGGCGCGCCGGAGCAGGTCGCGGCCATGCTGGCGGCGCTGGTCGGGCGCGACGGCGGGGGTGTCGAGGCGGTCGAGGTGGTGCCGGCCGACCCGGACGCCCTGGCCGAAGCCTTCGCGCGGCCGGGCGCCGACCTGATCCTGTCGGCCGGCCGAACCGGCACCGGCCCGGACGATGTGGCGGCGCCCGCCCTGGCCCAGGCCGGCAGCATCGACCTGCACGGCATCGCCATGCGGCCGGGCGGCAGCGCCGGGTTGGGCGTCGCCGGCGCCGTGCCCGTGCTGCTGCTGCCGGGGGAGCCGATGGCGGCGCTGGCGGCTTACGAACTGCTGGCCGGCCGTGCGGTGCGGCGTGCTGCCGGGTTGCCGGCCGATCTGCCCCATGCGACGGTCCGGGCGGTGACGGCGCGCAAGCTGGTGTCGGAAATCGGCTGCCTCGACATGCACCGGGTCCGGTTGGATGGGGACGGCAGGGTCGAGCCGGTGGCCTCGCCCGGCTGGCCGGGACTGGCGGCGGCGGCGCGGGCCGACGGCTTCGTCCTGATCGGCGCAGACAGCGAAGGCGTGCCGGACGGCGTTCCCGTCACCATGTACAGGTTCGACTGAGAGGCGAGGAAGTATCACGCCGCTCTTATCCAGCAAGGGTTTGCCGCGTGCACAGTTCCGACCGCAGCCGCGAGGACATCCGCCGTTTCGTCGCCCAGGCCGCCCGCCAGGACCAGTTCCTGGAGGTGGTCGGCGGTGAAGAGGCGCGCGCCCGTTTTCACCGCCATCTCGACCTGTCCCCACGGGGGGAGGAGCGGGTGCCGCTGTCGGCCGCGTTGGGGCGCGTGCTGTCCGCCGACGTGACGGCCGATGTGGATGTTCCCGGTTTCGACCGCTCGGTGGTCGACGGCTTCGCGGTGCGCGCCGCCGACACGGTGGGTGCGGCGGAGGACCGGCCGGTCGCCCTGCGCCTGAACGACGAGGTGCTGGCCGCCGGCCATGCCCCCGAACTGACGGTGGAGCCCGGCACCGCCACGGTGATCGCCACCGGCGGCATGCTGCCGCGTGGCGCCGACGCCGTGGTGATGGTGGAGACGACCGAAGCGGTGGAGCGGCCCGATGGTCTGTTCGTCACCCTGACCCGCCCAGCTACCCCCGGCGCCTTCGTCGCCGCCGCCGGCTCCGACATCGGCCGGGGTGAGGTGGTTCTGCGCAAGGGCCAGATCCTGACCTCGCGCGAGATCGGCGTGCTTGCTGCCATCGGGCTGGGCGAGGTCGCGGTGGTGCGCCGGCCCCGCGTCGCCATCCTGTCCACCGGTGACGAGATCGTCGCACCCGGCCAGCCGATCCGCACCGGAGCGGTCTATGACAGCAACGGCGCCATCCTGGCTGCCGCCGTCGCCGAACTGGGCGGGGAGCCGGTGCCGCTGGGCATCGCCCCGGACGAGGACGAGGCGCTGGAACGGCTGGTCGCCCGGGGGCTGGACTGCGACGCGCTGCTGCTGTCGGGCGGCACGTCGAAGGGGGCGGGCGACCGTTCCCACCGCATCGTGGCGCGACTGTCGGACCCCGGCATCGTCGCCCATGGCGTGGCGCTGAAGCCGGGCAAGCCGCTGTGCCTTGCGGTGACCGGCGGCAAGCCGGTGGTGATCCTGCCGGGCTTCCCGACATCGGCCATGTTCACCTTCCACAGCTTCGTCGCCCCGGTGATCCGCGCCCTGGCCGGCCTGCCACCGGCGCTGGCGGAGGAGGTGGCGGCCACCCTGCCGGTGCGGCTGGGGTCGGAGCGCGGGCGCACCGAATATGTCATGGTCTCGCTGGTCCATGGCGCCGGCGAGGACGAGCTGGCCGCCTATCCGCTGTCGAAGGGGTCGGGCGCCGTCACCGCCTTCAGCCATGCCGACGGCTTCCTCGCCATCGACGCCCAGGCCGAGGCGGTGGAGGCCGGCACGCCGGTGTCGGTCCAACTGCTCGGCCGTTCGCTGACGCCTGCCGACCTGATCGTGGTCGGCAGCCAGTGCATCGGCCTGAACGCCGTGCTCGGCCGCCTGATCGGAGAGGGTATGACGGTCAAGGCGCTGAATGTCGGCTCGATGGGCGGGCTGGCGGCGGCACGGCGCGGGGAGTGCGACATCGCCCCCGTCCATCTGATGGACCCCGCCACCGGTGCCTACAACACGCCGTTCCTGGCGCCGGGTCTCGACCTCGTCACCGGCTACCGCCGCATGCAGGGCATCGTCTTCCGCCGCGGCGATCCGCGGTTCGAGGGGCGGACGGCGCAGGAGGCGGTGGCCGGTGTCGCCGGTCTGGCCGACTGCATCCTGATCAACCGCAATGCCGGCAGCGGCACCCGCATCCTGACCGACCGGCTGCTGGGGCCGGCGCGGCCGACCGGCTACTGGACGCAGGCCAAATCGCACAACGCCGTCGCCGTCGCGGTGGCGCAGAACCGTGCCGACTGGGGTGTCGCCATCGAAACCGCGGCGACCCTCTATGGCTTGGGCTTCCTGCCGTTGCAGGAGGAGCATTACGACTTCGTCGTCCCCGCCGCCCGTCGCGACCGCCCGGCCGTCCGCCGCTTCGTCGAGGCGCTGGAGATGCCGGAGGTTGCCGAGGCCCTGCGCGCCATGGGGTTCATCAGATAGGGTCTGGAGAGAGGGTCTGGCCCAATCATCCGGCGAATCCGAATAAAATGCCGCAGGCCGGGTTTTTTCGTGATCCAGAGGCCGGACGGTTGCGTACCGAAGGTCACGATGCGACATACAGCCCGGCGTGAAAGCCCGTGGGATGCAGGATTGACGCAGAGGTCTTGAAAACGGGGCGGCTGCCGCGAATTCCGGGAATGGGTGCTATCCCCGGCTTGTGCGGAAGCCGATGTTCCCCTTGAATGGGACCATGCAGGACCAGCACACCCCCGCGGCCGACATGGCCCCCAGCCTGGAAGACCTGCTCGTTGCCGTAGGGCGCGAGCGGGACCGCCAGGCGTTCGGGGTTCTGTTCGGCCACTTCGCGCCACGGCTGAAAACCTATCTGCGCCGGTTGGGATGCGATTCCGGCGCGGCGGAAGAGCTTGTTCAGGAGGTCATGCTGTTGGTCTGGCGTCGTGCCGAAACCTACGATCCGATCCATGCCTCGGCCGGCACTTGGGTGTTCACCATCGCCCGCAACAAGCGAATCGATGTGTTGCGGCGCGAACAGCGGCCGGAGATCGACCCCGACGATCCCGCCCTGGTGCCCGAACCCGATGAGGCCGCCGACCGCCGGATCGAGGCGAAGGAGAGCAGCGGGCGCCTGCGCGCCGCGCTGAAGGATCTGCCGCCGGAACAGGCCGAGCTTCTGCGCATGGCTTATTTCGAGGACAAGCCGCACAGCGTCATTTCCGCGGAGCACGGCATCCCGCTCGGCACCGTCAAATCGCGCCTGCGTCTGGCGATGGAACGCCTGCGCCGGTCGCTGAAGGATGTCGGATGAGGCATTTCCGATGAACCGGCCGAGCCACCACCCCGGCGACACCCTGCTGATCGACTATGCCGGCGGCGCCCTGTGCGAAGGCGCGTCGCTGGCCGTCGCCACCCACATGGCCTTCTGTCCCGCCTGCCGCCACGCCGTGGCGGAGATGGAGGCGGTCGGCGGCGCCCTGCTGGACGATCTGGAGCCGGAACCGCTGTCCGACGGCTGCCTGGAAGCGCTGATGGCCCGCCTGGACCATGAGCGGCCGGCGCCCTGCCGCCCGGCCGTCAAGCCGTCGGCGCAGCAGTCGCGCTATCCGGAACCCCTGCGCAGCTACCTGCGCGGACGGCTCGATCGCGAGGGGCGGCTGGGGGAGGGCGGCTGGCGGTTCCTCCAGCCCGGCATGCGCAGCATGGACCTGCTGTCCGGTCCGGACGGGACTACCAAGCTGATCCGCATGAAGGGCGGCGTCGGCGTGCCGGTGCACACCCATGGCGGCATCGAGCTGACCGTGGTGCTGGAGGGCGGTTTTTCCGACGAGTTCGGCGCCTTTCTGCCGGGCGACATCGCCGTCGGCGACCCGTCGCTGATCCACCGGCCGGTGTCGGACCCGGAAGGCTGCCTGTGCCTCGCCACCACCATCGGCGGGCTGCGGATGACCGGACCGCTGGGGCGGCTGTTCAACCGGTTCGTGAAGCGGTTCTGAAGGAGAGGCCAAACCTCCGCCCATCCTCCCCCGCCCGGCGGGGGAGGATCAAGGCGGGAGCGTTCGAACCCAGCCCCTTACGCCGCGACCGCCACACGCCCGTCGCGGGCGCGCATCAGCAGCCAGACCACCGAGACGCCCAGCAGCTTCGACGCGAAGCTGGCGGCCCAGACGGTGGGGTCCCAGACGTCCAGCATGCCGAAGAAGATGGCGGTGTCGACCGGCACCGACAGGGCGGCGCTGATCCACAGCCGGTCGCGCAGCGGGCGGCGGGTGACGGTGAAGACCGCCCAGTCGATCATCTCCGACACGGCGAAGGCGACGACGCTGGCGGTGGCGACGAAGGGGTCGGTCAGCAGATAGGACAGCACGGTGCCGCTGAGCATGGCGGCGAGCGCCCAGTGGCCGAAGCGCACCTGCACCATGTCGCGCAGGATGAAGATCAGGCCGGCCCAGCAGGACCAGACCAGATCCAGGTGCGGAAACAGGCTGAAGGCGAAGTTGATGGCAAGAATGCTGCCGATATAGGCGGCGAGCCAGAGCATGGCGATGATCCTCCGAGAGCGGACCCGCGGCAATACGGGCGCTGATGACCGGAGCCGGCCCCGCGTGAATGCGAGCGCCCCGAAACCGCTCTAGCTAACAGAACATCGCCATGCTGGGAAGGTGCCGCGTGGCCCTTGCACCGCCGGTCCTTACACCGGCTTCGCGTCGCCTTTCATCAGGGCGTAGGTGTAGCTGTCCACCAGTGCCTCCATCGAGGCTTCGATGATGTTGGTGGACACGCCCAGCGTCGACCATTCGGCGCCGTCGGTCCGGGCGCTGCGGATCAGCACGCGCGGCATGGCGCCGGTGCCCTCCTTGGCGGCCAGGATGCGCACCCGGTAGTCGGACAGGCTGACCTTGGCGAGTGCCGGATAGGCCGGCTCCAGCGCCTTGCGCATGGCGACGTCCAGCGCATGCACTGGACCGTTGCCGTCGGCAACCTCCATCCGCACGGCGTCGCCGACCCGCACGCGCACCACCGCCTCCGATTCCACCACCAGCTTGCCGACCGCGTTGTAGCGGCGTTCGTCGGTGACGTGGAAGCGCAGCAGTTCGAAGAAGCGCGGCACCTCGCCCAGCTCGCGCCGGACCAGCAGCTCGAAGCTGGCCTCCGCCGTGTCGTAGGCGTAGCCGTCGCTGTCGCGCTGCTTGACCAGATCGAGCAGGCCGGCAAGGCGGTCGTCCTTCGCATCCACCGCCATGCCGATGTCGCGCAGCCGCACGATCAGGTTGGAGCGGCCGGCCTGGTCGGACATGACGATCTGGCGGCGGTTGCCGATGGCCTCGGGTGCCACATGCTCGTAGGAGGACGGATCCTTCTCCACCGCCGAGACATGCAGCCCGCCCTTATGGGCGAAGGCGCTGGCGCCGACATAGGGAGCGTGGCGGTTGGGCGCGCGGTTCAGCCGGTCGTCGAAGGCGCGGCTCAGCTGGGTCAGCATCGGCAGATCCTCGCGCCGGATGCCGGTTTCGTAGCCCATCTTCAGCATCAGCGTCGGGATCAGCGAGACGAGGTTGGCGTTGCCGCAGCGCTCGCCCAGCCCGTTGATGGTGCCCTGGATCATCCGCGCGCCGGCCCGCACCGCGGCCAGCGAGTTGGCGACCGCGTTCTCGGTGTCGTTGTGGCAATGGATGCCGAGCCGGTCGCCGGGGATGCCGTGCGTCTCCACCACCTCGCGGACGATGGCGTCGACCTCGTGCGGCAGCGTGCCGCCGTTGGTGTCGCACAGCACGATCCAGCGCGCCCCGGCCTCGAACGCCGCCCTGATGCAGGACACGGCATATGCCGGGTTGCGCTTGTAGCCGTCGAAGAAATGCTCCGCGTCGAACAGCGCCTCGCCCTTGGCGGCGTGCAGGGCCGCGATGCTGTCGCGGATGAGGTCGAGGTTTTCCTCGCGCGGGATGTTCAGCGCGACGTCGACATGGAAGTCCCAGCTCTTGCCGACCATGCAGACCGCCTTGGCGCGCGACTGCGCCAGCGCCGTCAGCTGCGGATCGTTGGCGGCGCTGCGGCCGGGGCGGCGGGTCATGCCGAAGGCGGTGAAGGTGGCGCGCGTCAGCTCCGGCGCCTCGGCGAAGAACTGGTCGTCGGTCGGGTTGGCGCCCGGCCAGCCGCCCTCGACATAGTCGATGCCCAGCCGGTCGAGATCCTTGGCAATCGCGATCTTGTCGGCGACCGAGAAATCGACATCCTGGGTCTGCGCCCCGTCGCGCAGCGTGGTGTCGTAGAGATAGATGCGCTCGCCCGTCATCGCCGCCTGACCTGTGTAGATGTCCTGTGAAGACAAAGGGGTCGGCCGTGCTTTGCCACCCTGTGGAAAGCCGGGAGAATGGACGATGCGGCGCTTATCCTCAACCGTTTTGAGAAGAAACTTGCGGAAAGCGGGGCTTTGCCGCAACGGAGGGAATGACAGGCCGGAGGATGGCGACCGGAGGGCGGAGCATCGCGCTCCGCCCCCGGCCACCCGCCGGGGTCAGCGGGCGAACAGGCGGTAGAGGGCGGAATGGTCCAGGGCGCCATCGCCCTGGTCCACCAGCATCTCGAACAGCTCCAGCGACAGGCCGAGCGTCGGCAGGTCGATGCCGGACTGCTGCGCCAGCTCCTCTGCCTGTTTCAGATCCTTGACCTGGGTGGTAACGCGGCCGCCGGGCGTGAAGTCGCCGCTGACCATGCGGCCGCCATGCAGGTCGAGGATGCGGGATTCGGCGAAGCCGCCGCGGATGGCGTCACGCACCTTGGCCGGATCGGCGCCGGCCGCCCGGGCGAGCGCCAGCGCTTCGGCCACCGCGCCGATGGTCAGGGCGACGATGACCTGGTTGGCCGACTTGGCGATCTGGCCGGCGCCGCTGTCCCCGACATGGGTGATGCGGCGGCCCATCGCCTGCAACACCGGCAGTGCACGGGCGAAGGCAGCCTCGGACCCGCCGGCCATGATGGTGAGGATGGCGCCCTCGGCCGCCACCGTCCCGCCGGAAACCGGCGCGTCGAGCCACTCCGCCCCGGCGGCGGCGACGCGCTGGGCCAGCGCGCGGGTGGCGGCGACGGCGGTGGTGCCCATGTCGATCACCAGATGGCCGGGGCGCAGGACCGGCAGCAGAGCCTCGGCCACCGTCTCCACCGCCGTGGTGTCGGTCAGCATCAGGATGACGATTCCCGCCTGTCCGGCGACGGCAGCCGGGCCGGTGGCGGCGATCATCCCCTCCGCGGCCAGTTCGGCGACCGGGCCGGGGCTGCGGCTGGACACCACCAGTTCCGCGCCGGCACGGGCGAGCGCTCGGGCCATCGGCTTGCCCATCAGGCCAAGCCCGATGACGCCGACGCGCTGGCCGGCGAGATCGGGGCGGATGGTTTCTTCGGTCATGTCGAGGCTTTCACTATACGTGGATTAGGGTCACAGGCGCATGTGGCGGGCGCGGGCACCGCGCTCGATGGCGGCGGCGCACAGCCGGTCGACCCCCAGCCGGTGGCGGATCAGTTCCAGCATGCGCAGTTCCTCCTGCGATGCCTTGGGGTCGGCGGCGGCGATGTCGCAGGCCACCGCATAGGCGGTCTCCCGCAGCTTGGACGGCAGCGCCTGCTCGATGATGGTCAGCACGGTGTCCAGCCCGTCATTGTCGGACAGCATGGTGGTGCATTCGCGGGTGGCGGCCATCACCTGATCGCCGCTGTAGTCCTTGAAGATCGGCAGGTAGCGCACATTCTCGCCGATGGCTTCCAGTTCAAGGTCGGTCATGTCGCCGTCGCAGGCGGACACCAGGACCATGACGTAGATGAGTGCGCTGTGGTGGTCGATCATGGAATCGGTCGGCTTTCTCATGGGGCGGTCTCCGCTGGGGAGTGGTCGCGTGTAAGGTCGGCAATCTCGAACGCCGCTTCCGCGGCGTCAAGCATGGCGTCCGACGCCGCCTTCGCGCTGTCAAGGGTGCCATGCCGGGAGTGGAGGGGTCGGCCGCTCGACGCGACGGTTGGCGTTGCCTATTGTCGCGCACCATGAACGTCGTCCTCAATGTCGCATTTCCCGTATTCGCCATCATCCTGGCCGGCTTCCTGTCCGGGAAGTCGAAGCTGCTCGGCGCCGCCTCGTCGGAGGCGCTGAACAAGTTCGTTTATTGGATGGCGCTGCCGCCGGTACTGTTCCTCGGCACGGCACGGCGGTCGATCCCGGAGATCTTCAACGGTCCGTTCATCGGCGCCTTCCTGGGGTCGATGCTGCTGGTCTACGCCCTGGGCGCGGTGATCGGCCGCCTCGTCTACCGCGAGCGCACGCAGATCCAATGCATGCAGGGGCTGAACTCCGCCTTCTCCAACACCGGCTACATGGGCATTCCGCTGTTCCTGGCCGCCTTCGGGCCGGACCGGCTCGCCCCCACCATCCTGGCCACCGTCATCATGAGCGCCATCATGGTCGGCATCGCGGTGATCTGGATGGAGTTCGCCAACAGCCAGGGCAGCGGACTGGGCAAGGCTCTGCGCGATGTCGGCCGGGCGCTGGCGAAGAATCCGCTGATCCTGTCCACCGCCGCCGGCCTCGCCTGGTCGGCGCTGCTGCCCGGCGTCGCGGTACCGAAGCCGATTGCGACATTCTGCGAGTTGATGGGCTCCCCCGCCGGACCCTGCGCGCTGTTCGCCATCGGCCTGTTCCTGGCCTCGCAACGGCTGACCGCCGGGCTGGCGGAGGCGGGCTGGATCAGCGCCCTGAAGCTGCTGGTCCACCCGGCGCTGGCCTGGGTGCTGACGCAGACGCTGTTTCCGATGGACCCGTTCTGGACCGGCAGCGCGGTGATCCTCGCCGCTCTGCCGACCGGTGCCCTGACGTTCGTGGTGGCGAGCCAGTACCAGACCTATGTGGAGCGCACCTCCTCGGCCATCCTAGTGTCGACGGTGCTGAGCGTGGTCACGCTGTCTGCATTGCTGGCGGTGTATGCGCCAGGGGGATGACAGGCATTCGGACTTGAGTCAGCGATGTAATCTTATTGAGATTGTTGTTGTTTGCGGCTCGGTCCATTTATCGCCCGAACATTTTCCCATCGATTCTTTAAGGTATTCTTTACCGTGTGAACCTAGGTGAGTCTGGAATTGCTTTCGCCATGTCGGCCGAAGTCGGCGGGGAAACCGCTCTTTTCAGAGGTCAGCTGAGGTGTCGCTGTGAAACTTATCGAAAATCTCCGGATCGGCACGAAAATCTACGCGGTGGTGGCGGTTCTCAGCCTGATCACGCTGGGGCTGTCGATCTACATGAGCAACCGGATCGGTGAGATCGACGACCGCTACAGCAGGCTGATCGATGGAGACGTGACGTTTTCGCTGAAGCTGGAACGCATGCGCGGCGACCTCGCCAACCTCGGCCGTCAGGCCAACAACGTGCTGCTGCTTCAGGATCCCGCGGGACTTCCGCCTCTGGTCAAGGCGATGGACGACATTCAGGCGGCCATCGCCGATTCGAGCACGGTGATGAACCGTCTGGTCAGGCCTGAACACAAGGACAAGGTGGCGCGGATCGCGGAACTGACGGCAATGGTGAAGTCTTCGTTGCCTAAGCTCTTCGCGGCGAAGGAAAAGGCCGATCACGCCGGGGCTGCCGCCGTCTATGGAAAGGAAGGGCGCCCCCAGGTGGTGGAGGCCTTCAACATGGCGGCAAAGCTGTCGGATGAGGTGTCGGCCGGAGTGTACCGTTCGTCCGACGATCTGACCGACAAGACCAACCAGACGGTGTTCAACTCCCTGTCGATTGCGGTCGCGCTACTTGTCATCGGTGCCATCGGGTCCGTGCTGCTGGTCGTCTATGGCATTCGCCGTCCGGTCGCCGCCCTGAATGCGGCGATGGCGCGTCTGGCGACCGGCGACACCACGACGGAGGTGGTTGGGGCCGGCCGTGGCGACGAGGTCGGCGAAATGGCGCGGACGGTGGATGTGTTCAAGCAGAGCATGATCCGCACGCGCCAGTTGGAACAGGACGCCAAGGATGCCGAAGTCCAGGCGGCTGCGGAAAAGCGCCGGGGGACCCTGGACATGGCCCGGTCCTTCGAGGAGCGGGTCGGCTCCATCGTCGATGCGGTCGGCAGTTCCGCGACCGAGTTGCAGGCCACCTCGTCGCAGCTGGCCGCCGCCGTCGAAGAGGTCGGCGCCCAGTGCACCGCCGTTGCCGCCGCGTCGGAGCAGGCGAGCGCCAATGTCCAGACGGTCGCCGCCGCGTCGGAGGAACTGTCCGCCTCGATCGGCGAGCTGTCCGACCGGGTGGGGCGTGCCGCCGACCGCTCCCGTCTGGCGGCCGAAGGGGCTGGCGAGGCCCAGCGCCAGCTCGATCTGCTGTCCGCCTCCATCGATCAGGTCGATCAGATCGTGGCGTCGATCAATGCGGTGGCCAGCCAGACCAATCTGCTGGCGTTGAACGCGACCATCGAAGCGGCCCGCGCCGGCGAGGCCGGCAAAGGCTTCGCCGTCGTCGCCAGCGAGGTGAAGAACCTCGCCAACCAGACCCACGCGATGACCGAGCAGATCACCAACCAGATCGGCGCGGTCAAGGCGGCCTCGGGCAGGACGGTCGGCGCCATGCGCAGCATCATCGGTCAGGTGGAGGAAATCAGCAATTCCACGGCCGACATGGCGGAATCGGTGAACCAGCAGAGCGGCGCCACCGCCGAAATCAGCCGCAACGCCCAGCAGGCGGCGGTCGGCACGACCGAGGTTTCGCGCAACGTCCTGGGCATTCAGCAGGCGGAGAACGAGACGGGGGCGGCCACCAACAACGTCAAGCATGCGTCGGACGATCTCGCCCGGCAGGCTGCGATGCTGAAACAGGCGATGGACAGCTTCCTCAGCGAGCTGCGCGCCGCCTGACGGGCCACGGAACGGGAGGTGGTGAGGCGCCGGACCGCCCTCACCACCCCCGCAGGAACTCCGCCGTCTCCTCGACCGCCTGCTTCAGTCCGACGCGCCGCATCTCCACCCCTTCGGGGAAGGCGCCGGCCAGCCGGCTCGGCATCATCGGGTCGAGCAGGACGAAGACCCCGGTGTCGTCGGCGCGGCGGACCAGCCGGCCGAAGGCCTGCTTCAGGCGCAGCCGCGTGATCATGTCCTCGTAGCGGCGGCGGCCGAAGGCCTCGCGCCGCGCGCGGTGCAGGATATCCGGACGCGGCCAGGGCACGCGGTCGAAGACGATCAGGCGCAAGCTGCGCCCCGGCACGTCCACCCCGTCGCGCACCGCGTCGGTGCCGAGCAGGCAGGCGTGCTCCTCGTTGCGGAAGATGTCGATCAGGGTCGACACGTCCAGCGGATCGACATGCTGGGCATAGAGCGGGATGTTGACCTGATCCAGCGGCTCGGCGATGCGGTCGCGCACGGCGCGCAGCCGGCTGATCGCGGTGAACAGGCCGAGCCCGCCGCCGCCCGCCGCCTTGAACAACGATTTGTAGGCCGCCGAGACCTGTCCCAGATCGTCCTTGCGCACGTCGTTGACGACGAAGACGCGGGTGCGGTTCGGGTAGTCGAAGGGGGAGGGGACCTGGGCGCGGATCGCCGGGGCCGGCAGGTGGCTGGCGCCGCAACGGTCCTCCGCCGCGCGCCAGTCCTGGCCGATGTCGCCGGTGCCGTCGGTCAGCGTGGCGCTGGTCACCACCAGCCCATGGGCGGGACCGGCCAGCGCCTCGGCGAAGGGCACCGTCGGATCGACCCAGTGGCGGTACAGCCCGACATCGATGTCGCGGCCGTCGATCCGCTCCACCGCGAACCAGTCGACGAAATGCGACGGCGTCTCGGTCGGCAGGGTGCGCAGCATGGCGCGCCACCCCTCGACCGTCAGTGTGCCGCGGCGGTGCAGGCTGCGCGACAGCGCGTCGATGCGGCGGCGCTGGTCGGAGTCGAGCTCGGCGCTCTCGTCCTCCAGCCGTTGGGCCAGCCGGCGGGCCAGCGCCTCGACCGGCTCGGACAGGCGGACCAGGGATTGCTCCAGTTCCGCCGCGGCCTCCAGAAGGCCGTCCACCGGATAGGCCTTGTCGGCCTCCAGGCTGTAGGGGCCTCCCTGGCCGGCGGTGCGGGCATAGACCTGCTGGCGGGCCAGCAGCAGGAAGCGCTCGGTCGGGCCCTGCGGGTTGTCGGCGGCCAGACGCGCCGACCAGCCGTCGGCGGGCAGGACGCGGGCGCCGATCAGGATATCGTCGAGATGGCGCAGAGCCTCCTCGTCGCCGGCAACGATGTCCTCCAGCCGGCGCTTCAGGCCGCGGGCGCGGCTGCGGCCGGTCTCCTCGGCGCCCAGCAGCCAGCGGCGCAGCTCCTGCGTCTCCCGGCAGGTCAGATGGCCGGCGAAGGCGCTGTCGGCGGCGTCGAAGACATGGTGCCCCTCGTCGAAGACATAGCGGCTGGGCAGCGTCGGTTCCTCGCCGCCGCCGAGAGCCGCCTGCACCATCACCAGCGCATGGTTGGCGATGACGATGTCGGCGCGGCGGGCGCGGCGCACGCTCTTCTCGATGTAGCAGCGGGCGTAGTGGTCGCAGGCGGAATAGATGCACTCGCCGCGGCGGTCGGCCAGCCCCATGGTCGGCCCGCGCCCGGCGATGTCGACCAGCCAGCCGGGGAAGTCGCCGCCGGTCATGTCGCCGTCGCGCGTCGCCGCCGCCCAGCGCGCCATCAGTCCGACGCCGATGGCGTTGTGCGGCTGGAAGGGCATGGCGCGTACCGCATCTTCCAGGTTCAGCAGGCACAGGTAGTTCTCGCGCCCCTTGCGCAGCACCACCTTGCGCGCCTTGGTTGCCGGGTCGGCATAGAGCCGGTCCAACTCGGCATCGATCTGGTGTTGGAGGTTGCGGGTATAGGTGGAGATCCACACCGTCCCGCCATTCTTCTCCGCCCAGACCGTGGCCGGCGCCAGATAACCCAGCGTCTTGCCGACGCCGGTTCCGGCCTCCGCCAGCACGACATTCGGCGTGTCGGGAAGCTGGCGCGGGGCGAAGGCGGCGGACACCGCGCTGGAATAGTCGGCCTGCTGCGGCCGCGGCTCCGCCACCTTGCCCAGAACGTTGGCCGACAGCATGGCGGCGAGGCGGCGGCGCGCCTCGTCCGGATCGACCGGGTTCTGGGCGGGCGGCGGCGGCGGTGCGCCTTCCTCCCACTCCTTGATGCGGGTCCAGACGCGCAGGCCCGAGCGGGCGGCACCTTTCTCCGGCCCGTCGGGCTTGCCGAGCGCGGCCAGCACCGCCGCCGCCCAGGGCCAGCCGGCACGCCCCATCTCCCAGGCGAAGGCGACGGGATCGGAGGACTCCTCCCGTCCGGCAGCGCCCAAGTCGCCCAGCAGACGGCGCACGGCGCGCTGGAGGGCCAGCGCCTCCGCCTCGTGACCCTCGGGGGTGGGCAGGTCGAGCGCCTCGGCGATGCCGCGCGGGGTGGGGACGCAGAAGCGGGCCGGGTGGACGAAGGCGAACAGTTCCAGCACGTCGAAGGCCGGGAAGGCGTCGATCCCCAATCGGCGGGCGAAGGCGCGGGCGTGGCAGACCAGAGGGGGCTGGCGGCGCACTTTCGCCGCGGCGGCGGCCAGCGACAGCTCTTCGACCTCGCCGTCGAGGGTCAGCGACACGACACGGCGCGCGCCGGCCACCATGGCGGGCGCGTCGTCGAGGCTGTGGAGCGGGGTGGGATCGGCTGTCAGGTCCATCGGCGGCACTATATGGCGGTGGCGTGCCGCAAAGCGAGCGCCGCATGTTGACGGCGCACCGCTTCACCGCCATTGAGGGAAGTCCGAAGGAGCCGAGCGGAGACGGGGCTGTATGCGGAAACTGCTGCGCTGGGCGCTGATCGGGATCGCGGGGCTGATGGCCTTCACCATCCTGTGGGCGGCGCTCTACCGGGTCGTGCCGCCGCCGGCGACGCCGCTGATGCTGATCCGGGCGCTGGGCGGCTCCGGCCTGTCGCGCGACTGGGAACCGCTGGAGCGCATCTCTCCCGCGCTGGTCGAGGCGGTGATCGCCTCGGAGGACACCGGCTTCTGCGGTCATGGCGGCTTTGACTGGGCGGCGATCGAGGGCGCTTTCGAGGAGAACGAGGAGGGCCGGCGGCTGCGCGGCGGCAGCACGATCAGCCAGCAGACCGCCAAGAACGCCTTCCTCTGGCCCGACCGCAGCTGGACCCGCAAGGGGGCGGAGGCGTGGTTCACCCTGCTGATCGAAAGCCTGTGGAGCAAGCGCCGCATCCTGGAGGTCTATCTGAACATCGTCGAGTGGGACGACGGCGTCTATGGCGCCGAGGCGGCGGCGCAGCACCACTTCAACAAATCAGCCGCGGCCCTGACCCGGCGCGAGGCGGCGCTGCTGGCGGTGGTGCTGCCCAGCCCGCGCAACTGGTCGCCCACCCGGCCCAGCGCCTATGTCGCCCGCCGCGCCGGAGTGATCGAGCGGCGGATGGCGGTGGTGCGGCGGGACGGGCTGGCCGAGTGCGTGCGGTGAGACAGGGCGCCCCCTCCACCGAATCTTAACACCCGACGCGCTACGCTCCACACTGCTCCCGCCCGGCCCGCAGGAGGCCGACCGCAAGAGGCCGCCCCCAGGAAGCCGACCCAGGAGGCCGATCATGGCCACGCATCGTACGTTGCACGGAAACCTGTTCTCGACCCCGCCTCCCGACCCGTTGCGGGACGAGCTGGCGACGCACCATGAAACGCAGCCCGATCCGGGAAACCCCACCCGTCTGCTGATCGTCGTCCTGATCGCCCTGTTCACGCTGGCCGGGCTGGCCTATGCCGGCGGCATTGCGTTGGACCGCATCCTGGAACAGCGGCGGGTCGAGACGCGGATGGGGCCGAAGCCTCAGCTGGCACGGCTGCCGGCGCTCGAGGTGCCGCTCGGCAGCGTGCGGGCGGTGGAGATGCAGATCTCGCTGGTTCTGGCGCCGAAGGTCGAACCCGACCGCATCCTGCGCTATCAGGACCGCATTGCCGACCGGCTGTTCCAGACCGTCGGCCGGATCGACAGCGAAACCCTGACCGGCCCCGGTTCCGCCGAAATCCTGAAGGCGCGCATCAAGGAGGCCGTGAACCACGAGGCGGGGACCGGCCTGTTCCGCGACATCTACATCGAACGCATGGTCGTCAAGTGATGCACGCGGGGCTCGTCCGGCGATGGGGCTTGTGTTGTGCGACGCAATAGCATATCTAGAGCGCCTTGATCGCTGGAGGCTCGCGCGTCTCTTGAGCGAGACGCGCTGTGATTGCGCAACGGCAGTCCCTTAGGGGGCAAACGTCCCAGGGTTCTAGGGACGCAATGGCCGCTGCATCGGATAGACGCCTCTCCCTCTATCGACCTCCTCCCGGCGAGTCCGCCGGTATGTCCCACGCCCGCCATAGGGGCGCGCGGGGCCGTGCCGTGTTGCTTTGAGAAGGTTGTTACAACTTGACGTTTTCCGAACTCGGTCTGCACCCGCTCGTCCTGAAGTCCCTCGAGGCGTTCGAATACACCGTCCCGACCCCGGTCCAGCTCGCCGCCATTCCGCCGGCGCTCCAGGGCCGTGACATCCTCGCCACCGCCGAGACCGGCACCGGCAAGACCGCCGCCTTCATGCTGCCGGCGCTGACCCGCACCGCCGAGCTGCCGCTGAACGGCGCCGCCACCCCGCGCGTGCTGGTGCTGGCCCCGACCCGCGAGCTGGCCAAGCAGGTCACCGACGCCGCCCGCAAATACGCGAAGTTCATGAAGCTGAACATCGTGGACGTGGTCGGCGGCATGCCCTACCGCGAGCAGCTGCGCCTGCTGTCGCGTCCGGTCGACGTTCTCGTCTGCACTCCGGGCCGCCTGCTGGACCACGTCGCCCGTCGCCGCATTTCGCTGGACGAGGTCGAGGTGCTGATCCTCGACGAGGCCGACCGCATGCTGGACATGGGCTTCCTCGACGATGTCGAGACCATCGCCAAGTGCTGCCCGCCGACGCGCCAGACCATGCTGTTCACCGCCACGCTGGATCGCCGCATGGCGCAGCTGGCCGGCAACCTGCTGCGCAACCCGGAGCGTGTGGCTGTCGAGAGCCAGGCGACCGCAATCAACGTCGAGCAGCGCCTGCACCATGCCGACGATCTCGACCACAAGCGCCGCCTGCTGCAGCATTTCGCCGCTCAGGAAGAGGTCGGCAAGGCGATCATCTTCGCCGCCACCAAGCGTGATGCCGACACGCTGGCCGAGGAGCTGAGCGCCGCCGGCCATGCCGCCGCCGCCCTGCACGGCGACATGGACCAGACCAAGCGCAACCGCACGCTCCAGCGTCTGCGCACCGGCCAGGTCCGCCTGCTGGTCGCCACCGACGTCGCCGCCCGCGGCATCGACGTGCGCGACATCACCCACGTCATCAACTTCGACCTGCCGCGCTCGGCGGAGGACTATGTCCACCGCATCGGCCGCACCGGCCGCGCCGGCGCCTCGGGCGTTGCGATCTCCTTCGCCGCCCGCGCCGACCGCGAGACGCTGGTCCGCATCGAGCGCTACACGAAGGCGACGCTCGAGGTGCATGTGGTGCCCGGCCTGGAGCCGACGCGTCCCTTCACCACTGGTGGCGCCGGCCGTCCGGCCGGTCGCAGCGGCCGTCCGGCTGGCGGCGCCGGCAAGCCGTGGCACCGCAACGGCGAGTCCAAGGGCCCGCACGCCCCGCGCGGCCCGCGTCCGGACTATGCCCGCAACGACAACCACCGCGGCGACGCCCGCCCGGACCATGGTCATGCCCGTCGTGAAGCCCACGGCAACGGCAAGCCGGCGGCCCGTGCGAAGAGCTGGTAAGTAGCATTAGCGGCGCTTCTTGAGCCCAGCTAATGATCGTTAAATGGAAAAGCCCTCCCTGCTGGCCTCACGGTCGGCAGGGAGGGCTTTTTCATGTCAGGCCGGCATCTACAGCCGGCTTTCACCGAAACGCGGTTACTGGAACGCGATCTTGGCGTGATCGCCCGGGTCCGGCGACTGGCCGGTCAGCTTCGCCTTCACATAGCCATAGGCGTAGACCATGGTGCTCGACGGGCTGTCCCAATATTCGGCCTGATCGACCGACACCTTCAGCAGCGCCACCTCGGGATCGTCCGGACCCTGGGGGAACCAGGTGGTCATGATGTCGCGCCACAGGAAGCGGATCTTGTCGCGGTCGCGCACGACTTCGGCGATGCCGGAGGCGGACACGTAATCCTGCTTTTCGGGGTTGGCATAGGCAAGATTGACGCGCCAATGGCGGTCGATCTCGTCCACCTTTTCGGAATGCGCGCGGGTGAAGAACCACAGCGTGCCGTCTTCGAACCCCGCATGGGACAGCGTCGCCATCGGACGGGAATTCAGCCGGCCGTTGTCGTCCAACGTCGTCATCATCGCGACCTGAACGCTCTTCATCATCTCCCAGAGCTTTTTGACGTCGCCCTGGTCGGGGCTGTGGCCGTGGCCGGCGGTGGTGCTATGGACCATGGTCTGCCTCTCGTTCGGTAGCCCAACTGAGACTGGGGAACGCCCGCCGCGGTCAGAAAGTTCCGGCCTGCTGATTCACTCCCCCGACAGACCAGGATCCCGTCCCGGTGTGGTGGTGGTCGATCCGGGTCAGCGACCAGGGGTCGATCCGCAGCCTGAGCGCCGCTTCCGGCGTCAGATCCAGCGCCAGCGCCAGCGCGCCGCGGATGGTGCCGGCATGGATCACCGCAACCAGATCGCGTCCGGCATGGAGGTCGGTCAGTCGCAACAGCGCGCCCGCCGTACGGTCCATCACCGTGGCGAAGCTCTCGCCGCCCGGTGGGGCATGGCGGGCCGGGTCGTCCCAGAAGCGCGCCGCCGCCTCGGCATCGCGCCGGGCCGCGGTGTCGTGGCTGATGCCCTCCCAATCGCCGAAATCCTGCTCGACAAGCGCCGGCTCCACCACGGCGGTGCCGGCAAGACGGGGGTTGCGGCTCCACAGAGCCTGGGCGGTCTGGCGGCTGCGGCGCAGCGGGCTGGTCAGCCACAGGGCGTCGCTGGGCAGGCCGGCCGCGAGGGCAGTTGCCGCGGCGCGGTTGCCGGTGTCGGCCTCGCGGTCGCTCGACCCGCAGATGACGTTGTCCGGATTGCGGACCGGCGCATGGCGGATCAGCCACCAGCGGGTGACGGTCAGGGGGGTGAGGCTCAACGCGGTCATGCCGCTGCTCCAATCAGGGCCGACAGGGTAAGCAGCACCGCGGCCTCCGCCGCCTGCTGCGCCGCGCCGAAAACGTCGCCGGTGTGCCCGCCGATCTGCCGCCGGGCAAGCGCCGCCATCGCGGCCACGGCCAGGAGGGAGGCGGCCAGCGCGGGAAGGGCAAGCCCGCCGAGCGCCAGCGCGGCGATTGCGATGCCAAAGAGGAGCGCCAGTAGCACCGTCGCCATCGCCGGCCGGCCTTGCGCCGCCGCCAGCCCGTCGCGCCGCGCCGCCGGCAAAACGCGCGCCATCGCCGCCAGCCCGCAGCGCGACAGGGCGCCGGCCGCCGCGAGAGCCGCAACCGCCGCTGGCACCGGCAGGGCGGCCAGGGCGGCGGCGCGGATGCCGACCGAGAAGACCAGCGCCAGCACGCCATAGCTGCCGACGCGGCTGTCGCGCATGATCTCCAGCTTCCGGGCGAGATCGCGCCCGCCGCCGAAGCCGTCGGCCACGTCGGCCGCCCCGTCCTCGTGCAGCCCGCCGGTCAGCCTGACGGTCACCGCCAGGGCCAGCAGCGCACCGGCCAGCGGCGGCAGGTGCAGGGCGGCGGCGGCGGCGTACACTACCCCGCCGGCCAACCCGATCAGCGCGCCGACCGGCGGAAACCAGCCCATCGCCCGCGCCGACGCGCCCTCGGCCAAGGGGCCGCTGAGCAGGCCATTCAGCGGGCCGATGGGGGGAAGGGGCAGGCGGGTCAGGAACACCAGCGCCAGGGCGGCGTCCTGTGTCCAGCGCGGCGGCGGGGAGGGGGCGGTGGTGGCGTCCGGCATGATCGGCATCGACTACGCCCAACCGGCGTCCGGCGCAACCCCGCACGGCGGGCGGTTCTGCATCGTTCGCATAGGTCCGATTCCTTGACCGAAACGCTCGGTCCGCCTACTTTGTCCGTTTGAACTTTCCCTTACCAGCATCGAGCACCCATGGCCCGTCTTCCGATCCTCGTCGCCCCGCATCCGATCCTGAAGCGCAAGGCGCAACCCGTCGCCGAAGTGGATGCGCGCGTCGTCAAGCTGATGGATGACATGGTTGAGACCATGTACGACGCCAGCGGCATCGGTCTGGCCGCTCCGCAGGTCGGCGTGCTCGACCGCGTCATCGTCGTCGACGTCCATGAGAAGGGCGAGCCGCCGAATCCGATCCGCCTCGCCAACCCGGAAATCGTCTGGTCGTCGGACGAGAAGGCGGTGTGCGAGGAAGGCTGCCTGTCGGTGCCGGAACAGTACGCCGACGTCACCCGGCCCGTGCGCATCCGCGTCCGCTATCTGGATGAAAAGAACCAACCGCAGGAGATCGAGGCCGACGGGATGCTCGCCACCTGCATCCAGCATGAGATCGACCATCTGAACGGCGTTCTGTTCGTCGACTACCTGTCGATTCTGAAGCGGAACATCCTGCTGAAGAAGGTCCAGAAGATGCAGAAGGCCACGGCCTGATCTGTCGTAAAAGACCGGCCGCAACACAGATCGGCGATACACATCCGATGACCCCGCTCCGTCTCGTCTTCATGGGCACGCCGGATTTTGCCGTGCCCAGCCTTGCCGCGCTGATCGAGGCGGGGCATCAGGTCGTCTGCGCCTACAGCCAGCCGCCGCGTCCGGCCGGTCGTGGCCAGCAGGTGCAGAAATCGCCCGTCCACCGCTTCGCCGAGGAGCACGGCATCCCCGTGCGCACGCCCAAGAGCCTGCGCAATGCCGAGGCCCAGGCCGAGTTCGCCGATCTCAAGGCCGATGCCGCCGTGGTCGCCGCTTATGGCCTGATCCTGCCGCAGCCGATCCTCGACGCGCCGCGGCTGGGTTGCGTCAACGTGCATGGCTCGCTGCTGCCGCGCTGGCGCGGGGCGGCTCCGATCCAGCGCTCCATCCTGGCCGGCGATGCCGAGACCGGGATCACAATCATGCAGATGGACATCGGGCTCGACACCGGCGCCATGCTATCTCGGGAGGCGGTGGCGATCACCCCCGCCACCACCGCCAGCAGCCTGCATGACGAGTTGGCCGCGCTCGGCGCCCGCATGATCGTCCCGGCGCTGGACGGGCTGGCCGCCGGCACGCTGGCCGCCGTGCCGCAGCCGGAAGACGGCGTCACCTACGCCGCCAAGCTGACGCGCGAGGATGGCCGGCTCGACTGGACCCGGCCCGCCGCCTATGTCGAGCGGCACGTCCGCGCCCTGACCCCTTGGCCCGGCTGCTGGTTCGACGCTTCCAATGGTGAGCGCATCAAGGTCCTGGCCGCCGAACCCGCCTCCGGAACCGGCGCGCCCGGCACCCTGCTGGACGACCGGCTGACGGTCGCCTGCGCCGACGGGGCCGTTCGGCTGACCAGGGTGCAGCGGCCGGGCAAGGCGCCGGTGGACGGTGCCGCCTTCCTGCGCGGCTTCGCGCTGGCGGTCGGGCAGCCGGTCTCCACTCCCGAAGTTGCCCAACCCGTCGCGGATTGACCGTCGTGCAGCGCTGGAAACTGACCGTCGAGTATGACGGCCGTCCCTTCGTCGGCTGGCAGCGCCAGAACAACGGCCCCTCGGTCCAGCAAAGCCTGGAGGAGGCGGTGCAACGCCTGTCGGGCGAGGTGGTGCGGGTCCATGGCTCCGGCCGCACCGATGCCGGTGTGCATGCTCTGGGACAGGTCTGCCATTTCGACCTGGAGAAGCCCTTCACCGGCCTGAAGCTGCGCGACGCCCTGAACTTCCACCTGAAGCCGGCGCCCATCGCGGTGCTGGAGGTGGAGGCGGTGACGGAGGATTTCCACGCCCGCCTGACCTCGACCGGCCGCGCCTATGTTTACCGCATCGTCAACCGCCGGGCACCGCTGGCGCTGGAATCCGGCCGGGCCTGGCACGTCACCCGTCCGTTGAACGCCGAGGCGATGCATGAAGCGGCGCAGGTGCTGGTCGGCCAGCATGACTTCTCCAGCTTCCGCGCTGCGCTGTGTCAGGCCAAGTCGCCGGTGAAGACGCTGGACCGGTTGGCCGTGGAGCGGCAGGGCGAAGAAATCCGCGTCCATGCCGCCGCGCGCTCGTTCCTGCACCATCAGGTCCGCAACATGGTCGGCACGCTGGAACTGGTCGGTGCCGGCAAATGGACGGTGGACGACGTCCGCCGTGCGCTGGACGCCCGTGACCGTGCCAAGGCGGGGCCGACCTGTCCGCCGGACGGGCTCTACTTCATGGCGGCGCGTTACTGAATTGGGTCAATTGCTGATCCGCTCCGGCTGTTCGGGCATGGATTGGAGCGTCTTCAACAGCCTGTCCGTTTCGACGCCCTGGGCGCAGAGGCCGGTGGCGGTTTCGCCGAAATCGACCAGACCGTGGTAGCGGGGCGGCCGGGCCCGTTCGAGCGGGACCAACCAAGCCTTGTGCCCACGTGCCGCCAAGCCGTCGAAATACAGTCGTTGGGTACGGAACAGCACATTCGTTTCCCGCGGATCTCCGATGACCAAGATCCGGCGCGCCGGATCCTTGGGAATCAGGTCGAGCGAGCGGTAGGGGTCGAACCAAGTCTCCGGCTTTGCCAAGCGGGTCTTGACGCCATGCGCCTTGAGATAGGCTTCATAGGCAGCGGCTCCCGACGAGATGACGGCGCATTTCAGGTCGGTGCGGCGGGCCAGGAATTCGGCCGTCAGCGTGCCTCCGGCACTGCTTCCACCGAGCGACCAATGCCCGATGCCATAGCGTTTCTTGAGCAGATCGAGATGGGCGTTCATCAGCGCCGCCTCGCGCGGGGTATGGCGCATGGTCCAGAATTTGCCGGAACTGCCATAAGCTCCCGGACGGGCCAGGAAAATGAAGGGCACGCCGAAGCGTGCCGACAAGACCCGTTCCTGTTCGATCATGCCGGCGACGCTCAACCCCTCCTGATGCCCGATCTGCTGCGGCCTGGAACCCATCACGTCGCCATGCATCCAGGCCGCGACGATCGGATTTGAGCCGGGCTTCAGGCCGGCCGCGTAATAGCGCAGGCATTCGCCGCGACCGTCGACTTCCACCCAACTGGCGGTTTCCCGCGCCTCAAACTCGGCGCATTGCGTGCGGGTGACGCTTTTCCCGGCTGCGACAACCGTGTTGGTGAAGGCTTCGTCGTTGGGCCGGGACTGCGCGTGGGCGGGGACTGCCGTGACGATGGCGAGGCCCACCAGACACAGGGAGCGGAACGACATGGCGGACAAGCCTTTTGTGGCGACAGCTGAAGGAGGGTGGTGGAGGTGGCGGGGCACCGTCAACCGCCTTCCAGCCGTTCCCGCTCCGCAGTGAAGACGGTCACCAGATGCTCGATCACCGTGCGTACCCGCGGCACGTCGCGGCGGTCGCGGTGAACCAGCAGCCAGACCTCGCGGGTTAATGGTGAGCAAGGCGGCGGACCGGGTAGCGGGTGCCGCACCAGTCCCGGCACGCTGTCCGCCAGCATGCAGGGCAGGAAGGCGATGCCGAAGCCGGCGACCGCCGCCGCAAGCTGCCCCTGCACGCTGTTGGAGCGGAAAGCGACGCGCCGGCCGCCGCCATGGCGGTCCAGCCACAAAGCCTCCGGCAACTCCGCCATCGACTCGTCATAGGCGATCAGCGTGTCGGGCGCGTCCGGCGCCGCATACAGCCCATAGCCCAGCGTCGCCAGCCGCCGCCCGACCAGATCGCCGCGCTGCGGCCGGGCCAGCCGGACCGCCAGATCGGCCTCCCGCCGGGCAAGGCTGAGAGTGCGGTTGTCGACGATGATTTCCAGGTTCAGGGCGGGGTTGGCCACCCGCAACGCTCCCAGCCGCGGGATCAGGAAGATGTCGGCCAGCGCCTGGGTCATGGTCAGCCGCACGGTGCCGGTCAGCCCGGCCGCGTCGCCCTCGCGGCGGCGGATCGCCTGCGCCCGCTCGTCCATCGCCTCGGCCAGGGCGCGGACGCTTTCACCGTCCCCGGTCAGGACATAGCCGTCGGGCCGGCGCTCCATCAGGCTGCGACCGAGTGTTGCCTCCAGTGCGGTCAGCCGGCGCCCGACCGTGGCGTGGCTCAGCCGCAGGCTGCGTGCCGCCGCCGACAGGCTGCCGGCACGTGCCAGTTCCAGGAAGACGCGCAAATCGTCCCAATCGAGCGGGCCTGTGAATTTCTGAACAGCCATCGTGCAAGCATAGCGAATGGTCGCACATCGGTGAACAGGGCAGCATCGCGGTCATCGATTTTCAGCGACCACGGAGTATCTCCCGATGACGACTCTTCCTGCCCGGACCCTGCGCCAGATCGTCGGTGCGCCGGCCACCCCCGCGCCCTTGGACAAGGCGGTGCTGGTGCTGATCGACCTCCAGCGCGAATACACCGACGGCGCCCTGCGGCTGTCGGGAGTCGATGCGGCGATGGAGCGGGCCGCGGAACTGCTGGCGCTGGCCCGCGCCAACGGCGTGCCGGTGATCCACATCGTCCACCACACCGCGGCGGGCGCGCCGGTGTTCGACCCCACCGGACCGCTGGCGGAGATCGTCCCGGCCGTCGCCCCGCGCGACGGGGAACCGGTGATCGTCAAGAAGCTCGCCAACGCCTTCTCCGGGACGGAGTTGCAGACGGTTGCGCGCGACAGCGGGCGGACGGAGATGATCGTCGCCGGCTTCATGACCCACAACTGCGTGAGCAGCACGGCGCGGTCGGCGGTGGACCATGGCTGGCGGGTGACGGTCGTGGCGTCGGCCACCGCCACCCGCGACCTGCCGGACGGCAAGGGCGGCGTGGTGCTGGCGGCCGACATCCAGCGCGGTGTGCTGACCGGCCTGTCCGACAGCCTCGCCGTGGTGGTCGAGGACGTGCGCGCCTGGGGGTGAGGGAGAAGGGGCGCCGAGCGCCCCCGCATCCTTACTTCTTCTCGGCCTTCCAGTAGTAGTTGGTGTCGAAGCTTGGGCCCCAGACGAGGCCGTTCACGCTCTTGCGCTCGGCGACCATTTCGGTCTGCTGGAACATGATGACGAAGGGCGAGTCGGCGAGGACCGAGCGTTGCAGCTCCTCGTACATCTGGGCGCGCTTGGCGCCGTCGCGCTCCTCGATGGCGGCGGCGGTCTTCTTGGTCAGTTCCGGAATGTCCCAGGCATTGCGCCAGGCCAGCGGCTTGGACTTGGCATTGTCGCTGTTGTCCGGGTTGGAGGCGAAGGTGTCGGCGTTGGAGTTCGGATCCTGATAGTCCGCACCCCACTGCTGGATCATCAGCTCGTGGTTGCGGGCGCGGTACTTGGTCAGCACCTGCTTGCCGTCGCCGGGGATGATCTCGATCTTGATGCCGGCCTTGGCGGCGCTGGCCTGGATCGCCTGGGCCATGTCCTGGGTCGGGTTGGTGTTGCGGACGTCCATGCTGACGGTGAAGCCGTCGGGATAGCCCGCCTTCGCCAGCAGCTCCTTCGCCTTGGCCGGATCGTACTTGTAGGGGTTGTCGTTGACGGACCCGAGGAAGCCCTTGGGCAGGAAGGCCTGATGGACGGCACCGATGCCGTTCATGATGGTGCCCGCCATGCCGTCATAGTCGACCAGATACTTGAAGGCCTCGCGCACCTCGGGCTTGGCCAGGGTGGCGTTCTTCTGGTTCAGGCTGAGATACCACAGCGTGCCCTTCGGCGCCTGGACCAGACGGATGGCGTCGCTCGACTTCAGCGGCTCGAACTGCTCCGGCTTCAGGTTGCGCGCGACATCGACGTCGCCCTTCTCCAGCAGCAGACGCTGGGTCGCCGGCTCCGGGATATGGCGGATCAGCACGCGCTTCAGCTTCGGCGCGCCGCGCCAGTATTTCGGGTTGGCGTCGAAGGTCAGCAGTTCGCTTGCCTTCCACTGCTTCAGGATGAAGGGGCCGGAGCCGGCGGAGTTGGTCTTCAGCCAACCGGCGCCGAAATCGCCGTCCTTCTCCTTGCCCTTCACCAGCTTGGAATCGACGATGGAGGCGACGTCGGCGGTCAGGCAGTAGAGCACGAAGGTCGGCGCATAGACCTTGTCGGTGGTGAAGACCAAGGTCTTCGGGTCGGTGGCGCGCACCATCTGGTCGACATTTTCGGGCGTCAGGCCGAATTGGGTCAGGATGAAGGCCGGACCCTTGTTCATCTTTACCGCGCGGGAGAAGGACCACGCCACATCCCCGGCCGTCATCGGGTTGCCGGAATGGAAGGCGATGCCGTCGCGGATCTTGAAGGTGAAGGTCTTGCCGTCGGGCGACACGGTCCAGCTTTCGGCGGCCTCGCCTTCGATCTTGCTGACGTCGTTGACGTCGAAATGGATCAGCCGGTCATAGACCTGGGCGCTGTATTCGGCGCCCGACAGCTCGAAGATTTCGCCGGGGTCGAGGCTGACGATGTCGTCGAACTGCCACGCCATCACCAGCGCGTCCTTCGGCGTGTCGGCGAGGGCGGGGGCGGCGAAACCGGCGAGGGCGAGAGCGGCGGCACCAAGAACTGTCTGCGCAATGAGGCCGCGCTTGAAGCTGGTCATCCGTGAAGTCTCCCTGGAGGCCCGTTCGGGGCACTGTTGAGGGATGGAATCTTCCCGCTGCCTTCCATGGCATGTCAACCCAGCTGGTAGGCCGGCTGGAGGGCAGGTTTCGCGGCGGATGGGTTGCAATTCGCAGGGAAAGCGCCTAGCTCCTATCGCCCCCCGGCACCATTCTTGTCTTTGCGGACATTCGGCAGAAGGAAACCACCGTCATGGGCTATACCGTCGCGGTCATCGGCGCCACCGGCAATGTCGGGCGCGAGATCCTGCAAACGCTGGCCGAGCGGAAGTTCCCGGCCGACAAGGTCATCGCTCTGGCCTCCGAGAAGTCGATCGGCCAGGAGGTGTCCTATGGCGAGGACGAGATCCTCAAGGTCCAGGATCTCAACAAGTTCGACTTCCATGGCGTGGACATCGTCCTGTCGTCGCCCGGCGCCAAGGTGTCGGCCATCCATGTGCCGCGTGCCGCCGCCGCCGGGGCCATGGTGATCGACAATACCTCGCAGTTCCGCATGGAGCCCGACGTGCCGCTGGTGGTGCCGGAGGTGAACCCGGAGACGCTGGTCGGCTATCGCAAGCGCGGCATCATCGCCAATCCCAACGGTGCCACCATCCAGATGGCGGTGGTGCTGAAGCCCTTGCACGACCGCTTCAAGATCCGCCGCGTCGTGGTCTCGACCTACCAGTCGGTGTCGGGCGCCGGCAAGGAGGCGATGGATGAGCTGTTCACCCAGACCCGCGCCATCTTCGTCAACGATCCGGTCGCCAAGAGCGTCTTCCCCAAGCAGATCGCCTTCAACGTCATCCCCCACATCGACAGCTTCATGGAGGACGGCTCCACCAGGGAAGAATGGAAGATGACGGTGGAGACCAAGAAGATCCTCGATCCCAAGATCAAGGTCTCCGCCACCTGCGTCCGTGTGCCGACCTTCATCGGCCATGCCCTGTCGATCAACATCGAGACGGAGGAGCCGATCAGCGCCGAGGAGGCCCGCCTCGTCCTGCGCGCCGCCCCCGGCGTGTCGGTGATCGACCTGCAGACCGGCGACGGCTATGTCACCCCGGTGGAGATCGCCGGTGAGAACCCGGTCTTCGTCAGCCGCATCCGCGACGACATCACGGTGGAGAACGGCCTGTCCCTCTGGTGCGTCGCCGACAACCTGCGCAAGGGTGCCGCGCTGAACGCCGTTCAGATCGCCGAGTTGCTGGTGCGGGATCATATGGTGGAGTGAGCGGGCAGGGTGGGGGCGTTGCCGGCGCTTCCCACCCTTCCAAATTGTCGGTAGGCTGAACCGTCCCACCTGACCGGGCGGTTCCGTGCTCCGCATCCTGCCGCTGTTGTGCCTCGTCCTGCTGATGCTCACCGGGTGCGGCGTCGATGCCGACCAGGATGTGCTGTGCCGGAAGCTGATCCCGGCCTTCGAACCTGGCCGTGTCACCGACCTGTCCACCCGCAGCTATACCGAGGACAAGCGGGTCCTGCGCGTCGATTACCGCAGCGGCAGCCAGTCCCATTGGATCGCCTGCCGGTTCGCCGGTACGTCGATGGAGGAAGGACGGCGCACCCTGGTGGCGGTGGCGACCGACCGCAGCGGCTGGCTGACCGACATCCGTTTCGCCATGTTGCAGCAATGGCTGCGCATCAAGCCGCCGCGCGATGCCATCGGCGGCGCCGTCGAGACTGAAAGGCCGCCGCCGACACGCTGGACACCCGTCCTGTTCCTGGCCCAGCAAATCATCAACGCCGCCACCGTCGCCTGCGTCTATGGGCTGCTCGCGCTCGGCTACACGCTGGTCTACGCTATTCTCGGCCAGATCAATCTGGCGATGGGGGAACTGACGATGGTCGGCGCCATGGTGACGGCGATGACGGCGGCCGGACTGGGCATGGCCGGCTGGGCGACATGGCCGCCGGCCCTGCTCGGCGTGCTGGTGGTGGTGATCGGCTTCACCGCGGTGCAGGGCTGGACGATGGACCGGCTGGTCTTCCGCCGTCTGCGCGGGGTGCGCAGCCACACGCCGCTGATCGTCGCGGTCGGACTGTCCATCGCCTATCAGGAGGGGGTGCGGCTGCTGCATGGCGCACGCGACTGGTGGCCGGCACCGGTGCTGACCGGCCGCTACGACCTGCTGAGCGACGGCGCCTTCACCGTCACCGCGCTGACCGCGCAACTGGCGATCCTGGTGCTGACCGGCGGGCTTTATGCGGCGCTTTGGGGAATCATGCAGCGCACCGCCTTCGGCCGGGCGCATCGCGCCTGCACAGACGACATCGCGGCGGCTGAACTGGTCGGGGTGGACGTCAACCGCACGGTGGCGGCGACCTTCGCCATCGGCGGCGGGCTGGCCGCGGCGGCGGGGGCGGTGATCGCGCTCTATTACGGCGGGGTGAACTTCTTCACCGGCTACCTGATCGGCTTCAAGGCGCTGGCCGCGGCGGTGGTCGGCGGCATCGGCTCGGTGCCGGGGGCGATGCTCGGCGGTGCCCTGCTGGGGCTGGTGGAGACGTTTTGGTCAGCCTATTTCGCGCTCGCCTACAAGGACATCGTGGCGTTCGGGCTGCTGACGCTGTTCCTGATCTATCGGCCGCAGGGGCTGATGGGGCAGGCGAGGGGCAGGGGCGATTGAGCGGCTCCGGAAAGGATGAACCCTATCGCGCCGCGCTGGCAGCCACAGCGGTTTCGATGGCGGTCAGGGCGTTCCGCAATGCCGCAACGCTCTCGGCCCGTGCGAGAATTGCCGCCGCTTCCTCCGGCGTTTTTCCCATCAGGGGGATGGTAATACTGGCGTCATCGATCAATCGGGCCGAGATGACCGTCAGAATCTCGGTCAATGCCTCCCGCGCGTAGGTGGAACGCGGTGAGGCATGCAGCAGCGCAACCGGCTTGTCCACCATCTCGCCGCTCGCCACCACCCAATCCAAGGCGTTCTTCAAGGCTCCGGGCACGCCATGGGCATATTCCGGGCAGGCAATCACCACCGCATCCGCCGCGACCAGCGAATCGCGAAAGTCTTTCACCGCCGGCAGGGGCGGGTCGCCGTCTTCATCCGGGTTGAACAGCGGAAGGCTGCCGACACCGCGTCCGTCCAGCCCGGTAAAGACCGTGACGGTCAAGCCATCCGGTGCTGCTGCTGAGGCCGCCCGCAGCAATGCGCTGTTGGTGGAGGCGGCACGCAGGCTGCCGGAGATTGCGAGCACCTGCATGATCGGCCCTTTTCCCTTGATCGGCCCGATACACCGTCTCGATGACAGGTCGGGACCGAACGAAAAACGGGCGGGAGTGGTTACACTCCCGCCCGCGTCACGACGGCATCCGGTCTGGAAGACCGAACCCGTTCAGGCCAGATCGCGTACGTCCGTCAGGTGGCCGGTCACCGCCGCCGCCACGGCCATCGCCGGGCTGACGAGGTGGGTGCGGCCGCCGCGGCCCTGACGGCCTTCGAAGTTGCGGTTCGAGGTCGAGGCGCTGCGCTCGCCCGGAGCCAGACGGTCGGCATTCATCGCCAAGCACATGGAGCAGCCCGGCTCGCGCCACTCGAAGCCGGCCTCGGTGAAGATTTTGTCCAGACCTTCTTCCTCGGCCTGCTCCTTGACCAGACCCGAACCGGGAACCACCAGGGCGCGGACGCCCTCGGCGACCTTGCGGCCCTTGGCGAGGTCGGCGGCGGCGCGCAGGTCTTCGATGCGGCCGTTGGTGCAGGAGCCGATGAACACGGTGTCGACCTTGACGCTCGACAGCGGCTGGCCGGGGGTGAGGCCCATGTAGGCGAGCGAGCGCTCGACGGCGGCGCGCTTGCCCTCGTCGGCGATGTCGGCCGGGTTCGGCACGGTCGCGGTGATCGGCAGCACGTCTTCCGGGCTGGTGCCCCAGGTGACCTGCGGCGCGATGTCGGCGGCGTTCAGCACGACGGTGGCGTCATAGACCGCACCCTCGTCGGACGGCAGCGTCTTCCAGTACTGGACGGCCTGCTCGAAGGCGCCGGCCTTCGGCGCCAGCGCGCGGCCCTGCACATATTCGAAGGTCTTCTCGTCCGGGGCGATCAGGCCGGCGCGGGCGCCGCCTTCGATTGCCATGTTGCAGACGGTCATGCGGCCTTCCATCGACAGGTCGCGGATGGCTTCGCCGGCGAACTCGATGACGTAGCCGGTGCCGCCGGCGGTGCCGATCTTGCCGATGATGGCCAGCACGATGTCCTTGGCGGTCACGCCCGGGTTCAGCTTGCCGTCCACGCGGATCAGCATGTTCTTGGCCGGCTTCTGCAGCAGGGTCTGGGTGGCCAGCACATGCTCCACCTCCGACGTGCCGATGCCGAAGGCGAGCGCGCCAAAGGCGCCATGGGTGGCGGTGTGGCTGTCGCCGCAGACGATGGTGGCGCCGGGCAGGGTGAAGCCCTGTTCCGGCCCGACGATGTGCACGATGCCCTGGCGGACGTCGTCCATCGGGAAGTAGCGGACGCCGAAGTCGCGGGCGTTCTTGTCCAGCGTCTCGACCTGGATCCGGCTCTCCTCCTCGACGATGCCCTTGGAGCGGTCGGTGGTCGGGACGTTGTGGTCGGGGACGGCGAGAGTGGCTTCCGGACGCCGCACCTTGCGGCCGGCGACGCGCAGTCCTTCGAACGCCTGCGGGCTGGTCACTTCATGGACCAGATGGCGGTCGATATAGAGGATGCAGGTGCCGTCGTCCTGGCGATGCACGACGTGGCTGTCCCAGATCTTGTCGAACAGAGTGCGCGGCTTGGACATCGGAAAAACTCTCTCTCGCGGTACGACAGGCGCAGAAGAAACGGAGGCCGCACCATAGCCTTGTGTCGTGCCGGGGACAAGCATTGCGCTACGTCTGTCGTCGCAAGCCTGTCCCCCGCAATATTATGACGCGGGCGGCCGGTGAGGGGGTGTTCAGGGCAGCATCTTGCCCGGGTTCAGCAGACCGTTGGGGTCGAGCGTCGCCTTGATGGCGCGCAGCATGTCGAACTCCACCGGACCCTTGATGGCCGGCATCTCGTCCTTCTTGAAGCGGCCGACGCCATGCTCGGCGGAGATCGAGCCGTCGAGCTTGAAGATCACCTCGTTGACGACGTGGCAGATCTCGTCCCAGCGGTCGAGATAGGCCTTGGTGTCGCCGCCCTCGGGCTGGCTGAGGTTGAAGTGGATATTGCCGTCGCCGACATGGCCGAAGGGGGTCGGACGGATGCCGGGGCAGGCCCGCTCCACCGCCGCTTCCGCCAGTTCGATGAACTCGGCGACGCGGGAGACCGGGATCGACACGTCGTTCTTGATCGAGCCGCCCTCGAACTTCTGCGCCTCGACGATGGCCTCGCGGATGAACCACAGCTGCTTGGCCTGGGCGTCGGACTGGGCCAGCGTGGCGTCGGTCGCCAGCTCGGCCTCGAACGCCTCGCCCAACGCGGTCTCGACCGTCTCTTGGAAGGCGTCGGACTTGGTGCCGGCGGTCAGCTCGGTCAGGACATACCAGGGCGACGGCTCCGACAGCGGATCGATGGTGCCGGCGACGTGTTTCAGGGCGAAGTCCAGGCAGCGGCGCGACATCAGCTCGAAGGCCGACACGGCGTCGCCCGAGGCGGCGCGCAGGCGGGCCAGCAGCTCGATGGCGGCGGCCGGGCTGGGCACGGCGACGAAGGCGGTGATCGACTGGCGCGGGCGCGGGAACAGCTTCAGCACCGCGGCGGTGACGATGCCCAGCGTGCCTTCGGCGCCGATGAACAGGTTCTTCAGGTCATAGCCGGTGTTGTTCTTGCGCAGGCGGCGCATGCCGTCCCAGACGCGGCCGTCGGCCAGCACCACCTCCAGCCCCAGCACGAGGTCACGGGTGTTGCCGTAGCGCAGGACGTTGATGCCGCCGGCATTGGTGGAGATCAGCCCGCCGATCTGCGCGGTGCCTTCTGCCCCCAGGCTCAGCGGGAACAGGCGGTCGGCATCGGCCGCGGCCTCCTGGATGCTGGTCAGCACCACGCCGGCCTCGACCGTCATGGTGTAGTTCAGCGTGTCGATGTCGCGGATGCGGTTCAGGCGCGACAGGCTGAGAACGATCTCGCGCCCTTCCTCGTAGGGGATCGAGCCTCCGACGAGGCTGGTGTTACCGCCCTGGGGCACGATGGGGATGCCGGCCTCGGCGCAGATCGTCACGACCGCCGCCACCTCGGCGGTGTTGGCCGGGCGGACCACCGCCGGGCTGTTGCCCTTGAAGCGCCCGCGCCACTCCGCAAGGTAGGGGGCCATGTCGGCGGCGTCGGTGAGGATGCCGGACGGGCCGACGATGGCGCGGATCTGGTCGAGGGCGGCGGCGACGGTCATGGCAAGGCGTCCGAAGCAGGTTAAGGGGCTTACAATCGTTCCCTTCTAACGTCTTCGCCGTCCATTTTCTATCCCTTGGCGGCCGATGCGGATCTGTGTTGTCCCAGCCGTGCGAACAACCTTCCATCGATGGCGGCGAGGCCGCCGGCGATCAGTGCCATCCCGACCCCATGCCTGACCGCCAGCAGTTCGCCGAGAAACAGGCCACCCAGCAGGATGGCACTGACCGGGATCAGGAACGTGACCAGCATCAGGTTGGTTGCGCCGGCCGAAGCCAGGATGCGGAAGAAGATGACGTAGGCCAGAGCTGTGGACAGCAGGGCGATGCCGATGACGGCGCCCCAGGCGGCCGCACTGGGCATCGGCAGGGTCCAGGGACGATCGACCAGCAGGGCCACCGGCACCAGCATCAGGGTGGAGGCGGTGACCTGCCCCGTCGCAGTGACCAGGGGCGACACGCCCAAGCCCTTGAACCGGCGGCCGAAGATGCCGGCGAAGGAATAGGACAGGGCGGCACCCAGCACCGCAAGCTGCGGCAGCAGCCCGTTCCCCAGCCCGGCCAGTGCCGCCGGACCGATCATCACCGCCACGCCGGCGAAGCCGACGAGGACCCCGGCCAGCCGGTTGCCGGTCATCTTCTCATCTCTGGTCAGGACATGCGCCACCAGTACGCCGAACAGCGGGGTGGTGGCGTTGAGGACCGAAGCGACGCCGCTGGCGATCTGCGTCTGTCCCCAGACGATCAGGCAGAAGGGAAGCATGTTATTCAAGGCCCCCATGCCGAAGAAGGCGACCCATGTCCGGCGGTCCCGCGGCATCGGCAGTCCCAGGATCCGCAACAGCCCGCCGAGTGCCAGGGCCGCCAGCGCGACCCGCATGGCGACGATGGTGAGCGGCGGCAATTCCCGTACGGCGATGCCGACGAAGAAGAAGGAACCGCCCCACAGGATCGAAAGCGCGACCAGCAGGCTCCAGTCGGTCAGGTCCATCGGCTTGTGGTTCGATGCGGTCATCGGGCGGCCTCCATTGATGGCTTATAAATGTTCGTGTGTATGTGTGTCCGGGGCTGGACATGCCGGTTCCGGCATCCTGCACGGCGGTGTCAGCCGGCAGCGATCCGTTTCTTGCGATGGAATTGCCATTGCCGCCGAAGCGCATGTTTCGGGTGCCCGTGTCATGATCGGGCTTGACCCACGCGATCCCGCCATTGGCCGGCCTTTCCTGCCCAATCGAGCTGAGCCAAAATTAGCGTCCAGCCCCGATATGGTACAAACGAGCCTTTTTCCGCATGCAGTTGAGATTTTCTAAATCATGACGCCTTCTTTGCCCCCGCTTGCCGGTCTGCGCGCCTTCGAAGCGACCGCGCGCCACCTCAGTATGACGCTTGCCGCGCGGGAGCTGAACGTCACGCCCGGCGCGGTCAGTCTCCAGGTCAAGGAATTGGAAACGGCGCTCGGTTCGCGGCTGTTCGAACGCAAGCCGCGCAGCCTCGCCTTGACCGCCGAGGGGGCGGCCTATCATGCGGCCATCCGGACCGCCTTCCGCCTGATCCGGGACGCGACCGCCGAACTCACAGCAGGGCTTCGCAGACCGGAACTGACGCTGTCCTGCACCCCGGCCTTCGCCGTTCAATGGCTGGTTCCGCGTCTGCCGCGGTTCGAGGCGGCCGCGCCCGGGATCGATGTACGGATCGGGGTCACAAACCGGCTCGTCGATTTCGCCCAGGACCGTGTCGACGTCGCCGTGCGTCACGGGCTGGGCGCCTACGAAGGCCTATGTGCCGAGCGGTTGATCGACGACGAGCTGGTTCCGGTGTGCAGCCCCGACTATCTGCGCGCCGCCCCGCCGGTTCGGCATCCGGCCGATCTGGCAGCCGATCCGGCAGGGGGGCCAGCGGCTCACCGGCTTCTGCATGACGAGCACCGCGGGGACTGGGCGCTCTGGTTCCGAGCCTCCGGCGTGCCGGATGCGGGCGCGGATCGCGGACCGGTCTTCGCCGATGGCAACGGGGTGATGGAGGCTGCCAAGGCCGGATTGGGAATAGCGCTGGTCAGGGACCGTTTTGCCGCGGCCGATCTCGCGGCGGGGCGGCTTATCGTCCTGTTCGACCAGCGTCTTTCGAACGGCCTCGCCTATCACCTCGTCTATCCGGGCGGGGCGGAGGAAAAGCCGGCGGTGGCCGCTTTTCTCCGCTGGATCAGGGCGGAGGCCGGCGGCGCCGTTATCCCCGCGGCGCCGCCGCCCGGCGCAGGCGGTCGTTGATCGCCAGCCCCAAACCCACATCGGGAATCGGCATCACCGCGATGCGGCGGGCTCCGCTCTGGTCCAGGCTGCGCAGGTGGGAGAACAGGTTGGCCGCGGCCTCGTTGAGGTCGCCTTCCAGGCTCAGGTTCAGCCGCGTGGTGCCGCCGAAGACGAAGCGGTCGGGGCCGAAAGTCAGGAAGGCCTCGTCCTCTTCCGCCGACGACGCGTTCAGGCGCACCGCGGCGTTGGGGGCGTAGTGGCTTTCCAGCTGGCCCGGCGATTTCGGCGCGGTCGGATCGCCGGCCGACAGGCGGACCGGGCCGATCAGCCGCTCCATCTCGTCGGGCAGCACGGCGCCGGGGCGCAGAAGCGCCGCGTCCGGACCTGTCAGGTCGATGACGGTGGACTCCAGCCCGACCATGCATTTGCCGCCGGTGACGATGGCATCGACCCGGTCGCCCAGGCTTTCCAGCACATGATGGGGCGTGGTCGGGCTGACGGCGCCGGAGCGGTTGGCGCTGGGGGCGGCAATCGGCTTGCCGGCGGCGCGCAGGATCGCCTGGGCCACCGGGTGGTTGGGCACGCGGATGGCGATGCTGTCCAGCCCGGCGCTGACCAACAGCGACAGGGCGGAGTTGGCCGGGCGCGGCACGACCATGGTCAGCGGGCCGGGCCAGAACTGCGTAGCCAGATCGTGGGCGCGGTCGTCGAACAGGCCCCAGGAGTGGGCGGCGACCAGATCGGGGACGTGGACGATCAGCGGATTGAACTGCGGCCGGCCCTTGGCGGCGAAGATCGCGGCAACGGCGCGGTCGTCGGTGGCGTCGGCCCCCAGCCCATAGACCGTCTCGGTCGGGAAGGCGACCAGACGGCCGGCGCGCAGCAGTTCGGCCGCGCGATTGAGGCCGGTGGGGGTGGCCGGGATCAGCGCCGGGCGCTTCTCACCGGTATCGGGTGCGGAATGGTCGGTCACGGCGTCTTTCTAGCCCGTGCAGCACCGGTGTCAATTCGCGCGGTTGCACCGGTGCCATGCCCAAGGTTATGAGGGGGGTGCGCAATCAACCAACACAACATGATGGGTGCGGGCATGACGGGCAAGGTCTTCACCGTGGCGCAGCAGAAAGGCGGCGCCGGCAAGACCACGCTGGCGGCCCACCTCGCCATCGCCTGGGCGCAGCTCGGATACAAGGTCGCCACCGTGGACATCGACCCGCAGGGCAGCCTGACCCGTTGGCATTCCGTGCGGTCGGAGGCCACCGGCGGCCAGCCCGGCTTCACCCATGTGCAGATCACCGGCTGGCGCACCCAGGCGGAGGTGGAGAAGCTGGCCCGTGCCCACCACATCGTGGTGATCGACAGCCCGCCCCATGCCCAGACCGAAGCGCGCATCGCCGTCCGTGCCGCCACGCTGGTGGTGGCGCCGGTGCAGCCGAGCCCGATGGATCTGTGGGCGGTGCATCCGACCATCGATCTGGCGGCGCAGGAGAAGCGCCGGCTGTTGCTGGTTCTGAATCGGGTGCCGCCGCGCGCCCGCATCGCCGATGAACTGGTCGGCAAGGTGCATGAACTGGTCGCCCCGCCGGCGGTGGAACTGGCGACGGCGCAGGTCGGCAACCGCACCGCCTATGCCGGCACGCTGATGACCGGGTTTTCGGTGACGGAGGCCGCACGCAAGACCCAGGCGGCGGCCGAAATGCAGGCGCTGGCGGAAGAGATCTTGCAGCGGGCTTGAGGGGTGGGTTTGAGGGGGCGATCCTCGCAGAGTCCGCCCCCGCTCAACCTCAGTCCTTGAACTCGCCCATTGCCGACTGGATGTAGTTTGGCAGACCGATGTCGTCGATCAGGCTCAGCTGGGTTTCCAGATAGTCGATGCGCTCTTCCGACTCTTCCAGCAGTTCGGACAGCTCGTCGCGCGACACGTAATCGGCCTTCTCCTCGCACACGGCGATGGCGTGGGCGATGCGGTCGCGGGCCTCACGCTCGGCGCTGAGGTCGCTGGAGATAATCTCCGCCACGTCCTCACCGATATGAAGCTTGCCGAGGTCCTGAAGGTTGGGGATCGCCTCGATGAACAGAATGCGTTCGATGATCTCGTCCGCGCTCTTCATCACTTCGATGGAGGCGTGATACTCCCACTTGCCCAGAGCCTTGACGCCCCAGTTCTTCAACATGCGGGCGTGCAGGAAATACTGGTTGATCTGCGTCAGCTGGTCCTTCAGGACGATCTGAAGCTGGACGATGACGTCGCTGTTACCCTTCATGGTCCGTCCTCCGCTCAGGTGGGGAAGCCGCCCATGGCCGACTGCAGGTAATTCTGCAGGCCGAGCATGTCGATCAGGCCAAGCTGCTGTTCCAGCCAATGGGCGTGGTCTTCTTCGGTGTCGACCAGCAGTTCCAGCAGGATGCGGCGGGTGTCGTAATCCTTCACCTGCTCGCAATAGGCGATTGCCTCCTTGAGCGCGGCCACTACCTCATATTCGAGGGTCAGGTCGTTGCGCATCATCTCCGGCACGGTCTTGCCGATGTGAATCGGGTCGCGGCTGGCGACGTCGGGCGTGCCTTCCAGGAACAGGATGCGGCGGATCAGCTTGTCGGCATGCTCCAGCTCTTCGACCCGCTCGTGTGAGATGCGCTCGCTCAGCGCCTTGAGGCCCATGTCCTCCATGCTGCGGGCATGGGACAGATACTGGTCGGCCGCGCTCAGCTCACCGGTGAGCAGCTTGTTCAAACGGTCCAGGACCCCTTGATCGCCTTGCATGATGCGATACTCCGAAATAGACGATTTGTCGCACCTTGGCACAGCCGAAGGACTCGCACAATAAAAATCTCCATTTGAAACAATGATGTAGTTGATAGTCACTATCAATTGGGGTGGTGCGGCTTGCCCAAAATACAGTCAGGGCCGGACTCCTCTTTTGCGAATCAATGTCAATTGCGATAAGGGAGGATTTCCGCGGAATTCCCGGCCCGCGCCACCGGCTTTGACTTGCGGCGGTGCAGCGATGCTTGGGCGGGGGAGCAGGTCGGCCGGCATGCCGGTTCCAACCGCGGCAATCGGGGCCGCCGCATTGAGGCAGGGGCCGTTCCGTGCTAACAGACCGCGGGATTCCTTCGCCCTTCATTCCAACGACAGCCGGATTGCGGCCATGACGACGACCACCCCCTCGGCTCCCGCCTCGGAGTTCCTGCGTACCCTTCAGGATCGTGGGTTCATCCACCAGTGCACCGACTTCGCCACGCTGGACGAGCGTGCGACGAAGGGGCCGATCGTCGCCTATATCGGCTTCGACTGCACCGCTGACAGCCTGCATGTCGGCAGCCTGCTGCCGATCATGATGCTGCGCTGGTTGCAGAAGACCGGCCACAAGCCGATCGTCCTGATGGGCGGCGGCACCACCAAGATCGGCGACCCGTCGGGCAAGGACGAGGCGCGCCAGCTGCTGACCGACGAGGTCATCGCCAACAACATGGCGGGCATCAAGCGCATCTTCGGACGCTACCTGACCTTCGGGGACGGTCCGACCGATGCGGTGATGGCGAACAACGCCGACTGGCTGGACGAGCTGAAATACATCCCGCTGCTGCGCGACATCGGCCGTCATTTCACCATCAACCGGATGATGAGCTTCGAGTCGGTCAAGCTGCGCCTCGACCGCGAGCAGCCGCTGACCTTCCTGGAATTCAATTACATGATTCTCCAGGCCTACGATTTTGTGGAGTTGAAGCGCCGCTACGGCTGCACCTTGCAGATGGGCGGTTCGGACCAGTGGGGCAACATCATCAACGGCGTCGAACTCGGCCGCCGCACCGACGGCGCCGACCTGTTCGGCCTGACCACGCCGCTGCTGACCACCTCGTCGGGCGCCAAAATGGGCAAGACGGCGGCCGGTGCGGTCTGGCTGACCGCCGACAAACTCAGCAGCTACGATTTCTGGCAATATTGGCGCAACACCGAGGATGCCGACGTCGGCCGCTTCCTGCGCCTCTACACCGAACTGCCGCTGGACGAGGTCGCCCGGCTGGAGAGCCTGCAGGGTGCCGAGATCAACGAGGCCAAGAAGATCCTCGCCAACGAGGTGACCAAGCTCGCCCATGGCGAGGAGGCTGCGCTCGAGGCCGCCGAGACCGCGCGCCGCGCCTTCGAGGAAGGTGCCGCGGCCGAGGGTCTGCCCAGCATCGAAGTCGCCCGCGCCGATCTGGAAGCCGGCCTGCCGGTGGTGGATTTGCTTGTGGCGGCCGGGCTGGCCGCCTCGAAAGGCGAGGCGCGCCGCCTGATCAAGGGCGGCGGGGCCAAGCTGAACGACGGGCCGATTGCCGACGAGATGGCGAAGGCGACCGCGGCGGATCTGAACGCCGACGGGGTGGTGAAGCTCAGCGCCGGCAAGAAGCGCCACGCGCTGGTGAAGGTGGGCTGAAGGCTTTGCAGGAGAAGAGCGCCGGCAGGCAATTGCCGGCGCCCCTCCCCTTCACCGTGTATGAGCCTCCGGCGGCGCCTTCGTGTCCGGTGTCGGGGTGCCGTCGCCGCCCAGGAAGAACAGGTTGCGCAGGAAGCCCGGCGCCAGCACCGCCAGCGGGTTCACCGACACGTCCGGGTCGGACAGCGGGCCCTGGACATGCCAGGTGGCGGAGAAGATGCCCTGGCCCTCGCCGCCGCTCAGCACGTCGCCCAGCAGCGGGATCTGGCCGATCAGGCGGTTCAGGCCATAGACCGGGACGATGGTGCCCTGGAGATTGGCGGTTTCCGTCTCCAGGTCGATCTGGCCCTCCAGCGTCAGCCCGAGCGCCGAGCCGGAGGTGCGCAGGTCTTTCAGGGTCAGGAGACGACCCTCCTTGCGGAAATCCGCTGACATGCGGCCGAAATTGACGCCCTTGCCGCCGCCCAGCAACTCGGCGAAGCCGGACGGCGAGATGGCATTCAGGATGCGCGCCAGGGCCGGCACGTCGATCAGGGTGTAGTCGCGGATTTCCGCCTTGCCGACGATGGCGGCATCGGCCCGCGGTTCGGCCGACCGGCCGATCAGGGTCAGCCGTCCGCCGCGCATGCGGTCGTTCAGATCCATCGCCTGCAGGGCCGATCCCAGATCTTCGGCATTGATCGCGAGGTCGTAGGCACCCTGTGGACCCGGCCGCCATTTCAGCGACACGCCGCCGCCTTCGCTGCGGCCGGTGAGGTCCAGCAGGGTCCAGGCGCTGGCGTCCCGTTTCATGGATCCCGCGACCTGCCGCAGCCGCCGGTTGTCGCCGAACACCACCGAGTCGAACTTGATGGCAATGTCCAGTGGGGTCTTGCGGCCGTCGTCGGTGGGTGACGGCGGCTTTTTCGGCGGCGGCGTGACCGCGCCCTCGCCGGACGGCGTCTTGCCGGTCAGGCCGCGGGCGTCCAGGCTGGTGCCGGTGATGGTCCCGGCATAGCCGCCGGATGATGGGCCTCCAGCTGGCCCGCCGGGCTTCAGCGGAGGCAGCACGGTCAGGTCGGCGCGCAGATCGGTCTGGCCCAGCTTGAAGCTGGGAGTCTGCACCCGCGCCACCCGCTTGCCGCCGTCGGCCAGCTCCAGATTGGTGACGGCCTTCAGCCCGCCGGCATCGACGGTCAGGTTGCTGATCCGGGTCGGGCGGTCCTTGTCGAACTCCAGCGTCAGCTTGCCGGTGCCGGGCTTGCCGGCGGGCTTGGCCCAGCCCAGCTCCTCGATCGACAGCCGGGTCTTCTCCAGGTTCAGGGTGCCGGTCAGCAGCAGCTTGTGCTTGCGGTCCACCGTGAACAGGATGTCGGCGCCGAACGGGCCCTGCACCCGGTCTTCCAGATCGATGCCGTGGGCGCGCAGATCGTCGGCGGTGGCGTCGCCCTTCACCGCGATGCGGGTGCGCGGGCCCTTGGCCGCGCTGTCGAAGGATTCGTTCCAGTCGATGGCGACCGGAATGCCGTCCAGCTTGGTGGTACCCTTGATCTGCATCGCCTTGAGGTCGAGCGCCAGCGACAGCTCTCCGTCGGTGGCGTTCATCCCGGCCGCCACCTTCTCCACCGCCACCTTGCGCAGCTTGCCCGTCACGTCGAGGTCGAGCTGCTCCACCTTCAGGTCGGCCAGCAGCGGAAAGGCGAAATGCAGCTTCGCCTCGGCCGTGCCCTGGGTGCGCGCCGGGTCCATTTCCAGCTTGGTGGGATAGCCCAGCGGCGGCATGTCGATCAGGGTCAGGATCGAGCGCACCGGCCCCTGCACCGGCAGGCGGATGTCCATCGTTTCCTTGCCGATGTCCAGCCCGCCGATCACCACCTTGCCGTCGCCGACCTCGATGTCGCCCGATTTCGCATCGGCGATCCGGCCGCCCTTGGTCAGGACGGTGAAAGTCTTGCCGTCGGTCGTCGCCTCCACGCTGGCACCGGTGACCGGCGTCAGGTTGTGGAAATAGCGGACGCTGATGTCCTCGCCGGCGATGGTGGCGAGGAAGCGCGTCTGCTCGGGCGGCTCTCCCGACGGCTTCCCTTGCCCGTCGAGCGGCACGGACAGCGCCGCCTCCGCCCGCGCCTGCGTCACCGTTCCGTGCGACAGGTTGCGGGTCACCCACTCGCGCGCATTGGGGCCGGCAATCTTCGGCCAATAGCGGCGAAGCTCGTCCAGCGCCACGCCGCTGGCCGCCGCCTGCGTCTCCACAGCCATGCGGTTGCCCTCGCGCCGGGCGGTGGCGGTGGCCTCCACCCGCGGCTGCGGTCCGCCGGCCTCGCCCAGCACGGCCTCGAACCCGTCCAGGTCGATACGGTCGCGGTCGCCATGCAGGCGCAGCCGGGCCCTGTCCACCGGCACCGGCCCTTCGAACAGGTCGGGCCGCAGCAGCCGGCCGCGGTCGGCAACGATGTCGGCCTTGCCGGCGGTCGGCTGGAACGACGGATCGAAGGCCACCTCCACCATGCCCGACAGCGGCAACTCCGCTGCCTTCAGCGGCGCCAGCGCTGGGGCGAGATCGGCGAAAGCGGCGGGGACGAAGCCGGTCAGCCGCGCGGTCGCCCGGCCGTCCTTGTCCAATCCCTGCTGTCCCGATACCTCCAGCCCGGCGGTGCGCCCACCGGCGGTCAGCGACAGGCGGGCCTGGAGGTCGCGGCCGCGGTCGGTTTCGGTCAACTGGCCCTGGGCGCTCAGCGCCAGCGGTTCGCCGCCGTCCGGCGATCCTGCCTTCAGCGACAAATCCTCGACCCGCAAGCGCCGGCCTGGAACGTCCAGCTTGCCGCGCAAGGCAAGGCTCTGCACGGCGACCGGCTCCGGCCGCAGCGCGGGCAGGGCGACGATGCCGGCGCCACCGCGCAGGTTCAGGTCGACCGCCAGGGGCTCGAAGCGGCGGTCGAGCCGCGCCGTGACGGTGCCGGACACCGGCAGCTTCACCGCCGCCAGCGGCGCCAGGGCCGGTCCGAACTCCGCCACTGCCGCCGGCTCCAGCCCGTCGACGGACATGGTCAGGTCGCTGGTGGTGTCGGCGATGTTGTAGCGGCCGGCGGCGGAGACGGTCACGGCGCGCTGGGGGATCGTTCCGCCGGCATTGCCGAGGTCGAGCGTCACGCGGGCACGGCCCTGCGCGCCCTCGGCATCGCGGGTCAGCACCATGTCGGCGCGGGTGGCGTGCCAGGCCAGATCGAGCATGCGGTTCTCGACCCGCAGGTCGGCTCCCGTCACCGACAGCCGGCGCAGCAGTCCCAGCGGCCGGTCGATGTCGGGCGGCTGGCGCAGGCTTTCCAGAGCCTCGTCGATCAAATCGGGGCCGCCGTCCTCGGCCTTGCGCGTGGCCTGCGCATCCGACCGCACGTCGAAGGCGAGGCTGCCGTCGGCCCGGCGCAGCACCGACAGGCGCGGCCGGACCAGATCGAGGCGCGTCGGCGACAGGGTGCCGCGGAACAGCGCCGGGATGGAAAAGCCGATGCCCATCTCCGGCACCGCGGCCAGTTCCGTCCCGTCGGCATTCAGCGCCTGCACCCGCCGGGCGCGCAGGTCGAGACGGCGGCCGGCACCCTCAAGCCCGTCCTCCTCCTCCAGCGACAGCACCAGCTCGCCGATGTCGACGTGGAAACGGCCGTCGCGGTCGCTCAGCGCCTGTTCGACATAGGGAATCAGCGGGTCGAGCGCGACCGGCCCCTGCGCCAGGCGCCAGGCGAACAGCCCGCCGGCTGCCAGCGCCACGGCGCTGATCCCGGTCAGCGTCAGGCCGATCATCTTCGCGGTACGCCGGATCATCGGGCACCGTGAGGAAGAGACAGAGAATCGGCCCGATTGACCTTCCCGTCCGAGACGTGCAGCTTTCTGCACATGTTTTGAGCAGGAAAGACCGCCGTCATGCCGAGTCCCATCGCGTTCTCAAGCCCCTTGCCGAAGCCCTTCGACAGCGCGCAGGCGGCGCTGGGGATGGAGCGCTGGCGCCAGCAGGCCGCCGCGGCGGAACCGGAGACACGCGCCTGGGCGGAAGCCTTCGCCGATTCGAAGACTGGCCGGGCGCTGATCGAGGCGGTGTGCGGCAACAGCCCGTATCTCGGCCACAGCCTGACGCGGGAGTTGCCCTTCGTCGCCCGTACAATGCAGGACGGCTTCGACGACAGCTTCGCCGCGCTGATCGCCGCCCTCCATGCCGGGCATGACGAGGAAAAGTCGATGGACCGGCTGATGGCGGGCCTGCGGGTGGCGAAACGGCGGGCGGCACTGCTGATCGCGCTGGCCGACATCGCCGGCGCGTGGCCGCTGTTCCGCGTCACCGGCGCCCTGTCGGAGCTGGCGGAGACGGGGGTCCAGCTGGCCGCAAATTTCCTGCTGCGCCGCGCCGGGGAGGCGGGGACGCTGACGCTGCCGGATCCGCAGCGACCGTGGGTCGGTTCGGGCCTGATCGTTTTGGGCATGGGTAAGCTTGGCGGGCGCGAACTCAACTATTCCAGCGACATCGACCTGATCGTCCTGTACGACGACGCTGTTGTGCAGACGCCCCAGCCGGACAACCTCGCGCGAACCTTCATCAGGCTCGCACGCGATCTTGTCCGCATTATGGATGAACGGACCAAGGACGGCTACGTCTTCCGCACCGACCTTCGGCTTAGGCCGGATCCCGGCGCGACGCCGTTGGCGGTTTCCGTCTCCGCGGCCGAAATTTATTACGGCAGCGTCGGCCAGAACTGGGAACGCGCGGCGATGATCAAGGCCCGTCCCATCGCCGGCGATCCCGAGGCAGGCGCTTCCTTCCTCCGCTTCCTGGAGCCGTTCGTCTGGCGCCGAAACCTGGATTTCGCCGCCATCCAGGACATCCACTCGATCAAGCGCCAGATCAACGCCCACAAGGGCCACCGCGAGGTGACGGTCAACGGCCACGACATCAAGGTCGGCCGCGGCGGCATCCGCGAGATCGAGTTCTTCGCCCAGACCCAGCAGCTGATCTTCGGCGGGCGCGACCCGCGCGTGCGCATCGCTCCGACCCTGATGGCGAACGAAGCGCTGCGCGATGTCGGCCGCGTGCCGCCGCAGACGGTGGAGGAGCTTGCCGGGGCCTATCATTTCCTGCGCCGTGTCGAACATCGCATCCAGATGATCGACGACCAGCAGACCCACCGTATTCCCGCCGACGATGCCGGGGTGGCGCATCTGGCCACCTTCCTCGGCTATGACGACCCCGCCGCCTTCCGGGCGGAGCTGCTGGCGACGCTGGGGCAGGTCGAGGACCGCTATGCCGAGCTGTTCGAGGAGGCGCCGTCGCTCTCCGGTCCCGGCAATCTGGTCTTCACCGGCACCGACCCCGATCCCGGCACGGTGGAGACGTTGACGGGCATGGGCTTCGCCGACCCGGCCCGCGTCATCAGCGTGGTGTCGGTCTGGCATCGCGGCCGCTACCGTGCCACCCGGTCCGGCCGGGCGCGCGAACTGCTGACGGAGCTGACGCCGGCCCTGCTGAGTGCGCTGACCAAGACCCCGGCCCCCGATTCGGCGCTGATGAACTTCGACGATTTCCTCGGCAAGCTGCCGGCCGGCGTCGGTCTGTTCTCCCTGTTCGTCGCCAATCCCTGGCTGCTGGAGCTGGTGGCGGAGATCATGGGCATCGCGCCGCAGATGGCGCAGACCCTGTCGCGCAACCCGTCGCTGCTCGACGCCGTGCTGTCGCCGGATTTCTTCGACCCGCTGCCGGGCAAGGAGGACGGGCTGGCCGACGACCATGCCCGCGTGATGGCGCCGGCCCGCGATTTCGAGGATGCGCTGACCCTGTCGCGGCGTTGGACCAACGACCAGCGCTTCCGCGCCGGGGTGCATATCCTGCGCGGCATCACCGATGGCGACCGCTGCGGCGCCTTCCTGGCCGATCTGGCCGACATCGTCGTCCCCGATCTGGCCCGCCGGGTGGAGGAGGAGTTCGCCCAGCGCCATGGCCGCATTCCCGGCGGCGCCTGGGTGGTGGTGGCGATGGGCAAGCTGGGCAGCCGGCAGCTGACCATCACGTCCGACATCGACCTGATCGTCATCTACGACGTGGCGCCGGGGCAAGGGGGCGGTGGGGGCCCCCGTCTTTCGGATGGTGCCAAGCCGCTGTCGCCCAACGAGTATTACATCAAGCTGACCCAGCGTCTGACCAACGCCATCACCGCACCGATGGGCGATGGCCGGCTTTACGAGGTCGACATGCGGCTGCGCCCGTCGGGCAATGCCGGTCCGCTCGCCACCTCGCTGGACGCCTTCCTGAAATATCAGACGACCGATGCCTGGACCTGGGAGCATATGGCCCTGACCCGCGCCCGGGTGATCGGCGGCGATGCGGAGCTGGCCGGGCGGGTGTCGGCGGCGATCCGCTCGGTGCTGACGGCGCCGCGCGATGCCGACCGGCTGCTGTGGGACGTGGCCGACATGCGGCGGCGGATCGAGAAGGAGTTCGGGACGACCAATGTCTGGAACGTCAAGTACGCCCGCGGCGGCCTGATCGACATCGAGTTCATCGCCCAGTACCTGCAACTGCGCCATGGTCACGAGCGGCCGGACATCCTGCACATCGGCACCGCCAAGGCGCTGGGCTGCGCCGCCCGGACGGGCGCGCTGGCGCCGGAGGTGGCGGAGGATCTTGAGACGACGCTGCGGCTGTGGCGGCGGGTGCAGGGCTTCCTGCGGCTGACCACCGCCGGGGTGCTCGACCCCAATCAGGTGTCGCCCAGCCTGCTGGCCGGGCTGGTCCGCGCCGCCTTTCCTGACGAGCGTGAGCCTGGCGCTGTTGACTTCCCCGAACTGGACCACAGAATCCGTGCCGTCGCCGCCCGCGCCCATGGTCACTTCAAGGCCCTGGTCGAGGAGCCGGCGGGCCGTCTGGCCCCACCCGCCACCACGCCTCCGGCCTGAGAACCCGTTTCCCGGCCGGCAAGAAGAAGGATAGTCAAGCAGCCATGACCGTAGACGTCGGAACGCCCGCCCCGGATTTCACCATGCCGACCGATGGCGGGGGCAGCGTCACGCTGTCGGCCCTGCGCGGCAAGCCGGTGGTTCTGTATTTCTACCCGAAGGACGACACGTCGGGCTGCACCTCGGAGGCCTGCGGCTTCCGTGACCAATTGCCCGACTTTTCCACCGTCGATGCGGTGGTGATCGGCGTGTCCAAGGACAGCGTCGCCAGCCATGACAAGTTCAAGGCGAAGCATGAGCTGACCTTCACGCTGGCGTCGGACACCGACGGCGCCGTATGCGAGGCCTATGGCACCTGGGTCGAGAAGAGCATGTATGGCCGGAAGTACATGGGCATCGACCGCGCCACCTTCCTGATCGACAAGGACGGGGTGGTGCGCAACGTCTGGCGCAAGGTGAAGGTCACCGGCCATGTCGCGGCGGTTCTGAAGGCCGTGCAGGCGCTCTAACCTTAAGCGGGAGGGCGGGGCGCCTTTTTCTCCCGGTGTGTACCGTAGGGGAAGCCGCTCCGCCGGCCCGGCTATTCCTCCGGCGTGTGGGCGTACGCCACAAGGGTATTTTTAGAATCGCCCCAAACCTGCCTACACTTCGTGCATTCCGGCACCAGAGGCCGCGCAACCCACCGCGGTTTTGGTCCTTCGGCTGCCCCCAGGGATGCACACGCCATGAACGTTGCGAACATTGCCCGGCGCCTCGTCGCCGGAGAGCTTCACTATGCGCTGGGCCGGTTCGAGTCGGTCCGGCGCGGCTACAGTGCCCTGCGCCGCCTGTCCCCCCGGTCGCGCCAGCGGGCGCCGGCCGGACCGCCCATCGCCCTGCCTCCGCTGCCGGCCACCCTGTTCGCTGGCCAGACGGTGGAGCGTGCGCTGGGCGACCTGCGTCGCGACTCGATCGCGTTCGGATTCGACCTGCCCTGGTCGATGGTCGAGGAGATGGTGGAGTTCGCCACCCACTCCCCCCTGCAGCGGCGGCTGCGCGACGACCGCATGTTCTATCGCCACGACGTCCGCAAGGGCCGGCTGGAGGATGGATCCCCCGCGGTGATGGGCATCGTCCCCGATCCGCTGGACTGCCCGGCGGTGCGCCGGGTCTGCCGCGATCCGCTGCTGATGGAGTGTGCCGGCAAGTTCCTGGGCTTCCCCGCTACCAAGATCATCCCGCGCCTGTTCTGGAGCTTCGTCACCGACGCCACCGACGACGAGCGCCGCCAGCTGGGCCAGACCATCGACTGGCACTTCGACGTCCACGACTTCCATTTCTGTTCGGCGCAGTTCTACCTGACCGATGTCGGGCCGGGCGCCGGGGAGCATGCGCTGGTCCGCGGCAGCCATCACGGCAAGTCGCTGCGCATGCTGATGGGGTCCGCCAACGTCCGCGACGAGCAGCTGTTCACCCACTTCGACCGCGACCGCATCCTGGTGGTGGAAGGGCCGGCCGGCACCGGCTTCCTGGAGGACACCTCCTGCTACCACCGGGCCACTCCGCCGGCCAGCCGCGAGCGGCTGATGCTGCAGCTCTGGCTCAGCTGAGCTAGACTGCCCCGCATCGCCACAAGGGATGCGGAGCGGATGATGGAAGCGAAGGAGGGGCTGCGCACGGTCGTCGGCCTGATGAGTGGCACGTCGATGGACGGCATCGACGCCGCTCTGCTGCGCACCGACGGCCGCGACCGGGTCGAGGCGCTGGACTTCCTGACCATCCCCTACGACGACGGCTTCCGGACCCGGCTGCGCGGCTGCCTCGGCAAAAGCGATGTCAGCGGCGGGCCGGTGGCGGAGGTCGAGCGCGACCTGACCGACGCCCATGCCGACGCGGTGCGCCGCCTGCTCGACAAGGCGGGCGTCGCGGCGGCGGAGGTTGAACTGATCGGTTTCCACGGCCACACCATCCACCATGATCCGGACTGGCGCCTGACCTGCCAGATCGGCGACGGCGCCCGTCTGGCCGCGGCGACCGGCATTGCCGTGGTCAACGATTTGCGCAGTGCCGACGTCGCCGCGGGCGGGCAGGGCGCACCGCTCGTTCCGCTGTTCCACCGGGCGCTGGCCCATGGTCTGCCGCGCCCGCTCGCAGTTCTCAACATCGGCGGCGTTGCCAATGTCAGCTGGATCGGTCCCGATCCGCAGGAGGGGGAAGCCGATGTGGTCGCCTGCGACACCGGGCCGGGCAATGCCCTGATCGACGACTGGGTGCTGCGCCATGGGCATGGCCGCTTCGATGCCGGCGGCGCGCTGGCGGCGGCGGGCCAAGTGGACGACGCGGCGCTGGCCGCATTGATGGCCCATCCCTATTTCGACCGCCCGGCGCCCAAGTCGCTGGATCGCGACGCCTTCGACCCGGCGCCGGTGACGGCATTGTCGCCGCAGGACGGCGCGGCCACCCTGACCGCCTTCACCGCCGGGTCGGTCGCCCGCGTCGTGCCCCACTTGCCGGCCCCGCCGGTGCGCTGGCTGGTCTGCGGCGGCGGGCGCCACAACGCCACGCTGATGGCGATGCTGGCCGACCGGCTGGGCGTACTCGTCGAGCCCGCCGACACCGTCGGCTGGGACGGCGACGCGCTGGAGGCGCAGGCCTTCGGCTATCTCGCCGTGCGCAGCAGGCTGGGGTTGCCGCTCAGCCTGCCGGCGACCACCGGGGTGCCGGTGCCCATGCCCGGCGGCGTGTTCCACCCGGTCGGCTGACCCGAACCTGTGCGCCCCTTCCGGCCGGCGGGCAGGAGGTCGCGGCTGGCATCGCGGCTGCGGGCCGTCGCCAGCAGAACCAGGGCGGCGAAGGGCACGAGCCAGATCACGCGGTTCTGATAGCGGTCATGGACGGCCGACAGCCCGCCGGTGACGACGGCGTTCAGCGTCAATCCCATGCCGATCACCAGAAGCAGCATCCGCACCCGTCCGTCGACCCGCCGCCAGCGCCCCAACCCCAGCGCGGCCAGTCCCAGCACGCCGAGCGACAGCGACAGATCCTGGATCAGCGCCAGTTCGTCGCGGGGAAAGCGCTGCTGCGTTTGCAGCGACCGGTCGAAGGCGGCATAGACCGGTACCGGGAAACGGCTGAACAGGCGGCGGGTCAGCGGCTTGACCGGGTCGTTGAGGGTGTCGTCGGGCTGGACCTCGACGAACTGGCCGGCGGCATTCGCCAGCCCATGCGTGGCGACCGCGGCCGGGCGGCTGGCGATGGTATTGTGGGCGATCTCCGCCGCTTCGGCGACGAAGCGGGGCTGGTCGCCGAAGCGGCGGCGGGCGCCGTCGGGATGCCAAAGGAAATAGTCGGAGGTGACATAGCCGGGCGCGCTGCGGTCCAGGCTGTCCAGGCTGCCGCACAGCAGGTAATCGCGGCTGCGGCAGGCCTCGGCCAGATAGTCGCGCGCCGGACCGTCGCCGATCAGCCGGGCGAGCAGGAAGACGGGGGAGCTTTCGGACAGCACCGGCCGGCCGGCGGTCAGCAGGTTGGAACCGGTCAGCAGCCCGACCGCCAGCACCATCGGCAGCAGCACCCCCCACGCCAGCGACCGCAGCATCGCGCGGTCGTGCCACAGCGCCCAAAGCCCGAGCAGAATGATCATCCCGCCCAGGATCGCCAGATGGCTGAGATGGGAGACGATTGTTCCGGTGAGCGCCGCAACGGTCAGCAGCCGCTGAACGGCGGTCAGGGCCGGCCAGCGGACGACGACGACATAGACGAGCAGGATCGCCAGCCCGGTCAGGAAGTCCGGCATGATCGTCGCGGCGTGCAGCGACAGGCTGGTGGTCAGCCCCAGCACCGCGGCGATGCCGAGGAACAGCCCCGGCCGGTCCGGTGCTCCCGCCGCTGGAAGGGCCGCGGTCAGGGCCGCCCGCAGGACCGCCGCCGCCAGGATGCCCTGGGCGAGCGGGATCAGCCAGACGCCCCAGCCGCTGGCGAAGGGCAGCAGGAACAGCATGTAGCCGAAGGGCCGCAGGAAGAAGATGTTGGCCGACGGGAGGCCGTGCACCGACAGGTCCGGCGGAGGCGTCCAGGTTGGCTGTGCCGCCCGGTGCAGGATGTTGAAGGCCGGCTCCAGATAGCCCGGCGTGTCGTCGAAGGTCAGCGGAAAGCCGTTCAGCACCAGCAACGGTGCGCCGATCAGGACTCCGGCAAGGACAAGGATCAGGGCAGACGAAATCAGGGATGCGTTCCAAAAGCGCATGGGCGCCTTCCAGCCATGGCGGTGGATGCGCGGAGGATGGCCGCCCCCGCTGCGACGCACAACGGATCGGGGGTGGTAGAGCGGGGCTGCGGCGCGGCGCTTCCGGGCATAACCCCCGGTGGCGGGATACCCCGTCAGCCAACCGGTTCAGCCGGGTGGCGTGACTGCCGACTCGAGCAGTTCGGCCAGCGCCGCCTGCTGGTCGACGCCACGGAAGTCGGTCTTGCGCTCCATCGCCGCGGCGAGGCGGCGGCGGTACTCGTTGCGCGGAATCTCGACGGCGCCGAACCGGCTGAGATGCTCGGTCACGAACTGGGTGTCGAGCAGGGCGAAGCCGGCGGCGCGCAGCCGGGCGACCAGATGGACAAGCGCGACCTTGCTGGCCCCGGTCTCGCGGCTGAACATGCTCTCGCCGAAATAGGCGCCGCCGATCGCCACCCCGTACAGCCCGCCGACCAGCCGGCCGTCGCGCCAGCATTCCACGCTGTGGGCGAAGCCGGCGTCGAACAGATCGCCGTAGAGACGAACGATGTCGTCGTTGATCCAGGTCTTCGGCCGCTCCTCCGTCGCTTCGGCGCAACCCTCGATCACCGCGCGGAAGGCGCTGTCGAACCGCAGCTCGAACGGGCAGCGCCGCAGCGTCTTGCGCAGGCTGCGCGCCACATGGAAGCCGTCCAGCGGCAGGATGCCGCGGCGTTCCGGGTCGAACCAGTGAAGCTCCCGCGATTCGGCGCTTTCGGCCATCGGGAAGATGCCGGCGGCATAGGCGCGCAGCAGAATCGGGGCGGACAGGGTGAACATGCCGGTCACTATACCCTCTGCCGGGACGGAACGCGCAAACGTTCGGCACAATGAGATTTGTCCGGGTGATGCCGGTGTCGAGACCCCGCGACAGAAACATCCTTCCATGGTATGCAACGCAGGGAAGCATAGACCAGGGGGAAGACCGTCATGCGAAGCGCCGCCGCCGCCATTCTGTCCGTTCTGGTTGCCGGACTGTTCACCGCAAGCCCTTCCTGGGCGCAGAGGCGGGCGGAGCCGGGGACCTTCGATTACTACATCCTGTCGCTGTCCTGGACGCCGACCTACTGTGCCCGCGACAGGAACGGTCCCGATCCCGACCAGTGCGGCGACCGGAAATACGGCTTCGTCATTCATGGCCTGTGGCCGCAGTACAATGACGGCAGCTATCCCGCCACCTGCACCCGCGACCGCAACCTGCCCAAGACGGTTGTTGACCAGACCATGCCGGTGATGCCCAGCGTCGGCCTGATGATGCATGAATGGCGCAAGCACGGGACCTGCTCCGGCCTGACCGCGACCGACTATTTCGCCAAGCTGCGCGCCGCCGCGACCAAGGTGACGATCCCCGAGACGATCAGGACGCCGGGCCCGACCGTGCCGGCGACCCAGGTGGAGCGGCTGTTCCTCGACGCCAATCCCGGCCTGACGGCGGAAGGGGTGGCGGTCATCTGTTCCCGGCGCGACGTGTCGGAGGTACGGGTCTGCCTGAACAAGGATTTGGGCTTCGTCGCCTGCGGCCAGAAGGTGGTCGACCGCTGCCGCGACCGCGACGCCGCCTTGTCGGCCGATGTGGCGCCGTCGCAGCCGCGCCGCAGCATGACGCCCCCGGCCAACCCGGCCCTGCCGCCGGCTCCGGCCTCTGCCAGCGTCGGTGCCCCGGTGCGGTAAGGCTCAGCGTCCGTCCGATTCGCTTGCCAGCGCTGCCATCACCGCCGGGATCTCCGCCAGCAGTTCGCGGGCGAGGAAGCCCAGCGGGCCGATGCGGCGGGTCAGGCGGTTGCCGGCCTCGCCATGCAGGTAGACGCCCCAGATTGCGGCCTGCTCCGGGCTGGCGCCGCGGGCCAGCAGGCCGGTGACGATCCCGGCCAGCGTGTCGCCGGACCCGGAGGTCGCCAGCCCTACCGTGCCGCCGCGGTAGGCCCAGGCGCGGCCATCCGGGGCGACGATGCGGGTGCAGCTTCCCTTCAACGCCACCACCGCTTTCAACTGGTCCGCCGCCTGCCTCGCGCAGCCGAGCGGGTCGGTGTCCACCCGGTCGCGGCAGCAGCCGAGCAGCCCGGCCATCTCGCCGGCATGGGGGGTGATCACCACGCGGCCCTCATGACGATGCAGCGCTGCCGCGTTCCGGCGCAGCCCGGCCAGTGCCCCGGCATCCAGCACGAAGCACGGCCCGTCCTCACCCACCTCAAGGCGGGTCAGCAGCTCTGCGGTCAGGTCGGCGACCGCCGCTTCGTTCATCATGCCCGGACCGATCAGCACCGTGTCGCAGCGCGAGGCCCGCTCGGACAGCGCCCTGGCCGAGTCGGGGGCAATTTCGCCGTCGGCGGTCTCGCGCAGGCCGGCGACCAGCGCCTCCGGCAGGGCGAGGCCCAGATGGGGTGCGATGCTGGCGGCGGTGGCGATCTGCAACTTGCCGGCCCCCGCCCGCAGCACGCCGATTCCGGCCAGCAGGGCGCCGCCCGGAACCGGAACGCTGCCGGCCACCACCAGCACCCGTCCGCGGGTTTCCTTGTCGCCGTGACCGTCCGGCTGGGGCAGAGGCATGCCACGCAGAAGCTCGGCGGTGACGGGGATTTCCTCGGTTGAGGCGTCCAATCGCTCCTCCTCGGCGGGTGGCAAGTGACGGATGGCGGCTTAGCGGGCGGCGATGGCGGCGTCCGGCTCCGCGGTGACCGGGGCGCCTGCCTCCTCCAGCGGGGCGACGAAGTTGTAGCGGTGCAGCAGCAATCCGCCGCGAGGCCCGGCCTGGGCGTCGAACCGGTATTCGGTGACGGAGCAGTTGGCGACGTCGCCGGCCGCGTCGATGGCCAGGATCTCCTCCTCCGTCAGATTCTCCAGCAGATAGCGCAGGCACAGCACCACCACCTGATGCCCGACGATCAGAACCCGCCGGCCACCGTGATGCAGGCTGACGGTGTCGAGCGCGCTGCGCAGCCGCAGGATCACGTCGCACCAGCTCTCACCCCCTGGCGGCCGGTGATAGAACTTGCCGAGCAGACGGCGGAACTCGGCCTGCTCGGGGAATTCCTGACGGATGCCGGCGGTGGTCAGCCGGTCGAGCACACCAAATTCCTTCTCGCGCAGCCGTTCGTCGACGACGAAGTCGTTGGGGTGGACCGGCAATCCGCCCGACTGGTGCAGCCGTTCCGCCGTGCGCATCGCCCGCCGGTAGGGGGAGGTCAGCACCACGTCTGGCCGCTCCACCGCCGGCATGGCGGCGAACCAGCGGCCGAGCGCGTCGGCCTGCCGCTCGCCCAATTGACTGAGCGGAACGTCCACGTCGCGTTCGGCGATGTCGATCCGGCTGAGTCCGGCGGCGTGCGCGGCGTCGCGGGCGACGTTCCCGGCGCTTTCACCGTGGCGGACGATCCAGAGGCGGTCGGGCCATGGGTGCTGCATCGACGGTCCCGTTTTCTGCTGAGGGAATCTGCCGGGAATAACCGCCGGGGAGCCCGAAAGGTCCCGTCGGGGTGCCTGATCCGGTATGGCAGCCATGCCGCCCATCCGGTTGCTGCGGTGCAGCGGAGCCTTGTCGGATGCCGATGACGGGCCACACTTTCCTGTCCAGTTTCTAATCAGCAGAATGGATCGGACATGACGGACAGCCAGGACGCGGCCCCCCTGTTCCAGCCGGTGACGATCGGACGCTACACCCTGCCCAACCGCATCGCCATGGCGCCGCTGACCCGCAGCCGCACCGACAACGCCACCGGTGTGCCGACCGCGATGAACGCCGAATATTATGCCCAGCGCGCCACCGCCGGCCTGATCGTCGCGGAGGCGACCCAGATCTCGCCCCAGGGCAAGGGCTATGCCTACACCCCCGGCATCCACAGCGCCGAACAGGTGGCGGGCTGGAAGCTGGTGACCGACGCCGTCCATGCGAAGGGCGGACACATCTGTCTGCAACTCTGGCATGTCGGCCGCATCTCCCACCCCGACCTGCAGCCGGGCGGAGCCCTGCCGGTGGCACCGTCGGCGGTCAAGCCGGAGATGAAGGCCTTCACCGTCGACGGCTTCAAGGACATCCCGACTCCGCGGGCGCTCGATGCGTCGGAACTGCCGGGGATCGTCGAGGATTACCGCCGCGCCACCCGCAATGCGCTGGCCGCCGGCTTCGACATGGTTGAGGTGCATGCCGCCAACGGCTATCTGATCGACCAGTTCCTGCGTGACGGCACCAACAAGCGCACCGACGCCTATGGCGGTTCCGTCGAGAATCGCGCCCGCTTCCTGTTCGAGGTGCTGGACGCGGTGATTGCGGAGGCCGGGGCCGACCGCGTCGGCATCCGCCTGTCGCCGCTGAGCCCGGCCAACGACGCCCAGGAAAGCGACCCGGTCGGCACCTTCAGCCCGGTGATCCGTCGTCTGAACGGCTACGGTCTGGCCTATCTGCACATGATCGAGGGCGTGACCCGCGGCCCGCATCCCGGCTTCGGCGGCGATCTCGCCGAGCTGCGCGGGCTCTATGAGGGCCGCTACATGGCCAACAATGTCTATGACCGTGCCATGGCGATCCAGGCGACGGCCAGCGGACATGCCGACATGATCGCCTTTGGCCGGCCCTTCATCGCCAACCCCGATCTGGTGGAGCGGCTGCGCATCGACGCCCCGCTGGCCGAACCGGACCAGAAGACCTTCTACGGCGGCGACCGCCACGGCTACACCGACTATCCCGCGCTGGCCCAGCCAGCCGGCTGATACCGCGGCGCACGGGGGACGTGCATAAGCCGTCCGAGTCGCGCCGACAGTCGCGGTACTGGGGTGCCGGAGGCGGGGGCGGAGCGGCACTTCGGTGCCGCTTTCGTCCGGCCGGCAGCCGGCGGGTGGGGATGCGTGAGCCTGGGGTGAGGCAATTAACGGCGATTCGGTCATCTTTCCTTTGGAAGGCTTGACCTGGGATCGGATACCTGTGACAACAGACTTTCGGCACACTCTATGAGCTTGAAGACACATGTTCGACCGCCCGCCCCGCCAGGGCTTCCGCGCTCCCGAGATCACCAAGTCCAACGTCACCGCCACCGTGAAGTGGTTTAACCCCACCAAGGGGTTCGGCTTCGTGTCGCCTGAGGACGGTTCGCCCGATGCCTTCCTGCACGTCTCTGCGGTTCAGGCCGCCGGCTACGACGCGCTGGACGAAGGCACCACCATCACCTGTGACCTGGCCCGTGGGCCGAAGGGTCCGCAGGTTGCCTCCATCCACACGGTCGATACGTCGACCGCTCAGCGTTCGGCCCGTCCGCGGACGACCGGTGGCTTCGACCGTGGCGGCTATGACCGCGGCGGCTACGATGCCGGCGGCAGCGCCGGTGGCGAAGAAGTCGACGGCACCGTGAAGTGGTTCAATGCCGATAAGGGCTTTGGCTTCATCACGCCCAGCACCGGTGGCAAGGACGTCTTCGTCCACGTCAACGTGCTGCGCCGTTCGGGCATGCAGACCCTCCAGGAAGGCGATCAGGTGCGCGTCACCGTTCGCCAGGGCCAGAAGGGTCCGGAAGCGGGCAAGGTCGAGTACCTGTAAGGCTCCGGAATATCCGGGCCTCGGCCGTAACGGCGTTCGTCCTCTCCGGACGCATGCCGCATCGGCTGGCTCCGCTTGGCTGAAAAGCCTGACGAGGCCCCGAGCCGACTTGGCTCCGGGCTTCCCGGTGAGAGTCCGGACTTTCAGCGCACGGTGCCTCCCTTGGGGGGCGCCGTGCGTTCCTGTCTTTTGTTCTGCTGCTTTTGCGGTCCTGGCTCGTGAGTGATCCGGCCGTGGCTCCAGTTCGGCCCGGCTGTTCGTTGCGTGTGTCTTCTCCGCTCTTTTCTGTTTCCTCCCGTCTGCTTTTCTGGCGCCGCCCTCCGGGGCGGCCGGCAGTGGTGAAGCAGCCGGCTTATCTAGGCTGGCTTGCCGGTCTCTCTTCTGCCGCCCCAAGCTGTCGAAGGCGCGATTCGGCATGAACGAGCTGCTGACCGTCCTGCTCCCGGCCGCTGAGGGCGGTGGATGGTCCCTGGCGCAGCTGGTGGGATTTTGCGGAACGCTCGGCGGCATGCTCTGGCCCTTCTTCCGCAGCCGCACCGGCATGCTGCTGGTGCAACTGGTACCCTGCCTGTGTTTCGCCCTGCATTTTGCCATGGTGGGCTCTCCGACGGCGGCGGCGCTGAACGGGCTTGCGGCGCTTCAGGTGGTGGCGGCGCTGGCGATCGGCGGCCGGCCGGCCTTCCGCATCGCCTATCTGTTGATTCTGCCGGTGATCGCCGCGGTGATGGCCCTCACCTGGTCCGGCCTGCCCTCGGCCTTCGCCGCGGCGGGAATGGCGCTGATCAGCCTCGCCCGCTACCAAACTCAGGTTGCGCGCTTCCGCGGCACCATGCTGGTGGCTTTGCCCTGTTGGTTCGTGCACAACAGTCTGGTGGGATCGGTGCCGGCGATGATCTCGGACGTCACCGGCATCGTCGTCAATGGCTGGATGCTGCTGCGCGGCACCGGGTCGGCGGCCTCATCGACATTGATGACGACACCAATGGCCCCACCAACACCAATTCCGTCGGCAAGCGGGGAGGGGAAGCTGCCATGACCGTCAACCATTCGAACCTGTCGGCGGAAGACGCCGCCGCACTGCGCGCGATCCCGCTGTTTGCCAAGCTGACCGACCGTGCGGTGTCGCTGCTCGGCGGCGTTGCCATCGTGCGGCCGGTGTCGCGTGGCACCACCCTGTTCCTGCAGGACGAGACGGCTGACCGTTTCTTCGTCCTGCTCGACGGCTGGGTGAAGCTGTACCGCCTGACCCGCGACGGGACCGAGGCGGTGGTGCATGTCATCGGCCCGGCGGAAAGCTTCGCCGAGGCCGCCATGTTCGCCGACGGCAAATTCCCGGTCTGTGCGGAGGCGGTGACCGACGCCCGCGTGATGACCCTGACCGCCGACGGATTCGCCCGCTGCCTGCGCGAGGATGACCGCATCGCCTTCGGCATGCTGGGGTCGCTGTCGGTCCGGCTGCGCCATCTGGTGACGCAGATCGAGCAGCTCCAGGTCCAGCCGGCGCCGCAGCGGGTCGCTGCCTTCCTGATGCGCGTCTGCCCGCCGGGCGATGGGCCGGCGCAGTTCCTGCTTCCCTTCGACAAGGCGTTGATCGCCCGCCGCCTGGGCATGCAGCCGGAAACGCTGTCACGGGCGCTGGCCAAGCTGCGGGCCGTGGGTGTGGAGACCCAGGGGCTGACCGTCAACGTTGCCGAGCGGGCCGCCCTGCGCGCCATGGCGGAGGCCGGCGAGGAGGAGTGACGGGATCGCGGGCGCCGGCGGCTGTGACAGCATCGGTTCCGCGGTTCAGACCGGATTGACGGCGCAGTCCCCCCGTGCGAGTTTGCACCCCTTCCGGTACCGCATTTGTTCAGGATTTCGAGGCAGCGATGGGCGACAGCAAGACGGTGGAGACGACATCGGATCCGGCGCAGGATCTGGTGGCCTTCGCCGGTGACCGGCGCTTCGCCACCGTGATGGCGGACCCGCCCTGGCGCTTCGTCAACCGCACCGGCAAGATGGCGCCGGAGCACCGCCGCCTGTCGCGTTACGGCACCATGACGGTGGAGGACATCTGCGCCCTGCCGGTCGCCGACATCGCCGCCCCGACCGCGCACCTCTATCTCTGGGTCCCCAACGCCTTGCTGCCGGAAGGCTTGCAGGTGATGCGCAACTGGGGGTTCGAGTACAAAACCAACCTGATCTGGCACAAGGTGCGCAAGGATGGCGGGTCGGACGGGCGCGGCGTCGGCTTCTATTTCCGCAACGTGACCGAACTGATCCTGTTCGGTGTGCGCGGCAAGAAGGCCCGGACGCTGCCGCCCGGCCGCACCCAGGTCAATCTGATCGAAAGCCGCAAGCGCGAGCACAGCCGCAAGCCCGACGAGCAGTATGAACTGATCGAGGCGTGCAGCCCCGGCCCCTATCTGGAGATGTTCGCCCGCGGCGCCCGGCCCAACTGGTCTGTCTGGGGCAACCAGGCCGACGACGGCTATGAGCCGACTTGGAAGACCTACGCCTTCAACTCCGCCACCGACCGCGAGGCGGCAGCGGAGTGATTTGCGCGGGAGCGTCGGCTCCCGCGTCATAGCACTCCCAACGACTCCAAGTCCCGCCGCAGCGCCTCGGCACCCAGGAACAGGTGCGCCGACATTCCCACCGACTTCGCCGCCTCGACATTGTCGGGGTTGTCGTCGATGAAATAGCACTCCTTCGGATCGAGACCGTAACGATCCATCAGCAGCCGATAGATCGCCGGATCGGGCTTCACCAGCCGTTCCTCACCCGAAACGATGATCCCGTCGAACCCGTTCAGGAAGTCGAAGCGCTTGCGCGTCAGCTCAAACTTGTCGACCGAGAAGTTGGTGATGGCATAGACGGGGACGCCGCGGGCCTTCAGCTCCGCCAGGATGTCCGGGGTGCCGGGGATCGGGCCGGGCACCATGCGCTCCCACATGTCGTCATAGGCGCGGATCAGCTCGGCGCAGTCCGGATGCTCCTCTGTCAGCAGGGCGACCGCATCCTTCCAGGGGCGGCCGCGGTCCTGCTCCAGGTTCCAGGCGGGGGTGCAGACCCCGTCGAGGAAATCCTCCATCAGGTCTTCATAGCCGTCGAACAGTTCGCGGTAGAGATGCCGCGGGTCCCATTCGATCAGCACCTGCCCGACGTCGAAGACGACGACGGACGGCTTGGCCCGCTCAGTCATTCCGGTCATGAAATGATCCGCCTCAACCCTTGGCGCGGGCGGCGTCGGTCAGCCGCTTCATGTCGTCCAGCTTGATGGCGCCGGGCACCAGCTCGTCACCGAAGACGAAGGCGGGGGTGCCGCGGATGTTCAGCTTCTCGGCAAGCGCCTGGTTGGCGGCGATCACCTTCAGCACGTCCGGCGATTCCATGTCCTTCTTCAGCCGGTCGGTGTCGAGACCGACCGACTTGGCCAACCGCATGATGACTGCTTCGTCCAGCTGGCCGCGCTGGGCCATCAGGGCGTTGTGGAATTCGACATATTTGCCCTGCCCGCGGGATGCGAGCGCCGCCTTGGAGGCGACGACGGACGCCGGCCCCAGGATCGGGAATTCCTTCAGGACGAAGCGCAGCTTGGGATCGCCCTTGATCAGCGACTGGGTGTCGGCCTGCACCGCCTTGCAGTAGCCGCACTGGTAATCGAAGAACTCCACGACCGTGATGTCGCCCTGCGGATTGCCGATGACCGGATCGGCCGGGCTGCGGAGCAGCTCCTGCTTGTTCTCCACCAGAGCCTTGCGGGCCTGCTCGGCCTCGGCCGTCTTCTGGCGCTCCTGCATGGCGTCGACCGCCTGCAGAATCACCTCCGGATGCTCCATCAGATAGTCGCGGACGATCTTCTCGATGGCGGCCTTCTGGTTGCCGTCGAAGCTCGCCGATTGCGCATGGGCCGGAATGGCGGCGGACAGCGCAAACGCCGCGACGGGCAGGGCGAGCAGGGCGGAACGCAGGAACGGCAGGGCGGGGCGCATGGGGGACGGTCTCCGAAACACGAAGGACATTGGGCCGAAGGCCGCCCACACTGGACCGACAACCCGGTCCGGACAAGCGCAAAACGCCTGCCCGGACCTCACGTTTCAGCGAGCGGCCGTCATCCATCGGCCGTCAGCGGGCGCGCAGCAGTTCGCCCACTGACAGCAGCGCCATCTCGTCGCCGTCGGCCCGGCCGATGGTCCGGCCGGTGGAATAGGGCAGGTTGTTGTCGTTGACGACGACGATGTGGTCGCCATCGACGATGTTCACCCCCTCAGGCCCGAGATGGGGCATGACGAAGCGGCCTTCCGGGGCCTGGCCGGCGCGGGCCTTGTGGTCGGGGTCGGCGATGTCCGTCAGGTCGATGTAGCCGACCTTGCGGACGAAGCCGTCGGCGTCCGCCCCGGCGATGTCGATCTTGTAGATGCGCTTGAAGGCGGCCGGCGCGTTGAAGCAGTCCGGCTTGACCTCGCCCTGGCAGGCCTGGGTCTTCGCCCCTTCGGTGGTGTCGTCGCGCTCGATCACCAGGGCGCTGCCGGCGTCGATCATCGCCATGTCGGCGACGACGTTGGCGTTGTCCTCCAGCCTGTACTTCCACGACTTGCCGGTGTACGTGCGGCTGGCGACGTCGAATTCTAGAATGCGGGTGTACGCACGGCCGTCCTTGTTCTCGAAGCCGTTGGCGGCGGCGTTCCACAGCGGGCCTTCCAGCGACGGGTACAGCGTCTTGCCGTCCGGCGACACGCCCATCGGTTCGAACCCGCGGGAGCGGCGGACCTCGAAGCTGACGGCGCCCGGCACCGCCGGCAGGCCGTTGTTGCGGTAATGGTCGGGCGAGCGGGCCGGCTTGCCGTCGATCACTGTCTCATGGACCGCGATCACCACGCCGTCCCGGTTCAGCTCCAGGATATAGGGGCCGAACTCGTCGCCGATGAACAGGCGGTCGTTCTGGACCACCAGCGATTCGGGATCGAAATCGGCACCGGTCAGGTAGCGGCTGCCGGTGTTCTCGTTGACGATGGCGAAGGGGACCTTGCGGTCGGGGTCGCGCAGGAAGATGGTCTCCAGACGCTGCATGGCGCCGCTCTGCCAGTCCGGCTTGACGCGGTGGACCATCAGCAGCGCATCGACCGAGTTCACCTTGCTGCCGAAGCCGTTGTCGGTCAGGGCCAGGAACTCGCCATTGGGCTGCGGCACGACCGCGGAGAAGCCCTGCACCGCTTGGCCTGCGACCGGCAGCATGATCTCCGTCTCACGCGGAGCTTTCGGGTCGGCGGCGAAGGAGGTGGCACGGATGGTGCCCACGGTGTCGACGCGCTTGCGGTCGGCATTGGTGAACTTGCCGGCGGTGGCGAACAGCGGACCGGCGTCGGCCGGCGCCTGCACCAGCGTGTCGGCCGGCAGCACCGCATGGCCGGCCAGCGTGGCGGGATAGCGCTTGGCCTGCTGGTCCTGCGCGTGGGCGGCGGTAACGGTCAGGCTGGCGGACATCAGGGCGACGGTGGCAAGCAGGGCGCCACGCCAGGAAGGGAGGCGCCAGGACGGCAGGCGGACTGACGGCATGCGGTGTACTCCGTGGACGGAACCGCGCGCCCTGTTTCACTCAGGCGCGCTCGATGTCCGCGGAATAGCAAGCGGCGATGACGTGGCCGGGACAGTTCAATGACCGTTGCGTTACCGGAAGGACGCTTTGGTCATATGACCCGCGCGCCCCCGAGAATCCCGTCAGCGCTCGGGCTTGTCGGCCCCGCCGGTCTGGCCGCGGATGTCCTGGGCGCGCAGCCAGCCGGGCGATCCGGTGGGCAGCATCTTTTCCGCCCGCTCCGCCTGCGCCTTGGCCATCGGCATATCGCCTCGGGCAAGCGCCTCCTCCGCCGTGGCGTAGGCGACCATGCCGTCGTTCTTCTTCATGCTCCAGGCCTGGGCGGTCAGCCGCCACAGGAAGGCCGACTGCGCCTTGCCCTTGGATGCGATCTGCAAATTCTTCAGCGCCTCGTCGGCCAGACGGGGGTCATGCTGCTCCAGCAGGGCGTGGGCGAGGGAGACCCGGATCGTGCCGGCATCGGAACCGGCCATCTCCACGGCCTTACGATAGGGAGCCACCGCATCCGGCGCCCGGCCGGTCTGCAGCATCAGGTCGCCCTTCATCTCGTAGAGATAGGGGTTCTTCGGTTCGTCGGCGATCAACCCATCGACCAGCGGCGTCGCCTGCTTGACATCGCCCTGGCGGAAATAGGCGTAAGCGCGGCCGTAGCGGGCGGCCGGCGACGGATCGTTCACCTTGTAGCGGACCAGGGCGCCACGCGGGTCGAGATAGCCGAAAAGCTTGGCCTGGACGCGCCGCAGGTCGGCCTCCGTCGCCGACGGCAGCTGGGCATTGCTGTAGCGGGAGCGGGCAACGAAGGCCTTCACCGCATCGATGCGCTCGCGCGTCAGCGGGTGGGTCAGGCGATAGCCGGCGTCGCGGTCGTTCATCAGCGGGTCGTTGACGCCCAACTTCTCCAGGAAGGTCTCCATCCCCTTGGCGGAGATGCCCGACTGTTCCAGGAAGGACAGGCCGGCCTGATCGGCCGAGGCCTCCTGGGTGCGGGAGAAGGACAGATAATTCCGCTCCGCCAGATGCTGGCCCAGCATGACGCCAGCCGCACCGGCGCCGGCATTGCGCGAGGCCAGACCGCCGGCGATGCCGAGACCCATGCCGAGCAGCGAGGCGAGGAAGGCATTGTTCATCGCTTCCGCCCCGCGGACCAGATGGCCGCCGGAGATGTGGCCGGTCTCGTGCGCGATGACGCCCAGCAGCTGGTCGGCGTTGTCGACGTCCAGCAGCAGTCCGGTGTGGATGAAGATGTTCTGTCCGCCGGCGACGAAGGCGTTCACCGTCGGATCGTTGATCAACAGAATCTGCACCGAGTCCGGGTCGATGCCGGCCGCCTGGAAGATTGGCCGGGCCATCTTGCGGATGATATGGTCCGTCTCGGCGTCGCTGAGGATTTGCATCTCCGACCGGCGCTGCGCGCTCGCCGGTGGCGCTCCCCACACCAGCGACATCAGACATACGGACATGATGGCGACGACCGAAACCAGCCTGCTGGGCTTGCGCACCGTGACGACCTCCGGCTTGGAACAGCGGACCCCCGCGCACGACCGGCGGAGCCCGCGACACACTCGCCTGCAAATCTGGCAACGGTTGGGCGCGGTTGCCATAGCTGCATCACTGCTGTCGGGCTGCGTCAACACCAAGTTCAAGACCGACGCCACGGTGCAGAGCTTCGTCGTCGCCGACGAGCCCTATGCCGCCGGTGTGGGGCGCGACATCATCGCCCAGGGCGGCAAGGCCGGCGACGCGGTCGCGGCGATGGCCCTGGCGATGACCGCCAGCCTGCCGTCGCGCGTCGGGCTGACCGGCGGCGGCGTCTGCGTGCTGTTCGACGCGGCGTCGAAGAAGGCCCGCACCATCGATTTCCTGCCGCGCCCAGCCGGTGCCGGCGGCGTCGCCATGCCGGCGATGGCGCGCGGCCTGTATGCCGTCCAGGCTGCCGCGGGTGCGATGCGGTGGGAGCAGGTCGTCGCCCCGGCCGAACAGCTGGCCCAGTTCTCGCCCGGCCTCAGCCGCGCGCTGGTGCAGGACCTCGGCACTTTCGGCGGGCGGCTGGCACCCGACTCGGAGACGAGGCGGCGCTTCCTCGGCAGCGGCACTCCGGCGGTCGGCGCCGTGGTCGGCCAGCCGGAGCTGGCGGCGACGCTGTCGGTCCTGCGACGCCAGGGGGTGGGCGCTTTCTACAATGGGCCGCTCGCGGCGACGGTCGCCCAGGGCGCCGGCATCGACCCGGCGCAGCTGCGTGCCTACCAGCCGCGCGTCGGCGGCACGCTGACCGTGCCCTTCGACATCACCGATCTGCATGTTCCCGACATGAGCGATCCGGAGACCGGTGCCGCCCTGGTCCAGGCCTGGAAAGCGGTGGCGTCTCTGCCGCCGGCCGAGCGCGCCACCCGCGCCGCCCAGCTGCTGGGCGCCACCGGCAAGGGGCCAACCACCACCGGGGCTGCCGCAGGAGCCGGCGTGATGGTGATCGATCCCGACGAGAACGGCGCCGCCTGCGCCTTCACCCAGGGAGCGCCCTTCGGCACCGGCCGCGGCATCCCCGGCACCGGCATGCTGGTGGCCCAGGGGGTGGACCGCGGCGATTTCGGTGCGCCTGCGCTGATCGCCAACTCCATCGTCGGCCGCACCCTGTTCGCCGGGGTCGGCACCGCCAACGGCGACGACGGCCCGGCCGCCGGCCCGGCGGCGCTGCTGTCGGTCGCCCTGCCGTCCGGTCTGGAGGAGACCTCCACCGCGCCGCAGATTCAGGCAGCCCGGCCGCAATCCATTCCCGGTCGCGTCAGCTTCATCGGTTGCCGGGTATCGACCGAGAACGGGATCCGCTATTGCCAGACGGCGAACGACCTGCGTGCCGGCAGCCTCGCGCTGACGGTGGAAAGCGAGCGCAAGCGGGACTGAGTCCCGGACAATAATGGCCCGGCCCAAGGCCGGCGACAGGTAGAGACGGACGATCATGAGCAAGCAGCCCAAGGTTTCCAAGCGGGGCGCCATTCCGCCCTTTTTCGTGATGGAAGTGATGCGCGCCGCCGCCGAGCGCGAAGCCGCCGGCCTGGAGGTCCTGCATATGGAGGTGGGGCAGCCGTCCAGCGGCGCGCCGAAGGGCGTGGTGCAGGCGGCGGCCACCGCGGTGGTCGGCACCGACCCGCTGGGCTACACCGGCGCGCTCGGCATCCCGCCGCTGCGCGCCGCCATCGCCAAATGGTACAAGGACCGCTACGGCGTCGAGGTGCCGGAGGGCCGCATGGTCGTCACCACCGGGTCGTCGGGTGCGTTCCAGCTGGGCTTTCTCGCCGCCTTCGATCCGGGTGACAGGGTGGCGATGGCCTCGCCCAGCTATCCGGCTTACCGCCACACCCTGACTGCGGCCGGCGTGATCCCGGTGGAACTGCCGACCGGGCCGAAGCATCGTTTCCAGCCGACCGTCGAACTGCTGGAGGCGCTCGACGAGCCGGTGCAGGGGCTGATCGTCGCCAGCCCGGCCAACCCGACCGGCACGATGCTGAGCCGGGAGGAACTGACCGCGCTGTCCGACTGGTGTCGCGCCAACGGCGTGCGCATGGTGTCGGACGAGATCTACCACGGCCTGACCTATGGCACCGACGCGGTCACCGCGGCCGAGGTCAACGATCAGGCGCTGGTGGTCAACAGCTTCTCCAAATATTTCTCGATGACCGGCTGGCGGCTGGGCTGGATGATCGTTCCGGACGATCTGCTGCGCTCCGTCGAATGCCTGGCGCAGAACCTGTTCATCTCTGCGCCGACGCTGAGCCAGGTCTCCGCGGTTGCCGCCTTCGATTGCACGGAGGAGCTGGACGGCCACGTCGCCCGCTATGCCCGCAACCGCGCGCTGCTGCTGGAGGAGCTGCCGAAGGCCGGCTTCACCAAGATGGCCCCGGCCGACGGCGCCTTCTACATCTATGCCGACGTGTCGGACATGACCGACGACAGCGAGGCGCTGGCGAAGCGGATCTTGGAGGAGACGGGCATCGCCTGCACCCCCGGCATCGATTTCGACACCGCTCGTGGCCGCCGCTTCCTGCGCTTCAGCTTCGCCGGGGCGGAAGTGACCATCGCCGAGGCGGCGCGGCGGCTGATCGCTTGGCGGGCGGGGAAGTAGGACGTTTTCCGGCGGGGGCCTTCGCTGCGGCGGCCCCCGCCTTTCCTTCGTTCAGAACAGATGCTGCCCACCGGTGATGAAGGTCTCCGTCCCCGTCACATAGGCCGAGTCCGGGCCGCACAGGTAGAAGATCACCGCGGCGACATCCTCCGGCGTGCCCATGCGCTTCAGCGGGATGCGCGGGATCAGCACGTCATATTCCGGGCCGGTCATCGCCGTTTCGATCTCTCCGGGGGCCACCGCGTTGACGCGGACGCCGATCTCCGCGAACTCCACCGCCATTTCGCGAGTCAGGCCGGACAGCGCCGCCTTCGAGGTCGAATAGGCCGAGCCGGCGAAGGGATGCACCGAATGGCCGGCGATGGAGGTGACGTTGACGATGGCCCCTTTCGCCCGCGATAGCGGAGCGGCGAAGCCGCGCGCCAGAACCAGGGCGGCGAAGAAGTTCAGCTCGAACACCCGATGCCAGCCCTCGATCGAGCCGTTCAGGCAGCCGAGCCGCTCCTTGATCGGCGTCTTCGGCGAAATGCCGGCGTTGTTGATCAGGGCGTGCAGCGGTGCGCCGTCCAGCGCCTTGTTCGCCTCCTCGACGAAGGCGGCGCGACTGGCGGGGTCCGACAGGTCCGCCGGGATGTGGTGGGTCCAGTTGGGATCGCGGCGGCAATGGGCCGGCACATCCTCGCGCGAGCAGGAGATCACGCGCCAGCCTTCGTTGCTGAACCGGGTGACGGTGGCGTGTCCGATACCCCGGCTGGCGCCGGTGAGAATGACGACTTTGCGGTGCGGCATGGGGGCTGCGCTTCACGAATGATTGCGGTCGGCGGGGAAAGCGGACGCCCTGGGAACGGCCTCGGGAGTTCCGGATGGGAGGATCGAAGGCCTCCTCATCCGCCGGTGGTCCACCGCCTGCGGCGATCCTACCCGCCCCCGCACCGCCTGTCATCACCGCCTGTCATCCGCCAGTATGCCAGCTTCTCCCGGCTGTCCGGTCTGCGCCGGGGGCGGCATATGGCGCGGCGGGAGGCGTGGCAGAACGACGCAATCGGCGACCTTGTCCATTGACGTTGCGCCCGGCAGCGCCAACCTTGGCGAATCCCCGCAAGACGGAGCCAGCCCTTGCCGCGCCAGCCTTTCCGTCCCCTTGCGTCCTTACTGCGCCGTCGCCTTGTCCTGCTGACCGTCACGGCGCTGTCCATGACCGTGTCGGCCGGCTGGGCTGCGGAGCCCTTGCGGGTCGCCTGCGTGCCGCCCGGCGTCTGGGCCGACAGTGCCGGTGCGGCGGTGGAGCCGGTGCCGCTGCTGCGCCGCCTTGCCGAGGCGCCGGTGGTTTTGCTGGGGGAGCAGCATGACAAGGCGGACCACCATCGCTGGCAATTGCACACCCTTGCCGGCTTGCATGCCCTGAACCCCGATCTTGCCGTGGGCATGGAGATGCTGCCGCGCCGGCTGCAGCCGGTGCTCGACCGCTGGGTGGCGGGCGGGATGACGGAGGGCGAGTTCCTGAAGGCGACGGACTGGCGCACGGTCTGGGGCTTCGACCCGCAATTCTACCTGCCGATCCTGCAATTCGCCCGCCTGCACCGGCTACCGGTGGTGGCGCTGAATGTGGAACGGTCGCTGATCGGCCGTACCGCTCGCAACGGCTGGGCCACCATCCCGGAGGCGGAGCGCGAGGGCGTCGGCACGCCCGCCGCCCCGACGGAGGCCTACCGCAGCCGCCTGACCGAGACGCTGGCGGCGCACGACCGCTCCGAAGCCCGCTCCGCCGCACCGGCCGACGCGCCCGACAGCGCGGTCAAGCGCTTCATCGAGGCGCAGGGCGTCTGGGACCGTGCGATGGCGGAGAAGATCGCCGAAACCCGCCGCACCACCGGCCGTCTCGTGGTTGGCATCCTGGGGGAGGGGCATGTCGCCCGCCGTGACGGCGTTCCGCACCAGCTGGCCGATCTCGGCATCGGCGATTCGGCCGTGCTGTTGCCCTGGGACGCCGACCGCGACTGCGACGAGCTGGATGGCCGCATCGCCGATGCGGTGTTCGGCTTGGGGCCGGAACGGGAGGATGCGGAGCCACAGCGCCCCAGGCTGGGCGTGCAGCTCGACCCCGGTCCGGAGGGGATCATGGTGGGGGCGGTCAGCAGCGGCAGCGTGGCCGCGGCGGCGGGCCTGCGCACCGGCGACCGCATCCTGATCGCCGCCGGCACGCCGGTGCGTGCACCGGCCGATCTGGTCGCGGTGATCCGCCGGCAGGCGCCGGGCACCTGGCTGCCGCTGACCATCCGGCGCGACGGGGCGGAGCAGGAGGTGGTGGCGAAGTTCCCGGTGGACGGGGTGGCGCACCCGCCCCAACCCTGACTTGGCCCTTACAGCATCTTCTCCCACCGGGCGAGCGCGTCCGGCGTGGGGTTGACTGCCGGGGCGCAGTCGGAGCGGCCGAGCCGCTCACGATGCTCGCGCAATGCCCAGACGACGGTGGGGAAGGCAAGCTCATCCCAGGGGATGTCCTTCCACTCGAACAGGCCGACCTCAAGGCTTTCCGGGCCGGGCTCCACGTCGGGCGAGAGCAGGCGGGCGCGGAAGATCATCTGGACCTGACTGATGCGCGGGATGTCGTAGATCGCCAGCAGATGGTCGATGTCGATGCGCGCCCGTGCCTCCTCCCAGGCTTCGCGGGCGGCGCCGTCGCGGGTGCTCTCGCGCTCTTCCATATAGCCGGCGGGCAGGGTCCAATAGCCCTTGCGCGGCTCGATGGCGCGGCGGCAGAGCAGGATGCGGCCATCCTCCCATGTCGCCACGGCGCCCACCACGATCAGCGGGTTCTGATAGGCGATATAGCCGCAGTCCGGGCACATCAGCCGTTCACGGTCCTCGCCGGGCGGGATGGCGCGGACGCGCGGGCCGCCGCAGTTCGGGCCGCAATCGTTCGTGCCGCTGTCGGGGGATTTGTCGTCGGGGAGAGTGTCGTCTGGCATGGCTTCCGATATGGCGCCGTATCCTTGGTTGGGCAAGCGGAGAAAGCGACGGCCGGGCCGCTGCAATCCATGGCGCGTTCGCGCCCTGTTCCAATTCGCGATTCGTTCCGATAGGCTGCTCCCAGTCCAGAGGTGAGGGGATTTGGGGTGACGCAGTTCCTGGTCAACGGGATGGTGGTGGATGGCGCATCGCTGGCGATAGGGCTTGCGGCCGGTCTGCTGCTGGGCGCCGCCGTCGCCTGGGCGGTGCTGCGCGCTGCTGCCGGCCGGGCCGAAGCGGCCGCCGCCGCTCTGCACGCCGAGTTCGCCACCCGCCTTGACCTCGCCGAGCGGACCGAGGGCGACCTGCGCGAGGAGATCGAGGCGCGCGACCACCAGATCGCCCGCCTGCATGGCGAGGTCGCCAACGCCCGCGAACGCCATGCCCAGCTGTCCACCCGGCTGGAGGCGGAACGGACCGCGGCGGCGGAAAAGATGGCGCTGCTGGAGCGCGCGCAGGCGGCGCTGGCCGACAGCTTCAAGGCGCTGTCGGCGGAGGCTCTGCACCAGAACAACCGCAGCTTCCTCGATCTGGCGCGGGAAACGCTGGCCGGCTTCCAGGAGCAGGCGAAGGGCGACCTCGACAAGCGCCAGACTGCAATCGCCGCCATCGTCGATCCGGTGCGCCAGAGTTTGGAGGCGATGGACCGGCAAATCCGCGAGCTGGAAAGCACGCGGGCGGGGGCCTATGAGGGGCTGAAGCAGCAGGTGCTGTCGCTGGTGGAGACGCAAAGCGCGCTCAGAGCGGAAACCGGCAACCTTGTCCGGGCCTTGCGGACCCCGGCGGCGCGCGGGCGCTGGGGCGAAATCCAGCTGCGGCGGGTCTGCGAGATGGCGGGGATGCTCGACCACTGCGATTTCGTCGAGCAGGTTTCGGTCGACAGCGGCCGGCTGCGCCCCGACCTGATCGTCACGCTGCCCGGCGGCAAGACCCTCGTGGTCGATGCCAAGACCCCGCTGGAAGGCTATCTGGACGGCATCCAGGCGGTCGACGACACGGTCAGGCGCGACGGCATGGTCCGCCATGCCCGCCATGTGCGCGACCACATGAAGCAACTCGGCACCAAGGGCTATTGGGACCAGTTCGACGACAGCCCGGAATTCGTCGTGCTGTTCCTCCCCGGCGAAAACTTCTTCTCGGCAGCGCTGGAGCAGGACCCGGCACTGATCGAGGCCGGCATCGACCATCGCGTGATTCTGGCGACGCCGACCACCCTGATTGCCCTGCTGCGCGCCGTCGCCTATGGCTGGCGGCAGGAGCGGCTGGCCGACAATGCCCGCGAAATCAGCGCGCTCGGCGCCGAGCTGTACAAGCGCCTGTCCGACCTGGGCGGCCATATGGACCGGCTGGGCGGGCAGTTGGACAAGGCAGTCGGCTCCTACAACAGCGCGGTCGGAACGCTGGAATCGCGGGTGCTGGTCAGCGCGCGCCGTTTCCGCGACCTGCATGCCGCGCCGGAGGGGGCGGAGATGCCGCTGCTCGAACCGCTGGACCACAGCCCGCGCCGCCCGCAGGCGACGGAACTGCGCGCAGTGTCTCCGGTCGAGACCACTGCGGCCGATTGAGGCATTCCGACCGATGGATGCAGAGCCGCCGGCATGCTATCCCTGCGGTCTGACAGCTTTATCGATCCGATGGAACCCGCCGATGAGTGACCAGACGGCAACCGGCCAAACAGCCACCAAACAGACGGCAACCGAACAGACCGTCCGCTGCGACCGCTGTGCCCACCGCTATCCCGCCGCCGAGGAGGGGTGCCCGCGCTGCCGGTCGATTCGCCGCACCAACGCCGTCATCGTGGCGCTGCTGGTGATGCTGGTGATTCTGGCCCTGGTCGGCTGGGTCGGCACCTTGGTCTTGACCTGAGATCGGCCCCGGCACTTTGGTTGGTCCTTGCGCAGTCGCTGCACAATCTGAGAGCAATGCGCGCAACGAAACATCATTTCTTTATGCGGTGATAATCGAGCAAGTTTTTTGCTTGTCATATTAGTGTTATTTTGAGAAGCAACACCATGCCGTCGTCTCTGCGCAGGGGTTGCACCATGTTGAAAAACCTCCGGATTGCCGCGCTTACCAATCTGTTCGGGGTGGTGGTCACGCTGGGTTTCCTGGCGGTGGTCGTCACCGGCGCGCTGGCGATCCGCGAGCTGAAGGTTGGCGGGCCGATCTACCAGCGTATCGTGCTGGGCAAGGATCTGATCGCCGACATCCTGCCGCCGCCGGAATATGTGATCGAAGCCTATCTGGAGGCGACGCTGGCGATGAACGACCCGGCGTCGGTCGAACAGCGCCGGGCGCGGCTGGTGCAACTGCGCAAGGACTATGACGAGCGGCATGAGTACTGGCTCAAGGAGAGCTTCGAGCCGTCACTGCTCACCCAGCTGACCCGGACCTCCCACACGCCGGTGATGCGCTTCTGGACCGAGGTGGAGACGAAGTTCCTACCGGCGCTGGCCCGCAAGGACGAGCCGGCGGCCCGTGTCTCCTACGCGGCGATCGCCGAGGCGTATGCCGCCCACCGCGCCGTCGTCGACCGCATCGTCGAGGACACCAACCGCTACAACAGCGAGACGGAGGTCTATGCCACCGGCCGCGAGGACCTGTTCATGACCGCGGTGTGGGGCGTCTCGGCCCTGGTGCTGGCGGTTGTGGTGCTCGGCGTGTTCGGCATCCGGCGCCGTGTGGTGCGGCCGGTGGGAGAGCTGACCGCCGCGATGCGGGCCCTGGCGCAGGGCAACCTGACCGTCGCCATTCCCGGGGCCGACCGCGGTGACGAGGTCGGGGCGATGGCGCAGGCCCTGCGTGTCTTCAAGGAGAATGCGGAGGAGGCCGAGCGCCTGCGCCGCCTGCGCGACGAGGAGCGCGAGCGGTCGGAGCGCGAAAAGCAGGCAGCCCTGCTGCGCATGGCCGAAACGGTGGAGATGGAGGCCTCGAACGCCGTGGACGTGGTGGCCAGCCAGACCAGCCAGATGGCCGGCAACGCCACCCGCATGGCCGAATCGGCCCGCGCGGTCAGCGACAACAGCCAGAATGTCGCCGCGGCCGCGACCCAGGCGCTGTCGAACGCCCAGACCGTCGCCGCCGCGTCGGAACAGCTCAGCGCCTCCATCCGCGAGATCGCAGCCCAGATCGACACCGCGACCACGATGACCGGCGACGCCGTCAGCGCCTCGGTGCGGGCGGAGGAGACCATCCAGCGTCTGGCCGACGCGGTGACCCGCATCGGAGAGGTGACCAACCTCATCAACGACGTCGCCGGCCAGACCAACCTGCTGGCGCTGAACGCCACCATTGAGGCGGCGCGGGCGGGGGAAGCGGGCAAGGGCTTCGCCGTCGTCGCCAGCGAGGTGAAGCTGCTGGCCGGCCAGACCGCAAGGGCGACGGACGAGATCGAAAGCCAGATCGCCGCCATCCAGGCCACCACGGCCGAGGCGGTGAGCGCCGTGCGCGCCATCGCCGAGCGTGTGCGTGGCGTCGAAACCGTGTCGGCCACCGTCGCCGCCGCCATCGAGGAGCAGGAGGCGGCGACCGGCGAGATCGCCCGCAATGTGGTCCAGACCTCCAACGCCGCGCAGGAGGTGGCGACCCGCATCGCCGCCGTCTCGCAGGAGGCGAACGCCACCGGCGAGCGCGCCAGCGAGGTCAACAGCCTGTCCGTCCGCGTCGCCGCCAGCATCGACCAGCTCCGCCGCGTGTTGATCGAAGCGATCCGCACGGCCACGCCGGAGGTGAACCGCCGGTCCGCCCCGCGCTATCCGCTGAACCGCCCCGGCCGGCTGTCGGTGGGTGAGCGCGAACTGCCGGTGACGGTCGACAATGCGTCGGAGGGCGGCGCCCAGCTGAGCGGGCTGCCGCAGGAGGCATGGTCCGGTCTGGCGGAAGGGAGCGCGCTGCGCATTGCCTTGCCGGGGCTGGAGCCGGTGGCTGCCGTTGTGCGGGCACTGGACCGCGGCGGTGCCGGCCGGCTCCATGTCACCTTCACCCTGTCGGGTGCCGAGCGCGACCGCTTTGCCGCGCAGTTCGGCCGCAGCGTCGCCGGGCTGGCCGCGCTCGACCGCGCCGCCTGAACGGTTGCGGCTGCCCTGTTGCGGTCAGACAATGACCCTAATCATGACAGTGATTTCATGACGGTTCGGCGGTTGCCGGGTTCAGAATGGCGTCGGTTCCAGGGCCGCCGGCCCATTCTGAAAGCCCGCTCGCCATGGTCGAAACCACCGCCTGTCCCTATTGCGGGTCCGATTACGGGCATGGTCCCAACGACTGTCCGCTCTGCCGGTCCGCCCGGCGCAAGGATCTGGTCGTGCGCTGCGTCATCGGGCTGATGTTCCTTGTCCCGATCCTGACGCTGTTCGCCACCATCCTGCTGGACAACGGCATGGGGAAGATGCTGTCGATGGACTGATGCGGGAGCCTGAGCGGGCCTACATGTGCCCGGTGCGTGCCGACTGTTCCAGCACCTTGATGTGGGACAGGCCGGGCAGGATCTCCGACTTCACGAATTCCATGCGGCGGTTGGGGCCGCCGCCGCCGCGGGCGAAGCGGTGCTTCCACAAATTCATCTTCACCGCCAGACCGCACAGCACGCCGCCGATGGTGACGTGGTGCGAGGAAATCAGCTCGCGGATCGACCGGAAGGTGTCGGCGTTGATGTCGCTCCAGAAATCCTTGGAGCGGTTGTCGAAGCTCTCGAACCGGCCGGTGATGGAGGTCGCGATATCTGTGAGGTCGCGGGCGATCTCGTCGAGCATGCGCATCTGGCGGGAATCGCGCTTGACCTCGGCGGAGCTGCGGATCTCCTCCATCCAGCTGACGAAGCGCTGAACCTCCGGGACGATCTCGTCCAGGCATTTGCGGAAATAGGCGAGCGACAGGAAGATGTCGCCATATTCCTCGAGGAACTTCGGGATGTCGTTCAGGCCGATGTCCAGCCGGTCGGCCATCATGCGCAGGTTGCGCAGGGCCTCGTCCCGGTTGGGGTTGGCGAACAGCTGGATGATGTCGGTCACGTCGGCGACCTGAAGCTCCTCCGTGCCATAGACATATTCCATCAGCGGGCGGGTGAAGACCCGCATGTAGCTGGTCAGTTCCGCCTTCTTGCGGTCGGACAGGGTCAGCGATTCGACGTTGTTGACGTCGATGTTCAGCCGCCGCAGCTCGATCCGCGAGGAATAGACGTCGAAGCTGGAGGCGGCGCCGATCTTTTCCAGCTTCACCAGATCGCGTTCGACCTCGTCCTTGTAGGATTCGAAATAGGAGGGGATATGGCGGGGCGACACCTGACCGCTGCCGGCCTGGGCGTCGCGGAACATTTCCACCACCGTCTGAAGCCGGACATTCTTGATCAGGCGCGCATGCTGAAGACCGGGCGTTTCCAGCGGGATCGCCGACAAAGGCAGGATGTGAAGGGAATCGCGGGCCTCGTCGTCCCAGGTCTTGCGCTGTTCCGTATCGGGCGTGGACTTCGCGTCCGCCGCCGTATCGCTTGCCCCACCGTCCAACCGACCGTCTCCCACTGCCGTCTCGCGTCTCATGCCGGCGATTATCGCAGAGCGCACCTTACAACAGGAGTCAGGGCTGACAAGGATCGAGATGTGGCGGATTGCCGCGCAACAGGCCGCAGCGTGCCGAGAGGCCTGGGGGCCTCCTGCCGGCGCGCCGCGGCGGGCGGTCAGTGGACGCTGACCGGCTCCATGTCGTTCTGGACGATGGCGGCGAAGGCCAGCTCGCGGTCGGCGACGACGCTCAGCGGCGTGCCGTCGGCGGCATGGATGGCGAAGGCGGCGCCGCCGTCCATCTCCACCGGGCGGACATAGGCGACGTCGCCCAGGCCGAAGCTGGCGAAATCCTGGGTCGACAGCTGGCGCAGCTGGCTGTGGGTATCGTGCATCATGGTCTTGGTCTCCCGCGGCTCCCCGTCATGGGCGGCCGCGCGTGCAGAGTATCGGGGGCGAGAGTATCAGGGAAGACAGCGGGAAAGGGGGATCAGTCGTCCCGGCCGTCGGCGGACACGTCGATGGTGCGGGGCATCGCACCGGCGGCGGTCTTCTTCGGCTGTTCGATCTTGATCGTGCGGACCTTCGGTTCCGGCATCGGGCGGGTCAGGTCGATGTTGAGCAGCCCGTTGTCGAGCGAGCAGCCCACCACTTCGATCCCTTCGGCCAGCACGAAGCTGCGCTGGAACTGCCGCGCGGCGATGCCGCGGTGCAGGTAGACGCGCGACTTGTCGTCGGTCTGGCGGCCGCGGATGACGAGCTGGTTGTCCTCGATCTGGACCGACAGGTCATCGGAGGTGAAACCGGCCACGGCAAGCGTGATGCGGAGTCCGTCGTCGCCGATCTGCTCGATGTTGTAGGGGGGATAGCCTTCGGCCGAATTCTTGGCGATCCGGTCGAGCGTCCGCTCGAACTGGTCGAAGCCGAGCAGCAGCGGGCTGTTGAAAAGCGAAAGGCGAGTCGTCACGACGCATCCTCCTCACGACGGGAGCGAGTTGCGGAAGGTGGGCCCGTTTCCGGCGCCCGGCGGGTCGGCGGCCCAGCATCTGCCGGCGCCGCCATGCCTATAGATTGGGAGAGCCGCGGCTGCGGTCAAGAACCCTGTGCGCCTCTGGAATGGTTAAGAATCTCAGGAGCCTCGCCAAGCTCCACGGCCACCGCGTCGGCGATGGCGAGGCAGGAGGTCAGGCCCGGCGATTCGATGCCGAACAGGTTGACCAGCCCGGCCACCCCATGGGTGCCCGGCCCCCGGATCAGGAAGTCCGCCTGCGGCTGTCCCGGCCCGCTCAGCTTCGGCCGCACGCCGGAATAGGCCGGCACCAGCGCTTTGTCCGGCAGCCCCGGCCAATAGGCGCGGACCGCGCCATAGAAGGAGTCGGCCCTGGCAGGGTCGACGGCATAATCGATCCCGCCATTCACGTCGCCCAGCCATTCCACGTCGGGACCGAAACGGGCCTGTCCGGCAAGGTCCAGCGTCAGGTGAACGCCCAGCCCGCCCTCCACCGGCACCGGATAGACCAGCCGCGAGAAGGGGGAGCGGCCGGCGGCCAGCGCATAGTAGTTGCCCTTGGCCAGCACGCGCGGCGGCACGTGGGTGGCGTCCAGCCCCTCCAGACCGCGGGCGACGGCCCAGGCACCCAGCCCGGCGGTATTGACCAGCGTGGAGCAGGCGATGCGCATCGGCTCCGCCCCGCCGACCTCAAGCTCGAACCCGGCCGCGGTGCGGTGGGAGCGCTCCAGCGGACTCAGCAGCGCCAGCATCGCCCCTGAGTCCTCCGCGTCGCCCAGCAAAGCCAGCATCAGCCCATGGCTGTCGATAATGCCGGTGGAGGGCGACAGCAGGGCGCCGACGGTGCGCAGGTTTGGCTCCCATCGCATCGCGGTGGCGGCGTCGATCTCCGTCAGGTCGGTGACGCCGTTGGCCGTCGCCTGGGCGCGGATCGCCGCCAGCTTCGGCAGCTGCGCCTCCTCCGTCGCGACGATCAGCTTGCCGATGCGGCGATGCTCCACCCCGTGGGCGGCGCAGTAATCGTAGAGCGCGTCTCGGCCGGGCACGCACAGTTGGGCGCGCAGGCTGCCGGTCGGATAATAGATGCCGGCATGGATGACTTCGGAGTTGCGGGAACTGGTGCCGGTGCCGATGGCATCCGCCGCCTCCAGCACGATCACCTCGCGCCCGGCCCGTGCCAGCCGCCGTGCCACCGCCAGACCGACCACGCCCGCCCCGACGACCACGCACTCCACCCGTTCCATCGCGTCATTCCTGCCTGCCGCTTGCGCCGCCGGGAAGGGGAGCGGAAAAGGGCGGGGCGTGCAAGAGGTTCCGGATATGCCGTCGAACCCGCATATGCGTCGGGCTTGACTCCGCCGTGCCAATGGGTATTGTGCGCGCCTTCACCTCCTGGGAAAGCGGGCGCGCGCAATTTTTGACGCCCCGTCCGTCGCCTGAACAGGGCGGACGGAACTACCGGGACAACATCAACTCGTGTCCAACGAGGCCTGAGAGTTATGAGCAAGCGTCAAGAGTCCAAGTATAAGATCGACCGCCGCCTTGGTGTCAACCTGTGGGGCCGCGCCAAGAGCCCGCTGAACAAGCGCGAGTATGGCCCGGGCCAGCACGGTCAGCGCCGCAAGAAGCCGTCGGACTACGGTCTGCAGCTGATGGCCAAGCAGAAGCTGAAGGGCTACTACGGCAACATCGGCGAGAAGCAGTTCCGCCGCGTCTATGCCGAGGCCGTCCGCCGCAAGGGCGACACCGGCGAGAACCTGATCGGCCTGCTGGAGCGTCGTCTGGACGCCGTGGTTTACCGCATGAAGTTCGCGCCGACCCCGTTCGCCGCGCGCCAGCTGGTCAACCACGGTCACATCCTGGTCAACGGCCGCCGTCTGAACATCGCTTCGGCCCGCATCAAGGACAACGACACCGTCGAGGTGCGCGCCAAGTCCAAGCAGATGGCGCTGATCCTGGAAGCCTCGGCCTCCGGCGAGCGTGACATCCCCGACTATCTGGAAGTCGACAGCAGCGCGCTGAAGGGCCGCTTCGTCCGCGCCCCGCTGCTGGCCGACGTTCCGTACCCGGTCCAGATGGAACCGAACCTGGTCATCGAGTTCTACTCGCGCTGATCGGTCGGCTCCCGCCGAACGCGAAAGGCCGCTCCCTCGGGAGCGGCCTTTTTGCTTTTGGGGCCGCAGCGTTCCGGTGTTGCCGGGCCGACAGCCCGGCAGTCACCGCCGGCGCGTCAGCAGCAGTGCCGTCAGGTCGTCGTCGATGGGGCCGGTGGCGGTCAGGTCGTCGAGCAGGCCGGACAGCAGGCCGGCGTCGTCAGGCTGGTGCAGGCGGCGGGCGAGCAGGGTGGCGAGGCCGTACTCGTCCAGAACCTCGTGGCTCTCGCCGCCACCGATCGGGATTTCGATGGCCGCATCGGAATAGAGGAACAGGCGGGCACCGGGCGGCATCGGCAACCGGCGGGCGTCGTAGGTGACCGACGAGAGCAGGCCGAGCGGCAGCCCGCTGCCGTCGCCCAGCCGCGGCGCCTCGTCGCCGGGATGCCAGACCATCGGCGCCGTCGATGCGGCGGACGCATAGTGGAACTCCCCGGCCACCGGATCGATCAGTCCGGTCAGCATGGTGGCGAACTGGCCGCTGGGCAGCAGCCCGCACAGCCGGCGGTTCACCGTCTCCAGGAACTCCGCCGGGGTCAGGTCGGTGCTGCCGATCTGGCGGCAGATGGCATCCAGCCGGAAGGTGTTCAGCGCTGCACCGACCCCATGGCCGGAGAAATCGACCAGATAGACGGCGACCCGGCCGTCTGGCAGACGCTCGATCCCCCAGAAATCGCCACCCAGCTCGGAGGAGGGCGCGAAATGCGCCTGGACGGCGATGCCGGTCGCCGCCTCCAGCTCGGCCAGCCGCTCTGGGCCGGGCAGCATCCGGGCCTGCATGGCGCGGGCCAGCTCCAACTCGCTTTCCGTGCGGCTGTGATACTGTTCCAGATCGCGCAACATCGCCCGCTTGCGCAGCTGGATGCCCACGCGGGCCAGCAACTCCACCGCGTTGATCGGCTTGGTGACATAGTCGGTCGCGCCGGCGGCGAAGGCGCGGGCGCGGTCCTCCGCCCGGCTCAGGCTGGACTGCACCAGAACCGGCAACGATTTCCAGCGTGGGTCGGCACGCAGGCGCCGGCACATCTCGAACCCGTCCATCTGCGGCATCATCAGGTCGAGCAGAACGAGGTCCGGCTTGAAGCGCTCCATCACGACCAGCGCGTCCTGCCCGTCCTCCGCCTGCTCGATCAGGGTGATGCCGCCGCGCTCCAGCAGGGCCAGCAGAAGGTGACGGTTGATCCGGTTGTCGTCGACGATCAGCACGCGGGCGCCGGCCAGCCCGTCGACGGCATCGCGCGCCTCGGCCGGAAGCAGGTCGGACGGTGGAGACTCGCTCATTCCGCCGCCTCCCGTTCGATCCACAGCAGTGTGTGGTCGTCGCCGCCGACCTGTCCCAGGGCGGAGCCCAGCGAGTGGACCACGGTGTCGAAGCCTTCACCTTCCGCCACGGCGCGAGCGATCATCCAGCCGAGCCCGATCCCGGTCCCACCGGCGTCCAGCGCCTCCAGAACCGCGACGGAGTAGAGCGCCAGCACGCTGCCCCGCGGCAACTCCATCACGTCGCTGCGGTAGCGGGTGCCGGGCGCGATGCCGATCGGCAGGCCAGCGGCCGCACCGAACGCCGGCTTGCCGTCGCCGTTCAGGATCATCGGCGGCGCCCCGTCCGCCGAGGCGTGGGTGAAGCGCCCGGCCTCGCCATCCACCACGCCATAGGTCATGGTGGCCTTCTCTCCCGGCGCCAGCAGCCCGGCGGCGCGGTCGTTCAGCGCGGTCATCAGGACGACGGCGTCTTCGCCATGGGCGGGGCCCAGCTCCTGCAGAAGGGCGTGCAGCCGGAAGGCGTTCAGCGCCGCCGAGACGCCGCGGCCGGCGACGTTCAGCAGGTAGACGCCGAAGCGCCGCCCGCCCAGCGGCAGCACCCCCCAGAGATCGCCGCCGAGATTGGGCGAGATCACGCTGTGGGCGCGCAGGCGGCAGCCCGCCGCGGCAGCCACGGCGGCGCTCTGCGCCGGGGTGGGCTGCAGGTGCTCCTGCATCGACCGGGCGATGGACAGCTCGGCCTCCACCCGCGCCCGATAGGCCTGAAGGCGGCGGATCAGCACCCGGTCCTCCAGATGGATGCGCACGCGGGCCAGCAGCTCCGTGCGCTCCAGCGGCTTCGACACCAGATCGGTGGTGCCGGCGGCGAAGGCACGGTTGCGGTCCTCGCCCGACGACAGTGCGGTCTGCACCAGGATCGGCAGGTCGGCCGTCTCCGGCATGGCGCGCAGGCGGCGGCAGACCTCGAACCCGTCCATTCCCGGCATCATGATGTCCAGGATCAGCAGGTCGGGGATGGCGGCCTCGATCATCGCCAGCGCCTCGAACCCGCTGGCGGCGAAGGAAACCTGCTGGAAGCCCGCCTCGGCCAGGAAGGCGCCGATCAGCGTGCGGTTGAAGGCGGTGTCGTCCACTACCAGGATCGGGCAGTCCAGAACGGTGCAGTCGGGGATCCGGCATTCGCAGAGCCGGTCGCCGGAACCTTGCACATCGGAGTGTCCGGCATCCGATGGCGGGATCGCTCCACAGCCGGGATTATGCCAGCCATCCGCGGTCACAGCCGGAACCTCATGCGGATGCGGCGGCCGCCATCCTCGATCGTCAGCCCGTCGGCAATGTTGCCGATCAGGTCGAGGCCGCGGCCCGACGCTCCCGAGTTGGCGCGCGGGCCCAGGGTGAAGCCGGCGCCTTCGTCGGTGATCTCCACCGTCGCCACACGCCGGCCATCCTCCGCCGGATCGATCCGGAGCGTGACGACGATGCGGCGGCCCGCCAGCACCGGGTCGGCCAGACGGTCGCCCAGGTCGCGGGAAAAGCGCTCCAGCTCCTGGGCGCTCAGTTCCTTCATGCCGGCGACGCCGAGGTTGCCGTGGACCAGCGCATTGCTGACCGCCTCGTGCAACGCAAGTTCGACGTCGTCGCGGCGGTCCCCCTCCAGCGGATGGCGGGCGCTCAGCGCGGCCAGCAGTCTGCCGCCAAGCTGGAGGTCGTGCGCGGTGGCCGTGGTCAGGTTCAGGTAGAGGTCGCTTTTCGCCGCCTCCGCCAGGAATGGCGCCAATCGGTCGGCGGTATCGGAAGCGCCGGTATCGGCCGGCGGCTCGATCCAGGCGGCGATGGGCGGGAGCCAGAGCGCGTCGGACTCGGGGACGGCGCTCCCGTCTCCGGCCAGCAGGACTGCCAGCGGCGCCGGTCCGGCGGGCGCCTGCAGCGGGGACAGGCGCAGCGCCAGCGCCAGCCGGTTCAACCGGTCGGCCGCCAACCCCGGCGCCAGGAGACCGGCGAAGCGGGTGCGGCAGCCGACGGCCTGGTCCGCCTCCTGTGTCGTGCCCTGGATTGTCCCGTCGATCACCGGGATCAGTCCTCGATCGGGACGATCTTGGCGATCTGCGCCACGGTCAGTACCCGTTTGACCTGACCGGCGGCGCCGCGCAGGATGAACTGCTTGGCGGCGCGGTCCATCTCCTCCCGCGCGATCAGAAGCATGCCGATGCCGGCGGAATCGACGAATTCGAGCGACGACAGGTCGAGGACCTGACGCTTGAGCTTGTTCTGCCCCATTTCGCCGATCAGTGCCCGTAACTTCGCGTGGTCGTTGAAGGTCAGGCGACCGCGCAGGCGGATGACCGCCTCCTGATCGCGCACTTCGATCCCGTAGTCCATAGGCCCGTCTTTCCGCAAATGTGGTTCAGTGTACAGGCGGGGGGCACCGCGCTAAAAGAGTTCAATATCACCGCCGGCGCTGCTTCCCCCTGCGGCATCGAGGTCAAGCACGCCATTTTCGTCCAAGGCCGTACCTTCCAGCAGCAGCCTGCGCACGAAGCGCTCGCGCATTTCGCTCAACGTGAAGCGGCCCATCAGCTGGTTCAGCCATTCCTGCGGTTCGCGTGCGCCGATGGCGGGCGGCACCTGGGCGCGGATGCGGGTTTCCAGCTCTCCCAGTCCGGCGCTCATGATGGCAAGGCTGTCGTTGATCGCCTCGATCCGCTGCTTGGTCAGGTCCTGGAACTGCATGCCGGTGATGACGTGCGCGATGGTGGAGGACATATCGGACGACACCGACGCCGCCGTCTCCAGCACCGACTGGAAATGGTTGGTCTGCTCCACCAGGCTGTCCATCGTCTTGTCGACGCGCTCCTTGGCCAGCATCTGCGGCGACATGTCGGTGTTGGCGATCTGGCGCAGGATGTCGTGGCCGTTGCGCACCCCCTTCACCACGGCGGTGACGGTGCCGCGCATGCGGTCGGCCAGTTCGCCGGTGGAGCGGGAGAGGTGCCGCACTTCCTGCGCCACCACGGCGAAGGTCCGCCCGGCCTCGCCGGCACGGCTGGCCTCGATGGTCGCGTTCAGCGCCAGGAAGTTGGTCTGGCGGTTGATGCCGTCGATGTCGCCGATCGATTTCTCCAGCTCGGCCACATCCTTCTGCACGTCGTCCAGCAGATAGACCATGCTCATGGCATGGCGCGACAGGGTGACGATGTTGGTCACCATGTCGGTGATCACGTCCTGCATGCCGACGACCAGCCTGTCGAGCGGCACCCGCTCGCCGTCGATGTCGACCGACCCTGCCATGTCGACGATCTGGGCCACCCGCTCGGACTGCTCCAGCGCCTTCCGGGCCAGTTCGCGGAAGCGCTCCGACAGGTCGAGGGTGGAGGTCTCCACATGGTCCGAGGTGCGCGTCAACTCGCCCTGCACGATGTCGAGCGTGCGGCGTTGTACATCGGCGAAGCCGAGCCAGGTCGACAGAAGCTCCGCGGTGACCGCGACCTTGGCGTCGCCGTCCGGCGTCGCGGAGACGTCCCGGGGCGCGGCATTCCGAGGGCCGGTCTGGACGGCGTCGTGGGCGGCGGACTTGAACATACTGGTGCTCCTTGGAAACTCTACCCGGGTGCCCGGTCAGGTCGGGGCGGTGCGGGGGCGTTCGCCGACGGCGTCGAAGGCGCGCAGCATTTCGACGGGGATTTGGGCAAGCGGCAGTTCGACCGCGACCGCGCCGGCCTCCCTGGCGGCGCGCGGCATTCCATAGACGACGCAGCTCGATTCCTGCTCGCCGATGGTGAAGGCGCCGGCGTCGTGCATAGCCTTCATGCCGATGGCGCCGTCGCGGCCCATGCCGGACAGGATGACGCCGACGGCGTTGTTGCCGGCCGCCTTGGCGACGGAGGCGAACAGTACGTCGACCGACGGGCGGTGGCCGCTGACCGCAGGGGTGTCCTGGATGTGGCAGACGAAGCCGGCGGTGTCGCGGACGATGGCGAGATGGCGGTCGCCGGGGGCGATCAGCACCAGCCCCTGGGCCGGGCGGTCGCCATGGACGGCGACCCGCACGGTGGGGGCGGACAGCCGGTCGAGCCGTGCCGCGAAGCTGGGCACATAGCTGGGACCCATATGCTGGGTGATGACGATGGGCGGGCAGTCGGCCGGCATGGCGGCCAGCACGTCGCGGATGCGCTCCACCCCGCCCGTCGAGGCGCCGACCGCGATCAGCCGCTTGCCCGAGCCGGCCCGCCGCGGCGTCGGCAGCACGCCATGGGTAGCAGCCGGGCGGCGCATGGTCAGGCGCGCGGTGGCGGCGACGCGGATCTTGGAAACCAGCTCCATCGCCGTCGCCTCGAAGCCCTGTCCTTCGGAGCCGCCGGGCTTGGCGACGCAGTCCACCGCCCCCAGCTCCAGTGCGCGGATGGCGGCGTCCGACCCTTCGCGGGTCAGGGAGGAGACCATGATGACCGGCGTCGGCCGCAGGGTCATGATCTTCTCCAGGAAGGACAGCCCGTCCATCTTCGGCATCTCGACGTCCAGCGTGATGACGTCGGGGTTGGTGGCCTTGATGACCTCGCGCGCTTCGAAGGGGTCGCGGGCAACCCCGGCCACCTCCATCCCCGCCTCCCGGGTCAGGATGTCCTTCAGCATTTCACGCATCAGCGCGCTGTCGTCGACGATGACGACGCGGATCGGTCTGGGCATGGGTCAGCTCCCTTCCGGATCGGCGGGGGTGAACAGTTCGACCTCGCCCTCCTCGGGGGCATGGCTCAGGTGCGTGATGAAGCGCCGTTCGCGGGTGACGGTGTCGGCCGCCGCCTCCGGCCGCAGCAGGCGGCGCAGCGCGCGTCCGCTATGCGGGAAGTAATGCACCCGCCGGGCGGAGCCTCCGCCCAGATCGTGGCCGGCCAGCGTCAGCCCTTCCGTCCGCACGTAATCCAGTGCGAAGCGGCAGTTCAGCCCGCCGATGTCGTAGCTCGATTCGATGACGCGCCCGCCACCGAACAGCTTGACCTGCAGGCGCTGGCGTTCGGCACCGGCGGCCAGCAGCGCGTTGATCAGCCGCTCCATGGCGACCGAGCCGTAGCGCGCGGCCATGCCGGCCCCCTCAAGCTCGCTCGCCGGCAGGTCGGGCAGCATGAAATGGTTCATGCCGCCGATGCCGCGCACCGGGTCATGGATGCAGGCCGCCACGCAGGAACCCAGCGTCGTCGCGATCATCAGGTCGGGACGGTCGCTGACCGCCTGCTGGCCCAGCCCGATCTTGACAGCGTCAGCGTTGAATTCCCGGTTGAAGTAGCGACCGCTTCCCATGCGGTTGCGGGGCGTCGGGCTGGCTGGCTCCTGCCGGGGGAGGGGTTCGGCGTTCATCGCTCACTCCCTCCGGTAGATGGTCGGACCGGCCTGCCGGAACAGGTTCGACACGCCATACAGGCTCTCCGAGTGGCCGAGGAACAGATACCCGCCGGGGCGGAGCATCCGGGCGAAGTTCTCTATCACCTGCATCCGGCCACGGCGGTCGAAATAAATCAGGACATTGCGGCAAAAGACCGCGTCGAACGGGCCGGACATCGGCCAATGTTCCAGCAGGTTCAGGGGCTTGACGGTCACCAGGCGCTTCAGCTCCTCGCCCATCGCCACAGCCGGCTCGCCGTCCAGCCGGGTGTCCGTGGTGAAGCGCTGGCGGATCGCCGGCGGAATGCCGGTGGCGCCCGACAGCGGGTAGATGCCGCGCCGGGCGGTTTCCACCATGTGGGTGTCGATGTCGGTGGCGAGGATGCGGGCGTCCCAGCGGCGCAGTTCCGCCCCCATGGCGGAGACCAGCACCATCGCCATGGTGTAGGGCTCCGGTCCGGAGGAGCAGCCGGCCGACCACAGCCGCAGCCGCGGTTTCGGCTGGTAGGCGTTCAGCGTCCGCAGTTCCGGCAGGACGGTGGAGGCGAGGAAGTCGAAATGATGCGATTCGCGGTAGAAGCTGGTCAGGTTGGTGGTCAGTGCATTGACCAGGAAGCCGATCTCGTCCGCCACGCCGTCGCTTTGCAGCAGGGCGCAATAGGCGTCGAAATCGGGCAGCCGCAGTTCGCGCAGGCGGCGCGCCAGCCGGGCATAGACCATCTCCGCCTTGTGCGGCGCCAGCGCGATGCCGGCCAGCTGGTAGAGCAGGCTGGCGATCAGGTCGAAATGGTGCCGCTCGAAATGGAATTCGCGCGCGCCACCGAACACCGCGGCCGGCGCGGCCGGGGGGCGCCGCAGCGTCTCGGGTTCGGTCAGTGAGGCGGGCGGGCGGTCGGTCATCGCGGCACCGGGGGCATCGTCAAGAGATCTCGGGTCAGGCTGATCTGCGATCGAGGGTGAAGAAGGTCATCTGCTGGCGCAGCTGGTCGGCCTGATCCTCCAGCGAGCGGGCGGCGGCGGTGCTTTCCTCCACCAGGGCGGCGTTCTTCTGGGTCATCTCGTCCATCTGCGAGATGGCGATGTTGACCTCGTCGAGGCCCGACGCCTGCTCGGCGGTCGCCCGCGCGATCTCCGACACAAGATCGGCGACGCGGCCGATGCCCGACACGATCTCCGTCAGGGAGCTGCCGGCCGACCGCACGAGGTCGACGCCATCGCGCACCTGCCCGCCGCTGTCCAGGATCAGCGCCTTGATCTCCTTCGACGCCTGGGCGGAACGCTGGGCGAGCTGCCGCACCTCCTGCGCCACCACGGCGAAGCCGCGCCCGGCGTCGCCGGCCCGCGCCGCCTCCACCGCCGCGTTGAGCGCCAGCAGGTTGGTCTGGAAGGCGATCTCGTCGATCACCCCGATGATGTCGGAGATCTTCTGCGACGACTGTTCGATCCGGCGCATCGCCTCCACCGCACTGGTCGCCACCTGCCCGCCGCGCGAGGCCGCGGCGCGCGCCTCGGTGGCGAAGCCGTTGACCTGCTGGGCGTTGTCGGCGTTGGAGCGCACGGTGGCGGCGAGCTGTTCCATGCTGGCCGCGGTCTCCTCCAGCGAGGAGGCCTGCTGTTCGGTCCGCTCCGACAGGTCCATGCTGCCGTCCGCCACTTCGCGGCTGCCGACGGCGATGGAGCCGGCGGCATGGTCGATGCGCTGCACGATCTCCGACAGACGGCCGACCGTGCCGTTGAAGTCGTCCTTCAGCCGCTGGAACACGCCTTCATACTGCTTGTCGATGCGGCTGGTCAGGTCGCCGCGCGACAGGGATTCCAGCACCGTTGCCAGATCCTCGGTGACGGCGGCGATGTTTCCGGACAGGCGGTTGATGCCTTCGCTGACCAGCCGGAAGAAGCCGCTCTTGCCGTCCAGTGGGATGCGGTGGGTGAAGTCGCCGCGCACGGCATTCTCCACCATGGCGCCGATCTCCGCCTCGATCGCCAGTTCCTCGGTCAGGTCGCGCCATTCGATGACGGTGCCGAGCCGCTCGCCCTGGCGGCTGACCACCGGGTTGGCGATGACCTGGAAGGTGCGGCCGCCGGTCTTGACCAAGCCGCGGTGGGTGTGGGTCAGATCGGCCAGCAGCCGGCGCTGGTGGGTTGGGTCGCGGTGGAAGACATCGAAATTCTGTCCGACCAGCCTGTTCGGATCGAAGCCGGTCAGGGCGGTGCGCAGGTCGGCCTCGGCATGGCGGAACATCGCCGTGATCGAGTCGTTGGCGTAGAGGATGCGGCCGTCGGTATCGGCCATCATGATGTTGGCCGACACCCGTTCCAGCGCGATGCGGGAGCGCAGGGCCTCCACCGCCTCGTCCTTGAAGGCGTCGACGGCGCGGGCCATGTCGCCCAGCTCGTCCTGCTGGCCGGTGTGGGGGACGCTGACCGACAGCTTGCCCTCTGTCAGCTCGGTCATCACCCTGCGGATCCCAGTGACCGGCCCGACGATGGAGGCGGCGATGCGGTTGGCCGCGACGATGCCGATCGCCAGCGACAGCAGGCCCAGCCCGACCGTCAGGCGGATGGTGAAGGCGGCTTCTCTGCCGGCCTCCTGCTCGATGACCCTGGAGCCGGCGGCGATGGAGGCGACGATGCCATCGATGGCGCGGTTGACCGCGGCCGCGGCGGTGACGAGGTCGTCGGTGCGGCGCTTGGCCTCGTCATTGGCGGCGACGATCTCCCGAAAAGCGGTGCGGTATTCGGCGGCGCGGGCGTCGACGTCGCGCAGGGCCACGGACAGGGCGGCATTGTCGTGTAGCAGGGCGGACAGCCGGGCATTCCCGTCGCCCATCGCCTTGCCTTCCGCCTCCACCTGGGCGACGGCGGCCGGATCGCGCAGGCCGATGGCGCGGTTGGCGTAGAAACGGGTCAGCAGCCAGCGCTTCTCCACCTCCTGCATGCCGAAAGCGACGTCCTTATCGCCGGAGGCGTCGGCCGCGGCCACCGCCTCTTCCAGCCGCTTGGTCACCTGGGCGCCCAGCGGGTCCATGCGCTCGTGCAGCGTCCGGTCGGCGCGCTCGCGCACGGTCCGCACCGCGTCGAATTTCTCGTGATAGGCGCCGTGCAGGCTGCTGAGGTCGGCGAACGCGGCGGCCTGGGGCGAGGCCTTCATCAAGGCCTGCCGGTCCGACATCGCCGATTCGAACTCCCCGCGCAGGACGCGCAGGCGGTCCAGTGCCTCGGTGGTGCCGAGATTGATGTATTCGCGGGTTTGCAGCCGTTCCGCACCCAGGCGGCTTTCCAGATCCTTGGCGAAGACGGCGAGATCGCCCGACGCGATAACGCTTTCGATGCGCCGGTTCAGCCCGTCCAACCCATAGATGCCGGTGCCGGACTGGGCCGCGATCAGAACCAGCAACAGGCCGAAGACCAGCCACAGCCGCGTGGCGATGCGCATGTCGCTGAGGAAGTTACCGGATTTGGCGATCGTGCCGTCGGTGGCCATCGCTGACGTTCCCTCTTTTTTTGGCTTCTCGTTGCGGCTGCATAACCGGGGTATTGCCAAACCGGTGTCAGGTCGGTTCCAGCGCTGCACGGGTGGCGTCCTGGTCGACATGCTCGCCGACGAACAGCTTGCCCACGTTGAGCAGGGTCACCATCCGGTTCTCGGCGGTGTAAAGGCCGCTGAGATACTCGGCGTCGATCAGACCACTGTCGACATCGGGCGGCGGCTTGATGGCGTCATGGCCGATGGCGAGGATGTCGGAAATGGCGTCGACCAGGATGCCGCGCGTGCGCTCCCCCACCTGCATCACCACCACGACATGGCGCTTCGTCACCTGGGTCAGGCCGCCGCCGAAGCGGGCCCGCAGGTCGAAGATCGGGATGATGATGCCGCGCAGGTTGATCACGCCGCGGACATAGTCGGGAAGATTGGGCAACCGGCTTTCCGGCGTCCAGCCGCGGATTTCCCTGACTGCCAGGATGTTGACTCCGTACTCCTCGCTGCCGACGGTGAAGGTGACGTACTGCTCCTCGCTGCCGTTCGCGACGCCGGCCGGCTGGAGATCGGTGCGGGAGCTGACGGGGGCGATTGCGGTGGAACTGCTCATCGCTGAACCTCAAACCGTTTGGCGTTGATGCTGGTCGGACTTGTCCGCCGGGGCGGGCAGGGACGGGGAAGGCAGGGGGCTGCCGCCGGAGGCGTTGCCAGTGCCTGAACCATGGCGGCTCATTTCGCGCAGGCCCGCCACGTCCAGGATCAGGGCGACGCGGCCGTCGCCCAGGATGGTGGCGGCGGCGACGCCGTCCAGCCGGCGGAAATTGGATTCCAGGCTCTTGATGACGACCTGCTGCTGGCCCAGCACCTCGTCGACCACAAGGCCGAGGCGGGAGCCGTCCTCGGTCTCCACCAGCACGACCAGCCCCTTGGTGGCGTCGTCGATGGCCTTGGGGATGCCGAACAGCCGGTGCAGGTGGACGAGCCGGACATATTCGCCGCGCGCCATCATGACGTCGCACTTGTTGACCAGCCCATGCAGGTCGGCGGGCTTGGGGCGCAGGCTTTCGACGATGTTGGTCAGCGGCAGGACGAAGCGCTCCTCCCCGACCGAGATCACCATGCCGTCCAGCACCGCCAGCGTCAGCGGCAGCGACAGGACGAAGCGCGATCCTTCACCCGGCGTCGAATAGACGCCGATCCGTCCGCCCAGGCTGGAGATGTTCCGCCGCACCACGTCCATGCCGACGCCGCGGCCGGACAGGTTCGACACCTGATCGGCGGTGGAGAAGCCGGGCAGGAAGATCAAATGGTCGATCTCCTCGTCCGACAGGCTGGCACCCGGCTGCACCAAGCCCTTTTCGATGGCCTTCGACAGCACCTTGGCGCGGTTGATGCCGCGGCCGTCGTCGGTCACCTCGATCACGATGCGGCCCGACCGGTGGGCGGCCGACAGATGCACGGTGCCGGCGCGCGGCTTGCCGACGCGCTCCCGCTCCTCCGGGCCTTCCAGACCATGGTCGATGGAGTTGCGGATCATGTGGGTCAGCGGGTCGACGAGGTTCTCCACCACCGTCTTGTCGACCTCCGTCGTCTCGCCGGTGGTGACCAGCATCACCTCCTTGCCGGTCACGGCGGCGCATTCGCGCACCAGCCGCGGCATGCGTGAGAAGACGCTGGAAACCGGCTGGGCGCGGATCGACATCACGCTTTCCCGCAGTTCGCGGGTGTGCTGGGCGAGGCCTTCCAGCCCCTCCCGCAGTTCCTGGAACTGGCCCGGCGGCAGGTCGCGCAGATGCTCTGCGATCATCGCCTGTGTGATGACCATCTCGCCGACCATGTTGACCAGCCGGTCGATCTTGTCGAGGTCGACGCGGATGGTGTGGGTGGTCGGCCCGGCATGGTCGCTGCCGCCATTCGTCCGCTTGGCGCCGTCGCCGGGCTTAGCCGCGCCCGACGTGGTGGCGGCCGGGGTGGCCGGTGCGCCTGCGGGGGCAACCGGCTCCGGCAGGTTGGCGGCAGGGGCGGGCGTGACCGGCTCCACCGACGGAACGAGCGCGGGGGCGATGAGCGCTGGCGGCGGAGCTTCGGCGCTGATGCGGATGTCGCAGTCGTCGGCGACGAACTCGAACACATCGTCGATCTGGGCGCGGTCCACCTGTGGGTCGGCCAGCAGCGTCACCGTCCAGGACAGGTGCAGCAGTTCGGCGTCGAGGTCGCGCAGGGAGGGCAGCCTGTCCAGATGGCAGACCACCTCCGCCTCGCCCAGGCGGCGCAGGGCGCGCAGCATGTAGGTCGGCTCATTGCCCGACAGCAGTAGTTCGGCCTTCGGACGGAAGACGATGGTCCAGCGGACCTTCCCTTCGGGAACGGGGCCGGCATCAGGCGCCGGCTGGTCGTCGCGCGCGGCCTGGATCGCCGCGAGTGCGTCGCCGAAGATGCCGGCCTCGTCATCCTCGTCGTCGGGATAGAAGCCTGCGGCAGCCTGGATGGCGGCGGCCGGCGCCTCGATCGCCGGTTCCCCGGCCTTGCCCAGGAAGCGGCGGAGGGCGGCGACGGTGTCGTCGGTGGTGCCGGCCGGCACCTCGGTTTCGTCGGCGGCGTGGGCGAGCAGGCGGGCCAGCACGTCGTTGGCGCGGATCAGCGTGTCGACCAGTTCGGTGCTGACCGGGATTTCGGCGTTGCGCACGCTGTCCATCACCGTTTCGAGCTCATGCGCGAAAGCGACGAGGTCGTTGAAGCCGAAGGCGCCGCCGCCGCCCTTGATCGAATGGACGGCGCGGAAGATCGCATTCACCTCGTCCATGTCGATTTCGCCGGGGGCGAGGCGCAGCAGCCCAGCCTCGGCGACCGCCAGGAGTTCGGCGCTCTCGTCGAAGTAGGTCTGTTTGAAGCGGCTGAGATCGTCCACGGCTGCACCCCTCCCTGAATCCGTCGGCTTGCGGTCAGCCGCAGACCTTCTGCACCACCGACACCAGCTTGTCGGGGTTGAAGGGCTTCACGATCCAGCCGGTGGCGCCGGCGGCCCGGCCCTCCGCCTTCTTGCTCTCGTCCGCTTCGGTGGTCAGCATCAGGATCGGCAGGGTACGGTGGGCCGGGATGGCGCGCAGCCTGCGGATCAGGGTCAGCCCGTCCATCACCGGCATGTTCAGGTCGGTGATGACCAGATCCACCTTGTTGGTGGCGATGGCGCTCATCGCCTGCTGGCCATCGGCAGCTTCCACCACGTCATAGCCGGCGCCCCGCAGGGTGAAGGACACCATGTCGCGCATGGTGCGCGAATCGTCCACCGTCATCACTTTCTTCTTCACGCTCGGCTCCATTGCTTCAGCCAGGCGGCGAGTCCCAGATCCTCGCACGCTTCGGACAGGACCTCGGACGGGGCGGCGAGGACGAAGGCGGCCCCGCGCTCGGCCGTATCGCGGGCGGCGACGACCAGCGCCTGGATGCAGGCGGCGCTGATGCGCTCCACGGCGTCGGCCTGGACGGTGACATCGGCCGAGGCCTTGAAGGCGGCGCGCAAACTGTCCAGCAGAGGTTGCGCCATGGGCAAATCGAGGTCGCTCGGCAGGCCCAGGCGGAGCCGGCCGTCATCCTCCTCCGTCCACTTGATCAGCGACACGCCACCCCTCCGTCTACGGCAGGCACATTCTTGCGCATTCCGGTTGCAGCAGCGACGTTGCCAGATTGCGTCTCAAGGATTCGTTAAGCGCAAGCTTCGGACGGAGGGGGCGGTGGCGGGAAGTTGGGGATAACCGCAATCAAAAATGGGACATGGTGGAGGGGCAGGCCCGGGCAGAATGCTTCAGCCTTTCGCCCGCGCGATCAGCGGACGGAATTCGGCCAGGACGGACTCATAGACCGGGCGCTTGAAGGCGACGATCAGGCCCGGCAGCTCTTCGGCGTCGATCCATTTCCAGGCGTCGAATTCTGGGTGATCGGTGTCGAGCCGGATGTCTGCCTCGTCGCCGGTGAAGCGGGCCAGCATCCACATCTGCTCCTGCCCGCGCCAGCGGCCCTTCCACACCTTGCCCAGCAGATCGTCGGGCAGGTCGTAGCGGTGGGGGGCGGCGGTCATGGCGATGAACTCCGCCTTCGCCGTGCCGATCTCCTCCTCCAGCTCGCGGAAGGCGGCGCTGCGGGCATCTTCGCCCTCGTCGATGCCGCCCTGGGGCATCTGCCAGTCGGCCTCCGACCCACAGCGCTTGGCGACGAACACCTCGCCGCGGTCGTTCAGCAGCATGATCCCGACGCAGGGACGGTAGGGCAGGGCGTTACGGTCGATGAGGGTCATGCCGGCGGGCTCCGTTCGGGTCAGGCTTTCGTGAGGAAGAAATAGACGGTCATCGCCGCCCCAACCAGGATCACCAGCTTGCGCAGGACCGGCGGCGGGATGTGGCGGGCGACCGAGGCGCCGGCATAGCCTCCGGCCATCGCGGCGACCAGCATGATCAGCGCCTCCGTCCAATAGACCGCGCCGCCGGCGACGAAGGCCGCCACCGCCACTGCGTTGAGGCAGCCGGAGACCAGCGACTTCAGCCCGTTCATCGCATGCAGGTCGGTCAGGCCGAAGACGCCGAGCGTCGCCAGGATCAGGATGCCGATGCCGCCGCCGAAATAGCCGCCATAGACCGCGATCAGGAACTGCACCGCCAGCACCGTGCCGTGGCCGATGGTGACGTTGCGGCGGACCCAGGCCGAGGCGGTCGGGCCGATGGCGAACAGCAGCGTGGCGAACAGCAGCAGCCACGGCACGATGACCTCGAAGGTCCGCTGCGGCGTCCACAGCAGCAGAAGCGCGCCCAGCAGTCCGCCGACGAGGCTGATGCCGAGGAAGGAGGGCAGGTGCACCTCGCGGATGCGTCCCAGCTCCCGCCGGTAGCCGAAGGCGCTGGCCAGCGCGCCGGGCGACACCGCGACGGTGCTGGTGGCGTTGGCGTTCAGCGGCGGCACGCCGGCAAGGATCAGCGCGGGGAAGGTCAGGAAGCTGCCGCCCCCGGCCACGGCGTTCAGCACGCCGGCGAAGAAGGCGGAGACGATCAGCAGCAGCGTCAGCATGTCACCCTACCCGAAAGCCTTGTGGCCCGAAAACCTTGTCCTGGCGCGGCCGGCGCGTTGCGTTTTGCACACGCCCGCCCATACCGCAACGCCGAAGTCCCACAACCGCGCGGCTTTCGCAACCCCGAACAATTCGTTAAGGTCGTCGTCCCTTCAACGGATAGAGTGTCCGGAGACCTCCATGTCCGCCCTGCTCGACACCACCGACGCCCTGCACGACCAGATGATCGCCCTCGGCCGCGCCGCCCGCGCCGCCGCGGCTGCGCTGGCGACCGTGCCAGGACCGTCGAAGGACCGGGCGCTGAGGGCGGCGGCGGCGGCCATCCGCGCCCGCGCCGCCGAGATCAAGGCGGCGAATGCCGAGGACATGGCCAATGCCCGCGACCTGTCCGGCCCCATGCGCGAACGGTTGATGCTGGACGACAAGCGCATCGAGGCGATGGCCAAGGGGCTTGAGGACATCGCGGACTTCCCCGATCCCATCGGCGGCGTGCTGGCGGAATGGACACGGCCCAACGGCCTGCGCATCCAGCGCGTCCGCGTGCCGCTGGGCATTGTTGGCATCATCTATGAAAGCCGGCCCAACGTGACGGCGGATGCCGGCGGCATCTGCCTGAAGTCGGGCAACGCCGCCATCCTGCGCGGCGGGTCGGAGAGCATCCGCTCGTCCCGCGCCATCGCCTCCTGTCTGGCCCAGGGCCTGCGCGAGGCCGGGCTGCCGGAGGCGGCGATCCAGCTGGTGCCGACCACCGACCGCGCCGCCGTCGGCCATATGCTGACCATGCGCGACTACATCGACGTCATCATCCCGCGCGGCGGCAAGTCGCTGATCCAGCGCATCGCCGACGAGAGCCGGGTGCCGGTCATCAAACATCTGGACGGCAACTGCCACGTCTATGTCGATGCCGCCGCCGACCTGGAGAAGGCGCGCAAGGTGGTCCTGAACGCCAAGATGCGCCGGACCTCCATCTGCGGCGCCGCCGAGACGCTGTTGGTCGACCGCGCCATCGCCGACAAGGCCCTGCCGGTTCTGGTGAAGGATCTACTGGATGCCGGCTGCGCGGTGCGCGGCGACGCGGCGGTCCAGGCGGTCGATCCGCGGGTGACCGCGGTGGCGCCGGAGGATTGGGACACCGAGTATCTCGACGCCATCATCGCCTGCGGCGTGGTGGACGGGGTGGATGGTGCCATCGACCACATCGACGCCCACAGCTCCCACCACACCGAATCGATCCTGACCGAGGATCCGGCGGTGGCGGAGCGGTTCCTGTCCCGGGTGGACAGCGGCATCGTGCTGTGGAACGCCTCCACCCAGTTCGCCGATGGCGGCGAGTTCGGCATGGGGGCGGAGATCGGCATCTCCACCGACAAGTTCCATGCCCGCGGCCCGGTGGGTGCGGAGCAGCTGACCAGCTACAAGTATGTCGTGCGCGGCGATGGCCAGACGCGGCCTTGAGGTGAGTGCCCACTCCCGTCCCGGGAGAGGGAGGGGACCCGCCGGAGGCGGGGAGGGTGAGGGGCGATCCGAACATGGATCCCCTGATCCTCGCATCGCCCCTCACCCTTCCCATGCTCCGCATGGGCCCCTTCCCTCTCCCGGGGCGGGAGAGGGAGCCCGTTCGGGGCTGGCGGGTGCGCCCCACCTCTATTCCGGTCCGCTCTATGCGGGGCTGACCGTCGGCATTCTCGGCGGGTCGTTCAATCCGGCCCATGCCGGGCACCGGCACATCAGCCTGTTCGCGCTGAAGGCGCTCGGGCTCGACCGCGTCTGGTGGATGGTCAGTCCGCAGAACCCGCTGAAATCCGCCTCCGGCATGGCGTCGCTGCCCGAACGGCTGGCGGAGGCGCGGGCCGTCGCCGCCCATCCGCGGATCGAGGTGACGGCCATCGAGACCGCGCTCGGCACCCGCTACACCGCCGACACGCTGGCCAAGCTTCAGCGCCGCTTCCCCAGAACCCGCTTCGTATGGTTGATGGGGGCGGACAATTTGCGGCAAATTCCACGCTGGAAGCACTGGAATCGAATCTTCGACTCGGTGGCCGTTGCGGTTTTCGCCCGTCCAACCTATTCTCTTGGTGCGTTGAGCGGCAAGGCCGCCCAGCGCTACACCCGTCGGCGGGTGTCGGTGTCTGGGGTAAAAGGGCTGGCGCGCCGCAGGCGGCCGGCCTGGGCGTTCTTACGCAACCCCTTGCACCCGGCCTCGGCGACGGCGATCCGGCAGGCACGGGCCGCCGGGTCGTGAAACCGTTGCAAGAGGTTTGGAGCCATCACCACGCACACCGAAACGGCCGCGACCGCTCCGCGGCCAGCCGCCGTTCCCCAGATCCTGCAACCGCAGGACTTGAAGGCGCTCATCCAGGCGTCGCTCGACGCCGACCAGGCAGATGACGTGACCGTCATCGATCTCGCCGGGAAAACCACCTTCGCCGATTACATGATCGTGGCGTCGGGCCGCAACACGCGGCATATCGGCGCCATGGCGATGAAGCTGGCCGAAAAGCTGAAGCAGGCCGGCGTCCGCGGCGTCGAGATGGAAGGCATGGCCCAGTGCGACTGGGTGCTGGTCGATGCCGGCGACGTGATCGTCCACCTGTTCAAGCCGGAGGTCCGGACCTTCTACAACATCGAAAAGATGTGGGGTCTGGAACTGCCGACGCCGTCGGGCACGGCGCGGCTGAGCGCCTGACGAACCGGAGGCGGAGGGCCGCATCATGCGTCTGTGGCTCGCCGCCGTTGGGCGGTCGCGGGGTGGACCGACCCGCGACCTGTTCGACGAGTATGTCGGACGGCTCGGTTGGCCCTTCACCCTGAAGGAGGTCGAGGTGAAGAAACGCCTCTCCTCCGACGAATTGAAACGGCAGGAGGCCGAGCTGCTGCTCGCCGCCGTGCCGGCCGGCGCCATCGTCGTGGCGCTGGACGAACGCGGCAAGGCGCTGCCAAGCGAGAGTTTCGCCGCCAAGATCGGCGACTGGCGCGACCGCGGCGCCGGCGATCTCGCCTTCCTGATTGGCGGTGCCGACGGCCATGGCGACGCGGTGCGCGCGCGGGCCGATTTCCTGCTCGCCTTCGGGCCGATGACCTGGCCCCACATGCTGGTGCGCGGCATGCTTGCGGAGCAACTCTATCGCGCTCAACAAATTCTTGCCGGTCACCCCTATCACAGGTCCTGATTCCGAGCGTCGCATCCGGCGCGCGGAAAAGCGCCGGAGCTGAAAACACGAAACTCCGAGACCACAACCTTTCGAGAAAGGTAAGCGCGATGACCGAGACCAACCGACCCCGCCCCGTCGTCCTCTGCATCCTGGACGGCTGGGGCTATCGCGAGGAGCGGTCCGACAACGCGATTGCGCTGGGCGAGACCCCGAACTGGGATCGCCTGTGGTCGGCCGAACCGACGGCCTTCCTCGACGCCAGCGAGGAGGAGGTCGGCCTGCCCAAGGGCCAGATGGGCAACTCCGAGGTCGGGCACATGAATCTCGGCGCCGGCCGGGTCGTCATGCAGGACCTCGTGATGATCGACCATGCCATCGTCGAGGGCGATCTGGAGCGCAACGCAGCGCTGAACGACCTCGTCAAGACGATGCACAGGACCGGCGGGCGCGTCCATCTGATGGGCCTGATGTCGCCGGGCGGCGTCCACTCGCACCAGGATCATATCGCCGCGCTGGCCGGCGTGCTGTCGCGCGAGGGCGTGCCGGTGGCGGTCCATGCCTTCACCGATGGCCGCGACGTTCCGCCGCAGAGCGCGAAGGACCAAGTCGCCGAGTTCATGGCCGACGTCTTCGAACTGCCGGGCGTCGAGGTGGCGACCGTCATCGGCCGCTATTACGCGATGGACCGCGACAAGCGCTGGGACCGCGTCGCCAAGGCCTATGCCGCGATCACCAGGGCGGAGGGCGAGCGCGCCGCCGACCCGATCCAGGCCATCGAGCAGAGCTACGCCGCCGACAAGCATGACGAGTTCATCCTGCCGACGGTGATCGGCAATTACGCCGGCATGAAGGACGGCGACGCCATCCTGATGGCGAACTTCCGCGCCGACCGTGCCCGCGAGATCCTGGCCGCCTATGTCGAAAAGGATTTCGACGGCTTCCCGGTGGCCAACTCCCCGGCGGGTGGCGCGCCGAAGCTGGCCGCCGTGGTCGGCATGGTCGAATATTCGTCGGCGCTGGCGAAGCTGATGACCACCATCTTTCCGCCCAAAACCCTGACCAAGGTGCTAGGCGAGGTGGTTTCCGAGGCCGGATTGAAGCAGCTGCGCATCGCCGAGACCGAGAAGTATCCGCACGTCACCTTCTTCTTCAACGGTGGCGAGGAGCGGGTCTATGAGGGCGAGGATCGCATCCTGGTCCCGTCGCCGAAGGTCGCCACCTACGATCTGCAGCCGGAGATGTCGGCCTCGGAAGTGACCGGCAAGCTGGTCGGCGCCATCGATTCGGGCAAGTACGACCTGATCGTCGTCAACTTCGCCAACCCCGACATGGTCGGCCACAGCGGCATGCTGGACGCCGCCATCAAGGCCGTGCAGGCGGTCGACAGCAGCGTCGGTCAGGTGGAGGCCGCGGTGCGCCGTGCCGGCGGCACCATGCTGATCACCGCCGACCACGGCAACTGCGAGCTGATGAAGGACCCCGAGACCGGCGGCCCGCACACTGCCCACACGTTGGACAAGGTTCCGCTGGTGCTGGTCAACGGCCCGGCCGGCGCCCGCATCGACAGCGGCCGTCTGGCCGACATCGCTCCGACGCTGCTGGACCTGCTGGGCCTGCCGAAGCCTACCGAGATGACCGGCCGAAACCTGCTGGTCCGCACGGCCGCCCGTGCGGCGGCGGAATAACGGATGGCGCGGAGCGGTCCCTTCGCCCTTGATGCCCCCTCTCCCCCCCCGGGGAGAGGGTCGGGGTGAGGGGGGCGCGTGGCGCGGAGCTGTGGGAAGCCTGGCGCTTCAATTTACATTCTGCGATGCATCCCCCTCACCCAGCCCTCTCCCCGGGGGGGGAAAGGGTATCCGGAGCGGGAGAGGGGTTGATTAAAGGCTTCGTCGTCATCGCCGGCCTGATCCTTGCCCAGCCGGCGAACGCCCAATCCGAAGCTCCCAAAGACACGCTGAAGCGGGTCGAGCAGCAGCTTCAGACCGGCAAGCAGCGCCAGCAGCAGCTGGAACGCCAGTCCCAGGCGCTCCAGACCGAACTCGACACCCTGCGCGGCCGCCTGATCGCGCTGGCCGATCAGGCGCGCGGGCAGGAACAGACGCTCGACCAGCTGGAAGACTCGCTCACCGCCCTGGAGGGGGAGGAGCGCGAGCGCTCCGCCGGTCTCGACGCCGAGCGGCAGCAGATCGCCACCCTGCTGGCCGCCCTCCAGCGGCTGGCGCGCATCCCGCCGGAGGCTGCGCTGGCCCGACCGGAAAGCCCCGTGGACACCCTGCGCTCCGCCCTGCTGCTGCGCGACGCCGTGCCGGCGCTGAAGGCGCGGGCCGATGCGCTGTCCCAGGCGCTGACCGCGCTGGCAGACACCCGTGGCAAGCTGGTCGACCAGCGGGCGAAGGCATTGGCGGCGCGGGTGGCGCTGACCGAAAAGCAGGACGAGATGAACCGCCTGATCGCCCGGCGCGAGGAGCTGTCGCGCCAGACGGAGGAGGAGCGCGTCCAGGTCGGCCAGCGCATGGCGGATTTGTCGGGGCAGGCCACAGACCTCCGCCAGCTGATGGAGCGCATCGAGGCCGAACGCCGCGCCGCCATCGAGGCCGCCGCCCGCCGCGAAGCCGAGCGGCGCGAGGCGGAACGCAAGGAAGCCGCCAAGCGCGAAGCGGAAAAGCGCGAGGCCGAGCGCCGGCTCGCCGCCCAGAAGGAGGCGGAGCGCAAGGAGGCCGAACGAAAGCTGGCCGAACTGCGCGCCGCCGAACAGAAAATCGCCGAGCAGAAGGCCGCCGAGGAAAAGCGCGCGAAGGATGAAGCCGCCAGGGAGGCGGCACGCGAGCGCGAGCTGGCCGCGAAGTCTCCTGACGGCCCGCCGGCCGTCTCCGGCATGGTTCTGCCGGCCGCCGGCAAGCTGACCACCCGCTTCGGCGAGGCCGACCGCTATGGCGCGACCAGCCGTGGCGTGACGGTCCAGACCCGGGCCGGGGCCGCCGTGGTGGCGCCGCGCGGCGGCACAATCGTGTTCGCCGGCCCGTTCAAAGGCTATGGCCTCATCTTGATCGTGGAACACGGCAACGGATATCATAGTTTGATTGCGGGTTTGGGCCGGATCGATACGGCCGTCGGGCGTAAGGTGGCCAGCGGGGAACCGCTGGCGGTCATGCCGCCGGATGGCAATCCGGATCTCTATTTCGAGCTGCGACGAAACGGCCAGCCGATCAATCCGCAACGCGGGTTCGGCGCCCCGGAGGGGAAAGGACAAGGGTAGATGAGGATGTTCAAGCGCGCCGCAACGGCGGCAGCTCTGGTGTTTCTGGGCGCCGGCGTCGCCACCGTCACTGCTCAGTCCAGCAATTCGTCGGACACCTACCGGCAGCTGAACCTGTTCGGCGACGTCTTCGAGCGCGTCCGCGCCGAGTATGTCGAACCGGTGACCGACGAACAGCTGATCGAATCGGCGATCAACGGGATGCTAACCTCGCTCGACCCGCATTCCAGCTATCTGAACAAGAAAAGCTTCCAGGACATGCAGGTCCAGACCCGCGGCGAGTTCGGCGGGCTGGGCATCGAAGTGACGATGGAGAACGGCCTGGTGAAGGTCGTATCGCCCATCGACGACACCCCGGCCTTCCGCGCCGGCCTGCAGCCGGGCGACCTGATCGTCCAGCTGAACGGCGAGGCGGTGATGGGCCTCAGCCTGAACGAGGCGGTGGAGAAGATGCGCGGGCCGGTGGGCAGCGAGCTGAAGGTCACCGTCCGCCGCGGCGAGGCGGGCGAACCCTTCACCGTGTCGCTGACCCGCGCCGTCATCAAGGTGCAGTCGGTCCGCTTCCGCACCGAAGGCGATATCGGCTACATCCGCGTCACCAGCTTCAACGAGCAGACGCAGAGCGGGCTGGAGAAGGCGATCTCCGCCATCCAGCAGCAGCTGGGCGACAAGCTGAAGGGCTTCGTGCTCGACCTGCGCAACAATCCGGGCGGCTTGCTCGACCAGGCGGTTTCGGTCTCCGACACCTTCCTAGAGAAGGGCGAGATCGTGTCGACCCGCGGCCGGCGCGCCGAGGAGGGCACCCGCTTCAACGCCAAGCCGGGCGACCTGATCAAGGGCATGCCGCTGGTGGTGCTGATCAACGGCGGGTCGGCCTCGGCCTCCGAGATCGTCGCCGGTGCCCTGCAGGACCACAAGCGCGCGATCATCATGGGCACCCAGAGCTTCGGCAAGGGATCGGTGCAGACCATCATCCCGCTGCCCGGCCATGGCGCCATGCGTCTGACCACGGCGCGCTACTACACGCCGTCGGGACGCTCGATCCAGCAGCTCGGCATCACCCCGGACATCGAGGTGCATGTCGCCAAGGTGGAGGATCTGGACAGGAACGTCATCCGCCGTCGCGAGGCCGATCTGAAGGGCGCGTTGGTCAACCCCGACGCCGCCAGCAAGGCGCCGCGTCCGGCCACCACCAACCCGGCCGCTCCCGGCACGCCGGCCGCCCCGAACCCGGCAGCGCCGGCTCCGGGACCGGGCGCTGGTGCCGCCCCGGCGGCGCCAGGTGCGACGCCCGGCGCTGCTCCTGCTCCGGGTGCCGCTCCCGCCCCGGCCGAGGGTGCGGCGGCGGAGGGGGCGGAGCCGCCCTTCGACTTCCAGCTCGCCCGCGCGCTGGATCTGCTGCGTGGCGTCGCCCTGTTCCAGCAGCGCTCCGCGGCGCGCTGACCGGAGCGAACGACGGTGAAGGCTCCCGCCCTGCTCGGTCGTCTGCGGTTCGATGTCCGGGGCCTGCGCCCCGGGCTCGGCTGGCTGCGCCGTTTCCGTCGCAATGGAGACGCCCCGGCAGGGCGGCCGCGCAAGCCGCTTTCCAAAGCCCTGCTGGGTGCCGTCGCCGTGGTGGCGGTCGCCTATGCCGGCTTGGCCGGTTGGCTGGCGCTGAACGGCGGGGCGACGCGGGACGCGTGGCAGGCGTCGATTCCGTCGACGACGGTGGCGGTCGCCCCGCTGCCGCCACCTCCTCCGCCGGAGCCCAAGGTTGCAGCATCGGCGGTTCCGCCGCCGCTGCCGACCGATGCCGCCCCGCTGCCGTTGCCGGGTGTTCCGGCGGCGGCGGTGACGCTGGTCCCGGCCCCGGTGCCGGGATTGGTGGAGGACAGCCGCAACGGCCCGCTGCCGCGCATCGCCCAGGACGGGCGCAAGCCCTGGCAGGTCTATGCCCGACCATTCCCGGCGACCGACAAGCGGCCGCGCATCGCCATCGTGATGTCCGACCTCGGGCTCAGCGGCGTCACCACCGGCAATGCGCTGGCGAAGCTGCCGCCCGGCATCACGCTGGCCTTCCTGCCCTACGCCGAACGGTTGGACGATTGGGTCGAGCGTGCCCGCACCAAAGGGCACGAGGTGATGCTGTCGGTGCCGATGGAGCCGCTGAACTACCCGCGCGACGATCCCGGCCCCAATGCGCTGCTGACGATGCTCGGCCCCGATCGCAACATGGAGCGGCTGGAATGGTCGCTGGGCAAGGCGGTGGGCTATGTCGGCATCACCAGCACCACCGGCAGCAAGTTCACCGCCAACCCGGCGGCGATGCAGCCGGTGATCGACGCGCTGAAGGCCCGCGGCCTGCTGCTGGTCGATGCCCGCGCCAATCCCAAGAGCGTCGCCGGGCCGCTCGCCAATCTGGCCGGCGTGCCGCGGGCGCTGGGCGACCGCGTCATCGACCGCGACCTGTCGCGCGGCGCCATCGACGACCAGCTGCGCGAATTGGAGGAGCTTGCCAAGACCAACGGCGCTGCCGTCGGTTTCGCCTCCCCCTATCCGACGACGATCGAGCGCCTTAATCTCTGGATGACCGCTCTGGCGGATCGTGGCATCGCGCTGGCCCCGGTGTCGGCTGTGGTCAATATCCAGAAATAGCGCGCCAACCGGCTCCGCACTCCATCCGCTTGAATGCGACAACGCGCGCCGGGCGGATGCACGCCTATGTCTTGCGCGATTGCGCCCTTTGCGAGAATATCCCCGCCGGCTTTCGAGTTGGCGGAGAGGGCGGATGTTTCATCCGGAAGCGCTGGAGCCCATTGTCGCGTTTCTGCGTGGCATCGGCATGCAGGTGGAGTATGGCGACGCTGCCCATGGCGGCTTCCTGCCCGGTGTGAACATCCAGGCCGGGGCTCTGCATGTCGATCCGGAGACGCTGCTGGGACCGGGCGACCTGCTGCACGAGGCGGGGCACATCATCGTCCTGCCGCGCCGATACTGGCCGTCGCTGGGGCGTGACGTGCAGGCGGACATCGACGCCATCCTCGCCGACCAGACCGCGCGCGATGGAACCCCCGACCCGGTCCTGACCAGGGCCGCCCGCCAGGGCGAGTTCATGTCGCAGGCCTGGTCCTACGCGGTGGTCCAGCATCTGGGCCTGCCGCAGGAATGCCTGTTCTTTCCCGGCTCCTACCGGTGCAGCGGCTATGAGGGCACCCACCCGATGCGGGCCTGGATCGAGCAGGGAACCCATTCCGGCCTGATCAATCTGGCGCAGGCGGACTTTACCGGCTATGCGGGGATGTTCGCATTCATGGGCGACAACGGGCTGGCCCCGTTCCCGCGGATGGCAAAGTGGACGTTGGACTGAGAGCGCGGCCGGCAGCACCCTCTCATCCGCAAAGCGCATCCCAATCCAGCGACCCCGGATCCTCGACCAGATGGTCCACCGTGTCGAACACCACGGCGGGGTGCTGGGGCCAGGCGATGGTCAGCATGCCGGCAGCCTTGGCGCTGCGGGCGCCGGTGGGGCTGTCCTCGATCACCGCGCAGGCTTCCGGCGGCAGTCCCAGCATCTGCGCCGCCAACAGGTAGGGCTCCGGATGGGGCTTGCCGTTGGCGACGTCCTCGCGGGCGATGCTGAAGCGGAAATGCGGGATCGCCATCGCCCGCATGTTGGCGTCGACGATCATGCGCCCGCCGTTCGACACGCAGGCCTGGGCCAGCCCGCGGGCGGCGAAGGCCTCCACCAGGGCGAAGGCACCCTCGCGCGGGCGCACCCGGTCGACGTTGGCGACATACTGGGTGTTGATCTCGTCGGCCCAGGCATGCAGGTCGATCGGGAAGGGGCGGCGGGCATGCAGGGCGGCGTAGATCTCGCGGAAGGCCACGCCATGCATCGACCGGCAGTCCTCCTCGCTCAGCTCATGGCCATAGCCGCGGCAGACATCGACGGTGATCTGCTGGTGCCAGGGCTCGCTGTCCATCAGCGTGCCGTCGATGTCCCACAGGATGGCACGGATCGCGGTGCGCGACATCACGGTCACCGCACCACCAGATCGTCGCGGTGGATCATCTCGTCACGCCCCTGATAGCCCAGGATCTCCGGGATCTCGGTGCTCTTGTGGCGCAGGATCTTGCGGGCGTCGTCGGCACTGTAGGCGACGAGGCCGCGGGCGACCTCGCGCCCCTCCTGCGTGCGGACGATCACCACGTCGCCGCGGTCGAAGTCTCCCTGCACGGCACTGACGCCGGCGGGCAGCAGGCTGGCACCGTGGGACAGGGCGCGCATGGCGCCGTCATCGACCACAAGCACGCCGGTGGCGTTGACATGGCCGGCGATCCAGGCCTTGCGGGCGCTGGTCGGCTCGGCCGACGGCAGGAACCAAGTGCAGAGCGCGCCGCCATCCTCCGGCCGCTGCTCCAGCGCCGCCAGCGGGTTCATGCGCTTGCCCTTGGCGATCACCATGCGGCAGCCGGCCGACAGGGCGACGCGCGCAGCAGCGATCTTGGTCACCATGCCGCCGCTGCTGTAGCCGGGGGGCGGCTCGCCGGCCATGCCCTCGATCTCCGGCGTCAGTTCGCGCACGGTGGGGATGTGGCGGGCGTCCGGGTCCTTGCGCGGGTCGGCGGTGTAGAGGCCGTCGATGTCCGACAGCAGCACCAGCGTGTCGGCGCTGACCATCTGTGCGACGCGGGCGGCCAGCCGGTCGTTGTCGCCGAAACGGATTTCGGCGGTGGCGACGGTGTCGTTCTCGTTGATGACAGGAACCGCGCCCAGCTTCAGCAGCGTGTCGATGGTGTTGCGGGCGTTCAGGTGACGCCGCCGCTCTTCCGTGTCCTCCAGCGTCACCAGCACCTGGGCGACGGTGACGTCATGGCGGGCCAGCGTTTCCTGATAGGCGTGGGCAAGGCGAATCTGGCCGGTGGCGGCGGCGGCCTGCTTCTCTTCCAGCTTCAGCGCCCGGCCAACGAGGCCAAGATGCTCCCGCCCGCAGGCGACGGCGCCGGAGGTGACGATCACCACCTCCTGCCCGCGCTTGCGGCAGGTGGCGACGTCGTCGGCCAGCGCGTCGAGCCAGTCCCGGCGGATTTGCCGGGTTTCCCCGTCGACCAGAAGGGCCGAACCGATCTTTACGACCAGCCGGCGGGATTCGAGAAGGGTAGGGGCGTCAAGCGCCATGGCGGGAGGTTCCGTCCGTATCGTCGTCCGAACCGTCCTCTTCGCCCTCCGGCTTCTCTCCGTCAAGAGCTTCGTCCGAGTCGCCTTCCTGCTCCTCGCCGTCCAGCTCCTCACCCTCTTCGAGTTCGCCCTCTTCCAGGGCGTCCTCTGCGAAATCCTCGTCCTCGAGATTGTCTTCCTCGAGATCGTTTTCCTCGCCGCCGACCCATTCGCCGGTTTCATCGTCCCACTGCATCTCACCGTCGTCGGGCAGCTTCTGGCCGACCGGCGGGCGCGGGATGGAGCGGGTTGCCGGGGCGTTGATGACCTCGGGCTCTTCGGCCTTCGAGTCCTTGATGACGGTCAGCAGACGGTACAGCACCTGCTTCACGCCCTGGCCGGTGGCGCCCGACAGCACCATGACCTCGGCGCCCGATGCCTCCTCCAGCGCCGCCTTCTTCTCCTCGATCTCCTCGTCGAGCAGGGCGTCGGACTTGTTCAGCCCGATGACCTCCGTCTTGTCGGCGAGGTTGCCGCCATAGGCCTCCAGCTCGTTCCGGATCGTGCGGTAGGAGGCGACGACGTCGTCGGCCGTGCCGTCGATCAGGTGCAGCAGGATGCGCGAGCGCTCGACGTGACCGAGGAACCGGTCGCCCAGCCCATGCCCCTCGTGCGCGCCCTCGATCAGGCCGGGAATGTCGGCGATGACGAACTCTTCGTCACCGGCGCGGACGACGCCCAGGTTGGGAGCCAGCGTGGTGAAGGGGTAATCGGCGATCTTCGGCTTGGCCGCGGTGGTGGCGGCCAGGAAGGTCGACTTGCCGGCATTGGGCAGCCCAAGTAGGCCGGCGTCGGCAATCAGCTTCAGCCGCAGCCACACCCACTGCTCCTGCCCCGGCCAGCCGGGGTGGAACTTGCGCGGCGCCCGGTTGGTCGGCGTCTTGAAGTGCGCGTTGCCGTGCCCGCCGTCGCCGCCCCGCAGGAAGACGCGGCGCTGTCCGGCCTCGGTCAGGTCGCACAGCACGGTTTCCTGGGTCTCGTCCAGGATCTGGGTCCCCACCGGCACCTTCAGGACGACATCCTCGCCCCGCGCGCCGTTGCGGTTGCTGCCCATGCCGTGATGGCCGCGCTGCGCCTTGAAGTGCTGCTTGTAGCGGTAGTCGATCAGCGTGTTCAGGCCGTCCGCCGCCTCGATGATCACGTCGCCGCCGCGACCGCCGTCGCCGCCGTCCGGGCCGCCGAACTCGATGAACTTCTCGCGTCGGAACGCCACGGCACCGGGGCCGCCGTCACCGCTCTTCAAGAACACCTTGGCCTGATCGAGAAACTTCATCGGGGGACCTTGCCCGTAAACGGAAGGGAAACCGGCGGCGGGACGGCACCGGACTGAAAACGAAAATCGGGGAGCCGGTCGCCCGGTCCCCCGATTTTATCCCACAAGCGTGCAGGCCTGCGACACAGGCCGCGCAACGACCTTACTGGTTGCTCGGCCCGATCACTCGGCGGCGACGGCCGGAACTTCCTGGTCGTTGGCCGGAACGACGTTCACGAAGGTGCGGCCGTTCGAGCTGTGCTTGAAGTAAACCTGACCGTCGGCCATCGCGAAGATGGTGTGGTCGCGGCCGAGACCGACATTCTCGCCCGGGTGGAACTTCGTGCCACGCTGACGGACGATGATGTTGCCGGAGACGACGTTCTCGCCGCCGAAACGCTTCACGCCGAGACGGCGACCGGCGGAGTCACGGCCGTTGCGGGACGAGCCGCCTGCCTTTTTGTGTGCCATGGGGTGTTGCTCCTAATACTGAAGATGCGCCTGGAAGCTTGACCGGAAGACCCGGATCAGGCCGCGCCGTTGATGCCGGTGATGCGCAGGACGGTCAGGTTCTGGCGGTGGCCGTTCTTACGGCGGTAGTTCTGGCGGCGCTTCTTCTTGAAGACGATGATCTTCGGGCCGCGATCCTGGGCGACGACCTCGGCAACGACCGAGGCGCCGGCCACGGTCGGGGTGCCGATGGTGGTGTTGCCTGCGTCGCCGACCATCAGCACGTCATCGAGCGTGATGGAGGCGCCAGCATCGGCCTCGAGCTTCTCAACACGGATCACGTCGCCATTGGCGACCTTGTACTGCTTGCCGCCGGTGCGGATCACTGCAAACATTGTCGTCACTGCCTATGTCAAAACAAACGGCGGGCTTCTCGCCCACCGTTCGATGCGCAAGCCCGTTCATGGGAGCGACGATCTATACTCAAGGTGGCCTGAGAGTCAACAGGGATACAGCCGAAAAGCTTCGCATTTTTCTGCAAAAAAGGCTTGCGCGGCTGGAGGCGTTTATATAGGTTCCGCCCACCCCGCCAAACGGGGCAGCGGATGGGTGGCAGAGCGGTTGAATGCACCGCACTCGAAATGCGGCATACCCTCGCGGGTATCGGGAGTTCGAATCTCCCCCCATCCGCCATTCTCTCTCGCGAGAGAGTAAATTGCAAAGCGCCAGCCGCATCGGCTAGGCGCTTTTTTCTTGTCCGGTTTCTGGCCGCCTTCGTCTCGGCTGCCTTTCTCTCGGCCGCCCCGGTCTTTTCCGGTTGGGCATCCCCTTTTTCTCCGGGCGGTCGCGATGGCCGTTCCCCCGGCTGGTTTGTTGGTCATCTCAACGCCAACGCCCAGATCCCTTCGGTGCGATCCGCCAGGGATGCGACCGGAGGGGTGCCGCCATGAACACGCTCAGCCGTCACGATGGGTGCCTGCGCTTCTCCTATGTCGTCGACGGCGGCCTGCGCGTCGAAGGCACCCACGATCCGGCGGAGCAGGTGCTGGTCCTGAAGGTGACGGCGCCGCAGGGGCGGGTGATCCATATGGATGCGATTCCCTGCGACGACCCCCGTGTCGTCCTGGCGGCGCTGCGCGAATGGGGCGAGCCGCCGGAGGAGGTGCGCGACGCTTTGCCGGCGCTGGGCGGCAACGCGATCCTGCTGGAGACGCGGCTCGGCGACTCGGTGCGCGCCTCCGTCCGCCGCCATGGCATGAAGGTGGAGGTCGTCTTCATCGACGGCGATGGCCGGCGGCTGGCGGAGTTGCGCGCCGGCAGCCTTGAGGCGCTCGACGCCAAGGCCGGCGGACTGTTGCGCCTGTCGCAGCGGACCCGTGCGGTGCTCAGCGCCTGGCTGTCGGCCGAACCGCTGTGGCTGGCGGCATTCCTGTTGGGCGGGCCTTTCCTTGGCGCTTTGCTGATCGTCTTCGGGGCGCAGGTCTCGCCGGAGCAGGTGCTGGTCACCGCCTATGCCGGGGCCGCCGGGTTGGTCGCCGCCTACGAACTGCTGCGCGCCGGTTACGCCGAGTGGGTGCTGGCGCCGCCGGACAGCTTTCCGCGCCAGTGATCTCCGGCATTTAATCCGTATCACGGATCTTCCGTTTGACGGAAAAACAAGCCCCGACGCTGTGGCGCCGGCATCGGGAGTCCGACCATCGCCCCGCCCATGACTGGGCCAACCGACTGGGAGGACATCACATGACGCAGGCTCGATACTGGATTGCCGGCTGCGCGATTTCCCTTCTGTGCGCAGGCACGCTCTCGATGGCGTCCGCAGCGGATCCCGCCCTGGAAGGTGCGGTGCGGAAGGCGGTCAGCCAGCAGGCTCAGCCCTGGCTGACCGATCCGGCGGTGGTCGCGGCGGTGAAATCGCAGAACAGCAAAAATGCCGGCATCGCCCAGGCCAAGATCGACGAGATGGACAACAAGTGGAAGGCGGCGGCCAAGGCGGGAGGTGCCAATCCGGCCTTCGATGAGGTCTCAGCGAATGCGGTGTCCAAGCAGTTGAAGCAGGTCGTCGCCGGCAGCAATGGTCGGATCGTCGAAATCCTTCTGATGGACGACCACGGGCTGAATGTCGGCCAGACCGCCGGGACCTCCGACTTCTGGCAAGGCGACGAGCCGAAATGGCAGAAGATCTTCACCGGCAATGCCGATCTCTACATGACCGACCCGGAGAAGGACGACAAGACCGGCGCCATGCTGACCGAGGCCAGTGTTCCGGTGATGGACCCGGCCGGCAAGCAGAAGATCGGCGTGGCGATGATCGTTCTGGACACCGCGAAGCTGGGCCAATAGGCGCCACCCACAGCGGCGGTTCGGCAAAGCAAACGGCGCCCCGGATGGTCCGGGGCGCCGTTCTCATGTCCGCTTCGGGAGCGGACGGACCGCGTCAGGGCGTCAGGCCGCCTGCTGGGTAAGCGCGGGGGCCGGAGCGGGCGCCTCGACCTCCACCGACTGGCTGCCGGCGGCGGTGACGATCGGAATGCTCCGCGGCTTCATCGCTTCGGGTACCTCGCGCGCCAGCTCGATGTGCAGAAGGCCATTCTGAAGAGACGCGCTGGTCACCTTGATGAAATCTGCCAGCTGAAAGCGGCGCTCGAACGCGCGCCCGGCGATACCCCGGTAGAGGAATTGGCCGGTCGGCTCGTCCTTCTTAGCTTTACCAGTGACGGTCAACGAGTTCTGGTGAGCAACGATGTTGAGGTCGTCCAGACCGAAGCCGGCAACGGCCATGGTGATCCGGTACGAATCCTCGCTCAGCTTTTCGATGTTGTAGGGCGGGTAGGACGCCGCCTCGTCACCGGTGGTCGCGGTCTCCAGCAGACGCGACAGGCGGTCGAAACCGACGGTGGAACGGAACAGCGGCGAAAGGTCGTAGCTGCGCATGACATATCCTCCGAAAGAGCGATACGGCCGTCGAGGACCACTGAGTCGGTCGGTCCTCTGAGGGCTGGGTTGGTGGCGGACCCCGTATGGGCATCCGCCGGACGAGCGAGAGATAATCGGCGCTTTTTCCCGTTCAAGAGGGCGGCCTCACAAAGTCCGGCCGAGCCCCGCCTGGGGTTGCCGGGTACCGCCCAGTCACCAATTGTTAATCAGTTGCGGCAAGGCTCACGCTAGGGCCGTAAGTCCGCAGGAGGGGGCCGACGACCATGACTTCGCATACCTTCTTCTTCAACGGTCCCTACGACGAGACCATGGCCCTCTTGATCGAGGCGCGGAATTACATCGCCTATCATGACGCGGCCGAACACCGGAAACTGCCGCCGCAGGTCCGTCTGCAGATCTCCTACGAATCCATGCGGGTGACCAGCCGCCTGACCCAGGTGATGGCGTGGCTGCTGGCGCAGAAGGCCGTTCATGCCGGCGAGATGTCGAAGGAGCAGGGAGCGAGCGAGGATTTCGCACTGTCCGGCGGCGAGATCTGTTCCGATCCCAGCGGTCCCGAGAACGAGGAGCTGCCGTCCGGCCTGCGCAGCCTGCTCGAGCGCAGCCACAGCCTCTACATGCGCGTCTACCGGCTCGACGCCATGGTCCGCGCCGATGTCGAGCGCGAGGCGGCCGCGGCGGCTGTGGGGTAAACTTGCGGTGGGGTGAAAGGCAGCCGCCGCGCCATATGCAAACGAAAAAACATAAACGAAAAGGGCGTCCGAACCGGTCGGACGCCCTTTTCGCATCGGCAGGATAGAAGTGCGGTAACGCTTACTTCTTGAGGCCGAAGTTCGCGAAGCGCTTGTTGAACTTGGCGATCTGCCCGCCGGTGTCCAGCAGCTTCTGCACACCGGTCCAGGCCGGGTGAGACTTCGGGTCGATGTCGAGGCGCAGCGTGTCGCCCGGCTTGCCCATGGTGGAGCGGGTCGTGAACGAGCTGCCGTCGGTCATGACCACGGTGATCTCGTGATAGTCGGGATGGATGTCAGTCTTCATGGCCGGGGTTCCTGCAAAGCGAGCGGCGTCTATACCAAAACGCCTTCGCCGGTGCAACCCCGGAATCGAGCCTCGTTCGCGGAGTCTTCGGCGGGTTCCAAGGCCGTTTCTGCGGCGGTTTCGCCCGTCCATCGCCTTGTTGGCGTCGCCGCACCGCGCTATATGCCACCGATCCGCATCAATAACCCCAACAGACAAGCGGGAACCGCGTGGCTCGCCAACCCTCCCCCGACATGATCGCCGCCTCTGCCCGTGGCGAGGCGGATGCCCGCCGCCGCGACCTCGGCCCCCTGCGCCGGCTGGTGCCGTTCCTGCTTCCCTACAAGTGGCGCATCCTGGGCGCCATGGTGGCGCTGACCGTGGCCGCCGGCACCGTGCTGGGGCTGGGGCAGGGGATGCGGGTGCTGATCGACCAGGGTTTCGCCGGCGGTGACACCTCGCTGCTCGACCGCTCGCTTCTGGTGCTGCTGGCGGTGATCGCGCTGATGGCGGCCTCGACCTATGGCCGCTTCTATCTGGTCAGCTGGATCGGCGAACGGGTGGTCGCCGACATCCGGCGCGCCGTCTACGACCATGTGCTGACCCTGTCGCCCGGCTTCTTCGAGACGACCAAGACCGGCGAGATCCTGTCGCGCCTGACCACCGACACCACCCTGTTGCAGGTGGTGGTCGGCTCGTCCGCCTCCATCGCGCTGCGCAACGCGCTGCTCTTCCTTGGCGGCACCGGCATGCTGCTGATCACCTCACCCAAGCTGACCGGGCTGGTGGCGCTGGTGGTTCCGCTGGTGGTGGCGCCGATCATTTTCTTCGGCCGGCGGGTGCGCAAGCTGTCGCGCGACAGCCAGGACCGCATCGCCGACATCGGCTCCTTCGTCGAGGAGACGCTGGCCGCCATCCGCACGGTCCAGGCCTTCACCCACGAGGCCATCGACCGCACCCTGTTCGGCAAACGGGTGGAGGAGGCCTTCGACGTTGCCATCCGCCGCGTGCGGGTGCGGGCGGTGATGACGGTGATCGTCATCGTCCTGGTCTTCGGCGCCGTCGGCATCATCCTGTGGATCGGCGGTCATGACGTGGTGGCGGGGCGCATCACGCCGGGCCAGCTGTCGGCCTTCGTCATTTACTCCGTGGTGGTCGCCGGATCGGTCGGCGCCATCAGCGAGGTGATCGGCGACCTCCAGCGCGCGGCAGGCGCGACCGAGCGTCTGTTCGGCCTGCTCGCCATCGAGTCGGAAATCCGTGCCCCGGCCGCGCCGAAGCCGTTGCCCAGCCCGGCGGCGGGGGCGCTGTCCTTCGACGCTGTCCGCTTCCACTACCCGTCGCGCCCCGACTGGGCGGCGCTGGAAGGCTTCTCGCTGGACGTGAAGCCGGGCGAGCGGGTGGCCCTGGTCGGCCCGTCGGGGGCCGGCAAATCGACGGTGTTCCAGCTTCTGCTGCGCTATTACGACCCGCAGGCCGGTTCGGTGCGGCTCGACGGAGTCGATGTGCGCGATGCCGATCCGGTGGATGTGCGCCGCCGCCTCGGCCTCGTCGCCCAGGACCCGGTGGTCTTCTCCGCCAACGCCTGGGAGAACATCCGCTACGGCCGGCCCGACGCGTCGGATGCCGAGGTGCGCGCCGCCGCCGAGGCCGCCCACGCGCTGGACTTCCTCGATGCGCTGCCGGAGGGGTTCGGAACCTTCCTGGGCGAGAAGGGCGTGCGGCTGTCGGGCGGCCAGCGCCAGCGTCTCGCCATCGCCCGCGCCATCCTGCGCGACCCGCCGGTGCTGCTGCTGGACGAGGCGACCAGCGCGCTGGATGCCGAAAGCGAGCGGATGGTGCAGGACGCGCTCGACCGGCTGATGCATGGCCGCACCACGCTGATCGTCGCCCACCGGCTGGCGACGGTGCTGAACGCCGACCGCATCGTGGTGATGGACAAGGGCCGCGTGGTGGAGACCGGCACACATGGCGAGCTGGTGGCGCAGGGCGGGCTCTATGCAAGGCTGGCGGCATTGCAGTTCGACCGCGCGGACGGGGTGGCCTAAAGACGTCGGGGGACATCGGGAGGCATCGACGCCTCCGGCCGACCGCGCTACCCTCCGCGCCATCCCCAGCCCTGTGAGGCAGTGCGATGACGCGGATATCGGCGGGCCGCCTGATGGCGGTGATGGTGAAGGAATTCATCCAGATGCGGCGCGACCGGCTGACCTTCGCCATGATGGTCGGGGTGCCGATCCTGCAATTGATCCTGTTCGGCTTCGCCATCAACTCCGACCCGAAGGCGCTGCCGACCGCGCTTCTGGTCGCCGACTCCAGCCCCTTCGCCCGGACGCTGGTCGCGGCGATGGAGAATTCCCGCTACTTCGCCATCACCCGCAGCGCCGCTTCGGAGGCCGAGATCGACCGGCTGCTGGCGGAAGGGGAGGTGCAGTTCGCCGTCACCATCCCCCCCGGCTTCGCCCGCGACCTTCAGCGCGGCACCCGCCCGGTCCTGCTGGTGGAGGCCGATGCCACCGACCCGGCGGCGACCAGCAACGCCCTGTCGGCGCTGACCGCCATCGCCCGGCAGGCGCTGAACCCCGACCTGACCGGGCCACTGGCGAGCTTGCGAGCCGGTCCCGACCCGGTGGACCTGCGCGTTCACCGTCGCTACAATCCGGAAGGCATCACCCAGTACAATGTGGTGCCCGGCCTGATGGGCGTGGTGCTGACCATGACCATGGTGATGATGACGGCGCTGGCCGTCACCCGCGAGCGGGAGCGCGGGACCATGGAGAACCTGCTGGCGATGCCGGTGCGCCCCTTCGAGGTGATGCTGGGCAAGATCGTGCCCTTCGTCGTCGTCGGCTATGTCCAGGTGCTGCTGATCGTCGTGGCGGCGCGGCTGCTGTTCGACGTGCCGATCGTCGGCAGCCTGGGCCTGCTATCCGCCGTGCTGATCCTGTTCATCGCCGCCAATCTGGCCGTCGGCTTTACCTTCTCCACGCTGGCGCGCAACCAGTTGCAGGCGATGCAGATGTCCTTCTTCTTCTTCCTGCCGTCGATGCTGCTGTCCGGCTTCATGTTTCCCTTCCGCGGCATGCCGGGCTGGGCGCAGGCGGTGGGGGAAATCCTGCCGCTGACCCATTTTCTGCGCATCGTCCGCGGCATCCTGCTGAAGGGGAACGGGCTGGCGGAGATCGCCGCGGAGGTGCTGGCGCTGGCCCTGTTCCTGACGGTGGTCACGGTGGTGGCGCTGAAACGCTATCGCCAGACGCTGGATTGAGCCGCCGGAACCGCCATGGGTCGCACCACCGATGGCCCGGCTTTGCGCCTGTCCGTTCGGTTGTGCCGCCGGGGCGCCTCCTCCATCATTCCTTAACCACGAATCCGCTATAGCCGTAACAGTGGCGGTGCTGGCGACGGCGATGCGGGGGGCAGAGATGGGTTTTCGCGCTTTTGGCGGACGTGCCTTCAAAATGGTCGCCTGCGTCGGGCTGGCCGCCGCCCTGCTGGCAGCGGGCGAGGCCGACGCCAAGTCGCGCAAGAAGAAGCCGGCGCCGATACCGGCCTATGCCACCAGCGTCGCCTGGGGGGCGGTGACCGGCCCCTCGCTGGGGGCCGCCAAGTCCATCGGCGGCTATGCCGCCGGCTGCATCGCGGGTGCCCGTGCCCTGCCGCCGGAGGGCGTCGGCTATCAGGTAATCCGCCTGTCGCGCCAACGCAATTATGGACATCCGGTGCTGGTCGACATGCTGCGCGACTTCGGGCAGCGGGTGGCATTATCCGGGCTTGGCACCGCGCTGATCGGCGACATGGGGCAGGCGCGCGGCGGGCCGATGCCGTCGGGCCATGCCAGCCACCAGATCGGCCTGGATGCCGACGTCTGGCTGCGTCTGGACCTGCCGCCGATGGGCCGCGCCGGCCGCGAGCGGCTGGACGAGATCAAATATGTCGATTACGACCGCATGCGGGTCACCGAGGACTGGTCGGACCGTCAGGCGAAGATGATCCAGATCGCCGCCAACGATGCCCGAGTCACCCGCATCTTCGTCAACCCGGCGATCAAGCTGGCGATGTGCCAGCGCAGCTGGGCCGACCGCAGCTTCCTGAACAAGCTGCGCCCCTGGCACGGCCATGACGGCCACATGCACATCCGGCTGGGCTGCCCCGCCGGCAGTCCGCAGTGCGAGCAGCAGGATGCCCCGCCGGAAGGCGACGGCTGCGGGGATGAGCTGATGTCCTGGCTGGACAGCGCCGCTCCCGCCATCGAGCATCCACCGGGCTACAAGCCCGAGCCGCGGGTGGTCCGCAAGATGCCGGCAGCCTGTGCTCCCGTGCTGAACGCGGCAGGCACCCGTATGGCGTCGCTGGCCGACTCCGCGGCGCCGGCCAAGGCTGCGCGCTGACGGGTTGGCGTGTTTCCGCGGAGAAATTTTTCCACTTGCATGCAATTAACGTCCGTCTAACCTGACATCGGCGAGATTCTTGTGGATGGTGTGTCTGGTGTGCGTCGGACAACCGCAAGGATGCTGCGCCGGGTGCTGCCGGTCGGGGATGGTCGGCGGTGCCGGGAGTCGTTCGGCGGATGGGGTGCCACGGCGATGACGGACATGGGGAAATGACGGACAAGGACGGAGCGTCCGGACACGGACCGAGCCTGAAGACGCGCCTTTATGCGTGGTGGGAAGGCTATGACCTGTCCGGCATGAAGGCGAAGAAAGGCGATGAGCCGGCGCCCGAACCGGAACAGCCGCAGCCTGCCGCTCCCGGTCCGGGCATGAACCGCTGGGGCAAGCCGCTGTGGACAGCCACCCGCATCGAGGTGGCCGAAAAGATGTGGGGCGAGGGCTTCAACACCCCCGGCGGCGCCGACCACATCCCCTATCTGGTCAAGCCGCTGGGCCTGAACCCGGCGATGAGCGTGCTGGACCTCGCGGCCGGGCTGGGCGGCACCAGCCGCACCATGGCCGGCAAATACGGCTGCTGGGTCACCGGGCTGGAAGCGTCGGAACTGCTGGCGAAGGAGGGCATGGTCCGCTCCTTCAAGCTTGGCCTGGAGAAGAAGGCGCCGGTCGAGACCTTCAACCCCGAGCATTTCGGCTATCCCAAGCGCGTCGACGCCATCGTCTACAAGGAAGGCCTGTTCTTCGTCCGTGACAAGGAGCAGATGTTCGACGGGATGGAACTGGCGCTGAAGCCGCGCGGCCATCTGCTGATCACCGATTACATCGCCGAGGCGGATGTGATGGGGGCCAAGGCGGTGCAGAGCTGGTGCGACAAGGAGCCGCTGACCCCGAACCTCTGGCCCAAGGACCGCATGGCCAATGCGTTCGCCCAGCGCAACCTCGACCTGCGCATCGCAGAAGACATCACCGACACCCACCGCGGCCTGATCCTGTCCGCCATCCAGGGGTTGGTCGAGCATCTGGAGAAATTCCAGCTCGACACCCCGACCAAGCTGGCGGTGATGGAGGAGGTCGAGCTGTGGGCCCGCCGCGTCGCCGCCATCGAGGCCGGCGTGCGGGTCTACCGCTTCTACGCGATCAAGCCGGCGGAGTAGGGCCGGCGGAGTAGGGAGCCCGTGCCCCTCTGCCGGGCCTCCCGAAAAAACTTTTACGCGATTGCATTTTTTCACTTGAGCGCTGCGGCAGCTCTGGGTACATAGAGCGCCCCGCGTGACCCCAAGAAACGCGGACGCGCTTGTGGCGGAATTGGTAGACGCGCTAGGTTCAGGTCCTAGTGGCTGAAAGGCCGTGGGGGTTCGAGTCCCTCCAAGCGCACCAACACTTTCAGTGTTGGTGAAGAGTAAGAGAAGTATAGTGGGGCCATAGCTCAGCTGGGAGAGCGCTACAATGGCATTGTAGAGGTCAGGAGTTCGATCCTCCTTGGCTCCACCATTCTCTGACGCCTGCCGGGGCGGAAAATTCCCGGCCATTCCCCGATCTTTCGAATTCATCTCGATCCCCGCTGAACTCGCCGGGATCTTTATCGGTACAGCCACTGTGGCCTTTCCGCATCAGGAAGGCGCAGACAGGGTGTTACCACCTTGGGGCGCATGGCCGAACGGGTGCCGCGCACGGATAATCGCGCCTGTCGAACCGCAAACTCTCTTCTGCACGCTTCGACAAAAACACGCACCCACATCGCACGCCATTCCGATTTTTCCGGAGCGCCCGCCATGTCCACACGGATGGAACACGGGTTGAGGACGCTTGTCCTCGCCCTTTACGATGAAGCTGCATTGACGGCGGCTGCCAAGGGCCTGACCGGGCTGTTGGCCGAACGGGCGGCCTTGAGCGAGGCCGCAAGCCTCGCATCCGCCCCGGCCCGCCGGACGGTGTCCGAGGAAGAGGTGTTGCGCATCGTGTTGTCGGCCCGCCGGCTCCAGCGCATGGGCGGCTCGCGCGACGACGATCCGGTGCTGGTCCCCGGGCTGTCGGCGGTTCCGCAATTGCCGCCGCTGCATCGGGCGGTTGCTGCGATGAAGCCGCGCCGCGGTCGTCTGGCCCTTTGGGCGATGCGCTCGCTGGCACGGCATCCGTCGGCGCCGCTGATCTGACGCGCGCCGGCCGACAGGCCGCGGTCCCGTGCCGGCGACTGGTCCCCGCCGGTGCGGGCCGCTGCTGCCTTTCGCCGCAACGGTTGGAGTTGCGCGGCAGGCGGCCTGGGATAGGGTCCGTGGCTGACCCTTTCCCATGCGGCCCCGGTGCGCGCGGTCGGGGGAGGGCTATTGCGGATGCGTGCTGGCGCGCTGCGGCGCGGCAGGCTACATACGCAAGGCTGCGCTTGCGTCGCAGCGATTGCGTCGCGAGCATCCGCGTCTGCGTCGGATTGGCCTCCCCCGGAGTTGACCGTTGACCAGTGGACAGTTGACCAGCATGCCGCCCGTCACCTTTTCCCTGTGGCCTTTCATACGCCGGGCCTCGGGCGCCCGCCGCCCGGCCTGCCGGCACTGACGGTCGGGGATCGGAACTGGCATGCGCAGGACGACGATGAAGCCGCGGGCCGACTGGCGCCCGGGTCTCCGCAAATATCCCTATGGTGTGCGCGCCATGTCGGCCGGGGCCGGCTGGCGGGAAGACACCGTCTATGAGTTCAGCGCCTCGCAGATCGACCTGATCGAAAGCGTGGCGGACGAGCTGCACAGCATGATCGCCGTCGCCGTGCGCCATGTGATGGAGCACAAGCTGTTCGCCTCGCTCGGCATCCGTGGCGATCTGGCACGCATGCTGGAGGCGTCCTGGGTCGATTACTGGGCCGGCGGACGGCGCAACGAACGGGCGGGCGGGCTGGCCGGCCGGTTGACGCTGGCCTATGATGGGCGCGACAGCGTCAAGCTGCTCGGGTGCAACTACGACACCACCGAAGGGCTGTTCGCCGCCTCGATGATCCAGCGCAACTGGCGCGAGGCGATGGCGCCGGACGCCAACCAGTTCAACGGCCTGCACGAGGCGCTGGTGGAGCGCTGGGAGGAACTGGCGACGGGCGTGCCCGGCCGCGGCCGCATGCATGCGACCTGCGCCACCCCCGACCCGGTGCGCGAGGGCGAACTGGTCTATCTCGCCGCCACCGCGGCGGAGGCCGGCATCGACACCCGCCTGCTGCCGCTCCATTCCATCGCCTGGGACGGCCGCCGCTTCCTCGACGACGAGGGGCAGCCGATCTCCTGGCTGGCGAAGCTCTATCCGTGGGACGGGCTGGCCGACGACGGCTTCCTCCAGCGCCTGCGCAGCAGCGGGATGAGCGTGCTGTCGCCGCTGTGGTGCTGGCTGTGGTCGAACCACGGCCTGCTGGCGGTGCTGTCCCACCTGTATCCGCGCCACCCGAACCTGTGCCGTGCGGCGCTGGACCCCAGCGGCGTGGCCGGGGCCGATAGGGTGACCACGCGCGCACTGCATGGGCTGGACGGTGCGCCGACCCGCATGCTGCAGCATGGGGAGGTGATCGCCGACGACGGGCCGGACATCGGCGAGGATGTCGCGGCCCATGGTGCTGTCTGGCTGGAAACCCCGTCCTGCTTCAGGGAGGAGGACACCCGCGCCGTCCTGCACGCCTGGATCGTCGGCGACAAGTGCCTGGGCATGGCGGTGCGGGAATCCACCGACCCGCGGCTCGGGGCCGGTGTCGGGCCGGACGCGGCAATGGTCCCGCACCTGTTCAGGGGCTGATTTCCCGACGACCGTCCTGACAACCCGTCAGGGCGCGAACGGGTTCTTCAGTGCCGGGCCGAAGGTCGCCTTGCGGGCGGCGCGCCAGATGCTTTCGGCCGCCGCATCGTTGCCGCGGTCGGCGATGGCCATGCCGGCCACGCCGGGCTGATGGCTGAGCCAGTCGCGCAGCAGGTTTTCGAACCGCGTGACCTCACGCGGATCGTCGCTTGCCATGGTGATCGAAACGGTCAGTTCGGTGGTCATGGTCGGTTCCCTCCTGGCGGTTGGACGGGCCGGTCGATCCAAAAATTCAACCGGCCGAAAAATCAGCCGGACCGGCGCCGCGGACGAGAAGGTGCCCCCTATGCACGGGGGCAAGCCTGCGCGCCCGGTCCCGCATGCGCAATGAAAAAGGCGGGGTATGACCCCGCCTTCCTCGCGTCCCGTCCACCGGGACCTGTTCTGCCGGACGGATCCGGCGGCCCGTCACTTCGTGTCCGACTTGCTGCCGGGAATGGCGATGCTGGCGATCTGCTTCTGCAATTCGTCGATCTGCTTCTGCAATTCATCGAAGGTGGCGCCGCCCGGATTGGCGGCGGGCGCGGCGTTGCCCCCCTGGCCGGGCTGGCCGGCCGGGCGCTGCGCGCCGGGCACCTCGTCCCCGGCGCCGGGGGTGCCGAAGGGAGTAAACATGCGCATGGCGCGTTCGAACATCGCCATGTTCTGCTTGCTGACCTCGTCCAGCCGGCCGAACGGGAACATGCCGCCCAGCGTGTTCTGGAAATAGTCGCGCATCTGCTCCTGATTGCGCGAGAAGGCCTGCATCGAATATTCCAGATAGCGCGGCACCACGGACTGCATGTTGTCGCCGTAGAAGCCGATCAGCTGGCGCAGGAAGCTGATGGGCAGCAGGTTCTGCCCCTTGCTTTCCTCTTCCACGATGATCTGCGTCAGGACGGACCGGGTGATGTCCTCCCCGGTCTTCGCGTCATAGACCACGAAGTCCAGCCCGTCCTTCACCATCTGGCAGAGATGGTCGAGCGTGACGTAGCTGCTGGTGGCGGTATTGTAGAGCCGCCGGTTGGCGTACTTCTTGATCGTGATCGGAGCGGACTTCTGGTCTTCCTTGTCGGCCATCGCTGAGTCTTTCAAGAAGGGACGCGTTCCAGGTCACGTTCCAGGTCATGGAGTTCCGGAACACACGTGACTGGCGGCGGAAATTGTTCCGTCATTAGGACTACTCGAAGGGATAGCAATTTGTCCAGCGTTGCGCCGCGGCATAGCGCCGCGGTTGCGCTCGGCCCGGCAGTGCGGATGGGGGATCGGTGCGCAAGCGGCTGCCTCCCGTCGATACCCGAAAGGTCAGGTAAGAGGCCATGCCGGGCTGGTCAAGCCGGCCCGGCGGCCCCTATACTCCGGCCATGGCCGACCCGTCGAATCCAGACCGCCCCTCCGATCCGTCCGCCGCTGACCCGCCTTCCTACGAAACGCTGGCGCGCCGCTACCTGGACCTGTGGCAGGACCAATGGACGGCCTGCGCCGCCGATCCGGAAATGGCCGACATGATGACCCGCATGTTCCAGATGATGGGGCAGGGGGCGGGAGCGTTCGGGTCCGGTCAGGCGGGGTTCGGCGCGTTCGGTGGCGGTTCCATGCCCGGGACCGGCTGGGACCCCCACCCCTGGCCATTCCCGAACAGCAGCTCCCCCCAACACGGACAGCCTTCCGATGAGCGAGCGTCTGGCGGACGACAGGCAGACGGGCGAGGCTCCGCCCAATCCGGCAGCGGGACCGGTGAAACGGCAGGGGCCGCGCCCGCTGGCGCTCCATCTGACGGCGGCTCTGGCCAGCTTGCTCAGCTCCTCGGCCGCATTGCCGCACTTGAGGAGCGGCTCGCTTCCCTGGAACCCGGCCCTGCGGAGCCGGGCGGCGGCGCTACGGGAGGACATGGCGCGGGCGGACCGGATGCAGGGCACCCGAACGCAGGAAAGCCGGGCGCAGGAAAGGGCGCCAGGGCCCGGCGACCGTCTGGCCAGGGAGGTTGACCGGGAGATCCGCCGCCGCATCGACGCCGTCCTGACCGGGGTCGAGCGCTACCGCAGCCACCCCTACCGCCGCGACCTGCCCGATCCGCCGGTGGTCTGGACGGAAGGCGGATCGCGCCTGCTGGATTACGGCCAGGGAGGAGGCGGCCGGCCGGTCCTGTTCGTGCCGTCGCTGGTCAACCGCGCCTATATCCTCGACCTGTCGCGCGAAAGGAGCCTGATGCGCTGGCTGGCGGCGCATGGTTTCCGGCCGCTCCTGCTGGATTGGGGCAGGCCGGGGCCGCTGGAGCGGCGCTTCACCCTGACCGACTACATCGCCGGACGGCTGGAACGCGCGCTGGACTTCGCCGTTGAGAGTGCCGGCGCGCCGGTGCCGGTGGTCGGCTACTGCATGGGCGGGCTGCTGGCCGCGGCTCTGGCGCAGCGCCGGCCGCGCTCGCTCGCCGGGTTGGGGCTGATGGCGACGCCCTGGGACTTCCATGCGGAGGATGCGGCGACCGCCCGCCGGGTGGCGACCTTCATCCAGCCCTGGGGCCCGGTGCTGGACCGCTGGGGCGAACTGCCGACCGACGCCCTGCAGGCGCTGTTCGCCCAACTCGATCCGCTGCTGGCGCTGAAGAAATTCTCCGGCTTCGCCCGCATGGCGCCCGGCTCCCGTGCTGCCACCGCCTTCGTCGCGCTGGAGGATTGGCTGAACGACGGGGTGCCGCTGGTGGCCGGGGTGGCGTGCGACGCGCTGGCCGGCTGGTATGGGCGCAACGACACGATGGCGGGGGCCTGGATGGTCGCCGGGCTGCCGGTCGATCCCGGCGCCATCCGCGTGCCGACGCTCGCCCTCATCCCGGAACGCGACCGGATCGTCCCGCCGGCCTCGGCCCTGGCGCTGCCCGCCGCGATTCCCGGTGCGAGAATCCTGCGGCCGCCGCTTGGCCATATCGGTATGGTGGTGAGCGCCGGTGCCGAAACCGGAGTGTGGAATCCTCTGGCCGAATGGCTTGCTGCGACAGGTTAGCGCCGCGACCTTCGGCCAGCTTGCACCGGTCATATTGCCCGACTTAAGGTAAGAATCACTCCGAGCGTCCCACCAGCGCTATAATAAACCTGTCCTATTTCGAGGAGCGTTCAATGACCGAGGTTGTCATCGCCGGTGCCGCCCGTACGCCCATCGGCAGCTTCAACGGCGCCCTCAGCGCCGTTCCCGCCCATGTTCTGGGCGAGGTCGCGATCCGCGAAGCGCTGGCCCGCGCCAAGACCGACGCGGCGGAAGTGAACGAGGTGATCTTTGGCCAGATCCTGACCGCCGGCCAGGGTCAGAATCCGGCCCGTCAGGCTGCCGTCAACGCCGGCATCCCGGTTGAGGCGACCGCCATCGGCGTCAACCAGCTCTGCGGGTCCGGTCTGCGCACCGTGGCTCTCGGCTATCAGGCGATCAAGAACGGCGACGCCGATATCCTGGTCGTCGGCGGCCAGGAAAGCATGAGCATGGCCCCGCACGTCATGCATCTGCGCAACGGCACCAAGATGGGCTCCGCCGAACTGCTCGACACCATGCTGCGCGACGGCCTGACCGATGCCTTCCATGGCTATCACATGGGCAACACCGCGGAGAACGTCGCCCAGAAGTGGCAGCTGACCCGCCAGGAGCAGGACGCCTTCGCCGCCGCCAGCCAGCAGAAGGCCGAGGCTGCCCAGAAGGCCGGCCGTTTCAAGGACGAGATCGTTCCGGTCACCATCAAGGGCCGCAAGGGCGATGTCGTCGTCTCGGACGACGAGTACCCGAAGCACGGCACCACGGAGGAATCGCTGGCCAAGCTGCGCCCGGCCTTCTCCAAGGACGGCACGGTGACCGCCGGCAACGCCTCGGGCATCAATGACGGCGCCGCCGCCCTGGTGCTGATGACGGCGGAGAACGCGGCCAAGCGCGGCGTCACCCCGCTGGCCCGCATCGTCTCCTGGGCGACCGCCGGCGTCGATCCGGCGATCATGGGCACCGGCCCGATCCCGGCCTCGCGCAAGGCGCTGGAAAAGGCCGGCTGGACCGTCGACGACCTCGACCTGATCGAGGCGAACGAGGCCTTCGCCGCCCAGGCGCTGGCCGTCAACAAGGACCTCGGCTGGGATACCGGCAAGGTCAACGTCAATGGCGGGGCCATCGCGCTCGGCCACCCGGTCGGCGCCTCCGGCGCCCGCGTGCTGACCACGCTGCTGTTCGAAATGCAGAAGCGTGATGCGAAGAAGGGCCTCGCCACCCTGTGCATCGGTGGCGGCATGGGCATCGCCCTCTGCGTCCAGCGCGACTGAGGACCGGACGGGCCGCTTTCGCAAATGGAAGCGGCCCGCTTCGCTTGAAGGCCTGGGACATCCGCCGGACCTGCGGAGGGAGTCCCATACCCAACAATAAAAAATCAAAGAAACCAACCAACCATCACTAAATCTGGGGAGAAGAACTATGGCTCGTGTTGCAGTCGTCACTGGTGGCACCCGCGGCATCGGCGAGGCGGTTGCCGTCGCCCTGAAGAATGCCGGCTATAAGGTCGCCGCCAACTATGCCGGCAACGATCAGGCGGCCGAGGAATTCACCGCCCGCACCGGCATCCCGACCTACAAGTTCGACGTCGCGGACTTCGACGCCTGCAAGAAGGGGATCGCCGCGATCGAGTCCGACCTGGGCCCGGTCGACGTGCTCATCAACAACGCCGGCATCACCCGTGACGGCGTGATGCACCGCATGACCTACGATCAGTGGGAGAAGGTGATCCACACCAACCTGTCCTCCTGCTTCAACATGTGCCGCAACGTCATCGACGGCATGCGCGAGCGTGGTTTCGGCCGCATCGTCAATATCGGCTCGGTCAACGGCCAGGCCGGCCAGTACGGTCAGGTCAACTACGCCGCGGCGAAGTCCGGCATCCACGGCTTCACCAAGGCGCTGGCGCAGGAGAGCGCCGCCAAGGGCATCACCGTCAACGCCATCGCCCCCGGCTACATCGACACCGACATGGTGCGCGCGGTGCCGGCCAACGTGCTGGAGAAGATCGTCGCCCGCATCCCGGTCGGCCGTCTCGGCCGCGCGTCGGAGATCGCCAAGGCCGTGCTGTACCTCGTCGACGACGACAATGGCTTCATGACCGGATCGACCCTGTCGGTCAACGGCGGCCAGCACATGTACTGATCCCGAACCGGGTCTCGTACCCTGGTTTTTGAGATGTGACGAAGCCCCTTTCCCACCCCTGTCCGGATCGCTGGTCCGCTGTGGGTGGGGGCGGGGCTTTTGTTTTTGTAACAGCCTCCACCGCACTTGACGGACCGGCCGCCGAGTTGAAGGTTATCGTCCGTTTCGGACGCACCACCACACTGGACATTCTGCGATGCCCTACACCTCGTTGCGCGACTTCATCGACCGGCTGGAGAAGGCGGGGCGGCTGGTGGTGGTGAAGGAGCCGGTGTCCACCATGCTGGAAATGACCGAGATCCAGACCCGTCTGCTGGCCGAGAATGGCCCGGCGGTGCTGTTCGAGAACGTCATCAAGGCCGACGGCACGCGTTCCGAGATGCCGGTGCTGATCAACCTGTTCGGCACCGTCGAGCGGGTCGCCTGGGGCATGGACCGCGAGCCGCATCAGTTGCGCGCCGTCGGCGAGACGCTGGCCTTCCTCAAGCAGCCGGAACCCCCGGGCGGCTTCCGCGAGGCGCTGGACCTGATCCCGCTTGCCAAGACCGTGCTGTCGATGAAGCCGAAGACGGTCGGCTCGGCTCCCTGCCAGGAGGTGGTGCTGACCGGCGACGACATCGACCTCGGCCGCCTGCCGGTGCAGAGCTGCTGGCCGGGCGAACCGGCGCCGCTGATCACCTGGCCGCTGGTGGTGACGAAGGGGCCGACGGGAAAGCGCGAAGACGACTTCAACCTCGGCATCTACCGCATGCAGGTGCTGGGGAAGAACAAGACCATCATGCGCTGGCTGAAGCACCGCGGCGGCGCCCAGCACCATCACCGCTGGGCTGCCAGCGGCAAGCGCGAGCCGCTGCCCTGCGCCGTCGTGCTGGGAGCTGATCCAGGCACCATCCTGGCCGCGGTGACGCCGGTGCCCGACACCCTGTCGGAATACCAGTTCGCCGGCCTGCTGCGCGGCAAGAAGGTGGAGCTGGTGGAGTGCAAGACGGTGCCGCTGAAGGTGCCGGCCCAGGCGGAGATCGTCCTGGAAGGCCATGTCAGCCTGGACGACTATGCCGACGAGGGGCCCTACGGCGACCACACCGGTTATTACAACTCGGTCGAACCCTTCCCGGTCTTCACCGTCACCGCCATGACGATGCGGCGCAAGCCGATCTACCTCTCCACCTTTACCGGCCGTCCGCCCGACGAGCCGTCGGTGCTGGGCGAGGCGCTGAACGAGGTGTTCATCCCGCTGCTGATCCAGCAGTTTCCGGAGATCGTCGATTTCTGGCTGCCGCCGGAAGGCTGTTCCTACCGCATCGCGGTGGTCAGCATGAAGAAGGCCTATCCCGGCCATGCCAAGCGGGTGATGATGGGCGTCTGGTCCTTCCTGCGCCAGTTCATGTACACGAAGTGGGTGATCGTCGTGGACGACGACATCGACGCGCGGAACTGGAAGGACGTGATGTGGGCGATCTCCACCCGCATGGATCCGGCCCGCGACATCACGGTGATCGAAGGCACGCCAATCGACTATCTCGACTTCGCCAGCCCGGAATCGGGGCTCGGCGGCAAGGTCGGCCTCGACGCCACCAACAAGTGGCCGCCGGAAACCAAGCGTGAATGGGGCGAGAAGCTGCACATGACCGACGAGGTCGTCGAGGCGGTCAGCCGGAAGTGGGACCTGTACGGCCTGCCGGGCAGCGGGAAACCGATCTGGAAGAAGTGAATGAGCCACCCTCTCCCGGCCGGGGTCGGGAGAGGGAGTCCATCACCGCCGCGGGTCGCGGCTCAGGCCCTTGGCCTGCAACTCTACAAGATATTCGGCCCACAGCGCTTCCTGTTCGGTGCCGATCTCGTAGAGGTATTTCCAGCTGAAGATACCGCTGTCGTGCAGGTCGTCGAAGACGATGCGGATGGCATAATTGCCGACCGGCTCCACCCGCATGATGCCGACATGGCGGCGACCGGCCACCGTCTGCTTCTGGCTGGGGTTGTGGCCCTGCACCTCGGCGGACGGGCTGACGACGCGCAGGAACTCCGCCGGGTAGGAGAAGGTCCGGCCGTCGTCGAAATCGACCTCCAGCCGCTTCTCCTCCTTCTTCAGGCGGATCTCGGTCGGCCAGTGGACCGTGCCGAATCCATCGCCTGTCTCGGCGCCTGCACTCATCGCGCCCCCCCCACCTTGTCCAGGCTGCGGGCCTCGTCGATCAGCATGATCGGGATGCCGTCGCGAATCGGATAGGCCAGACCGGCGCGCTCGCTGACCAACTCCCCACGCTCGGCGTCGTAGCGCAGCGGACCCTTGGTCAGCGGGCAGACCAGGATCTCCAGCAGCTTCGGATCGACGCGGGCGTTGGTTTTCGCTTCGCTGCTCTTGTCCTCGGGCGTCGCCATGTCGTGTCTCGTGGTGATTGGAAGAAAGGCGGTGATTGGAAGAAAGGCGGTGATTGGAAGGACTCAGTGCTTGGGCGGCGGACCGTCCCCGTCATGGCTGTCGAGAATGGCCATCTCGACCAGCCCGATCAAGAGCTTCCCACGTTCCGCCAGGGTCGGCGCCTCCAGCAGCGCCTGTTTTTCACCAGGCGTGAAGGGGCAGATCATCGCCAGCGAGTTGACCAGCCGTTCGTCCAGCGTCGATTCGATGGATTTCCAGTCGACCGACAGGCCCTGGACCCGGAAATAGGTCTTCAGGGCGCCGAGCAGCCGGTTGCGGTCGATGTCGCCACAGGATTCGGGTTCCAGGTCGGCGCGGAAGGGACGCCAGTCGGGAACGATCCGCCGATAGCCGCGCGCACCTTCCACCTCCCGCCCGATCTCGAACCGGGCGACCCCGGTCAGGGTGATGAGGCAGCGGCCGTCGTCGGTCTCGGCGAAGCTGGTGATGCGGCCGGCGCAGCCGCAGGAATAGACGGCCGGCTCACGCTCCCGCCCGGCGGGGTCGAGGGGCTGGATCATGCCGATCATACGGCCGCTGCCCAGCGCATCGTCGACCATGGCGAGATAGCGCGGCTCGAAGATGTTCAGCGGCAGCCGCGCCCGCGGTAGCAGCAGGACGCCGGCCAGCGGGAAGATCGGCATCATCGCCGGCAATTGGCTGAACTCAGGATCGAAGGGGTTTCTGGTCATGCCAATCAGATAGAACCCCTTCGCCGATGGAACAGCCGTACTTTTTTCGGAAAAAGCGTCAGCTGAACATCATGGTCGACAGGCGGCGGCGGGTCTTCACCGTCAGCGGGTCGGTCTGGCCGAACGCCTCGAAGAACTTCACCAGCTGCTTGCGGGCGCCGTCCTCGTTCCAGGTCCGGTCGCGCTTGAAGATCTCCAGCAGCTCGTCCACCGCGGCTTCGCGTTTGCCGGCGGCGAACAGCGCCATGGCGAGGTCGAAGCGCGAGGCATGGTCGTTCGGGTCGTGGGCGACCTTCTCCATCAACTCCGGGATCGGGCCGGCGTTGGCGGCCTGTTCCGCCACGTCGAGAGCTGCGCGGACGTTGGCCAGCTCCTTGTCCTTGGCGATGGCTTCCGGGGCCTGGGCCAGCATCTGCTTGGCGTTCTCCAGATCGCCGGCGGCGATCAGGCAGCGGACGATGCCGGCATAGGCCTGGGCGTTCTCCGGCTCGGCCTGCAAGATCTGGCTGTAGAGGTCGAGTGCGCCCTGCAGGTCGCCGCCCTCCAGCATCTCCTTGGCCTGGGCGAAGGCCTCCTCCAGCATGTCGTCGGCACCGCCGCCGGCACCGGCCTGCTTGGCCAGCGCCACCAGCTTGTCGACGAAGGCCTTCACCTGCGATTCGGGCAGGGCGCCCATGAAGCCGTCGACCGGACGGCCCTGGAAGAAGGCATAGACCGCCGGGATCGACTGCACGCGCAGCTGCGAGGCGATCATCGGGTTGGCGTCGGTGTCGATCTTCACCAGGCGGACCGCGCCCTTGGCGGCACGCACCACCTTCTCGATGATCGGGCCCAGCTGCTTGCAGGGGCCGCACCAGGGCGCCCAGAAATCGACGATCACCGGGACGTCGCGCGAGGCTTCGATCACGTCGGCCATGAAGGCGCGGTCGGTGCTGTCCTTGACGATCTCAGCGGCACCGGGGGCGGAACCGGCGGCGGGAGCGGCGGGCTTGGACCCGTTGGCGGGGGGCATGGAGAACATGGCGTGTTTCGGTCCCGTTGGTGATGCCTGGCCCATTAGGACATCCCGGTGGGCCATGGAGTTGCCGATCCGGCCGGCCCGGATCCTCATCGTTGGCGACATATGTGAGCGCGCAGGGCGGCTCAAGCAAGCATTGCGTGGACAGGCTCTGCGTAGAGGCGCCGGCCGGTCATTCCTGCGTGCGGCCGAACTCGACGATTGCTGGCTCATGCCCGCAGGCGCGGATGAAGCGCATCAGGTCGTCCCGCCGGATCGCGGTGGTGCGGTCGTTCAGCAGCGGGTGATAGTTCAGCAGGTCATGCTCCATCATCGCCTGCTGCAGGACCACGCGCACCTTGTGTCCGGTGTCGTTGACCAGCGAGAAGGGTGTGACCGATCCCGGCCGGATGCCGAGGAAGCGCCAGAGCCGCTCCGCCGAGGCGAAGGACAGCCGCGCCGACCCGATGGCCTTGTCCAGCCGGTTCAGGTCGATTTTCGCATCCTCCAGCGCCACCACCAGCCAATGCTGATCCTTCTTGTCCTTCAGGAACAGGTTCTTGCAATGGCCGCCGGGCAGGGCGCCACGAAGGGACTTGCTTTCCTCCACCGTGTGCAGCGGCGGGTGGCTGTGCGTGGTCGCCTGGATGCCCAGCGCGTCGAGCCGCGCCAGCAGTTGATCCGGCGAGGTCGGCAGCGGCGCGTCCCCATCGGGAAGGGAGGCGTCCGGAAGGGAGGTCGATGCGGTGTCCATGACAGCCCTTGTACCGGGCGCGCGGAAAATCGTCCAGACGGTGAAAAAAACTGAAACAAGGCGCTTGCATTGCGTCGGCCGATGAGTATAGTCCGCCGCACACCGCCGGACGGCAGCGACAACGGTCTGAACCGATGAAACGCCGGACGATGGAATGGAGCGCGGGCGTAGCTCAGGGGTAGAGCACAACCTTGCCAAGGTTGGGGTCGAGGGTTCGAATCCCTTCGCCCGCTCCAGTTTCCTCCAGACTTTACGCTGGAGCATACGATTTCAAAAGGCCGGACCTTCGGGTGCCGGCCTTTCGCATTTTTCCCTCCTGTTTCCAGTCCATCCGGACTTGCCGGCTTGCGGTCCGCAAGCCCTCCGTAGGGGAATGACACCTTGCGGGATGATCGCCCATCGGATCGCTGATCCGCGGGATCGACACTCCATCTCATTCTTTCAGCTTTCAATTGCGGCAAGTCAAAGCCTGATCGTCATACAATTGTAGGCGGATGGTGAGGCTGAAACGGCATGATGTTCACATCGCTCCGGCAAAAGACCGTTCAGCACGGCCGCAGTTGTGCCTGCTGTCGGCGTCCGTTGTAATTTTCCCAAAATTTCTTGTTATGGCTGTGTGTCATGTTGAGATAGCCCGAAAGGGGATGCGGAATTTCCTATGACGTATTTACAGATTGTCAACCTCCTTGCGTATGACCGCATGGGGAGGTACACTTCAAAATCTAAATAAAAATCGCATAAGGTTCCGGGGGTTGTGGCGAACGAAGACACTCTGCGGAAAGTCCGGTAAAAATTCGGAAACATTCCCGTGAAAGGATGTTCCGGCCATTTGCCTTCGCTCGGCCGGCAGCGCTTCACCGCCGTTGTTCCGTCAGGAATTCGGCGCGGGAATTCGGGATGGCTGAAAGCACGGTTCGGCTCCGCCCCCGCCCCACCTCCGTCCAAACCCCGCCGGAATCGAGAGACGGTCCCTTACCAGGGGCCTCTGCCGACCTCCGCCTCTCCGGATTTCGACCCCGACCTCCCGACCCGGATACGAAGCCCGGATACCAAGACCCAGATACCAGGAAAGGAAACCGCCATGGCTATGCAGCGCTATCTTGTCGACTATCCCCCGCTGTCCACCGACGCTCTCGCCAAATGGTCGTCGGTTCCCAGCAGCGTCGCCTCCGACGCGATGAACCGGTGTCAGAGCATGGATTCGCGGATCAAGCCGATGGTCCCCGGTATGCGCATCTGCGGTCAGGCCCGCACCGTCGTCACCATGCCCGGTGACAACAGCATGGTTCACCACGCCGTCAGCCTGGCGGAACCGGGTGACGTGGTGGTGGTGGCCGGCGGCGGCCTGGACGACGTGGCGCTGGCCGGCGAATGGGTGGTGCGCTGCTGCAAGCGGCGTGCGCTGGGCGGTCTGGTTGTCGACGGTTCGGTCCGCGACCTGCACGAAATCCGCGGGCTGGGCCTACCGGTCTTCGCCAAGGGTGCCGTGGCCCGTGGCCCGCACAAGAATTTCGGCGGCAAGATGGACGTCATCGCGGCCATCGGCGGCGTCCCGGTCAATCCCGGCGACCTGATCCTGGGCGACGAGGACGGCGTGGTCGTGGTGCCGCTGGCCTTCGCCGACGCCGCCCTGACCCAGAGCCTCGCCCTGCTGGAGCGGGAGCGCAAGTGGACCGAGCAGATCGAGGCCGGCGCCACCCTGGTGGACGTGCTGGGCGTCCCGCCGCTGGAGATCGTTCCCGCCGACTGAGCGGAACCGTGTAAAGGAAAGCCCCCGCATCGTCGGCCGCACTGTCGGCCGTTGCCGACCCCGCCCCCATGGTGCCGCGTCCATGTCGCTGATTTTCCAGATCGTCCTGCCGATGTTCGGCCTGATCGCCCTTGGCTTCTGGGCGGCGCGCTACCGTGGCTTCAGCACTGCGATGGTCCAGGGGCTTTCCCGTTTCCTCGGCATCTATGCGCTGCCGGCGCTGCTGTTCTCCAACATGGCGCGGGCGGACATCCCGGACCCGCTGGAATGGGCGGTGCTGGGTTCCTTCTACATCGCGGCGGTCGCGGTCTTCCTGGTCGGCGGGCTGTGGATGCGGATGGTGGGCCGGCGGGAGCAGATCGCTCCCATCGGCCTTGCCAGCTCCTTTTCCAACATCGCGCTGCTGGGATCGCCGATCATCATGGAGGCCTATGGGCCGACCGTGGCGGTGCCGGTGATGCTGCTGATCGTCTTCCAATCGCCCCTGCTGTTCACCTCGGCCACCATGCTGGCGGAAACCCAGCGATCGGCGCGCAACGGCCGGGCCGGGCGGCCGGTGAAGGCGACGCTGGACGCCGCCAAGGCGACGTTGACCAGCCCGCTGGTGGTATCGGTCATTCTGGGGCTGGCCGCCAATTTGATCCATCTGGCGATCCCGCCCATGGTGATGAAGAGCTTCACCATGATGGCGCAGACGGTTCTTCCCTGCGCCTGCTTCACGCTGGGGGCGTCGCTGGCGCTCAGCCCGGCCTCGGGCGCGGTGCTGCCGGCCACCGTGGTGGCGCTGTTGAAGACCGGGCTGCACCCGCTGCTGACCTGGCTGCTGGCCACCCAGGTCTTCGACCTGCCGCCGCTGTGGGTCGCCCCGGCCGTGACCGCCGCGGCCTTGCCCATCGGCATCAACGCCTATGTTTTCGCGGAGCGCTACAATGCCGGGCGCGAGGTGGTGTCGATGTCTCTGCTGATCTCCACTCTGCTGTCGCCGGTGTCGATCTCCATCGCCTTCATGGTGTCGTCTCCAGGCTGACGCCGGGCCGGAATGGCCCGTGGGTATTGCCGAAGCAATTTCAAATACGCTGAATTTACTTGATAGATCCGCCGATCAATCCGGAGGGGCGGTAGCGTGCTCCACGCTGCGTGCGGCAGTATGGCCGCCGTTACCGCCATTGATAGGAGAGAAAAATCCTGTTAGCCTCTAATTGTATGAATTTCTAGGCATTCTGATATCGGCAAGGCTGTGTCTTGATCTTCCAGAACACGGAATATGATAAGCCGACGCTTCGGTGGCGGGAATTGACCGGTTTCGTTCCAGATAACAATAAATCCGTCTCTTCTGTCGCATATCATAGTATGCTCAAGACCCCCAACGCTTCGATGCCGAAGAAAGTCGGCGTCTATTGTGTCAGATCAAAGACTCGTACAAAAATAATCGCGTTAATCATTGCAAAAGATTTTCCGGGTGAGATGGCGCAGCGATGGCCGTGCCGGCGGGCAGGCCGCGTCGATGCCATTCCCGGAACCGGCGCGGGAGTCCGTCCCCGCAGGGCTTCATCGACCGGAGCGGCGTCGCGCGGCAGCCGCACGTTCCTCCGCCCCAATGCCATACCGGATCGTTCGCGCCACGGACAGCCGGCCGACGCAGGTGCCCCATGACCCTCCTCAACAACTTCCACATCCCCGTCAAGATGGCCATTCCGGCGACGACGGCGATCATCGGCATGCTGGTGATCGCGCTGCTCGGCTGGTCGGCGATCACCCAGCAGTCGACGCTACTCGACGCCCTGTTCAACCGTTCCTTCACCCGGGAAGCGGAAATCCAGGGGCTGACCGATACCCTGACGGTGGCCCACGCCGGAATGTACCGGACCGTGATCCTCAGCAGCGCGAACGCCTCGCCGAAGGCGGTGGAAGAGGAGATGAAGGCCCTCGGCAACCAGCTCAGCAAGCTGAAGAGCCAGTCGGAGGCCCTGAAGGGCGCCACCGCCGACACCGACGACGAGGCGAAGTTCTTCGAGCGGTTCGGTGCCGACAGCGCCACCTATCTGGCGAAGGTGGGCAGCTTCCTCGACCTGTTGAAGATGGGCGTCGATCCGCTGGACTTCCTGCAGGAGGTCCAGGCCGCCTACACCCGATTGCAGGGAACCAGCCGCGACTATCTGACCTACAAGCGCAAGGTTTCGACCGACGCCTACGCCGAGGTCAACGCATCGGTCGACAACACCACCCAGGCCTTCATGGCGGTGGCCGCGGCGGCCCTGCTGGTGACGGTCGGCGTCGCGCTGTTCATCGGCATGAACATCGCCCGCCCGATCGTGCGCCTGACCGACGTGATGGAGCGGCTGGCCCGCGGCAACCTGGAGGCTGACATCCCCGCTGCGGAGCGTGGCGACGAGATCGGCCAGATGGCCCGCACGGTTCAGGTCTTCAAGGAAAACGCCGTCCGCGTGCAGGAACTCTCGCGGGAGCAGGAAGCGATGCGCCTGCGCAACGAGCAGGAGCGGCGGCAGGCGATGACGGCGCTCGCCAACGACCTGGAGGCGTCGGTCAAGGCGATGATGGGCGAGGTGGTGCGGTCGGCGACGTCGATGCGCAACGAAGCCAACTCGATGCTCGACAACGCCAAGCAGACCAGCCACCACAGCGACAGCGTCGCCCATTCGGTGCAGGAGGCGACCAGCGAGGTCGAAAGCGTCGCGGCCGGTGCCGAACAGCTCCGCGCCTCCATCGACGAGATCACCCGCTCCATCAGCCAGTCGGCGCAACTCGCCCGCGGTGCGGTGGATGAGGCCGGCCGCACCGACAGCATCGTCCAGGGGCTGAGCGAAGCCAGCCGCAAGATCGAAGAGGTCGTCGGCCTCATCCAGTCCATCGCCGGCCAGACCAACCTGCTGGCGCTGAACGCGACCATCGAGGCGGCGCGCGCCGGCGAGGCGGGCAAGGGCTTCGCCGTGGTGGCCCAGGAGGTGAAGAGCCTCGCCAACCAGACCGCCAAAGCGACCGAGGAGATCGGCGCCGAAATCGCCGCGGTCCAGGCCGCGACCCATGCGGCGGTCGGCGCCATCCGCGCCATCGTCGGCACCATCCGGCAGGTCGACGAGTCCCTCGGCACAGTCGCCGCGGCGGTGGAGGAGCAGGACGCTGCCACCCGCGACATCAGCGCCCGGTCCCAGCGCGCCGCCGTCGACACCATGGCGGTCATGCAGGAAATGCGTCTGGTCCAGCAGGCCGCCGAAACCACCGGCCATTCCGCCGGGTCGGTGCAGAACACGACCGAGGAACTGTCGCGCAGCTTCAACCGCCTCGACCACGAGATCGAAGCCTTCATCACCCGCATCACCGCGGCGTGATGGTGGGGGTGTAACGGTGAGGTAAAACTAACAACGCCCTCTCCCGCATTGTGCAGGAGAGGGCGTTGTTCGATCCGGCGTCCGGCTTCTTTAGGTGTCAGACGCTTTCCAGCACTTTCTTGCGCGCATCCGCCCAGTCACATGCCGTCGTCGGCCGGCCGTCGGCGTCGATCAGGCCGCGGGCGAACAGTTCCTCGGCATGGCGGATGAAGAAGGCGGCGGTGCTCGACCGCTCCCAATGCTCCATCCAGTTCTGTTCCAGGAAGGCCAGAATCCCCGGCTGACCCAGTTCGACCTCCCACAGCACGCCGAGCAGCGACGTCTGCTGCTCCTCATGCATGCAGTCCTCGAAGCACAGGCGCTTGTCGGCGCGCGCCTCCTTGCGGGCGGTGGTTTCCGGGCCCGGACCCAGGCCGTAATCGATCAGTGTCCGCCGCTCCGGCGCCGCGCACAGCCAGTGCGCCACCTCATGCACGATCACCGTTGCCTCGACATCGGTGCGGATCACCTTGCCGTCCCACATGAAGGAGCGGCTGGGCGGCTCGTCCAGCGTGTCGATGCCATGGGCATGGGCCAGCCGCACCGCGTCCGCCCGGTGTGCCGGCGTGTCGACGCCACCGCCCGGCTCGTCGTCCGGCCGCACGGGCCAGGTCGAGGCGATCCGGCGGAAGGCGGCGCGCGCTTGGGCATGGCCGTCCAGATGGGCGTCGAAGGCGGCGATGGCCTTCGGCATGTCGTCGATGGCGATGGGAGTCAGGATCATGGGGCCTATGTGCCCAAGGGTGCGTCCTGGCGCAAGGGGAATGTAACCGTGCAGAGCAGCAGGGCTGCCCGGCAAGACAATGGCGCCGGCAAGTCCCGGTCTTTTCGGGTCCTGCCGGCGCCATAACTGTCATGGTGCCGCTTGGGATCGATGCGGTTTCTTACGCTGCGCGCATATCGGACAGGAAGCGCGACACGAAGCCGCGCAGGTCGGTCGCCTCGTGGTTCAGCCCGTCGGCGGCGGTCAGCACCTCGCGCGAGGCATCGCCGGTGGAGGCTGCGGCCTCCGACACGCCGGCGATGTTGCCGGACACCTGCTGCGTGCCGCGCGCCGCCTGCTGGACGTTGCGGCTGATCTCCTTGGTGGCGGCACCCTGTTCTTCCACCGCGGCGGCGATGGTGGTGGAGATGTGGTTGATCTCGGCGATCACCCGGCCGATCTCAGCGATGGCGCCCGCCGCCTGCCGGCTGATTTCCTGGATGCCGGCGATCTGGCTGCCGATTTCCTCGGTCGCCTTGGCGGTCTGGCTGGCGAGGCTCTTCACCTCCGACGCCACCACGGCGAAACCCTTGCCCGCCTCGCCGGCGCGTGCCGCCTCGATGGTCGCGTTCAGCGCCAGCAGATTGGTCTGGCTGGCGATGTCGGTGATCAGTTGCACCACCTCGCCGATGCGCTGGGCGGCGTCGACCAGCCCGCGGACGGTGCCGTCGGTCTTCTCGGCGGTGGCGACCGCCTGTCCGGCGATCCGGGTGCTTTCCGCCACCTGCCGGCCGATCTCGGCGATGGAGGCGGTCAGTTCCTCCGTCGCGGCGGCCACCGTTTCCACATTGCCGGTCGCATCGAGCGAGGCGTTGGCGACCGCATCGGCCTGCCGGGTGGTCTGCTCCGCGGTTGCCGACATGGTCTGGGCGGTCGCCTGCAACTGCGTCGCCGCTGCCGACACCCGGCCCAGCGCCTGCAACACCAGCCGGTCGAACTCCTGGGTCAGCCGGTCGATGCGCTCGCCGCGGCTGCGCTGGGCCTCGTGGTCGGCGCGCTGGGCTTCGGCCAGCCGGTCGCTCTCGATCAGGCTGTCCTTGAACACCTGCAGGGCCTTGGCCATGCCGCCGATCTCGTCGGCGCGCTGCAGGCCGGGAATGTCGACGCTGCGGTCGCCGCCGGCCAAGCGGGTCATGCGGTCGGTCATCGCCACCACCGGCCTCGACAACCCGCGGCCGATCAGCAGCGCCGTCGCCAGCCCCAGAACCACCGCGATCAGGGAGGCGATCGTCATCCCGCCGCGCGCCTTGTCGATGAAGGCGCCGGTTGCCATGCCCAGGCTCTTCTGGGCGTCAACGCTCGCCACCGTCAGCTGCTCCGCCTCCTTTGCGATGGAATCGCCGACGGGGATCAGCACCTCCTTGACCAATCGGTCACGCTCGGTGGTCGCCTTGACCACGCCGTTGAAGCCGGTGATGTAGACGCGCAGCATGGCGGTGTAGGACATCGCCATCTTGCGGCGGTCCATGTCGGTCAGCTTCGCCATCATCGCACCGCCACGGCTGGCGGCATCGGTGAACTGGGACCGGGTCTGGCTGGCCAGCGCCGGAGAGCCGTCAATGTTGTAGCGGGTCGCCGAAATGCGGGCCGACAGCATGTGGCGCAACGCCATGCCTGCCAAATAGGCAGCGTCGGTGTCACCCCCGGTGCTGGCGCTGTCCATGATGTTGTCCAGCGCGCTTTCCAGCCGCGGGCCGATCTCGTCCAGTTCGGAGATGGCCTTGCTGCGCTGGGCCTGGAAATCCATCGCAGCGGCGAAGGCCTCCTGGTATTGGGCGATCTCCTGAGCCATATGGTTGGCGGTCTGCAACAGGGCAGGGTCGGTGACCAAAGCGCGGGTCTTGTCGATGGTCTGCCCCGCCTCCTCCGCCGTGCGCTGGACGGTCGCGCCGACCTCCGGATCGCCGGTCAGCAGGAAGCGGGTGGCCTGCTGGCGCATCTCCAGCATCAGGGCCTGGATGCGCCCCAGTTCGTTGGTCTGCTGGCCGAGCTGCCGATAGGTGTCCACCGCGCCGCCAGCCTCCGACAGGGCCGCCACGCCGATGCCGCCGATCAGCACCAGGAACACCAGAATGCCGGCGCTGGCCGCCGTGATCTTCGTTCCTACGGAAAAGCGATTGAAAAGGCTCATGGCCGGGGCCTCCATCGGCACGGGGGTGCTGCGCGGAACCTGAAAAGGTCAGTGATAGCGACCTGTTCCAAAAGGCTGGTTTCAGGAAGCATGCCACATGCCCCGGTATGGACCGGCCTTGCGCGCCGATAACCGAAGAGACCCATGAATGAGCTAGGGGAAAGCAGTCGCTCCGCATCGTTGGAATAAACCGCAACGCCGGATGTTTGCCTGTTTCGTTGGACTGCGGGTGGCGGGTGTCCGGACGCTTTCACGGGCGAACAGTCCATTTTTTGTGCCGCGGCGGTCACAGGAGAGGCATTTTGAACATCCCCCCGTATCGTGATATATGCCAAAGGGCGCAGCGGCCGTCCGGGGTCGTCGCCGATCCCCCCATCTCCCGGTCCCTGACGCTTTGATCCGACGGCTGGCCATGTCCATTCCCGACGCGCCCCTTTCCGCGGCTTCCCCGGATGCCCGCACCGCTCCAGCCCGTCCTGCGGCCGGCCGCCCCCCGGCGGACCGATACGGCCGTCCACGGCGCGGCTGCCTGTCGGTCGTCATTCCCTTCTACAACGAGGGTCCCAACATCGACGCCCTGTTCGCCCGGCTGGTGCCGGTGCTGGACGGGCTCGGCATGGATTGGGAGGTGGTGTGCGTCAACGACGGCAGCCGCGACGACACCGTCGACCGGCTGCTGGACGTCCATGACCGCGAGCCTCGGGTGAAGGTCGTCGACCTGTCCCGCAATTTCGGCAAGGAACTGGCGCTCTCCGCCGGGCTCAGCCACACCACCGGCGACGCCATCGTGCCGATGGACGCCGACCTGCAGCATCCGCCGGAACTGCTGCCGGCCTTCATCGCCAAGTGGCGCGAGGGCTTCGACGTGGTGGTCGCGGTGCGCCATGCCCGTGTCGGGCAGAGCCTGAAGCACCGGCTGTTTGCCCGTCTGTTCTACTGGGTCTTCGACCATCTGTCGGAGATCAAGCTGCCGCGCGAGGTCGGCGATTTCCGCCTGATGGACCGTCGCGTCGTCGAGGTCATCAACCGGATGCCGGAGCGCACGCGCTTCATGAAGGGCATCTTCGCCTGGGTCGGCTTCCGTCAGGCCGCGATCCCCTACGAGCAGGGCGAGCGCGCCGGCGGCGACACCAAATGGGGCTTCGTCAAGCTGCTGCGCCTGTCCTTCGACGGGCTGACCGCCTTCTCCACCTTCCCGTTGCGGGTGTGGAGTCTGGTCGGCATGGCGGTGTCCGGCGTCGCCTTCGTCTATATCCTGATCCGTCTGATCCGCACGCTGATCCACGGCATCGACGTGCCGGGCTATGAATCGCTGCTGGTCGCCGTGCTGTTTCTGGGCGGCCTCCAGCTGATCACCCTGGGCATCATCGGCGACTATCTGGGTCGTGTCTTCGCCGAGGTGAAGGGGCGTCCGCTGTTCATCGTCCGCTCCGCCCACGGCTTCGGTCCGGCGGACGGCCGGCACGAGCATGATCTGGACCCTGTCGGCGAAAGCTTCGGCGACGGAACAGCGGGGCAGGAGCCGCGCCGATGAGCATCGAGTCCCGTCTGCACACCGGCGACGGGGAGGATGCCGGTAGTGGCGCCCGTCGCCCGCGTCCCGCCACCGCCGCACCCTCCACCGCCACGGCGGCCGGCCGCGCGTTGCCGCGTGGCGAGGCGGCCCTGTGGGACGGGCTGTCGCGCGCGCTTCTTCTGGGCGTGCTGATCCTGGCGGCGCTGACCTTCCTCAGCTATGGCATCAGCACCGACGAGGAGGTGCAGCACATCTACGGCAAGAAGCTGCTGTCCTATTACCTGAGCGGCTTCCAGGACCGGTCGGCCTTCCATTTCAAGGATCTGGCCTATTACGGCGGGCTGTTCGACCTCGTCACCGCCGTGATCGTGCCCTTCTCCCCCTTCGAGGAGTACGAGACGCGGCACCTGCTCTGCGCGCTGGTCGGCGTGCTGGGCATCGCCGGAACTTGGCGTTACACCCGGCTGCTGGCCGGTCCGCGCGCCGGCTTCATCGCGGCGGCCCTGCTGTCGCTGAGCGGCGTCTATTACGGCGCCATGTTCAACAACACCAAGGACGTGCCCTTTGCGGCCGGCATGGTGTGGACGCTCTATTTCGCCACCCGCATCCTGAAGCAGATGCCGCGTCCCAGCCGGAGCGCCGTGCTGAAGTTCGGGCTGGTGCTGGGCATGACGCTGGCGATCCGCGTCGGCGCGGTGCTGGCCGGCTTCTATCTGGCGGTCGCCATGGCGCTGCATTTCGCGCTGGTCACCCGGCAGGAGGGGCATCGCTGGGCGCTGGCCGATGCGCGGCGCGCCTTCCTGTCCCTGTGGCCGGCGATCCCGGTCGCTTACGCCATCATGGCGGTGTTCTGGCCCTGGGTGGTCCAGCGGCCGTTCCGCAACCCGCTGGAGGCGCTGCGCGTCGTCTCCCACTTCCCGATCGACATCCAGACGCTGTTCATGGGCGAACTGGTCCATTCGAACGACCCGCCCGCCCTGTACCTTCCGGTCTATCTGGCGGTGAAGCTGCCGGAGGCGGTGGTGATCGGTGTCGGGGCCGCGGTGATCATGGCGGCGGTCTGGCTGGCGCGCGGTGGCTGGCGGCGCGCCGGTGCCTTCACCGTGGTCCGCTATACCCCGCTGGTGCTGGCGGGCTTCCTGCCGATCCTGCTGTTCGTGCTGATGCGGCCGTCCGTCTACAATGGCATCCGCCATTTCCTGTTTTTGGCGCCGCCTTTCGTGGTGATGGCCGCCATCGCCGCTGACCGGTTGTGGACTCTGTCGCAGCGCGGCGGCCGGGCACTGGGGCAGGGGTTCGCCGCCGCGATGACCGTGGTCGCCGTGGTGTACGCATGGCAGCTGGGCGCCATGCATCCGAACCAGTACGTCTATTACAACCAGTTCGTCGGGGGCGTACGCGGCGCCGACGGCCGGTTCGAACTGGATTACTGGGGCAACTCCCTGCACGAGGCGTTGCAGGAACTGATCGAGTATGTCGAACGCGAGAACGATGGCCATGCCCCGCCGCGGCAATACACGCTGACCGTCTGCGGCAACACGCTGGCGGTGCGGTTCGAACTGCCGCCCTGGCTGCGTCTGGTGAACGGGATCGAACCGGACTGGCGCAAGGCCGACTTCTTCCTGGCCTTCACCCAGGTGAAGCGGTGCCCGTCGCTGCTGGACGGCCATCCGATCCTTGAGATCGCCGCCGACGACGTGCCGCTGTCGGTGGTCAAGGACCGCCGTCCGCCAAGGGCCGAGATCCCCACCGAATAGCTGCTGCCGAATAACTGATGCCGGCCTGCCAAGCCTGACCTGATGGGCGGCGGTGGGGCAGTGGGGGAGTACCCCGGCGGCTCCCGCCCCGTCTTTCGCCGCATCGCCCTTCGCGGCCCTGTCCGTCTGCCGTACGTCTGCCCACTCTCCAGGCTCGCGATTGGGAGCGGGCGGAGGTGTGCATGCGGCGCGGACTGCTACACGGGCTGCGGCACGGACTGCTTTGTGGCGCTTTGTGCCTGCTGCTGTGGAGCGTTCCGCTCGGTCCGACCGGGGCCATCGGCCTGGACCGGGCTCCCGACCCGTTGGTCGATGCGGTCACCCGTGCGGTGGAGGAACGGCAGCCGGTGGCCGGAACCGGCAGCTTGGTGGTCGGCGTCATCCGCGATGGCCGGACGCTGGTGGTCGGGCGTGGCGATGCCGGGCGGCCAGATGGCGGGCCGGCCGACGGGCGCACCCTGTTCCAAATCGCGTCCCTGACCAAGCCCTTCACCGGCACCATCATGGCGGACCTGATGCGGGAGGGCCGCGTCGACCCCGCCGACCCGCTTCAGCGCCATCTGCGCCGGGTCGGCGCGGTGCAGGTCGCCCATGTGCCGGACTATGATGGCCGTCCGATCCGGCTGCGCGATCTCGCCACCCACACCGCCGGCCTGCCGAACGTGCCGGAAACCTCCCGCTTCTCCTGGAGCCGGCTGGAGGATCCGCGCAATCCCTACAAGCCGCTGTCGCGGGGCGAGTTGGCGCTGTGGCTGTCCGATTACCGGCTGCCGGTGCCGCCGGGCGTGCGTTTCAGCTATTCCAATGCCGGCATGTCGGTGCTGGGCGAGGCGCTGGCGGCGGCAGCCGGCCAGCCTTACGAGATCTTGCTGAAACGGGTGGTGACCGACCGGTTCGGGCTGCGCGACACCACCCTGCACCCGACGGCCGAGCAGCGGATGCGCAAGGCGGCGGGCCATGCCCGCGGCCGGATCGTACCGGATTGGGAGGCGCCGGCGATGCTGCCCGCCTTCGGCCTCTATTCCTCGGCCGACGATCTGCTGCGCTGGCTCTCCGCCAATCTCGGCGATTGCCCGGGCGGTGCCGCCGTTGGGCCGGACGGCCACGGCTGTGCGCCGCCGGTGGCGGCCACCCTGGCGCTGGCGCAGTCGGTGCAGGTGGACGGCCGCTCTCTGGCCGATCCGGGCAGCCTGGGAAACGGGGCGATGGCGCTCGGCTGGTTCGTCGCCTGGGCCACGGACGGCACGCCGATCCATTGGCATTCCGGCTCCACCGGCGGCTTCAACGCCTATATCGCCTTCTCGAAGGCGCATCGCTGGGGCGTTGTGGCCCTGACCAACAGCGATCCCGATCAGGTCACCGCCGACCACGTGGTGATCGACCTCGTCCGTCGTCTGGAAGCGCGGCCGGAGGTGGCGAGCCTGCCTTGAGGCCCTGTCGTGAAGCTGCGGTCCGGTTCAGTGCAGGCGCCGCAGCGGCTTGACCGGGATCTCGATATCGGCGCGGGCTGGGGCGATGGGACCCGCCTGATGATGGGCGAGACGCCAGTTGCCCTTTTCTCGGGCAAACAGGTTGGTGGCGGCCAGGACGGCATCGCCCAGCGTTTCCTCGCAGACCACCAGTGCGGTGTCGCCGTGCAGGGTGACCCGCTCGTTCCGGGCCGCCACCGTGATGCCGCTGGGTGTGCGCAGAACATCGCGCCAACTGGTCAGCACGGCGTCACGCCCGAACAGGGCGGTCCAGCCGGGATGGATGCAAGAGACGGGCAGCGTTTCCGCCCACAGGGCTTCCATCGCGGCGGTGTCGCGGTTGGTGAAGGCCCTGTAGAAGGCTTGGTTCAGGGCCAGCAGCGTGTCGCGGTCGGTCATGTCTTCATCCGGGCGATGGTTCCGGGAGGTCGGACGGCGCCCGGCCCAGCGGGCCGGCACCGGGACCGCTTGTAAAGAAGCCATCACTCATGGGCAAGCGCCGGTCCGGACGGATCCGGGCCGGCGCTGTGACAATGAACGCGTCGGAGACCGCATCGGACCGCCTCAGGCGGTCAGATCGACGCCCTGCGACTTCGCTGGAGTTGCGGCGGTGGCCGCCGTCCCGCCCTTCCCGGCCGACAGCCCTGCGATCGGATTGGACAGGTCGAGCGTCAGGTGGGTGACGCCGTCCTTCGACGTGGTCGGCTTCAGCACCGCCAGCCCCTTCATCCCGTCGCCGCCGCCCTTGGCGGCCATGTCGTTCAGCTTGCCGAGGATGTCCTTGATCTCATCCTCGCTGAAGCCCTCGGAGCGCACGATCATGCCGGTCGACTTGCCGGTGGCGGTGGTGGTCATGCCGGTGGCGCTGAGCGCCATGTCGCCGCCCTTGCCCAGGGAGGCCTGCAGGCGCTGGTCGTCGCGGCGGAAGTCCAGGGTCGATTTCGCGAAGGAGATCTTGACGCTGCGGTCGCCGTCCTGGATTTCCAAGTCGATCCCGTGCGACTCGATCGACCACTGGGACTGGGTGGCCTGCATGTCCACCGACAGGTCGCTGAGGTTCATGCCGTCCAGCTTGGACTTCAGCCCGTCGCCGAAGCCCTTCACGGCGTCGTCGATCCGGTTCTGCGGAACGCCGAGCGCGCTCAGCGTGTCGCCGAGCCCCTGCTTCAGGGCGTCGATGCCCTTGCCGAACATGCCGGACAGACCCTTGCCGTGGTCCAGCGCCGACTGCATCAGCGACTGGGCCTGCTTGGCACGGTCCACGCCGCTGCCGGATGCCAGGGCGCCACCCCCGCCCGCTGCCCCGCCCGCAGCCTGGGCGCCGCTCTTGCCGGTCATGCTGTCCAGCAGCGATTCCATCGACTGGCTGATGGTGTAGGCCGGCGACTGGGACTTCTTGTCTGCCTTGTCGCCGTCTACCGTTTTCGCGTCCGATTTGGCCAGCGCGTCCTTCACCGTGCCGGCCGTCTTTGACGAGCCGTTCTGCACAGCCGTGGACAGCACCGACGGTTTGCCGCTCGGGCCGCTGAGCTCCGCGTAGTACATGGATGCCCCCGCATCGCGTTGTTTGTGTGCAAGCCGAAGCATGACGCCGACAACCTTTACCGTTTGTTAATTTCATGGATTTCTTTCAATGATTGAAACAAATTCGTTTCCTTACTAAGTGTCGGCGACTGTGAAACTTCATCCGATAACTTGCCGCCACTTGTTCCGCCTGCGTGATGAGCTGCGACGAGCCGCGGCTTTCACCAAGGAGAAGGGGCTGCTACCCTTGTCCCCAAAGGACCCGGAAGAAGGGAGCCAGCCATCATGACCGACCGCCTGTCCATAGCCCTCGCCCAGATCAATCCCGCCGCCGGCAACCTCGCCGCGAATGCCGACCGACTCCGCGCCGTAAGGGCTGAGGCTGCGGCGCGCGGTGCCGATCTGGTCGTCTGTCCCGCAGTCGGCCTGTCCGGTGCCCCTTTGCTGGATCTCGCCGCACTTCCCGTCTTCCTCGACGCGGTGGAGGCAACGGTGCAGGCGCTGGCGGAGGACACCGCCGACGGTGGGCCGGCCTTGCTGGTCGGCGTTCCCTGGCGTGGGGATTCGGTGCCTGGGGATTTGGGACGCGACGGATCGAAGCGTCACAATGCCGCGCTGTTGCTGGATGGTGGAAGAGTCGCTGCGGTTCGTTTCCAGGCAGGAACGGATTCCGGCGAAATCGGTGGGCCGGAGGAGGATCGTTTCGATAGCGGTCCGATGCCGGGTCCGGTCAATGTTCGCGGGGTGCGGATCGGCCTGCTGGTCGGCGGCGACCTGACCACCGGCGACGTTGCGGAAACGCTGGCGGAAAGCGGTGCCGAGCTGCTGGTCGCCATGCTGGCAAGTCCCTTCGCTCCTGGCCGTGCCGACCAGCGGATTCATGCCGGCGTCGCGCGGGTGGTGGAATGCGGGTTGCCGCTGGCCGCCGTGAACCTGATCGGCGGGCAGGACGAGCGGGTGTTCGATGGCGGCAGCTTCGCGCTTGCCCCCGGCGGGCGGCTGGTCGCCCAGGCTCCGCTGTTCGCCGAACATCTTCTGCTGACCCGGTGGGAACGCGGAGACGATGATGGCTGGGACAGTTCCGAGGCCGAAACGATTGCTCCGGCAGAAGGAACTGAGGCGCTCTATGGCGCGCTGGTGCTGGGTCTGCACGATGCCGTAACGAAATCCGGCGCGCCGGGTGTGGCGGTCGGTCTGACCGGCGGTCTGGACTCGGCGCTTGTTGCCGCCATCGCCGTCGATGCGTTGGGGCCGGAGCGGGTCCTGGCGGTCCGGGCACCGCTGCCGGGCGGCCCGGACGCTGATCTTGCCGGTGCCCTGGCCGACAGTCTGGACGACGCGGCGGAAATCGTGGAGTTGCTGGGCTGCCGCCTCGACAATGTCGCGCTGGCGCCGCTGCTGAAGGCTGCCGACTCGCTGTTGGCCCCGGCTTTCGCCGGCCGCGATCCGGCCATGGCGGTGGAGCGGATGCATGCCCGCCTGCGTTCCGCGACTCTGGCGGCGCTCGCGGAGCGGATGGGGGCCTTGCTGCTGTCGAGCGTGGACCGCACCGACCGCCTGCTCGGCCTTGCGCCGGAGGAGACGGGTTGCGGCTATGCCGTGCTGGCCGACGTGCCGAAGACGGCGGTGCTGGAACTGGCGCGCTGGCGCAACCGCAACCAGCCGGCGGTATCGCGCGGGCCAGCCGGGCTGGTGGTGCCGGAGCGGGTGCTGATGCGCCGGATGAAAGCTGAAACTCCGGCTGGCCTACCGCCGGCGGAGATGTTGGACGATCTGCTGGCCGGCTTGCTCGATGGCGGGCTGTCGCCGGCCGATCTCATGACACTCGGTCATGCATCGGAGACGGTGGCTGCGGTCTGGCGATTGATGGCTCGGGCGGAAGCAGGCCGCCGCGGGGCTCCGCCGGGGCCGCGTGTGTCCCGCCGGTCAACGGTGCGGTTGCGGCGCTTTCCGATTGCCGGCGGCTTCACCGATCTGCTGTAGAGCGGGCGGGTGGAAGGGGGCAGCCCCCCTTCACACCCGTTTCGAAGTCTTGCGGACGTCAGCCGCGCGTCAGCTTGATGATCGTGGCGATCATGCCGAAGGTCCACAGCACGGCCGGCAGAACCACCCAGGTCGGATGGAAGATGATCGCCAGCGGCATGATGAAGATCAGTAGCATGGCGGGAAAGACGAAGGAGGGCGAATTTCCCCAGTTGCTCAACAACCCGGCCGGGTTCGCGTCTTCACCAAGATAAGCATCGGCGGTAACCGCTTGATCCGTCATCTCTATCACCCAAAGATTTTTGTGGTTATCCCCTGCCCCGCAGTGCAGCAAAACAGGGGTTCATACGCCACGATGCTTTGGATGGCCAGAGCGCAGCCTTTGCCGTTGCTTCCGACTTTGGTCGAAGAGTGGGAGCGAAGACGGAGTTTACGCGGCTTCGGTCAGCGCCAGCTGCGGGCGGCGCAGGCTGGACTGGATGGTGAAGGGCGCACGGACGCCGCCATTGAACAGCTCGGCGCATTCCAATGCCTTCAGCACGCGCTCTTCCGGCGGCTGGCCGGCGGTGGAGGCAAGCGAACCCAACGCGTAATCCGACCCGCAGCCGATGGCGTGGTAGCCGCGCACCGCCTCGCCGACCTGATAGTCGGACTGCACGGTGAAGAGGCGGCCTTCCAACCCGACCATGAAGGTGCCGCCTGTCTCCACGTCGTTGGAGCGGTGGGCGTAGCCGCCGTCCTTCAGGCAGTTGCGGACGGCATCGACGAAGTCGACGACCATGTAGCGGAACAGGTCGGCGTCATGGTCGCGGGACGGGACCTCCAGCCGGTAATGCAACAGCTGGCCCATGCGGAAGGAACTGGTGAAGCCGATCAGGCTGTCGCCGTTGCGGAACACTTTGGTGTCAGCGCGGACGGTGATGTCCAGCCCGTTCACCCCGGCGCTGTCGCCGCCCATCCACACGCGATCGCCGTCCACCAATCCCACAATGCAGGTCATCGCCAACCCTCGCCTGATAAAAAAGAAACTGAGGCAAAGGGTGTGGGAAGGCGGTTAATGAATTATTGCTCAGCTTTGTGACATTGCGTGTGACAAAGGAGGTATCGCTACCTCCTTCGTCGTGCGTTTGTCTTGCCTACTTCGCCAGATCGACCAGAGCCTTGACAGTATTCTCGGCCCCTTCGGCGATCTGGGCCAGAGTGGCGTCCAGCATGTAGCAGGGGGAGGTGACCACCTTCAGCCCTGGATCGACCACGATCTCGCCATGGGTGGCGGTGCGATGGACCGCCCCCATCGCTTCCAGGGCGGCGACGGTGCCGGGATCGTTGCCGACGGTCAGCTCCACCCCCTGCTGGCCCAGGATCTTGGCGAGGATGGCCGGCGCGATGCACAGCGCGCCGATCGGCTTGCCGGCCGCACGCATGGCGGCGACGGCGGCCACCACCTGCGGGTTGACCGAGCAGTCGGCCCCCTTGAAGGCGAAATCGCTGAGATTCTTGGCGGCGCCGAACCCGCCGGGGAAGATCAGCGCATCGACGTCGCCGGCCGAGAACTCGCTGAGCGCGATGATCTTGCCGCGGGCGATGCGTGCGGACTCGACCAGCACGTTGCGGCTTTCGCCGGTCTCCTGGCCGGTCAGGTGGTTGACGACATGGGCCTGTGGAATGTCGGGGGCGTAGCACACCGCCACCGCGCCGACCTTGGCGATGGCCAGCAGGGTGCAGACCGCCTCGTGGATTTCCGCACCGTCATACACGCCGCAGCCCGACAGCACGACGCCGATGCGCAAGCTCTTGTCCGCCATAGGATGTCTCCGAGATTGGATTTGCCGCCAAGCTAACGCAGGCCGTTTCCCGCGCCTACCGTGGCAACCGACGCAATGCCCGACCTGTTGCGCGGATGCATCGGTCGCGGACCGCTTTCGGATGGCGCGCCGGCCGTGCTAGGACTGCCCGCCTGTCCCGTCTGCAATCGAGTTCAGCCATGTCCACCGCCGTCCGTTTCGCCCCCAGCCCGACCGGCCGCATCCATGTCGGCAATGTGCGCCTTGCGCTCGTCAACTGGCTGTTTGCGCGCAAGACCGGCGGAAGCTTCATGTTCCGGCTTGACGACACCGACGAGGAGCGCTCCACCCAGGAGTTCGCCGACGCCATCGCTGCCGATCTGACCTGGCTGGGCCTGACCTGGGATCGTTTTGCCCGCGAAAGCGACCGCTATCCGCGCTATGACGAGGCGGCATCGGCGTTGAAGGCCGCCGGTCGGCTCTATCCCTGCTACGAGACGCCGGAGGAACTGAACCTCAAGCGTGCCAGTCTGGTGTCGCAGGGCCGTCCGCCGATCTACGACCGTGCCGCGCTGCGCCTGACCGACGAGGATCGCGCCCGGCTGGAAGGGGAGGGGCGCAAGGCCCATTGGCGCTTCAAGCTGAACCCGACTCCGGTGGAATGGATCGACCTCGTCCGCGGGCCGGTGCGGTTCGAGGGCACGGCGCTGAGCGATCCGGTGCTGATCCGCGAGGATGGCCGGCCGCTCTACACCCTGACCAGCGTGGTCGATGACGCCGACTTCGCCATCAGCCACATCATCCGCGGCGAGGACCATGTCGCCAACACCGCGGTGCAGATCCAGATCTTCGAAGCCCTTGGCGAGTCGCTCGGTGCGGCGGTACCGACCTTCGCTCATCTGCCGCTGCTGACCGATGCCGGCGGGCAGGGGCTGTCGAAGCGGCTGGGCAGTCTGTCGGTCGGCAGCCTGCGCGACGAGGACGGCATCGAGCCGATGGCGGTCAACAGCCTGCTGGCGAAGCTCGGCACCTCCGATCCCATCGAGGCGCGGCTGACGCTGGACGAGCTGGTTGCTGAGTTCGACCTGTCGAAGATCGCCCGCGGCACGCCGAAGTTCGATCCGGAGGAGCTGGGCCGGCTGAACGCCCGCATCCTGCACCTGACGCCGTTCGAGGCGGTGGCCGCCCGGCTGGAGGCGCTGGGCCTGACGGGCGCCGATGCCGCCTTCTGGGACGCGGTGCGGCCCAATCTGGCGCGGCTGAGCGACGCGCAGGACTGGTGGGCGGTGACCCATGCGCCGGTGACGCCGCTGGTGGAGGACGCCGGTTTCCTGGCCCAGGCGGCGGCGCTGCTGCCCGACGAGCCGTGGGACCTCGGCACCTGGGGCGCCTGGACCAATGCGGTGAAGGGGGCGACGGGCCGCAAGGGCAAGGATCTGTTCCTTCCTCTGCGCCGCGCGCTGACCGGGCGCGACCATGGACCGGAATTGAAGAACCTGCTACCCCTGATCGGACGGGCGCGCAGCCTCCGGCGTCTGGCCGGCGAAACCGCCTGAAACCTTTCTTCATCCAGGAGTTCGGACCGTGCCGTTGGACCTCTACAACACGCTGACCCGCCGTAAGGAGCGCTTCGAGCCGCTTCGCCCGGACCATGTCGGCATGTATGTCTGTGGTCCGACGGTCTACGACACCGCCCACATCGGCAACGCCCGGCCGGTGGTGGTGTTCGACCTGCTGTTCCGGCTGCTGTCGCGGCTCTATCCGGCGGTGACCTATGTCCGCAACATCACCGATGTGGACGACAAGATCATCGACCGGGCGCGGGACAGCGGCGAGCCGATCGATACGCTGACCGCGCGCACCACAGACCTGTTCCATGCCGACATGGACGCGCTGAACTCGCTGCGCCCGACCATCGAGCCGCGGGCCACCCAGCATATCGGCCAGATGATCGCGCTGATCGCCACGCTGATCGAGCGCGGCAACGCCTATGCTGCGGAAGGGCATGTGCTGTTCTCCGTGCCGTCGATGCCGAGCTACGGCCAGCTGTCCCGCCGCTCGCTGGAGGACATGATCGCCGGCGCGCGGGTGGAGGTGGCACCCTACAAGCGCGATAGCTCCGACTTCGTGCTGTGGAAGCCGAGCACGCCCGACCAGCCCGGCTGGGACAGCCCCTGGGGCCGTGGCCGTCCGGGCTGGCACATCGAATGCTCCGCCATGGCGAAGGAGCATCTCGGCGCCACCTTCGACATTCATGGCGGCGGTTTGGACCTGATCTTCCCGCACCATGAGAACGAGATCGCCCAGAGCTGCTGCGCCAACGGCACCGACCGGCTGGCCCGCACCTGGGTCCACAACGGCTTCGTGACGGTCGAAGGCGAGAAGATGTCGAAGTCGCTCGGCAACTTCTTCACCGTGCACGATCTGCTGGACGAGTTCCCGGGCGAGGCGATCCGCCTGACCCTGTTGAGCGCCCATTACCGGCAGCCGCTGGACTTCACCCGCGAGGGCATCCGCCAGGCCAAGGGGGCGCTCGACCGCTGGTATCAGGCTCTGCGCGGCGAGCCGGCAGCGATTCCGGCCGAGTTGCCCTTCGACGTGCTGGCGGCGCTGGAGGACGATCTGAACAGTCCGCTCGCCATCGCGCATCTGCACGAGCTGGCGACCGCGGTGAACAAGGCGAAGAGCGATGCCGAGAAGGCCGCGGCCAAGGGCGCGCTGCTGGCGGCCGGACAACAGCTCGGCCTGTTGCAGCAGGATCCGGAAGCATGGTTCCGCTGGGCGCCGACTGGCGGGGCCGAAGGGTTGACCGACGCCGAGGTCGAGCAGCTGATCGTCGACCGCAAGTCCGCCCGCGCGGCCAAAAACTTTGCCGAGGCCGACCGCATCCGCAAGGAACTGGCCGACAAGGGCATCGTCCTCGAAGACGGTCCGCAGGGTACGAGCTGGAAGCGGGGGTAATTCGCCGATTCGCCCTCTCCCGCTGCGGGAGGGGGCGCTCCGTCCGAGTGTTGTTGCTAAAGTCGCAACAAACCTTCGCCAACTGTGCGGATTATCCCGCGGGCCGATCCAGCGTAATCTCCTCCTCAGACAAAACGCGGCCCATCCGGCCCACCTGATCGAGGAGACCCTGACCATGATCGACAATCGTACGGCCCCCTATGCCGCCTTCCTGCTGCGCGTCGGCCTTGGCCTGCTGTTCCTGGCCCATGGCCTTGTGCTGAAGGTGCTGACCTTCACCATTCCCGGCACCGTCGGCTATTTCGAGAGCATCGGCTATCCAGGCTTCTTCGCCTATCTCGTGATCCTGGGCGAGATCGGCGGCGGGCTGCTGCTGATCGCCGGTGTCTACACCCGCTGGATCGCGCTGGCCCTGCTGCCGATCATGATCGGCGCCACGCTCCAGCATGTCGGCAATGGCTGGGTGTTCAATGCGCAGGGGGGCGGTTGGGAGTTCCCGGCCTTCTGGACGGTCCTGCTGGTGGTGCAGTCGCTGCTGGGCGAAGGCGCCTTCGCCCTGAAGGTTCCGGCGCTGGGCGCCCCGGCCGACCGTCGCGAACTGGCCTGATCCGCAACCAAAACCGGCATTCGACGGCGGCGCGGAGTGGGGAGGGGGCAATTTGCCTCTTCCCCGTTCCGCGTCGCCGTCCCATTTGGTAGACAGGACGGAGACCAACCGGAGAGCCTGATGACCGTTTCGCCGAACGACCAGCACAAGACGGATTCGTCCGGGGTCCTGAATTTGCTGGACGACCTGATCGCCAAGGCGCGCGCTGCCGGTGCGGATGCCGCCGATGCCGTGCTGTTCGACAGCGCGTCCGTGTCCCTCGCCCACCGGCTGGGCAAGACCGAGAAGCTTGAGCGCTCTGAATCCGGCGATCTCGGCCTCAGGGTGTTCATCGGCAAGCGGCAGGCCATCGTCTCCTCCACCGACCGCAGCGGCAAAGCGCTGGATGAACTGGTCGAGCGTGCCATCGCCATGGCCCGCGTGGTGCCGGAGGACGGCTTCGCCGGCATTGCCGATCCGGAGCAGCTGTCCCGCAGCTGGCCCGACCTCGACATCTGCGACGATGAGGAACCGTCCTCGGAAACGCTGATCGAGCGCGCGCGAATCGCCGAAGAGGCGGCGCTGGCGGTCGAGGGCGTCACCAATTCCGAAGGGGGCGATGCCGGCTGGAGCCGCTCGACCATCGCGATTGCTGCCTCCAACGGCTTCGCCGGCACCTACGGCGTGTCGCGCCAGTCCTTGTCGGCCTCCGTCCTGGCCGGCACCGGCACCGGGATGGAGCGCGACTATGATTATGACAGCAAGGTCTATGGCGCCGACCTGCGCGATCCCGCCGAGATCGGCCGCGAGGCCGGCGAGCGTGCCGTCCGCCGCCTGAACCCGCGCCGGGTCAAGAGCTGCAAGGTGCCGGTGTTCTTCGATCCGCGGGTGTCGCGCGGCCTGCTCGGTCACCTGACCGGCGCCATCAGCGGTCCCAGCATCGCCCGCGGCACCAGCTTCCTCAAGGACCGGATGGGGCAGCAGATCTTCGCGTCCTCCATCACCATCGTCGACGACCCGCATGTGAAGCGCGGCCTGCGCTCCCGTCCCTTCGATGCCGAGGGCGTCGAAGTGTCGCGGCGCACGCTGATCGAAGACGGTGTGCTGACCACCTGGCTGCTCGACCTGCGGTCCGCCCGGCAGCTCGGCCTGACGACCACCGGCCACGCCGCCCGCGGCACCTCCGGCCCGCCCGGCCCGGCCCCCGCCAACGTCTACATGGCTGCCGGCAAGCGCAGCCGGGCCGACATGCTGGCGGAGATCAAGGACGGCTTCTACGTCACTGACCTGATGGGCATGGGCGTTAATGGCGTCACCGGCGATTACAGCCGTGGCGCCGGCGGCTTCTGGATCGAGAACGGCCAGATCACTTATCCCGTCAACGAGATCACCATCGCCGGCAACCTGAAGGACATGTTCCTGAACATGGAGGCGGCCGACGACCTGGAGCTGCGCTTTGGCATGGATGCGCCGACCGTGCGCATCGACGGCATGACCATCGCCGGGATGTAAGCGCCGGCGTTCAAGCCGATTAGGGCGGAGGCAGCTCCGCCTGTCTCTTCATCATTTGGCATCGTTCTTGCGCAGACAGCGGGCAACCCAAAGCGGGTTCGCCCGCTTTTTGTGCTGCATTTCCGCCACTCTGCCTGTCCAAACGTCAGCTGGACCCTTGCGCATATCTGCCTGATCTGTTAGCAATCTGCCGCTTTTTTGGGCGAAATGCTGAAGGTTTGTGCAAATGGATGCGGCAAAGACGGGTGGCGACGTCCTTTTCGTGCTGATGGGCGCGGTGATGGTGCTGGCGATGCATTGCGGCTTCGCCCTGCTGGAGGTCGGAACGGTCCGGCGCAAGAATCAGGTGAACGCGCTGGTGAAGATCCTGTCGGACTTCGCCATGTCGACCATCGCCTATTTCTTCGTCGGTTATGCCGTGGCCTACGGCATCGACTTCTTCGCCGACGCCCACACGCTGGTCGGCAAGGGTTCCGGCGGCTTCGCGGCCTACGGCTACGATCTGGTGAAGTTCTTCTTCCTCGCGACCTTCGCCGCCGCGGTGCCGGCCATCGTCTCGGGCGGCATCGCCGAGCGCGCCCGCTTCTGGCCGCAGGCCGGCGCCACGCTGGCGCTGATCGCGCTGTTCTACCCGCTGCTGGAAGGCACGGTGTGGGGCACCCGCTTCGGCCTGCAAAGTTGGATGGCCGCGACCTTCGGTCAGCCTTTCCACGACTTCGCCGGATCGGTGGTGGTGCATGCCTTCAGCGGCTGGGTGGCGCTGGGCGCGGTGCTGAACCTCGGCAACCGCCGCGGCCGTTACCGCCCCAACGGTTCGCTGATCGCCATTCCGCCGTCGAACATCCCCTTCCTGGCGCTTGGCGCCTGGGTGCTGTGCGTGGGCTGGTTCGGCTTCAACGTGATGAGCGCCCAGGTGCTGGACGGCGTGACGGGTCTGGTGGCGCTGAACTCGCTGATGGCGATGGTCGGCGGCATTGTCACCTCGCTGGTGATCAGCCGCACCGACCCCGGCTTCGTCCACAACGGCGCGCTGGCCGGTCTGGTGGCGGTCTGCGCCGGGTCCGACTTGATGCATCCGCTGGGCGCGCTGGTCACCGGCGGGATCGCCGGCCTGCTGTTCGTCTGGGCCTTCAACAAATGCCAGATCGACTGGAAGATCGACGACGTGCTGGGCGTCTGGCCGCTGCACGGTCTGTGCGGCCTGACCGGCGGCCTGCTGGCCGGCGTCTTCGGGCAGGAGGCGCTGGGCGGCCTTGGCGGCGTGTCGATCCTCAGCCAGATCGTCGGCACGCTGAGCGGCGCCGGCTTCGGCTTCGCCGCCGGTCTGGCGGTCTACGGCCTGCTGCGCGTCACCGTCGGTATCCGCCTCGATCCTGAGCAGGAGTACAAGGGCGCCGACCTGTCGTTGCACCACATCACCGCGTACCCGGAAGAGGACGCGCCGACCCTGTAATGCGCCGCGCACAACGCCGCCGCCCCTTGGCCGACTCTTGCTTTGCCGGGGCGGCGGCTTTAGTGTCCGGCGCGAACTCCTCCCCCTCACGACGCCGGATTTTGACCGCCCCATGAAGGCCGCCATCGTCGTTTTCCCCGGCTCCAACCGCGAACGCGACGCCGTCGCCGCGCTGGAGGCCGTCAGCGGGACCAAGCCGCATCTGGTCTGGCACCGCGACACCGAACTGCCCAAGGTCGACCTGATCGTCGTCCCCGGCGGCTTCTCCTATGGCGATTACCTGCGCTCCGGCGCCATGGCGGCGCATTCGCCGATCATGCGCGAGGTGAAGGCGCGGGCCGATCAGGGCGTCCGGGTGCTCGGCGTCTGCAACGGCTTCCAGATCATCACCGAGGCCGGGCTGCTGCCCGGCGCGCTGATGCGCAACGGCGCGCTGAAGTTCGTCTGCCGCGTCCAGCATCTGCGGGTGGAGAACACCGACAGCCCCTTCACCAAGAAATACGCGAAGGGCCAGATCGTCCGTTTCCCCGTGGCGCACGGCGACGGCAACTACTGGACCGACGCGGAGACGGTGAAGCGGCTGGACGGCGAAGGCCAGGTCGCCTTCCGCTATGTCGGTGACGAGGCGCGCAGCGACCCCCGCGGCAACCCGAACGGCTCGGTGTCCGACATCGCCGGCATCTTCAATGCCAAGCGCACCGTGCTGGGCCTGATGCCGCACCCCGAGGACGCGGTGGAGGCCCTGCACGGCAACACCGACGGCAAGCCCATGTTCGAAGGTCTGGTGGAGGCCCTGTCGTGAGCGCTGAAGCTACCAGGGCGCAGGAGCGTCCGGTCACCGCCGAACTCGCCAAGGAGTTCGGCCTGTCCGCCGAGGAGTACCAGAACGCCCTGGACATCCTGGGCCGTACCCCGACCTTCACCGAGATGGGCATCATCTCGGTCATGTGGTCGGAGCACTGCTCCTATAAGTCGTCGAAGGTGTGGTTGAAGACGCTGCCGACCACCGGCCCGCAGGTGATCTGCGGCCCCGGCGAGAATGCCGGCGTGGTCGACATCGGTGACGGCGACGCTGTCATCTTCAAGATGGAGAGCCACAACCACCCGTCCTACATCGAGCCCTACCAGGGGGCGGCGACGGGCGTCGGCGGCATCCTGCGCGACGTGTTCACCATGGGCGCGCGTCCCATCGCCAACATGAACGCGCTGCGCTTCGGCTCGCCCGACCACCCCAAGACCCGCCATCTGGTCTCGGGCGTGGTCGCCGGCATCGGCGGCTACGGCAACTGCGTCGGCGTGCCGACCGTGGGCGGTGAGACCAACTTCCACCCGGCCTACAACGGCAACATCCTGGTCAACGCCATGACCGTGGGTGTCGCCAAGACCGACAAGATTTTCTATTCGGCCGCCGCCGGCATCGGCAATCCGGTCGTCTATGTCGGCTCCAAGACTGGCCGCGACGGCATCCACGGCGCCACCATGGCGTCGGCCGAGTTCACCGAGGATTCGGAGGAGAAGCGCCCGACCGTGCAGGTCGGCGACCCCTTCACCGAGAAGCTGCTGATCGAAGCCTGCCTGGAATTGATGGAGACGGACGCCATCGTCGCCATCCAGGACATGGGCGCCGCCGGCCTGACCTCGTCGTCGGTCGAGATGGCTGGCAAGGGCGGTCTGGGCATCGAGCTGACGCTCGACACCCTGCCGATGCGCGAAGAGGCGATGACGCCCTATGAGATCATGCTCTCCGAAAGCCAGGAGCGCATGCTGATCATCCTGAAGCCCGGCCGCGAGGAGGTGGCGAAGGCCATCTTCGACAAGTGGGAGCTGGACTTCGCCGTCATCGGCCACCTGACCGACACCGGCAACCTCGTCATCAAGATGTATGGCGAGACCTGGTGCGACATGCCGATCGCCCCGGTGTCCAACGCCGCCCCGGAATACAACCGTCCGTGGGAGCCGACGCCGAGGGCTTCGGATGTTGCCGACAGCGTGTTCGACGGCTATTCCGAAGAGCTTGGCGACACTCTGACCAAGCTGTTCGGCTGCCCCGATCTGGCCTCCAAGCGCTGGATCTGGGAGCAGTATGACAGCCTCGTCGGCGGCGACACCCGCTTCATGTCGGGTCAGGCCGACGCCGCGGTCGTCCGTGTGCCGGGCCAGACCAAGGCGGTCGCCATCACCACCGACTGCACCCCGCGCTACTGCCTCGCCGACCCGGTCGAGGGCGGCAAGCAGGCGGTGGCCGAGGCGTGGCGCAACCTGTCGGCGGTGGGCGCCCTGCCGCTCGCCATCACCGACAACATGAACTTCGGCAACCCCGAGAAGCCGCGGATCATGGGCCAGTTCGTCGGCGCCGTTCAAGGCATCGGCGAGGCCTGCAAGGCACTGGACTTCCCGGTCGTCTCGGGCAACGTCTCGCTCTACAACGAGACCAACGGCGAGGCCATCCTGCCGACCCCGGCCATCGGCGGCGTCGGCATCATGCCGGACGCGATGATCGCCGTCGGCATCGCCTTCAAGAACGAGGGCGATGTAATCCTCGCGGTGGGCGAGACGAAGGGCCACATCGGCCAGTCGATCTTCCTGCGCGAGATCCTCAGCCGCGAGGAGGGGGCACCCCCGCCGGTCGATCTGGCGGTGGAACGTCGCAACGGCGACTTCGTCCGCGGCCTGATCCACGAGGGTCTGGTTGTGTCGAGCCACGATGCGGCCGACGGCGGCCTGATCGTCACCATCGCCGAGATGGCGCTGGCCGGCGGCATCGGCGCCTACCTGACCGGTTTCGACGGCCAGCATGTCCGCGTGCTGTTCGGCGAGGACCAGGGCCGCTACGTCCTGGCCGTTCGTCCGGACATCGCCGCGACGGTGCAGGAGAAGGCCAAGGTGGCCGGCGTTCCGGTCACCGTGCTGGGTGAAACCCGCGGCACCTCGCTGTCGGGCCGCGGCGGAGAGATCGTCTCGCTGAAGCGTCTGCGCGAGGCGAACGAAGGCTGGCTGCCGACCTACATGGCCGCCGAACTGTAAGACGGCCGGGTCGTAAGGAAAACGGCCAAGCCTGATCGAGGTAACCGATCAAGGTCGACGGGGCTGCTTCATGCGAGGCGGCCCCGTTTCTTTTTCCGGTTGGGGAGCGGCGGACACCCTGTGCCGTTCATGCTCTGTCATGTACAGACAGGCAAATCGCGTTAAACTCACCGCTCCCAAGGGTTGGATCGGCATATGAGCGCGCCTGGAGGCGGGGAATGGGGTTTTCAGTCACCTTTTGGGGCGTGCGCGGCACCATTCCCTGCCCAATGGCTTCGCATCTGGGATTCGGTGGCAACACCTCCTGCGTTGAAGTGCAGGCGGGCAAGCAGCGGATCATCATCGACGCCGGCACCGGGCTGCGGATGCTGGGGCGCAAGCTTCTGACCGAAGGGGTGACCGGCGCCACGCTGCTGCTGAGCCACACCCATCTCGACCACATCAGCGGCTTTCCCTTCTTTGCGCCGGCCTACACCAAGGGCTTCGGCCTTCGCGTCATCTCCGGCCATCTCAACGGCGGTCCCGACATCGAATCGGTGATGGCGCGCCAGATGGAACGGCCGCTGTTCCCGGTGCCGCTGCGCACCATGGGCGGCGACCTGAGCTTTCTGGAGGTGCCGCCCGGCCACAGCTTCAAGCTGGAGGGCGGGGTGCGCATCCACACAGCGGCGCTGAACCATCCCGACGGCGCCACCGGCTACCGGATCGAGTATCAGGGGCGGTCGGTCGCCTATGCCACCGACACCGAACATGTACCCGACCACCCCGACCGCAGCATCCTGAACCTTGTCGACGGGGTGGATTTGCTGCTTTACGACTCGACCTACACCGACGAGGAATGGCTGCAACGGATCGGCTGGGGCCATTCCACCTGGATGGAAGCGGTGCGGATCGCCCGCGCGGCCCATGTGAAGACGCTGGGCCTGTTCCACCACGATCCCGACCACGACGACGCGACGATGGAGCGGATCGAGGCGGCAGCCAAGGCAGAGTTCGCAAATTGCTTTGCCGCGCGCGAGGGAACCACCATTTCCCTCGACTGACATTCCCTGTGCATCGGGCATTATGACCGCAACCATCCTGATTCTGTTCGCCGCCACCTATCTGGGCATGGCGCTGGGCGGCTTTCCCGGCCTGCGCATCGACCGCACCGGCATCGCGCTGGTCGCAGCGATCCTGCTGCTGGCGACCGGGGCGCTGGATACGGCCTCCGCCGTGTCGGCCATCGACTTCCCGACGATCTTCATCCTGCTGGGTCTGATGATCCTGTCGGCGCAATATGCCGGCAGCGGCTTCTACGACTGGTGCGCGCTGAAGGTGGCGCAGGCGGCGAAGTCGCCGGCGCGGCTCCTGGCGGTGATCGTGCTGGTCGCCGGCGGGCTGTCGGCGGTGCTGGCGAACGACGTGGTCGTCTTCGCGATGACGCCGATGCTGTGTCTGGGCTTGCAGGCGCGCAAGCTGGACCCGCGGCCCTATCTGATCGGGCTGGCAGGCGCCGCCAATGCAGGGTCGGCGGCGACGATGATCGGCAACCCGCAGAACATCCTGATCGGGCAGGTCGGGCATCTCGATTTCTGGCGCTTCCTGGCAATCTGCGGCGGCCCGGCGCTGGCGGCCATGGCCATCGCCTATGCGACCGTCTGGCTGGTCTGGCGCGGCCGTTTCGGCATGCCGCAGGAGGGGCACGTGGACGTCGTGCAGGCGGCGCCGAAGCTCGACCGCTGGCAGTTGGGCAAGGCGGTGGCGGCGACGCTCGTTCTGCTGATCCTGTTCACACGCGACATCCCGCAGGAACATGCGGTGCTGCTGATCGCCGGCATCATGATGGTGAGCCGCCGCATGGCCAGCCGCGACATGCTGGGCATGGTCGACTGGCATCTTCTGGTGCTGTTCGGCGCGCTCTTCGCGATCAACCATGCGCTGGGGCTGACCGGCATCCCGACGGCGCTGGTCAACGACCTGAGCGTGGCAGGATGGCTTCCCGACCGGCTGGCGGTGATGCTGCCGCTGTCGCTGGCAGGCAGCAACACCATCGGCAACGTTCCGGCGGTGATCCTGCTGCTGGCCGCCTGGCCGTCGCCGCCGGAAGGGGCGCTCTACGGGCTGGCGCTGCTGTCGACCCTGGCCGGCAACCTGCTGCTGCCGGGCAGTCTCGCCAACATCATCGTGGCGGAGCGGGCTGCCGCTGCCGGTGTCAAGCTGGGCTTCGTCGAGCATGCACGCTGCGGTGTGCCGATGGCGCTGCTGTCGATGGCGGTGGCGGGGATCTGGCTGTGGGCTGGTGGCTGGATGGGGCTGTGACGGGCTGGCTGTGACCTGTGATCAGCACGTGACTTTCGGAACTGCAAGCCCCTTCTGCCGGGTGCGACAAATGGGGTACTCTGTTCGCAGCGCCATTGTCGTGCGCCAGGGTGGGGGAGCGCTGTGGGTCTGGTCGGTCAATTCCTTGAATTTATCGAAAGTGCTCCGAACCAGTCGCTGCGATCGCTCAGCGATCGGGTGCTGCGCAAGTGCCGCGAACTGACGGGTGCCGAGGCCGGCACGGTCTTCATGCTGCGCGGGCAGGGGCGGCACCGTCATCTCGATGCGGTCAGCGCGCAGAACGACGTGATCCGCGCCAGGCCGACCCTGTTTTCGGTGCCGGTCAGCCAAGCCTCCATCGTCGGCTATGTCGCCGCGACCGGCGAGACGCTGCTGCTGGAGGATGCCTACGCCATTCCGGCGGACCGGCCCTACAGCTTCAATTCCGCCTTTGACCAGCGCACCGGCTTCCGCACCCGGTCCATCATGGCCTTCGCGTTGAAAGGGTTCCGTGACCGGCCCATCGGCGTGGTGCAGTTGATCAACCGCCGCCCGCTGGAGGGGCCGCCGGCCTTTCTGCCCGACCATGAGCAGATGATCGCTCCGGTCAATCACATCGTCGGCCGGGCGCTGGAACGCGCTGCGACGCTGGAGCGGCTGACCGAACGCAACCGCGCCCTGACCAAGGAGCGCCGCCGTGTCGCCGAACTCCAGGCGGAGACGGAGCGGGCCTTCATGGTGTCGGTCAATCTGCTGGCCCGCGCTGCCGAGGTGCATGACGAGGACACCGGCAACCACATCCTGAGGGTCAACGAATATTCCTATATTCTGGCGACCTGGGCCGGTTGCAGCCGCGCCTTTTGCCGGGAGATCCACTTTTCCGCCGCGCTGCACGATGTCGGCAAGATGAGCGTCGATCAGGCGGTTCTGCACAAGCGGGGCCGGCTCGACGAGCGCGAGCTTGCGGAAATGCGGCGCCATCCGGTCTATGGTCACGACATCCTGGTCGCATCGGACCGGCTGAAGATGGCCGCCGAGATCGCGCTGTACCATCACGAACAATGGGCCGGCACCGGCTATCCGTTCGGCCTGAAGGGCGAGGAAATTCCCCTCGCCGCCCGCATCGTCGCCATTGCCGACTGTTATGACGCGCTGCGCAGCGCCCGGCCCTACAAGCCGTCATTCAGCCATGAGAAGACGGTGGACATCCTGCTGAACGGTGACGACCGGCTGGACCCGAAGGTCCATTTCGACCCGCGCCTGCTGGCGTTGTTCGCCGCCCGCCATGTCGAGTTCGGCGAGATCTGGGAGCGGCTGAAGGATCAGGAAACGCTGGATGCCTGAGGCTTGACGCAAGAACGCCGGGGCGGGCGGTCAACGACCACCCGCCCCGGCCCTGTTCAGCACAACCTGCTCAGGTGTCGCGTCACTCGGCCGCGTTGGTTGCGGCGAGCGCGCGGCGGCGGACCCAGCGGATGCTCTTGATCGCGAGCCACAGACCGCCGATGGCAAGGCCGGTCAGCAGCAGGATCTTCGGTCCATCCTCGCCGATGGCGGCGGCGGCCTCACCGAACAGGTAACCGGCGCCGGCGAAGCTCCAGGCCCAGATGCCGGCGGCAATGAAGTTCCAGAACAGGAAGCGCGACCAGCGCATCCCCGAGGTGCCGATGGCGACCGACGCGATGTTCCGGACGCCGTAGAGGAAGCGGAAGACCAGGATGAAGGCGACGCCGTATTTCTCCAGCCAACCCAGCACCCGGCAGGCGTGGGCATCGGCGGAAGGGAAACGGGCCAGCGCCTTCTTGCCCCAGCGGCGGCCCAACCAGAACCAGACCTGATCGCCCAGGAAACTGCCGACCCACACCGACCCGACCAGCCAGTAAAGATTGACGATACCGAGCTTGGCGCCCATCCCGCCGAAGATTACAAATGTTTCACCTTCAAAAAAGGCCCAGACAAAGGCCATCGGGTAAAAGGCGTTCCCCCATTCCTGCAACCACGAAATCCAGTCCAAAGCTCCCTCCGGGAGACGTCGCATGTGGGTTCGGCGTGCCCGGCGGCGCTTTGATACCGCTTTATTGTGCGATGCGGCATATAAAGCGTGGGCTGGAAGGGATCATGACATAAAGCTGTGTGGTTTGTCTCGGAAACTTTATTGACGAAGGGACGCACCCAGCAGTGAGACTGGGGCAGTGAGACTGGCGTATCAGAAATCCTCGCCCGAGAGCTCTCCCACCGCCTGCCGCGCGGCACGCAGCAGGGCGGGGTTCGGCTCAGTCGCGCCTTCTCCGTCCTCGCCGTCGGTATCACCGGAGTCGGGGGCGGCGCGGCGCTTCAGTTCGCGCGCCGCTTCGATCAGCAGATGGGCCAGCCGCTGGTCGGGCAGCGCCTGCACCAGTGCCCGCAATTCCGCGTTGGACAGTGCTGCCGGGTCGAACGCCGGCGGGGGAGGCGGCGGGGCCGGGGGGGCGAGCGGCAGGGTCGCGACGCTCGCCGCCATCGCTGCCGCCCGGGGCAGCGGTGCGGCTTCCCGCACCACGTCCACGGCGACCTGGGCGGCCATGGTCGAGGGGGCGGTACCCGTCGCGGAAGCCCGCGCCCGGCGCGGCTTGCGGACCGGCTCGCTTTCCGGCAGGTCGTCGAACAATAGCCGTTGGACGCTCATCGCTGCAGATGCCCCCTGCGCTCCATCGATGCCGCCAGCGCTGCGGCGGCCAATCCCGTTCACTCGCAGTTTGCGATGTGTTCTCTTTTCATTCTAGAAATCGCGGTCGGTTTGTCGAGTGGATTCTGTCGGGCTATGCCTGAGGGGCATCCTGGACAGTCACCGCTTCCAGGAATCGCTCGGGCCGCAGCACGCGTGTGGCGCCGGCCTGGCGCACCGACAGGAGCTGACGGTCGACCGTCACCAGCCAGGGAACCGAGCCGCCGACGGCGGCGGCCAGGAACATGTCGTCCTCCGGATCGCGGCACAGCCGACCGACCGCGGCCGGTGCGACCAGAGTCATCTCTTCACCGACGCCCTCCAGGAAGGCGCGGCGTTCGGTCGCGGCGGCGTAGCGGTCGAAGGTGGGGCGCATCAGCACCTCCCGCAGCTCGGCCAGCGTTTCGCTGCTGCCGACGAGGCCGCGGTCGGCACGCACCCGCTCCACGCACCGGCGGATCGCATCGTGGCGCCGGGCAGCGGCACGTCCCAGCAGCGCGTAGGCCACCAGGATGTTGGTGTCGAGCACGGCCCGGACGGGGGGGCGGATAGGGGAGCCAACCATGTCGGAGGCGGCTTTGTCGGAACTGAGCATTGATATATTGCAGGGCTGTGTCGGTTGAAGTTGTCGGGCCTGATACGAGGCGTCTGTTGTGGACAGGAACGCTTTGCGGTAATAACCCGGTAAGGTGTGAACGGACTCTTTAGGACGGAAGTATCGGCATGACCAGCATCCTCGTCGTCGACGACAGCCGACTTGCGCGCAACATGGTTTCCAGCGTTATCGCCTCCTTGCGGCCCGACTGGACCATCGTCACCGCGGCGAGCGGCGAGGAGGGGCTGGAGATCGTCGGCGAGGTGCCGCCGGTCGCCGCCATCGTCGATTACAACATGCCGGGCATGGACGGGCTCGTTCTCGCCGAACGGCTGAAGGAGCGTTTCGTCGGCCTGCCGATCGGGCTGCTGACCGCCAACGTCCAGGACACGCTGAAGCGCAAGGCCGAGGCGCTGGGCGTCCGCTTCATCGCCAAGCCGATCACCTCGGACAAGATCCGCGACTTCCTCGCCGCGGCTGGGCAGTGACGGCGATGGGACAGCCCGGATCGGTTCCATCGGCGGACGACCCGCTCCGTCTCGACGCCGATGAGGCCGATGCCATTGCCGAACTGTTCAACATCGGCATGGGCGAGCCAGCCGCCGCCCTCAGCTCCATGCTGGGGGAGGAGGTGCATCTGTCGGTGCCGTCCTTCTCAGTCTCGACCCGTGCCCGCATCACCAGCGAGGTCGGCGACGAACTGGATGGCGACCAGCCGGTCTGTGCCGTGCGCGGAGCCTTCACCGGTCCCTTCACCGGCGAAGCGCTGCTGATCTTCCCCGAACGCGGCACGCTGGCCCTGGTCGGTCGCCTCGTCCCCGTCGACCCCGCCGCCGAGGCGCCGGGAGAGATGGAGCAGGACGCGCTGACCGAGATCGGCAACATCATCCTGAATGGCTGCCTCGCCAGCCTGTCCAACCTGATCGGCGGCGAGCTGTCGGGTGCGGTTCCGGGCTATGGCGCCGGCGCGCCGGCGGCGGTGATCGGGTCCGGCACCGATCCGGTGCTGTTCGTGCGCATCGACATGGCGCTCGCCGCCGGTGATGCCAGCGGCCATGCGCTGTTCCTGCTGGACATCGCATCGCTCGACGCCTTCCGCGAGGCGATCCGGCGGGCCTTGGCGGGGCTGTAAAAAAGGGGGGCGCGAACGCCCCCCGATTTCATCATCCCTCGATCTTCGAGAAGTCGGCCACCGCGTTCAGCGTCGTGCGGATCTGCGTCAGCAGGCGCAGGCGGTTGGCGCGCAGGTCCTTGTCCTCCGCGTTCACCGTGACCTTTTCGAAGAAGGCGTCCACCGGGCCGCGCAGCTTCGCCAGCGCCGCCATGGTGCCGGTGAAGTCCTCGGCATCCAACTGCGGCTTCGCAGTGGCCGAGGCCTCGTTCAGCGCCGCGAACAGCGCCTTTTCCTCGTCCTGGGAAAGGCGGTCGGCATCGACCGGCTGGTCGAAACTCGCACCGTCCTTCTTCTCTTCGATGCGGACGATGTTGGACGCGCGCTTGTAGGCCGCCAACAGGTTGGCACCCTCGTCGGAACCGACGAAGGCTTGCAAAGCCTTCACGCGGGCCAGCAACCGGACCAGATCGTCCTCGCCGCCGAGCACGAACACCGCATCCACCAGATCGTGGCGGACGCCCTGCTCGCGCAGCACCACCTTCAGGCGGTCGGCGAAGAAGGACATCAGGTCGCCGCCGACGCTGCCGGCCGGGGCGAAGCCGCTAACCTTGTAGGCGCCATGCGCCGCCGCGAAGATTTCGCCCAACTTCACCCGCAGCCCGTTCTCCAGCACCAGACGGATCACGCCCAGTGCGGCACGGCGCAGCGCGTAGGGGTCCTTCGAGCCCGTCGGCTTCTCGTCGATGGCGAAGAAGCCGACCAGCGTGTCGATCTTGTCGGCCAGCGCCACCGAAACCGAAACCGGGGCGGTCGGGCAACTGTCCGACGGACCCAGCGGCTTGTAATGGTCGGCGATGGCGTTGGCGACATTGGCACTCTCGCCCTGGCCCAGCGCGTAGTAGCGGCCCATGATCCCCTGGACCTCGGGGAACTCGCCGACCACCTCGGTCACCAGATCGGCCTTGCACAGCAGGGCGGCGCGGCTGGCGGCGTCGCTGTCGGCGCCGATGGCGCGGGCGATCTCGGCGGCCAGCAACTGCACGCGGGTGACCTTTTCGGCCACCGTGCCCAGCTTGGCATGGAAGATGATCTTCTCCAGCGCCGGGACGCGGGCTTCCAGCTTGGTCTTGCGGTCCTGGTCCCAAAAGAACTTGGCGTCGGACAGGCGGGCGCGCAGAACGCGCTCGTTGCCGGCGACAACGGCCTTGCCGCCGTCCAGCGTCTCGGTGTTCGCCACGACGACGAAGCGCGGGGCCATCCGGCCGTCGGCATCCAGCACGGCGAAATACTTCTGGTGGGTGCGCATCGAGGTGATGAGGACCTCCGACGGCACGTCCATGAAGCTCTCGTCGATGGACCCCATCAGCACGACCGGCCACTCGACGAGGCCGGCGACCTCCTCCAGCAGGACGTCGTCGGGCGACAGGGTCAGGCCCTGGGCCTTGGCCAGCGCCTCGGCATCGGCATTGATCTTGGCCTTGCGCTCCTCGCGGTCGAGCACGACCTTGGCGGCGTGCAGTTTCTCCCGGTAATCGGCGAAACTCTCCACCGTGAAGGCGTCAGGTGCCAGGAAGCGGTGCCCGCGGGTGGTGTTGCCGAAGGCAATGCGGCCCTGGGTGCCGCCGATGTCATAGCCGCCGTCGAGCACGCGCCCGCCGAACAGGGCGATGATCGAGTGCAGCGGGCGGACCCAACGCGCAGTGCCGGTGCCCCAGCGCATCGACTTCGGCCAGGGCAGCTCGGCCATGGCGGCGGGGATGACCTCCGCCAGCACCGCGGCGGTCTCGCGGCCCTTCTTCTCGGTCACCGCGAAATAGAAGACCCCCTTGCCAGTGTCGCGCTGCTCGCACTGGTCGAGGCTGTCGAGGCCGGCCGATTTCAGGAAGCCGACGACCGCCTGTTCGGGTGAGCCGACGCGTGGACCTTTTTTCTCTTCTTTTACGTCTTCGGTGCGGTCCGGAAGTCCATTCACCACCAGCGCAATCCGGCGAGGAGTGGACTGCTCTACGGCAGTTTGGAAGCCCAAACCAGCCGCCGCGAGCTTCTCAACGATCAAACGGCGAAAATCTAGCGCAGCTTTTGCTTGCATGCGCGCCGGAATTTCTTCCGAAAATACCTCGATGAGAAGTTCGTTATTCAGGATCTGAGACATATTTTTACTTCGCCCCCGTCCAGGCTTCGCAGCAGGCCTTGGCCAGCGTGCGCACGCGGCCGATATAGGCTGCGCGCTCGACAACGCTGATCACGCCGCGGGCGTCCAGCAGGTTGAACAGATGCGACGCCTTGATGCACTGGTCATAGGCGGGCAGCGCAAGGTTCTGCGCCACCAGCGCCTGACACTCGGCCTCGGCGTCCTTGAAATGCTGGAGCAGCATGTCGGTGTTGGCGAACTCGAAATTATGCTTCGAGTATTCGATCTCGGCGCGCTTGAACACGTCGCCGTACTTCACGCCCTGGCCGTTGAAGTCCAGGTCGTAGACATTCTCCACGCCCTGCACATACATGGCGAGGCGCTCCAGCCCATAGGTCAGCTCGACGGCGACGGGGTCGCATTCGATGCCGCCGACCTGTTGGAAATAGGTGTACTGCGTCACTTCCATGCCGTCGCACCACACTTCCCAGCCCAGGCCCCAGGCGCCCAGCGTCGGGCTTTCCCAGTCGTCCTCGACGAAGCGGATGTCGTGCAGCGCCGGGTCGATGCCGATGGCGCGCAGGCTGTCCAGGTAAAGCTCCTGCGCGTTGGCCGGCGAGGGCTTCATGATGACCTGGTACTGGTAATAGTGCTGCAGGCGGTTCGGGTTCTCGCCATAGCGGCCGTCCTTGGGCCGGCGCGACGGCTGGACATAGGCCGCCTTCCAGGAATCGGGACCCAGCGCGCGCAGCGTGGTCGCGGGGTGGAAGGTGCCGGCGCCGACCTCCATGTCGTAGGGCTGCAGGATGACGCAACCCTGCTCCGACCAGAACTGGTGGAGCTTGAGGATCAGGGCCTGGAACGACAGGCCGCGGCGGTCGGCGGAATTTCCGCCGTCGGAAGTCCCGATCTGGGAGGCCATGGACGGTCCACAATAGAAATGTTGAAAACGCGCCGCACGATAGGCGGGCGCCACCGTCAAATCAAGCCGCAGCGCGGCAGATCGCGCCGCCACGGCGTCGTGTCTGGGGATGGCGGAGGGCGTTCCCGCCGTTGGCGACCGTGTCAGCGGCCGTAGGGACAGGCCGGGCGGCCGCAGGACACCGCGGAGCGCGGGGCGACATAGGCGCCGCATTCCGGGCATTTCTCCATATCTTCCGCCTCCATGGCCGGGGCAGGCGCGCCGGCGCTGCGCGCGGACGCGCCGCCGGCTCCGCCGTCGCGCCGTCCGTGCTGAGGGGGGGCATCCTGGCGACGGGCGGCGCTGCGGGCGCGGCCGATCTCCTGCACGCGGTTGACCCAGCGCCAGCCGAACCAGACCGCGCCGATCACCAGCGCAAGAAGAATAATCTTGGACAAGGACATCATCGCTGGCAACCCGTCTGATCTCCCGCGCATTCAGCCCGCAGGTGACGGGAAGTCAAGGAAATAGACGGGGGAGTGGAAGGTGGCGGGACCGCCGCGAGAGCATGCGGCGGTCCTGCGATAGCGACAGGCTTACTTGGCGGCGACGGCCGGGTGCCAGTTGTAGACCGGAACGACGCCATAGGTACGGGTCATGTCGGCCTGCCGCACGCTGCGCACCAGAACCTCCGTCCCGGTGGCGACGCGGATGTCGGTGCCGAGCAGTCCGCAATCCTCCGGCACGATGTTGATGCACTGGGTGGCGTCGACCCGGCTCACCACGATGTCGAAGGGCAGGCCGTTGACGGCATAGACGCCGAGCAGGCCGGGGGCGGAGGTCGCCGTGCGCAGGGTCACCACGCCGGCCGGCAGCGCGCGGTCGCTGGCCGCGGTCGGACGCTGGTTGTGGCTATCGTCCCAAACGGGCTTGCCCGAGGAATCCAGCTTGGACTGGGCTGCAGCGCCGCCGCTGAAACCGGAGAGGGCCAGGGTCGCGCCGCTTACCGCCGCCAGGGCCAGAATCGCCATCCGAAACCGCGACATCGTTGTGCTCCGTACTAGTGTCTGTTCTTTTTGTCCGCCCGGACCGCATGGAACGGCCGGGCATCGCCCTATTATATGGGATCCGATTCACGGCGTCGCTCTAGCCCAGAAAGCCTAATGTGTTCGGTCAAGGTCATGCTGTGCAGTAGTGGTGCCGACAGTTCGCTCTGGACGCCGGTTCGATGCTTGTGAATGATGTTTCTTGCATCCGTTGCCGAACGGGTTTCGATAAATACGCTTCGGTTGTGAAGCTTTCGCCCCGATCTTTCCCTCGGGCGGTGTGTAGGAGGGTTCTCGCGGCATGGCTGCGCTTTTTGCTGATGATCGAGGCGGCGCGATGATGGTCCCCAGGGATGAACCGATGCTGGAAACCGCTCGCCTGATCCTGCGGCCGACCCAGGCGGACGATTTCGATGGCTGGGCGGCGATGATGGCCAATCCGGAGGGAACCGAGTTCATCGGTGGCGTGCAGTCGCGTCCGGTCGCCTGGCGCGGTTTCCTGTCGATGGCGGGCGCCTGGTCGATCCAGGGCTTCGCCATGTTCTCCGTCATCGAGAAGGAGACCGGCCGCTGGGTCGGGCGGGTCGGGCCGTGGGTGCCGGATGGCTGGCCGGGGCCGGAAATCGGCTGGGCGATCATGCCGGATTGCTGGGGGCGGGGCTATGCGGTCGAGAGCGCTGCCGCAGCCATCGATTGGGTGTTCGACCATCTCGGCTGGACCGAAGTCATCCACACCATCCATCCCCGCAACACTGCCTCGCAGACGGTGGCGCGCAAGCTGGGGGCGGAGGTGCGTGGGTCGACCTTGCTGCCTGAGCCGGTCAACCCGCCGGAGGCGGATGTCTGGCACCAGACGCGCGAGGAATGGCGCGGAAGGCGGCGTATTGCGGAAGGCGTATTGCTCTAAAGCCGTGCGCCCCACCTTGCCGGTGTCGGGAGCGGCGGTGCCGGACTTAAAATTTCCGAGGCAATCGCCAATTCTTGTGCATTTTCACTAGAATTTTTGCGGATTGCCTATGCTATTGGTTTAGCCGTTGCATTCCATTCGCAGCAATCCTATTGGCTGACCGATTGCAGGAGGGGCCCGTAAATGGCCAAGGAACAGGCACTCGCCCTCATTAAGCGCCTCGCCACCGATGGCGAATTCCGTAATCAGCTGAACGCCCTCGATATTCAGGGCAAGCAAGCCCTGCTGGCACAGAGCGGGTTCGGCGGTGTCCTTCCCGACCATGTCCACAGCGCCGCTGCCGACGCCTTCAACTCCCTGACGGGCAAAGAGAGCGGTCTGGACAGCGCCGTGGCGGTCGAGTCGATTGCGACCGCCGCCTCGGCTTCGGCGACGTCGGCTTCCGCCACCTCCGCTTCCGCCACCTCCGCTTCTGCCACTTCGGCGTCTGCGACCTCTGCCTCTTCGGCCTCGGCCACGTCAGCTTCCGCCACTTCCGCGTCGGCATCTCCGGGCCCCGCCTTCTCCGCCTCCGCGCAGTCGGCATCCGCCTCCGCTTCGGCCGCTTCGGCGTCGGCGACCTCCGCTGCGGCGCAGTCGGCGTCGGCTGTTCCTGCCCCGGCCTTCTCGGCGGTCGCCGCTCCGGCGTCGGCGTTCTCGGCTGCGGCGCAGTCCGCGTCGGCTGTTCCGGCTCCGGCCTTCTCTGCGGTCGCCGCCCCGGCGTCGGCGTTCTCGGCTGCGGCGCAGTCCGCGTCGGCTGTTCCGGCTCCGGCCTTCTCTGCGGTCGCCGCTCCGGCGTCGGCGTTCTCGGCTGCGGCGCAGTCCGCGTCGGCTGTCCCGGCCCCGGCCTTCTCTGCGGTTGCTGCTCCGGCGTCGGCGTTCTCGGCTGCGGCGCAGTCCGCGTCGGCTGTTCCGGCTCCGGCCTTCTCTGCGGTCGCCGCTCCGGCGTCGGCGTTCTCGGCTGCGGCGCAGTCCGCGTCGGCTGTCCCGGCCCCGGCCTTCTCTGCGGTTGCTGCTCCGGCGTCGGCGTTCTCGGCTGCGGCGCAGTCCGCGTCGGCTGTCCCGGCCCCGGCCTTCTCTGCGGTTGCTGCTCCGGCGTCGGCGTTCTCGGCTGCGGCGCAGTCCGCGTCGGCTGTTCCGGCCCCGGCCTTCTCGGCGGTCGCCGCTCCGGCGTCGGCGTTCTCGGCTGCGGCGCAGTCCGCATCGGCTGTCCCGGCCCCGGCCTTCTCGGCAGTCGCCGCTCCTGCTTCCGCTCATTCCGCATCGGCTATGTCTGCATCGGCAACCTCCGCGTCGGCAACCTCCGCTTCGGCGCAGTCCGCTTCGGCGACGTCCGCTGCGGCCACTCCTGGGGCGTCGGCCTCCGCATCGCAGGGCCCGGCAGCGGCTGGCGACGATCCCAAGACCGAGGCGTAATCGCATCGGGGCCGGCCTATCCTCACGGGAGACGGCCGGCCCCTCTTTGTCCTTATGCGTCCCGCGTCCTGCGGGGCGACGATCCATCTCCCTCCGAACCGGCCGGAACCGCGAGTCCTGATCCATCCCATGGCTGACAGCGCATCGCCCGACACCGTCTATCCGGAGTTCCCCGGCATCCGCCTGGGCGACACCGTCCACCGCGCCACCAAGCGCTTCTTCATCGGCACCCACCGCACGTCGACGCCGGAAGAGACGCTGGCCCGCATCTCGCCCCATTTCGCCCGCTGCGGCATCACGCGGCTGGCCGACGTGACCGGGCTGGACCGTCTGGGCATCCACACCGTCATCGGGCACCGGCCAAACAGTCCGACCCTGTCGGGCAGCGCCGGCAAGGGCTTCAGCCTCGCCGCCGCGACGGTCTCCGCCGCGATGGAGGCGATCGAGTTCCACCATGCCGAGCATCTGCGCCTGCCGCATGTCGAGGCGGCGTGGAACGACCTGCCGGCCGACGGACGCATCCCGCTGGACCGCTTGCCGGGAACCAAGCACGGCTCCTTCCGTCCCGACCGGCCGGAGATCTGGACCTGGGGCTGGGACCTGATGAGCGGCCGTCCGGTCGCCGCTCCCTGGACCTCGGTCGGGCTGCACAGCATGCCGCCGGGGACCAAGCCGGGTGCGCGCAGCTTCTACGCCATGGGCACCAACGGGCTGGCCAGCGGCAACCACATCCTCGAGGCGGTCGCCTCCGGTCTCTACGAGGTGATCGAGCGCGACTCCGTGGCCTGCTGGCGCTATGCCGGCGACCGGCTGAACTGGCCGACGCCGCGGGTCGATCTGGACAGCATCGACGCGCCGACCGTGCGCGACCTGCTGCACCGGTTCGAGCAGGCCGGCATCCGTCCGCTGCTGTTCGACGTCACGACGGACCTGGGCGTGCCGAGCTATATGGCAATCGTCTATGACCGAGAGATGCGCAAGACCGGCATGAACCGCGGCTATGGCAGCCATCTGGAGCCGGCGGTCGCCATGTGCCGCGCCCTGACCGAGGCAGTGCAGTCACGGCTGGTCCTGATCGCCGGTTCGCGCGACGACTTCTTCCGCCGCGATCTGGTCCGTAACCAGAATGCCGATGGCAATGCCGAAATCGCGGCGCTGGAGGCGACACCGATCAACACCGACGGGCGCCGCCACCGGAACCACGCCACCCCGACTTTCGAAGGCGACATCACCGTCCTGCTGACCGTGCTGCACCGCGCCGGGATCGAGCAGGCGCTCGTCTTCGACCTGACCCTGCCGGAGATCGGCATTCCGGTGGTGCGGATTCTGGTGCCGGGGCTGGAAGGCTACCAGTTCGACTTCTACACTCCGGGCGCCCGGCCGCTGGCTTTCGCCGACGCTCTGAAGGCGCATGCGTCTCAGGCGCAAATGGGGGCGCAAATGGGATCGGTCGCATGAAGATCTGTGTGTTCCTGGGCCCCACCATGCCGGTGGAGGATGCCCGCGCGATCCTGCCGGATGCGGTGTTCCTGCCGCCGGCGGCGCAGGCCGACATCATCAGCGCGATGACCATCCACCGGCCGGACGTGATCGCCCTGATCGATGGGGTGTTCGGCCAGTCTCTGTCGGTCTGGCACAAGGAGATCCTCTATGCCTTGCACAAGGGCGTGGCGGTCTATGGCGCGTCCAGCATGGGCGCCTTGCGGGCGGCCGAATGCCATCCCTTCGGCATGGTGCCGGTCGGCGAGGTCGCGCGCGGCTATGTCGATGGCCGGCTGACCGGCGACGACGAAGTGGCACTGGCCCATGCCGGTCCGGAAGACGGCTGGCTCCCGCTGTCGGAGCCGCTGGTGAACCTGCGCGCCGGCATGGCGGCGGCGCTGGCCGCCGGGGTGGCGGACCGGACCCTGCACGACCGGGTGATTGCCGCCGCCAAGGGGCTGTACTTCACCGAACGCACCCGCGACCGCATCTTCGCCGAAGCCGGGCTGAGCGGGGAGGAAACGGACCGGCTGCAGCGCTTCCTGGAAAGCGGCGGGATCGACCAGAAGCGCCGCGATGCGGAGGTTCTGCTGAGCCATCTCGGCAGCCTCATCATGCCGCCGCGGCCGGCGCCGTTCGACTTCAACGCGTCCCATTATTTCGATGTCCTGTACGAGCGCGACCGCCGCGTCTGCCATGGCGGCAACACCGTCCCGCTGTCGGAGATCGCCTCCCACGCCGCCCTGCATCGTCCGGACTTCGCGGAAATCAACAATGCCGCACTCGGCCGCCTGCTGATCCGCCAGTTCGCGGAGGTGATGGGCGTCACGGTGGACGAGACGGCGGTGCGGACGGAAACCCGGCGTTTCTGCGCCATGCGCCGACTAGTGGGGGCGGAGGCGCTGGCCGACTGGTGCCGCCGCAACGACCTGACCGATGACGAGTTCAGCGAGCTGATGACCGAGCTGGCCATCGAACGGGCGATGCGGCTCTGGCTGGTCCCGCGCCGTTTCCTGGCGCGGACGACGAAGCCGGTGCTGAACGAGCTGCGCCTGCGCGGACTCTACGAATCCACCGCCGAAGAGGCGGCGCTGGTCGAGCGGGTGATGGAGCTGCATTTCGGCGACGCCAGCCGCCAGCCCAAGGAAACGGTGGAGCAACTGCTGGCCGAGCATGTCGCCAGCACTGCCTGCCGGGTTGATGCGCCGGCCGACGTCTGGTCGTATGAATATGGCTTCAAGGACCTGCTGGACCTGCGCATCGACCTGATGCGGGCCAAGCAGGTGCGCGACCTGTTCCGCCAGCTGGCGGTGGAGGCGGAAGCGGCGTTGGCTCAGGCGGCGCCGCAGGAGCCCGCTGGAGAAGCGATGCCGGAAGAGGAGATGCAGACGTGACGAACGCTGAGGTGACCATCCGCGTGCCGACCCCGTTGCGCGGCTTCGTCGGCGGGCGCGATCAGGTGACGGTGCCGGGCGCCACGGTGCGCGAGGCGCTGGCGGCTTTGACCGCCGGGCAGGATGCCTTCCGCGACCGGCTGTTCACCGCCGAGGGCGACCTGCGCCGTTTCGTGAATGTCTATCTCGGCCGCGACGATGTCCGTCGGCTGGGCGGGCTGGAAGCGGCCTTGCCGGCCGGCGCCACCCTGACCCTGATGGTCGCCCTGGCCGGCGGTTGAGGAGCCTCGCGTCATGAGCTTGAAGGACCGGCGCCTCGCCGAACTGCGCGCCCGCATCGCGGAAGTCGCCGCCGCCGACGCGCTGGCTCTGCAACGGGACGGTGCCCTGCTGGTCGATGTCCGTGAGGACGAGGAGACGGCGACCGGCAGCCCGGCCGGGGCGCTGCGCCTGCCGCGCGGCTTCCTGGAGTTGCGGATCGAGGAGAAGGCGCCCGATCCGGCGCGTCCCCTGCTGCTGATGTGTGCCGGCGGCACCCGGTCGCTGTTCGCGGCAGAGGATTTGCTGCGGCTGGGCTATCGGGACGTGCGGTCGGTCGCCGGCGGCTTTTCCGCCTGGAAGGCCGACGGCCTGCCGGTTGAGGTGCCGCCGCAGCTCGACGCCGCCCAGCGCGAGCGCTACCGCCGCCACCTGACCATGCCGGAGGTGGGGGAGGCCGGACAGCACAGGCTGCTGCGCAGCCGTGTCGCCCTGATCGGCGCCGGCGGGCTGGGCTCGCCCATCGCGCTGTATCTCGCCGCCGCCGGGGTCGGGCGCCTGACCCTGATCGACGATGACCGGGTCGAGCGCAGCAATCTTCAGCGCCAGATCCTGCATGCCGAAAGCCGGCTGGGCCAGCGCAAGGTGGAGAGCGGCCGCACCGCCCTGCTCGACCTCAACCCGACCATCGAGGTGGTGTCGCACGACACGCGGCTGGAGGCGGCCAATGTGCTGGATTTGCTGGCCGGGCACGATGTGGTGGTCGACGGGTCGGACAATCTGCCGACGCGTTATCTGGTCAACGATGCCTGCCTGCGGCTGGGCGTGCCGAACGTCTATGGCGCCATCTTCCGCTTCGAAGGGCAGGTGTCGGTGTTCGGCGGAGCGGCACCGGGCGTGCGGCCCTGTTACCGCTGCCTGTTCCCGGAACCGCCGCCGGCCGAATATGCACCATCCTGCGCCGAAGCCGGCGTTCTGGGCGTGCTGCCCGGCGTGATCGGCACCATCATGGCGGCCGAGACGATCAAGCTGCTGCTCGGCCTCGGCGAACCGCTGGCCGGCCGGCTGCTGCTCTATGACGGTCTGCGCGGTGAGTTCAACGAAATCGCGGTTCCGGTCGATCCCGATTGCCCGTCCTGTTCGGCCGGGGCGCATCCGGAATTGAGCGACATCGCGGCGGTGTGCGCGGGGTGATGGAGAGCGGCGGCGTGTGGCCTGTTCCGCAATCGGACCGGCCCTTTGTTGGCCCTGGGGTCGGCCCCAGGGTCAGCCCTGGAGTCGACCGGGAGCGGGGCAGGGCGTTAAGCCGCCGTCTTCTGGACGATGACGCTCTGGACCAGCTTCTTCAGGGCAACGAAATCGACGGGCTTGGTCACCAGTTCGGTGGCACCGATGTCCAGGGCGCGGCGGCGGTTTTCGGTGTCGCCATAGGCGGTGACCATGATCACCGGCACATGCGGCGCTTCCGCACGAAGACACCGCAGGAAGTCGAGTCCGCTCATCCCCGGCATATTGATATCGCTGAGGACAAGAACAGCTTCCGGTTGCAGGCCTGTGTTCAAGCTTTTAAGCGCCTCCTCGCCAGATGCGGCGAAATGAAGCGCCAGTTCACCACGGCGCAACTCTGCGCGAAAACGCTGGCGAAACAGATCCTCGATATCCGGTTCGTCATCGACGACGAGGATTCCCAGGGTCATGTCTTTCGGCGCTCCCCTAGCGACATGGCCGTCACGGTTCGTGGCAGCGTGATCGTAAACTCGGCATGCTCGTTTTCGATGCTGGATACGTCGAAACGGCCCCTGTGTTGATGTACCACGATGTCATAGCTGAGTGAAAGTCCTAAGCCGGTTCCTTCACCGGTAGGCTTCGTGGTGAAAAACGGAGTGAAAAGCTTTTCGATCACTGCGGTAGTCATGCCGATGCCATTGTCGCGAATTCTTATGGAAACGTCCGAACCTCTCGTTTCGGTTGTGATTGTCAGTGCCGGTTCGTAAGCGGAATTGCCGCAGGTCAGCTGTTTTTTGCGGACGGCGTAAAAGCTGTTCGTGAACAAATTAACCAGCACACGCGAGATGTCCTGTGGAACCAGCTTCACCTCGCCCACCGCCGCGTCGAATCGGCGGTCCAGGGTCGCGTTGAAGCTGCGGTCCTGGGCACGCACGGCGTGGTAGGACAAGGCCAGCGCCTCCTCCACCAGAGCATTCAGATCGGTGCTTTGCCATTCGCCGCCGCCGCCACGCGAATGGGCCAGCATGCTCTTGACGATGTTGTCGGCCCGCCGGCCATGGTCGGCGATCTTGCGCAGGTTGCTTTGCAGGCTGTCGACCAGATCGTCCACGTCGGTGCGGGTCGCTCCCTCCAGATGGTCGTTCAGCGGCTCCAGCAGTTCCAGCAGCTCGTCCAGCAATTCACCCGACAGTTCGGCGAAGTTGTTGACGAAGTTCAGCGGGTTCTTCAGCTCATGGGCGATGCCGGCGGTCAGCTGGCCAAGCGAGGCCATCTTCTCCTGGACGATCAGCTGCTGCTGGGTCTCGCGCAGCTCCTTCAGGATCGCCTCGGCCCGCTCCTTGGCCTTGCGAAGCTCATCCTCGATGCGCTTGCGGTCGGTGATGTCGTGGTGGGTGATGACATAGCCGCCGTCCGCCCGGGGAGCCGTGCGGATGTCCAGGATGCGGCCGTTCGAGGGAACCTGGCGTTCGGAATTGATGACGCCCTTGACCAGGAAGCGGGTGCATAGCTCCGCCACGGTCTCCTCGCAGGGGACGTCGCCGTAATCGCCGCGCCGGTGGTTGTAATAGAGGGTTTCGGCCACCGGGGTGCCGGGGGGAAACATGCCGGGGGGATAGTCCCACAGACGGAAATATTCGCTGTTTGCGCCCTCCAGCCGCAGGCCGCGATCCAGCATCAGCACGCCGTTGGGCATGGCGTCGATGGCCGCCTGCAACAGTTGCCCCTGATGCGGGATCTCGGCGTTGGCCGCCTGGGGACGCATCTGGGTCAGCATCTCCATCACCGCGGGCGCGCCGCCCCAGTCCACCGGTTCGAGCAGCTGGTCGAACCACTGGATGCTGGTGTCGGCCCGATGGCGCTTGATGCGGCGGGCCAGCGGCTGGATCGGGCCCTGCTGGCAGCGGGCATAGGCGTTGCGCTCCGCCATCCGGGCGTCTTCCGGAATCAGCGCCATGATGTCGGGCAGGGCCATCACCTCCCCGACCGAGTCGTAGCCCAGCAGGCGGGCAAGCGTGCCGCTGCAATGAAGGATCATGCCGTCGCGGTGGACGATCAGGCCGGGCATCGCCGCGACCAGCTGGTCATGGTAGTTCTGCGCCCGGTCCAGCGAGGCCGCAACCGACTCCTCCGGGGAGTAGGACGACAGCGGGGGCAGGGCTCGCAGCAGGTCGGCTTTGTCGTCCATAAATGGGTCCCGAAGATGTCGTCCGCAGGGCTCGGTCACTGATCCGAAAGGGTCAGGGGGCGTCCAGTGGCAGCCGGAGGATCACGCAGGTCCCGCGGCCGACCTCGCTGTCGATGTCGATCTCGCCGCCAAGCTTGCCGGTCACGAGATTGAACACGGCATACAGCCCCAACCCCATGCTGCCGGCACCGCGGCGGGTGGTGGTGAAGGGCTGGAACAGCCGCGGCTGGATGTCGGCGGGGATGCCCCGCCCATTGTCGGACACGCGCAGCTCCACCCGCTCGTCGCCCATCATCCGGACCGAAACCGTGACCTTCCCCGGGCGGCGGATGCTGTCCTCCGGCTGCTCGCTCTCGCTCGCACCGAAGCCGACGTGGGCGGGCACCGCCTCGAAGGCGTGGGCGAAGGTATTGGTCAGCAGGGCCAGCAGCACCTCGGTCAGCGCACCGGGATAGGTGTCGAGCGCCAGCCCGTCCGGGCATTCCAGCACCAGCTCATGCCCGGCGGCGGCTGGCTGCACCTGCACCGCCAGCACGATGTCCGACAGGTAGTCGCGCAGGCCGACACGGCTGCGCGGTGAACTGGCCTTGCCCTCCGTCACCAGCTTCAGGCTCTGGATCAGGGCGGCGGCGCGTTCGATGTTGGCGACCAGCAGGGTGGAGACCTCGCTGGCGGTGCCGACATAGTCCTGGAAGTCGCTCTTGCGCAGCTGGCCGCCGTTGAAGGTCATGATGATCCCCTCCGACGCCGTCTGCAAATGGGTGGCGGCGGTCAGGGCGATGCCGACGGGGGTGTTGATCTCGTGCGCGACGGCGGCGATCAGCTGGGCGATCACCGCCATCTTCTCCGCCCGGATCAGGTCGGACTGCATGCGCTCCAGGTCGGCCAGCGCCTGTTCTGCCGAATCCTTGGCCCGGCGCAGCGCTTCAGCCTGAACCTTGCGCTCGGTGATGTCGTAGAGCCAGACGATGAAGACCGGCTGGTTCTCGTAGCTGGTGCGGTCGACGGACATCGCCATCCACACCGTGCGCCCGTCCTCGCGCACATAATGGATCTCGTCCGAGACCGATAAGGCGTCGATCCCCGCTGCCCGATTCGGCAGCCGTTCCTGGACATGGCGGAACAGGGTGGGGGCGCAATGGTGCTGGAGCGTGTCGGCGGGGACGCCGAACAGGTCGGTGCAGCGCTGGTTGCAATAGACCAGATCGCCTGCTTCGGTGATGATTGCGACACCGATCGGGCTGCCGTCCAGGACCCGGCGCATGCGGGCGGCCTGGGCGCGCGACGCCGCCTCCGCCGTGCGGGTTTCCTGAAGCGCGTCGCGCAGGCGGCGCACGGACTGGCAGGCTTCCAGCGTCTTGTGGATGGTGGCTTCCAGGTCGGCAAAGTCGATGGGCTTGATGATGAAGTCGAAGGCACCGCGGTTCATCGCCGCGCGCACGTTGCCCAGATCGCCATAGGCCGACACCATGACGGCGCGGATGTCGGAATTCACCTGCGGCAGATGATCCAGCAGGGTCAGCCCGTCCATGCCGGGCATGTTGATGTCGCTCAGCACCATGTCGATGTCGGGCCGGGCGCGCAGGGTCGCCAGCGCCTCCTGCCCGTCATGGGCGAACAGGAATTCCAGTTCGCCGGTACGGACGGCGCGGCGGAAGCGCTGCAAGATCAGCGCTTGGACGTCCCGCTCGTCGTCGACAACCAGTATCTTGCCCATCCCGCCTTCCTACCGCCAACCCGCCGGACAGGCGGGCCGTTCCGTCGGAGCCGCGTCATACGCCGATCCGTGGGCCTCACCATAAGCGCGCATTGCCCGAACGGGAAGGGCCGTGGCGTATAGCACCCCATCGGTTGTATGCCGCCATGGGCGCATGGCTGGGCCGGACCGCAAGCGGAAATTCCCTGATCCATATGGAACGTACATGCCGGAAAGGATAGCACGGGATTGCAGCACGGCCAGACGATTGTAAACGATTAGAGTCTAATCAATCTTTCGATCCATGACCGGCGGCTCTCCGGCACCCGGGCTGAAGGCTTGATCCGCCAGCGGCAGGGTGAACCAGAACGACGCCCCCTTGCCCGACTCGGCGACCGGTCCGGCCGGCGCATCCTCCACCCCGATCCGGCCGCCCAGATGCTCGACGATCCGCTTGGCGATGGCCAGTCCCAGCCCGGTGCCGGCGGGCTTGCCGGTCAACGCGTCGCCGGACTGGCGGAAACGGTCGAACACCAGGTCGCGGTCCTTCGGCGGCACGCCGGGGCCGCTGTCGATCACAGCCACCCGCAGGGCTCCGTCCTCCAGCCGGGCGACCAGCCGGGTCCGTCCGCCGGGCGGGGTGAATTTAGCGGCGTTGGACAGCAGGTTGACGACGACCTGGATCACCCGGTCCACATCGCCGCGCACCGGCGGCGGCCGTTCCGGCATGTCGACCGACAGGGCGATGCCGCGCTCGCGGAACAGCGCCTCCGTCGCGGCAACCGCCTCCGTCAGGGCCTGTCCGGCATCGATGGTCTCGATCCGCCAGTCCAGCGCGCCGGCCTCGATCTTCGCCATGTCCAGCACCTGGTTGATCAGTCGGGTCAGCCGCTCGCTCTCCTTGATGATGACGGCCAGGAACTCCTGCCGCTGCCCGGAGTCCAGTTCGGGGTCGTCATGCAGGATTTCGCTCAGCGCCCGGATCGAGGTCAGCGGCGTGCGCAGCTCGTGGGTGACGGTGGACAGGAAGTCGTCCTTCAGCCGGTCCAACTCGGTCAGCCGCTCGTTGGCGGCGCGCAGCGCGTCGGTGGCGCGTTCCAGCTCCGCCGTCTTGCGTTCCAGTTCGCGGCTGTGGGCGATGACGTCGCTGGTCTCGTCCAGCATCCGCAGAAGCTCCGCCTCCTCCACAGCGCCCGCCGAGACGGAGGAGGCCAGCGCGACGCGGGCGGACGCTCCGCCGATCGCGCCGGCCAGCAGCCGTTCGGCCAGCCGCAGCCGCTCCGGTCCGGCCGGCTCGTCCGGATCGGCGCCGTCGAAGGCACGCCCGGCACGCTGTGGGCCGAGGAAGCGGGCGACCACGCGGGTCAGGTCGCCGACGCTGGCGGCGCTGCGCCAGTCGGACTGTACGGTTGGCGTCGGCGTCACGCCGTCCGACACGGAGTGGAAGGCATCGACGAACGCGGTAGCCTGCACCCGTTCCGCCGCACCCTGCCAGTCGAACAGCGACAGGCCGACATAGGCGCCGATGTTGGCGAGTGCGGTCCAGAACAGCGAATGGGCCAGCGAGTCCCAACCTTCCAGCCCGAACAGCGCGTAGGGCCGCAGTACGGCGATTCCCCATGGCCCCTCGGTGATGAAGCTGGACGGCAGCCAGCCCGAACGCGCGAAGCTGGGCAGCAGCAGGGTATAGGCCCAGACCAACGCGCCCGCCGTCACGCCGCCGATGGCACCGCGCCGGGTCGCTCCCCGCCAGTAAAGGCCGCCGATCAGCGCCGGGGCGAACTGCGCCACCGCGGCGAAGGAGATCAGCCCGATCGACACCAGCGCGTAGGCCGAACCGGCCAGCCGGAAATAGCCGTAGCCGAACAGCAGGATCGCCACGATGGCGATGCGCCGCACCGCCAGCAGGAGCGGCGCCAGATCGGCCGAGCGCGCCAGCGCCCGCGGCCGGGTGCGCAGCAGGATCGGCATCACCAGGTCGTTGCACAGCATGGTGGACAGCGCCACCGTCTCGACCACGATCATCCCCGCCGCTGCCGACAGCCCACCCAGGAAGGCCAGCAGGGCCAGCCATCCCGCCCCGCCGTTCAGGGGCAGGGCGACCATGAACAGGTCGGGGTCCAGCCCGCCGCCGAAGGTCAGCAGTCCCGACAGCGTCACCGGCAGGACGAACAGGTTGATCAGCAGGAGATAGAGCGGGAACAGCCAGATCGCCCTGTCGAGATGGCGCTCGTCCGTCGATTCGATGACCATCACCTGGAACTGCCGCGGCAGGCACAGCATCGCCGCGGCTGACAGGATGGTGGTGGCGACCCAGGCGCCCCATGGACCGCCGCCGGACGTGGGATTGCCGAGCGCCGCCTCGCTGCCCATCAGGCGGGTGAGGTCCGGGCGGGCGGCCGCCGCGGCGAACAGGCTGTCGAGCCCGCCGTGCAGGCCCCAGACCACGAAGATGCCGACCGCCAGGAAGGCGACCAGCTTCACCAGCGATTCCAGCGCGATGGCGGCGACCATGCCCGGATGATGCTCCGCCGCGTCGATCTGGCGGGCGCCGAAGACGATGGCGAACAGCGCCATCACTGCCGCGATCAGAAAGCCCTGGTCGAGGAATGGCCCGGTCGGTGTGCCCAGTCCGCCGCCGGTCAGCGCGTCGAAGCTGACGGCCACCGCCTTGAGCTGCAAAGCGATGTAGGGGGTTACGCCCAGCGTGGCCGTCAGCGCCACCAGACCGCCCAGCAAGGGGCTGTGGCCGTAGCGGCTGGCGAGGAAGTCGGCGATGGAGGTGATGCGCTGCGCCTTGGCGATGCGCAGGATCTTGCGCAACAGCAGCGGCGCCAGCAGCATCAGCAGGGTTGGGCCGAGATAGACCGGCAGGAAGCCGATGCCCAAAGTCGCCGCCCGCCCGACCGACCCATAGAAGGTCCAGGTGGTGCAATAGACGCCCAGCGACAGGGCGAAGACGGTGGGGGAGGCGATGACGCTGCGCCCCGCCGCTTCCCGCCGGTCGGCCCAATGGGCGATGGCGAACAGGGCGGAGAGGTAGACCAGCGCGGCGATCAGGACGGCGGCCCAATCCAGCCCGGCCTCCATGCCGTCCTCCTAGCGTGCCCGGCCGGCGATTGCCGCCAGCGCGATCACTGCCGCCCAGATGCCGAAGATCCAGCCATAGAGCGCCGGCACCCCCAGGATCGTTCCCTTCACCCCGAACAGGCCGAGCAGCGGCGGGTTGAACAGGGCGGCTGCCAGCAGGAACAGGCCGATCATCCGGTCGCGATACCGGCCGGAGCCCGGCTCATGGCCCGATGTCGGGTCGGGCGCGTTCAAAAGGCGCGCTCCCGTGCGGCGAGTTCGACCAGGATGTTGGCGCCGCGGATGGCGTCGTCCAGTGTCCGCACCTCGCGTTCGCGCAGCATCTCGATCATCCGCAGGAACACCGCGGCGGTGACCAGGCTGTCGCCCAGCGCGGTGTGGCGGTCCACCACCTCGATGCCCAGCCGTTCGGCGATGCCGTCCAGCGTGTGGTCGCCGTCATTGCCCAGCAGCATGCGCGACAGCAGCATGGTGTCGAGAACCGGACAGTCGAAGGTCACCCCCGCCGCCCGTTCCTTCATCTTCAGGAATTTCAGGTCGAAGGCAGCATTGTGCGCCACCAGCACCGCACCGGAAACGAAGCTGCGGAACTGCGGCAGCACGGCGCCGATGGTCGGCTTGCCCGCCACCATCCCGTCGGTGATGCCATGGAAGGGGACCGACTCCGGCGGGATCGGCCGCTTTGGATCGACCAGCGTGTTGAAGGTCTCACCGGTCAGGATGCGCCCGCCGACGACGCGGACCGCGGCGATCTGGATGATCTCGTCGCCGGTGCTGGGCGACAGGCCGGTGGTCTCGGTGTCGAACACCACGTAATGCAGCCGGTCCAGCGGCGTGCGGCCAAGCTCGCTGGTCGCCAGCGGCTGGTGCAGCAGCCCGAAATCGAAGAATTCCGGCCGGACGCCGGCCTTCGGCCGCGGCTGGGCGGTGCGCGGCGACTGAGCCGGCGGCAACGGCACGCGCAACCGGGCGCAGGCGGTATCTGGGGCGCCGTCGGTGGGCAGCGGCTCGCTCCAGGCAGTGCTGCGGTGGTGTTGCAGGACGTCGCCGGCGCTGAGGCCGCCCAGACCGTCTGGCAGCGTCTGGTCCAGCCAGCCGTCCAGCGTGGCGCTGGACACCGCCGGCCCCTGCCAGACGAGGTCGAGATAGACCCAGCGGTCGCCGTCCTGCGGGCCGGCCGCCGCCAGATCGAAGGCGGTGGCGCCGGTCAGCGCCTGCACCCGCCCGATCAGATAGGCGAACAGCAGGACGAGGCTGTGGCTGTCGCCATGCACCCATTGCGGCAGGCCGGTCAGCGTCACCGTGGTGGCGGACTCGGCCCCCACCCGGTGGGCGACGAGGGTGATCAGGTTGTTGGAATGGATATCGCTCATCGGCCAGCTGCCGGTGACGACATTGCGGTAAGCGTTGGTCACCCGCTCCAGCCTTTGCGACAGGCTTGAGCAGGAGTCCAGCATCGCGCTTTCGAAGGCGGCGCGCTCGCCGGGGCCGAGGTCGGGCGCGTCGTACAGCGTCTCCACCGCCGCCCGCAGGTTGGCGATGGGCGCGCGGAACCCTTCCGTCGCCTCGCGCAGCAGGGAGTCGCGCTGGCCCAGCGCCGCCAGCTCGCTGGTGGCGTCGGACAGGGTCAGAACGTAGCCGGTGATTGTCGGCGGTTCGTCCGACGCCGGGTCGGGGTCCTGCAGGATGGCGCTCATCCGCCCTTCCAGCAGGATGCGGCCGTCGGTGGTTGCGCCGACGAACTGGGCAGTGGTGCCATGCTCGTGATTGACATGCCGCCCTTCGCGCACCCGCAGGGTCAGCCGCTCCAGCGTGTGGGTCACCGGTTCCGCCACTACGAAATGCAGCAGCGAGCGGCCCAGTCCAAGCTCTCCGGTCAGGTGCAGGATGTCGAGAGCGGTCTGGTTGTAGAGCAGGATCTGGTGCCGGGTGTTGCAGACCAGCACGCCTTCGTGCAGGTCGCGCAGCACGGCGGCGAGCTGCGTCTTCTGCTCCTCCGCCTTGGCGGTGGAGTCGGCGACGGTGCGGGCGATGTCGCGGCGGACCTGGGCCAGCTTGTCCGACAGATCGTTCACCGCGCGGGCGATGGGCAGCAGGTCGCCATAGCGGGCCAGCGGCACCCGGCCGCCGACCGCCCCCTCGGCATTGCCGTGGGCGATCAGCCCGGCCTCGCGGCTCAGGGTCTCGGCAGCGCGCAGCAGATAGCGGTCGACCGCCAGCCACAGTCCCCACACCGCGGCGGCGCAGGCCGCCGTCATCACCACGGCATAGGTCAGCAGCGGGTCCGACGCGTCCGACCCGCGCACCGCCGCCGCCAGCCCGACCGCCAGCGCCACCAGACCGATACCGGCGGCGCGGAAGGCCAGCGGGATCATGCGGCGCGGCAAGGGGCGGAGCAGCGGGGCCGGCGACGGCGCGTCGCCGGTCTTCCGCTCCGGCCGCGGCCCGTCGAGCGCCGGGGCGGTCATGGCGCCGGCTCCGCGCTGCCGGTCGCAGTCAGGCCTAGATGGCGGCGGACGGTGGCCAGCAGGTCGCGGGTGGAGAAGGGTTTGGTGATGTAGTCGGTGGCGCCCAGCGCCAGCCCCTTCTGCCGTTCGACGTCGCGGCTGCGCGCCGTCAGCATGATGATCGGCAGGGTTTTCCAGGCCGGGTTGGTCCGCAGGGTCTGGCAGACGTCGAAGCCGTCGCGCTTCGGCATCATCGCGTCGAGCAGGATCAGGTCGGGGGTAAAGGTCTCCACCGAGCGCAGCGCTTCGTCCCCGTCGCGGGCGATGCGCACGTCGAACCCGGCGCGCTGCATGAGAACCTGGAGCGACAGGACGATGCTGGGCTCGTCGTCGACAACCAGGATGGTCGGCTTCATGGCTGGGCGTCCTCCGGTGCGCCGGTCTTGTGCCGGCTTCCCAATTTGCGGCCGGGGCAATGCATTCGTGCCCTGGAATGTCCATGGTACGAGCAAAGAGAAGCGGGGATCAAGCGGCACTCCCGGCTCCCCCGACCAAAGAACGGGGGTGAAGTCCGAAAGAAAAAGCCCGGCCGCGACCAAATGTCGCCGTCGGGCTTTCGTTGAGATGACACGGTGTCGCAGGGGCAAGGACCGGCCGGCGTCCGTCGCCGGCCCGGCCGGGGGTCAGCGCGTCGTCACGACGACGGGGTTGAGTCCCATCTTCGATTTCAACTGCTCGGCCTCCCGCTTGGCGGCGGCAGGATCGGGGTAGCCGCCGACGCGCACTGCGCGCCAGGACCGGTTCGAACTGTCGGTCCAGTCCACCGTGTAGGCCTGGAACCCGTTGCCTTGAAGCCGCTGGACCAGTGAATCGGCGTTCCCCGTCACCGAGAAGCTGCCGACCTGCACCGTGTAGCGCCCGGCCGGCGCCTGGGTGGCAGGGGTGGACGGAGCGGCGGCCTTGGCGGCCTGCTTGGGCTCGCCAGTGCCGGAGGATGCGGCGGGCGGGGGGGCGGGGGCTGCCGGCGTCGCGGCGGACGGACGCTTTGCCGCCTCCTTGGGCGGCGCCAGCATCGCCTGCAACGACCCGGTATCCGCCGGTGCTTCCTGCTTGGGCACTTCCGGCTTGGCTGTTTCGGGCTTCGGCGACTCCGGCTTCTGGATCGCGGGGGTGCTGTCCGCCGGTGCCGTAGCGCGCGGCTTCGGAGCCGCGGCGGGGGCGGTGGCCGGGACGGACGGCGGCTCCGGCACTTTCAGGACCGGCGGCGGGCTGGCGGGCAAAGCGGCGACCGGCGGCGGCGGGGCGGCGGCGGCGGTCGTCTGTGCCGGCGCGGACTGCACCGGAGGGGGCTGCGTCGCGGCGGCCGGCGGCGTGGTTGCCGGGGTCGGCAGGCTTCCGGTCGCGGGCGCCGTGGCGCCGGGTGCCGGGTTGGCGGGCGCCTGGTTGGCAGGGGCGCGGGTGATGGCGGGGGCAGGCACCATCGGCGCCCCGCTGTTGGCGGCCGTCGTCACCGGCGCCGGATCGCCCGAGCCGAAATACACTACGCCAACGGCAATGCCGCCGGCAGCGACCAGGGCCAGCGCGATCTTGCCCAGCGGCAGGCGGCTGCGGGCTGCCGGCTCCTCCTCCTCATACTCCACGTCGTCGTCCTGCGGATCGGCCCGCAGATCTTCGTTCAAGGCGCGAAGCAGCTTGGCGATGTCCTCGTTCTCCGGCGGCGGAGTGTCGGAAGGTTTGCCGTTGGCCTTCATCTCGTCCTTGAAAGTCGGTGTCGTCAGGGTGGGAGCCTGCCGGTACGGTGGCTTGAGCGTCACGGTCGACCTGCGCTTGCCCGTCATGGCGGGCCGGCTGAAAGCAGAAAAAGGGGCCTTCCGCGCGCCGGGACCGCGGAACACGGACCGGCTGCGAAAAGCCCCTTCTCTTTATCGTATTTTGCCGCCCCTTCAAACCGCCATGCGGTCGCGCCCGGCAGTGGGGCGGCACAAAAGAAGGGACCTCAGCCCTGATGCGGCCGGGTCGGGTCGACCGGCTGGGCGGTGGTCGTGGTGGTCGGCGCCGGCTGAGGTGCAGCCGGCTGTGCCGGAGCCGGGTTGATCGCGGCCGGAGGAGCCTGGGCCGGCGTCTGGGCGGTGGTGGCCGCGGCGGGCGGCTGGGCCTCGTCCTCGTCCTTCAGTCCGGCCTTGAAGGCCTTCACGCCCTTGGCGATGTCGCCCATCACGTTGGGCAGCTTGCCGGCGCCGAACAGGAGAAGCACGATGACCAGAACGATCAACCAGTGCCAGATGCTGAAACTGCCCATCGATCAATACCTCTGAAAAACGGTCGGAACGAATGTCGTCGCGGTCGCCACCAATGTGAGTGCCCCTTCCGCGCCGCACAAGAGGGGGCAAGGCCGGGAACCGTGACAAAGGCGGTGCCGTCAAGCTGCCGGGCCGCTTTCCGCCGGCTCCTCCGGCAGTTGGTGGCGCATGATCAGCGGCGCCTGGAAGGCGCTGAACAGCAGGGTCAGCGGCATGATGCCGAACACCTTGAAGTTGACCCACATGTCGGTGGCGAAGTTCCGCCACACCACCTCGTTGAGCACGGCCAGCAGCAGGAAGAACCACGCCCAGCGGATGCCCAGCGTGCGCCACCCGTCGTCCGACAGGTTCAGAACCGTGCCCAGCAGGCGCTTCATCACGTTGCGCCGCGTCATATGGGCGACGAACAGGACGATGGCGAACAGCAGGTTGACCAGGGTCGGCTTGATCTTGATGAACAGGTCGTCCTGAAGCCACAGCGTCAGGCCGCCGAACAGCAGCACGAACCCGGCGCCGACCACCGGCATGATCGGGATGCGTCGTTCCAGCCGCCAGGACACCGCGAGCGCGATGGTGATGGCGACCATGAAGACCGCGGTGCCGGTCATGATGCCGGCCTGCGAGTTGGCAACGAAGAAGGCGGCAAGCGGGCCGGCCTCGATCGCCAGGCGTGCGAACTGGTTCATGGTCCCTGACATAGCCCGAACCGGTCGCCCATGAAAGGGGCGAATGTCGGCGCACGAGACATTCGGGAGCACACCCCCGCCCATGAAAAGGTAAATGTGGCGGTGACATCGCGCGGCCCCCGATGACGGAACGTCAGCGGGGCTTTTCTCGCGTCGAGTGTTTCGCTAACTCTTTCGTCATCCGCCGAACGGCGGGGGACCGGACGAAGGGCAGGGGACCATGGAAGCCGCCGAGGTGAAGGACCTGATCGACGAAGCCCACGAGCGGGAACGGGCCAAGCACCGCCCCGCGGGACACCACCATGCCGAAGAGAAGGACGAGGGCGGGCATGGGGTGAAGATGTCCACCGCCATCTACATCTCCGTCCTGGCGGCGGTGCTGGCCATCGTCAGCGTCGCCGGTTCGAATGCCGGCAAGGAACTGATGGCCAGCGCCATCGAGGCATCGGACAGCTTCGCCTATTACCAGTCCAAGACCCAGCGCCAGATCAGCCTGCGTCTTGCCGCCGACGAGCTGGAACTGCTGTCTGCCGGCATGCCGGCGGATGCCCAGGCCAAGGCTATGCAGCGCTCCACCGAATACCGCCAATCGGCCGACCGGATGGAGGCCGACGACGGCAAGAACAGCCGCAAGGATCTGCTGGCCAAGGCCAAGGCGGCGGAGGTCCGGCGCGACCATGCCGCGGCCCAGGACCCCTATTTCGACTTCGCCGAGGGCATGCTGCAGCTGGCCATCGTGCTGGCGTCTGTCTTTGCCATCACCAATCGCGGCTTCATCCTGTGGGCCAGCCGCGCGCTGGCGGCGGCCGGCGTGCTGATGGCGGTGGACGGCTTTACCCTGATCCTGCCGCTGCCTTTCCTCTGACCCCTCAGAACTGGGCCGACAGACGCAGGGAGCCGTAGTTGGTCAGCGACTTCTGGCCTTGGAACTCCGGCGTCTGCAAGGTCTGGGCATAGGTCAGGCCATAGCGGCCATAGCGCAGCGTCAGGCCGGCCTGCATGCTGCCGACCAGCGGATGCTTGGCGACCGACCGGCTTTCGCGGAACGTGTTGCCGTCCAGGAAGATGTTGCGCGCCACAGCCCGGCCCTCGGCACTGGCATAGACGTACCAGGAAAAGCGCCCCGGCCGCTCCGAATAGGGGTTGTCCTGGTAGGGGATGCTTGAGGTCGGGCGCGTCACCAGCGCACCGACCGGCGGCGGCATGTTGCCGCCGAGCCGGATGCTGGCCCCCGCCGCGGCGAAGGTCAGCACATTGCCGACGCTGCCGGCGACATGGGGGCTGAAATCCCATTCCAGCGGGCCGAGGCTGTTGGGCTTCTCGTCGCGCCAGACATGCTCGTAGCTCAGCACGACACCCGGCTCGTCGCGCAGCTGGTAGTTCCAGCCCTCCGGATAGGTGGCGCCGTCGACGATCTTGTGGACCGTCTTCTGCGTCTGCTCCGCCAGCGAAGCCGGGCCGACCATGCCGAGGTCGAGGTCGATGCGGTCCACCGCCCGCGGCGCCTCGTTCAGCACCGACACGCGGCCATAGAGCCAGCCGGCATAGGGCCGGTCCTTGGGGTTCGGATTGCGGGCGGTCAGGTCGCTCGGCGTGTAGATGTTCTGGCCGAAAGCGAAGCCGTAGCGCCGCACCCCGCCCGGTTCGATCCAGGGCACGACATTGGCCAGCCAGTCGATGTTGCCGTAGGTCGGCCGCGCGCCGGAGAAATAATAGAACTGGAATCCGTTCGTGTAGTAGCGGTCGGTCCCGCCGCCGAACAGGTCGTTGTCGATCCAGAAGCCGATGGCCGGGCCGGAGGTGGCGGGTTCATCGCCGGGGGGAGGGGTGGTCTCCTGCGCGGTGGCCGGCGACATCGCTGCCGACGCGGTCAGCAGCAGGGCCGTAAATGCTGCGGCCACAGTGGGGCCGCTCTTCGTCACCATTCCGGCACGCTCCATCCGTTTCGCGAGATAACGGACGGAGGCGATGTGTGTTGCGATGCGGCACGGCCTCTTTGGGGGTAGGGGGCCGGTGCCTCGGTCGAGGATGCCCCACGCACCCTCACACCAGCGTCCGCAAGCCCTCCACCGCTTCCTCCAGCGTCAGGTCGATCCGCTTGATCCCGTGCAGTGCCAGGAAGCGCGTCTCGTTCTTCGACAGTTCGCCGGGGATCACCGCCCAGTGGCTGTCGGAGGAGCGCTTGGCGATCTGGCGGGCGAAGGTGCGCTGGATCTCCTGGTCGAAGCGGCAGCCCAGATACAGGAAATGACGGCCGGCGCGGCGGTCCTGAACAATGGCGGGGATCGGGGTCTGGATGTCGATCTCCGTCAGGATCTCGACATAGTCGCTGTCGGAGATCAGGTAATTGCCGGCCGGCGTCACCGCCCCCGACGGCTTGTAGAGCACGGTGTCCCAGCCGGCCGCTGCCTCGGCGGAGGCGGCGGCGCCGTCGGGGGCGTAGTAGCGCACCCATTCGCCGGTCGATTGCGGGTGCGACACCCCCTGGATCTGGCCCCAGGTCCGGTCGGCCGCGGCGCTCAGCAGGCTGTCCAGCACATTGTCGTACCAGACATCGACCAGCAGCGGCGGGGCCGGGATTGCCGCCAGTAGGGCATGTACCGGGGTGGCCGGCACCGTCTGCCGGAAGATGTCGTTGAGGATGGTCTCCAGCGTCTTGCGGTGCTTGCGCGTCTCGATGAACTGGGCGACCGCGGTCAGGCTGGCGCGGATGCGGCCGGGGGCGGCGACCTTGGCGTTCAGGCGCTGCACCAGTTCCACCGAGTTGCGCGGGATCGGACACTGGTCGGGCGGCAGCAGGTCGAAGGCGCCGGGGCCGAGATAGGGCACCGCCTGCCGCGCCGCCAATGCCGCGGCGATGTCTGCCAGCGCCGTGGCGGCGTCCGGAACCGTGACAGAGTCGGTATCGGTTGCAAGCGTGGTGACGATCATGGAAGGCCTCTCCCTGGCGTTTTGGAGCCTGGCGTTTCAGAGATAGATCGCGGCGCCGGCGCCGGTGTTGACGCTGGCGTCCTTCAGCGTTTCCACGATGAAGGCGACCTGATCGCGGGTGATCTTGCGGTGCAGCGGCAGGGCCAGCACGCGGTCGGCGGTCTTGGTGCAGACCGGGCAGGCTCCGCGCCCGGCCCGCTGTTCACCGAGCGCTTCGATGTAATATTGCTGGGTGTGCAGTGGCTGGCCGTAGTCGCTGGCGTCGATGTCCTGGGTGTCCAGATCCTCGATGATCGAGCGGCGGCCCGACGCGCTGAAGCGGGTGCCGAGATGGACGCAATAGACCATCGGGTTGACCACCTCGGCTCCCGGCCCGCGATAGGGCGGCTTGATCCCCTCGAAGCTCGCCATCGCCGCGTCGTAATAGGCGATCACCAGATTGCGGCGGGTCAGGATCTCCGGCAGGCGCTTCAACTGCACCAGGGCGAGCGCGGCGTTCAGGTCGCTCATCCCCGCCTGCCAGGGCAGGGTGCGGGTGATGACCACGGTGTTGCGGTGCTCCGTCTCGCGCCGGCGCATGTAGCGCAGACGGTGGGCGAGGTCGCGGTCGTCGGTGACGATCATGCCGCCCTCGCCAGCCAGCAGGATGCCGGGTTCGGAAAAGTCGAAGACCGCCGCGTCGCCGAAGGTGCCGACCATCTGGCCCTTGTAGGTCGAGCCGATGGCCTCGGTCGAATCCTCCAGCAGGATCAGCCCCTTGGCATCGGCCAGCGCACGCAGCTCGTCCCAATGCGCGGGGTGGCCGTTGACGTTGGCGGCCAGGATCGCCCTGGTCTTCGGCGTTATCAGCGCCGCCGCCTTCTCCGGGTTGATGGTGTGCTGCCAATAGTCGATGTCGACCAGCACCGGCGTGGCGCCGGACAGCGCCACCGCGTGCTGCACCTGATGCCAGCCGAACGGGCTGCACAGCACCTCGTCCCCCTCGCCGATGCCATGGCCCTTCAGCATCAGCAGCGTGGCCATGGTGCCGCTGGACACCGCCACCGCATGGTCGCGGCCGACATAGGCGGCGAAGGCGTCCTCGAAGGCCCGCACCATCCGCCCGTCGCTCAATGCCCCGGAGGACAGCAGGCGGCCGAGCATCTCGACCTCGGCACCGGAGATGTCCGGATCGGTCAGCGGGATGTAGTCGTCCAGCCCGTCATCGCCGGAGGCTGCGGGGTCCCATGCTGCGGCGGCTTCGCTCATTCACTCGTCCTCGTCCCGTTGGGCGATCACGACGCCGGTGGCAAGCTCCGGCTTGTCGGTGATGAGCCAGCAGTGGTTGTTGCCGTCCACCAGATGCAGGTCGAAGCCCGCCTCTTCCCGGAAGGGATCCTCCGCCATCACCGCGGCCATGGCGCCGGTGACGGTCTTCAGGTCCGGGTTGGCCTCGCGCACGCTGCGGACCACGGCGTCGAGCTTGCCGCCCCCGGCGAACAGCCGGCCGGCCAGGGTGGCGATGCTGTCGATGCGCTCGGGAGACAGGGCCATGGGCGTTACTCCGTGCCGCGTTTTTTGGCTTCGACGGTGATCGGCAGGCGGGTTTCCGCCGGCATCTCCGGCAGATCGAGCGTCCACCCGTTGGCGACCTTGACCCAGCCGCCCCACAGGCCCGGCTTCTCCATCTCGACGATGGGTTCCTCCAGGTCCTTCTTGGCGACGTAGATCGTGTACTGCTCGGACGCCTTGCGGATCATCACCTTCATCACCGACACTCCATCCTATTGTTTGATTTATGTTTTTTTGTTCAGACCACGACCAGCCGGGCATGCAGGGCCGGCAGTTCCGACAGGACGGCGTCCACCTCCGCCGCCGTGGTGTAGCGGCTCAGCGAGAAGCGCAGGCTGGCGGCGGCCTCGGCGCCGTTCAGCCCCATCGCGGTCAGCACATGGCTCGGCTCATTGCCGCCGGAGGAGCAGGCCGCCCCCATCGACACGGCGATGCCGGCGCGGTCGAGCCGCATCAGCAGTTCTTCAGCGTCCACCGGATGGCCACGCCCGTCGGCGAAGCGGATGTTGCTGGTGTTGGGCAGACGGGCGGCGCCAGCGCCGTTCGCCGCCGCACCGGGCCAGCGGGCGAGGATGCCCTGCTCCAGCCGGTCGCGCAGGAAGGCGGTCAGGTCGGCTTCGTCCAGCCAGAGGGACGCCAGCGACGCGGCGGCGCCGAAGCCGACGATGCCCGGCACATTCTCCGTCCCGCCGCGACGGCGGCGCTCCTGATGGCCGTGGATCACCGCATGGAAGGGCGCGCCCTTGCGGACATAGAGCGCGCCGACGCCCTTCGGCCCGTGCATCTTGTGGGCGGACAGGGTGAGGTAGTCGGCGATGCCGCAATCGACCGGCACCCGGCCCGCCGCCTGCACCGCGTCGCTGTGGAACAGGGCGCCGTGGGCATGGGCGATGGCTGAGGCCCCTTCGACCGGCATCAGGACGCCGGTCTCGTTGTTGGCCCACATCATGGAGACCAGCGCCGTCGCCTCCGTCACCACTGCGGCCAAATCGACCAGCGAGGGCAGGCCGTCGCGGTTCACCGGCAGGACGGTGACGCGCCAGCCGCGCTGGCGCAGGTCGTCGAACAGGGCCAGCGTCGCCGGATGCTCCACCGCGGTGGTGACGATGTGGTCGCGGCGGTGGTCGGCCTCCTCGATCACGCGCAGCGCGCCCAGGATGGCGGCGTGGGTCGCCTCGGTGGCGCTGCCGGTCATCACCAGATCGGCCGGCTTGGCGCCGATCAGGGCCGCGACCTGCGCCTTGGCCTCGCTGACCGCGCGGCGGGCGGCCATGCCGGCGGAATGGGGGCTGGACGGGTTGGCGAACTCGCCGAACAGGTGCGGCAGCATCGCCTCGCGCACCTCCGCAGCCAGGGCGGTGGTGGCGTTGTTGTCGAGGTAGATCGTCATCGCATCGCTCCCCATCGCATCACGCACCATCACATGACACCGGGCACGCCGCGCCGCGATCCGTCGGCCGGGACGATCTCCTCCTCCAGGCAACCGACGACGGTGCCGCCGGGGAACTCCACCAGATAGACCGGCAGGCTGCCTTCCTCGGTGCGGCCGACGCGGACGATGGTGCCGGGGGTGCCCCTGGGCGCCAGCAGTGCACCGTCCGGCACCTGCGGGTGGCTGCCGTCGTTGAACAGATCCTCCTGCACCGTGACCCGCAGGCCCCAGTCGTACAGCGGTTCGCGCGGCGGGATGAAACCGGGCTTGGCGGCGGCTTCGACGTCAGACATCGCGAGGCTCCTTATCGGTGGGGACCAGCTGGTTTGGCCTGGGGCTTCCGGGCTGGGTTCACTGGGGGTCGTTGCAATGGGCGTCGATCACCTGAAGCTCGCGCGCACGCATGCCGACGACGACCTGTTTCTCAAAGAAATCAACGGCATAGACGTAATACATCTGCAGATAGGTCCCGATGGAGATGACGTAGCCGACATCGCCCTCGCGGATCAGGAAGTCGCCGACCGGCCGGCCCGGATAGGTGCCGTCGTTGCGCACGTCGCGCAGGGCCTTGACCTTGAACCCCTGCTCCAGCACCGGCGGGCCGACCAGCTCGTTGGCGTCCTCGGCGTTGCGGGCGCGTTCCCGGCGGTATGGGGCTGCTGCTTCGGTGTCGGTCATGGCGCGGGAGCTCCGTCCGTTGAGGGGGCGCTAGAGGGGGGGGAGGTCGTTGGCGATCGTGAGCCCGGCGGCGAGGCCGGCGGCGCGCTGGCGGGCGATGGCCCGCACCTCCTCCTCCGGGTCGTCGAGCAGGGGGCCCAGCTGTCCGGCATCGATCCGTCCGGCGACGGCGAGGCGGACCATCCAGTCGGCATCCTGCAGCAGGATGTGGAGCTTCGACGCCGGCAGCCGCTGTGCCACCACCAGCCGCACCCGCGGGCTGTCGTCCCAGGCGAGGCTGGGCAGCCAGTCCATGGCAAGGCGGCGGGCGACCTCCACCCGCACCTCCGGGTCCTCGTCGTGCATCATCGCCGGCAGCATGCCGTCGGGAATCCGCCGCACCACCCGCAGCCGGACCGAACAGTCGGGATCGCGCATCAGCGGGGCGAGGTCGGCGTCCTCCAGCCGGGTGGCGACGGCGATCCGCACCTCGCGGTCGGGATCGTCGCGCAGCTTCAGCAGCAGCCGGCGCGGCAGCCGCCGGGCCAGGACGGAGCGCACCGTTTCGTCCGGGTCGTTCATCAGCCGGGGAAGCTGGAAGATCGGGGCGAAGCGGGCGGCATTCGCCCGGACCTCGAAATAGGGATGGTCGAGATGGCCGGCCGACAGATCCGGATTCCATTCGAAGAAGCGCTGGATGCGCTTGGCGTAGCGGTCCTCGACGCAGGTCTTCCGCGGCAGGCAATGACCGGGCAGCTTGCCGCTGGGCGGCAGAACGGCGGCATCATGGTCGAGCCGGCGGTCGCGGTGGGCGCAGGCGGTGCAGTCGATCGGGTCGCCGCGCCAGTCCAGGGCTTCGAGGACGTCGTCGCTCATGCGCCGGCCTCCTCAAGCTCGTCCTCATGCTCGCGGCGGTCGGCAACGGCGATCAGGCGACCTGCGCCGAAACGGTCGTCGGGGTCGAGATCGCGGACCTTGGTCAGCGCCTCCCGCCCGGCGTCCATCCGGCCGCTGCGCAGCAGCAGGTAGCCGACGGCGACCAGGGCGAACAGGAACAGGCGGGGCGCCGGTTCCAGCCCGCGGAAATCGGCCATGGCCGGTGTGATGCTGCGCCAGTCCGTATGATTGACGCCGAGTGCCGCCATCGCATGGCCGAGCATGCGCTCGCCATAGACCAGCGCCTGATCGAGGTTGGATTTGTAGAAGTGGAACTTGTAATGGCCGAGGTCGACGAGGCGATGACCGGGGGCGATCTCCGCCGCACGGGTAAGATGGGCGAGCGCCGCCCCGCTGTCGGCATAGCTGGCGGCGGCCAGATGCAGGCAGCGCTCCGCTTCGGGCGGAAGATCCCCGCCGTAATAGCGGCGGGCGAACCAATCCTCATCCACCTCGTCCAGCATGGCGCGGTGCTCCTGGGGTTCCCCCTCTCCCCCAAGGGAGAGGGGCATTCACATCACGCCGGGACGCAGCAGTCGGCCGGGCAGACGGCGGCGCATTGCGGGCTGTCGAACTGGCCCTGGCATTCGGTGCACTTGGCCGGGTCGATGACGTAGGTGCCCTTCTTCAGGCTGATGGCGATGTTCGGGCACTCGGCCTCGCAGGCGCCGCAGACGGTGCATTCGGCGGACTTGATCTTGTAGGCCATGGCTCTCTCCTTGGGTGATGGGATGGCTGTGGAGGGGGAAAAGGGGGTCAGGCGCGGCGCGCGGTCAGCGCCCCGGTGCGGATCACCGCGTCTTGGCCGGCGCGGGACTGGACGACGCCCTGGCCGAGCCGCTCGGCGTAGTCCTTGAAGTAGGCCAGCGCCGATTCCTCGATGTAGTCGAAGGCGAAGCGGTCGACCGGTTCGATCCCGGCGTCGGCCAGCGACTTGGACGGGCAGCCGCCGACCTTGGCGACGAACACCGCGGTGCAGTCGTTGATCGCAGCCAGCACGCCGTCCAGCGTGTCGACGTCGCCGGAGCCGCCTTCGCAATACTGGTCGACGCGGCGGTGGCCGACGAACTTGGCGCCGGCGGGTCCGACCTCGTAAATCTGGAATTCCTTGGCGTGGCCGAAATGCTCGTTGATGCGCTCGCCGCCCTTGGTGGCGATGGCGATCAGGATCGGATCGGCCGTGGTGCCGACGCTGTCGCGCACATCGGCCTGTGCCGCGGCCTTCGAGGCGTTGCGGCCGGCGCGTTCGGCCTCCACATGCTCGCGATAGCTGCGGCGGGCCTCGTCGTCATAGTCGACGATGCCCATCGCCTCAATCTTGTCGGCGGTGAATTCCTCGCCGCGGTCCTCGCCCAGCAGGCCGACGGCGTCGGCACGGCACTGGCGGCAGTGGCGCATCAGCTTGGCCCCGCCCTCACAGGCGTCCTGAACCACCTTCAGTTCCTGCGCGGTGGGGCCGCGCTGGCCGTTCAGGCCGAACCAGGTGCCGTGGGCGGGATCGGAGATCAGCGGCATGATGTTGTGCAGGAAGGCGCCACGGCTCTTCACCGCCTTGTTCACCTCCAGCAGATGCTCGTCGTTGACCCCGGGGATCATGACCGAGTTCACCTTCACCAGGATGCCGCGCGAGGTCAGCATCTCCAGCCCCAGCATCTGCTGCTCGTGCAGGATCCTGGCGGCGTCCAGCCCGGTCCAGCGCTTGTGCTTGTAGAAGATCCACGGGTAGATCTGCGCGCCGACCTCCGGATCGACCATGTTGATGGTGATGGTGACGTGGTCGATGTTGTACTGGGCGATGGTGTCCACATGGTCGGGCAGGGCCAGACCGTTGGTGGACAGGCACAGCTTCAGGTCCGGCGCCTTCTTCTGCAGCATTTCGAAGGTGGCGAAGGTGTTCTTGCCGGCGGCGGCCAGACTGTCGCCGGGGCCGGCGATGCCGATCACCGACAACTGCGGGATTTCCTGGGCAACCGCGAGGATCTTCTTGAGCGCCTGATCGGGAGTCAGCTTTTCGGAGACCACGCCCGGCCGGCTCTCGTTCGAGCAATCGTATTTGCGGTTGCAGTAGTTGCACTGGATGTTGCAGGCCGGGGCGACCGCGACATGCATGCGGGCGAAATAGTGATGCGCCTCTTCCGAGTAGCAGGGATGGTTCTTCACCTTTTCCCACACCGCCGGGTCCATGTCGGCCGGACCGTCGGAAGAACCGCAGGACGACGACGAACAGCCGGACGCCGCCTCGGGTGCTGCCGGCATCACGGCTGGCGGGGCCAGTTCCCCCAGCCCGAAGATGCTGTCGAGCGAAACCACGTTGCTCATCATCCACTCCTTCCCTGCCGTGCCGGACGACACCGTTGGACGGAAGAATGAAAAGCAAGTTCGGGGCCAGAAGAAGAAGCGAAGGAATTACAAAGGCTTGTCCGGATTTGTCGGGGGTGCGGACGCTGTCGTCATTGCGACAATGGCGGGGTGGGCAGAGGGCTTTGTCGGGGTGCCGACAAACCGGTCAGGCCAGTTCGGCGCGGAAGGCGACGACATGGTCCTGCCCTTCGTCGCGCGCCTCCGCCCCGAAGCCGATCAGGCCGCTGCCGACCAGCTTGGTCGCATCCCGGCGCAGCACGAGCGGCGGCGATCCGCCGCTGCGGATGAAGGTGCCGTTGGTGGAATGGTCGGTCAGCAGAAAGCTTTCGCGGGTGAAGTCGACTACCGCATGCTGGCGCGAGGTCTGGCGCGAGGCGATGCGCAGGCCGCTGCTGTCCTCCCGCCCGATGGTGACGCGGGGCAGGGCCTGACTCAGCGTGATGTCCTGCCCGCGATAGGCGAGGTGCAGGGTGACCATTCTGCGGCCGACCTCCGACACCAGCGAGAAGCCGAGCGTGGTGCTGTCGATGGCGTCCTCGGCATCGTCGCCGGTGCGGATTTGGTGGACCGGGATCGGGGTGGTCTTGCCCTTCATCGCGACATTGCTCAGCGGCTTGGTCCGGCCGCGCAGGTCGGGTGACAAGCCCTCCACCAGAGCCTGAGTCGCCAGGATCTCACCCGGCCGGGCGATCTGCTGCACCCGTGCGGCGACGTTGCAGGCGTCGCCGTAGAGGTCGCCGACCCCTTCGATCACCGAACCGAAATGGATGCCGATGCGCAGCCGCAGCCCGTACTGGTCCTCGATGCCGATCATCGCGCAGGCGGTGCGGGCGCTGTCGTCGCGCAACGGGAAGGCGGCGAGCAGCCCGTCGCCCAGGCTCTTGATGACGCCGCCGCGATTCTCATCCACCAGCCGGCGCAGATGGGCCAGCACCCGCTGCGTCAGCGCCGCCGCGGTGACGTTGCCGACGCGCTCGTACAGCATCGTGCTGTCGGCAATGTCGACGAACAGCAGGGCGAGGGGCTTCTCAAGCGAAGGCAAGACGGAAATCCGTTCGACCGGGGAGCATGCCATCGAATCGAAGGCCCGGCAGGGTAACACGAAACCGCAGGGTGCGCGACGGGGGTGCCGCCGGACGACGTCCGGCTCCCCGGTTTACGGACCTAGAACCGCTTGATTTCGATGTTGTACTTGCGCAGCGCGTAGCTCACCTGACGCGTCGTCATGCCCAGCAGGCGGGCGGCCTTGGCCTGAACCCAGCCGGTCCGCTCCATCGCCCAGATCAGGCGGTCGCGCAGCGGGCCCGACTCCGGTTCGTCCAGCGGCAGGTCGGGCCCGGCCGAAGCCGGTTGCGGAGCCGGGGCGGACGGGACGGCCGGGGCGGACGCCGTCGGCTGGGGGGTGGGCAGGGGGACGATGGCCGAAGGCGGCAGGGGCTTCGAGGCGCCGCAGACCGGCATCGGTCCGGCCCCGCAACCCGATGCGCAGGCCGGCCACTGTGTTCCGTTCGGCGCTCCATTCGCCGCCCCGTTGGCGGGGGCCGGCATCGCCGGCGGCATCCCCGGCGGCACGGCAGGCGTCTGCGGACGCCCCGGCGCGGGAGGGGCAACCGACGGGTTCGTCGGCGTTCCGCTCATCGACGGGGCCAGCCCACCGACGGCGGCGCCCATGGTGCGGTACTGGAACAGGACCGACGAGTTGCAGAGATTCATGCTGCAGGACAGGTCGGGCACGCGGATGGTGCCGTTGCGGCACTGGGTCGCCGCCCGCTCGATGCAGTTCTCCAACTCGCGCACGTTGCCGGGCCAGGTGCAGCGGTTCAGCACCTCCAGCGCGTCCGGGGCGATGTCCAGATTGAGGCCGTTGTCGCGGCCGAACTTGCCGACGAAATGCTTGGCCAGCATGCCGATGTCGCCTCGCCGTTCGCGCAGCGGCGGCAGGTGGATGGTCACCACGTTGATGCGGAAATACAGGTCGGCGCGGAACTTGCCGTGGCCGACAGCCTCCTCGAGGTTCAGGTTGGTGGCGCAGATCAGACGCACATCGGTCTTGATCGTCTTCGATCCGCCGACCCGTTCGAACTCCTGCTCCTGCAGCACGCGCAGCAGCTTGCCCTGGAAGTTGGAGGAGATGTCGCCGATCTCGTCCAGGAACAGCGTGCCGCCGGAGGCCAGCTCGAACCGGCCCTTGTGATCCTTCTGCGCGCCGGTGAAGGACCCCTTCTCGTGGCCGAACAGCTCCGATTCCAGCAGCGATTCGGGCAAGGCGGCGCAGTTGACGCGGATGAAGGGCGCCTCCTTGCGCGGCGACAGGTTGTGGATGGCGCGCGCGATCAGCTCCTTGCCGGTGCCGCTCTCGCCGCGGATCAGCACGGTCGACTTGAAGGGCGCCACCCGGTGCACCTGGCCCAGAACGTCGACCATGTTGGGGCTGGTGCAGACCACGTCGTTGACCGGCGCCACCACCGGCCGCAACTCCTTCTGGACGCGGAAGGTCTCGCGCATCATGAAGCGCCGCTCCTCCGCCACCGTGCGGTGCAGGCGCACGGTCTGGCCGATCAGGTTGGCGACCATGGTCAGGAAACGGACGTCGGAGCCGAAATGGCCGCTGGGGCCGTCGTCGGAGATGCGGTCGATGGTCAGCACGCCGATGACGGCTCCGGCCGCCTTGATCGGCACGCCGACCAGCGAGGCCACCTGCTCGTCCAGATCGTCGCGCCCGCCGGAGCGGTTGTTGAACAGCGGCTCCTCGGCGAGGTTGGGCACGACGGCCGGCATGCCGGTCTTCAGGATGCGGCCGCTGATGCCTTCGCCCTGGTTGTAATCGATCTCCTGCGCCGGCGAATCCTTGGGCAGGCCCTGCGCGGCGACGAGGCGCAGAGCCCCGTCCTCGCCCTGAAGATAGACACGGCCGCGATGCATCTGCAACTGGTAGGACAGCGCCCGCAGCACCTCGCGCAGGGTCTGTTCCAGATCCAGCGACGACCCGAGGATCTTGCTGACCTCGTAGATCGTCAACAGCTCCAGGCTGGAGGATGACGCGGACTGGGCAGCACTCGGCATGTTCGATCCCCTCGCTCGGCTGGGGACCCGGGCCAATGCCGGACGGGAGAGTCCAGACATCGCAAGCCGTCGGGTCCCGGCGTCAGCGCCTTGATCTGTACCCCCCGAAAACCGCGGCGGCCGTTGGTCCGGCCATGCCGTTCATGTCCTGTTTTGGAGCCCGTCTTCCAGGCCGGGCATGGCTGCGACTCCGTTCGTACGCTGCCAGCCGGTGGAAAGTGTCCGTGACTGCTCGCGGAAAGGCAAGACCTTTTGCATAGATTCTATTGCGGCGCACAATGACTTTAGCCATTGGTGGAACGGCCGGATCATGTTAATAACTGACTGGTCAGTTATAAAGAGAGGCGCGCCATGCCCTCCCGCAAATCCGGTCCTCCGCCCGATTCCCGTCCCGCCCTCGCCTCCGATCCGGCTGCGTCCGGCGAACCGCCGCGCTGGCGCCGCCGCAAGGACGCCCGGCCGCAGGAGATCGTCGCCGCCGCGATGGAGGTCTTCGCCGACCGCGGTTTCGCCGCCGCGCGGCTGGAGGAGGTGGCGGCCCGCGCCGGGGTCAGCAAGGGCACGCTCTATCTCTACTTTCCCAGCAAGGAGGAGCTTTTCAAGGCGGTGATCCGCGCCGCCATCCTGCCGAACCTGCACCAGGCCGAAGCGCTGGTCGCCTCGGCTGGCGGGCCGTGCTTTCCGGTGCTGGAGCAGCTACTGCGCATGGTGGCGCGGCTGATCGCCACGACGCGCATGGCGGTGATCCCGCGGCTGGTGATCGCCGAGGCCGGCAATTTCCCTGAACTTGCCGCCTTCTACCACCGCGAGGTGATCCGCCGCGGCTTCGGTGTGTTGGGGGGCCTGCTGCGGCGGGGCATGGAGAGCGGAGAGTTCCGTCCGATGGAGCTCGATCCCAGCGTGCGTCTGATCGTCGCACCGCTGCTGATGAGCGCCGTGTGGCGAACCTCCTTCGACGGGGTCGATGGCGAACCGCCCATGGACGTGGCGGCGCTGGTGGAGGTCCACATCGACAACCTGCGCCGTGTGCTGGTGCGTGATGCAGATGAGCAGACAGGGCGGGCAGGAGCGGGGGAGGATGCGCCATGAGCGGATTTCTCGGAAACCTTCTGGACGGGCTGGCGGCCATCGCTCTGGCGGTGGGGCTGCCCATCGCGGCCGGCGGGACGCCGCCGCTCGCCCATGGCTATGTCGAGGGGGAGTATCTGCGCATCGCCGCCCCCAGCGCCGGCATGCTGGAAAGCATGTCGGTCGCCCGCGGGGCACAGGTGGCGGCAGGAGCGCCGCTCTTCGCCATCGACCGTGCCACCGCCAGGGCCGAGCGCGACCGGCTGGCGGCGGCGCTGGCCCAGGCGCGGGCACAGCGCGCCGACCTCGCCACCGGCAAGCGGGCGCAGGAGGTGGCGGTGCTGACCGCGCAGAAGGTGCGGGCGGAGGCGGCGCTGCGCTACTCCACCGCCGAACTGGCCCGCCAGCAGGAGTTGGTCGCCCGCAAGGTCTCGTCCCCGGACAAGCTCGATCAGGCGCGCGCCGCCTTCGACCGCGACCGTGGCCAGCTGGCGGAGGCGGATGCCCAATTGGCGGTCGCCGCCTTGCCGGCCCGGCCCGAACAGTTGCGGGCTGCCGACGAAACGGTGACCCAGGCGGAGGCGGCGCTTGCCCAGGCGGAGCGGCGGCTGGCCGATCTGGCTCCCGTCGCCCCGACGGCGGCCCTGGTTGAGGACACGCTGTACAATCCCGGCGAGTGGGTGCCGGCCGGCTCCCCGGTGGTGTCGCTCCTGCCGCCGGAGCGGGTGAAGCTGGTGCTGTTCGTCCCGGAAACCACCTTGGCGGGTGTGGTGCCGGGCGGCGGCTTGACGGTGCGTTGCGACGCCTGTCCACCCGGCCTGTCCGCACGGGTGACACGGATCGCCTCGCAGGCGGAATACACCCCGCCGGTGATCTACAGCGTCGGCAGCCGGGAGAAGCTGGTCTTCCGGGTGGAGGCCCGGATGGAGACGACATCGGGCCGGCCGCTGAACCCGGGGCTGCCGGTCGATGTCTGGCTGGCGGATGTCCGGCCGGCAGGGGCGGGGCAATGACGGCGGACAGCTCGGCGGCCAATGCTGGCCCGGCCATCGACGTGCGCGGTCTGGTCAAGCGCTTCGGCAGCAAGACCGTGGTCGACGATGTGTCGATCCGGGTGGAGACCGGCGAGATCTACGGCTTTCTCGGCCCCAACGGGTCGGGCAAGACCACCACGATCCGGCTGCTGTGCGGCCTGTTGACCCCCGATGCGGGGGAGGGCACCTGCCTTGGCCTCGACATCCGGCGGCACAGTGCGGCGATCAAGCGTCAGGTCGGCTACATGACCCAGAAGTTCAGCTTCTGGGAGGATCTGAGCATCGCCGAGAATCTGGACTTCGTCGCCCGCATGTATGGCCTGCCCGACCGGCGGCGGCGGGTGGTGGAGGCGCTCGACCGGCTGGGCCTGTCCAACCGTCGCACGCAGTTGGCGGGGGAGTTGTCCGGTGGCTGGAAGCAGCGTCTGGCGCTGGCCGCCTGCATCCTGCACGAGCCGAAGCTGCTGTTGCTCGACGAACCGACGGCGGGCGTCGATCCCAAGGCGCGGCGGGAATTCTGGGATGAGATTCACCGGCTGGCCGGCGAGGGTCTGACAGTTCTGGTCAGCACCCATTACATGGACGAGGCGGAACGCTGTCACCGCATCGCCTACATCGCCTACGGCACGCTGATGACGCATGGAACGGTCGATCAGGTGATTGCCGGGTCGGGCCTGCACACCCGTCTGGTCGCGGGCAGCGGCCTGCACCGCATCGCCGCGGCGCTGGAGGGTCAGCCGGGAGTGGAGATGGTGGCGGTCTTCGGCAGCCGCCTGCATGTCAGCGGAACCGACGCCTCAGCCCTGGACCGGGCGCTCGCCCCCTGGATGGGGCTGCCGGAGCTGCGGATCACCGCGACGGAACCGACGCTGGAAGACGTCTTCATCCATCTGATGAACCGCAGCACCGACAATTTCCGGTGACGGATTACTCGGTCTGGGCCGAGGTGACGCCGGTGTTCTTGTTCCACTTCAGCGTCAGCTTGGAGAGCTGGCAAAGGTTCAGCCCCTGCCACACCGCCGATTCGCCGTCGTCATAGACGACCTTCATGTCCCACTTGCAGGTGCTCTCAGCCTTGGCGAAGGCAACTTCGAAGTACTCGCCGTCATTCAGGACGTCACGGCCGAGGATATCCTCGTCCCAGCTGTTGTTGTTGTTTTCCGAAACGTAGATGTGCTTCAGCGGGTAGCCGGTCTTGTTGACGATCGTGAAGTCCTGCTGGCCGGCGAACGCCGCGCCATGCATCAGAAACAGCGAGGACGCAACGAGCAGGGCCTTGGCAGCAACGTTCTTCAAGATGATCTCCGTAGAGGGAAAATTGGGTCGTGATGAAATCTGTGCATCGCAATCGAGAATAGTCAACCATTGAGTTAATCAAAGAGTTTGTTGCAACGCTGAAGTATTATTTCTTTTGTTTGTAAGAAAACAACCTTTGGCGGCGTGTCCGGCATGGACGGGACCTTCGGCCGGCGGATTCCGCCGCAACGTCAGGGCGTCGGCCGCCATGGGATCGCGCCGCCGCCCCGCCGTCGGTTTGCCGGTTGCAAGAGGCCAATGGTCGCAAGCGTTTGGCGCGTCGTGCTCTTTGTCGCGGCGCACACAATGTGGTACATGATGAAAACCGGCCGGAAAGGCCGGTCAAGATCATGACCAAGTTCTGGACCGCAGCCGGTCCCGCCGGGGCGGTCCCAATCCAGGGGAAGGAACAACGCATGTCGGGTTTCAAGGACGCGCCGCCGGATGACCGGTCGGAACTGACGCCGGAGCAGGAAAGCGCCATCCGCATCGTCGCCAACAACCTGCACCGCCTGAACGACGCCGTCGTCAAGGCGGTTGAGGCCGGCGTGACGGTCGAGCTGATGCGCACCGCCCGCTACCACAACGAGACCGGCAACTGGGGCGACCAGCTCACCCCGGTGATCCGTCCCGGCAAGTGATCCTTTCCGGCCGATCCGGCCGGACGCTTGGCGAAAAGGCCGCATCCGTCCAGCGGATGGCGGCCTTTTTTCGTATGTCGACATAATTCCGGCGTGGACGGAAGGAAGGCTGGTCGCCGGCGGCGGCGGGCACAAACTTGTTGGGCATTCCGCTATCGACGCGAGGCCCCAGCCATGCTGTCACGCGACCCAGAACGGCGCGCAGCCGCCAGCCGTGAGCAGACCGATCGCCGTACGGTTCAGTCCGATTTCGATCCCGACACCGAGTCCGGCGACCGGCCGCTGACGCCGGGCGAAGTCAACGCGATGTGGAAGCTGAACCGGCTGGAGCAGCCGACCTTCGACGATCTGACCCGTGGCCTGTGCCTTGGCCTGGTGTGGTGCATGGCGCTGTGGACGCCGATGTTCGTCAGCGCGCTGACCTGATCCCGTCCGCCGCACCGCCGCCCGATCCGGTCCGGGTCAGCGACCGGATTCGCGCCGCCAGCTGGTCGGGGGTGAAGGGCTTCGCCAGCACCGATGCGGTGTCGGCGCCCATGGTGGCCAGCGATTCGGGGCTGTAGCCGGAGGCCAGCAGGACCCGCAGCTGCGGCCAGTGCTCGCGGATGTGGCGGGCAAGGTCGATCCCGGAAACGCCGCCCGGCATCACGACGTCCGACACCACAAGATCGAAATTGCGGTCGGTCTCCAGCAGAGCCAGCGCCGTGACGCCGTCTTCCGCGGTCTCGACCGAGAAGCCTTCCTGGGTCAGTCCTTCCACCGTCGCCATCAGCACCAGCGGATTGTCCTCCACCACCAGGATGCGCAACGGGCGGATGTCCGCGACCGGGGCCGCCGGGACTGGGGCCGGCTCCTCCGGCCGGGCGTCGGTCAGCGGCAGGTCGATGCACACATGTGTGCCCTCGCCGGGCCGGCTATCAATGGTGGCGATGCCGCCGGACTGGCGGGCGAATCCATAGACCATCGACAGGCCGAGCCCCGTTCCCTTGCCGACTCCCTTGGTGGTGAAAAAGGGGTCGAAGGCGCGGGCCATCACGTCGGGCGGCATTCCGGCACCGGAGTCGGAAACCTCGATGCGGGCGGTGCGTGGCTCTGGACCGGGCGCGGCGGCGATGCGGATTCGGCCGCCGCCGGGCATGGCATCGCGGGCGTTCAGCACCAGATTCAGCACTGCCATTTCCAACTGAACCTGATCGACGGCGACCGCCATCGCCTCCGGGGCGATGTCCCACTCCAGCACGACGTCCGCCCGAATGGAGCGTTCCAGCAGGTCGGCCATCCGGCGCAGGCTTTCGCCCAGATCGACCACCGTCGGGTTGACGGCATCCTGGCGCGAAAAGGACAGCAATTGCCGTGTCAGCTTCTCCGCCCGCTCCAGTGCGGTCCGCGCCCCGCCCAGGAAGCGTTGGCCGTCGGCCGGCAGATGGCGGGCCAGCAGATGCAGGTTGGCGAGTGCTGCGGTCAGCAGATTGTTGAAATCATGCGCCACCCCGCCGGTCAGCTGGCCCAGCGCCTCCATCTTCTGGCTCTGGCGCAGCGCCTCTTCCAGCCTTTCGCGGTTGCGCACTTCGTCCGCCCAGCGCCGGACCGCGGCGTTTTCGGAGGCGGCGCGGCTGTAGGCGAGCCAGGCGATGAGTGCCAGCGCCAGCGTTGCCGGGGCGACAAAGGCGGCGTCGAGCGCCATGTTCCGCCACCAAGACCGGGTGACCTGCGTCCCATCCAGCCCATAGACGACGTAGATCGGGAAGGCGCCGACCCGCTTGTAGGCGAACACGCGCTCCAGGCCCTGCACAATGCTGTTGCCGGTGCGGAAAACTCCCTCGTCCGGCTGGCGGCGGATCTCGGCGCGCAGGCCGCGGTCGGCCGGCAGGGTCGGCAGAGCCGCGTTCGGCCGCGTCGGGTCGAGGGTCGGGAAGCGCATCAGCATCGCACCGTCGTCGCGGATCAGCGCGATGGATTCCCCTTCGGTGCCGATGATCCGTCGGTAGTAGCTGGCGAAATAGTCCGGATTGACGATGGCGGCGATCATCCCGTCGAAACTGCCATCGGGGCCGCCGGGGCTGCTGCGGCGCCGGCTGATGCCGAAGCTGGGCTTGCCGCTGGTGGGGTCGACGACAGGGCCGGCGATGAGCAGGCCGGAGTCCTGTTCGCGCTGCTCCCGGAAATCCGCGCGGTCGCCGATGTAGCTGTTGCGTGCGGGGAAGACGAGGCTGGAATTGCGCACGAACCCGTCGGGATCGGTCAGGCCGATGGCGCCGATCTGCTCAAGCTCGCCTTCCAGGGTCTTCAGATAGCGGTGCAGCGGCTCCGACTCGGCGATCTCGCGCCAGCTGCGTCCATGGATGCGCTCGTCCACCCGGTCCAGAACCTGGGACATGGTGTCGAACACCTTCAGCACATGCTCGTGCAGGATCAGGGCGTTCTTGCTGCTGTTCCGCTCGGCCTCGTTCTGAGCCTCCCACCGCTCGCGCCAGCCGATGCCGGCGAACAGCACGAGGGGCAACGCGACCGACACAGCCAGCAGCAGGCGCAGAAGGCGCAGGGCCCCCCTGCGGTCGGTCTGACTGTCGAGGTTGCGAACGGGCATCACCAACCATTGCCAGGAATAAGGAACCGTACCGGCCATCGGCGGCACAGGACAGACCACTGGGCAGACCGCTGGTCGAACCCCGTTCCGGTCACCATGGCCGAAGCATCGAAGGGTGGGCAACTCTGACTTTAAGGCAAGGCGGCGATGGCGGATCGCAGTTCGGCCGTTTACGGATCGCAGGTGCAGGCGCGGGGAAAGCGCCCTTCCGTCCAGCGTCGGCGGCGGCGGACATCGGAACCGTCATCGGCCGGACGGGGCAGCCCGCACAGATCGCCCAGCCGGTCCCGCAGATCGTCGAGATGGGCATTTGTGAGGATAGCGATGCCGGCGAAGAAGGGTTCGCGGCACCGGGTTGCGACGCGGCTGCAGAAATCCGGCATCCAGCGCAGCGGGTGGCAGTCGAGGAAGCGGACGGCGTCGAGCGTGCGCCCGCGGTCGAGCAGCGCGGCCAGAACGGCCAGTTCCGGCGCGACATGGTCGTCCGGCAGCCGGTCCAGCGCCGGCAGGCGCAGTTCCACCTCCAGGCCGGTGCGCCAGCGCAGCAGGGAGGCGGCGGCCTCGTCCCGCAGGTTCTCCTCCAGCCACGAACCTTCGGTCGGACAGGCCCGCAGCCCGCCATTGATGTGGATGGCGGCGAAATCGGCGACCAGCGGGGCGAGGCTGCGGCGGGTGATCCGGTCCGGCAGATCGCTCACCACCTCGTCCACCAGGGCGGCGGCCTGCTGGGAGTCGTCGCGGTCGAGCGCCAGCGGACCGCGGCCGACCGGGTCGCGCCGCAAGGTCTCCAGCAAGGCGGCGGTCGGTTCTTCGGCATGCAGGCGAACCAGAAGACGCAGGCCCTGGGATGAGGCGGCCAGATCGAGGGTATTGGGAACGGGGGCACTTGCGATGCCGGCACCATCCTGACGACGGGGCGGCAAGGCGGCCTCTAGAACCGTGCTGTCCACGCTGTTCCTCCCAGCATTCGGGCCGGATCGGACATGTGCCGGGGCCGGGCCGCATGGGAACGCTGCACGAATGGATTTCGTGTCTTATGGATTTCTTCCAGCGCCGCGGCTTCCGGGCGGATTGTTCGTCCGAACGTTTGCGCGATCTGTTGCAAGTCTCTACTACCAGCGGGACAAGCATCGGTCAACTTGGCCGATGGACGGGGGAAAGACGTGGACGGGCTGTTGCCTTGCGACACGATGTCCTGCCTTATCGCAAGTCACCGTCCCCCGCAGGAGTTCCCGCCACCATGCCGCTTCCCCTGATCGAACAGGCCGATGCCACCCCGGAGGTCCGCGCCGTCTACGACGACATCAAGGCGGCGCGCAACGTCCCTGACGTGAACAATTTCTGGAAGGCGGTCGCCCACCATCCGCCGACCCTGGCACGGACCTGGGAAAGCCTGAAGGAGGTGATGGCGCCCGGTGCGCTCGACCCGCTGGTCAAGGAAATGATCTTCGTCGCGGTCAGCGTCACCAACAACTGCCAGTACTGCATCCGCTCGCACGAAGCGGCGGCGCGGCGTCTCGGCATGACCGACGCGCAGTTCGGCGAACTGATTGCGGTGGTGGGCATGGCGAACGAGACCAACCGCCTTGCCGTCGGTTATCAGGTCGAGTTGGACGAGCGGCTGAAGTGAGCCGCATCAGGCGGCACGCGGCAGCGCCCGTGCCGCCTCGTCCGGTCGGCGCTGGGGCAGGCGGCGCTGGGGCAGGCCGTTGATCAGGTCGCTGCGAACGGTGAAGTGGGCGGTGCTGCGGCCGTCGCCCAACTCTTCACTGGCGATGCGCTCCACCCGCACCTCCACGTCCCAGCCGATGTTGGCCCAGGCGGTGCGGATGCGGCGGGCCAGTTCGTGGGCGCCGCGCTCGCTGAAGCTGTCGAGCCGCCCGCCCGACGGGCCGGGATGGAAGCGCGGATAGAGCTGGGGCATGGCCTTGTCTCCTCGATCGACTGTGGGGCGCCGGAGATATCCGTCGCTTCGCCGAACGAAAAAATAGTCCAAACTGGATTATTTTATCCAGAAAAAGCCGATACCATTGCGGTATGTCGCTCAGGGCTCCTGCAAGCCGACCACGGTGTGCAGGGTGTCGATCTCTTCCAGCGGAACGGGAAACTCACGGTCGGCCGGCCGGTATTCGCGCAGGATCACCATGTCGGGGCCTCGCCGTACGAACTCCTTCACCAGCACCGCCTTGTTGCATTTGACCACCACCACCCCGGACCCTGCCGCCGGCGGCTTGTGCGGGTTGACATGTAGAAGTTGGGCCGGGCGGAAACGCGGCATCATCGAGTCGCCGACCACATACATGGCGTAGGGATCACGCGCGTTCTTCAGGTAATCGGGCCGTGCGATCCAGTCGATGGGACCGTCTTCCAGAAACATTTCCTGATCCACGCCGCCGCGCGCTGCCGCCCGCACCGGCATCGAGGCCGCAGCCTGCGCCTGCGGAAGCGGTGCTGTGCGGAGGAGCGGCGGAAGCGACGGGCGGGCTGGGCGCATGGAAGCCGTCTGGGCCGTCGCGGCGGCCGGCCCGTCGAGACCGAGCAGAACCGCCGGCTCGACGCCCAACGGCCCGGCCAGCTTGACCGCCCAGTCGACGGTCAACTTGCGCTGGCCGGTTTCCAGCTTGTTGATCTGTGGCTGGGAGGTGCCGGCCATCTCGGCCAGCTTTTCCTGGCTCAGCCCGGCGGCCTGCCGCAGTTCGCGCATTGTGGTCATGCGCCGTTCATACCAAAACGGCTTCGGAAAGTCCATCGCAACGGAATAAATCCAGTTGCGCGCAGAAGCCTGCCTGGTCTAAACCATTGCGGTATGACGCTTGACGATTGGCTCAACCGGACCGCAACCAAGGAAGAGGCCTTTGCCGCCCTGATCGGGACGAGCCAGGCAACGGTCAACCGTTACCGCCATGGCCGCCGCGTTCCCCGTCCCGCCGTGATGGCCCGAATTGCCGCCGCCACCGGCGGACAAGTGACGGCGAACGACTTCCATGGGCTGGGTGACGGGCAGGGAGCGGGGTGATGGAGCAAAACGCGCGCAACAAAAAAAGGCCCTATCCCGGTGGGAAAGGGCCTTTCCTGTAACGCTGCCGCTCTTACGAGAACAGGCTCGACACCGACCGCTCCTCGCTGATGCGCATGATGGCCTCGGCGAGCAGAGGGGCGATGGTCAGCTGACGGATGTTGCGCGACACGCGCACCGCCTCGGTCGCCTGGATGCTGTCGGTGGTGACCAGCTGCTCCAGCGGCGACACGGCGACGCGGGCGACCGCACCGCCGGACAGGACGCCGTGGGTGCAGAAGGCGTGGACCGACTTGGCACCGGCTTCCATCAGGGCGACGGCGGCGTTGCACAGCGTGCCGCCCGAGTCGACGATGTCGTCGATCAGGATGCAGCGGCGGCCGTCGGCATCGCCGATGATGTTCATCACCTCCGACACGCCGGCGCGCTCACGCCGCTTGTCGATGATCGCCAGATCGGCGTCCAGGCGCTTGGCCAGCGCGCGGGCGCGCACCACGCCACCGACGTCCGGCGACACAATGGTGACCTCGCCGATGTTCTCGAAGGACTGGCGGATGTCCTTCTCGAAGACCGGGGCGGCCATCAGGTTGTCGGTGGGGATGTCGAAGAAGCCCTGGATCTGCCCAGCGTGCAGGTCCATCGTCAGCACGCGGTTTGCGCCGGCCTGTGTGATCAGGTTGGCGACCAGCTTGGCCGAGATCGGCGTGCGCGGGCCGGTCTTGCGATCCTGGCGGGCGTAGCCGTAGTAGGGGATGACCGCCGTGATGCGCCGGGCCGACCCGCGCCGAAGCGCATCGATCGTCACCAGCAGTTCCATCAGGTTGTCGTTGGCCGGGAACGAGGTCGACTGGACGACGAACACGTCCTCGCCGCGCACGTTCTCCAGGATCTCGACGAAAACCTCCATGTCGGAGAAACGGCGGACGCTGGCTTTGGTCAGCGGCACGCCGAGACAGGTGGAGATCGCCTCGGCCAGCGGACGGTTGCTGTTGCCGGCAAGCACCTTCATCGGGGTCGGCTCTCTTTGCAGGGAAACGGCTCAAGGCACGTTCGCCGCTTGCGCGCCGGCGCCCCTTGAAAACGGGGCGGACCATAACAAAGGGTCGGCCCCATGTAAACGTTCCATGACGGTCGGGTCTTCCCCCATTGGGGAATGCCGCCCTGCGCGGGCGGCATGACCATGGCCGTTCCGCCCACCCGTTCGCGCCGTTTCAGTTCTGCAGGACGATGGCCGAAAGGCCGCGGCCGTAATCCGCCTCTCCCCGAAGGCAGGAGCGGCGGTAGCTGAAGAAGCGGTCTTCCTCGGCCACCGTATCGTTGGGGCAGCGCTGGATCACCGTGACGCCAGAGTCGCCCAACCGGCGGGTGACGTAGGCCGCCAGATCGAACAGGAAATGGCCGGGCTTGCGCGCTGGGGCGAAGTAATCGCGGTTGCGGGTATCCTCCTCCTCGAACGGGGTCGGGAATTCCGGCCCCACCTCGTAGGAGCGCTGGGCGATGCAGGGACCGATGCAGGCGACGATCCGGTTCGGCTTGGCGCCCAGCTCGACCATGCGGGCGACGGTCGCCTCGATGACGCCGCCCTTGGCGCCCTTCCAGCCGGCATGGGCGGCGCCGATCACCCGCGCCTTGCTGTCGGCGAACAGGACGGGCGCGCAGTCGGCGGTCAGGATGCCCAGCGCGATTCCCGACTGCCGGGTCGCCATGGCATCTGCCTTCGGCGCGGTTTCCGGCGTCCAGGGCTCTTCCACCACGACGCAGGTCGGGCTGTGGACCTGATAGCAGGTGATGAGGTTGGCGGGCGTCACTTCCATGCGCGCGGCGGCACGGGCGCGGTTCTCATGCACGGCCGCGGCGGAGTCGTTGGACCCCAGCCCACAGTTCAGCGAGGCGTAGAGCCCTGTGGACACCCCGCCGGTGCGGGTGAAAAAGGCGTGTCGGATGTGGGTGATGTCGTTCAGCGCGCCGAGTGTGATCACGAACGCCGTCCTTCCCTGTTCTGTGGCCCCCCGTGCCCGGCAATTATGCCCGACAGGGCAGGGGACGCGATGCACGGTCCGCCCGGATTGTGTTTCTGGCGGTTATGGTGCGGTGTCTCTGACCCGGTTTCCGCGTCCGCCGGTCAGAAGCCGGCCGGGGGAGAATCGGCGAAGGCTCCGGGCGTGGCGAACGCGACCAGTTTGAACAGCCTGCCCATTTGCGCGGGATCGATCAAGCGGTCCAGCGCGCCGCGGATGTCCTGCGCCTGGGCCGGGCGGGCCTTCGCCGCCAGGGCGGATGCGCGTTGGCGGATGCCCAGCCGGGTCAGCCATTCCCCCTGTTCGACCACGCCGAAGGATTGGGCGCCGCCCTCCCGCGCCGCGGCGGCGATTGCGGCGAAATCGACATGGGCCGTCAGGTCGGCCTCGCCCGGCGCTTCCAGCACCGGGGCATAGGCATGGCGCCGCATCGCCTGCAGCGTGTCGCCGACCGCCGGCCCGTGGGCGTAACCATAGTCGATGGCCAGCGCCGCACCGGGGGCTGCGGCCAACCGGGTGCCGATCAGCCGCGCCACCGCCTGCGAGGCGGGAGAAACTTCGACGACGCTGCCGTCGGGCGCCTCGCGCAAAGCATCCGGTACCAGCCGGTTCCCGGAACTGCCGAAGGCCTCCAGCACGAAGCGGAAGCGCGGATCGTCCTCGGTGCTGGCGGGCTCGACATCGACCAGCCGCTCGAACCAGCCATAGTTTGTCTTCTGCACCTGACGGATCGGCAGGGCGTCGAAGAACTCGTTGGCGATCAGGACGGTCGGGCCGTCCGGCACATCGTCCAGCCGGTCATGCCAATGGACCGCGTCGCCCAGGATGGGGTGCAGCGTCTGGCGCTGGCGCTCCCGCAGGGATGGGCTTGTTTCCACCAGATGGACGGTGACGTTGTCGCGGAACAGCGGCAGCACCGCCGCCGCCCGCAGCACGTCGGCCATCAGCGTGCCGCGGCCGGGACCCAGCTCCACCAGATGGAAGGGGCCGGGACCGCCCAGCCTTGCCCAGCTGTCGACGCACCAGAGCCCGACCAATTCGCCGAACATCTGGCTGATTTCCGGCGCGGTGGTGAAATCGCCGCCGCTGCCGAACGGATCGCGGCGCATGTAATAGCCGAAGCGCGGATGGCCCAGCGCCTCCGCCATGAAGGCGCCGACGCTGATCGGTCCGTCCATCACGATGCGGCGGGCCAGAAGGCGGGCCAACGTTTCCGGACCGGCGCTTTCGTCCGACATGGCGTCAGGCCGGGATGGCATGACGCCGGCCGCGCAGGACCAGCCAAAGGCCGATGGCTACCATCGGCAGCGACAGCAGCTGCCCCATCGTGGCGCCGGCGAACAGGAAGCCCAGCTGCGGGTCGGGCTCGCGGAAGAACTCGACCGTGATGCGCGACAGGCCGTAGCCGATCAGGAACAGCCCACCGATCGTGCCCGGCCGGTTGCGCAACGCCGGGCTGCGGATGGCAATCGCCAGGAGGATGAACAGGACCACGCCCTCCAGCGCCGCCTCGTAAAGCTGGCTCGGGTGGCGCGGCACCTGCAAAGGATCGCGCGGGAACACCATGGCATAGGCGAAATCGGGCGCCGGCCGGCCATAAAGCTCGCCATTGATGAAGTTGGCGATGCGGCCGAAGAACAGCCCAATGGGCGCACAGGCGGCGATGATGTCGCCGAAGACGAAGGGCGAGATGCCGCGCCGCCAGCAGAACAGCGCAATCGCAGTCAGAACGCCGACCATGCCGCCGTGGAAGGACATGCCGCCATGCCAGACCTGAACCGCGTCCAGTGGGTTTTCCAGATAATAGGGCAGGTTGTAGAACAGCACATAGCCGAGCCGCCCGCCCAGGATGGTGCCGATCACCGCCCAGGTCAGGAAGTCGTCGAACTCCTCGGGGTTCGGCCGGCGGTCGGGATCGAGCCGCGCCAGCCCCAGGCAATAACGCCAGCCCAGCACGAAGCCGGCCAGATAGGCCAGCGCATACCAGCGGACGACGACCGGGCCGACGGAAAAAGCGACCGGGTCGATGGTCGGGAAGGCCACGACAGGCAGGGTGGCGAGCATAGGAACTCCGGTCAGCGATACGGGTCGGGCTGCGACAGGAAATCCTGCACATAGCGCCGGACACCCTCTTCCAGCTCGGTGAAGGGCTGGTCGAACCCGGCGGCGCGCAGGCGATCCGTCGTCGCCTGCGTGAAATATTGGTATTTGCCGCGCAGATGCTCGGGCATCTCGAAGTACTCAATCCGGGGGGGCAGCCCCAGCGCGGCGAAAGTCGCCAGCGCCAGATCCTTGAAGCTGCGGGCCTTGCCGGTGCCGACGTTGAACAGGCCGCTGACGTCGGGATGGTCGTACAGCCACAGCATCACCGCGACGCAGTCGTCGACGTGGATGAAGTCGCGCAACTGGCCGCCATCCTCGAAGCCGTCCTTGTGCGACTTGAACAGGCGCGCCGGCTGGCCGGCCGTCAGCTGCGGATGCAGCTTGGCGATCACGCTCATCATATCGCCCTTATGGGCTTCGTTCGGGCCGTAGACGTTGAAGAATTTCAGCCCGGCCCATTGCGGCGGCACGAGGTCGCCGCCGGCAACGGCGCGGGCGATGCGGCGGTCGACCAGATGCTTGGACCAGCCATAGGCGTTCAGCGGCCGCAGCCGCGCCAGCCCGTCGCAGGAGCCGTCATCGTCGAAACCGGCGGAGCCGTCGCCATAGGTCGCGGCGGAGGAGGCGTAGAGCAGCCGGCAGCCGCGCCAGGAACACCAGCGCCACAGCTCCAGCGTCAACGCGACGTTGTTGGCGACGATCTTGTCGACGTCCCGCTCGGTGGTGGCGGAGATGGCGCCGAGATGGAAGACGGTGTCGATTTCGGCGGCGTGCTGGTCGAGGAAGGCCAGCGTCTGCTCGGGCGGCACCAGGGCCGCGACCTCGCGCTTGGCGAGGTTCTGCCACTTCTCGCCCTCGCGGAAGCGGTCGACGACCGCCACGTCGGTGATGCCGCGCGCAGCCAGAGCCGCGACAAGGTTGGACCCGATGAAGCCGGCCCCGCCGGTGACCACGATCATAGCGCTGTCCGCTGTTGCTCTAGCGTTTCGTGGGGACTTATAGGCGGACGGGACGGTGGGGGCAAGTTAATGGCCCTCTTCCTCCTGCTCGCGAGAACCGGAGGAAGAGGGCCGCAACCGATGAACCCTTAGCGCGTCGCGCGGTTGGCGGCGCTGACCAGCGCCCGCAGCGAGGCGGTCACGATGTCGGCGTCGATGCCCACGCCGAACAGGGTCTTGTCGCCGGTCTTCACCTCGACATAGGCGCAGGCCTGGGCGTCCTCGCCGGAGCCGATGGCGTGCTCGCGGTAGTCGACGACGTGCAGGTCGGTGCCGCAACCCTGGCGCAGGGCGTCCAGGAAGGCGTCGATCGGACCGTTGCCCTTGCCCTTGGTGGTGATGATCTCGCCGTTGCGGCGCATCACCACGCTCATGGCGCGGGCGCCGGAGTTCGGACCGCGCGGCTCGGTCGAATGCTCCACCAGTTCCAGCGGCCTGTCGGCGTCCAGATACTCGGTCTTGAAGGCGGTATGGATGTCGGCGGGCGACAGTTCCTTGCCGGTCTCGTCGGCGACGCGCTGCACGACCTTGGAGAACTCGATCTGCAGGCGGCGCGGGATCTGCAGGCCGTAATCCTTTTCCAGCACATAGGCGATGCCGCCCTTGCCGGACTGGCTGTTGATGCGGATCACCGCCTCATAGCTGCGGCCCAGGTCCTGCGGGTCGATGGGCAGGTACGGGACCTCCCACTTGCCGGTGTTGGACTTGGTCAGCGCCTTCAGCCCCTTGTTGATCGCGTCCTGGTGCGAGCCTGAGAAGGCGGTGAACACCAGTTCGCCGGCATAGGGGTGGCGCGGGTGGACCGGCAGCTGCGTGCAGTATTCGGAAACGCGGACGATCTCGTTGATGTCGTCGATGTTCAGTTCCGGATCGACGCCCTGGGTGAACATGTTCAGCGCCAGCGTGACGACGTCGACGTTGCCGGTGCGCTCGCCGTTGCCGAACAGGGTGCCTTCGACGCGGTCGGCTCCGGCCAGCAGCCCCAGCTCGGCCGCGGCGACGCCGGTGCCGCGGTCATTGTGCGGATGCAGCGAGATGATCGCCGACTCGCGGTTCTTCATCGTCTTGCAGAACCACTCGATCTGGTCGGCATGGACGTTCGGCATCGACATTTCGACCGTCGAGGGCAGGTTCAGGATGATCCTGCGCTCGGGCGTCGGCTGCCAGACCTCCATCACCGCCTCGCAGATCTCGACGGCGAAATCCAGTTCGGTGCCGGTGAAGCTCTCCGGCGAGTATTGCAGGACGATCTCGGTTTCCGGGGTCTCGTCGGCCAGCTGCTTGATCAGCTTGGCACCCTGGACGGCGATGTCGACGATGCCCTGGCGGTCCAACCCGAACACGACGCGGCGCTGCAACTCCGAGGTGGAGTTGTACAGATGCACAATGGCGCGCTTGGCCCCCTTGATGCCTTCGAAGGTGCGGCGGATCAGCTCCTCGCGCGCCTGGGTCAGCACTTGGATGGTGACGCCGTCGGGGATCTTGTTGCCGTCGATAATCTCGCGGCAGAAGTCGAAATCGGTCTGCGACGCGGCGGGGAAGCCGACCTCGATCTCCTTGAAGCCCATGCGCAGCAGCAGGTCGAACATGGCGCGCTTGCGGTCCGGCCCCATCGGCTCGATCAGCGCCTGGTTGCCGTCGCGCAGGTCGACCGAGCACCACATCGGCGCCTTGTCCAGGGTGCGCGACGGCCACTGGCGGTCGGTCAGCTTTACCTGGGGGAAGGGGGCGTACTTGGACGGGGACTTCGGCAGGCTCGGGATGTTGGTTTGGGTCGCGGTGCTCATGGCGTCGTTCGGCTCCAGTGGCGGCCCCGGGCCCGGCAGTCTGTGCGGGCGGGGCGGCGGATTGGATTTTGAAAGGCGGAGGGACCGGCGAGGGGTACGGCCGCGGAGCCGCCGGAAGTGGCTCAGCGACCGTCGGTAAGTCGCAGTCCCGGCCCCGGCCGGGCGACGCCGATACCGGCGCCTTTGAAAACATCGCTCATGGAACAGACACTTCGACCGATGGAAATGGTGTGCGAACGCGACAAACCCGGACGCTTAAAGCGCCGGGCCGAGAAGTCGAAGAAGGGCGTTCTGCAGGTCGATGGTGTTCATGGGCCGCACTGTGCGCAGGTGCGGCATGGCTGTCAAGCCCGGATCGGCGAAAAACGGACTGCGGGATGCACCAACCATCGCCACCCCTTCCATCCTCTCCATCCTCACGCGTCAGCCCCAGATCAGGTGGTACAGCGTCGGCAGCAGCAACGCCGTCGCCAGCCCGTTCAACCCCATGCCCAACCCGGCGAAGGCGCCCGCCACCTCGTTGACCTGCAAGGCGCGGGCGGTTCCGATGCCATGCGCCGCCACGCCCATGCCGAAGCCGCGGGCGCGCCAGTCCTTCACCCGCACGAGGTTCAGCACCCAGGTGCCGAGGCTGGCGGCGACGATGCCGGTGATGATGACGAACACCGCGGTCAGCGACGGCAGGCCGCCGATCTGCTCCGACACGCCCATGGCGATGGGGGAGGTGACGGATTTCGGCGCCATCGACAGGATGGTCGCCTTGCTGCCGCCGAACGCCCAGACCAGCGCCACGGCGCTCAGCGCCGAGGCGGCAGATCCCACCAGCAGCGCCACCACCAGCGCCACGGCCGAGCGGCGAACTTCTTGGAACTGGTTGTAGAGCGGGATGGCGAGTGCCACCGTGGCTGGGCCGAGCAGGAAATGGACGAACTGCGCGCCGTCGAAATAGGTGCGGTAATCGATGCCAGACAGGCTGAGCGTTCCGGCGATCAGGACGACGGCGATCAGCACCGGGTTCAGCACCGGGCGTCGTCCGAGCTTTTCAAAGACCCACAGGCCGATCTGGTAGGCGACCAGCGTCAGCGTCAGCCCGGCCAGCGGGCTGGCGGACAGGTAGACCCAGATCTGGTGAAGATCGGCGCTCATGCCCGATCTCCCTTGGCCGGCTCTCCTGCCGCCGGTTCCTCCTCCAGCCGCGGATCGGTGCGGCTCAACAGGAAGGCCATCAGCTTCGCCGTCACCGCGATGCCGAACAGAGTGCTGCCGAACAGGGCGGCGACGATAGGCAGAGCCTCGGTCTCCAGGCGGGTGACATGGACCATCACCCCGACGCCGGCCGGCACGAACAGCAGCGACAGGTGGCGCAGGAGTCCGCCTGCGGTGTCCTGCACCGTGTCCGGCACGCCGCCGCGCAGCAGCAATCCGGCGAACAGCAGCAGCATGCCCAGCACTGGGCCGGGAACCGGCAGGTGCAGCAGGCGGGCAGCCAGTTCGCCGGCAAGTTGGCAGAGCAGCAGGAGCGTCAGGGTTCCGAGCATCGCGGACTCCGATGGAAGGGGCGCTGTGCGTCCCTTCTACCGCAGTTGCGAAATCACCGGGCTGCATTCCGCGAATGCGAGCGTCGCGAATCGGCGATGAGGCCCGTTCAGAAAATGGGGGAGTTATTGCAGCTTGCTGCGGACGTGCTGGCCGCGGCGGACGATGGACTGCGCTTCCACCGTCACCTCTTTCTTGCCGAACAGACGCAGGAAGATGGCGTTGACAGTGGCGTGGGCGCTGACCGTCAGGGTGCCGGCGGCGGCATCCTCGGCAATCGTCAGGGGCGACAGGTTCGATCCGAGGAAGCCGTTGGGGAAGGCCTTGTCGAAGAAGCTGCGGATGTGTCCGTCGCGCTGCGAGTCGAACATCACGCGCCCGCCGGCCAGCGCGGCGGCATCGACCGCCTGCGACAGCCGGGCTTCCACCGCATAGCTGCGCAGAGCATCGACGGTGCAGCCGGCACCCAACGCGGTCGGGATGGCAAGGATCAGGGCGACCACCAGAAGCAGGTGACGACCCGTCCGCCGGTCTTCGTGCCCGCCATAGGGCAGGGGACGATAGACCAAAGTCATTGCCGGCCTCCCAAGCAATTGCCTATGCGGAAAGGAGTGTTTTCATTGGATGCATCACTCTTAGCATCATCCGACAAGCAGGCAAACCAAGAAATGCAGGTGAAGGACAGCAAAAATCGCGGCGCAAGTTGTTATGTATTTTACGCAAAGGCGGTAACCCAAATTCGCGGATGCGGCGGCAAAGGGTAGAGGCGTCCGCAGGGGGCGTGAAGCGCTGTCTCGACTTTAAAAACCTTCGTGAAACGCCGCTGTGCCGAGTCAAAGGTGAGTCAAGCGGTACTCTCCGGCACCGGGTTAAGGGCTTGTTCGTAATCGCCGTCGGTAGGCTGGACCAAGTCCCACTCCCTCCAGACCGGAGCTGCCAATGCCGTTCTTTCCGTCTCCTGCCCGTGACCGTTCCAACGGACGCTGGCCGACCCGGTCGCTCCTGGACAATGCGCTGGCTGTCGCGGCGGTGGCGCTTCTGCTGGTCGGCCTGTCGGGCGAGGTGCGCGGTGCGCTGGCCGGCCTGATGGTCGAGGTGGAGGGCACCTGGACCATCGTCCCGATGCACTGAACACGCGTGCGGCTTCTCCGTTTCCCCTCTGCCCGCTAGACTCCGGGGGCAATGATGGGGAGACGGCCCGATGAGGGGCGGAGTTTGGCGCGTGGTGATGCTGGGGCTGGCCGTGACGGCGGCCGCGCTGGTGTTTCTGGGCGTGGAGATCACACAGTTGGCGGCGGACGACCGAACCGCCTTCACCCGCGGACTGGCGATCTGCGGGCTCGGACTTTTGTCGGTGTGGTTCGTCTTCTCGCGACTGTCGCGCCATTTCCGCGACCTCGACCGCCTGTCCGACAGGCTGTCGGGCGCCCGCAACAGGGTCGATCTCGAACCGATGTCCGGCGAACTGGCGCGCTTGGCCGAGGCGGTCAATCTGGCCCGCGGCGGCGAGCGCGGGTTGGGTGAGGGGCCGCTGGGCAGCGGGCGCATCGACCGGGCCTTGCGGGCGGCTCTGGCCCTGTCCGACGATCCCTTGCTGATTCTCGACGAGCAGGGGCGGGTGGAGCAGTTGAACCCTGCCGCGGCCCGCCTGCTGGGTGTGGAGGAGGGTGCCGACATCGGCAAGTCGCTGCTTCGTGACGATCTGGCCCGTGCCATGGAGCGGGCGTGCGGCGGTGGTGCTCCCGTCACCGCCGTGCTGCGCCGGACGGAAGACGGCGAACTGTCGGCGCGGGTGGCCGATCTGGGGCTCAGCGCCGGTGTTCTGCTGTCTTTCCCCGCCCGCGGCATGGCCCACGCCGCCGGCCTCAGCGGCAAGCGCACGCTCAGCCTGCGCCCGGCCCAGCCCGCCACCCCGCTTGGCGACGAGGAACCGTTGGCCGCCCTGCCGTTCGTTGCGCTTTGGGTGGCGACGGCGGGGGTGGAGGCTGACGGCGGTCCGGTGATCGCGGTCGGCACCGTCCGGCTGGTCGGGTCGCGCATCTTTCCGACCGTGTCGCTCGCCCTGCTGATCGACCCCATCGAACCGGTACCGGCCGAGGCGGCGGCCCGTCATGGCATCGGCACCGCCATGGTGGCGGGGGAACGCCCCTTTGCCGCGGTGTGGCCGGCGATCCAGGAGGCGCTGCACAACTGCATCGCCGTCGGCATCGGCATCGACTCGGCAATTGCGGCGCTGGCACGGTCGGCAGCCCTGGCCGGCATCGCCGAACCGGCGCTGCCGCCGACGCTCGACCTCGGCGCGCTGGCGGCAGCGCTGGACCCGGCCCTGGCCGGTGCATCGCCCGACCGTTTGGCGGAGGCCTTCGCCTTGCCCCGCCACCCACGCAACGGTCCCCAGGGCGAGGCGCGGGCCCAGGCCGAGCTTGCCGTCGCGCTACTCTCCCGCCTGACAGCACGCGGAGTCGTCACTCAGGGGCAGGCGCGGGCGTTGATCGCCGGCGGCGACGCGCCGCTGGCGCCGGCACATCCTCCGCCAGCCTGAACCCGCTCATCGACAGCCGGGTCTCTGGACGCAGGTAATGGCGCGTCCACGGGCCGGCATGGTCGAAGGGTGTGAGGCAACTGCCGCCGCGCAGCACCATGCGGTTGCTGGCGAGCCGGCCATTGACCGCCTCGTCCAGAGCCGTCTTGTCCCCGGCGTGGGGGCGGCGGTAGCCGGGATATGTCGTGAAGGCGTCGGCGGTCCATTCCCACACGTCGCCGCACATCTGCCAGGGGCCGGTGCCATGGCATGTGCCGGCGCGGGGATGGCGGTGGCCGGTGCCCAACAGGTTGCCCATGCTGTCGCAGCCGGCGGCGACCGCTTCCCATTCCGCCTCCCGCGGCAGGCGCTTGCCGGCCCAGCGGGCATAGGCGTCGGCCTCGTACCAGCTGACATGGCAGACCGGCTCGTCGGGATCGAGCGGCTGCATGCCATAGAGGGTAAAAACTTGCCAGCGGCTGCCCGACTCGGAGTCGCCGCGCTGCCAGTAGAGCGGGGCGCTCCAGCCTTCGGCCTTTGCGACCCCCCAACCATCGGACAGCCAGAGGGAGCGGTCGCCGTAACCGCCGGCCTCGATGAAGGCGAGATAGTCGCCGCAGGTCACCGGGCGGGCGGCCAGCCGGTAGGGCTCCAGCCAGACGCGGTGGCGCGGGCTCTCATGGTCGAATCCGGGCAAGGGCATCGGTCGGCCGACCTCGACGAGGCCGCCTGGCTGCTCCAGCCATCCGTTGGGTGGGGCACCCAGATGCGGGTGTTCGGGCGCCTGCTCGTAGGCCGGACGCAGCGGGTTGCTCCACAGGGCATGCTTGATATGCAGCAGCATGCGCTCCTGATGGCGACGCTCGTGGGCGATGGCCATCATCAGCGCCGATTCGGCAGAGTCCCAAAGCCCGTCGTCGATGCCGTCGATCAGGTGCAGCACCGTGGCGTTGATCTGGTCGCGATGGCGCATGATCTCGGCCGCCGTCGGGCGCGACAGAACGCGGGTGGGCGTGACGCCGTCATTGCTGTTGGCGGCGAACAGGTCGAGGAAGGCCGGGTCTGCCGGCCGATAGCCGGGGCTGAAGGGAAGCAGCACCGCGACCTCGAACAGCCAGCTGGTGTGGGCAAGATGCCATTTCGCCGGTGCGCCGTCCGGAACGGTCTGCACCATCTGGTCTTCCGGCGACAGGGTGGCGACCAGTTCGGCTGTGCGGGCACGCGCCTTCTGGAATCGGGTGGCGAGGGACTGCCGGCGTTCGGTGAGGGATTGCGCGGCGGTCGGACCTGCGCTCAGGATGGGATGTGTGTCGGGCACGGGCGGTCCCTCCGAAATCCGGATCTCTTCGGAGAGTGTCCACCCTGAACGCCCCTTTTGGAATGCATGCATCCGTGGTGGAACGGTCACCGCAAATAGCGGCTGCGACCGGACGCCGCATCTGCAACGGCCGATAAAAGGCACCGGCGATGCATGGAGCCAAAAGCGAAAAGGCCGCCTGGAAGGCGGCCTTGTTCACTTGAAGCACAGCTCAGTGTCGGACAAGACTTACTTGATCTTGGCTTCCTTGAACTCGACGTGCTTGCGCGCCACCGGGTCGTACTTGCGGAACGACAGCTTCTCGGTGGTCTTCTTCGGGTTCTTCTTCTTCACGTAGAAGAAACCGGTGTCAGCCGTGCTCACCAGCTTGATGAGGACGGTGTTCTGCTTGGCCATGATCTCGATCCCGACAAAAAATCCGTGCCCCGCCGGCCCGGCGGGGGCGGCGTCGTAGCGGCGGAAAATACCGTCTGACGCCGCAATGTCAAGCCCTATGGGCGGTGAATCTGGCGTCCGACGGCGATTGCCACAGCGACGCCCCCCGAAATGGCGGTTAGCGCTCCGCCACCGTGTTGACCACGGCGGTGGCGACGGCGCGCTGGTACAGCCCCGGCTCGGCCAGCAGGCGCATGGCGACCTTCAGGTCCAATTCCGGCTCGTGCTCCTTCCACGGGCAGGCTTCGCGCAGGGCGCTCAGCGCATGCTCGTCGTCGGCCGCCTTGGACCGCCAGCTCGCCACCTGCGCCGGGCGCAGCCGCCCCTCGCGCAGGTCGGACAGCAGGGCCTCCGGATCGGTCTGGCCGGCCCGGCTGGTGCAGACGGTGGGCTGGACGCCCTGGCGGTGCAGGGTATAGCCGGCCGGGGTGTAGATGCGGCTCCAGGTCAGGAACAGCTCGCCGTCGTTGGGAAGGCGGTTGACCGTCTGGACGCTGCCCTTGCCATAGCTGGAGGCGCCGACCACCACCGCGCGGCCCGAGTCCTGCAGAGCCGCCGCCACCACCTCCGCCGACGAGGCGGAGCGGCCGTCGACCAGCACCACCAGCGGCAACCCGTCGAGCAGGTCGTCGGGATTGGCGTCGAAGCGCTGACGGCTTTCGGGGTTGCGTCCTTCGGTGGAGATGATCCGGCCGCGGCGGATGAACAGGTCGGCGACCGCGACCGCCTGGTCCAGCAGACCGCCCGGATTGCCGCGCAGGTCGAGAACCATGCCTTGCAGCGTCGGCCCCGCCGTCTGACGGATGGAGGTCACTGCCGACCGCAGGCTGGAGGCCGTGGTGGCGTTGAAGCGGTCGAGCTTGACGATGCCGACATCGCCGGACAGCGAATAGGTGACGGTGTTCGGTACCACCCGCTCGCGGCGCAGCGGCAGCCGGCGGGGGGCGCCATTGTCGCGGGCGACGGTCAGCGTGACCAGTGTGCCGGTGGGACCGCGCAGCCGCTCGCGCATGTCCGCCGCGCTCATCCGTGTCGTCAGGTCACCATCGATGGCGAGAAGCTGGTCGCCGTCGACGATGCCGACGCGCTCGGCCGGGCTGTGCGGCATCACGTCATGCACGATGACGCGACCGTTGGATGTGGTGTCCAGCGAGAGGCCGACGCCGCCATACCCTTCGCGTTGGGCGCGTTCGTTGCTGGCGCGCTGGACACCGGTGTAGCGGGAATAGCCGTCGAGATCGGCGGTGACGCCGTCGAACACCACCTGATACAGCCGCTCCGGCGTCGCTTTCGCCAGAGTCGGGGAGTAGACACGGGCGCGGTCGATGATGCGGGTGGTCAGAACCGCCCAGCCGGCGGCGTCGCCATCGGCAGCGGTACCGTACTCCGCCGCCATGGCGCCCGACACGTACAGGCGTACGGTGCTGCCGGCATGCTCCACCGTCACCGACGGATCGAGCGCGGTCAGCCCCTTCAACCCGTCCATTCCCAGGCGGTTGAAGGACACCGGCTCCAGATAGACCTCGGCGATCTTGGCGAAGCCGACGGAGAAAACCTGTTCGGTCACCGGCTGCGGCGCGGTGTTCGCGGCCTGCGGAGTCCCGGCGAGAGCGGTGGTGGCAAGAAGGGCTGCGGTGGAAAACTGGAAGGCCAGATGACGGAGCGGGCGGCTGAAGCGGCGCGCCACACTTGAAATCAGGGCGCCCGATAGGGCGGAGATCCGAAAAGACGGCACGTGGGACGGTGCATTCTGATCGCACACGCCGTGATCGCACACGCTGTGATCGAACTGGGCCATGGGGCGAACCGCGGCCTCCCTTTCCTGCAGCCGGACCGGAGGAGGATGTTCCCGATCCCGGATGGGTGATAGATACACCTTCGTTCAGGAGGGCGGGCGGGACAAAATTGCGGGCCGCACCACAATGTTGCGGAATGTCCAACCCTGTGTCGCCAAGGCCACGCTTGTATGGCGGCGGTACCCTGAAACCGTGGTCTGCCCACGAGTCGCCTCCCGGCCAGCCTCCCGGCTCAAGCGTTGCCATTCTGCAACGGGTCTGGGGTCGCCCTCCCGTCAGGCCTTAGTTCGCCAGCCGGAAAAGTGTGCTGCCACTGACCGGATCGGCCTCCACCAGCACCACCTTGACCTGGCTGCCGAGGCGGTACGTGCGCCCCGTACGCTGCCCGACCAGGGCGTGCGCGGCCTCGTCATGGTCGTACCGGTCGTCGGGCAGGCTGCTGGCCGGAACCAGCCCGTCGGCGCCGCTCTCGTCCAGCCGCACGAACAGCCCGAAGCGGCTGACGCCGGAGATGCGGCCGCTGAAGCGGTCCCCGATGCGGTCGGCCAGGAAGGCGGCGGTATAGCGGTCCACCGCGTCGCGCTCGGCGGTGGCGGCGCGGCGTTCGGTGCCGGACAGATGGTCCCCGATCTCGGCCAGCCGGCCCAGCGTCTCGTCGTCCAGCCCACCAACACCCAGCCCCAGCGTGCGGATCAGCGCACGGTGGACGATCAGGTCGGCATAGCGGCGGATCGGCGAGGTGAAATGGGCGTAGCGGTGCAGCGCCAGCCCGAAATGGCCGATGTTGTCCGGGCTGTAGGCCGCCTGGGCCTGGGCGCGCAGGACCACCTCGCTGACCAGCGTTGCGTGCGATGTCCCTTCCACCTTGCGCAGGATACGGGTGAAGTGGTCGGGCGTCAGGTCGGCGCTCTTGGTCAGCGGGTGGCCGATCCCGGCCAGGAAACCGCGTAACGCCTCCATCTTCTCCATCGAGGGGCGGTCGTGGATGCGAAAGAGACCGGGCATGGTGCGCCGCTCCAGCACCTCCGCTGCCGCGACGTTGGCGGCGATCATGAACTCCTCGATCAGCCGGTGGCTGTCGTGGCGCTCGCGTCTGGCGATCTCGGCGACCCGGCCGCGTTCGTCGATGTGGACGCGGCGCTCGGGCAGGTCCAGTTCCAGTGTGCTGCGCTTGGCACGGGCGGCGGCGAGCCGGGCATAGGCGCCGAACAGCGGGGCGATCACGCCGTCGGCGAGCGGCCCTGTCACCTCGTCCGGCCGGCCGTCGTGGCAGTCCTGCACCTGCTCATAGGTCAACCGCGCCGCCGACCGCATCAGGCCGCGCACCAGGCGATGCCGGATCAGCACACCGTTGCGGTCGATCCACAGGTGGAAGGCCAGACAGGCGCGATCCTCCCCCGGTCGCAGCGAGCACAGGCCATTCGACAGCGCTTCCGGCAGCATCGGCACGACGCGGTCGGGGAAATAGACGGAGTTGCCGCGCTCGTAGGCGGTGCGGTCCAGCGCCGATCCGGGGCGCACGTAATAGGACACGTCGGCGATGGCGACGATCAGGTGCCAGCCGTCCGGATTCTCCGGATCGCTGTCGGCCTCCGCCCACACGGCATCGTCGAAATCGCGGGCGTCGGCGCCGTCGATGGTCACCAGCGGGATGTCGCGCAGATCCTCCCGCTGCATCAGCGCCGGCACCGCCGCCAGTTCCGCCTCGCGCAAGGCTGCGTGCGGGAAGACGGTGGGGATGCCGTGGGCATGGATGGCGATCAGGCTGAAGGCGCGCGGCTCGTCGGTGGAGCCCAGCCGCTCAACCACACGGGCCTGCGGCTGGCCGGCGCGTCCGGCCGGCAGGATGTCGGCGAAGACGAGGTCGCCCGGCTCGGCATCGCCGCGGTTGGGCGGCAGCACCAGGAATTCGGTCTTGTGGCGGCGGTCGGTCGGGAGGATGCGCCCGCCATCGGCGCTCGGCCGGTAGACGCCGAGGATGCGGCCCTCGCGCTCCCCGTCGATGCGGCGGATGACACGGGCTTCGTAGAGGCGGTCGTTGATGCGGGCAAGCTTCGCCAGCAGCGTATCGCCGACCACCAGCGGCTTCTCCTCTCCCCGCGACTTCCTCTCCGGCAGCAGGAAGATGCGCGGCGGGTTGCCCTCGCCGGTCCAGGTCAGCGGCCGGGCGGCAAGCTCGCCGTCCGCATCGACACCGGTGACCAGCAGCACCGCGACGGCGGGCAGGGACTGCGGCGGGGCCATGCGCTTGTTGCGCCCGCGCTCCACCGTACCGTCCGCCTCCAGCTCGCGCAGCAGATCCTTCAGCGTCTCGCGGTCGGCCGATCCGGACAGCTTGAAGGCGCGGGCGATCTCGCGCTTGCCGACGGGGGTGGTGCTGGACCGGATGAAGGCGAGGATGGCGTCCTTGCTGGGGAAATGGCTGTCGGTCACTGGGCGGGGGATCCGTCGGTTCTTGTCGCTGGCATGGCTATATAGGGATCACTCCGCATGGCGATCACTCCGGGCCGGGGCTCGTCGCCCAGCTGCGGCCAACCATCCCGCGGATGGCGTCGCTGCGCTCCAGCGCCTCGCGGAAGCCGGCCAGCGGAAAGCGGACCTCCGTCTTCACCCCGGCCGGCGACTGGCCGACGATGGAAACCTCCGGCGCCGGGGCGATCTTCTCCACCATGCGGCGGTTCAGGTCGGGATCGGTCATCGCGCAGGTGTTGGTTTCGAAGCGGAAGGGCTTGCAGGGGGAATCGGGCTTGAACACCGCCCGATCGGCCCAGACGCGGACCAACCTGTCCAAATTCAGCGATTCGGGGGAGACGCGGAAGCGCAGCCCCTCGCGCCAGCGTTCGGTCGAACGCAGCCAGACCAGCCGGGCGGTGCGGTCGTTGACGCCGCGGGCGGACAGCTCGCATTCGACCTGCCGTGTGCCGGACCAGAGCTGGCAGTAGAGCTTCCAGCTTTTGAAGCTCTCGTCGAACTCCCGGAACGGCTTGTCGTCCGCCATCGCCGCCGGAGCAACGGTAGAGATGGCGGCAAAGGCGACGGTGGCCAGCATCGCCAGGGCTGGGATCAGGCGCTGTCCGTGGCGGCGTCTGGGCATCTGGCCGGGCATTGGGTGGTCACTCCCGCCGTTCCGCCCGCCGGCGCAGCAGATGGTCGGCCAGGACGCAGGCCATCATCGCCTCGCCCACCGGCACGGCGCGGATGCCGACGCAGGGGTCGTGACGGCCCTTTGTCAGGATGTCGGTGTCGTTGCCGGCGGTGTCCACCGTCTGGCGCGGCGTCAGGATCGAGCTGGTCGGCTTGACCGCGAAGCGGACGACGATGTCCTGCCCTGTGGAGATGCCGCCTAGGATGCCGCCGGCATTGTTGGTCAGGAACTGCGGCTGGCCGTCCGGCCCCATGCGCATCTGGTCGGCGTTGTCCTCGCCGGTCAGTTCGGCGGCGGCGAAGCCATTGCCGATCTCGACGCCCTTGACCGCGTTGATCGTCATCATCGCGCAGGCGAGGTCGCTGTCGAGCTTGTCGTAGAGCGGGTCGCCCAGTCCCACCGGCACGCCGGAGGCCACCAGTTCGACCACCGCGCCGACCGACGAGCCGCTCTTGCGGATGCCGTCGAGATACTCGGCCCATTGGGTGGCGGCGACCGGGTCGGGGCAGAAGAATGGGTTGTTGCCGATCTCCGCCCAGTCCCAGCGGCTGTGGTCGATCTTGTGCGGACCGACCTGCACCAGCGCACCGCGCACCTGGATGGCGGACCCCAGCACCTTGCGCGCCACCGCACCGGCAGCGACCCGGCAGGCGGTTTCCCGCGCCGAGGAGCGGCCGCCGCCGCGGTAATCGCGGATGCCGTATTTCTGCCAGTAGGTGTAGTCGGCATGGCCGGGGCGGAATTTGCCGGCGATGTCGCTGTAATCCTTGGAACGCTGGTCGGTGTTTTCGATCAGCAGCGAGATGGGCGTGCCGGTCGTCTTGCCTTCGAACACGCCGGACAGGATCTTCACCTGGTCGGGTTCCTGGCGCTGGGTCGTGTAGCGCGACTGGCCAGGCCGGCGCTTGTCCATCCAGGGCTGGATGTCCGTTTCCGCCACGAGGTCGAGCAGCGACGGGCAGCCGTCCACGACGACGCCGATGGCCGGGCCGTGGCTCTCGCCCCAGGTGGTGAAGCGGAAAAGCGTGCCGAAGCTGTTGCCGGCCATGGTGACATCCTCCCGAAACGAACCCGCGCCGATAAATGACGTAGCGTCGATTTGCGCGGGTTTCTTGCGGCCTTTCGGCGGCAAGGTCAAGGAAGCGATGCGCTGATTTTAAGGGGGGAGTTTTAAAAGAGGGTAATGGTGCTGCCAGAGAGGATTGAACTCTCGACCTCTCCCTTACCAAGGGAGTGCTCTACCACTGAGCTACGGCAGCGCCAGATGCAGGCGCCTTGTGACAAGATCGGGAGAATGGTGCTGCCAGAGAGGATTGAACTCTCGACCTCTCCCTTACCAAGGGAGTGCTCTACCACTGAGCTACGGCAGCCCCGATAACCGATCATCGCTGGGGCGATGCGTCCGGGTGAGGCGTTCAGGCTTGACCGCCCCCCGAAGTGGCGCGGGTTATGCCACAGGCCTTTTGGGGATGCAAGCGCTTAAAATCACCTCGTCGCTCACTTTTTTTCGAGCCCGGACCGAGTGCCCGGATCAGGCCTGCGTCGCGGCCGGCGGAAGTACCGCTTCGGCACGGAAATCGGGCACGACGGTGCCGAGGATCGACAGGACCCGCTCACCGTCGCCGGCCCGCGCTGCCGCCTCCAGCTCGCCCACGGCGCGGTTGATCAGCGCATAGTCGATCAGCCGGGGGGAGGCGAGGAACACGCCGTCTGCCTCGGTGCGGCTCGGCGCCTCCGCCGCGGTCAGGATTTCCTCGAACAGCTTCTCGCCGGGACGCAGGCCGGTGTAGGCGATCTCGATGTCGACGCCGGGGCGGTAGCCGGCCAGCCGGATCATCTGGCGGGCAAGGTCGGCGATCTTCACCGGCTCGCCCATGTCCAGCACCAGGATCTTGCCGCGATCCTCCGCCCGGGTGGCGCCGTGGGCGGAGGCCTGCAAAACCAGCTCCACCGCTTCGCGCACCGTCATGAAATAGCGGCGCATGTCGGGATGGGTGACGGTCAGCGGGCCGCCCTTCGCCAGCTGCCGGGTGAACAGCGGCACCACCGAACCCGACGAGCCCAGCACATTGCCGAAGCGCACGGTCATGTAGCGGGTGGCATGCTCCGTCCCGTCGCGCGGCGGCAGCACGTCCAGCGCCTGGCAATAGGTCTCGGCGAAGCGCTTGGCCGCCCCCATGACGCTGGTCGGGCGGATCGCCTTGTCGGTGGAGATCAGCACCATGGCGAGGCAGCCGGCGGCGCGGGCCGCATCGGCCACGTTGCGGGTGCCGACGACATTGGTCAGCGTGCCCTCGCACGGGTTGGACTCCACCAGCGGCACGTGCTTCAGCGCCGCAGCGTGGAAGACCAGGGCAGGGCGCTCCTCCTGGAACAGGCGCATGATGCGGTCGCGGTCGCGCACGTCCGCGATCACCGGGCGCGGGTCGAGGTCGGGGAACTTCTCCCGCACCTCCATCTCGATGCTGTAGAGGTTGAACTCCCCGGCATCGAGCAGGATCAGCCGTTCCGGTCCCAACGCGGCGATCTGGCGGACCAGTTCGCTGCCGATGGTGCCGCCGGCGCCGGTGACGATCACCCGCCGCCCGCCGACCAGTCCGGAAATGGCGCCGCGGTCCAGCACCGCCTGCGGCCGGCCCAGCAGATCCTCCAGCGCGATGGGTCGCACCTCGATGCCCTTGCCTTCGCCGAGCGCCGACTTGAACTCGGTCAGGCTGGGCAGGCGCGACAGGACCAGCCCCAGCGCCTCCGCCCGGTCGAGCAGGCTGCGCAGGGTCGACCCCTTCAGCTCGGCATTGCCCTTGGTGACGATCAGCCGCTGCGGCCGCTCGTGCTTGCGCTCCAGCGTCTGGACCACCTGTTCCAGGTCGTCGGGACCGCCCAGCACCGGCACGCCGCGCACGGCATGGCCGACGCGCCGTCCCTTGTCGTCGAGGATGCCGACCACGCGGTAAGCCGACTGGCCCGGCTGGTCGAGCGAACGGATGAACAGCTCCGTCGCGTCGCCGACGCCCAGCAGCAGTACGGGAATGCGCGGCACGCCCTCCACCGCCTCGGCCCAGCTGAAGCGCCGGTCCTTCAGGAAGCGGTAGGCGAAGCGCGGCCCGCCCAGCAGAAGCATCTGCACCAGCCACAGGATCGGCGGCAGCGAGCGCGGCAGCAGTTCGGCGCGCGTCAGCAGGAACATCGCCAGCACGAAGCACAGGACCGCCACCGTGACGGCGCGCACCACCTGCATCAGATCGGGAATCGAGGCGTAGCGCCAGATGCCGCGGTACAGCCCGAACAGCAGGAAAACCGCCGCCGAAACGCCGACCAGCACCGGCAGCGCGATGGTCAGAGCGTCGGAATACAGGCCGAAGGCGGAACCGCCCACCCGCAGGTACAGGGCGACGACCAGCGCGACCCCGGTCATCACCAGATCGTGCAGGAAAACCAGGGAGGCCCGTGCGGACGGGATGCGCATGCCGCTAAACCTTGTTCATTCGTTCGGCCGTGGAAACCGGCGGACTGGAGCCGGCCATGGCTGTTCAAGCCCGGAAATCAGCCGCGGGAAGCTTTGAACCATTCCGCGGTGGCGCGCAACCCGGACGCAAGGTCATGGGGCGGGCGCCAGCCGAGCCTTTTGCGGATGGGGCCGTCATCCACCGTCAGCGTGCCGGCCAGCCGGTCGAACACCGCCCGCGTGCCGGTCAACGCCGCTCCCAGCGCCATCAGCCCGCGCGGCACCGGGACCAGCCGTGCCGGCCGGCCGAGCGCTTCGGCGATGGCGCGCACCAGATCGGCGGTCGAAACCGGCTCCCCATCCTGGACCAGGAAGGTCCGGCCGGCGGCGTCGGGATGCTCCAGCACCGTCACCACCGCGTCGGCAAGGTTGCCGACATAGATCAGGCTGCGCCGGTTGTGGATGCCGCCCAGCGGCAGCGGCAGGCCGGTCGCCACCAGCTTGACCAGGGCGCGCATGTTGCCGGCCGCTCCAGGGCCGTAGACCAGCGGCGGCCGGATCACCGCCACTTCCATGCCGGTGCGGGCGGAGATCGCCGCCAGCCCGCGTTCCGCCTCCAGCTTCGAGATGCCATAAGGGCTGTGGGGATCGGGCGCCGTCGCCTCGTCCAGCGGGGCGGGGCGGCTTTCATCCACCATCGCCTTGATGCTGCTGAGGAAGACGAAGCGCTTCACCCCGGCCGCCGCCGCCTGCTCCGCCAGCCGGATCGTGCCGGCGGTGTTGACGCGGCGGAACTCCGCCAGCGGGTCGGCGGCCTTGTCACGCATCACATGGACGCGGGCTGCCATGTGGATCACCGCGTCGATGCCGGCCAGCGCCGCGGTCCAGTCGGTGCCGGGGCCGATGTCGCCGACCGCCGCCGGCTCCCATGGCCCATCTTGCGGGGTGCGCAGGGCGGCACGCACCGTGTGCCCGTGGGCGGCCAGCAGCGGGATGGTGTGGCGGGCGACGAAGCCGGTGGCGCCGGTCAGGAGAACGCGCATGGGAAGGACGGTCCGGGCTGGATTCGGTTGGTGCAGTCAAGCATGCCTTAGTATCCGGTTTGGCCGGGTGGTGCCACGGCACAAAGCCTCAAGACCCTTTTCCAGCTTTCGGTCGGGGGTCGGAATGGTTATAAGCTGGAGAGGGACGCGTGAATAAGGACGCTACCAAGACATGTCACATACCGTCGACGGTGCAAATGATCGGCACAGCCGGATCATCATCGTCAGCTTTAATTGCGCAGACTTCGTCAATCGCGTCATTGGCTGTCTGCTCGATCAGACCGATCCCGCCTTCGAGGTGGTGATCGTCGACAATGCCTCCAAGGATGTCGACGGCATCGCCTTGCCCGCCGATCCGCGCTTTCGCATGGTGCGGATGGACACGAATGTCGGCTTCGCCAAGGCCAACAATGTCGGCGCCGCCGGGGCCACCGTCCCCTGGATCGTCACGCTGAACCCCGACGCCTTCCCCCGCCGCGACTGGATGGAGCGGCTGCAGGCCGCCGCCCATGCGCAGCCCGACGTGGCGATGTTCGGCTCGACCCAGCTCTTCTCGCACGATCCCCGGATGATCGACGGAGAAGGCGACCAGTATTCGATCTTCGGCTTCGCCTGGCGGGTCAACTACCGCCGCATGCTGAAGCCGCCCTATTACAGCGGCGCGGTCTTCTCGCCCTGTGCCGCGGCGGCCATGTACCGGCGCGACTATTTCGAGGCGGTCGGCGGTTTCGACGAGGATTTCTTCTGCTATTGCGAGGATGTCGACCTCGGCTTCCGCATCCGGCTCGGCGGCGGACCGGCCGTGCAGGTCGGCGACGCGGTGGTGGAACATGTCAGCAGCGGCGTCTCCAAGCAGTACGGCACCTTCGCCCAGTATCACGGCGTCCGCAATCTGGTGTGGACGATGGTGAAGAACATGCCGCTGCCGCTGCTGCCGCTGGCCTTCCTCGGCCATTCGCTGCTGGTGGTCTATCTGGTCTTCCGCAGCCTGGGCAGCGGGCGCACCGGCGCCATCGGCCGCGGCATCCGCGACGCGCTGCGCGGACTGCCGGGGATGATCGCCAAGCGCCGGGCCATTCAGCACGACCGCAAGGCGACGCTTGGACAGGTCGCCCGCATGATCGCCTGGAACCCGCTGCTGCTGAAGACGCGCGGCCGGCCGGGTTGCCGGCTGTCGCGCCGGTCAGACCAGCCGCCAGCCGTGGGTGTTGAAAAAGCGTAGGGCGGAGCGGGCGAACATCCGGATGTGCGCGCCGCCCTTGCGCGCCGCCTTGCCGCCGAAATGCACCATGCGGACATCCGGCACATAGGCGATCTCGCCCAGCGCCATCGCCCGGCGCGACAGGTCGAAATCCTCGAAATACAGGAAATAGCCGTCGTCGAAGCCGCCCAGCCGGGTCAGCGCGTCGCGCCGGAACAGCATGAAGGCGCCGCTGACCTGCTCCAGTCCGGTCACGACGGCGTCGCGGGTGACGTCCCGCATCTCGTAGCGGTCGAGCCGCCGGGCGAACATCCGCTTCACGGAGCCGGGGGCGAAGGCGCGTAGCCCCAGATCCAGCACGGTTGGCCGGCGCTTGCACAGGAACTCCTGCTCACCCGACGGGCCAAACACCTTGGGCGTCAGCAGCACGGTGCGCGGATGCGCCTCCATGTACCGCCAGCCGGCCAGCAGCGCGTCCGGCTCCAGCAGGATGTCGTAGTTGAGGATCAGGTGGTAAGGCGCGTCGCCCTGCCGGATCGCCAGATTGTGCCCGGCGCCGTAGCCGACATTGCCGTGCCCGGCGATCAGCGTCACCGGCGGCCGGCCGGTCTCCGCATAGCGGTCGAGCAGAGCCCGGAACGGGTTGGTCGCCGCGTTGCTACCCTTTGGCGCGCCATTGTCGACGATCCACAGCCGGGTCAGAATGCCGGCCCCCTCCGCCAGCCGGTCGGCGGCGGCACCGATGGTGTCGAGCGAGCGGGCAAGCAGCTCCGGATCGGGATGGTACAGGACGACGGACAGGTCGAGGAAGGCGGGGGTCATCGGATCACGCCTTCGCCATGCGGGTCAGCGTCGCCAGCAGCAGTGCGACGGCGACCGCCCCCGGCGCCAGCGTCCAGGCCCCGAAGGTCCCCGCGGCCAGCGCGGCGGCGACCAGGACGAGGCTGTAGGCGATGATGGTCAGCACCACGCGGTCGTGCCGGCCCACGCCCTTGGCGGCCTTCTGGTAGAAATGCTCGCGGTGCGCCTGCCAGATCTTCTCGCCGCGCAGCAGGCGGCGCAGCAGCGTGATGGTGGCGTCGGTCAGGTAGTAAGCGGGCAGGATCAGTGCCGCCGCCCAATCGCCGCGCGCTGCCAGCGAGGCCAGCAGGAAGGCCAGGATATGGCCGAGCGGAATGCTGCCGACATCGCCCATGAACATGCGCGCCGGCCGCCAGTTGTGGGTCAGGAAGCCCGCCGCGGCTCCGGCCAGCGCCGCCCCGGCAACCCCGGTCAGGCCGAAATCGCCCATGACCAGCGACACCAGCGCCACGCCGCCGCCGATCAGGATGGTTTCGCTGCCGGCCAGCCCGTCGATGCCGTCCATGAAATTGTAGAGGTTGACGAACCACAGCCACAGGAAGGCCGTCGCCGCCCGGTCCAGGCCCCAGGGCAGCCAGCCCTGCCAGACCAGCTGGTCCGCAGGCAGCGCCAGCAGCCCGAACGCCACCGCCAGTGCCTGCACCGCCAGCCGCAGCAGCGGCGACAGGGTGCGCCGGTCGTCCATCCACGACACCCCCATCAGCGCCAGCGTGCCCAGCAGAACGGCCCCGGTCTCCAGCGGTCGACCGAGGACGAGCCCGGCGATGGCGAAGACCGGCACCACCGTCAGCATCACCGCCCATCCGCCGCCGCGCGGGGTGGGGGCCTGATGGCTCGACCGCTCGTTCGGGATGTCCATGATGCTGCTGGCGAGAAGATAGCGCAGCACCCGCGTCGACAGGTACCAGCCGACGGCCAGACACAGCAGGAAGACGCCGATCAGCGCGGTCGAATAGGCGGTGGAGGTCATGGCGGCTCGGATGGTGAAGAGAAAAGAGCAGGTCAGAGCTTGTGATAGCCCTTGTACCACTCCACGAAGCGAGGCAGGCCAATCTCGATTGGGGTCTTCGGTTCGAAGCCCAGCAATTGGCGGCTCAGCTCGATATCGGCGGCGGTCTCATGCACGTCGCCGGCCTGCATCGGCTCCATCACCTTCACCGCCTCGCGGCCCAGGGCCTGTTCCAGCACGCCGATGAAGCGCATCAGCTCCTCGCAGCGGTTGTTGCCGAGGTTGAAGACCCGGTGCGGGGCGCCGGTCTCCTCATCCACCGGTGCGGGGCGGTCGAGGGCGGCCAGCACGCCGGCGACGATGTCGTCGATATAGGTGAAGTCGCGCTTCATCTTGCCGTCGTTGAAGACGCGGATCGGCCGGCCGGCGGTGATGGCGTCGGCGAACAGCCATGTCGCCATGTCCGGGCGGCTCCACGGGCCGTAGACCGTGAAGAAGCGCAGGCCGGTCATCGGCATCCGGTAGAGATGGCTGTAGGTGAAGGCCAGCATCTCCGCCGCCTTCTTGGTGGCGGCATAGACCGACACCGGGCTGTCCACCCTGTCCTCCACCGAGAAGGGCATCTTGCGGTTGGCGCCATAGACCGACGAGGTCGACGCATAGACGAAATGCCGCAGGCCCGGCATGCGCCGCGCCGCCTCCAGCAAAGTCACCTGACCGGTGACGTTGGCGTCAACATAAGCATAGGGGTTCTCGATGGAGTAGCGCACGCCCGGCTGCGCCGCCAGATGGACGACGCCGGTCATATCGGCGAACTGCGGCCACAAACCCTCCACCGTCGCGCGGTCGGAGATGTCGGCCTTGATGAAGCGGAAGCCGGGCCGGCCGGTCAGCCGGGCCAGCCGTGCCTCCTTCAGCGTCACCGCGTAATAGTCGTTCAGGTTGTCGATGCCGAGCACGCTCTCCCCGCGGTCCAGCAGCGCAGCCGCGACATGCGATCCGATGAAGCCGGCGGCCCCGGTGACGAGGATGGTCATGGTCCGACACCCTATGTGACGATGGTCCGCCGGTCTTATGCCCCAGCGGCGGTTGGGGCGCCAGCCTCCTTCCATGAGCATCCATCGACCGGTTCGCACGCTTGACAGCCGATCCGCCCTGCCGGTCTACTGCGCGACCGCGACACATCAGGACCGATGGGACGATCGATGCCCCCGAAGAAGAATCCGCTGAATCTGAACCCGCTGCAGCTGCGCACCCTGACCCTGTTGCAGGAGATCGCCCGCCTGGAGAACAAGCCGGCCGAGGACGAGGAGGGTGGCTTCATGATCACCGGCCTGCCGCATGCCCATGGCAATCACTTCCATCTCGGTCACGCCGTGGTCGCCGCCAAGGACGCCACCGGCCTGCAGAACGATGCCGTCTGGACCATTCTGGAGCGTAAGGGCATCGTGAAGCGCACGCCCGCCGCCGCGATCCTGACCGCGACCGGCGTCGAATACGACACCGGGCTGCGTGACCAGATCCTGCACCATTCCGACCACTGACATCCGGGGCGGAGCCGCGCCGATGGACGACACCGCCGAAACCACGACCCCGTCGCCGGCCCCGGTGAAGCCGAAGCCGGCGGCATCGGGCCGCGACGAACGCCTTGCCGCCCGCCTGCGCGAGAACCTGCGCAAGCGCAAGGAACAGGCGCGGCAGCGGGGGGAATAGTCCCTCTCCCGAACTTGGGGAGAGGGCGCTTCCGCTCAGGCCAAACCGCTTTAGGCCAGTTCCTTCCTGAACCAGATCTGCCTGTGCCCCGGCGGGTAGCCCTCCATCTCCGCCCACACCTCATAGCCCTGCTTCGGATAGAAGCCCGGCGCCTGGAAGTCGTAGGTATAGAGCCGCGACCAGCGGCAGCCGCGGGTCTTGGCCTCCGCCTCCGCCGCGGCCAGCAACCGGCCGCCGAGACCGCTGCCGCGCGTGGAGTCGTCCACCCACAGCAGGTCGACATACAGCCATTCCCAGTTGGTGTAGCCGACCAGCCCGCCCTTCAGCGCGCCGTCCGCATGGCGGGCGGCAACCACCAGGTCGCGGCGGTCATAGGCGCGGCCGAGCGACGCCTCGTTGTAGGCGCGCAGGCCTTCGTAGATTCCGGCCAAATCGGCCGGGGCGGGGGTGTCCGTCACGGACAGGATGAAGTTATGGCTCATGGACGCCGAGCTTAGACGCCGCGGCGGCGAAGACCAGCGCCGTGATAAAGAACCGTCCATGCGCGCCAAGCGGTCCACCTTTCCTTGAGCGCCGCCGCGTGCTCGGCTACAAACCAGCCTTCACGACCCCTCCATCCAATCGATACGCCAAGGAGTACCCCCGCGATGGGCATCATGCCGGACAGCTGGATCCGCGAGATGGCCGAGACCAAGGGCATGATCGAGCCCTTCGTCGAGACCCAGAAGCGCGAAGGCGTGATTTCCTACGGCGTGTCGTCCTACGGCTACGACGCCCGGGTCGCCGACGAGTTCAAGATCTTCACCAACGTCGACAACGCCATCGTCGACCCGAAGCGCTTCGACGATTCGAGCTTCGTCGACCGCAAGACCGACGTCTGCATCATTCCGCCGAACAGCTTCGCGCTGGCCCGCACGGTCGAGTATTTCCGCATCCCGCGCGACGTTCTGGTCATCTGCCTGGGCAAGAGCACCTATGCCCGCTGCGGCCTGATCGTGAACGTCACCCCGCTCGAACCGGAGTGGGAAGGCCACGTCACGCTGGAGATTTCCAACACCACCCCGCTGCCCGCCAAGGTCTATGCGAACGAGGGGCTGTGCCAGTTCCTGTTCCTGAAGGGCGACAGCGTGTGCGATGTGTCCTACGCCGACAAGTCCGGCAAATACATGGGGCAGAAGGGCGTCACGCTGCCCCGGCTCTGAGCGCTCCTCTCTGAACGCCTTCAAAAGCGTATCTGCGAAAGAAACAGGTCCATGGACAAGATCCGCATCCGCGGCGGCCGCCCGCTGAACGGCTCCATCACCGTTGGTGGCGCCAAGAACGCCGCCTTGCCGCTGATGACGGCGTCTCTTCTCACCGACGAGACGCTGACGCTGACCAACCTGCCGATCCTGGCCGACATCAACACGCTGTGCAATCTGCTGCTGCAGCACGGCGTGGCGATCCACATGGCCGGGGCGGGCGGCGATTGCGCCGGCCGCGCCGTGGACTTCACCGCGCGCGACATCACCAACACCACCGCCCCCTACGATCTGGTACGCAAGATGCGCGCCAGCGTGCTGGTGCTGGGGCCGCTGCTGGCTCGCTGCGGCGAGGCCAAGGTGTCGCTGCCCGGCGGCTGCGCCATCGGCGCGCGTCCGGTGGACCTGCACATCAAGGGCCTGGAGGCGATGGGCGCCGACATCCGGATCGATGCTGGCTACATCGTCGCCAAGGCCCCGCCGGGCGGTCTGCGCGGTGCGGAATACGTCTTCCCCAAGGTGTCGGTCGGTGCGACCGAGAACCTGCTGATGGCGGCCACGCTCGCCAAGGGCACCACCATCCTGGTCAACGCCGCGCGCGAGCCGGAGGTGACCGACCTTGCCGAATGTCTGGTCAAGATGGGGGCGAAGATCACCGGCATCGGCTCCGACCGGCTGGTGGTCGAGGGTGTCGACCGGTTGCACGGCGCCCGCCACATGGTGGTGGCCGACCGCATCGAGACCGGCACCTACGCCATGGCCGCCGCCATCACCGGTGGCCGTCTTGACATCATGAACACCCGTCTCGATTTGATCAAAGCGGCGGTCAAGGCGCTGGCTCCGGCCGGCGTCGCCTTCGAGGAGATCGAGAACGGGATCCGCGTGTCGCGCGCGAACGGCGAACTGCACGGCGTCGATGTGATGACCGAGCCGTTCCCCGGCTTCCCCACCGACCTTCAGGCCCAGATGATGGCCCTGATGTGCACGGCGACGGGTGCCGCGATGATCACGGAAACGATCTTCGAGAACCGGTTCATGCACGCGCCGGAGCTGACCCGCATGGGCGCGCGGATCACGGTCCACGGCTCGTCGGCCCTGGTGCGCGGCGTGGAGCGCCTGACTGGCGCGCCCGTGATGGCGACGGACCTGCGCGCTTCGGTGTCGCTGGTGCTCGCCGGGCTGGCGGCGGAGGGGGAGACGACGGTCAACCGCGTCTACCACCTCGACCGCGGCTATGAACGGGTGGAGGAGAAGCTGGCTGCCTGCGGTGCGGAGATCGAACGCATCCACGGCGGCGACGAGTAAACGGCGGGGGCGCCCCTCCCGCCATCCCCTGAGGTTGGCCTTTCCCGAGAGGTGCCCCCGAACATGACGGCCCCAGCCATGACCCCGATCCGCCTGCGCGCCGAAGACGAGGAGGATCTGAAGGTCGTCTCCGCCTGCCTGCAGGACGCCATCCTGCCGGTCGGCGACATGTGCTTCCAGCCTGACGAGAAGCGGTTCGTCATGGTCGTCAACCGCTTCCGCTGGGAGGCCGCTGACGGTCCGCGTCCCGGTCCGTCCGCCGACGACGACGTTCTGGCCCCCTATGAGCGGGTCCATTGCGGCCTGCGGGTGGAGGGGGTCACCGGTGCCAAGCTGCGCGGCTTCGACCTGAAGGAACGCGGCCGCATCATGGAGCTGCTGTCGATGGAGACGGTGGAGGGCGGCGTCGCTCTGCATTTCGCCGGGGGCGGCTGCGTCCGCCTCGATGCGCCGTCCTGGCGCGTGTTGGTGGAGGATCTGGGCGAGCCCTGGCCTACCGGCTGCAAACCCTGCCACCCCGACGAATCGGCCTGACCGCGTCGAGATGGGTCCGGAGCGCTGGCGATCAGCGCTCCGCGACCTGGGTATTGGTGTGCAGGCGGCGGATCACGTCCTGCGCGGTCTTCTTGTAGGTCACCGTGTCCTCATCCTCGCCCGGCGACAGTTGCGAGCGGCGGACGGTGAAGAAGCGGTGGCCGACATCCAGCATGCCGCTGGCCTCGACCAGGATGCTGATGTCCTTGCCGTCGGCGCTGGGCGACACGGAAACGATCTGGCCCAGCTCCTCGCCGAGCAGACCGGTCACTTCGAGCCCGACAAGGTCGTCACCACCGCGCAGATCCGCGGCCTGGACCGACTCGATGTGGGCGAATGGCAGGGTTGCCGCCAGCGCAAGGCCGGCCAACAGGGTCTGGAACCTCATGAGTTCGGCTCCCATCGCTGATGTGTGTCTCGTATGTCACAATCAACATGGGAATTGCGGGACAGTTCCCAGGGAACCATCCAGGGGTAATCCGGTTTTTGCGGCATGACCCTCAGCGAAGGACGTGCCTCGATGGCTCAGAAACTCGATGGAAAGACCGTTGCCGTGCTCGCCACCGACGGCTTCGAACAGGTGGAACTGACCGAGCCGGTGAAGGCGCTGCGCGATGCCGGCGCCACCGTGCATGTGGTCGCCCCCAAGGGCGGGCAGATTCAGGGGTGGAATCATCATGACCGTGGCGACATGGTCGATGTCGACGTGACGCTCGACCAGGCCGATGCCGGACGTTACGACGCGCTGCTGCTGCCCGGTGGGGTGATGAACCCGGATTCGCTGCGGCTGGAGCCGAAGGCGATCGAGTTCGTGAAGAGCTTCGTGGAGTCCGGCCGCCCCATCGCCGCGATCTGCCACGGTCCCTGGACGCTGATCGATGCCGGCGGCGTGCGTGGCAGGCGCATGACCTCCTGGCCGTCCTTGCAGACCGACCTGCGCAACGCGGGCGCCAGCTGGGTGGACGAGCAGGTGGTGACCGACCATGGGTTGGTCACGTCGCGCAAACCCGACGACATTCCGGCCTTCTGCCGCAAGATGATCGAGGAGTTCTGCGAAGGCCGCCACGCCGGCCATCGCCACGCGGCGGAGTAAGGGCGCAGATTTGCTCCCTGCCTATCCCTCTCCCGCGAAGCGGGGGAGGGAAGGGGGCTATAGATTAAATTGGAAGGGAGGGGGCGTCCTCTCTGACGGAACCCTCTCCGGCAGACCCTACGCCGTCACCAGCGGCGACAAGCCGTTCTGGATGGCCCACACCGCGGCCTGGGTGCGGTTCTGCGCGTTGATCTTCCGCATCACGTTCTTGAAATGCATCTTCACCGTCGATTCGGTGATGTGCAGGTTGCGCGCAATGGCCTTGTTCGACTGGCCGGCCAGCAGGCAGCGCAGGATCTGCACCTCGCGCTTCGACAGGTCGCCGCTGGGCGGCATGGCAATCGGAGTGGGGTTGTGCTGCGGGCGTTCGTTGGCGGCGGCCATCAGCAGGCCGGCGACATGGGTGGGATAGACCACCTCGCCCAGCATCACCAGCCGCAGGGAGCGCAGCAGGCTCTCGCTCGACATGCTCTTGTTCAGATAAGCGTCGGCGCCGGCCTTCAGCGACTGCGACAGGCTGCGGTCGGCGATGGTGTCGGCGAGCACGGCGATCCGGGCTGAGGTGCCGTCGCGCAACCTCCGGATGCCGGCGATCTCCTCCGGCATGCCATCCTGCAGCGCCAGCACGATCAGGTCGGGTTCCTCGCCGTCGGCAATCAGGTCGAGCGCGTCGTCGGCGCTGGCCGCATGGGCGCTGACCCGGAAGGGGCCGCCGCCGATCAACGTTGCCAGTGCCGCAGAAAACAGCCGGTCGTGGTCAACCAGCATCACAGTCCATGTCGTCATCGATCATCCTCCGCTGGGCCGCCCTTTTTCCGGGCGGCGGCGATCCCCCTTTTGTTCCGCGCCTGAAGGTCCAGGAAAAGGACCGGACCGGTTGGGTCGGTCCGCACGGACTCCGAACATAGAAAATTAGAACAATATTGTTCGGAACAGCGGGCTTTACGCTTCATGCTGCGATGATTTATACGGTTCATTAACCAACAGCGCAAGGTGAGAACAGGGAAGTCACAGCCAATAGATCGGATTTGCGGTGAAAATGATCGTGGATCCATTCATTCGATATTTAGGGGTAGCTGCGCCATGGAGCGGCGCGAATGAACCGCTTTCCCGTTGGGGCTTTTTGGTGTTCTTGGCCCTGACTGAGGAGCGGTCCGCTGAGAATAAGGGGACACGATGGAGTTCGAGCTTCAAGCGCGCGGTGGTTCGCGTAGCGCGGGCAATCCCACGCGGATTTTTCTGGTGGTCGACGAGCAGCCGATGGTCCGCCATGGCTTCGCCCTGTCCATCGGCGAGATCTGCCCTGGGACGCGCGTGCTGGAGGCTGGGTCGTTGGATGAAGCGCTGAACGTCGGCCGCCAGACTCCCGAGCTGGCCCTTGTCCTGTACGACCCCGGCCCGCCGCGCGTGGATGGGGATGACGCGGGCGGCGGCGCCATCGCCGGGCTGCGCCGTCTGAAAGAGGCTCTGGGCGAGGTGCCTGTCCTGATCCTGACCAACTCGGACGAGGTGGCCGACATCGTCGACAGCGTCCGCATGGGTGCCCGCGGCTATGTGCTGAAGACCAGCCCGCCGGAGGTGCTGGAGCATGCCATCTCGCTGGCGCTCAGCGGCGACATCTTCCTGCCGTTGCCGCGTGCCGTGCTGAACGGAGCGCTGGCCGAAGGGCCGCGCGGCAACGATGACATCCTGGACCGGCTGACCGAGCGCCAGCGCGATGTGTTCGAGCTGCTGCTGGCCGGCCATTCCAACAAGGAGATCGCCCGCGGTCTTGGCGTGCTGGAGGGCACGGTAAAGGTGCATGTGCGCGCGATCATGCAGAAGCTGGGCGTGCGCAACCGCACCCAGGTGGCGGTGGTCGCCGCCCGCAACGGCTGCTTCACCGGGGAAGGCTGAAGAGTCCGCATTGCCTGAACGGCCCCGCTTCCGGCAGACTGGCGCCCCTACGATCCAGTGAGGAGCGGGCGCTTGGTTCAGGTGGCGGTGGCCGGCAGGCCGGAAGAGTCGGCGGGCGGAGAAAAGGCGCGCGAGGAAAAGAAGGTCGCCGTCCATGGCGCCGCCACCGTCCGGTTCGAACATCGCCACGGCCAGACCCGGCTGGCGACGCTTTACCACCATGACCCGCTGCGGGTGCTGATGCCGACGCCGCGCCGCGATGACCTTCCCATCGCGGTGTTCGCCACCACCTCGGGCGGAATGGTCGGCGGCGACCGCATGGACATCACCCTGTCCGTCGGGGCTGGTGCCAAGGCGCTGATCACCACCCAGGCGGCCGAGAAGGTCTATCGCTCCACCGGTGCCGACTGCCGGATCGACACCGCCCTGTCGGTGGAGGAGGGCGGCTGGCTGGAATGGGTGCCGCAGGAAGCCATCGTCTTCGAAGGCTCCCGCCTGCGCCGCCTGACCCGGATCGACCTGTCGGGCGACGGCCGCGCCATCGCCGGGGAGATGCTGGTCTTCGGCCGCGCCGCCTTCGGCGAGACGGTCACCCGCGGCCTGATCCGTGACGCCTGGGAGATTGCCCGCGACGGCCGCCTGCTCTGGGCCGATGCCCTGCATCTGGACGACGACATTGGCGAGGCGCTGGCCCATCCCGCCGGCTTCGGCGGTGCCGCCGCCTGTGCCACCCTTCTCCATGCCGCTCCCGACGCCGCCCGCCACCTCGATGCGGTCCGGGCACTGGCCGAGCCGCTTGAGGGCGCCCGCATCGGCGCCACCGTGCTGGACGGCCTGCTGATCGTCCGCATCCTCGGCGGCGACGCCCGCGCCGTACGCCGCGCCTATGCCGCGCTGTGGTCGGGTTTGCGCGCAGAGGCCGCGGGTCTGCCCACCCGCCTGCCGCGGCTGTGGGAGGTCTGACGGCGGCTTCAGGTTCCGCTTGCCAGCACTTTCAACCCTCTACGTCATACGACGCACTTGGCGTGCCGTTCCGGCGTGGCATAATCGCCGGCAACGAACAGGGTGGCGAAAGGGCAATCCCCCGATGAACCTGACAGGGCGCGAGAAGGACAAGCTGCTCGTCGCGATGGCGGCGATGGTGGCGCGGCGGCGGCTGGAGCGTGGGGTCAAGCTGAACCACCCGGAGGCGGTCGCCCTCATCACCGATTACGTGGTGGAGGGTGCGCGCGACGGCCGCACGGTGGCAGAGCTGATGCGGGACGGTGCCACCGTCCTGACCCGCGAGCAGGTGATGGATGGCGTGGCCGACATGATCCACGACATCCAGGTCGAGGCGACCTTCCCAGACGGCACCAAGCTCGTCACCGTCCACCAGCCGATCCGTTGAGAGGGGATGCCCGATGAAACCCGGTGAAATCTTCCCGGCGGCCGGCGAGATCGTGCTGAACGATGGCCGCGACACCGTCGAACTCGACGTCGCCAATGCCGGCGACCGCCCGATCCAGGTCGGCTCGCACTTCCACTTCTACGAAACCAACAGCGCGCTGACCTTCGACCGCGAGCAGGCCAGGGGCTTCCGGCTCGACATTCCGGCCGGGACGGCGGTGCGTTTCGAGCCCGGCCAGACCCGGCGTGTGAAACTCGTCGCCTATGGCGGCGACCGGGTGGTGATCGGCTTCAACCGCAAGGTCAACGGCGCCCTCTGACGGGCCGACAGGAAGGGCGAACGACAATGGCGCACCGCATCGACCGGGCCGAATATGCGGCCCTCTACGGCCCGACCACCGGCGACCGCATCCGGCTGGCCGACACCGACCTGATCGTCGAGGTCGAACGCGACCACACCGTCTATGGCGAAGAGGTGAAGTTCGGCGGCGGCAAGGTGATCCGCGACGGCATGGGACAAAGCCAGCGCTCGCGCCACCAGGGAGCCGTCGACACCGTCATCACCAACGCCCTGATCATCGACCATTGGGGCATCGTCAAGGCCGACATCGGCATCACCGGGGGGCGCATTGCCGCCATCGGCAAGGCCGGCAACCCCGACATCCAGCCCGGCGTCGACATCATCATCGGTCCGGGAACCGAGGTGATCGCCGGCGAAGGCAAGATCGTCACCGCCGGCGGCATCGATGCCCACATCCATTTCATCTGCCCGCAGCAGGTGGACGAGGCGCTGAACAGCGGCGTCACCACCATGCTGGGCGGCGGCACCGGCCCGGCCGCCGGCACCTCGGCCACCACCTGCACGCCGGGTCCGTGGCACATGGAGCGGATGCTCCAGGCCGCCGAAGGGCTGCCGATCAACCTCGGCTTCTTCGGCAAGGGCAACACCAGCCGCCCCGATGCGCTGCTGGAGCAGATCGCCGCCGGCGCCTGCGGCCTGAAGCTGCACGAGGATTGGGGCACCACGCCCGACTCCATCGACACCTGCCTGACGGTGGCCGACCAGCTCGACGTCCAGGTGGCGATCCACACCGACACGCTGAACGAATCCGGCTTCGTTGAGGACACCATCGCGGCGTTCAAGGGCCGCACCATCCACACCTTCCACACCGAAGGGGCGGGCGGCGGCCATGCGCCGGACATCATCCGGGTGGCCAGCCTCGCCAACGTGCTGCCCAGCTCGACCAACCCGACGCGGCCGTTCACCATCAACACGGTGGACGAGCATCTCGACATGCTGATGGTGTGCCACCACCTCAGCCCGCGCATCCCGGAGGACGTCGCCTTCGCCGAAAGCCGCATTCGGCGTGAGACCATTGCGGCGGAAGACATCCTGCACGATCTGGGCGTCTTCTCCATGATCTCGTCGGACAGCCAGGCGATGGGCCGGCTGGGCGAGGTGGTGATCCGCACCTGGCAGACCGCGCACAAGATGAAGCTCCAGCGTGGCCGGCTGCCGCAGGAGACCGGCGACAACGACAATTTCCGGGTCAAGCGCTACATCGCCAAATACACCATCAACCCGGCGCTGTCGCATGGCATCGGCCATGTCATCGGCTCGGTCGAGGTCGGCAAGCTGGCCGATCTGGTGGTGTGGTCGCCGGCCTTCTTCGGGGTGAAGCCGGACATGGTCATCAAGTGCGGCACCATCGCGGCCGCGCTGATGGGCGACCCCAACGCCTCGATCCCGACGCCGCAGCCGGTGCATTACCGCCCGATGTTCGGCGCCTTCGGCCGGGCGATGCAGGCCAGCAGCGTGACCTTCGTCAGCGCCAAGGCGCTGGAACTGGAGGTCGGACGCCAGCTCGGCCTGCACCGCGAGCTGATCGCCGTCAAGGGCACCCGCACCGTCGGCAAGAAGGACATGATCCACAACGACGCCACCCCGCACATCGAGGTGGACCCGGAGACCTACGAGGTGCGGGCGGACGGACAGCTGTTGACCTGCGAACCGGCGGAAATCCTGCCGATGGCGCAGCGCTATTTCCTGTTCTGAGGCGCAATTTTTAACTCCCTCTCCCCCCCGGGGAGAGGGTTAGGGTGAGGGGGAGCTGCTTCGAGGATCTCTTCGGCTGCGCCGCCCCCCTCATCCCAACTTCTCCCCCCTTAGAAAATGGGCGGGGGAGAAGGAGTCTTAGGCAGGGTCTATTCGTGATCGGTGTATTCGATTCAGGACATGGCGGATTGACGGTGCTGCGCGCCCTGGTGGACGCGGCACCCGGCCGGCCATTCGTCTATCTCGGCGACCATGCCGCCGCTCCCTACGGTCCGCGCAGCGAGGACGACATCTATCGGCTGACCATCGCCGGGATGGATCGTCTGTTCGACCAGGGCTGCCGGCTGATCGTCATCGCCTGCAACACCGCCGCGGCCGTCGCGCTGCGCCGGCTCCAGCAGGAATGGCTGCCGTCGGCCCATCCCGGCCGCAACGTGCTGGGGGTGCTGGTGCCGATGGTGGAGGCGATCACCCGCGTGCCATGGATGATCGATACCGTTCCGCCCGACCATCTCGCGGAACCGCGCAGCGTCGGCATCTTCGCCACCGCGGCGACGGTCAACTCCGGCTCCTTCCCGCGGGAGATCGGCAAGCGCGCCCCGTCCGTCCGCGTCGTGCAGCAGGCCTGCCCCGACCTCGTGCCGCTGATCGAACGCGGCGCGCCGGACGACGAGATCGAACCGGCGGTGAACGGCTATGTCCGTGTCCTGCTGGACAAGATGGGCAGCCAGCCGCTGGACACGGTGGTGCTGGGCTGCACCCATTACCCGCTGGTCCGCCACCTGTTCGTCCGCGCGCTGCCGCCGGGGGTGGAGGTGCTGTGCCAGCCGACGCTGACCGCCCGCTCGCTGGAGCAGTATCTCGACCGCCATCCCGAATACCGGCCCGATCCGGTTGAACGGGGCCTGAAATTCTTCACCACCGGGGACGCGGCGCTGGTCAGCGAACTGGCCGGCCGCTTCTTCGGCCACCCGACCCCCTTCGAACGGCTTACCTGATGACCGATCCCGCCCGCCGCGCCACCCGAGTCCATGCCTGCGGCCATTGGCCGGCCGAGCAGGCGGCCGGCACCGTGACGCTCGCCTTCGACGACCGTTTCCGCCGCCGCATGGCGATGACCGACGATGCCGGGGGTGCTTTCCTGCTCGACCTGCCGCGGGCGGTGGCGCTGGACGACGGTGACGGGCTGGAACTGGGCGATGGCAGCTTCCTGCGCGTGGTCGCCGCGCCCGAGGATCTGATGGAGGTCCGCGTGCCCGGCCCGGTCGAGGCCTTCGCCCGCGTCGCCTGGCATCTCGGCAACCGTCACCTGCCGGTGCAGATCGTCGGCGACACCATCCGGCTGCGCCGCGACCATGTGATCGAGGACATGCTGCGCGGGCTGGGGGCCGAGGTGCGCGACGTGTCGGCGCCCTTCATGCCGGAAGGCGGCGCCTATGGCGGTCATTCGCATGGCGGCGGCCATGGCCATTCGCACTGAGTTGGATGGCGTCTCCACCCACGCCCTGACGCGCCTGCTGGCGTGGCTGTCGCCCAGCTTCCCGGTCGGCGGCTTCTCCTACAGCCATGGCATCGAGGCGGCGGTGGAGCAGGGGCTGGTGTGCGACCGGGCGACGATGATCGGCTGGCTCGACGGCATCCTGCGCCATGGCGCCGGGCGGACCGACGGAATGCTGTTTGCCGCCGCCCACCGGGCCGTGCTGTCCGGCGACGAGGCCGGTTTCGCCTGGGCGGTGGAGCGGGCCGACATCCTGCGTGCGTCGGCCGAGATGGGGCTGGAATCGCGGGCGCAGGGGCAGGCTTTCCTGCTCGCGATCCGCGCCGCATGGCCGCTCGACGGGCTGGCGCGTTGGGATGCGGTGATCGCCGGCACCGGACGGCCGGTCGCTTATGCGGTTGCGGTGGCGCTGGCAGCATCCCTGATCGGCGTGGCGGAAGGGCCGGCGCTGACCGCCTATCTCCATGCCTTCTCCGCCAATCTGGTATCGGCCGGCGTGCGTCTGGTGCCGCTCGGCCAGACCGACGGGCAGCGGGCGCTGGCGGCACTCGATCCCGTCACGCACCGGGCGGCCGAGGCGGCACTGGCGGCCCCGCTCGACGATCTCGGCGGCCGGGCGATGGCCGTCGACTGGACCTCGATGATCCACGAAACCCAATATACGAGGCTGTTTCGCTCATGAGCGCTCTCCCCGCTATCGAAAAGAGCCACGCCGGTCCGCTTCGCGTCGGCATTGGCGGTCCCGTCGGCTCCGGCAAGACCGCGTTGACCGACGCGCTGTGCAAGCGCATGCGCGAGGATTGGGAGGTCGCGGCGATCACCAACGACATCTACACCAAGGAGGATGCGGAGTTCCTCACCCGCTCCGGCGCGCTGAAGCCGGAACGGATCATGGGCGTGGAGACCGGCGGCTGCCCGCACACCGCGATCCGCGAGGACGCCTCGATCAACCTCGCCGCTGTCGATCAGATGAACGCGAAGTTCCCCAACCTCGATCTGATCTTCATCGAATCGGGTGGCGACAACCTCGCGGCGACCTTCTCGCCGGAGTTGGCGGACATCACCATCTACGTCATCGACGTGTCGGCCGGCGATAAGATCCCGCGCAAGGGCGGGCCGGGCATCACCCGGTCCGACCTGCTGGTCATCAACAAGACCGATCTCGCCCCGATGGTCGGCGCCAGCCTGGAGGTGATGGACCGCGACGCCCGCAAGATGCGCGGCGACCGTCCCTTCGTCTTCGCCAACGTCAAGGCGGGCGAGGGGGTCGATGCCATCCAGTCCTTCATCGTCCAGCGCGGTGGGTTGCCCCTTCCGGGCTGACCTTCCACAACTGGGGGAAGATCGGCGCCCGTGACTCTCTGGCTGATGGAACCTCCGGCTTGACCATGCTGTTCATGCAGCATGAGACGATTCAAGCCGGAGGATGCCCTGATGACGCGCCCCACCCCTGCAACGGCCCTGCTGCTGGCCGCGCTGGGAACCCTGTCCTTCGCCGCGCCCGTGCTGGCGGCCGACGACTGCGCGGCCGGGCTTGACCGGCTGGGACAGCAGGCGGCGGCTCTCGAGGCTGCAGGCCCCGGCTCCGCCGCGCCTGTGACCCCGCAGGAAACCGCACAGCTGCGCGCGCTTCAGCAGGCCGCGCAGGCCGCCGCACAGAAGGGCAACGCTCCCGCCTGCCAAGCCATGCTGGGCGAGGCGACGGCGCTCCAGGACTCCATCGCCCACCCGCGCGCCATCGCCGCCGACGATCTTGAGAACGCCAAGCTGCGCAGCCCGGACGGCAAGGATCTCGGCAGCGTTTCCGAACTGATCATCGATCCCGGCACCGGGCGCGTCGCCTATGCCGTGGTCGAGCTGGGCGGCTTCCTCGGCATCGGCGAGGCCGACTTCGCGGTTCCGTGGGCGCTGTTCACCCCGTCGGGCGAGGGCTATGTCCTGAATGTGCCGAAGGACAAGCTGACCAATGCGCCGCGGTTCGACGACAAGAACCGTCCGAACATGAACGACCGCCAGTGGGCGATGGCGGTTCACACCTATTACGGCGTCGCTCCCTACTGGATGCGCGATTCGGCGACGCTGGCCGCCGTCGCCGGCGCGGCCGGCGGAAACGGCGAGGTCTCGGCGGCACCGCTGCGCCAGGAGGTGCAGCGTCTGTCGCAGGAGGTGGCGCGGCTGAACAGCGAGTTGCAGCAGGCCCGCGGCGCCGCCGGTTCCAGCGGGGCGACGCCCGGCGCAGGAATGGGGCAGGGCGGTGCGCCCCAGGCGGCGCCGGATGCCGCTCCGCCGCCGTCCGGGAACGCCAACCCCCAGCCGCCGGTTTCTCAACAGTGATGCGATAACGATCCGATGGCGGACGGTCCCCGATTGGGACCCGCCTGACCGGGACCCGAATTCAGGAGGACCGACATGGAACTCTCTTCGATCACCGATACGGCCCAGCGCAACCTGCGCGGCATAGCGGACCACGTGGCCGACCGCTTGCCCGGCCCCACCGGCAGCTACGGCATCAATGTCGGCCATAACGAACGGCTGGCGTCGCTGGCCGGCGGCGTGGTGCTGGCGGTGCTGGGCCTGCGGCGGCCCAGCTGGACCGGCGCCGCCATGGCGCTGGCTGGCGGCGCGCTGGTTGCGCGCGGCTTGACCGGCTATTGCCCCGGCAAGGCGATGCTGGCCGACTGGTCGCACAATGACCGGGCGGCCTTTCCGGCTCAGGATGTCGAACATGGCATCGACCCCTATTCCCGCCATCCCGGCGACATCTATCAGGAGAGCTGCGAGGAGGAGATCGTCGACGAAGCTTCCCAGGAATCCTTCCCGGCGAGCGATCCGCCCTCCTTCAGCCCGGGTGTTGCGCGGTAAGCAGGCAATCAGCCAAGCGGCCTGATGCCATAACAGAAATGTCATCAAGAAACGGTCTGCCAGTCACACGCTGGCAGGCCGTTTTTGATATGGATCAATGAAAGACAGAATTTGGGCAACTTCGGCTTTTACTGATCGTGCCTGCGGCAATGCTGCGCAATGATTGAAGCGCATGTGCGGTTCGCGCCCAATGCACGTTGCGGACCCGCGACGGTTCGTTTATGGTGCACTGCACAAGGAACGCCGCGTCTGTGCACCCGGCGAAAGGCCGCCACGGTTGCGGCCGCTCCTCCCGTCACATCGACCGCAGGACAGTCCGCATGACCACGATCATTCCCGCCGCCGCCACGCTCGAAGGCAAGAAGGGGCTCGTTCTTGGCATCGCCAACGACCAGTCGATCGCCTGGGGCTGCGCCCGCGCCTTCCGCGCAATGGGTGCCGACCTCGCGGTCAGCTATCTGAACGACAAGGCCAAGAAGTTCGTCGAGCCGCTGGCCCAGCAGCTCGAGGCCGAGATCTTCGAACCGGTGGACGTCACCGGCGAGGGCGAATTGAAGGCCATCTTCGACAAGATCGGCGAGAAGTGGGGCAAGCTCGACTTCGCGCTGCACAGCATTGCCTTCGCCCCGAAGGAAGATCTGCACGGCCGCGTCGTCGATTGCTCGCGAGAGGGCTTCCAGCAGGCGATGGACGTCTCCTGCCATTCCTTCATCCGCATGGCCAGGTATGCCGAGCCGCTGATGAAGGACGGTGGGTCGCTGTTCACCATGTCCTATTTCGGCGCCAACCGCGTCATCGACAATTACGGCGTCATGGGTCCGGTCAAGGCCGCCCTGGAAGCCAGCGTGCGCTATCTGGCGGCCGAGCTGGGCCCGAAGGGCATCCGCGTCCACGCCATCTCCCCCGGCCCGATCAAGACCCGCGCCGCCTCCGGCATCGCCCATTTCGACGAGCTGATGAACAAGGCCGCCGAGCGCGCGCCGGAAGGCCGTCTGGTCACCATCGAAGAGGTCGGCTACACCACCGCCTTCCTCGCCACCGATGGCGCCAAGGGCATCACCGGCGACACCACCTATGTCGACTGCGGGTATTCGATCGTCGGCTGACGACGACGGGTTCCCGATCCCCGCCCGATAGCGGCGGGGCACAGGATGCGAAATGGGGCGGGTGCGGCGACGCATCCGCCCTGTTTCGTTCCGGGCCTCTTCCTCCGCCTGTCTCCTGGCGGGTGCGTCATATTGCCGTGTGACGCCGCCGGCTGTTTTGGCGCAATGGTAACACCAGCCATAATCCGGGCTAACGGGGTGCCGGCAAGGGGGGAGGCGGCAGGGTCATGGGCGCCATAACATGGCGACGGCAGTTGAGCGTCGGCCAACCGTCCATCGACGACGATCACAAGCATCTGATCGAGTATCTGAACGAACTCGACGCAGCACTGGCCGCTCAGCGGTTCCAGCCGGTCCGCGTTGCCAAGATCTTGGTCAAACTGCTGGAATACACCAAGGAGCATTTCGCCCGCGAAGAGCGGATCATGCAGATCGTGCATTACCCAAAATTCGAGGAACACGTTGCCATGCACCGCGCTGCGGTGAAGATGGTCAGTGAATTGTCCAACCGCTTTTCGATCGACCCAACCCACGAGAATGCGGAGCAGCTCTACAAATTCACCGCCGACTGGCTGGTCCGCCACATCATCCTGATGGACACGCAGCTGACGCCCTATGTGCGCGGCGTGTGGGCGTGACGCACGCTATCGACGCGCCAGCAGGTCCAGCGGTACGTTCAGCGCAGTGGCAATGCGTCCCATGGCGTCGAAGCTGCCGGGTTTGCGTTCGTTCTCGATTTCCGAAAGGGAGGACGGAGCAATCCCTGCCGCCTCGGCCAGCCCGCGGACAGTGAATTGGCGGTATTCGCGAAGGACCGTCACCGGATGCTCGCCATCCATGATGCGTTCAGCAATCTCGAAGGGGAAGGCCTCCGTCTCGCCCGCTGCGAGCCGAGCCTTAACTGCCTCCACATCGGCGAGATCCTGGGCATCGGCAACGAGTTCAGCCAGTGCTTCGAAGTCCGCGCGACTGAGCGTGACGCTGTCGGGAGTTTCTGCGATTGGTCGGATAGGCAGCGCGTTCATCGGTAAACCTCCTTGCGATTTCCGATCTTCAACACTGTGACAACCATCACGTCGCCGTAGATGGCGTAAACGGCTCGCCAATTGCCATGGCGGATGCGCCCTCTGCCACCACCGAAAGCCTTTGCCCAGGGGTAAAGGTCATAAGGAGCCGCAGCAAATGACTTCAGCTTTGTCCGAAGGCCCTCTGCATCGGACTTCGGCAGCCGCAAAAGCACCTTCAACGCAGAGGCTTCGATGACAAGCTTCATAGATGAATGATTCTGGCGCAAATCATCCAGGTCAACAGAAATTCGCTATTAGCGAACGCTCTCCCCCTTACCCCACGAACTCCGCCGCCCGGTAGCCCTGGGCGTAGAGCAGGGCGGTGAGGTCGCCGTGATCGACGCGGGCGCGGGCTTCGGCGGCGACCACCGCCTTGGCATGGAAGGCGACGCCCAGCCCGGCGGCCAGCAGCATCGGCAGGTCGTTGGCGCCGTCGCCGACGGACATGGTTTCCGCCACCGGCACGCGATGCTCGCCGGCATAGGCCATCAGCGCCTGGAGCTTGCTGTCCTTGTCCAGGATCGGCTCGATCACCTTGCCGGTCATCACGCCGCCCTCCACCTCCAGCTCATTGCCGCGGTCGTCGTCGAAGCCGATCCAGCTGCGCACCCGGCCGGTGAAGCAGCGAAAGCCGCCCGATACCAGAACGCAGACGGCGCCGTTGGCGCGCATGGTGCCGACCAGTTGGGCAGCACCCGGCATCAATGTGGCGCGCTGCCACACCTCGTCGATCACCGTCTCGTTCAGGCCCTTCAGCAGGGCGACCCGCTCGCGCACTGCGTCCTTGAAGTCGATCTCGCCGTTCATGGCGCGGGCGGTGATGTCGGCGATGTGGCCCTTCAGCCCGACATAATCGCCAAGCTCGTCCAGCATCTCCTGCTCGATGATCGTCGATTCCATGTCGGCGACCAGCAGCCGCTTGCGCCGCGTCGCCGCCGGCTGGGCGATGATGTCCAGCGCCACGCCGGTCCCATTCGCCGCCAGGGCATGCCGGATCGCCGCCTCCGCCTGTTCGGGCGCCAGATTGCCGAAGGGCAGGTCGCAAGCGGTGCCCGGCGCCAGCCAGTCCGGTGCGCCGGCATCGGCGCCCAGCCCGACCAGCGCCGCCTTGGCGGTCTGGACGGCGGCCTCGTCGAGTGTGGCGGTGCGGGGGGCGATCAGCGTGGCGACGGCGTTCATCGGCGGGTATCCCGAGGAAAAGAGGGCCTTTGCGCGCTGCCTACCACAGCCACGGTGCCGGGTCCAACGAAGCTTCGGCGTCGGCATGCGGTTGGGTGTTGCAAAGCGGGCGCCGGAACGCCATGCAAGGGCGATGAGCGACCTCACCACCCCTCTGACCACCCCTCTGACCAGCCCTCTGACCGACGTCATCGTCATCGGCGGCCCCACCGCGTCGGGCAAGTCGGGGCTGGCACTTGCCATCGCCGAGGCGTTCGGCGGCACCGTCATTAATGCCGACAGCATGCAACTCTACGCCGACCTGGATGTGCTGACCGCCCGACCGCCGGCCGAGGATTTGGCGCGGGCGCCCCACCGGCTCTATGGCGTGCTGCCAGCGGCGGAACGTGGATCGGCGGCGCGCTGGCGTGAGATGGCGCTGGCGGAGATCGCCGCAGCCAGGACCGAGGGCCGGCTGCCGGTGGTGGTCGGCGGCACCGGCCTCTATCTGCGCGCGCTGATGCAGGGGCTGAGCGAGGTGCCGCCCATTCCCGACGAGGTGCGTGCCGCCGCCCATGCCCGGCTGGCCGCAATCGGCGGCGAGGCCTTCCGCGCCGAACTGGTCGCCCGCGACCCGGCGTCGGCCAAGCTGAACCCTGGCGACACCACCCGCCTGACCCGCGCCTGGGAGGTGCTGGAGGCCACCGGCCATCCGCTGTCCCATTGGCAGAGCCGGACCGCCCAAGGCGCGCCGGCCGATCTGCGCTTCACCATCCTAGTGCTCGATCCGCCGCGAGCCGACCTCAATGCCCAGTGCGACAGGCGCTTCGATCTGATGATGGAACAGGGAGCGCTGGAGGAGGTGCGGCGATTGGACGCTCTCGCCCGTGAACAGGCCCTCGCCGGCGACCTGCCGGTGCTGAAAGCCCTGGGCGTGCCCGAACTCCGCCGCGTTCTGCACGGCGAAATCCCACTCGACGAGGCCATTGCGCTGGCCCAGCAATCGACCCGCCGCTATGCCAAACGGCAGGTCACGTGGTTCCGACATCAGATTGTTGGCAAATCGCCCGATATGCTGGTAAGTCATACAGGACAGCATAGCTGCCATACCATCGATCTGCCTTGTTCGCTCGCGGTACGAAATGCAATGCTCGACCGCCTGAGAACGATACTAAATTACTGATCCGAAGGAGAAGCACCGTGTCGGTTGATTGGGGTCATGTGTTCGCGGGCCGCGTGGGCGGCATGACGGCGTCCGAAATCCGGGAACTGCTGAAGCTGATCGATCGTCCGGAGATCATCTCCTTTGCCGGTGGCATCCCCGATCCGGATCTGTTCCCCAGCTCGGCCATCGCACGCGCTTACGAGAAGATCTTCCAGTCCAATTCCGGTGCCGGCGCCGCCCTGCAATATTCCATCACCGAAGGCTACACGCCGCTGCGGGAGTGGATCTGCGACTATATGGGCGGCAAGGGCGTCAACATCGGGCTGGACGGCGTTCTCATCACCAACGGCTCGCAGCAGGTGCTGGAGTTCGTCGGCAAGCTGCTGATCGGCCCCGGCGACAAGATCGTGGTGACCCGCCCGACCTATCTCGGCGCGCTGCAGGCCTTCTCGCCCTACGAACCGACCTATCTCTCGATCCCGATGGACGGGGAAGGGCCGGAGATGACCGCGCTGACCGAGGCGCTGGCGCAGAAGCCGAAGTTCTTCTACCTCGTCCCCGATTTCCAGAATCCCAACGGCACCACGGTGACGCTGGCCCGCCGTCACGCCATCCTGGACGCCTGCGAGGCGGCCGGCGTGCCGGTGATCGAGGACACCGCCTATTGCGAACTGCGCTATGACGGCGAGCATCTGCCGCTGCTGGCGGCGCTGGATTGCGAGCGCAACGGCGGCAAGCTGACCAACGTCATCTTCGGCGGCACCTTCTCCAAGACGATGGTGCCGGCGATGCGCGTCGGCTGGGTCAACGCGGCGCCCGAGGTGGTGAACCGGCTGGTCCTGATGAAGCAGGCCGCCGACCTGCATGCCAGCACGATCAACCAGATCGTCATGCACGACGTCGTCTCGCAGATCTTCGACAGCCACCTCAAGCTGCTGCGCACTCAGTACAAGGAGCGCCGCGACGCCATGTTGGCGGCTCTCGAGGAATACGCCCCGCCGGGCGTCACCTGGACCAAGCCGGAAGGCGGCCTGTTCGTCTGGATCGAGGCCCCGGAGGGTGTAGACGGCACCGAACTGCTGGCCCGCGCCATCAAGGAGGCCAACGTCGCCTTCGTCCCCGGTTCGGCCTTCCACGCCGACCGGTCGGGCAAGAACACGCTGCGGCTGGCCTTCTCCGTCACCAAGCCGGCCCAGATCCGCGAGGGCATCCGCCGCCTGTGCGGGCTGTTGAAGATCGCCGCCTGACGGCTTCGGCCTTTCATCGTCGCCTCTTCGGAACGGCGGCCGCACTTCGGTGCGGTCGCCGTTTCCGTATCCGGTGGGAATCAAGCGGCACAGAGCCGATGTTGCAAAGCCAATGCGCAACATTTGGAAAAACTGCGGCAAAAAAACTTTGCGAACATTCGCAAAATGGGTTGACCTGCGACCGGGCTTTTGACTAATTTGCCGCTCCCGGCCCCCGCCATCGGGGCTAAGCCGTTGTTCCGACGGCATAGCCCAGCAGCCTCGGCCGGTGACAAGTCCAAGGAACCGGGTGCCTTAGAGGAGGCGCCCACATGAGAAGGTCGTGAGCGATGTCCGAACAGAAGCTGACCGGCGCCCAGATCGTCATCAAGGCCCTGAAGGATCAGGGCGTTGACATCATCTTCGGCTATCCCGGCGGCGCCGTACTTCCCATCTACGACGCGCTGTTCCAGCAGAACGACCTGAAGCATGTCCTTGTACGCCACGAGCAGGCCGCGGTTCATGCGGCCGAAGGGTACGCGCGCTCGACCGGCAAGGTCGGCTGCGTGCTGGTGACCTCCGGCCCCGGCGCCACCAACGCGGTGACCGGCCTGCTGGACGCGCTGTGCGACAGCATCCCGCTGGTCTGCCTGTCGGGTCAGGTGCCGACCCACCTGATCGGCAACGACGCCTTCCAGGAGGCCGACACCACCGGCATCACCCGTCCCTGCACCAAGCACAATTATCTGGTGAAGGACGTCAACAATCTGGCCCGCACCCTGCACGAGGCCTTCTATGTCGCGCGCAGCGGCCGTCCCGGCCCGGTGCTGGTTGACATTCCGAAGGACGTGCAGTTCGCCGACGGCACCTACGTCCCGCCGACGGAGGTCAAGCACAAGACCTACCGGCCGCAGGTGAAGCCGGAGATCGCCCGCATCGAAGAGGCGATTGAACTGATCGCCAACGCCAAGCGGCCGGTCTTCTACACCGGCGGCGGCGTGATCAACGCCGGCCCCTTCGCGGCCAAGCTGCTGACCCAGTTCGTCAAGACCACCGGCTTCCCGATCACCTCCACCCTGATGGGGTTGGGCGCCTTCCCGGCGTCCGAAAACCAGTGGTTGGGCATGCTCGGCATGCACGGCACGTACGAGGCGAATCTCGCCATGTACGAATGCGACGTCATGATCAACATCGGCGCCCGCTTCGACGACCGGGTGACCGGCAAGCTGTCGGCCTTCTCGCCGGGTTCCAAGAAGATCCACGTCGACATCGACCCCAGCTCGATCAACAAGAACGTCGCAGTCGACATTCCGATCGTCGGTGACTGCGGCGCCGTGCTGGAGGACATGCTGCGCATCTGGAAGGCGCGCGCCAAGTCGCCGGACAAGGCCGCGCTGAAGGAGTGGTGGGGCAAGATCGAGGGCTGGCGTGCCCGCAACTGCCTGAACTACAACCGCACCGAATCGGTGATCAAGCCGCAATATGCGCTGGAGCGCCTGCGCGAGGCACTGCGCGGCAAGGACCACTACATCACGACGGAAGTCGGCCAGCACCAGATGTGGGCCGCCCAGTTCCTGCCCTTCGACCAGCCGAACCGCTGGATGACCTCGGGCGGGCTCGGCACCATGGGCTACGGCCTGCCGGCCGCCATCGGCGCCCAGCTGGCCCACCCCGACGCCATCGTCGTCGACGTGTCGGGCGAGGCCAGCTTCCTGATGAACATGCAGGAGATCGGCACCGCCGTGCAGTACCGCGCGCCGGTCAAGATCTTCATCCTGAACAACCAATATATGGGCATGGTGCGCCAGTGGCAGGAACTGCTGCACGGCTCGCGCTATTCCCAGAGCTACTCCGAAGCCCTGCCGGACTTCGTGAAGCTGGCGGAATCCTGGGGTTGCGTCGGCCTGCGCGCCACCACCGTGGCCGAGGTCGATCAGGTGATCGAGAAGATGCTGGCGGTCACCGACCGCCCCTGCATCATCGACATCGCCGTCGATCCGAAGGAAAACTGCTTCCCGATGATCCCGGGCGGCAAGGCCCACAACGAGATCCTGTTCGGTCCGGACGACAGCCCGTCCGACGCCACGCCGGAAGACGGCATGGTGCTGGTCTGATCGGCTGACGACGAACGAACAGGAGGGACGGGTCTCATGGAAAACGTGATCGAAAAGCACACCATCGCCGTGCTGGTGGACAACGAGCCGGGCGTTCTTGCCCGCGTCATCGGGTTGTTCTCCGGCCGCGGCTACAACATCGAAAGCCTGACGGTGGCCGAGGTGAACAACGCCGACCACCTGTCGCGCATCACGCTCGTCACCTCCGGCACCCGGATGATCATCGAGCAGATCAAGGCGCAGTTGAGCCGGCTGGTTCCGGTCCACCGCGTCCATGACCTGACCGACGAGGGGCCGGCGGTGGAGCGCGAGCTGGCGCTGGTCAAAGTGGCCGGCACCGGCGACAAGCGGATCGAGGCGTTGCGCCTTGCCGACATCTTCAAGGCCAAGGTGGTGGACGCCACGCTCACCAGCTTCGTCTTCGAGCTGACCGGCACCACCGAGCAGGTGGACGACTTCGTCGGGCTGATGACCCAGCTCGGCCTCGTGGAGGCCAGCCGCACCGGCGTGGTCGCCATGTCGAAGGGGCCGGCGGCCTTTTAAGGCGCCATTCCCCGCAGAACAGCATTCTGCGAAAGATTGGGGCGGCAAAAACGCAAGGAAGCTTTGCATTTTGCCGTTCCATCGAGCGATTGTTTCTCTTGACGTGCGGCTTTGCTCAATGGAGTAATCCGCCGCAGGAAACGCACTCTGTCTGTCTTCGTTCGTTGCGAATTCAAGGAATCATCTCCATGCGCGTCTATTACGATCGTGATGCCGACGTCAACCTGATCAAGGGCAAGAAGGTCGTCATCGTCGGCTACGGCAGCCAGGGCCACGCCCACGCCCACAACCTGCGTGACAGCGGCGTGAAGGACGTGCGGATCGCGCTCCGCTCCGGTTCGGCCACCATCAAGAAGGCCGAGACCGCCGGCTTCACCGTGATGACCCCGGCCGAAGCCGCCGCCTGGGCCGACGTCGTGATGGTTCTGACCCCGGACGAGCTGCAGGCCGACCTGTATAAGGACGATCTGGCCCCGAACATGAAGCAGGGCGCCGCCCTGGCCTTCGCGCACGGCCTGAACATCCACTTCAACCTGATCGAGGCCCGCACCGACCTCGACGTGTTCATGATCGCGCCGAAGGGCCCCGGTCACACCGTGCGCAGCGAATATCAGCGTGGCGGCGGCGTGCCGTCGCTGGTCGCCGTTCACCAGAACGCCTCGGGCAACGCGCTGGACATCGCCCTGTCCTACGCCTCGGCCAATGGCGGCGGCCGCGCCGGCATCATCGAGACCACGTTCAAGGAAGAGTGCGAGACCGACCTGTTCGGTGAGCAGGCCGTGCTCTGCGGCGGCCTGACTGAGCTGATCCGCGCCGGTTACGAGACGCTGGTCGAGGCGGGCTATGCGCCCGAGATGGCCTACTTCGAGTGCCTGCACGAAGTGAAGCTGATCGTCGACCTGATGTACGAGGGCGGCATGGCCAACATGCGCTACTCGATCTCCAACACGGCCGAATACGGTGACTACCGCACCGGCCCGCGCATCATCACGCCGGAGACCAAGGCCGAGATGAAGCGCGTCCTGACCGACATCCAGGAAGGCCGCTTCGTCCGCGACTGGATGCTGGAATGCAAGGCCGGCCAGCCGTCCTTCAAGGCGATCCGCCGCCGCAACGCCGAGCACGAGATCGAGAAGGTCGGCGAGAAGCTGCGCGCCATGATGCCGTGGATCGCCGAGCGCCGTCTGGTCGACAAGTCGAAGAACTGATCCGGCGAAAGCCTGTCGGTTTGCTGAAAAGCGCGTCCCTTCGGGGGCGCGCTTTTTATTTGGCGGCCAGATGCTCCGGCGTGATGCCGAAAATCGTGGCGAACTGCTTGCCGCCGGCCTCGGTGATTGTCACGGCACGGCTGTCAGGACTGCGGGCGATCCAGCCGCGCTCCAGCGAGCAGGTCAGCAGGGCCGCGCCCAGCCGTCCGGCCAGATGATGCCGCCGCTCGCTCCAATCCAGGCAGACCCGGCACAGCGGCCTGCGGTGCCCGTCGGTGTCGGGAATTGCGAGCCCCAGGCCGCCCAGGAAATCGCGGCCGTCGTCCGTCACCAGGGCGCCGCCGTCATCGAGGATCACGAATCCGCGCTCGTTCAGCCTGTCGGCCAGTTTCGTGCCGAGCCGTCCGGCGAGATGGTCGTAGCAGGTGCGGGCGGTCCGCAGCGCCTCGTCCTTCGGGCCGGGCGGACGGTGCCGCCGCGGGCCGGCGGCCGCCACCGCCATCAGGCTTTCCATCGCCTGGGCGATGTCGGGGGAGGCCAGCCGGTAATAGCGGTGCCGGCCCTGGCGCTCCATCGCCAGCAATCCCGCCTCGCTCATTTTGGCAAGGTGACCGCTGGTGGTCGCTGCTCCGACGCCGGCATGCCAAGACAATTCGCCGGCGGTCAGCGCCTGCCCGCCCATCAGGGCGGAGAGGATGTTCGCCCGTGCCGGATCGCCGATCAGCGCGGCGATGGTGGCGATGCCGTTGGCGGAGGCGAGGGGAAAGGGCGGGCTGGTCATGTTCATCAGTTTAGGCCCCTTCGCCGGCTCCGTCAGCCGCCGACGTTTCGTCCGCGGCCGAAGCGTTCGCGGCGGGCTTTCAAGGGCTTGGCTGTCATGGTGATCCCCTCGCAAGACCGACGGAGCCATCATGACAATCCTTCCTGCCCCCGATACACGTGCTTCGCGGCCCGATCTGCGTGTCGAGCTTGCCTTGTTGCTGGCCCTCGCGACCTTGTGGGGCGCGTCCTACAGCTTTATCCGCATCGGCGTCGAGACGATCCCGCCGCTGACCTTCATCGCTGGGCGGACCCTGATCGCTGGGGGCATCCTGTTGGCGGTCATCCGCTGGCGCGACCTGTCCCTGCCGCGGGAAGGAGCCGTGTGGAAACGCTTCCTCCTACAGGCCTGTTTGAACAGCGTTTTCCCCTTTACCCTGATCGCCTGGGCCGAACAGACGGTCGATGCCGGGTCCGCAGCGATCCTCAACGCGACGACGCCGATCTTCGCCTTCCTCATCACCCTTCTGCTGACCCGGCACGAGGCCGTGGGCTGGCGGAAAGCGGTCGGTGTGCTCGCCGGTCTCGGCGGGACGGTGCTGGTCATCGGGACGGGATCGGTCGACGGCATCGGCCGCGATCTGCTGGCGCAAGGAGCAATCGTCCTTGCCACCGTCTGCTATGCCGGAGCAGCCATTTTCGGCCGCGTTTTCAAGGGACTGGATCCGATCATGCCGGCCGCCGGGTCGCTGCTGTGCGGGGCGGCGCTGCTGCTGCCGGTCAGTCTGGCGGTCGACCGTCCCTGGACCCTGTCGCCGTCGCCGGGCTCGCTGCTGGCGCTTGCCGGCCTCTCGGTCTTCTCGACCGCGCTGGCCTTCGTCCTCTATTTCCGGCTCGTTCACACCATCGGATCGGTTCCGACGACCGCACAAGCCTACCTGCGGGTGCCGATAGGGGTTGGCATCGGCGTGCTGATGCTGGGCGAGACGCTGGAGCCGACCATGCTCGCCGGCTGTGCTGCGGTCGTGCTGGGAGTGGCGGCGATGACCATCCCCGTCCGCGCCCGGCCCTGACCCCATCCGCCTCTCAGCCCCGCGGTTCTCCGAAGCCGGTCGGCGGGGTTTCGGCGACGGCGGCGCGGCCGGGGTCGCGCTTCTGGGTTTCCAGCAGGATGTCGCGGGCAATCGGTGCCGCCGCAGTGGAGCCGCCGCCGCCATGCTCGACGAACACCGCGCAGGCATAGCGCGGCGCCTGGATCGGCGCGAAGGCGACGAACAGCGCGTGGTCGCGCTCGCGCCAGGGCAAATCCTCGTTCTTCTTCACGCCGGTGTTGCGTTCGGCCATGGTGATGCGGCGGACCTGGGCGGAGCCGGTCTTGCCGGCCATCTCATAGCCGACCTCGGTGATCCGCGACTTGAAGGCGGTGCCGTTGGGAGCGTTGGTCACCTCGGTCATGCCGCGCAGCACGATGTCGAGGTTCTCCTTCTTCACACCGATGCTGGGCCAGGCCGTCTGCTCGCCGCTGACCGTCTTGATCTGCTTGGTCAGGTGCGGCTTGACCGCATAGCCGCCATTGGCCAGCCGGCAGGTCATGACAGCCAGTTGCAGCGGCGTCGTCAGCACATAGCCCTGGCCGATGGAGGCGACCAGCGTCTCGCCCATGTCCCAGTTCTTGCCCAGCGTCGCCTTCTTCCAGGCGATGGACGGGATCAGGCCGGCGCGCTCGTGCGGCAGGTCGATGCCGGTGCGACTGCCCAGGCCGAAGCGGTTGGACATCTCGGCGATGCGGTCGATGCCGATCCGCCGCGACACGTCGTAGAAGAACACGTCGCAGGAATGGCGTAGCGCGCCGACGAAATCGATGGTGCCGTGCCCGCCACGCTTCCAGCAATGGAAACGGTGGTCGCCCAGCTCCAGGTGGCCGGGGCAGAACACCGTGTGCCGGTTGCTGACCACCCCCGATTCGAGTGCCGCCAGCGCCGCCATCATCTTGAAGGTCGAACCCGGCGGATATTGCCCGACCACTGCCTTGTTGTTGAGCGGCGTCGCCTGGTTCGACAGCAGCTCTTCCCACAGTTCGGCGCTGATGCCCATGGTGAACTGGTTGGGGTCGTAGCTGGGGTGCGAGCACAGGGCATAGATGCCGCCGGTGTGGACGTCCATCACTATGGCGGAGGCGCTGACCTCTTGCGACAGCCGCTCCTGCACGAAGCGTTGCAGGGCCATGTCGATGGTCAGCTGCACCTCGCGCCCGGATTGGCCCTCGTCGCGGGACAGCTCACGGATGACGCGGCCGACCGCATTGACCTCCAGCTGGCTGGTGCCAGCGGTGCCGCGCAGCACCTTTTCGTGGAACTTCTCGATGCCGGCCTTGCCGATGCGGAAGCCGGGCAGCGACAGGACGGGATCGCTGTTGCCGCTCAGCTCCGACTCCGAGACGGCGCCGACATAGCCCAGGATATGGGCGGTCCAATCCGCCTGCGGGTAATAGCGCAGCTCGCCCACCTCGATCGACACGCCGGGCAGGTCGGGGGTGTTGGTCTCCAGCGTCGCCACCTGTTCCCAGGTCAGGTTCTCGCGCACGGTGACGGGAACGAAGCGGCGCTTGCGGTGCAGTTCGCGCAGCACGCGGCGGCGGTCGCCATCGGTCAGCGGCACGATGCGGGAGATCTTGTCGAGCGTCTCCTGGATGTTGTGGGTGCGCTCCGACACGACGACGACGCGGTAGTTCTGCTGGTTGACCGCCAGCGGCACGCCGAAGCGGTCGACGATGTTGCCGCGGGACGGGGCGATCAGCCGCAGGCTGATGCGGTTCTCTTCCGCCAGCATAGTGTAGCGCGCCGACTCGACCACTTGCAGGTAATAGAGCCGACCGACCAGCGCGGACAGGCCGGCCAGCTTTATACCGCCCAGCACCAGGGCGCGGCGCGCCAGCAGGCGGGAACGGTCGGTGTCGCGATCGATCGAACTCATGAGACCCGTCGACCCTTTACCCGTTCAGGAACGCGCGATGGACGCGGATCAGCAGCCAACCCACCGCAGGAAACACCGCCACCGTCAGCAGGCCCTGGAACAGGGCCGGCAGGATCGACAGCGTGACGGCGTCAAGCACCGAAAAAGCCAGCCATTGCAGCAGGACGGCACCCGCCATCACCAGCGTGAAGCCGACCCAGAGCAGGGCGAAGGTGCTGGCCAGGAACACCCGGCGCTGGTTCAGGACCGCCCATTGGGCGACGACCAGCAGCAGGGCATTGACGCCCAGCGGTCCGCCGATCAGGAAATCCTGAAGCAGTCCGATGAGAAAGGCCACCCCCGGACGCATCAGGTCAGGTCTGTGGATCGTCCAGTAATAGACCGAGACCAGCGTCAGGTTCGGTGCGACCGGGGCATAGCCGGGGACCGGCAGCGGGATCATGCCGACCAGCACCATCATCACCGTGACGGCGAAGGGCGCCAAGTTGCGCCCGGCCTTGTCCACTTTCTGCCAGAAGGTTGCCGTCATGACGGCAATCTCCCGGTTGGCGGACCGTCCGTCCGGCTTACGTCCAAAACCAGCTCACTTCCACATCCACTTCACTTCGAATCTGGCGACGGGTCCAGATCGGTGCTCGGCAGGCCGAAATCCACCAGACGCAGATGCTCCACGCGCGACAGGTCGGCGCTGGGCAGGACACGGATGCCGCGTTCGCTGACCGCGGTCACCACGCCCACCGGTAGGCCGGGCGGGAACAGGCCGCCGTCGCCGGAGGTCACCACCCGTTCGCCCACCTGGATCGGCGAGTCCGGCGGCAGATAGAGAAGCTTGGCCTGATCGGAGTTGTCGCCGGCCAGGATCGAGCGCTGGCGCGAGTTCGACAGGATCACCGGGATGCGGGCGTTGATGTCGGTCAGCAGCAGGACGCGGGACGACCATTCGCCGACCTCGATCACCCGGCCGACCAGACCGGCGCCGGCGAGCGCCGCCTGACCCTTGCGCACCCCGTCGCGCTTGCCGGCGGTGACCACCAGCGTGCGGACGAAGGAGCTGCCGGGGGTGGCGATGACGCGGGCTGCGATGTAGTTGACCGACGGTTCCGGACGGACCCGCAGCAGGCTGCGCAGGCTGTTGTTTTCCGCCTCCAGCCGCAGTGCGGCCTGCCTCCATTGCAGAAGCCGGGCGTTCTCGGCCTTCAGCCGCTGGTTCTCATCGAAGGCGTTCTCAAGCTCCACCGCGGATTCGACCACGCGCGCCGCCGTGGCGGCGGGGCGGGAGATGGCGTCCAGGATGGGGGCGAAGGCATCGGTCACGCGTGCGCGTGCGCTGTCCACCGAGACGGACTCGATCTTGCCGACCATCATCAGCGCGATGGAGGCCAGCACCAGCAGAAGGAAGGAGAATCGCTGCGCGAGAGCCCGCAAGGGGGCGGCAAGGCGGATGACGGAGCCGGATGAGCGTGGCTTCACAGGAAATTCCCGTCCAGATACGCGGTCCGTCTCCGGTCCTCACCGCCACGGAGCGGGCAGGGGACCGGAGGCCTTCCAATCAGGGATACACCAATCAGTAGGCGCTGACCAAGACGTTTCGCAGCGTCTTCATCTCCTCCAGCGCGCGGCCGGTGCCGAGCGCCACACAGGAGAGGGGATCGTCCGCAATCGACACCGGCAGGCCGGTGGCGTGGCGCAGGACGAAGTCCAGGTTGCCCAGGAGGGCGCCGCCGCCGGTCAGCACGATGCCCTTGTCGACGATGTCGGCTGCCAGTTCCGGAGCGGTGTGCTCCAGCGCCACCTTCACCGCCTCGACGATGGCGGAGACCGGCTCGGCCAGCGACTCGGCGATCTGGCGCTCGGAGATGATCAGCTCCTTCGGCACGCCGTTCATCAGGTCGCGGCCCTTGATCTCCAGGATGCGGCCTTCACCGTCCTCGGGCGGACAGGCGGAGCCGATTTCCTTCTTGATCCGCTCGGCGGAGCCTTCGCCGACCAGCAGATTGTGGCTGCGGCGGATGTAGCCGATGATGGCCTCGTCCATCTTGTCGCCGCCGACACGCACCGACCGCGAATAGACGATGCCGCCCAGCGACAGCACGGCCACCTCGGTGGTGCCGCCGCCGATGTCGACGACCATCGAGCCCGTCGGTTCGGTCACCGGCAGCCCGGCGCCGATTGCGGCGGCCATCGGCTCCTCGATCAGGAAGACGCGGCGGGCGCCTGCGGCCTCCGCCGATTCCTGGATCGCCCGGCGTTCCACCGCGGTCGAGCCCGACGGCACGCAGATGATGACCTGCGGGCTGGCGAAGCTGCGGCGGTTGTGAACCTTGCGGATGAAATGTTTGATCATTTCCTCCGCAACTTCGAAATCGGCGATGACGCCGTCGCGAAGCGGCCGGATGGCCTGGATGTTGCCGGGGGTGCGACCAAGCATCATCTTCGCCTCGTCACCGACGGCGAGAACCTGCTTTTTGCCGCGCACGTTGGCGATGGCGACGACGGACGGTTCGTTCAGGACGATGCCGCGGCCCTTGACATAGACCAGGGTGTTGGCCGTCCCCAGATCGATCGCCATGTCGGCGGACAGCACGCCGAGCAGTTTGGAGAGCATGGAGCTGACGAACTCTATCAAAGCGGTTGAGACGGCCGAGCCGGCGGACTGGCATAGCATGCCCGCCAACGGTTCCATAGTCGAATGCGCCCGCACGCTCAAGCGGAGAGTGCGCCCGGCAGCCCTGATGCCTGCTGTGGACAGGGTCTCCGGCGAACCGGGGACCGCCGCGGCATGGCGTCTGGTGATGGGCACAGTGGCGGTTTAGGGTTAATAATCCGTCAACGGACCCAAGCCCTGCGGCAAAGCCCGTTCCGATCCGCTTAAAACCCTGCTGGCCGGTGTGACGGTGCAGTGTCTATCCCTGTCGTTGCTGTGCCGCAATAGACATTTGACAGACGAGACGAAGGAACACCGTAACTTATCAGTGATGATCGGCCGCGGATTTCGCCCCGGCTTTCTCCGCGGGCTTGGCGGCATGGCCGTGATGACCTTCCAGCCGGTCCATGCAGGCCAGCAGAACACCGGAAATCACGAAGGTCATGTGGATGATGACCAGCCACATCAACTCGTCGCGAGAGGTCTGCGCCAGGTTCATGAAGGCTTTCAGCAGGTGGATGCCCGAGATGGCGACGATGGAGGCGATCAGTTTCAGCTTCAGCCCGCCGAAATCGACCTTGCCCATCCAGTCCGGCCGGTCCTCATGATTGGCGACGTCGATCTTCGAGACAAAGTTCTCATACCCCGCGAAGATGACCATCAGCAGAAGATTGCCGGCGAAGGACAGGTCGATGAGCGTCAGCACGCCCAGAAGCACGTCCTTTTCGCTCATCTCCAGCACATGCGGGATCATGTGCAGGATCTCCTGCGTGAACTTCACCAGCAGCGCAGCCAGCGAAACCACCAGCCCGAGATAGAAGGGCGCGAGCAGCCAACGGCTGGCGAAGATGATCTGTTCAAAGCGGCGTTCGATCATGGCGAGTTCGGCACGTCGTTGGGGAAGGGGATAAGGACCATGTGTCGTAATGCTGCGCCGCAAAATCAATCGGACAGTTTCTCCTGCATGTGCGAAGTGCGGCACAGCCGCCATTGGTCATAGGCGCTGTCATCGTACCGTAACGTCCAGGCGCTATGGTGGCGGCTTGGAACGAGACCGCCGGGAAGGGTTTGGCGACCATGAAGACCTCCGCTCCGCACATCGTGTCCGCGTTCGAGGACGCGCTGAAGCGGCTGAAATCCGCCATCGTGCAGATGGCCGGCGCTGCGGAGACGCAGATCGACCAGGCTCTGATCTGCCTAGCCCAGCGCAACCCCGAGCTTGCGCGGGAGATCGTGGAGTCGGATGCCCGACTCGACTCCTTCGAACATGACATCGAAGCCCACTGCATGCGCCTGCTGGCCCTGCGCCAGCCGGTCGCCGACGATCTGCGCGAGGTGATCGCGGCCTTGAAGATCGCCGGCAACCTGGAGCGTATCGGCGACCATGCCGCCAACACCGCCAAGCGCGCCGTCGCCATCTTCAGCCTGCCCGACTCCGGATCGATGGCGGGGCTGCCGCAGCTCGGCCGGCTGGTGCGCGAACGGCTCAGCGCCGTGATCGACGCCTATGTCGACAATGACGGCGAGGCCGCCCTGCGGATCTGGCGCACCGACGACGAGGTGGATGCCCTCTACACTAGCCTCGTTGCGGAAGTGGAACGGTCGGCCCTGGCGGCGCAGGACCAGTTCACGGCGCACATGCACCTGATGATGATCGCCAAGAACCTTGAGCGCATCGGCGACCACGCCACCAACATTGCCGAGGTCGTCTATTTCGTCAGCACCGGCCAGACCCTGCTCGAAGAGCGCCCGAAGGCCGATCATTCCTACGATCCGGTGGGCTGAAAGCGGAGCGCCGCATGGCATAAAGCCGTTGTGCGGCGCTCCACCGCGCCTATGGGGGATGGTAATTCCGTTGCGGAGTGATCACGTTAGCGGAACGATGCTTCCGTCACCCGCACACGAGACAATACCCGCCTGATGACCGACGACCTGCTCCGCCTCTATGCCGCCATCCTCGACCGCCAGCAGATGGACCCGGCGCACTCCAAGACCGCGCGGCTGATCGCCGCCGGGCCGAAGAAGATCGCCAAGAAAGTGGGCGAGGAGGCGGTCGAAGTGGCGCTGGACGCCATGAACGAGGACCGTCAGGGCGTCATCAACGAAAGCGCCGACCTGCTCTATAATCTTTCGGTCCTGTGGGCGACGCTGAACATCCATCCCGACGACGTGTTCGCAGAGATCCGCCGGCGCGAGGCGCTCTATGGGATCGCCGAGAAGCTGCCGAAGACGGCGCCGGAGCGCTGAGGGCCGGCATCCCTGCCGTCAGACCGCCCCAAGCCTTTTCAGCACCGGCAGCCGCCGCTGCATGAAGGCCGCATGCCGTCGCGCCAGTTCCGCACGGTTGGCCTCATCCCCCTCGCAGCGTTCGCCATCGCGGCCCAGTACGATGCCGTCGGCCGTCAGGTGCCGCCAGGCGAAGGCTGAGGGTTCCTCGCCCAGACGGGCGGCAAGCAGGAACAGCGCCTCGATCCGCGACACCGGCACACCGGAGCCCAGCAGTGGCGAGGCGAGCTGACCCGGCGTATCACCGAAGCGATGGCGTTCCAGAACCGCGGCGTTGAAGCGGTCACAGGAAACTTTCCGTTCGGCATCGCCGTCCTCGGGCATCGCCGGTGCCGCCAGCGACAGGCTGGCCAGCAGGATCAGCGCCCGCAGCACCGCGTCCTCGCCCTGCGCCGCCAGGGCCGGGCGGGCGAGCAGCGCGTCCAGGCTTTGAGGTCCCTCCGCCAGCGCCTCGCCCAGCGGCTGGTAAAGCGCCCGGGGGAAGGGCAAGCGGCCGACGGGGGTGGATGCGCCTTCCGGCAGATCGTCGGCGGCGACCAGAAGCGCGAAACGGCTCTGTCCCAGCAGGGCGCGCCGCTCGGCCCGGCCCAGACGCTCGCCGCCCTTCACGAACAGGTCGCGGCGGAAGCTGCGGTTGGTCATCACGTCGCGCAGGGTTTCGGCCTGGGCGGCGTCGCGCGCCTCGCCCGCCAGTGCCTGCTGGGCGGGGGAGAGGGTGAGATCATCCAACTGCTCCATCGGCACCGCGGCACCGGCGAACTCCAGCTTGGCGGCTGCAAGCTCGCGCGTCACGTCGGCATGGTAGAAGGCGGTCCAGTCGCCGTTCAGATATTCATGGGCGATGTAGTTCGGCGATTTGTGGCGAAGCTGTTCGATCCGCTCCACCACGCCGTCGGTGTTGGCGAACCAGCCGCCACCCTGCGCCGCCATCCGTGCCGCGAACTCTACCGCGGCGGCGATGCGGTCGGGCAGGGGGCCGTCGCCTTCGGCGCAGCGCTCCACCAGAAGACGGCGCAGCGGCATGTGGGCCAGCGTGCCGGGCAGGGCGTTGTAGCTGACGAAGACGACGCCACCCGGCGCCAGCCGTCGGCGCAGCACCTCCAGCAAGATCGCCCGGTTCCCGGCGCTCACCCAGGACCAGACGCCGTGCAGCGCGACGGCATCCAGCATCGGCCCGTCGCGCCGGGCGTATTCGGCGAAGCTCTCTTCGAGGAACTCGGCATTGGCCAGCCCGGCATCGGCGGCCAGCCGGCGGACACCGGCGATGTGGGAGGGGTTGAAGTCCATCGCCTCGAACCGCGCCGCCGGGTGGGCGCCGGCCAGCAGGGCGCTGGTCAGGCCATGGCCGCAGCCGGGCTCCGCCATGGTGAAGCTGCCGCGGCGCAGCGCCTCCGGCGAGCGCCAGCCGCGCAGCGTCAGGGCGAAGCAGAGCATAGCCGGCGACCAGTCGCGATAGACGGCGCGGATATAGTCGATGCCGCCGACATAGCCTTCGGTCCAGCCGCCCATCCCCGATCCCCCGTTCCGATGCGCCGTTTCGACAGCGCCGGTGTAGCCGCCGGGGGCGGAGTCCGGCCACCGAAAAGCGCGCGCCAAAAAATTCACATGGGGTGCGATTTTGCTATCGACAGGTCAAAAGCCCTTCGTTATAAACCGCGCCACACCGGCCGGGACAACGGCTTGGCCGGCGCGATGAACAGTCGGCTGGTTTCTGCAAAGACATCAGTCAAGTTCACCGCATCAAGAGATGGGCGCATAGCTCAGTTGGTAGAGCAGCTGACTCTTAATCAGCGGGTCCAAGGTTCGAGTCCTTGTGCGCCCACCATCTCTTGAATATTTCCTACGGATGGGCGCATAGCTCAGTTGGTAGAGCAGCTGACTCTTAATCAGCGGGTCCAAGGTTCGAGTCCTTGTGCGCCCACCATCCATAAGGGGCTGGAACCGAGCAGGTTCCGGCCCCTTTCCATTTCCGGAAATTGGTTCGGTGTGGGAGAGGCGGCTGCCCTAATGCCTCTCCCGGATCTTCACCCTTCCGCCTGTGCCAGGAAATCCGCGGTCACCCGGTCCATCGTCGCCAGATGGGTGTGGAACCAGTCGGGGAAATGCTCGGTCACATAGAGCCGGGCACGGTTCTCCTTTCCCTCCGCCAGATCGGCCTCCATCGTCGCGACCACGGTCAGGACGCGGGCGTGCTCCTCCGTGTGGCAATGCAGGGCGAAGAAGCCGTGCTGGGTCATCAGTGCGTTCTCGCGGGCGAAATGCTCGCGCAGATGCTTGGCGAAGGCGGCGAAGGGCGCCCGGAGCTCGCCGGCCGGGGCCTCGCAGGCCGCCTGCAGCAGCGCGACCGAATCGACATGGTCGCAGTCCATGATCGCATAGCCGAGCATGGGGACAGTGCTGACGGCTGCAGGTGTGGCGGTGGCGGCGGATGTGGTGGTCGCAAGCATGATGTTCGCTTCCAAAAAAGATGGCCTTCGGAGACGACGCTCCGAAGGCCACCATACCCGCACAACCGTCATGGTCTCTTGACGTTGGTCAAGCCACCCGGATCGTCAGGCCTTCGCCTCGCTCGCCTCCAGTTCATCGATAAAGCCGCGGATGACGCCGAGGCCCTTCTGCCAGAAGGCCGGGTCTGAGGCATCGAGGCCGAACGGGGCCAGCAGCTCCTTGTGACGCAGCGTGCCGCCGGCCGACAGCATCGCCAGATACTTCTCGGCAAAGCCCTGCTCGGCGTCCTGGTAGACCGCGTAGAGCGAGTTTACCAGGCAGTCGCCGAAGGCATAGGCATAGACATAGAAGGGCGAGTGGATGAAGTGGGGGATGTAGGACCAGAAATGGCGATAGCCCTCGTCGAAGCGCAGCGCCGGACCCAGGCTTTCGGTCTGCACAGCCATCCAGATCTCGCCGATGCGGTCCGAGGTCAGTTCGCCCTCGCGCCGTTCGGTGTGGACACGGCGTTCGAAGTCGAAGAAGGCGATCTGGCGGACCACCGTGTTCAGCATGTCCTCGACCTTGCCGGCCAGCATGATGCGGCGCCGCTTCGGGTCGGTCTCCGCCGCCAGCAGGGCGCGGAAGGTCAGCATCTCGCCGAACACCGACGCGGTTTCCGCAAGCGTCAGCGGGGTATCGGACAGGAAATGGCCCTGTTTGCCGGCCAGGATCTGGTGGACGCCATGCCCCAGTTCATGGGCCAGCGTCATCACGTCGCGCGTCTTGCCCTGGTAATTGACCAGCAGATAGGGGTGGACGCTGGGCACGGTCGGATGGGCGAAGGCGCCCGGCGCCTTGCCGGGACGGACCGGCGCGTCGATCCAGGGGTTGTCGAAGAAGCGTTTTCCCAGGCTGGCGAGGTCGGGGGAGAAGCGGCCATAGGCGCCCAGAACGATGTCGCGCGCCTCGGTCCAGGGAATGCTGCGGTCGGCATCCTCCGGCAGGGGGGCGTTGCGGTCCCAGTAATCCAGATGGTCCTGGCCGAACCACTTGGCCTTCATCGTGTAATAGCGATGCGACAGGTCCGGATAGGCGCCCTTGACGGCGGACACCAGCGCGTCGACCACCTCGTCCTCGACCCGGTTGGACAAGTTGCGGGCGGAGGTCGGCGTCGGATAGTTGCGCCACTCGTCCTCGATCTCCTTGTCCTTTGCCAGCGTGTTGGTGACCAGTGCGAATAGCCGCGCGTTCTCGCCCAGCACCTTGCCCACCACCTCGCCGGCCTCGCGGCGGACGGCGGGATTGCGGTCGGACAGGCGGTTCAGCGCCTCCGCACAGGTCAACTCCTTACCGCCCATCGGGAAGCGCAGGCTGGCGATGGTCTCGTCGAACAGGCGGTTCCAGGCGGCGCGGCCGACCACATGCTTTTCGTGCAGCAACCGCTCGATCTCGTCGGACAGCTGGTGGTCGCGGTAGAGGCGGACGTCGCGCAGCCACGGCTCGTAATGGCGCAGCGCCGTCGACGCCTTCTGCTTCGCCGCCAGATCGTTCTCGTCCAGCCGGTTGATCTCCAGCGTGAAGAAGATCAGGTGGGCGGAGATGTCGTTCACCCGCTCCTGCGCCGACTGGTAGAATTTGGCGACGGTCGGATCGACCATGTTGCCGTTGTAGACCAGCCCGGCATAGGACATGACGCGCGACAGCGTCTCGTCGATGTCCTCATACTGGCGGATCGCCGCGGCCAGATCGTCGCCGGTCAGCGCCGCCAGCTTGCCGGCATAGCGCTCGCGGAAGGCTTTGCACTCGCGTTCCATCCGGTCGAGGTCGGCCTTCAGTTCGGGCGACTCGGTGCCGGGGTAGAGGTCGCTCAGGTCCCAGGTGGGAAGCGCACCCAGATCGGGGGTGTCGTTTGCGGCCGTGGCGGCGCTGCTGGTCATCGAATCCCTCCAGAGATTTGTCGGATCCATATAAGCGCGCACGCGGCGCGGGCAAAGTCCTCATGCGGCGGGCGGGCTTCCCATGCTCTCGACGATTGGGTACAGGGCCTGCCGCCCGGCACGCAGGACCGCGCGCGACAGCTCGGCCAGCGCGGTGCCGGCGATGCGGCTCTGCTGCCAATGCAGCGGCACGTCGAGCGGTCGGCCGGGCACCAGCTCGACCAGACGGCCGGCCGCCAGATGGTCGGCGACCAGCGGATCGGGGTTCATTCCCCATCCCAGTCCGGCCAGCGCCCCGTCGACGAAGGCATGAGTGGAGGGCAGCCAGTGGGTCGGCGGGGTGGGCACCGGTTCGTGATCGCCCAGCACCAGACGCAGCCACTGCGCCTGTAGCCGGTCCTTGCGGTTGAAGGTCAGGCAGGGTGCGGTGGCGAGGCTTTCGGCGGTCACCCCATCGGGGAAATGGCGACGCAGATAGTCCGGGCTGGCGGTGGCGCGGTAGCGCAGCGCGCCCAGCGGATGGCTGTTGCAGCCGGGGACCGGCACCGCGCTGGCGGTGACGGCGGCCAGCACCTCGCCCTTGCGCAGCCACTCGGCGCTGTGGTCCTGGTCGTCCAGCACCAGATCGAACAGGCAGCCGGGCACCTCCGCCATCGCCGCGACGAACCATGTGGCGAGGCTGTCGGCATTCACGGCGATCCGCAGGGTGACCGGCCCGTCCGCCGGGCTGAGGCCGGGCAGGGCGTCGCGCAGCTCGCTTTCCAGCAGGGCGACCTGTTCCACATGCTGGCACAGGCGCTGGCCGGCGGCAGTGCCGGTGCAGGGCTGGCCACGCACCACCAGCACGGTGCCCAACCGTTCTTCCAGTAGCTTGACCCGTTGCGACACCGCCGATGGAGTGACGTGCAGCTGCCACGCGGCGCGCTCGAAGCTGCCGGTGCGGATGACGGCCGCCAGGGCCGCCAGCAGCGGATAGTCCAGCATGGATTAGCTCTGCTTAATCGGGACAAGGAGGATTAAGTACGGCAAAGGCGGGTCCGGTGGTAGCGGATAGGCATCCACCGACCCCGGAACCGCCACGATGACCATCCTTTCCCCTACTGCCTTCCTGCCCGCCTTTCTGCCGGGCCTGTTCCTAGGCTTCAGCCTGATTGTCGCCATCGGGGCACAGAACGCCTTCGTACTGCGCCAGGGGCTGCGCAACGAGCATGTGTTGGCGATCTGTGCCACCTGCGCCCTGTCGGACGCCGTGCTGATCCTGGTTGGCGTCAGCGGATTCGCCAGCGCCGGCGCGCGCTGGCCGTGGCTGGAGCCGCTGATGCGCTATGCCGGTGCCGCCTTCCTGCTGGTCTATGGCCTGTGCAGCGCCCGGTCGGCCTGGCAGGGCGCCAGCGGGCTGAACCCGGCCGACCGGGAGCCGGGCGGGCTGCTGCCGGCGCTGCTGACCTGCTTTGCCCTGACCTGGCTGAATCCGCACGTCTATCTGGACACGGTGGTGCTGGTCGGCTCCGTCTCCGCCCGCTTCGCCGAGGCGCGGGGCGCCTTCGCCCTGGGGGCGATGACGGCGTCCTTCCTGTTCTTCTTCGCGCTCGGCTATGGCGCTCGGCTGCTGCGCCCACTGTTTGCCCGGCCCGCCGCCTGGAGGGTGATGGACGGGGGCATCGCCCTGGTGATGTGGGCGATTGCGGTGGGGCTGCTGATCGGCTAGGCGTGGGCGAACAAGGCGTCGTCCTCGCAGAACAGCAGCGACCGGTGCAGCGCTGTTCCGGCAATCGTACCGGCGCCGACGGCCAGCGCCACCGATCCCGCTGCCCGTGCCGCGTCGCCACAGGCGAAGACACCGGGAATGCTGGTCTCCTGCATCGCGTCGACGCGAATATGAGTGCCGAGCGGACTTTCCTCGCTCACGCACCCGAGCTGTACGGCCAGCGGGCTGGCAACTCGGCTTCTCGGCAGCACGAACAGGCCGGCAAAAGGCACTCGGCGCCCGTCGGCGAGAGCGACCTCCGACGGGTCACCATCGATCCCGGTGATGAGGGCTGGCTCGACGGCGACTCCGCGCCGCGCCAGATGGGCAGACTGGTCGGCGTCGGGTTCGAAGGCCCCGTTCAAAAGCAGCGTCGTCGGTCCCCAATCCGGTAACATCAGTGCGTGGTGCATGGAGTGCCCGGACACGGCGACCACGCCGATACGGCCTTGCATCAGCTCGTAGCCGTGGCAGTAGGGGCAATGGAAGACGGAGCGGCCCCAACGTTCCGTCAGACCGGGAATCGCCGGCAATTCGTCAACCACACCGACGGCGATCAGCAGCCGGCGTGCACGATGGCCGATGCCATCCGAATCGGTGATCTCGAAGCCCTTGCTCGTCCTGGCGGCTTTTTCGGCCCGTCCGGTCATCCAGGTGACCGTCGGATAGCGCATCAGTTGGGCGCGGGCTTCGGCGGCGATGTCTCCCGGCGGACGGCCATCCTGCCCGAGAAAGCCATGGGAGTGGCTGGCGAAGCGGTTGCGCCGCAGCCCTTCATCCATCACCAGCACCCGGCGCCGGGCGCGAGCCAGTTGCAGCGCGGCGGCGATGCCGGCGTAGCTGCCGCCGACGATGATGGCGTCATAGGTCGTCGTGTCGTTTCCGTTCATGCCTGTGCCTTTCCACGGATGGGACGGGCGCGCCATCCGCGCCCAGTCACGACACACGATAAGTTACATGAAAGGGTGCGGTCAATGTGCCATGTAACTTTTGAAGTGGCCTGAGTTGACCGCTCGCCCTGCGCACACCCAAAAGGACTGATCGCCGATGAGACAGGACAGCCGCCTTTCCCGCATGCTGCATGTGTTGATCCACATGGACCGGCATGACGGTGCGCTGACGTCAGAGGCGATTGCCGAGATGCTGAGCACCAATCCGGTGGTCATCCGCCGGACCATGGCGGGGCTGCGCGAGGCCGGTCATGTGCGGTCGGAAAAGGGCCATGGCGGTGGCTGGCGACTGGCACGGCCGCTCGACGGGATCACCCTGCTGGACATTCACCGGGCATTGGGGGAGCCGGGGATCTTCGCCATCGGTCCCACCGCGGACGAGCCGAGTTGTCTGGTCGAGCAGGCGGTCAATGCCGCCCTTGATGGGGCACTGCGCGAGGCGGAGGCGGTGCTCGTCCGCCATCTTGGCAAGGTGACGCTCGCCGATCTCGCTGCGGATTTCGACCGGCGCATGAAGGCGCTGGGGAAGTGCTGAACGCGGAACCTAGCCCAGTTTGGGCGTCTCCACTTCCTGCGCCCGCCGGATCGCCGCCTCGACGCATTGCAGGTGCAGCTTCTTGCGGGCGAGCAGGCGGGCGCGGCGTTCCTCCAGGTCGGTGGTCGCCATCGCCTCGATGGCGCAGCCGCGCCAGCCGTTGGCGTCGAGCGCGCGGGCGACCTCGGCATAGCCGAAATAGCCCTTCTCCGGCTGCTCCCAGGGCGGGCGGAAGTCGGCCCGGCGCAGGACGAAGCGGTTGGACTGGCTGCCGCCGCCCAGATTGGTGAGCCGTGCCACGATCAGCCGTTCGCCGTTGCCGTGAACGACGGTCAGGATCGGGCGGATTCCGGTGATGGGTGGATCGACGGCCATGATCCATGCATAACGGTCCAGGAGCGTCCTGACCAGAGCGTCGCTGACCGCACTGCCGCACGCTTCCTCTCCCGTCCTAATGGAGAAACGCCGATGCGCTCCGTCACCATGCCTGTCACATGGCCCGTCATGCGGATTGTCCCGAGCCTCTTCTCCGCCGCGCTTTCGCTGTTTCTGCTGGCCGGTCCCGCCGCGGCTCAGCTGGCACCCGCCCCGACGGCGTTTGTTTGTGAAGCCTATGCGGCCGGCGCGATGGTCGAGGCGCAATTGTTCTTTGGTCGGAACATCGGCAATGAGATCGGCGTCAGCGAGCGCGACTGGACAGATTTCCTGAATGGCGAGGTGACGCCGCGCTTTCCCAACGGCCTGACCGTCACCGACGGGTCGGGCCACTGGCGCGACATCGAGACCGGGCGGCTGGTGCGCGAGCCCAGCAAAATCCTCACGCTGCTGGCTGACGGCGACCCGGCGACTCTGGTCCTGATCCGTGAAATCGTCGATCTGTACAAAGGGCGCTTCCACCAGCAATCGGTCGCGCTCGTCGTTCGGCCGGTCTGCGTTTCCTTTTGAAATCCAGGTTTCGGAACAGCGTTTCACTGATCCGGAATGCGACAGCCCGTCGCACCCCCGACCTTCTGACATTTGCCTGCACTTATGCTTTTGTCGCAGATTGTGGAGGTCGCGAAACGGATCGTTTCGCGGCCGAGAGGAAATGCGCACCGAATAGTACCAAAATAGAACGAGGGACGCCCTGCCATGACCCCGACCGCCAGCACCACAACTGCCGAGCTTTTCGACCAGATGCATGCCCGCTCCCTGTCGGACCCCGCGGGGTTCTGGGGCGAGGCGGCGAAGGACATCTCCTGGTTCAAGCCGTGGGACAAGGTGCTGGACGACAGCAACGCGCCCTTCTACCGCTGGTTCACCGGCGGGGAGCTGAACACCTGCTACAACGCGGTGGACCGCCATGTCGAAGGCGGACGCGGCGCCCAGGCGGCGATCATCTATGACAGCCCGGTCACCCAGACCGTCCAGACCATCACCTACGCCGAACTGCAGGATCAGGTCGCCCGCTTCGCCGGTGTTCTGCGCGCCCAGGGCGTAGAGAAGGGTGACCGCGTCCTCCTCTACATGCCGATGATCCCGCAGTCGCTGGTCGCCATGCTGGCCTGCGCCCGTCTGGGTGCTGTCCATTCCGTGGTGTTCGGCGGCTTCGCCCCGCACGAACTGGCGACCCGAATCGACGATGCCAAGCCGAAGGCGATCGTTTCGGCCTCCTGCGGTATCGAGCCGAACCGCATCGTCAAGTACAAGCCGATGCTGGACGCCGCCATCGAGCAGTCGGCCCACAAGCCGTCCAGCGTCATCGTCTGGCAGCGCCCGCAGGAGACGGCGGCGCTGATCGCCGGCCGCGACGTCGATTGGGCCGAAGCGGTGGCGACGGCTGAGCCGGCGGAGTGCGTGGCTGTGAAGGCGACCGATCCGCTCTACATCCTCTACACCTCCGGCACGACCGGCCAGCCCAAGGGCGTGGTGCGCGACAATGGCGGCCATGCGGTGGCGCTGCGCTGGACCATGACCAACATCTACAACGTCAAGCCCGGCGAAGTGTATTGGGCGGCGTCTGACGTGGGCTGGGTCGTCGGCCACTCCTACATCGTCTACGCGCCGCTGCTGACCGGCTGCACCACCGTGGTCTTCGAAGGCAAGCCGGTCGGCACCCCCGATCCGGGCACCTTCTGGCGCGTGATTGAGCAGCACAAGGTCGGCACGCTGTTCACCGCCCCGACCGCCTTCCGCGCCATCAAGCGCGAGGACCCGGACGCCAATTATCTGAAGAAGTACGACCTGTCGCACTTCCGCGCCCTGTTCCTGGCCGGCGAACGGTCGGACCCCGACACGCTGCACTGGGCCGAGGACAACCTGAACGTCCCGGTGATCGACCACTGGTGGCAGACCGAGACCGGCTGGGCGATTTCCGGCAACCCGCTGGGCGTTCACCTGTTTCCGATCAAGTACGGCTCCGCCACCCGCCCGATGCCGGGCTGGGACGTGCGGGTGCTGAACGCCGAGCTGAAGGAGGTTCCGCGCGGCGACATCGGCGCCATCTGCGTCAAGCTGCCGCTGCCTCCGGGCACGCTGCCGACGCTGTGGAACGCCGACGAGCGCTTCAAGAAGTCCTACCTCGCCGATTACCCGGGCTACTACCAGACCGGCGACGCCGGCTTCGTCGACGATGACGGCTATGTCTATGTCATGGCCCGCACCGACGACATCATCAACGTCGCCGGCCACCGCCTGTCCACCGGCGCCATGGAAGAGGTGCTGTCGAGCCACAGGGATGTCGCCGAATGCGCGGTGATCGGCGTGGCCGACGACCTGAAGGGGCAGGTGCCGCTTGGCTTCGTCTGCCTCAAGGCCGGCGTGACCCGACCGCATGAGGAGATCGTCAAGGAGGTGGTCCAACTGGTGCGCGAGCAGATCGGCCCGGTCGCCGATTTCAAGCGTGCCCTGGTGGTCGACCGCCTGCCGAAGACGCGGTCGGGCAAGATCCTGCGCGGCACCATGCAGAAGATCGCCGACAGCCAGGACTACAAGATGCCGGCGACCATCGACGATCCGGGCATCCTGCCGGAGATCGCCGATGCCCTGAAGACGCTGGGCTACGCCAGGACCAGCAGCACGCCGGCCTGACATGCCGGACAGGGACGGGGCGGCCTTCGGGCCGCCTTTTTCCGTTCCGACGGTCTCGTTCCGCTTGCCGGATCAGCCGGCGACGACCGACAGGTTTTCCGGCTCCTCGCTGCCGAGGTCGAGCAGCGGCAGGAAACTTGCCGGTTCCTGTGCGCCGGACAGGGCGTAGCGGCGGTTGAAGATGTAGCAGGGCACCGCCTGCAATCCCATCTGGCGGGCCAGGGCGTCGGCGGCGAGCACCGCGGCCGATTCGGCGTCGCTCGACAGCTGGCGCCGGGTCTCGACGAAATCCAGTCCCAGCCCGGCAGCGACGCTGGCCAGCGCATCGGGGTCGCCGATGTCGACGCCCTCGACGAAATAGGCGGCGAACAGCGCGTCGGCCATGGCATTGCCCAGCCCCTGGCGTCCGGCGATGCGGACCAGCCTGTGGGCATCGAAGCTGTTGGGCGTGCGCTGGATGCGGTCGAGCGCCAGCGGCAGGCCATCGCGTGCCGCCGTATCCTCCACGACCCGATGGATCTGCCGCGCCCGTTCCGATCCACCGAACTTGGCGGCGAGATAGTCCTCGCGCGACATCCCGCCCCGCGGCATGTCCGGGTTCAGCTGGAAGGGCTGCCAGCGCAGTTCCGGGCGCAGGTTGGGCCGCTGCATCAGCGCCCGGTCGAGCCGGCGCTTGCCGATGTAGCACCAGGGGCAGATTAGGTCGGCGAAGGTTTCGATCAGCATCCCGCCACTATCGGCGCCTGCCCCGGATCGGGCAACCGCTTCTTCCATTCCGTCCCGCCATCATCGGCCCCCTCCCGGCCCGCAACCGTTTGTTAACCGAGTTGGTCCGACAGTCCGGGGTGGCTCCGCCCGTCATTCTGCGGCCGGCGGACATATCCCGATGAGCGATTCCCGATGAGCAATTCCTACGTCGACGGCAAGGTGCGCGAAGCGATCCTGGCGGCCAAGGGCAGCCGGATGAATGCGCAGAAGCTCCTGATGGCCTGGGCCGTCGAGGATCCCGACCTGTTGCGCGGCATTGCCCAGCCCTTCCTGAAGGCCATCGCCGCCGCCGCCATCGAACGCGCCGGCCGTCCGGCCAGCAGCAGGCCGGCCGCGCGCCCGGCTGCCGCGGGCGGTGCGGGCGGAGGGCGGCCGTCCGCCTCCGGTCTCAGCCGCGATGCGCTTGAGAATTTGCTGAACCAGCTGGGCCGCGAACCGGACGAGCAGCCGGCCCCGCAACGGACCGTCCCTGCCGGCAAGTCTGCCGGGCCGGGCGCTGCGAAGGGGGGCACGATCCACGATGCCCCCGCGGGCGGGCCGAATCATGAAAAGGCGATGATGGCGATTGCCAAGGCCTTCGTTGCGAAGAAGGTGCGCTGAGGCAAGCCCCTTACGAACCGCTGTTGGGGGCGTAAGGCGTCGCGTCGTCGAACCATCCCTTCTTGCGCGGCAGGGTGCGGATGTCCGGCGGCGGGCTGGCGAGCGCGGTGTTGCCGTTGCGGTAGGGGTCGGGGATGTGGTGGCACTCGACGTCGGCCAGCGTGCGGTAGCAGTAGACGCGGGACCGGTCGACCTCGACCTTGTCCGGACAATAATCGCCGGTCGTCTCGAAACTCAGGATCGAGCAATCGCGTCCCGTGGCGGCCGACACGATATGGTCGCCGATGGTCTTCTTGGTGGCGTTCAGTGTCACGACATCCGCACCGGCCGCCGCCAGCCCGAGCGGGGAGGTGCAGCCGGCAAGAGCCAGTGCCGGGATCGCAAGGGAAACGGCGATCCAACCACGCATCCGGCCCATTCGCGTCGCGCCCAACCCTGCGACCATGCCCGTGCCCACCATCCAGCAGTTCCCATCGCTACGCATGTGCCGCGACCGATCCCGCACAGTGCACGCGGGCGCGGTTAACAAGCGGTGAATTCACCGCTGGGGCAGGCCTCAGCGCAACAGGGTACAGATGCGCGAGCGGCATTGCACGACGACGAAGGCATCCTTGTCCTCCGTGCAGCCGACCTTGAAGGTGGTCGCTCCCTCCCGCCCCACGGTGTAGCGCAGCACCTCCACCTTCGCCGGCGTGCAGTTGCCCATCGATTTGGCGATCTCCTTGGCTTCCGACTGCGCGGCGGAGACATTCGCGGCGGCCATCGCCGGTCCCACGGCGAACAGGACGAGGGACGGCAGCAGGGCGGTCAGTCGTAGACGGGGGGAGATGTGGATCGGCATGGCGCGACTATCGCACGGGGTAGGGCGCTCCGGAAGGGCTGCCTCTGAAATGTCGCAGCGATGCGAATCACTCCGCGCAGCCGGGTCGAAGCTGGTATGGTCGAGGCAATATGACCGGGGCGGCGCGATGCCGTGCGGTTCAGGATCAGGGTGGGAAAACGCATGACTTCGAACGATCGGCGGCTGGGCGACCGCATTCTCGCCGCGCTGGAACTGGCGCTGGAGCAGGAGCATCTCGATGTCGCTGAACATCTGGCCCGCGCGTTGGAGGAAACGCTGACCCGCTTCGGTGGACCCGATGCCGTCGACCACCGCGAACTCTCGGCCGGTATGCTGCAGGCCTTCGACCGGCTCGATGAGCTGCGCCGCACCGCCCATCGCCTGCCCTGAGGGTGCGGGTGAAACGCCCGCGAACGGCAGGCCTCGCCGGAGAGGAATTTTTTGCAATTTGGTGATTGACAGGCAGCGGCCCGGGCGACTACAAACCGCCCACCGAACGACGGGGGCCTCAACGGCTCCGGTGAAAAACACCAAACGAAACAAGCCTTTGGCTGAGTAACGATCAGGTGTTTCGAACAAGTCGCTCTGCGCGGGTGTAGCTCAGTTGGTTAGAGCGCCGGCCTGTCACGCCGGAGGCCGCGGGTTCAAGTCCCGTCACTCGCGCCACTATCTCTTTCAAATTCGGCGTCAATCGCCAGTATGCTCCAAGGACTCGCAAATTGCGGGTCCTTTTTCGCATGCATATTGTCTTCGCTTTCCCCTATTTTAAAAACGTGGTATTACCAGGGTCTAGCGCGGGGGCTGGCTTGTCCTTCCGCGTGGTGAAAAGCGATTCAAAGCGCTTTCCTTGCCCACGGTCTCGGCATATATTCCGGCCCGTCTGATGGGCTAATCCAAGGCATGGCTGCCACGGCTTTGCGCTTCCGCCGATTTCCCGGCCGGAACGGCGCCCGTGGTCGTGGGCTTATGGGAGGAACGCGGTGTCGACTCCGCTGATCATTGAGTATCTTCCGATCCTGGTGTTTCTGCTGATCGGCATCGCGCTGGCCGCGGTGATGGTGGGGGCATCCTACGTCATCAGCCCGAAGAACCCGGACGCCGAGAAGGTCTCCCCCTACGAATGCGGCTTCGAGCCGTTCGAGGACGCGCGCACCAAGTTCGACGTGCGGTTCTACCTGGTCTCGATCCTGTTCATCATCTTCGACCTGGAAGTCGCCTTCCTGTTCCCGTGGGCGGTCGCGCTCGGTGACATCGGGCTGTTCGGCTTCTGGTCGATGATGCTGTTCCTGGGCATCCTGACCATCGGCTTCATTTACGAGTGGAAGAAAGGAGCTCTGGAATGGGAGTAGAGGTCGCCAAGCCGCTGGCGCCGATTCCGCCCGGACCGGAACAGGACGCCTACATCCGCGCGGTCTCCGACGAGATCCAGGACAAAGGCTTCGTGCTGGCGAAGTACGAGGATCTGCTGGCCTGGGCCCGGACCGGCTCGCTGTGGCCGATGACCTTCGGTCTAGCCTGCTGCGCGGTGGAGATGATCCACGCCTATATGAGCCGGTACGACCTGGACCGCTTCGGCGTCATTCCGCGTCCCAGCCCGCGCCAGTCCGACTGCATGATCGTCGCCGGCACCCTGACCAACAAGATGGCCCCGGCGCTCCGCAAGGTCTACGACCAGATGCCGGAGCCGCGCTGGGTCATCTCGATGGGGTCCTGCGCCAACGGCGGCGGCTACTACCACTATTCCTACGCGGTGGTGCGTGGTTGCGACCGGATCGTGCCGGTGGACATCTATGTGCCCGGCTGCCCGCCGACGGCGGAGGCGCTGATTTACGGCATCCTCCAGCTCCAGAAGAAGATCAAGCGCGGCAATCGCATCGCCCGCTGACCACGGCGTACCGTCCCGCTTCCGGCCGCCGGAGGCGGGACGAACGACAAGCGCGCTGAAGACAAGTAGGAAGGCAGGGTCCCACCCATGTCCGAACAGGCGTTGAAGGAACTCGGGGACGTCATCGCCGCCAAGATCGGCGGCGACGTTCTCAAGGTCGAGGTGAAGCTCGGCGAACTGATGGTGACGGTCAAACGGCCGGCCGTCCTGGCGGTGCTGACCGCGCTGCGCGACGACCCGGACACCCGGTTCGAGCAGCTGACCGACATCACCGCGGTCGATTACCCCGACCGCGCGGAGCGGTTCGAGGTCGTCTACCAGCTGCTCAGCTACACCCACAATCGGCGCATGCGCGTGAAGCTGGCCACCGACGAGGACACGCCTGTCCCGTCGGCCGTTTCCGTCTTCAGCGCCGCGAACTGGTTCGAACGCGAGGCGTGGGACCTGTTCGGCGTCTTCTTCGAGAGCCATCCGGACCTGCGCCGCATCCTCACCGACTACGGGTTCGAGGGGCACCCCTTCCGCAAGGACTTCCCGCTGACCGGCTACGTCGAAGCCCGCTACGACGAGGACCAGAAGCGCGTGATCTATGAGCCGGTCCGTCTGACCCAGGATTTCCGCGCCTTCGACTTCCTCAGCCCGTGGGAAGGCATGACCAACGTCATGCTGCCCGGCGATGAGAAGGCGGCCCTCCAGGACGGGAGCAAGAAGCCGTGAGCATGACCGTTTCGACCGAATCGGCGACCGGCGTCGTCTCGACGGTTCCGAGCGGGGCGATCAGCGCCTCCGGTCCGGAGACCAAGACGCAGATCAAGCCCTATACGATGAATTTCGGGCCGCAGCATCCGGCCGCCCACGGCGTGCTCCGACTGGTGATGGAGCTGAACGGCGAGGTGGTGGAGCGTTGCGATCCGCACATCGGCCTGCTGCACCGCGGCACCGAAAAGCTGATCGAGTACAAGACCTACATCCAGGCCGTGCCGTATTTCGACCGCCTGGACTATGTCAGCCCGATGTGCATGGAGCACGCCTATGTGCTCGGCATCGAGAACCTGCTGCAGATCAAGGCGCCGCTGCGCGCTCAGTACATCCGCGTGCTGTTCTCGGAAATCACGCGCATCCTGAACCACATCCTGTCGATCACGACGGGCGCGCTGGACGTCGGCGCGATCACCCCGGCGCTGTGGGGCTTCGAGGAACGCGAAATCCTCATGGAGTTCTACGAGCGCGTGTCGGGTGCCCGCCTGCACGCCAACTATTTCCGGCCGGGCGGCGTCGCCTGGGACATTCCGGACGGGCTGCTCGACGACATCTGGGCCTTCACCGAGCGTTTTCCGAAGTTCATGGACGACCTCGAGAGCCTGCTGACCGAGAACCGCATCTTCAAGCAGCGCACCGTCGACATCGGCATCGTCACCAAGGAGCAGGCGCTCGACTGGGCCTTCACCGGTCCGATGCTGCGCGGCTCAGGCGTCGCCTGGGATCTGCGCAAGTCGCAGCCCTACGAGGTCTATGACCGCATGGAGTTCGACGTCCCGGTCGGCCTGACCGGCGACTGCTGGGCGCGCTATCTGGTCCGCATGGAGGAGATGAAGCAGTCGCTGCGCATCATCCGCCAGTGCTGCAAGGAGATGCCGGCCGGTCCCTACAAGATCGAGGACCGCAAGGTCTCCCCGCCGCCGCGCGGCGAGATGAAGCGCTCGATGGAAGCGCTGATCCACCACTTCAAGCTCTTCACCGAGGGCTTCCACGTTCCCGCCGGCGAAACCTACACCGCCATCGAGGCGCCCAAGGGCGAGTTCGGCGTGTATCTGGTGTCCGACGGCACCAACAAGCCCTACCGCTGCAAGATCCGCGCGCCGGGCTTCGCCCATCTTCAGGGCCTGGACTTCATGTCGAAGGGTCACATGCTGGCCGACGCCGTCGCCAACATCGCCTCGATGGACATCGTTTTCGGAGAAATCGATCGATGAGCGCGCCCGCTTCCGATCACGGCCACGCCGAGCCGACCAGCTTCACCTTCACCCAGGAAAACCTGGAGCTGGCGAAGCGCATCATCGCCAAGTATCCGCAGGGCAAGCAGGCCAGCGCCTGCATGCCGCTGCTGGACGTGGCCCAGCGCCAGAATGGCGGCTGGCTGCCGCGCGTCGCCATGGATGCCGTGGCCGACCTGCTCGGCATGCCGCGCATCCGCGTGTATGAGGTCGCGACCTTCTACACGATGTACAACAAGAACCCGGTCGGTAAGCACCACATCCAGGTCTGCACCACCACCCCCTGCTGGCTGCGCGGGTCGGACGACATCGTCCACACCTGCAAGAAGAAGCTCGGCATCGAGGTGGGCGAAACCACGGCCGACGGCCAGTTCACGCTGGGCGAGGTCGAGTGCTCGGGCGCCTGCGTCAACGCGCCGGTTGTGCAGATCGGTGACGATTACTACGAAGACGTGGCCCCGGAGCATATGGAGCGCATCCTCGACGCGCTGGCGCGCGGCGAGACGCCGAAGCCCGGTTCGCAGAGCGGCCGTCAGTCCTCGGAGCCGGTCGGCGGCCCGACGACGCTGAAGGCCTTTACCACCGCGCAAGCGGACGATTGAGGGGGAGGGGACAGCGATGCTTCGCGATGAGGACCGCATCTTCACCAACCTCTACGGCTACCAAGACTTCGGTCTTGACGGGGCCCGCAAGCGCGGTGATTGGGACAACACGGCATCCTTCCTGGCCAATGGCCGGGATTGGATCATCGAGCAGGTGAAGGAATCAGGGCTGCGCGGCCGTGGCGGCGCCGGCTTCTCGACCGGCATGAAGTGGTCCTTCATGCCGAAGAACGTGACCGACAAGCCCGTCTACCTCGTCATCAACGCCGACGAGGGCGAGCCCGGCACCTGCAAGGACCGCGACATCCTGCGCCACGATCCGCACAAGCTGATCGAAGGCTGCCTGATCGCCGGTTTCGCCATCGGCGCCAGCGCCTGCTACATCTACATCCGCGGCGAGTTCTACAACGAGGGCTCCAACGTCCAGCGCGCCATCGACGAGGCTTACGCGGCGGGGCTGATCGGCAAGAACGCCTGCGGCACCGGCTACGATTACGACGTCTACATCCACCGCGGTGCGGGAGCGTACATCTGTGGCGAGGAAACCGCGCTCATCGAGTCGATCGAGGGCAAGAAGGGCCAGCCGCGCAATAAGCCGCCGTTCCCCGCCCAGGCCGGTCTCTATTCCTGCCCGACCACGGTGAACAACGTCGAATCCATCGCCGTCGTTCCGACCATCCTGCGCCGCGGCGCCTCTTGGTTCGCCGGCCTCGGCCGTCCGAAGAACTCGGGCACCAAGCTCTTCTGCATCTCCGGGCACGTCAACAAGCCGTGCAACGTGGAAGAGGAGATGGGCATCCCGCTGAAGGAGCTGATCGAGAAGCATGCCGGCGGCGTGCGCGGCGGCTGGGACAACCTGCTGGGCATCATCCCGGGCGGCTCGTCGGTCCCGGTCCTGCCGAAGTCGATCTGCGACACCGTCCTGATGGACTTCGACTCCTTGCGCGAAGTGCAGTCGGGCCTCGGCACCGCCGCGGTGATCGTGATGGACAAGTCCACCGACATCGTGAAGGCCATCGCCCGCCTGTCGTCCTTCTATGCCCATGAGTCCTGCGGCCAGTGCACGCCCTGCCGCGAGGGCACTGGCTGGATGAGCCGCGTCATGCAGCGCATGGTCACCGGCAATGCCCGCATGGAAGAGATCGACATGCTGCTGCAGGTCACCAAGCAGGTCGAAGGCCACACCATCTGCGCGCTCGGCGACGCTGCCGCCTGGCCGATCCAGGGCCTGTTCCGCCACTTCCGCCCGGAAGTGGAGCGGCGCATCCAGGCCTACCGCAACAGCGCCCCGCTGGCGGCCGAGTAAGGAGTTCCCGTTCCCATGCCGAAACTGACCATCGACGGGATCGAGATCGAGGTCGAGCCGGGTACCTCGATCCTCCAGGCTTGCGAGCAGCTGGGGATCGAGATTCCGCGCTTCTGCTACCACGAGCGCCTCAGCGTGCCGGCCAACTGCCGCATGTGCCTCGTGGAGATGGAGCGTGCGCCCAAGCCGGTCGCGTCCTGCGCCATGCCCTGCGGCGACGGAATGGTCGTCCGCACCAACAGCGAGACCGTCCTGAAGGCCCGCAAGGGCGTCATGGAGTTTCTGCTGATCAACCACCCGCTGGATTGCCCGATCTGCGATCAGGGCGGCGAGTGCGATCTGCAGGACCAGGCCATGGCCTACGGCTTCGACCGCGGCCGCTACGGCGAGAACAAGCGGGCGGTCAAGGACAAGTATATGGGTCCGGTCATCAAGACCATCATGACCCGTTGCATCCATTGCACCCGCTGCATCCGCTTCATCAATGAAGTGGCCGGTGTTCCCGATGTCGGCGCCGTCTATCGCGGCGAGCACATGGAGATCACCACCTTCGTCGAGAAGGCCATCGGCTCCGAGCTGTCGGGCAACCTCGCCGACGTCTGCCCGGTCGGCGCGCTGACCCACAAGCCCTACGCCTTCACGGCACGGCCGTGGGAGCTGCGGAAGACCGAGACCATCGACGTCCTTGATGCCGTCGGCTCGAACATCCGCGTCGACGCCCGTGGGCCCGAGGTGATGCGTGTCCTGCCGCGCGTCAACGACGACATCAACGAGGAGTGGCTGAACGACAAGAGCCGCTACTCCTATGACGGTCTGAAGCGCCAGCGTCTGGACCGCCCCTACATCCGCCAGAACGGCAAGCTGGTCCCGGCCAGCTGGGCCGAGGCCTTTACCGCCATCGCGGCGCGTCTGAAGGGCCTGTCCGGCAACCGCATCGCCGCCATCTCCGGCGATCTGGTCGATGTCGAGGCTCAGTTCGCGCTCAAGGAGCTGCTGTCGCGGCTCGGCTCGGCCAACCTGGATTGCCGCCAGGATGGTGCCCGGTTCGACACCTCGGTGCGGGCCGGCTACCTGTTCAACTCGGGCATCGCCGGCATCGAAAAGGCCGACGTCATCCTGCTGGTCGGCACCAACCCGCGCTGGGAAGGTACGCTGGTCAACGCCCGCATCCGCAAGCGCTATATGGCCGGCGGCGTCACCATTGCCTCCATCGGCGAGCAGCGCGACCTGACCTACCCCTACAGCGTGATCGGTTCCGGTCCGGACGCGCTGCAGCAACTGGTCGACGGCAGCCACCCGTTCTCCGAGACGCTGCGCGCCGCCAAGAACCCGATGATCATCGTCGGCATGGGCGCCTTCCAGCGCGCCGACGGTCTCGCGGTGCAGGCTGCCGCCCGTCTGGTCGGCGAGGTCTACGGCATGTTCCGCGGCGACTGGAATGGCTTCAACGTGCTGCACACCGCCGCGGCGCGAGTCGGCGGCATCGAAGCCGGCTTCCTGCCGGGCGAGGGCGGCCGAGACGTTCACGGCATCCTCGACGGCGCGTCGAAGGGCGAGATCGACTTCGTCTACCTGCTGGGTGCCGACGAGATCGATATGGCGAAGCTGGGCAATGCCTTTGTGGTCTATCAGGGCCACCATGGCGATGCCGGCGCCCACCGCGCCGACGTCATCCTGCCGGGTGCGGCCTACACCGAGAAGAACGCGGTCTACGTCAACACCGAAGGTCGTCCGCAGCTCGCCCGTCTCGCGGTCTTCCCGCCGGGCGAAGCGCGCGAGGATTGGAAGATCGTCCGCGCCCTGTCGGAAGTCCTGGGCACCACGCTGCCCTTCGACACCCACGGCCAGCTGCGTCAGCGGCTGATGGCGGCGAACCCGATCTTCGGCGCGGTCGGCGAGATGACCCCGGCCAGCTGGGCGCCGTTCGGCGCGCAGGGGCCGGTGGACGCCGCCCCCTTCGTGACGCCGATCACCAACTTCTACATGACCGACCCGATCAGCCGGGCGTCGGTGACGATGGCCAACTGCACGGAAGCGCTGGTGGGCCCTGCTCAGGAGAGGACTGGCACCCATGGCTGAGTTCTGGAGCGGCTTCCTCCTGCCGCTGATCATTATGGTCCTGCAGATCCTGGCGATCACCGTGCCGCTGCTGGTTGCCGTCGCTTTCATGACCTATGCCGAGCGCAAGATCATGGGTGCGATGCAGATGCGCCAGGGTCCGAGCATCGTCGGCCCCTTCGGTCTGATGCAGCCCTTCGCCGACGGCCTGAAGCTGTTCGCCAAGGAACAGATCCTGCCGGAAGGCGCCAACCGCATCGTGTTCTACGTCGCGCCGATGCTAACCTTCTTCCTGGCGCTGATCGCCTGGGCGGTCATCCCGTTCGACTACGGGGTGGTGCTGTCCAACATCAACGTCGGCGTACTGTACCTGTTCGCGATCTCCTCGCTGGGCGTATACGGCATCGTGATGGCCGGCTGGGCGTCGAACTCGCGCTACGCCTTCCTCGGCGCGCTCCGCTCCGCGGCGCAGATGGTGTCCTATGAGGTCTCGATGGGCCTCATCATCATCTCCGTGCTGCTGTGCGTCGGTTCGCTGAACCTGACCGACATCGTGCGGGCCCAGGAGAAGGTCTGGTTCTGCATCCCGCTGCTGCCGATGTTCGTGATGTTCTTCATCTCGGCGCTCGCGGAAACCAACCGCGCCCCCTTCGACCTGCCGGAAGGCGAGTCGGAGCTGGTCGCCGGCTTCATGGTCGAATACAGCTCGGCCCCCTTCGCGCTCTTCTTCCTTGGCGAATACGCCAACATGATCCTGATGAGCGCGATGACGAGCATCCTGTTCCTCGGCGGCTGGCTGCCCCCGCTGCCCTTCGCGCCCTTCACCTGGGTGCCGGGCATCGTGTGGTTTGCGCTGAAGATCGCGTTCTGCCTGTTCACCTACGTCTGGGTTCGCGCCACCGTGCCGCGCTACCGCTACGACCAGCTGATGCGGCTGGGTTGGAAGGTCTTCCTGCCCCTGTCGCTGTTCTGGGTCGTGCTGACCGCCGGCGTCCTGGTGACCTTCGGCTGGCTGCCGAAGTAAGCGGCATCGCCGAAAAGCCAGCCTGCACCGAACCCACCATTGACGTGTCGATTTGAGTGCCGGCGAGCCAACCCATCAAACGGGAGCGGCCGCCGGCGAGGAAGGAGACGAAGAGGCCATGGCGTTCCTCGACCGCGCGGCGCGCAGCCTGTTCCTGACCGAGCTGCTGGGCGGCATGGCGCTGACCTTGCGCTACATGTTCAAGCCCAAGGTCACGCTGAACTATCCCTATGAGAAGGGCCCCATCAGCTCGCGCTTCCGTGGCGAGCATGTGCTCCGCCGCTATGCGAGCGGCGAAGAGCGCTGCATCGCGTGCAAGCTGTGCGAAGCGGTGTGCCCGGCTCTCGCCATCACCATCGAGGCCGAACCGCGTGACGACGGCAGCCGCCGCACCACGCGCTACGACATCGACATGACCAAGTGCATCTACTGCGGCCTGTGCCAGGAAGCCTGCCCGGTCGATGCGGTGGTCATGGGGCCGAACTTCGAGTTCTCCACCGAATCCCGGGAAGAGCTCTTCTACAACAAGCAGAAGCTGCTGGCGAACGGCGACCGCTGGGAGGCGGAAATCGCCCAGAACCTCGCGGCCGAGGCTCCTTACCGGTAAGCGGAAGCGAGAAAAACGATGATACTCCAAGGCATCGCCTTCTACGTGTTCGCCGCGCTGCTGGTGGCCTCCGGTGTGATGGTCATCTCGGCGCGGAACCCCGTTCACTCCGTCCTTTTCCTGATCCTCGCCTTCTTCCAGGCGGCCGGTCTCTGCCTCCTGATGGGGGCCGAGTTCATCGCGATGATCCTGATCATCGTCTATGTCGGCGCCGTCGCCGTGCTGTTCCTGTTCGTGGTGATGATGCTCGACATCAACTTCCGCGAGCTGCGCAAGGGCGCGATGGAAGCGCTGCCGCTCGGCGCGCTGGTCGGGCTGATCCTGCTGGCCGAACTGGCTGCGGTGCTCGGTGGCTGGATCGTCGCGCCGAACGTCGCCGCCGTCGCCGGCGCGCCGACCCCGGCCTTCGATCAGGTGTCGAACACCCAGGCGCTGGGCCGGCTGATGTACACCCAGTACGTCTACCTGTTCCAGGCGTCGGGCATCGTCCTGCTGATCGCCATGATCGGCGCGATCGTGCTGACGCTGCGGCACCGTCCGGGCGTGCGCAAACAGAATGTCGGCGCCCAAATCGCCCGTCGCCGGGAAGACGTGGTCGCCATCCGCAAGGTCTCGACCGGGGAGGGCGTGTGATTATGGAGATCGGTCTCGGACATTACCTGACGGTCTCGGCCATCATCTTCACGCTGGGTGTGCTGGGCATCTTCCTGAACCGGAAGAACGTCATCATCATCCTGATGTCGATCGAGATGATGCTGCTGGCGGTGAACCTGAACCTCGTCGCCTTCTCGACCTTCCTGCACGATCTGGTCGGCCAGATCTTCGCCATGATCATCCTGACCGTCGCCGCCGCCGAGGCGGCCATCGGCCTCGCCATCCTGGTGGTCTACTTCCGCAACCGCGGCTCGATCCGAGTCGAAGACATCAACATGATGAAGGGCTGAGGCGGCGCCATGGAAGTGCTAGTCGTATTCCTTCCGCTCCTGGCGTTCCTCATCGCCGGATCGATCGCGCTGTTCGGCGGGCCGAAGGCCGAGCCGGTGGCTGCGGGTCACGGAAGCCACGGTCATGGCCATGACGATCACGGGCACGCCCAGATCGCCCATGCCCATGACGATCATGCCCACCACATCTCGCACGACGAGCTGAACCACGCGCACGACGATGCCCACGACGACCACCATGTCGTCGCCGGCCCGCCGACCGTGGGCGACCGCGTCGCGCAGTTCGTGACCGCGGGCGCCGTCATCGTCTCGGCGATCCTGTCCTGGACCCTGTTCTACGATGTCGCCGTGCACGGCCATCCGCGCACGATCGAGCTGATGACCTGGATCCAGAGCGGGACGCTCGACGTGAAGTGGGCGCTGCGCGTCGACCAGCTCACCGCGGTGATGCTGATTGTCGTCAACACCGTCTCGGCCTGTGTGCACGTCTATTCCATCGGCTACATGGCCGAGGATCCCCAGAAGCCGCGCTTCATGGGCTACCTGTCGCTGTTCACCTTCGCCATGCTGATGCTGGTGACGGCGGACAACCTGGTCCAGCTGTTCTTCGGCTGGGAGGGCGTCGGTCTGGCCTCCTACCTGCTGATCAACTTCTGGTACGAGAAGCCCTCGGCCAACGCCGCCGCGATGAAGGCCTTCCTGGTCAACCGCGTCGGCGACTTCGGCTTCGCGCTCGGCATCTTCGCGATCTTCGTGCTGACCGGCTCGGTCCAATTCGACGCGATCTTCGCCAAGGCCCCGACGCTGACCGGCCAGACCCTGCATTTCCTCAGCTGGGACTTCAACGGCCTGACCATCGCCTGCCTGCTGCTGTTTATGGGCGCGATGGGCAAGTCGGCCCAGCTCGGCCTGCACACCTGGCTGCCGGACGCGATGGAAGGCCCGACCCCGGTGTCGGCGCTCATCCACGCGGCCACCATGGTCACCGCCGGCGTCTTCATGGTCTGCCGCCTGTCCCCGGTCTTCGAATACGCCCCGACGGCGCTCGAAGTGGTGACGGTGGTCGGTGGTCTGACCGCCTTCGTCGCGGCGACCATCGGCTTCACCCAGTTCGACATCAAGCGCGTCATCGCCTATTCGACGATGTCGCAGCTCGGCTACATGTTCTTCGCCGCCGGCGTCTCCGCCTACGGCGCCGCCATGTTCCACCTGTTCACGCACGCCTTCTTCAAGGCCCTGCTGTTCCTTGGCGCCGGTTCGGTCATCCATGCCCTGCACCATGAGCAGGACATGCGCAAGATGGGCGGCGTCTGGCGCAAGATCCCCTTCACCTATGCGGTGATGTGGATCGGCAATCTGGCGCTCGCCGGTCTGCCCTTCTTCGCCGGTTACTATTCCAAGGACATGATCCTGGAGGCGGCCTTCGCCTCGGGCAGCGGCGTGGGGCGCTTCGCCTTCGCCCTCGGCATTGCGGCGGCTCTGCTGACCGCCTTCTACTCCTGGCGCCTGCTGTTCATGACCTTCCACGGCACGCCGCGGATGGACAAGGAAGTCTACGACCACGCCCATGAGTCGCCGGTCGTGATGCTGGTCCCGCTGGCGGTCCTGACGCTGGGCGCGCTGTTCGCCGGTGTCGGCTTCCACGAATATTTCATCGGCCACGACCGTGCGGAGTTCTGGGGCAAGGCGATCATGACCTTGCACGGCCACGACGCCATCGAGGCTGCGCACCACCACACCCCGGGCTGGGTCGCGATCGCTCCGCTGGTCGTCGGCCTGATCGGTATCGCCATGGCCTACATCGGCTATGTGATGATGCCGCGCCTGCCGGGCCGGATCGCCAGCACCTTCAGCGGCATCCACAAGTTCCTCTACAACAAGTGGTATTTCGACGAGCTGTATGACGCGCTGTTCACCCGTCCGGCCAAGGCCCTGGGCTACGGCCTGTGGAAGTCGGGCGATGGGGCGGTGATCGACGGTGTGGGTCCGGACGGCGTCGCCGCCGCCACCCGCGACATCGCGGCACGCACCAGCCGGCTGCAGTCGGGGTACGTCTATCACTACGCCTTTGCCATGGTGATCGGGGTCGTCCTGTTCGTCGCCTGGCTGTCGGTCTTCGGCTGAGCGGTTTCGAAGGAGAACAACAACAATGGCTAGCTGGCCGATCCTGTCGTTCGCGACCTTCCTGCCGCTCGTGGGCGTCGCGCTGATCCTGCTGTTCTGCCGGGGCAACACCCCGGACGTTCAGCGGAACGTGCGGTATATCGCGCTGTGGACGACCCTCGTCACCTTCGTCCTGACCCTGCTGGTCTGGGCCAACTTCGATCCGCGCAATCCCGGCTACCAGATGGTCGAGAAGGCGGGCTGGATCCCCGAGTTCGGCATCAACTACCACATGGGCGTCGACGGCATCTCGGTGCTGTTCGTCGTCCTGGCCGGCTTTCTGATGCCGCTGTGCATCCTGGCGAGCTGGGAGTCGGTGCAGGTCCGCCTCAAGGAATACATGATCGCCTTCCTCGCGCTGGAAACCCTGATGATCGGGATGTTCTGCGCGCTGGATTTCGTTCTGTTCTACATGTTCTTCGAAGGCGTCCTGATCCCGATGTTCCTGATCATCGGCATCTGGGGCGGCGCGCGTCGCGTCTATGCCGCCTTCAAGTTCTTTCTCTACACGCTGCTCGGCTCGGTCCTGATGCTGCTGGCGATCCTGGCCATGTACTATGTGGCCGGCACCACCGACATCCCGACCATCACCGCCACCCAGTTCCCGCGCAACATGCAGCTGTGGCTGTGGCTGGCCTTCTTCGCCTCCTTCGCGGTGAAGGTGCCGATGTGGCCGGTCCACACCTGGCTGCCGGACGCCCACGTCGAGGCGCCGACCGCCGGTTCGGTCATCCTGGCCGGCGTGCTGCTGAAGATGGGCGGTTACGGCTTCCTGCGCTTCAACATTCCGATCCTGCCGGAAGCGACCGAGTATTTCGCGCCGCTGATCTACACCCTGTCGGTCGTCGCCGTGATCTACACCTCGCTGGTCGCTCTCGCCCAGGAGGACATGAAGAAGCTGATCGCCTACTCGTCGGTCGCCCACATGGGCTTCGTCACCATCGGCATGTTCGCGCTGAACCAGCAGGGCATCGAAGGCTCGGTGTTCCAGATGCTGTCGCACGGCGTCGTGTCGGGTGCGCTGTTCCTGTGCGTCGGCGTCGTCTATGACCGGCTGCACACCCGCGAGATCGCCCGCTACGGCGGCCTCGTGAAGAACATGCCGAAATATGCGGTGGTCTTCCTGTTCATGACCATGGCCTCGGTCGGCCTGCCGGGCACTGCCGGCTTCGTCGGCGAGTTCCTGGTGCTGATGGGTGTCTTCCGCGACAACACCTGGGTTGCCGCCCTCGCCGCCACCGGCATGGTCCTCGGTGCCGCCTATGCGCTGTGGCTTTACCGCCGCGTCGTCTACGGCAAGCTGACCAAGCCGGACGTCAAGGCGATGTTCGACATGACCCCGCGCGAAATCGCGGTGTTCGTGCCGCTGATTGCCGTCGTCCTGTGGATGGGCATCTATCCCAGCAGCTTCCTGAACGTCACCTCGGCATCGGTCGAGCAGCTGATCCAGACCTACCAGACCAAACTGGCCGCGTCGCACGCCGCGTCCGGTGTCTCGGTCGCCGCTCGGTAAGGGGTTCTTCGACATGACCGCAGTGTTTCCCGACATCTGGCCGGCCCTGCCGGAGATCTTCCTGGCGCTCTCGGGCGTCGCCCTGCTGATGCTGGGCGTGTTCCGCGGCGACGGCTTCACCCGTCCCGTCTCTTACCTGTCGATCGTCTGCATGCTGCTCGCCGCCATCCTGGCGATGGGCTACGGCAGCGGCCGTGTCGTCACCTTCAACGGCATGTTCGTGATGGATGCCTTCGGCGTCTTCATGAAGGTGCTGGTGCTGGTCTCCGCTGCCTTCGCGGTGATCCTCGGGCTGGGCTTCAACGAGCGGGAGCAGATGGCCCGCTTCGAGTTCCCGGTGCTGATGATCTTCGCCACGCTCGGCATGCTGATGATGATCTCGGCCAACGATTTCATCTCGCTGTATGTCGGGCTGGAGACGCAGAGCCTCGCGCTCTACGTCATCGCGGCCTTCCGCCGCGACAGCGCCAAGTCGTCGGAGGCCGGCCTGAAGTACTTCGTCCTCGGCTCGCTCTCCTCGGGCATGCTGCTGTATGGTGCTTCGCTGGTCTACGGCTTCGCCGGCACGACCTCCTTCGACAAGGTGGCCGCCCTGTTCGCCGGCGGCGCCCATGTCTCGCCGGGGCTGGTGATCGGTCTGGTGTTCGTGATGGCCGGTCTGGCTTTCAAGGTCTCGGCCGCTCCGTTCCACATGTGGACGCCGGACGTGTATGAAGGTGCGCCGACCCCGGTGACCGCCTTCTTCGCAGCGGCGCCGAAGGTTGCGGCCATCGCCCTGCTGACCCGCGTGGTGATGGAGCCGTTCGGCCATCTCGCCGCCCAGTGGCATCAGGTTCTGGTGGCGACAGCCATCCTGTCGATGGTGATCGGTTCCTTCGTCGCCATCATGCAGACCAACATCAAGCGCCTGATGGCCTACAGCTCCATCGGCCATGTCGGCTACGCGCTGGTGGGCCTGACCACCGGCACGCAGGACGGCGTGCGCGGCGTGCTGATCTACATGGCGCTCTACATCGCCATGAACATCGGCGCCTTCGCCGTCATCCTCAGCATGAAGGCCAAGGGCCAGATGCTGGAGGAGATCAAGGACTTCTCCGGCCTGTCCAAGACCAACCCGATGCTGGCCGCGACCATGGCGATCTTCATGTTCTCCATGGCCGGCATCCCGCCGATGGCGGGCTTCTTCGGCAAGCTCTACGTCTTCCTGGCCGCCGTCGCCGCCCAGGAATACACGCTGGCCGTTATCGGTGTGCTGACCAGCGTCGTGGGCGCCTTCTACTACCTGCGCATCATCAAGATCATGTATTTCGATGAGCCCGCGGTGGTGGTCGACAAGGTCGATGACGACGGAATGACCGGCGTCCTGGTGCTGACCAGCCTGTTCACCCTGCTGTTCTTCGTCGCTCCCGCGCCGATCCTGAACGGTGCGGCTGCGGCTGCGGCGGCTCTGTTCGCCGGGTGATATCCGACCGATGACGTCATCGCTCGAAGCGGAGGCAGCGCGTCTGCGCCTGCCTCCGGGTTTCCAGGTCAAGGCCTTCGACTCCGTCGGCAGCACGAACGACGAAGCGAAGGCCTTGTCGCGTTCCGGGGCACCGGAAGGCACCGTCGTTTGGGCCCGTCGGCAGGAGAGCGGCCGGGGCCGCCGGGGCCGGGCCTGGACCTCCCCGGAAGGCAACCTTTACAGCACGACCATCCTGCGGCCCGACCTGCCTCCGGCGGAAGCTGCCCAGGTCTCGTTCGTGGCCGCGCTCGCCATTGCCGAAACCGCCGAATCGGTGCTGCCCGATCCTGGCGGCGTACGCTGCAAATGGCCGAACGACGTGCTGGTGCATGACCGCAAGCTGTCCGGCATCCTCCTCGAGTCGGAACCGGCGCCCGACGGCAAGGTCGCCTGGGTGGTGCTGGGGGTCGGCATCAACCTGCGGCATTTTCCCCCCACCGCCGATTACGGTGCCACCTCCCTGATCGCCGAAGGCGCTCCGCCCATGGGGCCCGGCGCGCTGCTGGAGGTCTATGCGGAACATCTGGCGGCTTGGTATGGCCGCTGGCGTGCCCATGGTTTCGGTCCCGTGCGCGATGCGTGGATGTCGCGGGCCAAGGGGTTGGGCGGGCCGATCCTGGTCAGGCTGGCCGATCGGACGATCCCCGGCACCTTCGCCGATCTGGACAGCGACGGCGTTCTGTTGCTTGATCCAACGGACGGCGGACCGCGCCAGCGGATCGCTGCCGGCGACGTGTTCTTCGCGCCGCCATCCGCTGAGCCCTGACCACCGGACTCTTGAGCCTCCGCCGATTTCAAACGCTCACCGCCTTCAGGACTTTGCCATGCTGCTCGCGATCGACGCCGGAAACACGAATGTGGTGTTCGCCATCTACGACGGTGACCGCCAGCGCGGCATCTGGCGCACGGCGACCGATCCCAAGCGCACCTCCGACGAATACATGGTGTGGCTGACCCATCTGATGGCGCTGAAGGGTCTGAAGCCGGTCGACATCCATGGCGCGATCATCGCCAGCGTGGTGCCCGGTGCCACCTTCAACCTCAAGCGGCTGTGCAAGGACCATTTCGGCTGCGAGCCGGTGATCGTCGGCCAGCCCGGCGTCGATCTGGGGGCCAAGGCCCTGGTCGACCGTCCGGAGGAGGTCGGTGCCGACCGGCTGGTCAACACGGTGGCAGCCGCCGCGACCTACAAGACGCCGCTGATCGTCATCGATTTCGGCACGGCGACCACCTTCGACGTGGTGGATGCCGAGGGCAATTACCGGGGCGGCGTGATCGCGCCGGGCCTGAACCTGTCGCTGGAGGCGCTGCAGATGGCGGCCTCCAAGCTGCCGCGCGTCGAAATCCAACCGCCGGCCGAGGTGATCGGCAGGAACACCATCGCCTGCATGCAGTCCGGCATATTCTGGGGCTATGTCGGCCTGATCGAAGGGCTGGTCTCGCGCATCCGGGCGGAGTACGGCGAGCCGATGCGGGTGGTCGCCACCGGTGGGTTGGCTGTTCTTTTCGCCAAGGCCACCCATGTCATCGAACACACCGACAACGAGCTGACGCTCCGCGGTCTCCTCCTGATCCACAAGCGCAACACGGTCCAATGACACAATCCTCCAAGACCGCCGCCGGACTGTCCGAAGCCCCGGTGGACACCTTCGTTCCGGAGGATGGCGCATTGTATTTCCTCCCGCTCGGCGGTTCCGGCGAGATCGGGATGAACCTCAACCTCTACTGCCATCAGGGCAAATGGCTGATGGTGGATCTCGGCATCTCCTTCGCCGACGACACCATGCCCGGGCTCGACGTCATCATGCCCGATCCGGCCTTCATCGCGGCGCGGCGCAACGATCTGGTCGGGCTGGTGCTCACCCACGCCCATGAGGATCATCTGGGCGCCGTCCAGTATCTGTGGCCTGAGTTGCGCTGCCCCGTCTTTTGCACGCCCTTCACTGCGGCCTTCCTGCGCGCCAAGCTGCATGAGAAGGGCCTGAGCAGCACGGTGCCGATCCACGAGATCCCGCTGGGCGGCACGGTGGAGGTCGGTCCCTTCTCCGTCGAATATGTCACCATGACGCATTCGATACCCGAACCGAACGCGCTCGCCATCCGCACCTCGGCCGGGACCATCCTGCACACCGGCGACTGGAAGCTCGATCCCGATCCGTTGGTCGGCGAGACGGCGGATGAGGAACGGCTGCGCGCCATCGGCGACGAGGGGGTGCTGGCGCTGATCGGCGACAGCACCAATGCGCTGGTGCCCGGCGCGTCCGGGTCGGAGGCGACCGTCCGTGACGCGCTGATGGAGCTGTTCGGCCGCTACCGCGACCGCCGCATCGCCGTCAGTTGCTTCGCCACCAATGTGGCGCGGCTGGAGAGCATCGCCGCCGCCGCCGCCGCGCATGACCGCCATGTGGCGCTGGTCGGCCGGTCGCTGTGGCGCATCAACGAGGCGGCACGGGCGACCGGCTATCTGGCCGACGTGCCGAAATTCCTGTCGGAGCATGACGCCAGCTATCTGCCGCGGGAAAAGCTGGTGCTGATCTGCACCGGCAGCCAGGGCGAGCCGCGCTCCGCCCTTGCCCGCATCGCCGCCAATGACCATCCGCAGGTGACGCTGTCGCGCGGCGACGTGGTGATCTTCTCCTCCCGCGAGATTCCGGGCAACGAGCGCGACATCGGCCGCATGCAGAACCAGCTCGTCGCCCAGGGCGTCGAGCTGGTGACGGCGGACGAGGCCCCGGTCCATGTGTCCGGGCACCCGGCGCGCGACGAGTTGGTGCGCATGTACCAGTGGGTGCGCCCCCGCATCGCCGTGCCGGTCCATGGTGAGCAGCGCCACCAGCAGGCCCATGCCGCCCTGGCGGAGGATTGCCAGATCCCCCACAGCATCGTGCCTGCCAATGGCGAAATCCTCCGCCTCGACGGGGCGGAGGGCGCCCGCGTGGTCGCCCATGTCCGGGCCGGGCGCATGGCGGTGGACGGCAAGCGTCTGGTGCCGCTCGACACCGGCATGATGCGGACGCGCAACCGGATGGTGAACAACGGCGCCGCCGTGGTGACGCTGGTGATGAGCGCGACGGGCGAGTTGATGACCGCGCCGCAGGTGGCGGTGATGGGGCTGATCGACGAGGCGACCGACCGCGACCTGCTGCTGGACGTGGTCGATGCGGTGCGCGAGTCGGTGGCGATGCTGCCCAAATCGGCGCGGGCCGACGACGCCCAGGTGAAGGAGGCGGCACGGATCGCCGTGCGCCGCTGCTTCAATGCGTCCCACGGCAAGAAGCCGGTGACGGAGGTCCATCTGGTCCGCGTCTGAGTGAAACACTGTATAACAGGCTTATCAGAGCCCCCTAACGGGCCAGGGACAGCCATCGAGAGGACACGCATGATCGGGAAGCTCAACCACGTCGCCATCGTCGTTCCGGACCTGCCGGCGGCGACTGCGCTCTACCGCGATACTCTGGGCGCCGCGGTGTCGCAGCCGGTGGACCTGCCACCACATGGCGTCACCGTCGTCTTCGTCACGCTGCCCAACACCAAGATCGAGCTGCTGCATCCCTTCGGGGAGAAGTCGCCGATTGCCGGATTCCTGGAAAAGAACCCGTCCGGCGGCATCCACCACATCTGCTACGAGGTGGAGGACATCCTGGCCGCCCGCGACCGGATGAAGGAGCAGGGGGCCCGCGTGCTCGGCGACGGCGAGCCGAAGATCGGCGCCCATGACAAGCCGGTGCTGTTCCTGCATCCGAAGGATTTCTGCGGGACGCTGGTGGAACTGGAACAGGCCTGATCGTGGACTGCCGCAGGTCTGCTGCGGGCCTGATCGACTGAAATGCGGAGAGGGCGATGGACAACTGGGTGACTGCGGCCTTCGTCTACATCGTCGTGTGGTGGGTGGTACTGTTCGCGGTGCTGCCCTGGGGCGTCAGGACCCCGGAGACGCCGGAACCCGGCATGGCCTCCTCCGCACCGGTCGAGCCGCGCATTCTGCGCAAATTCATCATCACGTCGCTGGTCGCCCTGCTGGTGTGGCTGGTGATCTTCGGCATCGAGCGGTCCGGCCTCGTTTCCTTCCGGGACATGGCGCGGGACATGTTCTGACGACACAGAGGAGCAGGGCGGGTGAGCCTGACCTATTGCGCGGCCGCACCCGGCCATCCCCACCATGGTCCCTATCACGACGGCGAATACGGCTTTCCCAGCAGCGATGACCGGGTGCTGTTCGAGCGTCTGGTGCTGGAGATCAACCAGGCCGGCCTGTCCTGGCTGACCATCCTGAGGAAGCGGGGTGCTTTCCGTGCCGCCTTCGACGGCTTCGACATCGACCGGGTCGCCGCCTATGGCGAGGTGGAGCGGGCGCGGCTGCTGGCCGATGCCGGGATCGTCCGCAACCGCCTGAAGGTGGATGCGGTGATCGAGAATGCCCGGCGCATCGTCGCGCTGCGGGTAACCCACGGGTCCTTCGACGGTTGGCTGCGTGCCCACCATCCGCTGTCCAAAGCGGAATGGGTGAAGCTGTTCGGCCGCAATTTCCGCTTCACCGGCGGCGAGATCGTCGGCGAGTTCCTGATGAGCCTGGGTTACCTGCCGGGAGCCCATCAGGCCGACTGTCCGATCCAGGCGGTGGTGCTGGGGCTGAACCCGCCGTGGAAAGCCGCGATGGACGCCGGTTATCGCGGGTATCAGCCTAAGGAATAAGCAAAAACCCGCCCAGAACCACGGCAAACGCTGAAAGCCTGGGCAAAAATGCAAGTATTTTGTGCAGGGAGTGGCTCTGCCTTTGTTTTAGGCTTGCCATGGCCACGGCGCGGGTCCACTCTTTTCTGGTGACGAGGGGGGATCTTCCCCCCTTTCCGACGCCTGGTGGCGATTCCTCCCTAAACTCGATAGGCCGCGCCGCATTCGCTGCGCGGCCTTTTCTTTTCCATCCGATACGGGTCGGCATCGGGCGGTGCGGCTGGGACAGGAAATTTCCGCCGCTGGTCCAGAAAACGTTAACGGTTTACTTGGTAGCGTTGCTCGGCTTAGTTCCTGTGGTGGGGTTTCCCCAGTGCGGGCGTTCAGCCGGGTTTTCAGATCGCCACCGGGGGGCCATGCTGTCCGGGGGGCTTTCCGCTTTGCTCGCGTATCCAGCTGGACCTTTGCCCGCTCCGGCGGGCGGCAGGAAAGGGACGACAGTCGAGGCGCCGATGGCCGCGAATGAAAACGAACGGTTCAATCAGTTCGCGGCGGTTGTGGCGGCCGAACTGTTGGAGCGTACCAAGAAAAGCATGGAGCTGCTGGCGCCTGAGCAACAGCCATGCTCGGTCCTGCCCTTCATCCAGACTCCGTCCTTCGTTGAGTTCTATCAGGAATTGGTGCGTGTCGGCATTCTGCCGGTCGTGCTCAGCCGCCGTCCGGTGCGCGCCATCGTCGGTGACGTCGACTGGGCGCGGGAGGGGCGGGAGTATCTGCTGACCGTTCTCGACGACCGCTCCAACGCCATCTTCACGGCCTGGGAATTTGCCTGGGACTCACTGTGGGACGAGCGCAAAATCGGGCAGGATGGCGGCAACAGCAGCCAGTCCAAGCCGAAAAAGGGCTTCTTCAGCGCCCTGTTCGGCCGAAGGCGGGAGGAAAAGACGGGCAGCGACGGCGGCGGCGGTGCGGAGGGCAGCGTGATGGCCGGCCTTCATACGATGCTGACCGAACTGGCGGAAAAGCGCGGCTTCCTGCCGCTGTTCCATGACGATGTCCGCATCCTGAAGGCGCTGCCGCGCCTGAAGCCGGGCCGGGTGGCGCAGGCGTGGAAGGAAATCTCGCAGTACCACCATCAGGAGTTTTACCTGCCCGAGCCCGAACAGGCGAAGCCGGGTGTGACCTCCGATTGCCTGCAGAAATGGCATTACAATCTGCCGGACAAGATCGGCGAGTTCCTGGTGCTGAAGGCGGCTGTCGACCTGGAGCATGTGAACAAGCCCTTCATCGGCAAATACATCCGCCAGTCGGCGCGGACCCAGGAGGAGGCGGAAAAAGGAATGCCCTACCTGTCGCTCTACTGGAAGGCCATGCGCAATCCGGCCCCGGTGGCCGAACGGCACACGCTGTGACCCCGCGCGGAGCCCCTGTGCGCCGGTCCGTGCGCGTCGGGCTGGCAGCCCTGGTGCTTTCCTTCGCCTCGGTTCCGGCCCCGGCGCAGTCGCCGCAGCTGCTTCCCGGTCCGATTCCGCTGACCCCCGATGCGGTCCGCAGCAGTCCGGCCGGCGACCGGCCGGTGATCGACCTGTCGCTGTGCCAGCGGCTGACCCGCCATGTGCCGGCCGCCGACGTCGAGTATCGGCCGGGCGTCGATGTCAACGGCCGGGCGGTGGCGCCGGCCGATCTGCCGGGAAGCGCCGGTGCGCAGCCGCCGATTCCCATCGACCTGCCGCTGTCGGTCGATCTTGCCCGGCGGATGGGCGTCGCCCTGCCGTCGGTTCCCTATCTGCCCAACGACATCACTGCGGTCTGGCTCAGCGTCGTCGGCGACCGGCTCTATCTGAACGGCCAGCCGATCGATCCGGGCGCCGAGGAGCGCCTTTACGCCTATTGCCGCACCCGGTAGGGAGAGAGGCAGGCGGGACTGCCGGCGGGGGGCTTACAGTGGACAAGTGAGGGCGACCTTCTTAAAGTCGCTCACCCGCCGTCGTGTCCGCTCTTTCGTTGCGAAACAGCGGGCGCGTCGGCCTTGTCGAACACCTCGCACACGAGAGCAGAGCCATGCGGCTGTCCAGCTTCTTCATGCCGACCCTCAAGGAGACCCCGACCGAGGCGCAGATCGTCTCGCACCGCCTGATGCTGCGGGCCGGGATGATCCGCCAGACCAGCGCCGGCATCTATGCCTGGCTGCCGCTGGGCTATCGGGTTCTGCGCAAGATCGAGCAGATCGTCCGCGAGGAGCAGGACGCCGCCGGTGCGCAGGAACTGCTGATGCCGACCATCCAGTCGGCCGATCTGTGGCGCGAGAGCGGCCGTTACGACGATTACGGCAAGGAGATGCTGCGCATCACCGACCGTCACGACCGCGAGATGCTGTTCGGTCCGACGAACGAGGAGATGATCACCGACATCTTCCGGTCCTTCGTCAAGAGCTACCGCCAGTTGCCTCTGAACCTCTACCACATCCAGTGGAAGTTCCGTGACGAGATCCGCCCGCGCTTCGGCGTGATGCGCGGCCGTGAATTCCTGATGAAGGACGCCTATTCCTTCGACATCGACGCGGCCGGCGCCCGCCGCTCCTACCAGAAGATGTTCCTGGCTTACCTGCGCACCTTCGCCCGCATCGGGTTGAAGGCTATCCCGATGCGCGCCGACACCGGCCCCATCGGCGGCGACCTCAGCCACGAGTTCATCATCCTGGCCGAGACCGGCGAGAGCGGCGTCTTCTGCCACAAGGACTGGATGAATCTGGATGTGCTGAAGGACGCCCCCGGCATGGAGGACGACCTGCAGCCCTTCTTCGACCGCATCACCTCGATCTATGCGGCGACGGACGAGAAGCACGACCCGGCCAACAGCCCGGTTCCGGAGGCCGATCTGGTGTCGGCCCGCGGCATCGAGGTCGGCCACATCTTCAACTTCGGCACCAAGTACTCCAAGCCGATGAACGCGGTGGTCGCCGGTCCGAACGGCGAGTCGATCCCGGTGGAGATGGGCAGCTACGGCATCGGCGTGTCGCGTCTGATGGGTGCGATCATCGAGGCCAGCCACGACGACAACGGCATCATCTGGCCGGACGCCGTCGCCCCCTTCAATGTCGGTCTGATCAACCTGAAGTCCGGCGACGCCGAGACCGACCGCGTCTGCGCCGAGCTGTATGCGAAGCTCGAATCGGCCGGTCTGGAGGTCGCCTATGACGACCGCGACGAGCGTCCCGGCGCCAAGTTCGCCGACATGGACCTGATCGGCGTTCCCTGGCAGTTGGTCGTCGGGCCGCGCGGCCTGAAGAACGGCGTCGTCGAGCTGAAGCGCCGCGCCACCGGCGAGAAGGAAGAGCTACCGGTCGAGGCGGCGCTGGCGAAGCTGCTGGGCTGATAGCTCCGTCACTCAGATCGCAAAAGCGCCGGCTTCGTCCGGCGCTTTTTCTTTGCGTGACTCGCGGACCGCAGATGAGAAAATTTGCGGGCACTGCGATGCAGTGCGGCCCATTTTAAGTCGTGAAATTGGCGTATTTGATAACTAAGGCTGTGAATTTATTGGATTTTGCAACTAATGTTTGACCGCGTTGCCGATGGGGGAGAGGATCGGTGCGCAACCGTTTCTATCCGTTCGGCTTTCCAAAAATGAGCGGATGGCGGGAGTGGAACATGATTATGCAATGGGAGATCGATCAATGGCCTTTGCTTTTGCTCCGATTGAGAGCCAACGCATCAGCTTGACGCCTACCAGCACGGGAACCTTCTCGCTGCCGGTGGTCGGTCGCAATGTCCGGATCGCCAATCTCGGACCGTCCGATGCCCGGATCAAGTTCACTGCAACCTTCACCTCGACTGGTATCAATACGTTGACCATCATGGCGCGAACCGTCGAAATTTTCGACCGGCAGGCCAACGGCTTCATTGCTGGAATCGGTGTAAACGGTTCCACAGTGCTGGACGTTACCACCGGCGAAGGCGAGTGACATGGCGGTGCGAGCGGTCGCCCCCGCCGCGGCGACACGATGGGGATTTTTCCGTCTCTCCACCAACCAGACTGCAGGCCTGACGGTCAACAGCCCCGTCCGGTTCGACATGGTTGCTGCCGGAAACCTGACACTGGCAACCTATTCCATACAGTTGCCGGAAAACCGGACCTTCCGGCTTACGTCCGGCCTTTCCTTCAGCTTTTCAAGCGGCAACGGTTCAGTGCAGACCTGTTGGTACGACGTAACCGCCGGGCAATATGTGGGCGTTACGTCGCAGCACATTCCGCCGACCAACACCACACAATGGTCACAGCAACCGGTTGCCCACGCCGTAATCGGCACCGCTGGCGGGGCAAAGTCGGTTCAGCTGCGCATTTCGGCGGCAAGTAGCCCGAATGGCGTGTTTGCTGCCTGGTCTTTTGCCGACGTGATGGAAATCATCTGAACGTCCAACCGACGGACGATGCCACAAGGCAGCCTTTGCGCCGCCTTGCAAGGTATCCTATCTTCCGGTGGCGAACCCCAAGGTTCGCCACTTTTTTCGTCTTTCCCACCGGCAGTCCGGATTTCCTCATGATCTTCAACGCCTTCGAACGCATGGTCGCGATGCGTTACCTCCGGGCACGCCGCCAGGAAGGGTTCATCTCGGTCATCGCGGGGTTTTCGCTGCTGGGCATCGCGCTCGGCGTGGCGACGCTCATCATCGTGATGGCGGTGATGAACGGCTTCCGGGCGGAGCTGCTGGGCCGAGTGCTCGGTCTGAACGGACATCTCAACGTCTACAGCTCGCGGGGCGGACCGCTGCCGGACTTCGACATCCTGGCCGGCAAGCTGCGCAACACGCCGGGTGTGGTCAACGTCACCCCGACGGTGGAGGGGCAGGCGCTGGTGTCGGTGCGCGGCGTCGCGTCCGGTGCCGTCATCCGCGGCGTGCGGGCGGAAGACTTCAAGGTGCGGCCGACGTTGGCCAACAACGTCATCCGCGGCTCGGTCGACGAGTTCGGGGAGGATCGCGTCGCCATCGGCGTGCGCATGGCCCAGCGCCTGGGCCTGTCGGTCGGCGACCAGATCACGCTGATCGCACCCCAGGGCAACGTCACCGCCTTCGGCACCGTGCCGCGGATGCGCAGCTATCCCATCGGCGCCATCTTCGATGTCGGCATGTTCGAATACGACAACAGCTTCATCTTCCTGCCGCTGGAGGAGGCGCAGGCCTTCTTCCGCACCGGCGACGCCGTGACCTCGCTGGAGGTCTTCGTCAGCGATCCGATGCAGATCGCCGCGGCCCGGTCCGCCGTCCAGTCGGCGGTGGCAGGGAAGGGCAGGGTGGTCGACTGGCAGCAGTCGAACGCCAGCTTCTTCACCGCGCTCCAGGTCGAGCGCAACGTGATGTTCCTGATCCTGTCGCTGATCATCATGGTCGCGGCCTTCAACATCATCTCCAGCCTGATCATGCTGGTGAAGGACAAGGGGCGCGACATCGCCATCCTGCGCACCATGGGGGCGACGCGCGGCATGGTGATGCGCATCTTCTTCCTGTCCGGTGCCAGCGTCGGCGTCACCGGGACTCTGCTGGGGCTGGCGCTCGGCGTGTCCTTCGCGCTGAACATCGAGAGCATCCGGCAGGTCATCCAGGGGCTGACCGGCACCAACCTGTTCAATGCCGAGATCTATTTCCTGTCCCACCTGCCGGCCAAGATCGACTGGAGCGAGGTGACCCAGGTGACGCTGATGGCGCTGGGCCTGTCCTTTGCCGCCACCATCTACCCGTCCTGGCGCGCCGCCCGGCTCGACCCGGTGGAGGCCCTGCGCTATGAGTGACGCCGTCATGCAGCCGATGCTTGAGTTGAAGGGGATCGTCCGCCGCTTCGAACAGGCGGGCGAGACGCTGGAGGTGCTGCGCGGAGTCGATCTGACGGTCGGCGGTGGCGAACTGGTGGCGCTGGTTGGCCCGTCGGGGGCCGGCAAATCGACGCTGCTGCACATCGCCGGCCTGCTGGAACGGCCCACTGGCGGCACGGTGCGCATCGCCGGCTCCGATGTGTCCAATCTGGACGACGGCAAGCGGACCGAGGTGCGGCGCCGCTCCATCGGCTTCGTCTACCAGTTCCACCATCTGCTGCCGGAATTCTCGGCGCGGGAGAACATCGTCCTGCCGCAGATGATCGCCGGCGTGTCGAAATCGGTCGCCAGGCAGCGCGCCGACGAGCTTCTGCGCATGGTCGGGCTGGAGCAGCGCGGCACCCACCGCCCGGCCCGCCTGTCGGGCGGTGAGCAGCAGCGCGTCGCCATCGCCCGCGCGCTGGCGAACGCCCCGTCGCTGCTGATCGCCGACGAGCCGACCGGCAACCTCGATCCGCACACGGCGGAGCATGTCTTCACCATGCTGTCGGCCATCGTCCGTCAGGCCAAGGTCGGCGCCCTGGTCGCCACCCACAATCTGGACCTCGCCCGCCGCATGGACCGGGTGTTGGAGATGCGCGACGGCCTGCTGGTGGAATACCAGCCGTCGGAACTGGTGCCGCTGACCGAGGTGGCGTCGGAAGCCCGATAAGCGGCGTCATAGGCCGAAAGCGGATCCGTCTCCCGGTTGCCAAGCCGGTGCGTCGCCACCACTCTCATGCGCGACCGCACCGGCTGAGCTGCGGCACGAGGCAAAACAGGGGCATCGGGGATGGACCAGCGGATCATCGATCTTTACGACGAATACACCCACGCGCCGCTGCCGCGCCGGGTCTTCCTGGAACGGCTGGCGGCGCTGGCCGGAAGTGCGGCGGCGATTCCCGCGATCCTGTCGGCTATCGAGCCGAACTACGCCCGCGCCGCCGTGGTCGGCGAGGACGACACCCGTCTGGCGGCGGAAAAAGTGTCCTTCCAAGGGGCGACCGGCGACGTGTCCGGCTATATCGCCCGGCCGAAGCTGGCGGACAAGGCTCCGGCGGTGGTCGTCGTCCACGAGAACCGCGGCCTGAACGCCTATGTCGAGGACGTCACCCGCCGCCTCGCCACCGAAGGCTTCGTGGCGTTTGCCCCGGATCTGCTGTCGCCGTTGGGCGGCACGCCGCAGGATGCCGACAAGGCGCGCGACATGATCGGCCAGCTCGACACCGACAAGACGGTCAACAACCTGATCGCGGCGATGAGCTACCTGATGGCCTACCGCTATTCCTCGGCGAAGGTCGGAGCGGTCGGCTTCTGCTGGGGCGGCGGCATGGTCAACCGGCTGGCGATCAAGGCGCCCGACCTGAAGGCCGGCGTCGCTTTCTACGGCCCGACCCCCGACCCGGCGCTGGTCACCACGGTCAAGTCGCCGCTGCTGCTGCATTATGCTGGGTTGGACCAGCGCATCAACGCCGGCATCCCGGCGTACGACGAGGCGCTGAAGAAGGCGCATGTCGAACACCAGATTTACGTCTATGACGGCGTCAACCACGCCTTCCACAACGACACGTCGGCCGAGCGCTACAACAAGGACGCCGCCGATCTGGCCTGGAAGCGGACGGTGGAGTTCCTGAAGGCGAAGCTGGCGTAAGGGGCGTTCAGCCCAGCACGGCCGCCGTATCCACGACCGTCGCATATTCGCCGTCCATGTTGGCGAGCGACAGGTCGTGGACCTCGTCGGCCGTCCGCAGCCTCCCCGACCGGTCTTTCCTGGCGAAGGTGAAGCAGGCGTCGGCCACCAGACGCACGTCGTAGCCGAGGTTGCCGGCCATCCGCACCGTCGCCTCGACGCTGTTGTTGGTGATGACGCCGGCCACCACCAGCGTGGCGATGCCCCGGTCGCGCAGCCACTCGTCCAGCCCGGTGCCGATGAAGGCGCTGTTCACCCGCTTGCCGATCACGGTCTCGCCGGGCAGCGGCCTCGCCTCCTCCTTGAAGGCGTGGCCGGGACCGCCGGGGCGGTAGCTGGAGTCGGGCTCCACCGAATCGTGGCGGATATGGACGATGGGCCGACCGTCCCGCCGCCATGCGGCCAGCAAGGCCGCGACGTTGTACTCCGCCTGCGGATTGTTGCGCGGGCCGATCAGGCTCCAGCGCGGGTCGTCGATGGCCTCTTGCAGGTCGATGACCAGCAATGCGGCGTTGGAGGGAAGCTTTTCCATGACTGCGATCCTGCCGCGATTGTCCATTGCGTGACAAGTCCGCCGGTTTCTGGCTCTAATCCGGCGCTCCACCCCCGTTTCCCTATCCCAGCGCTCGTCCGGAGGCGCCGTGCTCGCATCCCCCCTATCCTTGCTCGCCGTCGCCGTCGGCGGTGCCGCCGGTTCGGTGGCACGCTACCTGATGCTGCTCGCGATCGCACAATGGATCGGCAGCCGCTTTCCGGTGGGAACGATCATCGTCAACGTGATCGGCTGCACGGTGATGGGGGTACTGTCGGAACTGGCGGCGCTGACATGGTCGCCGTCGCCCGAGCTGCGCGCCTTCCTTCTGGTGGGCATCCTGGGCGGCTTCACCACCTTCTCTTCCTTCACGCTGGACATCGGTGTCCTCGTCGCCCGTGACGAGATCGCTGCGGCGGCGGGATACTTCCTCGCCTCGACGCTGTTCAGCGTGGTGGGCTTCTTTGCCGGCCTGTGGGCCGTGCGTTCTCTTGTTTCGGTGTCCCTCTGATGACTGACTCTCCCAAGCCCGCTGCCGATCACGCCGATACCGCGTCGACCGAAGCCAAAAGCGACAGCAAGGTCGAAACCCGCATCGTCACGGCCGACGAGGCCGACATGCGGCTCGACCGCTGGTTCAAGCGGCATTTCCCCGACGTGAACCACAGCTACCTGCAAAAGCTGCTGCGCACCGGTCAGGTCCGTGTCGACGGCAAGCGGGCGGAGACGTCGACGCGGCTGGCGGCCAAGCAGGGTGTGCGCATTCCGCCGCTGGCCGCCTGGGCCGCACCGGTCAGGGGACCGAGCCAGGGGAGCAGCAAGCCCAAGAGCATGTCGGACAAGCAGATCGCCGAGTTGCAGGCGCTGGTGCTCTACCGCGACGCCGACGTGATCGCCATCAACAAGCCGGCCGGTCTGGCGGTGCAGGGCGGCACCGGCACCTCCAAGCATCTCGACGCCATGCTCGACGCCCTGCGCTTCGACGGCAACGAGCGGCCGAAGCTTGTCCATCGGCTGGACAAGGACACCTCCGGCGTCCTGCTGCTGGCCCGCACCACCTTCGCCGCCAGCAAGCTGACGGAGCTGTTCCGCGGCAGTGCGGTGCGCAAGATCTACTGGGCCGTCACCGTCGGCGTGCCGACGCCCTATCAGGGCAAGATCGATCTGGCGCTGGCCAAGGAAGGCAGCCCACATGGCGAGCGGGTGGCGGAGAACAAGGAAGAGGGCAAGCGCGCCGTCACCGTCTATTCGGTGCAGGAAAATGTCGGCAAGCAGGCGGCCTTCGTCGCCATGTGGCCGTTGACCGGGCGCACCCACCAGCTGCGCGTCCATATGGCCGCCGTCGGCACGCCTATCCTGGGCGACGGGAAATATGCCGGGCAGGGCGCCTTCCTGGCCGGCGGGGCAGAGGTGGCGAAGAAGCTGCACCTGCATGCCCGCCGGCTGATCCTGCCGCATCCGCGGGGCGGCAAGACCATCGATGTGACGGCGCCGCTGCCCGACCACATGCTGGCGACCTGGAAGTATTTCGGCTTCAGACCCAACCTGCGCGACGACCCGTTCGAGGATTTCGAATGATGGCTCCGCTGGGGAAATCGCCGCTTCGACTCGCCCTGTTCGACTGTGACGGCACGCTGGTCGACAGCCAGTTCGCCATCATCGACGCCATGACCCGGGCCTGGGCCGAACATGGTCTGGGCGAACCCGACCCGGCGGATGTCCGCCGCATGGTCGGGCTGTCGCTGTTCGAGGCGGTGGCCCTGCTGCTGCCGCAGCGGGATGCCGACCTGCATGTCGCGGTGGCGGAAAGCTACAAGCGCGCCTTCTCCGCCGCCCGCAGCCGCGGCGAAGTGGACGAGCCGCTGTTCCCCGGCATCCTCGACACGCTGGCGGCATTGGAGGAGGCGGGGGTGCTGCTGGGGGTGGCCACCGGCAAGTCGCGCCGCGGGCTCGATGCGGTGCTGAAGGGGCATGGGCTGACCGGCCGCTTCGTCACCTTGCAGACCGCCGACGTCGGTCCCAGCAAGCCGAACCCGCATATGGTGCAGCGGGCGCTGGCGGAGACGGGTGCGGAAGAAGCGGCGACGGTTGTGATCGGCGACACCACCTACGACATTCAGATGGCCCGCAACGCGCGGGTGCGGTCGGTGGGTGTCTCCTGGGGTTACCATGCGGTGCCGGAGCTGGAGCGGGCCGGGGCAGACCGCATCGTCCACCGCGGGCGCGACGTGGCCACCGCGGTGCTGGAGCTTTTGGAAGGGTAAGCGATGAAGCGTTTCTACAAGGCGGCGGGCGTCGGAGAGACCGAGGGTGGTTTCCGGGTCGAGCTGGACGGCCGTCCGGTGCGCAGCCCGGCCAAGGCGCCCCTGGTCTTCCCCAGCCGGGCGCTGGCCCAGGGCGTGGCCGATGAATGGGCGGCGCAGGGCGACCAGATCGACGCTCATTCCATGCCGCTGATGCAGCTGTCGAGCACCGCCGTCGACCTGATCCCGGCCAAGCGGGCGGATATTGTCCCCGCCATCAGCGCCTATGCCGAAACCGACCTGCTGTGCTACCGCGCCGAACATCCCCAGCCGCTGGTGGAGCGACAGGCCCAGCTCTGGCAGCCTCTGCTGGATTGGGCGGCGCTGACCTATGACGCCCCGCTGCATGTCTGCGCCGGGCTGATGCCCAGGCCTCAGCCGGAGGAAGCTCTGGCCGCCCTGCGCCGGGTGGTGGAGCGGACGGACGACTGGTATCTGTCGGCGCTTCAGACCGCGACCGGTGTGTGCGGATCGATCATCGTCGCGCTGGCTTTGCTGGAAGGCCGTCTTAGCGCCGAAGAAGCGTTCGAGGTCTCGCAGTTGGACGAGACCTACCAGATCGAGCAGTGGGGCGAAGACGCAGAGGCCACGAAACGCCGCGCGAACGTTCGCGCGGAGATCGTGGCCTGTCGGCGGTTTGTGGATTTGCTACGGGGATGACGGGCGGGGGCGGATGCCCCCACCTCAAACCGCAGGCAGCTCTTACTTCGCCGTGGTGGTGCCGGTCGTCGGGGCAGCGCCCGGGGCGACCGTTTCCTTTTCCGCCGGCTTGCGGGTCTTGTTCAACGACGTCATGGTGTCGTCGTACTTGAAGTCCGGCATCGCCTTGACGTCGTCGCGGCTCATGCCGGCGAGGTTCAGGCGGTTGTTCTGCGAATCCCAGTTGGCGGCGCTGTAGTCGACCGCGACCTGCTTCTCGCCGATGCCGAGGAAGCCGCCGGAGCTGATCACCAGCTGCTTGGCCTGGCCGGTGCCGTCGAGGATGACGTCGTCGACCTCGCCGATCTTGTTGTTGTCGCGGCCATAGACGTTCTTGCCGATCAGTTCGTCGGCGCTGGCGAGCTGGCCGCCCGTCGGACCGGACTTGGTCATGCCGCTGTTGGTCGTGCTGGTGGTGCTGTCCGGCGTTGCGCTGTTCGACATGCTGGACGTGGACGAGGACGGGTTGCCCACGGTCGGCGACGTGGTCTGCGCGACGGCGACGCCCGTCATGAGAGCCAGCGAGGCGGCGGTGACGATCAGGGTGCGACGCATGGGGTGGCTCCTTTGTCGTTGTGTCTGAAGACATCACAACAACAGGAGCGACGCCCGTTTGATCACTCCTTCCGGGAACTCTTTCGGTGTGCGGCTAACCCTTCGTGGTAGGGTCCCACCCGGGTTCGCGCGGCGTCAGAGCCGCCGGCCCTGCCTGAAAGGTCAGCCCGTTCTCGGCCGCGCGCTGCACGTCCTCCAACCGCAGCAAGGCGAGTGCGGCGCCGTCACGGCCGCTGCGCACTTCGCCGGCCTCCTTGCCATCCAGCGTCACCGGGGTGCCGGCGTCTGGCACCGGTCCGTCGATGGCGACCGGGAACAGCTTCTTCTTGATGAGGGCGCGGTACTTGGTGCGGGCGGTCAGCTCTTGCCCCATGTAGCAGCCCTTGTCCCAGGAAATGGCGTTCAGCGCGTCCATCCGGCTTTCCAGTGGGATCGATTTCTCCGGGATCAGGTCCAGTGTGCCGTCGGGGATCCCGAGCGACAGGCGGAGCCGGTCGTAGTCTGCGACCTCGCGCGGCGCCAGACCGACCGCCTCCAATGCCGCAAGCCCGTCGGCCGGCAGGAACAGGCGGGCCCCCAGGGCCGGCAGCCGCGGGTCGACGAAGGCGACGCCGCCGGCAAAAGCCCGGGCCGCACCCGGTTCGGCCGGCAGGCCCAGTGCTTCCAGCGCGCCGTCCCCGAAGGCGACGACCACGCGAAGCTGTTCCGAGCGGTCCTCCAGCGCGATTTTCGAGCGCAGCTTGTACATCTTCAGCCGGCGCAGCAGGTCGGCGCGGCGCTCCGTCTCCGGGTCCAGCAGCAGCGCGGCATCCGGTTCTGCCCCCGACTCGACCAAGTTGAAATCATGAAGGAACTTGCCCTGCGGCGTCAGGAACAGGGCATAGGCGGCACGGTCCGGCGTGACCCGCAGCACGTCGTTGGACACCAGCCCTTGCAGGAACGCCTTGCGGTCCTCGCCCGTAACCGCCACCACGCCCCGCTGGTCCAGAACTGCGTAACCCGCCGACATCCTCGCCTCCACATCATCCAATCGACTGAAGTGTTGGGCGGAACGGCCCGGCTGGCAAGGGCCTGCCGCACTGCAATGCGTCAGGCAATGAGCTGGGTGAAGGGCTGGGTTGCTCGAGTCGACTGTGGCATGATGACCAAAGCGGCAGATGCATCGCCTTTGGGCAGAGGATCGGTTGTTGACGGCCGGTGGTGCCGCCGGATTACTCTGTTGGTAGCGGTGGCACGGCTTTGGCAATGCCATACAGGTTTGACCTTATTCCGGATTGCTCCTCCTTGCCTTCGCACGCCGAGACCTACCCCCCGGACGCTCCGCCGCCCCGTTTGGAGCTGCGCGGCATCACCAAGCGATTCCCAGGCTGTCTGGCCAACGACCATGTCGATCTCGTCCTGCAACCGGGTGAGATCCATGCGCTGCTGGGTGAGAACGGGGCCGGCAAGTCCACCCTGGTCAAGATGATCTACGGGGTGTTGCACCCCGATTCCGGGACCATGCTGTGGCAGGGGGCGGAGACGATCGTTCCCGACCCGGCCGGTGCGCGCCGTCTCGGCATTGGCATGGTGTTCCAGCATTTCTCGCTCTTCGACACGCTGACGGTGACCGAGAACATCGCGCTCGGTCTCGACAATGCAGGGCCGATGGACCAGCTCGCCGGCCGCATCCGCGAGGTGTCGGAACGCTATGGTCTGGCGCTGGACCCCGGCCGCCACGTCTTCCACCTGTCGGTGGGCGAGCGCCAGCGGGTGGAGATCGTGCGCTGCCTGTTGCAGGATCCGAAGCTGCTGATCATGGACGAGCCGACCTCCGTCCTGACGCCGCAGGAGGCGGCCAAGCTGTTCGAGACGCTGCGCGTCCTGGCGGCGGAGGGCTGCACGATCCTCTACATCTCGCACAAGCTGGAGGAAATCCGCGCCCTGTGCAGCCGCGCTACCGTGCTGCGCGCCGGCAAGGTGGTGGGCGCCGCCGACCCGCGGCAGGAGACCGCGCGCAGCCTTGCCGAGATGATGATGGGGGCGGAGCTGTCCACCCCCGAGCGGCCGCCGCAGGGTGAGGCCGGAGTTGCGCGCCTGACGGTGCGCCACCTGTCCACCACCTCCGACAATCCCTTCGCCACCAACCTGAAGGACGTCAATTTCGAGGTCCGGGCGGGCGAGATCCTCGGCATCGCCGGTGTCGCCGGAAACGGGCAGGCGGAGCTGATGGCGGCCTTGAGCGGCGAGGTTCTGCTCGCCGATGCCGACGCCGTGGTGATTGAGGGCACGTCGGCCGGGCATCTCGGGCCGCGGGCCCGCCGGACGCTCGGCCTCGCCTTCGTGCCGGAGGAGCGGCTGGGCCGCGGTGCCGTGCCGGAACTGAGCCTGTCGGAGAACGCGCTGCTGTCAGGCTATGCCCGCGAGCCGCTGGTGCGCGGCGGCATGGTCCATTTCGCCCGCGCCCGCGCCTATGCCGAGACGATCATCCGCGGCTTCAACGTCGTGGCACACGGCCATCGGGCGGAGGCGCGGTCGCTGTCGGGCGGCAATCTGCAAAAATTCATCATCGGTCGCGAAATCCTGCAGAAGCCCAAGCTTCTGGTGGTCGGCCAGCCGACCTGGGGCGTCGATGCCGGCGCTGCCGCCGCGATCCACAAGGCGCTGATCGATCTGGCGCGGTCGGGTGCGGCGGTGTTGGTCATCAGCCAGGATCTGGACGAGCTGTTCGTGCTGAGCGACCGGATTTCCGTGCTGTTCCATGGCCGCCTGTCCGACAGCCGGCCGACGCACGAAACAACGGTGGAGCGCATCGGCCTGCTGATGGGCGGCCTGTTCGGCACGCCGCCGGACGAAGACGGGGAGATCACGCGTGCGGTCTGATGGTTTTTTGAGCGCCGGAGACGCCGCATGAGCTTCATCCGTCTTGAACCGCGCGGGCAAGCGTCGAAGACCATGGTCTATGTCACGCCGCTGCTGGCGGTGGCGCTGACCCTGCTCAGCGGCTTCATCCTGTTCCTGGCGATGGGCTTCGACCCGTTGAAGGCGCTCTATTCCTTCTTCGTCGCGCCCGTGACTTCGGTCCGCGGTGTCGGCGAACTGGTGGTGAAGGCGACGCCGCTCGTGCTGTGCGCCGTTGGGCTCGCCATCGGCTTCCGCGCCAATGTCTGGAACATCGGTGCCGAAGGGCAGCTGACGCTGGGCGCCATCACCGGCGGCGGGCTGGCGCTGGCCTTCTATGGCGAGGGCGGCTGGTGGCTGCTGCCGATGATGGTGATCGGCGGAGCCATCGGCGGGGCGGTCTGGGCGGCGGTGCCGGCCTTTCTGCGGCTGCGCTTCAACGCCAGCGAGATCCTGACCAGCCTGATGCTGAACTATGTGGCGTTGCTGCTGCTGAACTATCTGGTCCATGGTCCCTTCCGCGATCCCGACGGCTTCGCCTTCCCCGAATCGCGGCTGTTCGAAGCCGATGCCACGCTGCCGATCCTGTGGGCCGGGACCCGCATCCATCTCGGCGCGCTGTTGGCCCTGCTGGCGGTGGCGGGCGGCTGGCTGCTGATCGCCCGGACCTTCATCGGCTTCCAGATCAAGGTGATCGGCCTGACCCCGGCCGCGGCCGGCTATGCCGGCTTCGACCAGAAGCGGATCGTCTGGCTGACGCTGCTGCTGTCGGGTGCGCTGGCCGGCATCGCCGGCATGGGCGAGGTCGCCGGTCCCATCGGCCAGATCACCGCCAGCATTTCGCCCGGCTATGGCTATACCGCCATCATCGTCGCCTTCCTCGGCCGGCTGCACCCGGTCGGCATCCTGCTGGCGGCCTTGCTGATGGCGCTGTCCTTCATCGGCGGCGAGGCGGCGCAGATCGCCATGGGCCTGCCCAAGGCCATCACCGGAGTGTTCCAGGGCATGCTTCTGTTCTTCCTGCTGGCAAGCGACGTGCTGATCCGCTACCGGGTCCGCTTCGGTGTGCGGAGGGCTGCGGCATGAGCGACCTTGCCCTGATCGGCCCGATCCTGGCCGCCATGTTCGCGGCGGCGACGCCGCTGCTGTTTGCCGCCTTGGGCGAGCTGGTTGTCGAGAAGTCGGGCGTCCTCAACCTCGGCGTCGAGGGCATGATGCTGGTCGGCGCCGTCTGCGGCTTCGCCGTCACGGTGCAGACCGGCAGCGCCGTCACCGGTTTCCTCGTTGCGGCCTTCGCCGGCGCCGCGACCGCCTCCCTGTTCGCCGTGCTGACCCTGTTCCTGCTGGCCAACCAGGTGGCGACCGGCCTTGCGCTGACCCTGTTCGGCGTCGGCCTGTCGGCGCTGATCGGCCAGGGCTTCGTCGGCATCCCGCTGGAGGGCCTGCCGAAGCTCCACATCCCCGGCCTGACCGACCTGCCGGTGGTGGGGCAGGCGCTGTTCGGCCAGGACATCATGGTCTATCTGGCGGTCGCCGCCGTGCCGCTGGTCCATCTGTTCCTCTACCGCAGCCGTGCCGGCCTCGTCCTGCGCGCGGTGGGAGAGAACCACACGGCCGCCCATGCGCTGGGTTACAAGGTCCTGCGCATCCGTTTCTTCGCCGTACTGTTCGGCGGCGCCATGGCCGGTTTGGGCGGTGCCTTCCTGTCGATGGACTACACGCCGATGTGGGCGGAGAACATGACCTCGGGCCGGGGCTGGATCGCGCTGGCGCTGGTGGTCTTCGCCACCTGGAAGCCGGTGCGCGCCATGCTGGGCGCCTGGCTGTTCGGCGGTGTCACCATCCTGCAACTGCATATTCAGGGGCTGGGCATCGACGTGCCGTCGCAGCTCTTGTCGATGCTGCCGTATCTGGCTACCGTTCTGGTCCTAGTGCTGATTTCGCGGGACGTCGCCCGCATCCGCCTGAACGCGCCGGCCTGTCTGGGGAAACTGTTTCATCCCGATGCTTGACGCGTCGTTTTGAAAACGAAACAAAGCCCATATCTCACGACATCAAGAACTCTCACGACATCAAGAATAAGGAGCGTCGACGTGAACAGAAGGACGATGGGCAAGACGGTGCTGGGTCTGGCCGGTGCCGCGATCGCGCTGAGTGTGGGGCTGGGCGCGGGTATGGGCTCCGCCTTCGCGCAGGAGAAGCTGAAGGTCGGCTTCGTCTATGTCGGCCCGGTCAGCGACCATGGCTACAGCTATCAGCACGACCAGGGCCGTCTGGCCGTCGAGAAGGCGCTGGGCGACAAGGTAACCACCACCTTCGTCGAGAATGTGCCGGAAGGCGCCGACGCCGAGCGCGTGATCGAGCAGCTCGCGGCCAGCGGCCACAAGCTGATCTTCACCACCTCCTTCGGCTTCATGAACCCGACGCTGAAGGTGGCCAAGCGCCATCCCGACGTGAAGTTCGAGCACGCCACCGGCTACAAGCGCGCCGAGAACGTCGCGACCTACTCCGGCCGCTTCTATGAGGGCCGCACGGTGGTGGGGGCCATCGCCGGCAAGATGACCAAGTCGAACATCATCGGCTACATCGGCTCCTACCCGATTCCCGAGGTGGTCGGCGGCATCAACGCCTTCACCATCGCGCTGCGCGAGCAGAACCCGAAGGCCGAGGTCCGCGTGGTCTGGGTCAACAGCTGGTACGATCCCGGCAAGGAAGCCGAGGCGGCCAAGGCGCTGATCGACCAGGGTGCCGACATCATCGTCCAGCACACCGACAGCCCGGCCCCGATCCAGACCGCGCAGGAGCGCGGGCTGTGGTCGGTCGGCCAGTCGTCCGACATGACCCGCTTCGGTCCGAAGTCGCACCTGACCGCGATCGTCGAGGACTGGAACGGCTACTATGTCGACCGGGTGAAGGCGGTTCTCGACGGCAGTTGGAAGCCGATCGACACTTGGGGCGGCATCAGCACCGGCATGGTCGAGCTGGCCCCCTACAACCCGGCGATTCCGGCCGACGTCGTGAAGATGGCCGACCAGATCAAGGCCGACATCGTGTCCGGCAAGCGCCACTCCTTCCAGGGCCCGGTCAAGGACCAGTCCGGCAAGGTCGTGATCCCGGAAGGCAAGACCGCCACCGACGAGCAGATCCTGAAGATGGACTGGTACGTCGAAGGCGTGCAGGGCAAGGTTCCGAAGTAAGCACCGCATGGTGCTGCGGACCGGGGGCGGAAACCTCCGGTCTGCAGCGCTGCTCCGTCTTACAGATACTCGCCCAGCAGACGCAGGAACGGACGCGCCTCCTGCAGGACCAGGATGGTCTGGTGGAACAGGTCCTCGGGCGAGGCGTGGTGTTCCAGCCGGATTTCCGAGAACAGGATAATCTTCTGTCCGCCCTGCACGATGAAGCGGACATGCGGCAGCCCTTCGATCCCGCGCAGGACCGCCAGCAGGGCGCGCCGGCGCTCAGGCGCCTGGGCGGTGTAGGGCACGTGGCCGACATCGGCCCAGATCTGGCAGATCGAGCCGCCGCCCTCCTCCGGCCCTTCATGCCGCACGGCGACATTGAAGGGCAGGCCATCGGCCATGAAGGTCAGCTTGCAGGGGCGGGGCGGTCTGGCGATGCCGAGAACGCCCTCGGGCGTCATCTCGATAGAGCCGGGATTGATGGGCAGGGCGCCGTCCGGCACTTCGGCCAGCGATTGAATGGTCTTCAGATCGGGAACGGACAAGGCGGCACGCTCGGCTTCAGGGGCTATGGAGACGACAGCATGGGCTCCGGCCGCTAAAATTCTGTAAAGGCTTGCAACGCACAGCTAGAATGGCTGTTCGCTGTGGTCTGAAAATACGAAGAAAGCAGGCGATGTCCGCCATCGATACCGTCGTCGTCCCCATCCACCGTGCCGGCTGGCCCTTCATCGCCGGTTTCGCGGTGGTCTCCCTGATCCTGGGTCTCGCCGTCTGGGCGCCGCTCGGCTGGATCGGCCTGGTGCTCACCCTGTGGTGCGTCTACTTCTTCCGCGATCCCGACCGGGTGACGCCGACGCGGCCCGGACTGCTGGTCAGCCCGGCCGATGGGCGCGTCACCATGATCGTCCAGGCGGTTCCGCCGAAGGAGCTCGGCATGGGGGACAAGGCGCTGACCCGGATCAGCGTGTTCCTCAACGTCTTCAACGTCCACGTCAACCGCGTGCCGGCCGACGGCACCATCGTGGCCGCCGAATACCACAAGGGCACCTTTGTCAACGCCGCGCTGGACAAGGCGAGCGACGAGAACGAGCGGATGGCCTTCCGCCACCGCCTGCCCGACGGGCGCGAGATCGCCTATGTCCAGATCGCCGGCCTGGTGGCGCGCCGCATCCTGTGGTGGGTCAAGGCCGGGCAGCAGGTGAAGGCGGGCGAGCGCTTCGGCCTGATCCGATTCGGCAGCCGCACCGACATCTATCTGCCCGACGGCGTCGCCCCGCTGGTCTGCGTCGGCCAGACCGCCATCGGCGGCGAGACGATCCTGGCCGACCTGGACGGGACCGAAGCGCAGCGGCAGGGGGATGTGCGGCGATGAAACGACCGCCCGTCTTCCGCCAGCAGATCTTCCGCCCGCACCGGGCGCGCCGTCCCGGCCGGCCGCACCCGCGGCTGAAAGGGCTGTCGATCAACCACCTGTTGCCGAACGTGCTGACGGTGCTGGCGCTCTGCTCCGGCCTGACCGCGATCCGATTCGCCATGCAGGAACGGTGGGAGCCGGCGGTCATCGCCATCGTCATTGCCGCCATCCTGGATGCGCTGGACGGCCGGATCGCCCGCCTGCTGAACGGGCAGAGCAAGTTCGGGGCGGAACTGGACAGCCTGTCCGACGCCATCAGCTTCGGCGTCGCCCCCGCCTTCATGATGTATCTGTGGGGGCTGAACGGCGCCGGCAGCCTGGGCTGGATCGCCGCCATGGCCTATGCCGTATGCTGCGCCCTGCGGCTGGCGCGCTTCAACTCGCGGCTCGGCGTGGTCGACCTGCCGCCCTGGGCTTACAACTACTTCACCGGCGTGCCGGCACCGGCCGGGGCTGGCCTCGTCCTGCTGCCGATGATCCTGGGGTTCGAGATCGGTCCGGAGTTCCCCGGCCATCCGGCCGTCATCGTGCCGTGGACCCTGCTGATCGGCGGGCTGATGGTCAGCATCCTGCCGACCTTCTCCTTCAAGGGTGCGCGGGTCCCGGCCCACTGGGTGGTGCCGGCCCTGGCCGGCGTCGGGCTGCTGGCGGCGATGATGGTCAGCCAGCCCTGGTGGACGCTCTCCATCGTCGGCATCGCCTATATGGTCAGCCTGCCATTCTCCATCGCCCAGTTCCGCAAGCTGCAACGGGCGGCGGAACTGATGCGCACGGAGATCGGCGAACCGCTGCCGGAGACGCAGGAGGCCGATGTGCAGGAAGCCGGATCGCAGGCTGCGGACGCAGCGGCTCGCGAGGACGAGGCGCGGAAGCCGGTCTGACCGGCTTCCTCATCTCTTTTCCTATTCTGCCGCGACCAATTCCGTAAACCGTTCGGCTGCCGCGGCTTCGGCAGCCAGCTCGGTCACGGTGACGCGCGCCACCATCGGGATCTGTCCCAGGCAACGGCCGACATGGTCGGTTTCCGCCTGGGGCAGATCGCCGATTTCCATGGCAATGTCGAGCCTGTCGCCGGTCAGCCGGCTGTGCAGTGCCAGCGGGACCAATCCGCGCTTGGCGACATATTCCAGAACGCGGGGCAGGGTGCCGGGATCGGCATCGGCGACCAGGGAGAAGACGACCCGGCGGCCGGGTGCGGTGATGCGCGCATCCGAAGCGGACACGGGGGCGGCATTCGAGGAATTGGCGTTCAGGGAATTGGTGTTCACGGTGCTGAACATGGCGTGATCGGGCTTTCAGACGGTTCTGCGGACTGGACGAGCGAAATTCCCGGCTCTCAAAGGAGAACCGGGCCGCTAATTCGCAGAATGCCGTCGATGCGATGCACGTTCATGGACTGGAGCGTAAGCGGCCACGCGCCGTCCGTCAACAGGGGCGAACTCGCCGAAAGGTCGGCGGTGTCGCGTTCGGGGAGCGCCGGTGGGGCGACATCCCTCCTTGGTGGTGGCGAACCGTCACGTTCGAGCCGGACAGGAACAAAGTCCAGAGGATCCCGTTGAGGTTCCGCTTGTCCGTCACAAATGCTCCATCATAAGGGAGAAGGCCATGCTCGGCACGATTCTGCTCATCATCCTCATTCTGATGCTTCTCGGCGCCGTTCCGGCTTGGCCGCACAGCCGCGGCTGGGGCTATGGTCCCAGCGGCATCCTCGGCGTGCTGCTGATCGTCCTGATCGTTCTGCTGCTGATGGGCCGGATCTGATCCGCAACCTGTCGGCCTGATGCTATCTGCCCGATGGGCGGCGGGGCCGGCGGAGCGCGAACATCAGCCATCCGACCGGCCCCAGCATCAGCACCATCACCAGCCATCCGGCGCGCGGTCCGAACGGGCAGCGCGATCCGGCCGGCGGCCGCCACCCGCCACCCCGGCGCGACAAGGCCACATGCAGCAGTGGCAGCCCGTATAAAGCAAACAGGATCAGCCAGGGGATCGCGGCCCAGGGAATCATGGCGGAAAGATCGGCATTCATCCTCCGACGATAGCATCGATCTCCAGGCTGTTGCGACCGATCGTCACGGCATAATGCGGATGCATGCAGCCTCGGTTGCGCTGCACACAGGGCAACGAGGTTGAAGCCGGTGGGAACTTTCGGCTAGGGTCGTCGACAGGATCGTCCGAAGGGCCTAGCCATGGCACTGGAAATCGAGCGGCGCTTTCTCGTCCGCAAGGATGTCCGGCATCTCTGCCGGAATGGCATCCGAATGGTCCAGGGATACCTGCCGTCCGACGGCGTCAGCACGGTCCGCGTCCGCATCGCGGAAGACCGGGCGACCCTCACCATCAAATCGCTGAAGCGCGGAGCTTGCCGGGACGAGGTGGAGCATCCGCTGGATCTGGATTTCGCGCGCCAGCTTCTTCTCCACGGCTGCAAAGGCCGGGTGATCGAAAAGACCCGCTACCGCCATTGCCAGGACGGCCTGTGCTGGGAGATCGACGTCTTCGATGGCGAGAATTCCGGCCTCGTCATTGCGGAGGTCGAGTTGGAGACCCCCGACCAGACGGTGCCGCTGCCGGATTGGATCGGCGCGGAGGTCACCACGTTGCGTGCCTACGGCAACTCCGCCCTTTCCCGTGCGCCGATCCGGCGCTGGTCCGCCGCCGCTGCTTGAAGGGTCGCATGTTGGCGCGACCCGGAAGGGGAAGGCCAGCAGAGGCGGTCAGGCCGTCCGCACCTTGTTCAGGAAGCCCTGAACCTCGCCACGCAGGCGGTCGGCCTGGGTCGCGAGAGTGCGGCTTGCATCCAGAACCGCATCGGCGGCGCCGCCGGTCTTGGTGGCAGCGGTGGTCACCTCGGCGATGTTGCGCATCACCTGCTGGGTGCCTTCGGCCGCCTGCTGGACATTCTGGGCGATCTCGCGCGTGGCGCTGCCCTGCTGTTCCATTTCGAGCGCGATGTCGGTAACCGTGCCGCTGATCGCGGTCACCGCGTCGGAGATGGTGCGGATGGCCTCCACCGCGCTGGTGGTCGCGGTCTGCATCTCCGCCACCTGGGCGGAAATCTCCTCGGTCGCCTTGGCGGTCTGGCCGGCGAGGTTCTTAACCTCGGTCGCCACCACGGCGAAGCCCTTGCCGGCCTCGCCGGCGCGGGCCGCCTCGATGGTGGCGTTGAGCGCCAAGAGGTTGGTCTGTTCGGCGATTTCGCCGATCAGGCCGACGACCTGACCGATGCGCTCGGCAGCCATCGATAGACCCTCGACGATGCTGTTGGTTTGCACCGCCTTGTGGGCGGCCCCCGACGCGGTGGCGGAACTGGCGTTCAACTGGCGCGAGATTTCGGCGATGGAGGCCGACAGCTGTTCCGCCGCCGCGGCGACGGTCTGCACATTCGCGGTCGCCTGCTGCGAGGCGGTGGCGACGGCGGTGGATTTCGCCGTGGTCAGCGCCGCGTCCGACGACATCTCCTGCGCATCGCGGCCCAGCGAGCCGGCCGATTCGGTCAGCGAGGTCACCACGCCCGACACCGCATGTTCGAAGCCGTTGGCGAACTCGTTCATCGTGCGGCGGCGGTCGGCGTCGATCTGGATGCGCATCTCCTCCCGCTCGCGCTCCATCCGCCGCATCTCCAGGGCGTTGTCCTTGAAGATGGTCATGGCGGCGGCCATGTTGCGCAGCTCGTCCTTGCGGTCGCCACCGGGAATGTCGACGCTCAGGTCGCCCTCGGCGAGCCGGCCCATGGCGCCGGTCATGGCGTGCAGCGGGTGGGTGATGGCGCGGTCGATGATCCAGGCCATCAGTGCGCCCAGCAGCAGCGCCACCGCCGCACCGATGGCGATCACCATGCCGGCGCTGGCGCGGCCGGCCTCGCGATCCTCGCGCTGCAAAGTCACCAATCGACCAACCTGACCGCTGACCGCGGCCGATGCCTTGGCCATCGCCACCGACGCGTCGTTCTGCTTGGCGAGGGCGGAGGACAGCGCGGTAAATTCCGAGTCGAAAGCGCGGGCGGCCTCGGTGATGGCGGCGATCAGCGCCCGCCCTTCCCGATCGACCAGGACGGCGCCGGCCTGTCCGGCAATCGCCAGGATCTCCTTCACCGCGGCGGCAGCCGCGACTTTGGCGTCCGCCGAGCCGGTCAGCAGGAAATCGCGCTGGGCCAGCATCGCCGATTGGGCGTCCTGCACCAGCCGCATTGCCAGACCGCGCAGCATGACGGCTTCGTTCACCTCGCTCTGAGCGTATTTCGAGGCTTCGGTCAGCGCTTCGGTCACCATGGCCTGGTTCTTCTGGAGCTCCATGGCGCGCTCCTGCACGCCGCGGGCCGCCTCGTCCAGCCCGGCGGCCACGCCGACCTCGGTCAGCGCGGCGATGCCCTTGCCGTGCAGGGCGCGCACGGTGTCGTGGTAGGCGCGGGCGTCGCCGGCGATCCGGGCGGCGGATTCCTCGTCATTGGTGCCGACGAGGTCCTTGGCGACGGTGTCGGTGATCTGCACCAGCTCGTCCAGCGCCGCGACGATCCGGTCGGCCAGGGCCTGATCGGCGTTGCGGCGCAGATCGCTCTGCTGGCGCCGGACCTCCAGCACCCGTTCGATGACGCGGTTCGCGCGCTCCGCCGTGTCCATGCTGTGGCGCAGCTCGGTGTCGGCGTCGCGCTTGCTGGCCATATTCAGGTCATAGCGCTCCGATTGCTGCTTGCCGATCTTCTCGGCGATCTCGCGCAGGGCACGGGCGCGCATTTCCATGCTGGCGGTGCGGGCGTGTGCCTCACCGTCCTGGGCGACGAAATTGTTGAAGGCGGCGCGGTATCCGTCAATGCCGGACAGCACCTCGTCCAGCAACCGGCGTCCTTCGCCGTCCGTCAGGGCGGCGCGGGTCTGCTGCGCTTCGGCTTGCAGGGCGTCCAGCATGCCTGGAACATTTGTCGCGGCCTTGGCGTCGCGTTCGGTGACGAATCGCGCCTCCTCCAGCCGCACCGACTTCAACCTCGTGTCGAGGTCGGCGGTATGGGCTTCCAGGCCGACCTGTTCGGCGTAGGTGCTCAGGCTGTTCCAGCCGACAAACGCCACGCCAACCGTCAGGAGCAGCACGGCGGCAAAGCCAAGCGCGATCCGCGTTCCGATCGTCATGGATTATGGACTCCCCGATGGCATCGCAAGTGGCGATGCTTCTCCCCGATCATTGGGACGATTGAACCACAGGTCGGTTAACGTCCGGTTTGATTCAGGTCAGGAAACCTACTTATTTCAGAAGCGGTCGGGCATCCAGCACGGTGCGCCGCGAAATACGCGGTGCAAACGGCTGATCATCTTTTCTTCACCATGAAGCAAACCAGCTCTCCAAAGGGCGCGAGCGCTTGCGTGCCCCGTGAACAGACTGGCGAAAGCGGCGGTACCGATCCGAGCCGGCGGGTCAAGGACTTGCGCTGTTTTCGAGATATTTCCGACAGAGTTGACAACCTCAAGGTGGTTGCGCGCGTAATTGCCAAAAATTAAATCGTCATTTATTTCAAAAATAGCATGCTCTTGTATGTCGGCTGGGTAGCCCCTCGCTTCCAGGGCCTTGCCGACATCGAGGGGACGGACCAGCCACTCCTCGCGGCACTCGAGCGCCACGCCATCGCCGGCAAGCAGCGCCAGCGGGTCATCCGGACCGCCGCGCCACGTCACCCGGTCCACTTGAGCCCTGAAACCGGCCAGCATGGTCATGGCCGGTTTCAGCGACCGTGAGGAGGGCAGACAGAGGTCGGCGACATCGAGGCGCCGATCCTGGGGCGGCGTCACCGCGATGTAGCCATCCTGGTTGCGGTAAAGCTCCGACGGCTCGCCGTCCGGGCAGAGGGCGAGCGTCCACAGCGCCTCGGTCCTTTCCGGCAGGCCGCTCTGCTCGTTCAGCAGAGGTTGGCGGAGCATTGCCAACGGCACGGCGTCGAGCGGGTCCGCCGGCCACAAGTCGCTTGCGGCAGCCCCGGACTGCGCAAAGGCCGACGGCGGTGCGCTCCAGCGGCAGGTGACGCCGCCGCGGCCAAAGCCGAGCCGATGATAGAAGGGAAGGGTTGCCGGGCAGAGCACCGCCAACGCCGCCCCGGCCTGCCGCCCCTCCTTCAGCAGGGCCCGCATCAGCGCACTGCCATGGCCGGCGCCGCGCAGGGCCGGGTCGACCGCCACCATGGCGATGGCCTGCACCGGAACCGGCCGGCCGCCGAACCACTGGTTCATCGTCCAAAAGGCGGCACAGGCGGCCAATGCGGTGCCGGTGGACCGTGGAACACGCAGGACGCGGATGCTGTCCATGCCGAACAGGCCGGCGTAGCGGTCGAACAGGTCGCGCGACAGCCCGAAGCCGAGCCGCGCCAACCGGGCGACGGCGCTCAGCTCCTCCGGCTGGGCCGGCCCGTATTCATGAGAGTGAGCAGGAAGGATGACGACCGGCCTCCACTCGTTCAGCGGCCGGCGGGACCGCGGCGCGGGCTTCGTGCAGCGAAGATGCGAGTCTGTTCATATGACAACGAAACAGCGTTGGCGGCAACAGAGTGAGCGGAGGACGAGAACGCGCTTAGAGGAAATGCCGTTCAGGCGCCCGTGCTCGTCGCGCCGCTCAATCTCGCTGCTGCCCACCCGGCCGACTCGCGCACCACCTCGCTGGCATCCTGTGTCAGGGCCTCCGCCACCGGTTTCAGCGACGCTTCGCCGCTGTTGCCGATGGCGATGAGGACATTGCGGATGAAGCGGTCGCGGCCGATGCGCTTGATTGGGGAGCCGCTGAACACCTGCCGGAAGCCGGCATCGTCCAACTGCGCCAGATCGGCAAGCCGCGGCGCGGTCAGCTCGGCCCGCGGCAGGAAGGCGGGTTCGCGGGTCGCGCGGGCGAACTTGTTCCAGGGACAGGCGGCAAGGCAATCGTCGCAGCCATAGATGCGGTTGCCCATCAACGGCTTGAGGTTGTCGGGGATCGGCCCCTTGTGTTCGATGGTCAGATAGCTGATGCAGCGCCGGGCGTCGATCTGGTAGGGCGCCGGGAAGGCCGCGGTCGGGCAGGCGACCTGACAGCGGTCGCAGGAGCCGCAGCGGTCGCGCGCCGGCAGGTCGGGGGGCAATTCCAGCGTCGTGTAGATCTCGCCCAGGAACAGCCAGGAACCATGGTGGCGGGACACCAGATTGGTGTGCTTGCCCTGCCAGCCCAGACCGGCCTGCGCCGCCAGCGGTTTTTCCATCACCGGGGCGGTGTCGACGAACACCTTCACGCCGGCCTTGGTCTGGTGGGCCAGCCATTGCGCCAGCGTCTTCAGCCGGCCTTTCACGAGGTCGTGGTAATCGCGGTTGCGGGCATAGACCGAGACGATGCCGCGGTCGGGATGCTCCGCAAGACGGCGCGGGTCGTCGTGCGGGGCGTAGCTGGTGCCGAGCGCGATGACGGTGCGCGCCTCGTCCCACAGCGACTGCGGATGGCTGCGCTGGTCGCTGCGCTCGGCCATCCAGCCCATGTCGCCGTGCCGGCCCTCGGCAACGAACTGCGCGAGACGCTCGCGCGCCTCCGGCCCCAGTGCCGCCGGGGCGAAGCCCACCGCGTCGAACCCTGCCGCCAGCGCGCGGTCGCGGATGGCGTCCCGCAGCCGCGCCGGGTCGGCGGACGACAGTGGAGCGGGCTTAGCCGCGGCCACGGTAGGTCGGCACGTCCTGCGACGGAATCCAGACGCCCTTCGGCGGCTCGCCGGTCTGGAAGAACACGTCGATCGGGATGCCGCCGCGCGGATACCAGTAGCCGCCGATGCGCAGCCAGACCGGCGACAGTTCGTCCACCAACCGCTTGCCGATGCCGACCGTGCAGGCCTCGTGGAAGGCGCCGTGGTTGCGGAAGCTGGTCAGGAACAGCTTCAGCGACTTCGATTCGACCAGCCAGTCGCCGGGCACATAGTCGATGACCAGATGGGCGAAGTCGGGCTGGCCGGTGATCGGGCAGAGCGAGGTGAACTCGGGTGCGGTGAAGCGCACGCAATAGGGAGTGCCGGGGTTCGGGTTCGGCACCCGCTCCAGCACCGCCTCTTCCGGCGTCCTGGGCTGTACGGTGGAGCCGCCGAGCTGGGTCAGGCCGGCATAGATGTTCTCACTCATCGGTCTTTTCCTCCGCCACCCGCTCGGCTTCCGGCGGGGCGCTGTCCTTGCCCGCTTTCGGCGGAGCATTGTCTTTACCCGCCTTCGGCGGGCGGCCCTGCTTCGGCGGCTTGCCGGGCTTGGCGATGGGGTCCACGGTCGCCTCGATGTCGCCCTCGTTCATGCGGGCTTCCATGGCACTGGCGACCTCTTCGAAATTGCCGTCGGCGATGGCCTGCCGCATCGTCCGCATCACGTCCTGGTAGTAATGCAGGTTGTGCCAGGTCAGCAGCATCGGACCCAGCATCTCGTCCGCCTTGAACAGATGATGCAGATAGCCCCGGCTGTAGCTCCGGCAAGTCGGGCAGCCGCAGTCCGCGTCGAGCGGGCGCTCGTCATGGGCGTGGCGGGCGTTGCGGATGTTGATGGTGCCGCGGCGGACGAAGGCCTGACCGGTGCGTCCCGACCGCGTCGGCATCACGCAGTCGAACATGTCGACGCCGCGCCGTACCGCGCCGATCAGGTCGCTCGGCCGGCCGACGCCCATCAGGTACCGGGGGCGGTCCTTGACCATCAGCGGCTCGGTGAAGTCGAGCACGCGGAACATCGTCTCCTGCCCCTCGCCGACCGCCAGCCCGCCGATGGCGTAGCCGTCGAATCCGATGTCGGTCAGGGCGGCGACGCTCTCCGCCCGCTGCTCCGGATAGACGCTGCCCTGGACGATGCCGAACAGGCCGTAGCCGGGCCGCTCGACGAAGGCGTCCTTGCTGCGCCGCGCCCAGCGCATCGACAGGCGCATGGAGGATTCCGCCTGCGCCTCGGTCGCCGGGAAGGGCGTGCATTCGTCCAGGCACATGGTGATGTTGCTGTCCAGCATGTGCTGGATCTGGATGGAGCGTTCCGGCGTCAGGTGATGGCGGCTGCCGTCCAGGTGCGATTTGAAGGTGACGCCCTCCTCCGACATGGTGCGCAGGTCGGACAGGCTCATCACCTGGAAGCCGCCGCTGTCGGTCAGGATCGGCTTGTCCCAGTTCATGAAGCGGTGCAGGCCGCCCAGCTGCGCCACCCGCTCCGCCGTCGGGCGCAGCATCAGGTGGTAGGTGTTGCCGAGCAGGATTTCGGCGCCGGTGGAGGCCACCGCGTCGGTGGTCATCGCCTTCACCGTCGCCGCGGTGCCGACCGGCATGAAGGCCGGCGTCTCGATGGTGCCGTGGGCGGTGGTCACGCGGCCGCGCCGCGCCCGTCCGTCGGTCGCCAGAAGGTCAAAGCCGATGCCGGTCATGATGGGTCCGTCCTGTGCAGCAGCGAGGCGTCGCCGTAGCTGAAGAAGCGATAGTTGCGGTCGATGGCGTGCTGATAGGCCGTCCGCATGCGGTCGTAGCCGGCAAAGGCGCAGACCAGCATGAACAAGGTCGATTTCGGCAGGTGGAAGTTGGTCCACAGCAGGTCGACGATGCGGAAGCGGTAGCCGGGGGTGATGAAGATGTCGGTGTCGCCGCTGAAGGGGACCAGCGTCCCGTCCGTCCGGCCCGCCGTCTCCAGGATGCGCAGCGCCGTGGTGCCGACCGAGACGATCCGGCCGCCGGCCTTGCGCGTCTCGTTCACCGCGGCGGCGGTCTCCGCGGAAATCTCACCCCATTCGCTGTGCATCTTGTGGTCGGCGATGTCGTCGACCTTCACCGGCAGGAAGGTGCCGGCCCCGACATGCAGCGTCACCGGCGCCCGCCGCACGCCGCGCTCGTCCAGCGCCGCCAGCAGCTCCGGTGTGAAGTGCAGGCCGGCGGTGGGGGCGGCGACGGCACCCTCGCGGGCGGCGAAGACGGTCTGGTAATCGGCGTTATCGCCCTCGTCGGCCTTGCGGCGGATGTAGGGCGGCAGCGGCATCCGGCCATGGCGATGCAACGCCTCCATCAGCTCCGCCCCGCCGGCGGAGAAGCGCAGCCGCACCTCCATACCGTCCTTGGCGATCACCTCGGCGCTGAAGTCATCGGCTATGACGATGGTGTCGCCGGGCTTCAGCCGCTTGCCGGGCTTGGAGAAGGTCGCCCATTCCCGCTCGCCCAACCGCTTGTGCAGCGTGATCTCCACCGCCACCTCGCCGCGCCGGCCATCGAGCCGGGCAGGGATGACGCGGGTGTCGTTGACGACCATCAGGTCGCTCGGCTGCAACAGCGTCGGCAGGTCCCGCACGATGAAGTCGCGCAAGGTGGAACCCACCTCCAGCAGGCGGGCGGCGTCACGCGGCCGGACGGGATGCTCGGCGATCCGGTCGGGCGGCAGGTCGAAGTCGAAATCGGCGGTCTTCATGGGAGGGGCAAGCTATAGACCGAACGGAGGCCGGATGGAAAGGGTTTGGGGGCGGGCCACCTGCCGGAGCGCCAGCTTTTGCCCCCATGCCCTACTCCGCCTGCGGCAACTCCTGCGCCGCCAGCGCAGCGCTCTGCCGCGCCGCCAGCGCATTCACGTCGAAGTCGCGGATCAGCCCCTGGAACATCTGGTACCAGTTCAGCTCCGCCTTCAGATGCAGGAAGACCGAGCCCAACCCGACCGCGGCGCGGTCCATGAAGACGAACTCCCGCGGAATTTCCACGCCGCCGACGCGGCGCAGTTCGGCATGGACCTTGCCCGCCGTCTCGCGGCCGTAATGGCCGCCGTTGGTCTCCTCGATCTTGCGCTGGCGGTCCTCCATGATCGGTGCATAGACGAAGCGCGCCCAGATGTTCAGCACGTCGACCAGCTCGTTCGACGGGTTGACGAAGCCCCAGGTGCGGTAGGCCTCCACCGCCTGCTCGCGATTGTCGGTGCGCAGCGCATTGTAGAGGTCGATCACGCCCTTGACGAAGCTCGGCTTGAAGACGCGGATGCAGCCGAAATCGAGCAGGTTGATCGAGCGGTCGGGCCGGACCGTGTAGTTTCCCAGATGCGGGTCGCCGTGGATGACGCCGTAATTGTAGAAGGGCACATACCAGGCCCGGAACATGTTCATCGCCAGTTCGTCGCGCGCCTCTGGATGTTCGGCGACGAATTCCAAGATCTTGCGACCATGCACCCATCCCATGGTCAGCAGCCGCTTGCTCGACAGCTCCGGCACCACGTCCGGCACATGGACGCCGGGCGTGCCGGCCAGCATCGACCGGTAGAGGCGGGTATGTTTGGCCTCGCGCTCGTAATCCAGCTCCTCGCGCAGGCGGGCGCCGATCTCCTTCTGGATCTGGCGGGTGGAGATGGCGCTGTCGGTGCGCTCGAAGATCGCGAAGATCAGGCCGAGCTGCCGCAGGTCGGCCTCGACGGCCGAGGCCATGTCGGGATATTGCAGCTTGCAGGCAAGCTCCCGCCCGTCCGGCCCGATGGCCTTATGGACCTGACCCAGCGACGCGGCGGCGGCGGCGGTGTGCTCGAAGCTCTGGAAGCGCGACTGCCAGCTGGGGCCAAGCTCGCTCGCCATCCGCCGCTTGACGAAGGGCCAGCCCATTGACGGCGCGTCGGCCTGCAACTGCGCCAGTTCCTGGGTGTATTCCTTCGGCAAGGCGTCGGGGATGGTCGAGAGGATCTGCGCCACCTTCATCAGCGGCCCTTTCAGCCCGCCGAGTGCGGCCCGAAGCTCCGCCGCGTGGCGTTCCCGCTCCACGCGGATTCCCAGCACGCGCTCGCCCGCCAGCCGCGCGGCCAGCCCGCCAACGGCGGTGCCGACCCGCGCATACCGCGCGACCCGTCCGCCCCATGTGTTCTCTTCGTGTTCCGGCATGCCCACAAGGTGGGTTCGCCTCCGGCAAAAGGCCAGCCCCGCCCGTTCGGAGTCTGCCGATGGAATGCCTCCGAATGGCGCTGCGACGCAGCATGCGATTTTCTTGACAGCTCTGTGAAAGGAGCGCAGGCTTCGTCTTACAGTAATCAACACCGAGGTGAAGTGAGCGAACATCGGAAACACCTTACCGTTCAAGCGGATAGCTTGGGCGGAACAGTAGAGACCGATACCAGGGAGGGTGAGTAAGATCATGACTCCACCGGCGCTTACCTGATTATGCCGATCTGTTCGGCTGATATGACTGAGGTTTCAGTTCCGAATTCTTTCGCCTGATTGGCGACTTCATCCGGGCCGCAGATGCCCGTTGCGAAAGCCCTCGCTTCACCTCGGAGCGAGGGCTTTTGTTTTGCCCGGAGTTTTATCCCCGTCCCAAGGCAGGAAAGGGCAAAGCCCCCGGCAATACGTTTCAAACGATACTGTTTGCATATGAAATCAAATCCCGCTATCCACGAAGCCGAACGGTGCGGCAGGACGCCGCAGGTCGGCGTGCGCACCCGTCACACGAAAAGAGGATGGGGAGGATCGCATGGGTCGGTTGCTGAAGCCTTTCGCGCTGGCGGCGCTGCTCGCGACGACGGCGTTGTCCGCTGCCGCGGTGTCGGCTCAAGCCCAGACCGCCAAGCCGGTGCGCATCGGCGTGCTGGCTGACGAGGCCGGATTCGCGTCCGACATCGGCGGCAAGGGCGCCGTGCTCGCCACCCGCATGGCGGTGGAGGATTTCGGCGGCAATGTTCTCGGCCGGCCGGTCGAGGTGCTGTCGGCCGACATGCAGAACAAGCCGGACGTGGCCTCCAACATCGTCCGCAGCTGGTTCGACATCGACGGTGTCGACATGGTGACCGACATCCCGGTCTCCTCGGTCGCGCTGGCGGTGCAGGCGGTCGCGCGCGAGAAGAGGAAGGTGCTGATGATCAGCGCCGCGACGACGACCGAGCTGACCAACTCCCAATGTTCGCCCTACAGCATCCACTGGGCGGACGACACCGCGTCGCTGGCCGTCGGCACGACCAAGGCGGTCGTGCAATCGGGCGGCACCAGCTGGTACTTCATCACCGCCGACTTCGCCTTCGGCACGGCGATGGAGAAGGCGGCGACCGACGCGATCAAACAGGCCGGCGGCACCGTGGTCGGCGGCGTGCGCCACCCGATGGGCACCAGCGATTTCGGATCCTACCTGCTCAGCGCCCAGGGCAGCGGCGCCAAGGTCGTGGCGCTCGCCAATGTGGGGGCGGAGACCATCGGCACCATCAAGCAGGCTGGCGAGTTCGGCCTGACCGAGTCCGGCCAGCGGCTGGTCGGCTATATCGTCTTCATCACCGACATCCACTCGCTGGGTCTCGACCTCGCCAAGGGGCTCTATGTCACCAGCGGCTTCTATTGGGACCGCAACGACCAGACCCGGACATGGTCCAAGCGTTTCTTCGAGCGCCACGGCAAGATGCCGACCAAGGAGCAGGCCAATACCTATCTCGCCACCCTGCACTGGCTGAAGGGTGTGAAGGCGGCGGGCACCACCGAGTCCGAGGCGGTCACCGCCGCGATGAAGGCGATGCCGACCGATTATTTCGGCACACCCGGCAGCATCCGCAAAGACGGCCGCGTGCTGTACGATCTTGAGCTGTACCAGGTGAAGAGCCCGGCGGAGAGCAAGGCGCCGTGGGACTATTACAAGCAGGTCCGCAGCATTCCGGCGGCGGAAGCCTTCCTGCCGATCGAAACCAGCAGCTGTCCCTTCGTGAAAGCCCAGTGACTGGCGCAGAGGTGACCTGCGGGTCGCCGCCGGCGGAATCCGAGTCGAGAGGGGTTCCCGCCGGACTGCGATCCGGGTTACACTCCGCTCTTTAGGTGCTGCGGGGACGGTACGTGGATCTACAGGTGCAAAGCGAGCGGCAGAACGACACCGGACGGTTGCGTTCGTCGGCGCTGGTGCGCCCGGTCTTCGCCGCGCTGGACCTCGGCACCAACAATTGCCGCCTGCTGATCGCCAAGTCGGCGCCGGGCGGCTTCCGCGTCATCGACGCCTTTTCCCGCATCGTCCGCCTGGGCGAGGGGCTGAGCCGCAACGACCATCTGTCGGAGCCCGCGATGGAACGCACCATCGCGGCCCTGCGCGTTTGCGGTTCCAAGATCGAGCGCCGCGCTTGCACCGCCGTCCGCGCCGTCGGGACCGAGGCCTGCCGCCGCGCCAGCAACACCGCCGCCTTCGTCGAGACGGTGGAGCGCGAGACCGGCATCCCCCTGGAAATCATCTCCAGCCAGGAGGAGGGACGGCTGGCGCTGGCCGGCTGCGCCGCATTGCTGGAGCCGACCCATCCCTATGCCATCGTCTTCGACATCGGCGGCGGCTCGACCGAACTGATGTGGTTGCAGGTGGAAAAGGGCAGGGCGCCGCGCCTGCTCGACCAGACCTCGATCCGCTGCGGTGTCATCGGCCTGACCGAGGAATATGGCGGCCCCAACGTCACCCGCGCCAACTACACCCAGATGGTGGAGGCGGTCGCCGACGCCATCGCCCCGTTCGAGGCGCGCAACCGCATCCAGAGCCGCGTCGCCGCCGGCAAGGTGCAGATGCTCGGCACCTCGGGCACGGTGACGACGCTGGCCGGCGTGCATCTGGGGCTGTGCCGTTACGACCGCCGGGCGGTGGACGGCAGCTATTTGCGGGTCGACCACGCCCGCGCGGTGATCGACCATCTGGTCGCGCAGGATTTCGATGGCCGCGCCCGCCATCCCTGCATCGGCCAGGACCGTGCCGATCTGGTGGTCGCCGGCTGCGCCGTTCTGGATGCGCTGTGCGACGTCTGGCCGGTGGAACGGCTGCGCATCGCCGACCGTGGCTTGCGCGAAGGAATTCTGGTGGACCTGATCGGGGCCGCCGGCGAATGAACCGGTAACGACACCGGATGTATGATCGGGCAGGTGGGGAAGGCTTCCCGCCTGCGCCGGATGACCGAGGAACAGCAGCGATCATGACCGAAAAGACTCCGTCGACGCGTCCGGGCGGACGCCGTGCCACGGTCCGTGTGAAGACCGCCGGCAAGCGCACGGAATCCTCCAAGCGCTGGCTGGAGCGCCACCTGAACGACCCCTATGTGGCCGAGGCGACCAAGCGCGGCTACCGCTCGCGCGCGGCGTTCAAGCTGTTGCAGCTGGACGAGAAGTTCCGCTTGCTCGCCCCCGGCAAGCGCGTGGTCGATCTCGGCGCCGCCCCCGGTGGTTGGACCCAGATCGCGGTGGAGCGGGTGCAGGCCGCGAAGGAGGGCTGGAAGGTCGTCGGGCTGGACATCCTGCCGATGGACCCCGTCCCCGGCGCCACCATCATGCAGGCCGACTTTCTCGAGGAAAGTGCCGCCGACCGGTTGAAGGACGCGCTGGGCGGTCCGGCCGACCTTGTTCTGAGCGACATGGCCGCCCCCACCACCGGCCACCAGCAGACCGACCATCTGCGCATCATGGGGCTGGCCGAGGCCGCCTATGATTTCGCGGAGGAAGTGCTGGCCCCCGGCGGCGCCTTCGTCGCCAAGCTGTTCCAGGGCGGGGCCGAGCGCTCCCTGCTCGACCGGCTGCGCCGCGACTTCGCCGTCGTCAAGCACGCCAAGCCGCCGGCCAGCCGCGCGGAATCGTCGGAGACCTATGTGGTCGCCACCGGCTTCCGCGGCAGCAACGTGAACGACTGACTACGACTCTTTTCGCACTTGCATAACAGATGCTGTGTGCGCACGGGTTCACAAGCCCATGGTCTTGTGTATAAGTGCGCCACGTTTATCTTCCGGGAGATCCACACATGGCGCGCGACACCAAAATCCGCGAAGCCCTGACCTTCGACGACGTCCTGCTGGTTCCGGCCGAAAGCTCGGTGCTGCCGAACGACGTGGACACCCGGACAAGATTGACGAAGACCATCGAGCTGGGCATCCCCCTGATGTCCTCGGCGATGGATACGGTGACCGAGAGCCGTCTCGCCATCGCCATGGCCCAGGCCGGCGGCATCGGCGTCGTCCATCGCAACCTGACCATCGAGCAGCAGGCCGAAGAGGTCCGCAAGGTCAAGCGCTTCGAATCGGGCATGGTCGTCAACCCGATCACCATCACGCCGAACGCGACGCTGGCCGACGCGCTGGAGCTGATGTCCTACCACAAGATCTCCGGCATCCCGGTGGTCGAGAGCCGTGACGCGCGCGGCAGCGGCAAGCTGGTCGGCATGCTGACCAACCGCGACGTCCGCTTCGCCACCGATCCCAAGCAGCCGGTCAGCGAGCTGATGACCAAGGATCTGGTGACCGTCCGCGAGGGCGTCAGCCAGGAGGAAGGCAAGCGCCTGCTCCACCAGCACCGCATCGAGAAGCTGCTGGTGGTGGACGAGGATTACCGCTGCATCGGCCTCCTCACCGTCAAGGACATCGAGAAGGCGCAGGCCTATCCGAACGCCTGCAAGGATAGCAAGGGCCGGCTGCGCGTCGCCGCCGCCACCGGCACCGGCAGCGACGGTCTGGCCCGTGCAGAGGCTCTGTTCGACGCCGGCGTCGACGTGCTGGTGGTCGACACCGCGCACGGCCATTCGCTGAAGGTGCTAGATCAGGTCCGTGCCGCCCGAGCCCTGTCCAGCTACACCCAGGTCATCGCCGGCAACGTCGCCACCGCCGAAGCGGCCAAGGCGCTGATCGACGCCGGTGTGGATGCCGTCAAGGTCGGCATCGGTCCGGGCTCGATCTGCACCACTCGCATCATCGCCGGCGTCGGCGTGCCGCAGCTGACCGCTGTGATGGATGTGGTGGACGAGTGCGAGAAGCACGGCATCCCGGTGATTGCCGACGGCGGGATCAAGTATTCGGGCGATCTGGCGAAGGCGATTGCCGGCGGCGCCAGTGTTGCCATGCTGGGCAGCCTGTTCGCCGGCACCGACGAAAGCCCGGGCGAGGTCATCCTGTTCCAGGGCCGCTCCTACAAGAGCTATCGCGGCATGGGCTCGGTCGGCGCCATGGCCCGCGGCTCTGCGGACCGTTACTTCCAGCAGGAGGTTTCGACCATGAAGCTGGTGCCGGAAGGCGTCGAGGGCCGCGTCCCCTACAAGGGTCCGGTGTCGGCGGTCATCCACCAGCTGGTCGGCGGCCTGCGCGCGGCCATGGGCTACACCGGCAGTGCGTCCATCGCCGAGATGCGCGAGAAGTGCCAGTTCGTCCGCATCACCAATGCGGGCCTGCGCGAAAGCCACGTCCACGACATCACCATCACCAACGAGTCGCCGAACTACCGGCAGGGCTGACGGTGACTTCGGGAGCGTCGCCGCCGGCAGTCACCCGGCGGCGACGCTCCCCTCCGCCACCATCTTCCAGGGCTGCCACCCGCCCAGCCGCACGCCGACCGCGAGGCTGGTGAAGGGGATCCGCAGTTCGATGTCCCGCGGCTGGAAAAAGGTCAGCCGCTCCGGTTCGCCCCGGTCGTCGAACTCCAGTCGGGCGCCTTTCGGCTCGGGCGCATACTCGTCGCTCATCACCTGCCAGATTTCCAGGTCGCTGCCGTGGTTGGTGATCTTATACTGGCCGCAGCGCCAGGTCGCCGCTTCGCCGACGCTGCCCTCCACCACCTTCTTGTCGCCCTCCATCCGCACGTCGCCGATCCCGGCGGCCTCGCCCTTCATCGACGGACCCTGCCGTTCGGCGCGGAACCCCAGCCGCAGCCAAGCCGAGCGGCTGTGCGGGATCAGCCGGCGCACCGCACGCGCGTCGTCCGCCGCGAAATGGTCGGGGTCGTCGTAAAGGATGCGGTCCAGCGCGGCGGCGACGATCATGCGGTCGTCGATGCGCAGGTCCGGTGCAGTAGCTTTGCTCATCAGGCCAAGGGACTCCGAAGGGTGTGCCCATAGTATATAGGGACTTACGCCGGCCGTCGCCCCGATGAGGTCCGCGCCCCGACAGACTCCCGAAACCGGTTCCCAGGCGCTATCCTGCGCGGCCCTTCTCCGGAAGACCCCGATTCGTCACGAGACGCGCCATGCAGGACCTGTTCGACACGCCGCCCAATCCCCGCAGCATCGCCGTCGATGCCCTGACGCCGGACCAGGCGGCGGCGGAGCTTGCGGCGCTGGCCGCCGAGATCGCCCATCATGACCGGCTCTATCACCAGCAGGACCAGCCGGAGATCTCCGACGCCGATTATGATGCGCTGGTCCGCCGCAACCTCGCCATCGAGGCGCGCTTTCCCGAGCTACGCCGCGCCGATTCGCCCAGCCTGCGCGTCGGCGCCGCCCCGGCCGCCGGTTTCGGCAAGGTGCGCCACGCCATCCCGATGCTGTCGCTGGGCAACGCATTCGCGCCGGAGGATGTGGCGGAGTTCGACGCCCGTGTCCGCCGCTTCCTCGGCCTCTCCGACGATGCGCCGCTGACCTTCGTGGCGGAACCGAAGATCGACGGGCTGTCATGCTCGCTGCGCTATGAGAAGGGTGAACTGGTTCTGGCCGCCACCCGCGGCGACGGAGCGGAGGGCGAGAACGTCACCGCCAACGTCCGCACCATCCGCGATGTGCCGCACCGCCTGCCGGCGCCCTTCCCCGACGTGCTGGAGGTCCGCGGCGAGGTCTATATGAGCCGCGACGATTTCCTGGCGATGAACGCCGCCCGTGCGCAGAAGGGTGAGCAGCTGTTCGCCAACCCGCGCAACGCGGCGGCCGGCAGCTTGCGCCAGCTCGATTCCTCCATCACCGCGTCCCGGCCGCTCTGCTTCTTCGGCTATGCGCTGGGCGAAGTGTCGGAGCCGATTGCCGAGACCCAATGGGGCATCCGCGAGCGGCTGAAGGGCTGGGGCTTCCAATTGAACCGCCCGGCCGAGCTGTGCGACGGCAAGGACAAGCTGCTGGCCTATTACGAGGGCATCGGCCGGCGGCGTGCCAGCCTGCCCTTCGACATCGACGGCGTCGTCTACAAGGTCGACAGCTTGGAGCTTCAGCAGCGGCTGGGCTTCGTCAGCCGGGCGCCGCGCTGGGCCATCGCCCACAAGTTCCCGGCCGAACAGGCGCAGACCCGGCTGAAGGAGATCACAATCCAGGTCGGCCGCACCGGCGCGCTGACCCCGGTGGCGGAACTGGAGGATATCACCGTTGGCGGCGTCGTCGTCAGCCGCGCCACCCTGCACAATGAGGACGAGATCGCCCGCAAGGACATCCGTGTCGGCGATCTCGTGGTGGTGCAGCGCGCCGGCGATGTCATCCCGCAGGTGGTGGAGGTGGTGCTGTCGCAGCGCCCGGCCGACTCGATCCCCTATGTGGCGCCGGAGACCTGCCCGGTCTGCGGCAGCCTCGCCATCCGCGAGGCGGGCGAGGTGGTGCGGCGCTGCACCGGCGGGCTGATCTGTGCCGCCCAGGCGAAGGAGCGGCTGCGCCATTTCGTCTCCCGCGACGCCTTCGATATCGAAGGGCTGGGCGAGAAGATCATCGAGGAATTCTGGGACGAAGGCTTCATCAAGTCGCCGGTCGACATCTTTACCCTTGAGGGCCGCGTCGAGCTGATCGGCCGGCCGGGCTGGAAGGAGAAGTCGGTCCAGAACCTGTTCAAGGCCATCCAGCAGCGACGCGACGGCATCGACCTGCATCGCGTGATCTACGCGCTCGGCATCCGCCATGTCGGTGAGGTGACGGCCAAGTCGCTGGCCCGCCACTACAAGACGATGCAGGGCTGGGTCGACGGCATGCTGGCGGCGGAGCAGGCGATGCCCGGCCAGGAATGGCTGGACCTCCACGCATTGAGCGGTGTCGGTCCGGTCACCGCCGATACCATCCTCGCCTGGTTCGCCGATCCCGAAAGCGCGTCCAAGCTGGACTTCTATGCCGGAAACGATGCGCTGCGGCTGGAGACCATCATCGGTTCGCTCGGCATCAAGCGGTTGAACACCCGTGCCGCCCAGGCGCTGGCCACCCGCTACGGCACCCTGTCCGACTGGCGGGCGGCGATGGAGCGTGCGGTGGCGCAGGCGCCGGATCAGCCCTGGCTCGATCTGGTCGCCACCCCCGATGTCGGCGAAGTGGCGGCCGAGGAACTGGCCGGCTTCTTCGCGGAGGAGCGCAACCTCGTCATCGTCCGCGGCCTGATGGCGCGGTTGACCGTGCTGGAGGCCGAGCTGCCGAAGGCCAGCAACTCCCCCATCGCCGGCAAGACGGTGGTCTTCACCGGAACGCTGGAGCGGATGACCCGGTCGGAGGCGAAGGCCCGCGCCGAATCGCTCGGCGCCAAGGTGGCGGGCTCCGTTTCCGGCAAGACCGACTATCTGGTCGCCGGGGTGGACGCCGGCAGCAAGGCGGCGAAGGCCAAGGAGTTGGGCGTCGAGATCCTGACCGAGGACGAGTGGTTGGCCAGGATCGGCGGCTGATCGGCGCCACATCCAGCCTTCGCCAAAATGTCGCATCCCCGTTCGACCGGATTGACGGACGGGGATCGGGGGAGTGAGATAAGAAAACGCTTATAGTCAGAAGCGCAACGATGCCGGACAGGTGGACCCCCCGAAAACGGGACGGCGCCGACGGGCGGTCAACGCCCGCATGCCTGCCCGGCTGCCAACGAAGGGGACAAAGGAAACGCCATGGAGCCAATTCAGTGGTCGCGCTGGATGAGCGTGGGTAACGACGCGCTGGACGAGGATCACCGCGTCCTGATCGCCATCGTCAACAAGCTGTATGACGACACGAACCGCCAGGACCCGGCCCTGATCGAAGCCATCCTGGACGATCTGATCGCCTACACCCGCCATCACTTCGCGGAGGAGGAGGCGCAGATGGAGCAGTTGAACTATCCGACCTTCGCCGCGCACAAGGCCCTGCACGACCGGCTGACCTGGCAGGTCGAAAGCTACCGCGACGAATTCCGCGCGGGTGGCAGCCGTATCAGCGGCGAAGAAGTGTTCCTGTTCTGCTCCGACTGGCTGGGCAAGCACATCCTGAAGGAAGACACCCGCTTCGGCGAATACGCCGGCACTGGGGCGGAGATGGTGGCGGCAGGGTAGGGAGCGCCCTTCCTGTCGCGAGAGGGGGCACTCTCAGCACTCACGCAGATTTCACATTAAGAAAATTACCTAAAATACTGAAATAAATCAGAAATCGGGAAACTCCACCAAATTGCGCAGAGCGCCCGCTCCGAGAGGGGAGGGCGCTTTTCTTCTGCGTGGGCCGCGGCAGCGGCAGGGGAGGGGAGTGCGCCAAAGAAAAAGCCCTCCCCGGTGGGGGAGGGCAGGGGCAGACCTCTCGAAAAACCATCCTGGAAAGATGGCGGCGATCAGGCGACCGCCAGCTGCTCCAGGCCGCGGCGCGCGACCGGCAGCGACACCGCCGTCTCGTAACGCCAGGCGCTGCGGTCGGCGAACAGCGCACGCAGCAACTGGTTGTTCAGGGCATGGCCAGAGCGCACGCCGTGGAAATGGCCAACGATCGGCGCACCGGCCAGATACAGGTCGCCGACGGCATCCAGGATCTTGTGGCGCACGAACTCGTCCTTGAAGCGCAGGCCCTCGGCGTTCATCACCGTGTCGCCGGAGATGACCACCGCGTTGTCCAGCGAGCCGCCGCGGGCGAGACCCATCTTGCGCAGCCCCTCGACCTCATGCAGGAAGCCGAAGGTGCGGGCGCGGCTGATCTCGTCCTTGAAGCTGTCCGGATCGATCTCCAGGGCGCGGGCCTGACGGGAGATGGCGGCGCTGTCGAAGTCGATCTCGAAGCTGTAGCTGGTCGCGTCGTCCGGGGTGAAGGACGCGCTCTTGACGCCGTCGCCGATGGCGACCGGCTTCAGGATGCGGATGAAGCGGCGGGGCGACTTCTGCACGGCGATGCCGGCCTGCTCGATGGCGGCGACGAAGGGAGCGGCGCTGCCGTCCATGATCGGCACCTCGATGCCGTCCAGCGAAACCACGGCATTGTCGATGCCGCAGCCGGCCAGCGCCGACATCAGATGCTCGATCGTGCCGACGGTGGTGCCGTGGTCGTTGCCGATCACGGTGCACAGGCGGGTATCGACAACCGTGTCCCAGCGCGCCGGAATTACGGCGGCCGTACCACAAAGGTCGGTACGCAGGAAGGTGATTCCGGAATTCGCATCGGCCGGCGAAATCGTCAGCGTGACGATGACGCCCGAATGCAGCCCGACGCCGGCGATGGTCACCGACTTCTTCAGGGTCTGCTGGAACATGCCGTCCACGTTGCTGCGATTGTTGGCCACGATGTCTTTTCCATCTTGGTCGTGAAGGAGAGGTTTCCGGCGATCCGCGCCGCTTGATCTTGGGAGATCATCGCGTCGGCAGCTTTCGCTTTCGACCATGCTGATAGGTAACACCGGGGATCGGAAATCGGCAAATCACTCATTGTTACCGTTTGTTGCAGGGCAAAAGTGGTGCGCAAGACAAGCAATCAGTTATTTGAGGCAAGTGGCGTGAAATAAAAAATCCCCGGTAACGCACGACGGCATCACCGGGGTCCGAAAGGTTCGGTCAGGTTGTGGAGCCGCCGGCGCCGCGATTAGGAGGCTGCGGCGACGGCGGTTATCTCCGGCTTTCGCCGGGATCGGCCGGCTGCCAAATCCGACATGTCGTCGGGGAAGGCGGCCAAGATCGGTTTACGTCGGGACGTTCCCGCCGCTCAGTTGGCCTGACGGCGCAGGAAGGCCGGAATGTCCAGCTCCTCCTGCTCGCCCGGCTTGCCGTCGGCCCGCGGGGCCGGAGCCTGCGCCTGCGGGGCGGCGGGGTAGGCCTGGGCATGCTGCGGAGCGGACTGCTGCGGCGGATAGACCGGCTGCTGCTGCGGCGCCGGATACTGCTGGCCCGCCGGGTAGCCCTGGTGGGGAGCCTGCGGCTGCTGCTGCGGGTAGGCGGGCTGCTGCGGATAGCCCTGGGGGGCCGGCTGGTACTGCTGCGGGGCAGGCTGCGGCTGATAGGCCTGCGGCGCGGGCTGCTGCACCGGCTGCGGCGCCGGTTCGGACTTGCGGCCCAGGCCGGTCACCAGACCGAACAGGAAGTTGCCCTTGCGGGCCGGCGCCGGTTCCGGCGCAGGCGCCGGGGCCGGACCGACGGACAGGCCGCCCGGATGCTGCTGGCCGGGGTGCTGCTGATGGCCCTGCGGGGCGGCATGGTGATGCTGCGGCGCCATCGGGGCCGGCTGCTGCGGCTGTTGCTGCGGCTGCTGGTGGCCCTGCATCTGCGGCGCCTGCGGGGCGTGCTGCTGGTGGACCGGCTGCTGCGGGGTCGACAGCGGCGCGGCGCCGACGGTCACCGGCTGGCGCGGACCGGCGTCGGCCGGCTTCGGCGCGAAGAAGTGGCCGCCCTGGTTCTCGCCATGCAGCGGACCGGCGGCCGGCTTCGGAGCCTCGACAGGCTGCTGGCCATACTGCTGGGCCGGCTGCTGCTGGGCCGGGTCGTGCTGGATGGCGGCGGCGCCGGCGGTGACCGGCTGCGGCGTGCGCAGGCCGGCTGCGGCGCTGGGAATAGCCGAGCCTTGGGCGGCGGCCGGAGCCGGGGCGCCGGTCAGGTTGCCGGGAGCGGCCGGCTTCTTGGCACGGTCGCCGACCAGCGACAGGTTGACCGGGTGCAGGGTGCGCGGGTTGCTCATCGCCGCGGCGTCGATGCCGGTGGCGACGACCGACACGCGCATCACGCCGTCCAGCGAGCTGTCGAAGGTCGAGCCGAAGATGATGTTGGCGTCGGGATCGACCTCGTCACGGACGCGGTTGGCCGCCTCGTCGACCTCGAACAGGGTCATGTCGTAGCCGCCGGTGATGTTGATGAGGACGCCGCGGGCACCCTTCATCGATACGTCGTCCAGCAGCGGGTTGGAGATGGCGGCCTCGGCGGCCTCGATGGCGCGGCGTTCGCCGCCAGCCTCGCCGGTGCCCATCATCGCCTTGCCCATCTCGGTCATCACGGACCGGATGTCGGCGAAATCCAGGTTGATCAGGCCGGGCATCACCATCAGGTCGGTGACGCCGCGCACGCCCGAATGCAGAACGTCGTCGGCCATCTTGAAGGCGTCCGCGAAGGTCGTCTTTTCGTTGGCGATGCGGAACAGGTTCTGGTTCGGGATGATGATCAGGGTGTCGACATACTGCTGCAGCTCGGCGATGCCGCCTTCCGCCAGCCGCATGCGGTGACCGCCCTCGAAATGGAAGGGCTTGGTGACGACGCCGACGGTCAGGATGCCGCGCTCGCGGGCCGCACGCGCGATGACCGGGGCCGCACCGGTGCCGGTGCCACCGCCCATGCCGGCGGTGATGAAGACCATGTTGGAGCCTTCGAGATACTGGACGATCTCGTCGATCTGCTCCTCGGCCGAGGCACGGCCGACGTCCGGCTTGGAGCCGGCGCCCAGGCCGCGGGTGGTGCCGGTGCCCAGCTGGATGCGCTTCTCGCACAAGGAACCCTTCAGCGCCTGCGCGTCGGTGTTGCCGACGACGAAGTCCACGCCTTCCAGGTTCGACTTGATCATGTTGTTGACGGCGTTGCCGCCGGCCCCGCCGACGCCGAACACGGTGATGCGCGGCTTCAGTTCGGGCTCGATCTGGGGGATGGTCACGTTGATCATTCTATTCAGGCCTCCACAACCTGTTTTCGTTGGGTTTGATGTTTGATATGCCGCGACCGGCGCCCGGTTGTGTCCGGTGTCTGTCCGTTCGGGAATCGGTGAATGGCGGCGGCCGGAAGGATCATTACAGATTCTCCCGCAGCCACAGGCCGACGCGGCCGAGGAGCCCGGTTGACGCGACCGCCTCTTGGCCGGTCACCATCAGCTCCGTCGGGTTGCGGACGGCATGTAAGAGAAGGCCCGCCACCGTCGAGAAGGCCGGTCCGCCATGCGCCTCGTTGAGGCCGGCGATCCGGGTGGGGCGGGCGATGCGGACCTGCTTGTCGAGGATGGGGGCGGCCATCTCGCGCGTGTTGGGCAGCTGGCTGGCGCCGCCGGTCAGGACGACGCGCCGGCCGACCAGCTGGGAATGGCCGGACTGCTCGATGGCGCTGCGCACCTCTTCGAAGATCTCTTCCATCCGCGCCTGGATGATGCTGACCAGGAAGGAGCGCGGGTGGCTGGCGGTGCCGCTGCCGCTGCGCTCGTCCTCGCCGATCTGCGGCACCTCGATCATCTCGCGCTCGTCGGCCGGGTTCACCCGGGCGCTGCCGTAGAGCACCTTCAGCCGTTCGGCATGGACCAGCGGAGTCGCCAGCCCGTGCGCGATGTCGTTGGTGACGTGCCGGCCTCCCAGGGGGACGAAGCCGGTCCACACCAGATTGCCCTCGGCGAAGATCGAGATGGTGGTGCCGCCGCCGCCGATGTCGACGCAGGCCGCCCCCATCTCCATCTCGTCCTCGACCAAGCAGGCGAGGCCGGAGGCGAAGGGGCTGACGACGATGGACTCGATGTTCAGGTGGCAGCGGGCGATGCAGGCGTGCAGCGTGCGGATGGCGCCGGCCGCGGCGGTGACGACGTGCAGCTGGGCGCCCAGCGTGTGGCCGCTCATCCCCTTGGGGTCGCGGATGCCGCGGCTGCCGTCCAGGGAGAAGCCCAGCGGAATGGTGTGGATCAGCGCCTGATCGGGGCCGGCCTGCAAAGTGCGGGCATGGGCCATGGCGCGCCGGATGTCGCCTTCCGTCACCTCCTGGCCGGAGACCGGGACGGTGGCGGTGAAGGCGTGGGAGCGCGGATGGCCCATCGACAGGTTGACGACGACGTCATGCACCGTCTCGCCGGCCATCTGTTCGGCGGCATGCACGGCGGCGCCGATCGAGGTCTCCGCCGCCTCCATGTCGATGATGGTCCCGGCGCGGATGCCCGTGGCGATCTGGTGACCGACGCCGATCACGCGGAGGGAGCCGGGCTCCTCCATCCGCGCGATGACGCAGCACACCTTCGTCGAGCCGACGTCCAGCGCCGTGACGATCCCGCCACGGGCCGGCCGCTTCGGCTTCTTGGCACCGTTGAATCCCATCCCGAACATGCCCCCCAAGACTTTTCCTCGACTCCTGTCCGCCGGCGACGGGCGCTTCCCCGCAAGCGCCTGTCGTCACCGGGGCTTTAAGATTTCTTGCCGTTCTTCTTCTTCGTATCGTCCTCCCAGCCCGGAAGCTGGGCGGTGGCGGAGGTCTGGATCGCGGCCTTGTCGGGCAGGCGCAGGTCGATGGCGACGATGTCGCGGTCCAGCACATGGCTGGCCGTGTGCATCTGCTCCAGCTGGCGCAGCGCGCGGCGCATCTCGCCATTGCCTTCCGGCAGCTTCACCGTCACGCCGTTGCTCAGCTGCAGGTTCCAGCGGCGGTCGCTGATCCAGCTGGCGGACGACAGCATCGGCGCGATGGTCGGCGCGCCGTCCAGCGCCGACAGCAGGGTGTGGACCTGCTGCGGAGCGTTGGCGCCGATCACCTGCGGCAGTGTCTCGATCCGCTGGTTGCCGCGGCGCGCCAGTTCCGCCGCGTCGGCCAGCGGACGGCCGGCGCGGTCGATGACGGTGAACTGGCGGTCATGCTGCCAGATCGCCATCGGCTGGCGCTCGGACAGGCGGATGTAGAGGAAGCCGGGCAGACGCCGCTCGATCGAGGCGGACGACACCCAGGGCAGCTCCTCCAGCCGCTGCTTGGCATCGGCAAGGTCAATGGACAGGATCGGCTCGCCACGGCGCACGCCCAGCGCGTCGAGCACGACGTCGCGCTCGGTCTCGCTGCGGCCGACCACTAGGATCTCGGACAGGCGGAAGCCCATGTCGCCGGTCAGGCGGATGACGCTTTCCTGCGCCGCCTCCATCGTCTCGGCCAGATTGCCGCGCTTCCAGGTGGAGCCGGCGGCACCGGCCAGTCCCAGCACCGGCACCAGCAGCAGCGCCGCCTTGACGGCGGAGCGGGTCCAGCGCGGCCAGGCGCGGCGCCGCTTGCCTTTTTCCGCCGACGCGGCCATGGCGCGTGGCGGGGTCGGCATCTCGTCCCGGGCGCGCGCGCCGGCGGCGGCGCGGAAGTCCGGGTCGGCCATCAGGCGAGCTGACATGCGGCATTCTCCACGAGCCAGCCGACCAGCGCGCCGTAGGTGATCCCCACATGCGCGGCCTGTTCGGGCACCAGCGACAGGGGCGTCATGCCCGGCTGGTTGTTGATCTCCAGGAAATACAGACCGTCCGTTCCCGGCCGGCTGTCATCCCAGCGGAAGTCGCTGCGCGACACGCCCCGGCAGCCCAGGGTGTTGTGCGCCAGCACCGCCACCCGCTTCGCCTCCTCCGCCACGGCCTCGGGGATCGCGGCGGGGAGGGTATGGACGGCGTGGCCGGCGCTGTATTTCGCGGTGTAGTCGTAGACCTGAGCCTGGAAGACAATCTCGGTCACCGTCAAAGCACGGTCACCCATGACGCCCACGGTCAGCTCGCGACCGGGGATGAACTCCTCGACCAGCACGCGTTCGCCAAAGGTCCACGCATCGCCGACCGGGCTGTTCTGCCCCTCGCGGACCAGGGTTACGCCAACGGTCGAGCCTTCGTCCACAGGCTTGACGATATAGGGCGCCGGCATGGGGTGGCTGCCGCCGGTGATCTCCCCGCGGGACAGCACCATTCCCTTGGGCGAGCGGATACCGACGGTGTCCAGAACCCGCTTGGTCATCGCCTTGTCCATGGCGACGGCGGCGGCCTGGACGCCCGAATGGGTGTAGGGCAGGCCCAGGAATTCCAGCACGCCCTGGATCGTCCCGTCCTCGCCGCCGCGGCCGTGCAGGGCGTTGAACACCACATCGGGGCGCGGGCTGCTCAGGGCGTGCATCAGCCCACCCAGGTCGCGCTGCACGTCGATGGCGGTGACGCGGTAACCTTCCTCCTCCAGCGCCTTGGCGACGCCGGCCCCGCTGACCAGCGACACCTCGCGCTCGGCCGACCAGCCGCCCATCAGGACGGCGACATGCTTCTTGTGGGCGTGGAGAAGGGCTTCGGTCATGGGGCGGTGCTTCCTTCGGCGGGAACGCCGATGCGCTTGATTTCCCAGTCCAGCGTGACGCCGCTGGTCTCGAACACGCGGCGTCGGACCTCCTCGCCCAGCGCTTCCAGCTGGGCGGCGGTGGCCGTGCCGTTGTTGATCAGGAAGTTGCAGTGCTTTTCCGACACCTGGGCGTCGCCGATGGACAGGCCGCGGCAGCCGGCCTTGTCGATCAGCTCCCAGGCCCTATGGCCTTCAGGGTTCTTGAAGGTGGAGCCGCCGGTGCGGGAGCGGACCGGCTGGCTGTCTGCGCGCTTGTCGGAGATCTCGGCCATGCGCCGGGCGATCTCCAGCGGGTTGCCGGCCGCGCCGCGCAGGACGGCACCGGTGAAGATGCAATCCTCCGGGGCCGCGCTGTGTCGGTAGGTGAAGCCCATGCCGGCATGGCTGAACTCCAACCGGCGGCCGTCGCGCGCCACGGCGGTGGCCGACACCAGCACGTCGGCCAACTCACGGCCATAGGCGCCGCCATTCATGCGCAAGGCGCCGCCGATGGTGCCGGGAATGCCGGAAAGGAACTCCAGCCCGGCGATCCCGGCGTCGCGGGCGACCATGGCGACATTCAGGTCGAGCGCCGCCGCCCCGGCGGTCACGGTCATCCCGTCCGCCACAATGTCGGTGAAGCCGCGGCCGAGCCGGATGGTGACGCCCGGCACGCCGCCGTCCCGCACCAGCAGGTTGGAGGCGACGCCGATCACCGTCACCGGCACCTCGGCCGGCAGGGCGGCCAGGAAGTCAGCAAGGTCGTCGGCGTCGGCCGGGCGGAACATCACCTCCGCCGGCCCGCCGACGCGGAACCATGTCACCGGCGCCAGCGGGGCGTCGGCGGTCAGCCGGCCGCGCACGGCGGGCATCCGTTCGATCAAGTGGCCTTCAGAGGCGGTCATGCCGGGCGCTGCCGTCATCGCGTCGCGCCGTAGAGGGAGGCCAGCTCACCCGGCAGGGCGTTCGCCCACTGGGTGATGTTGCCGGCGCCCAGGCAGACGACGAAGTCGCCGGGCTTGGCCATCTCGCGCACGACCTGTGCCAGTTCCTGCTGGCCGTGCAGGGCGACGACGTGGCGGTGGCCATGCATGCGCAGGCCCTCGACCAGGCTGTCGCGGCTGACACCCTCGATCGGCGCCTCGCCGGCGGCATAGACGTCGGCGACGATCACGGCGTCGGCGTCGTTGAAGCAGGTGCAGAATTCTTCGAACAGGGCGGCGAGGCGGGAATAGCGGTGCGGCTGGACGACGGCGATGGTGCGGCCGGTGCCGGCGGTACGCGCCGCTTTCAGCACGGCGGCGATCTCCACCGGGTGGTGGCCGTAATCGTCGATGACGGTGATGCCGTTGGTCTCGCCGGTCTTGGTGAAGCGGCGCTTCACGCCCTGGAACTTGGCCATGCTGTCGCGCATCACCACGTCGGGCAGGCCCATCTCGTTGCCGACGGCAAAGCAGGCCAGCGAATTCTGGACGTTGTGCGGCCCGTACATCGGCAGGCGCACGCCGGCGATGGCGCGGCTCTCGCCGGTGTGGCGGTCATAGATCAGCACATCGTATTTGGCGCCGTCGGGCCCCAGCTCCACGTTCACCGCGCGGATGTCGGCCTGCGGCGAGAAGCCGTAGGTGACGATGCGGCGGTCCGACACGCGGGGGATCATCGCCTGCACCTCGGGATGGTCGATGCACAGCGCGGCGAAGCCGTAGAAGGGAATGTTCTGGACGAAGCTGTCGAAGGCGGCCCGTGCGTTGTCGAAGGTGCCGTAGAAGTCGAGATGCTCCGGGTCCATGTTGGTGACGACGGCGATGCAGGCCGGCAGCTTCACGAAGGTGCCGTCGCTCTCGTCCGCCTCCACCACCATCCAGTCGCCGGTGCCGAGCCGGGTGTTGGAACCGTAGGCGTTGATGATGCCGCCGTTGATGACCGTCGGGTCGAGGTTGGCATGCTCCAGCATATGGCCGACCATCGAGGTGGTGGTGGTCTTGCCATGGGTGCCGCCGATGGCGATGGCCCATTTCAGCCGCATCAGCTCGCCCAGCATCTCGGCGCGGCGGACCACCGGCACCAATGCTGCACGGGCGGCCACGACTTCCGGATTGTCGCGCTTGACGGCGGAGGAAACGACGACGACGGCGGCCCCGGCGATGTTCTCGCCGCGATGGCCGACGAACACCTTGATGCCCAGTTCGCGCAGGCGCTTGACGTTGGCGTTCTCGGCAAGGTCGGAGCCCTGGACGGTGTAGCCCAGATTCCGCAGCACCTCGGCGATGCCGCTCATGCCGATGCCGCCGATGCCGACGAAGTGGATGGTGCCGATCGAGAGGGGGAGGGCGCGCATGTCAGGCTTACTTTCCGCGGCGAAGCATCAGGCGAAGGGTGGCGTCGACCGCCCCGTCGGACAGGTCATTGGGGAGGGGCTGCGATCCATGGATCATCGACAGGCGGTCGCGCAGGAAGCCGCCTTCGGCGAGGAAGCGCGGCACCAGCGGGCAGCCCGGACGGTTGTACCAGCCGCCCTCGGTCCGAGTCATGTCCGCCGGCCAGTCCTGCAACGGCCGCGGCGTCGGCCGGGTCAGATTCCGCATGGGTTTCATCATTCCGCGGCCCCCTTGGCGCTGGCACCGGCGGATGAGCGCCGGGCGTGTTGGGATTGGTCGTGGTCGGAGTCGGCGTGATCGTGAGCGGCGGGGCCGCCGTCCAGCATCGCCAGCACGGCGTCGGCCAGCGCTGTGGCGGCGTCGGCGGTGCCCCAGCCATGGGCGGCGCGGGCCGCGGCGGCGAGCGCTTGCGGATCGGCCAGCAGGGCGGACAGCCGCTCGGCCAGGGCCTGGGCGGTGAAGGAGGGCTGCGGCACCAGCCAGGCGGCGCCGGCCTGGGCCAGATGGCGGGCGTTGGCGGTCTGGTGGTCGTCGGTGGCGTGCGGGTAGGGCACCAGGATCGCCGGACGGCCGATGCAGGTCAGCTCGGCGATGGTGGAGGCTCCGGCGCGCGTGACGGCAAGGTGGCAGGCGGCCAGCCGCTCCGGCACGTCGCGGAAGAAGGTCTGCAACTCCAGCCGGGCGAGGCCCAGCGGCTCCAGCGCGTCGCGGGCGGCCTCCAGATCCTCCGGGCGGCATTGCTGCGCCAGATGGATGCGGGCGCGCATCTCCTCGGGCAACAAGGCCAGCGCCGCGGGGATCACCTCGGAGAAGATTCGGGCGCCCTGGCTGCCGCCCATCACCAGCAGGCGGACGGGGCCGGCGGCACCGGGCGCCTCGTAGGGGGAGAGGCGGCGGGCGGCGACGGCCGGGCGGACCGGGTTGCCGGTGCGGACGATCTTGGCGCGCTGCGCCTCGCCCAGCTTTTCGATGTCGGAGAAGGCGACGGCGATGCGTCTGGCCCCGGCGATCAGCATCCGGTTGGCGCGGCCCAGCACGGCGTTCTGCTCGTGCAGCAGGGCCGGCAGCTTCGATTGGATGGCGGCATAGACGGTGGGGACCGACGGGTAGCCGCCGAAGCCGACCACAGCGGCGGGATCGAGCCGGCGCATCAGCGCCCGCGCCTCCAGCAGGCCGAGGCCCATCTGCAGCGCGGCCTTCAGCTTGCCGACGATGCCGGCGCCGGGGGAGGCGGCGCGGATGCGATGGACCGGCACCTCCGGCAGGTTCTCGCCGAAGGCATGGCCGCGCTTGTCGGTGACCAGCGTCACCGCCCGGCCACGGGCCAGCAGCTCGCGCGCCAGCGCCTCGGCCGGGAACATGTGCCCGCCGGTGCCACCGGCGGCCAGCACGATCACCTTGTTGGCATTGGCGTCGAAGCCCGTAGGGAAGCCCGCATTGGAGCCCGTCGTGCTCAAGTCGGTCGGCCTCCTCATTCCGCTGGGCCGAAGCGTTTGCGTGTCAGTGCCAGAACCATACCCATGCCGAACCCGAGAGCGAGCAGCGAAGAGCCGCCGTAGGAGATGAACGGCAGGGTCATGCCCTTGGTCGGCATAAGATGCAAGGACGAACCCATGTTGATCGCCGCCTGAAGACCGAACTGGATCAGAAGACCGGCAGCGGCCAGCAAAACGAAATAATTGTTGTCGTTGAAGACACGAGCGAACCCGCGCAGAACGACGAAGGCGAACAGAACCACCAACCCCAGGCAGAAGATAAGGCCCAGCTCTTCGCCTGCGACCGCGAAGATGAAGTCGGCATGGCTGTCGGGCAGGTAGAACTTCACCGTGCCCTGGCCGGGGCCGGTGCCCATCAGCCCGCCGTTGGCGAAGGCCTCCAGCGAGCGGTTGACCTGATAGTTGTCGCCGGCATGCGGGTCGAGGAAGCGGTTGATGCGGCTGGTGACGTGCGGCAGCGTGTAATAGGCGCCGACCAGCCCGACCACGCCCAGCCCGCCGAGCCCCATCACCAGAACGAGGTTCAGGCCGGCCAGGAAGAACTGGGTGAACCAGACGGCGGAGACGACGAAGGTCATGCCCAGGTCGGGCTGAAGGATCAGGCCGGCCATGGTGAGGCCGTAAAGCGCCATCGACACCAGCGCGCCGGGGAAGCCCGGATTGGTGCGCGACAGCGAGAACAGCCAGGCGGCGACCACGGCGAAGGCGGGCTTGACGAACTCCGACGGCTGGATCGACAGGCCGGGGATGTGGATCCAGCGGCGCGCACCCTTGATCTCGACGCCCACCACCAGCGTGGCATAGACCAGCGCCACCGAGATCAGGAACACGCCCAGCGCCACCCGCCGCACGCCGCGCGGGCTGAGCAGGGAAACGCCGACCATGATGACGATCGCGGGGATCAGCATCATCACGTGGCGTTCGACGAAATAGAAGGTGTCCTGGATGCCGATGCGCTCGGCCACCGGCGGGCTGGCCGCGGTGATCAGGACGGTGCCCAGGAACATCAGCAGGGCGACGGCGCCCAGCTGCCAGCGGTCGACTGTCCACCACCAGCGGCCGAAGATCGATTGGTCGGTACGGTCGAAGGTGATCATGCAACGCCCCCGCTGGTGCCGTCCCCGGTGCTCTCATGCGCTGCGACGATGTTCGCGACATAGACCGCGAAGGCTTCGCCGCGCTTCTCGAAACTGGCAAACTGGTCCCATGACGCGCACGCTGGAGACAACAGCACGCAAGCGCCCTCCAGCCGTTCCGCCAGGGCCAGTCCGGCTGCCTTCGCAGTCGCAACATCCAGCGTTCCACAGCGTGTATAGGCAACACCCTGCGCGTCGAGCCATGCGGCGAATTGTTCCTGCGCCTCGCCGATCAGGAAAGCGTGGCGGACGCGGCCCATATAGCCCTCCAGACCGGTCAGCCCGGTGTCCTTGGCCTGTCCGCCGAGGATCCAGTAGATCGGGTCGAAGGTCGCCAGCGCCTTTTCGGTGGCGTCGGCGTTGGTCGCCTTGCTGTCGTTGACGAAGCGCACCCCGCTTGCCGTGCCGACCAGCTGCTGCCGGTGGGCGAGGCCGGGGAAGGTCGCCATCGCCGCGACGATGGCCGGCACCGGCAGTCCGGCGGCCTTGCAGGTGGCGAAGGCGGCGGCGGCGTTCTGCCAGTTATGGGCACCCAGCAGGCTGGGCAGGCCGGACAACTCCACGACCTTGGCCGCCTCGCCGTCGGTGTCGTCGACCAGCCACCCGTCGGCGGCATAGACGCCGCCCGCCACCGGCCCCTGGGCGGAGATCGGCCAGATGCGCTGGTCGCCGGCGGCGACGAGGTCGGCGTGGATCTTGCGGCAATGCTCGTCGTCCACCCCGATCACCGCGGTGCGCGGCCAGGTCTGGCGGTGGAAGATCAGCTTTTTGGCGGCGATGTAGCCCTCCATCCCGCCATGGCGGGCGAGATGGTCGGGCGTGATGTTCAGCAGGACCGCGATGTCGAAGGTGATGGAGTGGGTCAGCTCCAGCTGATAGCTCGACATCTCCAGCACGCAGGTGCCGCCCGACCCGATCGGATCGAAGGTCAACACCGGCGTGCCCAGGTTGCCGCCCACCGCGGCCTTGCGGCCGGCGGCGGCCAGGATGTGGCCGATCAGGGTGGTGGTGGTCGACTTGCCGTTGGTGCCGGTAATGCCGATGAAGGCGCAGTCGCGCTCCGCCCGGCCCAGCAGCTCGATGTCGCAGATCAGCTCGATCCCCAGCGCGCGGGCGCGCTCGGCCACCGGATGCGGCTTGGGGTGGGTGTGGGGGATGCCGGGCGACCAGACGATGGTGGTCAGGTCCGACAGGTCGGCGGTGGCGAGATCGACCACGGCGAAGCCTTCGGCCTCCGCCGCGGCGCGGGAGGCGGGGCTGTCGTCCCACACCCGCACCTCGGCCCCGCTGTCGCGGAGCGCGCGGGCGGTGGCGAGGCCGGACTTGCCCAGCCCCATCACCGCGACGGGCAACTCCTGCATATAGAACAGGTCGATCATCGCCGGTGCCCCCCTCAGCGCAGCTTCAGCGTGGACAGGCCGACCAGCGCCAGGATCGAGGCGATGATCCAGAAGCGGATCACCACCGTCGGTTCGGCCCAGCCCTTCTTCTCGAAGTGATGGTGCAGCGGCGCCATGCGGAACACGCGCTTGCCGGTCAGCTTGAAGGAGGCGACCTGCACGATCACCGACACCGTCTCCAGCACGAACAGGCCGCCGATGATGGCCAGCACGATCTCATGCTTGGTCACCACGCTGACCGCACCCAGCGCGCCGCCCAGCGACAGCGACCCGGTGTCGCCCATGAAGACCATGGCCGGCGGGGCGTTGTACCACAGGAAGCCCAGACCGGCGCCGACCAGCGCGCCGCAGAACACCGCCAGCTCGCCGGAGCCCGGCACATGGTGGATCTGGAGATAGTTGGCGAAGATGGCGTTGCCCGACAGGTAGGAGATCAGGCCGAAGCAGCCGGCGGCGATCATCGTCGGCACGATGGCCAGCCCGTCCAGCCCGTCGGTCAGGTTCACCGAGTTGGAGGCGCCGACCATGATGAAGGCGCCGAACGGCACGAAGAACCAGGACAGCTGGACCAGGAAATCCTTGACGAAGGGAACCGCCACGCCGCCCGACAGCGGCGGGGCCGACACCCACATGATCAGTGCCGAGGCGACCAGTCCGATGGCGATCTCCCAGCCCAGGCGGAAGCGGCCGGACAGGCCCTTGGTGTTGCGCTTGGTCAGCTTCAGGTAATCGTCGCCGAAACCGATCAGGCCGTAGCCGATGGTCACCAGCAGGACGATCCAGATGTAGGCGTTGGTCAGGTCGGCCCACAGCAGCGTGCTGACCGTCATGGCGATCAGGATCATCAGGCCACCCATGGTGGGCGTGCCCTTCTTCTTGAAATGGCTCTCCGGGCCGTCGGCGCGGATGGGCTGGCCTTCGCCCTGCTTGCGCTTCAGCCAGGCGATCAGGCGCGGAAAGAAGACGAAGCTGATGACCAGCGACGTGATCACGGCGCCGCCGGTCCGGAAGGTCAGGTACCGGAACAGGTTGAACGGCGAAAAGACGTCGGCCAGACCGAAGAGGAGGTTATAGAGCATTTGGGTCCGTCAGCCTCGCGGGGCCGGCGCGGATTGCGCGGCCGCCTGCGGCTGGTTGGTGGTTCGGGAGGCGGCTTTGTCCTCGCTTTCGCGCCCGCTGTCGAGTGCCGCGAGCGCATCGACGATCAGACCTGTACGACTGCCCAGGGACCCCTTGACCATGATGACGTCGCCGCCCTTGACGGTCCCGGTCACGATGGGGGCCAACTCCACGCTGGTCTCGGTCCAGGCGCCGCGCATCGCCGCCGGCAGGCGGTCGAACAGCGTCTTCATGTGCGGCCCGCAGGCATAGACGGTGTCGACATGCGCGGCGCGCAGCGGCTCGGCCAACCCAATGTGCAGCGCGTCGGCGCGCTCGCCCAGTTCCCGCATGTCGCCCAGCACGGCAATGCGCCGGCCGCCGGCGCCGGGGTCGATCTTGCCCAGCACTTCCAGCGTTGCGGCCATGGCGGCCGGGCTGGCGTTGTAGCTCTCGTCGATCAGCGTGAAGGCGCCTTGCGACAGCTGGATGCGCTTGCGGGTGCCACGCCCCTTCACCGGCGGCAGGCTGGACAGCGATCTTGCGGCGGCGGCGACATCGGCGCCCAGCGCCTTCACCGCCAGCAACACCGCCAGACTGTTCATCACCCAGTGCCGGCCCGGCTGCGACAGGCAATATTGCACCCGTTCGCCGCGGATCAGTGCTGTCACCGCGCTGCAGGTCGCGTGCAGCGAGCAGTCGACCAGCCGGGCGTCGGCCTCCTCATGGGCGCCGAAGCTCCAGATGTCGGTCAGTCCCTGACGGCGGGCGGCAGCGGCCAGCCGGGCATACTGCCCGTTGTCGCGGTTCAGCACGGCGATGCCGCCGGCATCCATCCCCTCGAAGATTTCGGCCTTGGCGTCGGCGATGGCCTCGACGCCGGAGAAGAACTCCAGATGCACCGCCTCGATGGTGGTGATGACGGCGACATGCGGCCTGACCTGCCGCGATAGCGGTCTGAGCTCGCCGGCGTGGTTCATCCCCAACTCGAACACGCCATAGCGGCTGTCGGCCGGCAGGCGGGCGAGCGACAGAGGCACGCCCCAATGGTTGTTCAGGCTGCCTTCATTGGCATAGGTCGCCCCTTGCGCCGACAGGACGTGGCGCAGCGTCTCTTTGGTCCCGGTCTTGCCGACCGAGCCGGTGACACCGACGAAGCGCGCGCCGCAACGCGCCCGCGCCACCACGCCCAGCGCTGCCATCGACTCCAGCGTGTCGGACGGTGCGATCAGCAGCGGCACGCCTTCAGGGAGGCCGTCCGGCAGATGATCGACCATCGCCGCCGCGGCACCGGCGGCCAGCGCGGCGCCGATGAAGGCATGCCCGTCGAAATTCGGTCCGCGGATGGCGACGAACAGGTCGCCCGCCGCCACCTTGCGGCTGTCGATGGCGACACCGGTCGCGGTCCAGGCGGACGGGCCGGAGAGACGCCCACCGGTGGCGGCCGCCGCCTCATCCGCTGTCCAAAGGACCGTCTTGTCCCCGCTCATACTCCAACCTCCGCTACGGCTTTCCGGGCCTCGTCCGCGTCATCGAACGGACGCACCTCGGTGCCGATCGTTTGTCCCTGTTCGTGGCCCTTGCCGGCGATGACCAGCACGTCGCCGGGCTGAAGCTGCCGCACCGCGGTGCGGATCGCCTCGGCCCGGTCGCCGATCTCCTCCAGCCTGCCGGCCAGATCCCCGGTGGCTCCGGCCAGCACCTGACTCCGCACGAAGGCGGGGTCCTCGGTCCGCGGGTTGTCGTCGGTGACGATGGCACGGTCGGCCAGTCTGGCCGCCAGAGCCCCCATCACCGGCCGCTTGCTGCGATCGCGGTCGCCGCCGCAGCCGAACACCGTCACCAGATGGCGCGCGGCATGCGACCTCAGCGCGAGAAGCACCGTTTCCAGCGCATCCGGCGTGTGGGCGAAATCGACGTAGACCGTCGCCCCGTTGGGATGGGTCGCGACATGCTGCAACCGGCCCGGCACACCTTCCAGCAAGGAAAGGCTGTCCAGCGCCCGTTCGGCGTCGCCGCCGGACCCGATGACCAGACCCAGCGCGCAGAGCACGTTCCAGGCCTGGAACCGACCTGCCAGCGGCAGGTCCACCGTCACGTCGCGGCCGAGCACGGACAGGGAGAGCCGCTGGCCATGGGCCAACGGCTCCACCCCGGTTACCCGAAGCTCGGTGCCGGCCAGACCATAGGACAGGACCCGGTGGCCACGGTCGTTACAAATGGTGGCAAAATGTTGAAATTCCGGAGAGTCGGCGTTCAGCACCGCGACGGCGCCCGGCGGCAGGACGCGGTCGAACAGCATCGCCTTGGCGTCGCGGTACGCCTCCATCGTGCCGTGATAGTCGAGATGGTCCAGCGTCAGGTTGGTGAAGCCGGCGGCCTTGATCGCCACCCCGTCCAGCCGGAACTGCTCCAGGCCATGGCTCGACGCCTCCATCGCCAGATGGTCGATGCCGGCATCCTTGGCGGCGGCGAGATCGCCGTGGAGCGACACCGGATCGGGCGTCGTCATCCCGCCATAGCCGTGCAGGCCGGGGCCAAGCAGGCCCAGCGTGCCCAGGCTGCCGGCGGGCAGGCCGAGGCGCGTCCAGATCTGGGCGGCGAACTGGACGGTGGAGGTCTTGCCGTTGGTGCCGGTCACCGCCACCACCGTCTCCGGCTGGCGCCCGCCATGGAAGGCGGCGGCCATAAGCGCGAAGGCGAGGCGGGGCTGCGGGTCGGTCAGCAGGACGGCGGTCGAACCGGTGGGCAGCTCGGTGCCCTCGGGCGCCAGCACGGCGACGGCGCCCCTGGCGAGTGCGTCGGCGATGAAGGCGCGGCCATCGGCCTTCACGCCGGGCAGGGCGGCAAAGACAAAGCCGGGCTTGACCGCCCGGCTGTCGGCGGTCAGCCCGGCGATGTCGGGGTCGGCAACGCCGCGGGTGGCGTCAGCGCGGCTTGGTCTGAGTTGGGAAAGACGCAACGGTGCTTCCCTTCGCGGGGGGTGGAGCGGTGACGGGCGGCAGCGACTGCTGCCAGTTGGTGGAACCGGCGGCGTTCAGGTAGGTGGAGTTCAGGATCTCCGGCGTGTTCTCGTCCACCACCGGCACGTTAAGCAGCGGGCCGATCTGCTTGACGATGCGGCCCACCGCCGGGGCGGCGACCCAGCCGCCGGTGGCGTAGCCGTAGGTCTTGGCCGTCGCCTGCGGTTCGTCGACCAGCACATAGACGATGTAGCGCGGATCGTTCATCGGGAAGGCGCCCAGGAACGACGACATGCGCGAGTTCTTCTGGTAATGCTTGCCCTTCTGCTTGTCCGCCGTGCCGGTTTTCCCGCCGACGACATAGCCCTTCACTTCCGCCGACTTGCCGGTACCCTCGGTGACGACGAAGCGGAACATGCGCCGCATCATGTCGGAGGTCTGGCGCGACACCACCTGTTCGGTCGGAACCTCGCCGTCGGGCTGGCGCTTCAGCAGCGTCGGCTTGTGGAAGAGGCCGCCGTTGATGACGGACGCGGCGGCGGCCACCGTGTGCATCGGGCTGACCGAAATGCCGTGGCCGAAGGAGATGGTGTAGCTGTTGACCTCGCGCCACGGGTTGGGCACCAGCGGCCAGCCACTTTCCGGCAGCTCCAGCCCGGTGGGCTTGGTGAAGCCCATCTTGGTCATGAAGGCCTTCTGCGCTGCCACGCCCACCTGCTGCACCATGCGCACGGAACCGAGGTTGGAGGAGTGCTGGAACACTTCCGCCACCGTCAGGGCGCGGTGCAGGTTGTGGTAGTCGTTGATGGTGAAGCGGCCGATCTTGACCGGATGTGCGGCGTCGAACATGTCCGACACCCGGATCTTGCCGGTGTCGAAGGCCAGCGCAGAGTTGAAGATTTTAAAGGTCGAACCCATTTCGTACACGCCGAGCGTCGCCCGGTTGAACAGCGTGTCGGGGTTCAGGCCGGTCGGGTCCTGCGGGTCGAAGTCGGGCAGCGAGACCATCGACAGCACTTCGCCGGTGCGCACGTCAAAGACGATGCCGGCAGCGCCGATGGCGCTGAACTCCTGCACCGTGGCAGCCAGTTCCTTCTTCAGGACATGCTGCAGCCGCAGGTCGATGGACAGCTGAAGCGGTGTTCCGGGCTCCTCGGTCAGCCGCTTGTTGAAGCCCTGCTCCATGCCGGCAAGGCCGTTGTTGTCGATGCCGGTGAAGCCGACGATGTGCGAGGTCAGCGGGCCGGCCGGATAGAAGCGGCGCTCCTCCCGCTCGAACGCGACGCCGGGGATGCCCAGACGGTGGACGGCGGCCTGCTGCTTCGGCGTCAGGTTGCGCTTCAGCCAGACGAAGCGGCGGTCGCCGCTCAGCTTGCTCAGCACGTCCTTGTAATCCAGGTCGGGCAGGGCGCCGACCAGCTTCTGCGCGGCCTCTTCCGGGCGCGAGACCAGCTTGGGGTCGGCATAGAGCGACTGGGTGACTAGCGAGGTCGCCAGCAGGTTGCCGTTGCGGTCGGTGATGTCGGCGCGGTTGGTGGTGGTATCGCCCACCTCGAGCGCCACATGCTGACGCGGCTCGCCGCCGCCCGCGAGCAGCGTGGCCATCGCCAGCTTGACGCTGATGGCGGTGAAGACGGTCGTGACCACGGCAGCCGTCACCATCAGGCGGTAACGGCTCTGCTCCAGCGCGACCGCCAGCGAGGTCCGCGGCTTGGCGGACGGTTGCGGGGCCGGCTGGGGAAAGGGCGAGGGCGCCGGCGGCGGCACATAGGTGCTGCCGGTGCTGGCACCAGGCTGGCCGTAGCCGGCCGGGCCGCCGTGGTCGTGACCGATCATCGATTGGCCCCCAGGCGCGCAACGAGCAGCCCGAGGCTGTCGGTCGGCTTGGGCTGATAGGGTTGCTGCGCGGCCGGGGCCGCGGCGGCAACCTTAGGTGCGGGCGCCGGCGCCGGGATCGGGCGGGAGGCCAGTTCGGTTGGGCGCGCGGTCGGGGCGTTGGGCGCCAGCTTGCCGGCGGCGGCCGGCGCAGCCGGAGCCGCCGACTTCTCCGTAGGCGCACGGGCGGAGCCGGGCACCAGGGCGGCCGGCTTGATCCGGTTGGCGCGGGACGGGTCGGCAAGGGCGGCGCCGGAGGGCAGGGACGCCGGCACGACGACAGGCGCGCGTTCCAGCGCCTTTTCCATCGGCAGAGGCTTCGCCAGCCCGACCGGCGCGCTGACCGGAACGATTCCGGCAGCGGCGTTGTTGTTGGGGGCGGCAGGCACGCGGGCGGCGGCCAGCTGGGAATTGCCGGTGCCGGGCGCGCGGACCATCGGCGGCAGCGGAGCGCCGGGCAGTGCCTGGGCCGGCGGCGGGACCGCGTCGGCCGGGCGCATCGGGATCATGTCCATCGCCAGGTACTGGCGCGGCTCGGTCGGCTGCAGCGTCAGATAGGCCTGGGCCATCTGCTCCAGCTTGGTGGGGTCGTTCAGGTAGCTCCACTCGGCCTTCAGGACCTGGATCGACTCCTGTTCCAGAATGATCTTGCGGTTCAGCCCGGCGAGCTTCTCCTCAAGATCCTGGACGTCGTAGCTGGTCTGGAACAGCACGCCACCGGCGGCCGCGATCAGGCCACCCCAGAACAGCCAGGTCTTGCCTTTCATGCTGCCTCCTTGCCGGACGCCGGGAACGCGGGCGCCTCGGTACGTTCAGCCGCGCGCAGCCGGGCGGACCGGGCGCGGGGATTGTTACGGGCTTCGGCCTCGCTCGGGTCCACGGGTTTCCGGGAGAGCAGGCGGAAGGATGGGTGATGCGCCGCGACCGCGGTCACGGGCGTGTGGCGGGACGGGGAGGGCGGCGGCGAGGAGCGTTCCCGCAGGAACGCCTTGACCTCGCGGTCCTCCAGCGAATGGAAGGAGACGACGGCGAGACGCCCGCCGGGCGCCAGCAGCGACTCGGCGGCGGACAGGCCGCGCCGCAGTTCGCCCAGCTCGTCGTTCACATGGATGCGCAGCGCCTGAAAGGTGCGGGTGGCCGGGTCGATCCCGTCGCCCTTCCCCTTCGGCACCACCGACCGGATGATCTCGGCCAGCCGTCCCGTGCGCTCGATCGGCGCCTCGCGGCGGGCGGCGACGATGGCGCGGGCGACGCGGCGTGCCATCCGCTCCTCGCCCAGGTGGTAGACGATGTCGGCCAGATCCGATTCGTCGGCGGTGTTGACCACGTCGGCGGCGGTCGGCCCATCCCGTCCCATCCGCATGTCGAGCGGGCCGTCGAAGCGGAAGGAGAATCCGCGCTCCGGCTCGTCGATCTGGGGGGAGGAGACGCCGACGTCGAGCGCCACGCCGTCGACTGTCCCGACGCCATGGTCGGCGAGCAGCCGGTCCATATCGCCGAATCGGCCCTCGATCACCTCCAGCCGTCCGGGGAACTCCTGGGCCAGCGCACGGCCGCGCTCGATCGCGGCGGGGTCGCGGTCGATCCCGATCACGCGGCATGAGGCCGATTGCAGCAGGGCGCGGCTGTAGCCGCCGGCGCCGAAGGTGCCGTCCACATAGAGGCCTCCGTCGCGCGGGGACAGCGCGGCGATCACCTCGTCCAGCAGGACGGGAATGTGAATGCGGGTGCCGGTCATCAGGCGCCCTCCCCGCTCCGGCTGGCAGCGCCGCGGGACGCCTTGGCGACGATCTGGCTGAGGGAGATGTCTTTGCGCACGACCTGTTCGCGCAGTGCCGCCTCGTGGGCTTTCAAGGCGTTGGGTTCCCAGATTTGGAAGGTTTTGCGGCGGCCGATGAAGGCGGCCTCTTCGGTGATGCCGGCGAATTCCGCCAGCTCTTTGGGCAGGACGATGCGGCCTTCGGCGTCGGAGGAGACGGGGATCAGCTTTCCGAAGATGAAGGTCTCGATCATGTCGCGCTCGTCGGCATCGAGGTCGGGGGATTCGAGGCTTTCGGAGAGGACGTCGAGATAGTCCTGGTCGGCGCCTTCCAGCGCCTGGTGGTTCAGCGAGGGCCAGAGATAGACGGTGCTGGGAGCCGACGTCTTGGCAAGCGACTGCCTGAACTGTGCCGGGATGGACACACGCCCTTTCCTGTCAACTTTGTTGACGTATGTGGACAGGAAAACGGCCATAGGCCCGGTGATCCCCCCTGCTATTCCCCGTGCGCGGTCGGGTGCTCCGCGCTAGCCCCGCTTGGCCCATTCAGCTCCCGCCCCCGGTGTTAACCAGAATGGGTAAGAGCCCCCCTTAAATGGGCGTTCTTGGGATAGCATGGGACGGCATGGGCGTCAACGCTCCCCCGAGTATTCAGACGGGGGTGTCAAGACTTTTGGGTCATGCTGTGGCATCCGGGCAAGTTGGTGTACGAAATCTCAGAATCTTCGCAGTATTCCGCTGGACTCTCGCGATGTGGATAAAGTTATCCACATAGGTTCTTCGAACGTTCCAAAATTTTAAGAAAATGCTGTGTATGCATGGTTTGTCGGACTGACGAATCGACCCCCTCGGACGGCATAGAACCTTGGGTGGGAACCCCCGGTCCGGCATGGGACAGCATGGGAAATCGCCCCACAGTTATCCACCGGCTGTGGATTAGTCTGGGGAAAATGTGGATGGGGCCGTGCACATCCTGGGGATGGCAGCGGAAAAGCCCGGCGGACTGCGGGGTACCGGGGGAGGGGCGGTCGCATCCGCCCTGTGGATGACAGCGGAAATCGCCCGTCGACTGTCCGTCTCCCGCCCACGCCGTCCCATGCCCGCCCGTCGAAAGACAGGGCGAGGGCAAACGGCTGCTGCCATGGGGCGCCATGGGATCGGCCGCCCCGACGGGGGATCGGATTTGGGACGGGCAGGGCAAAAGAGATGGGAAAGTGCCAGATGGCCTGTAAGCCGGGTTCTGTATCCCGCCCCGAGGGGCAGGCGATGGCCATTCGTCTGGGACGCCGGTTGCCCGGACGCCTCGCGCGACCAACCCGAGCGACGGCGCGGAAACGCGCTTGACCCACGCCCGTCCCGTTGCGGGGACAGTGGTCGGGCCGCTCCTATTCGGTCTTGCTCCCGGTGGGGTTTACCGTGCCGTCCCCGTTGCCGGGTCCGCGGTGCGCTCTTACCGCACCCTTTCACCCTTACCTGCGTCGAAACGCCGGCGGTTTGCTTTCTGTGGCACTTTCCCTAGGGTCGCCCCCGCCGGCCGTTAGCCGGCACCGTGTTTCCGTGGAGCCCGGACTTTCCTCCCCCGGTCGAAACCGAAGGCGGCCATCCGGCCATCTGGCGCGGTCGTTCATATAGGGAAGCGGCCGTGGGGGCAAATCCCAAATCGTGGATGCCGACCGTTACCGGCCCGTCAACCGCAGCAGCGCGCGCAGGCGCCGCACCGTCTCGCGGTCGGGGATGCCGGTCAGGCAGTTGGGATGGAAGTGGCGCTGGAAGGTCAGTAGCGCCCGCGGCTCGGCCGGGTCGTACCCATAGCGTCCCAGCAGTGCGGCGACCTCCATCGTGTCGGCGGGGCCGTCGTCTGCCCGGGACGGCGTGGGCCAGAGCCCGAGTCCCCGGACGGCGAGGCCCGGCCAATCGAACAGTTCGCCCGGATCCTCCTTGCGGGCAGGGGCCACGTCGCTGTGACCCAGCACGTCGGCGGCGGCGATGCCGTGCCGGGCGACGATGCCCAGGCAAAGCTCGGCGACCGCGGCCATCTGCATCGGCGGGAAAGGCCGGTAGCCGAACTCGTGGCCGGGATTGACGATCTCAACCCCGATGGAGCGGCTGTTGACGTCCTCCGTCCCGCGCCAGCTCGACCGGCCGGCATGCCAGGCGCGCCGGTCTTCCGGCACATGGGCATAGACGGTGCCATCCTCGTCCACCGTGTAATGGGCGCTGACTTGGGACGCCGGATCGCACAGCCGCTCCAGCGCATGGGCAGCGGTGGGCATGCCGGTGTAATGCAAGATCAGCAGTTCCACCCGTGCACCGTCGGCCCGGGGGCCGTGGTTGGGGGAGGGGCGGTCGATCCGGCGGAAGGCGCTCATGTCGGCATCAGGTCGGGTTGGTGACGGTCTCGCTGACGGTGCGCGGACGGCGCTTCACGATGACCGCGACGCCGCCGATGGTCAACAGCCCGCCGATGGCGAGGTTGATCGTCACCGGATCGCCCATCAGCAGCACGCCGCTGGCCACGCCGAAGACCGGCACGGTCAGAAGATAGGGCATGGTCTGGTTGACGGAATAGCGTCCCAGCAGCGGATACCACAACCCGTAGGCGATGATGGTGACGGCGACGGCCATGTAGGCGATGGACGCCCAGCCGACCCAGGTCGAGTTCGCCAGCGCCGCCATCTGTCCATGCTCCAGCAGCAGCGACAGGAGCAGCAGCTGCGGCATGGCGAACAGCGCCATCCAGCCGTTGACGGCGAAACCGTTCACCGCCCCGATCAGCTTCATCTGCACGCTCGCCACCGCAAAGGCGAAGCTCGCGGCGAGGATCAGCAGCAGCGAATGGAGCGACTCGCCCAGCCGCGGCTCTCCTGCGATCACCGCCACGCCGGCGAAGGCGGCAGCCATGCCGACGCCGCGGCGCCAGCCCAGCTTGTCCTTGAACACCAGTGCCGCCAGCAGGGAGGAGAAGGGCACCTGCGCCTGTGCCGCCAGCGAGGCGGTGGCAGCGTCGATCCCCTTCAGTCCGGTGAACATCATCGGGAAATGGATGCTGCCCAGGGTGACCGACAGCAGTGCGATCTTCCACAGCTTGTCGCGCGGCACGCGGAAGAAGGGGATGATCAGCACCGCCACCAGGGCGAAGCGCAGGAACATCACGAACAGCGGCGGAAATTCGGCCAGCGCCCATTTCGCCACCACGAAGTTCAGCCCCCACAGCGCCATCACCACCAGCGCCTGGAGCGTGTGGGCAAGGCTCATGCCCGCCCGCCTTCCAACTCCTCGCGCATCGCCTCAAGTTCCAGCCAGCGCTCCTCCGCCGCGGCCAGCGCCGCCTGCTTGGCGTGCAGCTGCTCGCTCGTCTTCTGGAACTTGGCGGGGTCGCGGGTGAACAGGTCGGGATCGGCCAGCGCCTTCTCCAGCTTGGCGATCTCGCCCCCCAGACTGTCCATGCGGGTGGGCAGCTCGTCCAGCTCGCGCTGGTCCTTGTAGCTCAGCTTGCCGCGCGGCTTGGTTGCGGCGGCCGGCGCCTGGGCGGCGGGTTTCGGCTTGGCGGATGCTGCGGCGGGCGCCGCCTTGGCCGGGCGCTGCACCAGATAGTCGGAATAACCGCCGGCATATTCGGTGGCGGTGCCGTCGCCCTCCAGCGCGATGGTGGCGGTCACCAGCCGGTCGAGGAAGTCACGGTCGTGACTGACCAGCAGCAGTGTGCCCTGATAGTCGCCGAGCACATCCTCCAGCAGGTCCAGCGTGTCCATGTCGAGGTCGTTGGTCGGCTCGTCGAGGATCATCATGTTGCTGGGCTTGGCGAACAGCCGGGCCAGCAGCAGCCGGTTGCGCTCGCCGCCCGACAGCGCCTTGACCGGGCTGTCCAGCTGCCGGGTGTCGAACAGGAAATCCTTCATGTAGCCGGCGACATGGCGCGACACGCCGTTGACCACCACCGCATCGCCGCCGAAGGGGCACAGCACCTTGCGGATGGTGTCCTCCGGGTTCAGCCCCTCGCGCCGCTGGTCGAAATAGGCGGTGTCGAGGTTGGTGCCCAGCTTCACCGTGCCCTCGTCGGGATCGAGCTGGCCGGTCAGCATCTTCAGCAGGGTGGACTTGCCGGCGCCGTTCGGCCCGATCAGGCCGACCCGGTCGCCGCGCAGGATGCGGGTGGAGAAGTCCTTCACGATGGTCTTGCGGCCGTCGGGCGTGTCGAAGCCCTTGGAGATGCCGGTCGCCTCGATCACCAGCCGGCCGCCGCGTTCGGCCTCGGCGATGGCGAGCTTGGCCTGCTGGCCGCCCTTGATCTGCTCCGCACGACCGGCCCGCAGGTCCAGCAGGTTGCGGACGCGGCCCATGTTGCGGGTGCGCCGGGCGGAGATGCCCTCGCGCAGCCACTTCATCTCGCTTTCGATCTTGCGGTCCAGCTTGTGGGCAGCGGCCTCTTCCGACTCGAACACCTCGGCCTGCCACGTCTCGAAGTCCGAGAATCCGCGGTCGGTCGCGCGCACCGTGCCGCGGTCGAGCCACAGCGTCCGCTTGGCCAGCCGGTTCAGGAAGGCGCGGTCGTGGCTGATCAGCAGCAGGCCGCCGCGGAAGGACAGCAGCTCCTCTTCCAGCCACTCGATGGTGGGGAGGTCGAGGTGGTTGGTCGGCTCGTCCAACAGCATGACGTCGGGGTTGCCGACCAGCGTGCGGGCCAGTGCGGTGCGGCGCGATTCGCCGCCCGACAGGGTGCGGGGGTCGAGGTTGCCGTCCACCTGGAGCCGGTCGAGCACGGCGTCGACGCGGTGCGCCTCGTCCTGCTCGTCGGCGGGCAGGCCCTGCACGACATAGTCCTGGACGGTGGCGCAGCCGGTGAAGTCCGGCTCCTGCGGCAGATAGGCGAGGCGGGCGCCCGGCTGGACGAACACGGTGCCGCCGTCGGGTTGGATCATCCCGGCCAGCACCTTCATCAGCGTCGACTTGCCCGACCCGTTGCGTCCGACCAGGCAGGCGCGGTCGCCGCGGCCGATGGACAGGTCGATGCCGTCGAACAGCGGACGGCCGCCGAAGGTGACGGAGACGCCCTGGAGCGCCGTGATGGGTGCGGGAGGAGCCATGGACCGTTCGTGCGCCGGAAAATCGAGGGAAGGGGATGGGTTATAGCGCGCCGTCCCCCTCCACCGCGACCCGGAAAAACGGTTGGGCGGGTTGCGCCCGGTGGAACCGCCCCCGCCGTCAGGCCGATACCGGGGCGATGCCGGTCGGGGCCGGCACCTGCTGTTCCTGCATCTTGAAGCCGAAATAGGTGCCGTTGCTGATGCCGGTCAGGGCCAGCAGGTTGGCCGACAGTTCCGGCATGCCCAGCGTGCGGGTGACCTCGTAGAGGAAGGTGATGCCCAGCACCCCGGTCCAGGCCAGCAATTGCAGGCGATGGATGTTGTAGCCGGCGGCGTCGCTCAGCAGATCGGGCAGCAGCCCCTGGGTGGGCGGATAGACCTGCTCCAGGCTGGCGGCCATCGCCGTCCGGTCGGGCGGGGTGGCCGCGGCGGCAGCGATGTAGAGGGCGGCGTGCTGCTGGCGCCGGGTCTGGTCGTCGCTCGGCCGGCGGTCCTGGAAGGCGGCCAGGACCGAGGTGCCGCCGACGATCCCCATCAGCGCCATGGTGCCGGTGGTGATGGTGTCCATCGATCCGGTGATGGTCAGGATGGCGGCGTAGGAGGCGGTGACGATCCCGCTCCACCACAGAAGCTGGAAGCGGGCGAGGCTGTAGGGCGCCCGATAGTTGCCCGGCATCGGCACGCCGGCAATCGGGGTGATGGCATCGGTGCGTCCGAAATGGCGGAAGAAGGCGAACAGGAACACCGCCGCCACCAGGGCGAACCACACCGCCGCCAGCCCGAGGTCGCGGTCGCTGGCGCCCTGGATGGACACCATCTGCGGCGCGGTCGTCATGCCGCCGGTGGCCGGGCCGAAGGCGACCGGCAGGGTCTTGGTCCCGGCGAGGCTGAAGAAGCCGCTGAAGGCGGTCTGCCAGGATGCCCGCCGCTTCGCCGCGTCGTCGCCGTTGCCGGCGATGGAGGTCGAGGCGGTGCCCATCAGTTCGCCCTTGGCGGAGCAGGCGAAGCTGGCGCGGGCGCCGGGAATGGTCTGGCCGCTGGCGACCAGGACCAGGGCTTGCGCGTTCAGCGTTGCCGCCTGCGTGGCGCAGTCGGTGCCGGCAGGTGGCGTTCCCAGGTTCAGCGTTAGCGGCTGGCCCAGCACCACCGTGGTGTCGCCGGTTGTTGCGGGGGCCGGCATCTGCGCCTGGGCGCCGCCCCCCATGGCAATCGTCGTTCCCAATACAGCGGCGAAGACCGTCCGGATGATCGTGCGTCGCATCGTCGTGTCGTCCCCAAAACACGCGGGCAACCGGTCGCCCGCCCCGCTGGGGACGATACGTCAGGAAACGGGATAAAGACCATGGGAAAGCAATTTGAAATGAACTCGATCTGCAACGATTCTCGGCAGGTTAGGACAGGGCGGCGGCACCTTCCCGTTCGCGCCGGATGCGGTCGTAGGCGGCGTTGATCAGCGCGAGTTTCTGCGTCGCCAGATCGATGAATTCCTGTGGCATGCCCTGGGCGATCAGCCGGTCCGGGTGGTGTTCCCGGACCAGGGCCCGGTGCGCGGCCTTGACCGCGTCGTCAGCGGCCAGACGTGCCACGCCGAGCACGGCATAGGGGTCGGTTTCCGTCGGGGTGCCGGCCAGATGGTGACCGGCGACGATGCGGCGGAAATCGGCCTCGTCGAAGCCGAAGATCACGGCGACGGCGTGCAGATACTCGACCTCCGTCTCGTGCAGCTCGTCATCGGCCTCGGCGATCATCAGCAGGCTGTCGAGCAATTCCTCCAGCACCGCGTGCTTGTCCTCGAACAGCTTGGCGATCTGGCGGGCATATTCCTCGAACCCGCGGGTGTCGCGGCGCGCGAGGTCGAAGACCCGGCCGATATTGTCCAACTCCTCCGGCGGGACGCGGAACAGCCGCTTGAAGGTGTCGACCTCCACCCGCTTCACCACGCCGTCGGCCCGGGCCATCTTGGCGGCCAGCGCGATCACGCCGATGGTGAAGGCGACGGTCTGCTTGGCCGCTTCGGCCTCGGCATCGCTCATGCCGCGGCGCGGTTGCTCGTCCGCGCCGCAGGGCGACCACAGATCGACCGCATGCCCGGCCAGACCGCCCAGCAGGGCGCCGAGCGGACCGCCGGTGAACAGGCCGGCCGCGCCGCCCAGGATCTTGCCCCAGATGCTCATGTCATGCCCTTTTGTGCACAGGCCACCCCACCAGTGAGCGCAGCATAGCGGCCGGAAAAGGGCAGGCCAACTGTGGCTTGCCGGCAACAGGCCAGCATTGTTGGTATCGCGAATTTCTAATAAGCGCTTGCGAATCCCGCCGACCACGCCATGTTGCAATGCAACAAAAGGCGCCGGAGAGAGCGCCGCTCGCGATAAGACGGTGCCTGCCGACAGCGGCGCCGGAGCCTGGGGAAAACGTTCTGCACGAATGCGTTTTCGGATTTCGAGAACCGTGAGCAGAGCCATGCCTGTCATCCGCAAGATCATGCCGACCGAACTGCCCCAGTACCGGGCGCATCTTCTCCGCCTCGACCGCACGGACCGTTATGCCCGCTTCGCCGGCACTCTGTCGAACGAGGCGGTGGAGCGGCATTGCACGGCCATCGACTGGGGCCGGACGGTGATTCTCGGCGCGTTCGAGGACGGCGTGCTGGGCGGCGCCATCGAACTGTGCGGCGACCGCCTCCTCTGGCCCGAACAGGCTGAATTCGGTATCAGCATCGAGTCGGGATTGCAGGGCAAGGGTATCGGCAGCACGCTGGTCCGCCGCATCCTGACCGTCGCCCGCAACCGCGGCATCCGCCATGTCCATATGGTGTGCCTGGCGGAAAACTCCCGCATGCGCGCCCTGGCCCGCCGGTTCGGCGGACGGCTGGCGCTCGACGGCGGCGAGATCACCTCGATGTTTGAGCTGCCGGCACCCAACCAGTTCTCCATCGCCTTGGAAGCGCTGGAGGATGGCAGCGGCGCCTTCAACAGCATCCTGTCGGGCAATGCCATTCAGTCCCGTCTGTCCACCCGCCCGCGGGAGCGGCTGGCCGCCTGACGGCGACATCTGCAAGGTCGGTCGTCTGTGATCCTGTGTTCTTTCCGCCGCGTCCGTCCTTCCCGATGGGGGCGGGCCACTCAGGCGGTTGAAATTCGCTGCCGGATCGCGAAACTCCGGCCCACGCGCGGTGCGGTTGCCGCGCATGGAATTCGGCGGGTGCGACAATGGGTGAGACGAAGAGCGCGGCGGTGGCCGGAACGGCGGAGACCAAGCCGGCCCGGTGGCAGTTCTGGGTGGATCGCGGCGGCACCTTCACCGACATCGTCGGCCGGCGGCCGGACGGGTCGGTCGTGACCCACAAGCTGCTGTCGGAAAATCCGGAGCGCTATGCCGACGCCGCCGTCCAAGGCATCCGTGAGCTTCTGGGGTTGAAGCCGGGCCAGCCGATCCCGCCGGACACGGTGGAGGTGGTCAAGATGGGCACCACCGTCGCCACCAACGCCCTGCTGGAGCGCAAGGGCGAGCCGACCGTCCTGCTGATCACCGAAGGTCTCGCCGACCAGCTGCGCATCGGCCATCAGGCCCGCCCGAAGATTTTCGCCCGCCGCATCGACCTGCCCGACCAGCTCTATTCCCAGGTGGTGGAGGTGCCGGAACGGGTGATGGCCGACGGCCGCGTGCTGAAGCCGGTCGATCTGCATGCCGTGCGCCGTGGGCTGGAGGAGGCCTATCGCCGGGGCTTCCGCGCCGCCGCCATCGCGTTGATGCACGGCTACCGCTATCCGGAGCATGAGCGGCAGGTCGCCTCGCTGGCCCGCGCGGTCGGCTTCACCCAGGTGTCGGTCAGCCATCTGGTCAGCCCGCTGATGAAGCTGGTCGGCCGCGGCGACACCACGGTGGCCGACGCCTACCTCTCGCCGGTGCTGCGCCGCTACGTCGACCGGGTCGCCAACGACCTCAGCGTCGATGGCGCGCCGGTGCCGCTGATGTTCATGCAGTCGAACGGCGGCTTGACCGACGCCCGCCGTTTCCAGGGCAAGGACGCCATTCTGTCGGGTCCGGCCGGCGGCGTGGTGGGCGCGGTGCGCACCGCCGGCATGGCCGGCTTCGACCGGGTCATCGGCTTCGACATGGGCGGTACCTCGACCGACGTGTCGCATTATGCCGGCGAGTATGAGCGCGCCTTCGACGCGGTGGTGGCCGGCGTGCGGGTGCGCGCGCCGATGATGCACATCCACACGGTGGCGGCCGGCGGCGGTTCGCTCTGCGTCTTTGACGGCACTCGCTTCCGCGTCGGGCCGGACAGCGCCGGCGCCAACCCCGGCCCCGCCTGCTACCGCCGCGGCGGGCCGCTGACCGTCACCGACTGCAACGTGATGGTCGGCAAGATCCAGCCGCGCTTCTTCCCCAATGTCTTCGGCCCCAACGGCGACCAGCCGCTGGATGCCGAGGTGGTGAAGGCCCGCTTCACCGAACTTGCCGCCACCGTCAATGCCAAGCTCGGCACAACGATGACCCCGCAGGAGGTCGCCGAGGGATTCCTGCGCATCGCCGTCGACAACATGGCGAACGCTATCAAGAAGATCTCGGTCGAGCGCGGCTATGACGTCACCGGCTACACGCTGAACGGCTTCGGCGGGGCGGCGGGCCAGCACGTCTGTGCCGTCGCCGACGCGCTGGGCATGACGCGGGTGTTCCTGCACCCGCAGGCCGGCGTGCTGTCCGCATACGGCATCGGGCTGGCCGACACCGTCGCCATCCGCGAGCGCGCGGTCGAAGGCCCGCTGAGCGACGCCGTCGTCGACCGGCTGACCATGCTGTTCACCGATCTGGAGACCGAAGGGCGGGCGGAACTGACCCGCCAGGGTGTCGATGCCGGGCGGCAGGCGATCAACCGCCGCGTCCATCTCAAGGCCGCCGGTTCCGACACCACCCTGACCGTCGCCTTCGGGTCGAAGGTGGCGATGACCAAGTCTTTCGAGGAGGCGCACCGCCGCCGCTACGGCTTCCTCACCCCCGGCACCGCGCTGGAGGTCGAGTCGGTGACGCTGGAGGCGGTCGGCCTGACCGACGTTCTGGAGGACCCGGAGCTTCCCGCCACCACCGCGGTGTTGCCGCGCCGGCTCGCCACCGTCGCCATCCACAGCGCCGGCCAGCGCCGCGAGGCGCCGCTCTACGACCGCCGTCAGCTGCAACCCGGCAACCGTGTCGTCGGTCCGGCGATCCTGGCCGAAGCGGTCTCCACCACCGTGGTCGAGCCCGGCTGGATGGCGGAGGTCACCCGCAAGAACCATCTGGTGCTGACCCGGCTGGAGCCGGCGGCCCAGCGTCAGGCTGCCGGGGTCAAGGGCGGGGCGAAGGTCGATCCGGTGACGCTGGAGGTCTTCAACAACCTATTCATGTCCATCGCCGAGCGGATGGGCGTGACGCTGGAGAAGACCGCCCGGTCGGTGAACATCAAGGAGCGTCTGGACTTCTCCTGCGCCCTGTTCGACCGCGACGGCGGCCTGATCGCCAATGCCCCGCACATGCCGGTCCATCTGGGGTCGATGGGCGAGAGCGTGCGCGCGGTCATCCAGCGCCGCGGCGGCACCTTCACCGCCGGCGAGAGCTTCGCGCTGAACGATCCCTATCACGGCGGCACCCATCTGCCGGACATCACCGTCGTCTCGCCGGTGTTCGACGAGGCGGGCAGGGAGCTGCTGTTCTTCGTCGCCTCGCGCGGGCACCATGCCGACGTCGGCGGCATCACCCCCGGCTCGATGCCGCCGGACAGCAGGACCATCGCCGACGAGGGCGTGCTGCTGGACTGCGTGCCGCTGGTGGAGAGTGGCCAGTTCCGCGAGCAGGAGATGGTGGAACTCCTGCGTTCCGGCCCGCATCCGGCGCGCAACCCGGCGCAGAACATCGGCGACCTCAAGGCGCAGGTCGCCGCCAACGAGCAGGGCACCCGCGAGCTGCACCGCGTCGTCCGCCTGCATGGCCTGTCCACCGTCATCGCCTATATGCGCCACGTCCAGGACAATGCCGAGGAGCAGGTCCGCCGCGCCATCGGCGTGCTGAGCGACGGCGACTTCGCGGTGACGCTGGACAATGGCGCGGTCATCAAGCTGCGGGTGTCGATCGACCATGGCGCGCGCTCGGCCATCGTCGATTTCTCCGGCACCAGCACCCAGCTGACCAACAATTTCAACGCCCCGTCGGCGGTCTGCCGGGCGGCGGTGCTCTATGCCTTCCGCTGTCTGGTGGACGACGAGATCCCGATGAACGAGGGGTGCCTGCGCCCCATCGAGATCGTCATTCCGCCGGGCTCCATGCTGTCGCCCAACCCGCCCGCCGCGGTGGTCGCCGGCAATGTGGAGACCAGCCAGTGCATCGTCGACGCTCTGTTCGGCGCGCTGGGGGTGATGGCGTCGGCCCAGGGCACGATGAACAACACCACCTTCGGCAACGAGTGGCACCAGTATTACGAGACGGTCTGCGGCGGGTCGGGCGCCGGCAACGGCTTCAACGGCACCGATGCCGTGCAGACCCACATGACCAACTCGCGCCTGACCGATCCGGAGGTGCTGGAATGGCGCTTCCCGGTGCTGGTGGAGAGCTTCCGCATCCGCCGGGGATCCGGCGGGGCAGGGCGCTGGCGCGGTGGCGACGGCGTGATCCGCCGCCTGCGCTTCCTGGAGCCGATGACCGCCGCCATCCTCGCCAACCACCGCAAGATCGCTCCCTTCGGCCTGAAGGGCGGTGCCGACGGTGCCGTCGGCCGGACCTGGGTCCAGCGCACCGACGGCAGCGTGCAGGAGCTGGCCTCCCAGGACAGCGCCGCGATGCGGCCGGGCGACGCCCTGGTGGTTGAAACGCCGGGCGGCGGCGGGTTCGGAGCCGCCGGGTAAAGGGGAAAGTTGGGGGGCGGTCGAGACAGACTCTCGCCGCCCCCCTTCACTCCGCCCGATGCGGCGGCACGATGCCGAAGCGGTGCATCTGCCGATGGACGGTCGAGCGGTCGACCCCCATCGCGCGCGCCGTCGCCGATATGTTCCAATGGTGGCGCCGCAGCGTCTCGCGCAGCCGGGCGGCCGGGTCCTCGTCCGTCGCCACCGTCCGCGCCTCTTCCTCGGGCCAGGCCCGGAACAGGCCGCTGTGCTGCACCGGCTCTGGGATATCGCCGAGGTCGATCAACCCGCCGTCGCTGACCGCGCAGGCATAGTCCAGCGCATTCACCAATTCCCGCACATTTCCCGGCCAGCCATGGCCGCGCAGGGCCGCCAGCGCCGCCGGGGTCAGGCGGTAGCCGATGCCGTCGCGCTCCGCCCGCTCGGCCAGCAGCCGTTCGATCAGCCAGTCCAGGTCGCCGCGCTGGCGCAGGGGCGGCACGGTGAACACCGCGCCATTGAGACGAAAGTACAAATCGTCACGGAACTGTCCGGCCTTGACCAATTCCACCAGATCGCGGTGGGTGGCGCCGATGACGCGAACATCCACCGACACCGCCTTGGTCCGGCCGATCGGCGTCACCTCGCGCTCGGCCAGCACGCGCAGCAGCCGGGTCTGCGACGACAGCGGCATGTCGCCGATCTCGTCCAGGAACAGGGTGCCGCCATCGGCCTCCAGGATCAGTCCCTTCTTGCCGCGCGCCGTCGCGCCGGTGAAGGAGCCGGGCTCGTAGCCGAACAGCTCGCTCTCGATCAGGTTCTCCGGCAATGCTGCGCAATTGACGGCGACGAAGGGCTTGTTGCGGCGGATGCTGGCCTTGTGCAGGGCCTTGGCGAGATGCTCCTTGCCGGTGCCGGTCTCGCCATGGATCAGCAGGCTCATGCGGGTGTTGACCAGCTTGGCCGCCCGCGTCAGCACCGCCTTCAACGCCGGATCGCCGCCGGACACCACGCGCAGCGGCTCCGGCAGCGGATCGCCCCCATGGTCCGGCGTGTGGCTGCGCGGCAGCGACACGGCGGGTGGCGGCATCGCCTGGGCGAACAGCGGCAGTCCGGTGCGGCGCAGGCGCAGCGTGCGCTGCTCGGTCGGTAGCGAGCGGACGAAATGGACCAGATCGTCCACCTCGCAATCGAACAGTTCGGCGAAGGAGCGGCCGAGCGGCGACGCCCCGTCCTCTGTCAGCAGATCGTGGGCCTTGTGGTTGAAGCCGACCACCCGGCCGCCGGCGTCCAGCGCCAGGACGAAGTCTGGGTCGACCTCCGCGAACTCCTGCGAAGCCGACAGCTTGACCACCCAGTCGCGGCGGAAGTTGTTGTAGAGGTTGGCCGTTTCGATCTTGTGGACATAGGCGCGCACCATCTGCAGCGCCAGATACTGGCTGATCTTCGGTTCCGGCGAATGCAGGGCGGAGATGTCCAGCACGGCGGCCAGTTCGCCGCCGCTGTCGAAGACGGGTGCCGCGGTGCAGGTCAGCGGGATGTGGGTGGAGTCGAAATGGTCGGTCTGGTGCACGGTCAGTGGCTGGGCGGTGGCGATGCAGGTGCCGACCGCGCAGGTCCCGGCATGCCCCTCGTTCCAGTCGGATCCGAGATACAGGCCGGCCCGGCGCAGATGATTGTCGAAGGTCGGGTCGCCGATGAAGTCCACCGTGACGCCGTTGCTGTCGGTCAGCAGCAGCACATAGCCCATGCCGGCGACCTGCCGGTACAGCGCCTCCAGCCCGAAGCGGGCCATGCGCAGGAACTCGTCCATCGCGTCGCGATGCTCGCGCAACCGCTCCTGCGTCAGGATGTGCGCCTCGCGCCCAACGGTGGGGTCCAGCTTGTGGTCGGCGACACAGCGGCGCCACGAGTTTTCGATGATCGGATCGCGGGCGGACGGCCTCCCTGCGGAGACACGGCCGGTGGAGACACGGACGAGTTCATCGATGTGGGCCGCGCGCGCGCTGTCCATGGTCGTGCCTCCCGCACTCATCATCCGCTTGTCCCGCGAACATATTTGAAAGGCACAGTATCAACCGGGCGACCCGATAGGCAACATGTGCAAAAGCATCAGGTCGTCCCGTCGGCCGGGTGCCACCAGCATCCTGGCATACCGGCGTATGACATCTGCTTTTGGTTATCCTGCCATGGCATGACGTTAAGGACATTTGCACAAGTAAGGTCGCATGCTCCATAAACGGGCAGGGATCGCCGGGAGCTTTCGATTTGCGGATTCTGATCGTCGACGATTCACCGCGCCACCTGACCATGATGGTGTACGAGCTGAACAAGCTCGGCTACGCCACCAGCGTGGTCAACAACGGCGCCGCCGCCATCGAGGCGGTGGCGAACGAGCGGTTCGACGTGGTGATGGCGGACATCCGTCTGGCCGACATGACCGGGCTCGAGCTGTGCTGGCACCTGCGCACGGCCCAGGGGCTTCGCCACCTCTACCTGATCCTGATGATCCCCGGCAGCATGACCGACCAGTTCCACGAACTGGTGGAGGCCGGCGCCGACGAGTTCCTGCGCAAACCCCTGGATTGGAAGTGGACGGCGGCGCGCCTGCTGGCGGCCTCGCGCGTCGTGGCGATGCAGCGCGACCTGGAGCGGCTGGCGACCACCGATGCCCTGACCGGCGCCATGAACCGCCGCCGCTTCCTGGAGAGGGGGGCTGAAGAGTTTACCCGCTCGCGACGATACGAGCGCCCGCTGTCGGTGGTGATGCTGGACATCGACCATTTCAAGCGGGTCAACGACAGCTATGGCCACGCCACCGGCGACGAGGCGATCCGTAGCACGGTGCGCGCCTGCAAGGACAGCTTGCGCGCCTGCGACCTGATCGGCCGGCTGGGCGGCGAGGAGTTCGCCGTGGTGATGCCGGAAACGCCGCCTGTGAACGCCTTCGCCGCCGCCCAGCGCCTGCGTCAGGCAATCGCTGCCCAGCCGGTGAAGCGGGAGGACGGCGGAGAGCTGTTCCTGACCGTCAGCCTGGGTCTGAGCTGGCTGACCGGCAGTGACACCGGCATAGAACCCCTGCTGGCCCGTGCCGACGCCGCCCTTTATCGCGCGAAGAATGCCGGCCGCAACCGTGTGGAGGTCGAGCCGCAGATCGCACTGCCGAAGTCGATGACGGGATAGGGGGAGCCGCCGGGTCCCCACAGTCGCCGTTCCGCAGTCCACGCTGCGTCAAGCTGAGAGCGCGCAAAGAAAAACCCCCTGACGTCCTTCCGGAAATCAGGGGGTTTTCCATGATGGTAGCAGCGGAGTGCTCCCATCGTTATAGTCCTATGATCGAGATCGACTGCTGAACTCCATCAGGTCGGCGAGGAACTCGGAGCCCGGCTCCACGCCCGTGATGCAGACGCGGTCGCATACACGGGGGGAGGCGAAGTAGAGCAGGTGGCGCTCGGTCTCGAAGATCTCGTCCAATTCGGGATTCTCCGAGGCCAACTCGATGCGCTCCTGAAGCGGCACGACCTCGTCGCAGGCCATCACGGCGACGGGCTTGAACTCGAGCCCCTTGGCTTGGAGGTGCAGCCCTGGCTGTCCAGATGTGTGCGTATTGGCCTGCCGTGAGCAAGTTCTCTGGCCGCACTCGGGTATCTGACATTTGATATGCAACGCCACTATGTTAAACCGGCTCGGTATAGGTAGGGAGTCGGATGTGGTCACTGGGCAGCATGACCTTGATCGGGCCGCTGGTGCCGCTTTGCGCGAACTTCGAAGGGAGCGCGGCTTGTCGCAGGAGGAGTTGGCCGCCGAAGCGGACATGGACCAGTCGCTCCTAAGCAAGGTCGAGAGATTCGGCCCTGATCCAGTTGGCTGGAATCGGTTCTGCCGAATCGCCGGAGTTCTGGGGAAGGAGGTCGAGCTACGCCTGCGGCATTCAACACCGCAAGGGATGACAGAGTTCGATCTTCAGGATGAGCGCTTGAAGGAGGTCGAAAACCTTAGCCCTGCCGCGATGAGCTGGAAGCGGTTCTGCAAGGCAATAGGCTCCAAGGGTATCGAGGCGGAGGTTCTTCTGCGACCTTTGCGCACGGGAAAGTGAAGCTTCCCGTGAAGCAGCGTGACGGTACGCATCAGCTGGTATAACATCACGCAACCTCAACCTTGCGTCGTTGTTGGATCCTATGCCAGCCATTATGAAGATATTCGCCGGTCCCCCCGGAACTGGAAAGACGTACGAGGCCGCACGTGAAGCTGTGCGAGTGCTTGTGCCCGGGGTCGCCGAAGCAGACATACCAGCCGAGCATAGCCGCCTTGTAAACGAGGGGCGCATTATTTGGGTTACATTTCACCCAAGCTATTCGTACGAGGATTTTGTTGAAGGCTTTCGGCCTGGAAGAACTGAATCTGGAGCGATCACATACGACATTGTCCCAGGCCCCTTCCTGCAAGCGTGCAGACTCTGCAAGGCGACAATCAGCGCAGCTGATTTCAAGAAAGGCGATACGCTTGCTAAGGCCCGGGGTTCCGATAAGTACGAGGTTACTCATGTTGACGCCGGAGGCGTAATCCTCCAGAGTAATGACAATCGTAGCACAAGTGTAAGTGACAAGAAATTTTACTATGTTGACTTCTACACTCTGAAGGTTCTTAAGGAAGCTGGCTTTACGGATAAAGACTTAGCCCTCGGCGGCGGCGATCCAGAGAAACTCAAGAGACGGCAGGAATTAGCCGAAAAGGTGGGGCTGCCGACAACGCTACAAATTAACGCGAGTCCGCATGCCGCCGTCTTTCGGCGAATTTTCTCTGGAACTACGTCGCTTGTCGAGCAGGACATTGTCTTGGTCATCGACGAGATGAACAGAGCCGACCTTTCCCGTGTAATGGGCGAACTCATCACTCTGATTGAGTTTGACAAGCGCGAAGGTGCCCCGGAAGAGCGGCAAGTCACGCTCGCGTATTCCAGACGGCGCCTTTCGGTCCCAACTCGCCTATCCATCATCGGTACAATGAATACGGCGGACCGTTCCCTTGCTTCGATGGACCTTGCCTTGCGACGCCGATTTGAATTCATTGCTGTGGCGCCCAACCCGAACCTGGCGCCGACCTCATATGGCGGGCTGAACGTGCAGTCGTTCTTCCGGGCAATGAATCAACGGCTCGCGTACATTGGTGGCGGGGATAACTTAATAGGTCACGCCGATTACATGGAGTCGAAACTTGAAGACCTTCGCATCCGAGAAGGTTTCAGTTCAGATGACGATGGTCGCTTGAAGTCGGTCGCGCAGACACTGCAAACAAAAACCATTCCTTTCTTGGTTGATCTTTTCCGATCTGACTGGAACAGAGTACGCGCAGCAGTTGGGCCGGAGCTGTTTGAGCTTGTCGAGCCTCCCGATGGCATTCCCGAGGATTTGATGAATACAGAGGCTGATGCTCTCTGGCAGGCGGCTACTTGGTGGGATCCGACGGGCAACTGGGACGGAAACGAGTTCCTCAAGGCGCTCGCCAAGTATCGGCTCGCGACCGCTCCCGTCGGGGCGGTTTGAAGCCATGCTACCACGAAAGGCGAGCGTGAAAGTTCTGCGAGTGCTTGAGCGGCAGCGTGTACCGCTGCCGCCACATCTCGACACGGCTCGAATCCGCGAGCGACTCGTTGAAGCCGCTGAGCGCGCTGGTGTCCCTGATGCCTTGGAGATTCGGCGGCGCGGCCTGTTCGCTAACGACGCCGTCGGGGTAGTGGACATCGGAGAGATCGCCGTAGAGATCCTGCCGAAGACACGGGACGGAGCCACGGCAGACGAGGGGCGGGCCTTTCTTGTAGACCTCCTTCGCTTCGTCGACCGCGACCGCGGACCATTCGCCACGGCTGCGGCCAGCATCAGCGAGAAGGACGGCGGGCTGGCCGAGGTCCTGTTCGCGTGGGCAGTGCAGACCGTGTCACGGCACATCGACACGGGCATCCCGCGACGCTACATGCCACGAACTGAGGCGTCGACGGCGGTTCGCGGCCGGATCGACATGAGGCGTGTGGCGTTGGCCCGTCCAGGCCGCGACTTCGAGCTATTGATCCACCACGCGCCGCTCAGCGCTGACAGCGACATCGGGCGTGCCGTCCGCTGGCTCGTTCGCGAAGTTGTCCGGCGCACACGCCGCGCCGAGACACGCCGGGCCGGGAAAGGCTTGCTCAACGAATTGCACAGCGTGGCTGACATCGAGGTGAGCGAGGCTCTGTTCGACCGCATCATCCTGCGCCCGCTGGAGGAGCATTGGGGGCCACTCCTCGCCTTTGCCCGCTCCCTGGCGCGCCAAGGCAGTCTCGATCCCGTGGCCGCGGGAGGGCACCCGTCCGTGGCAGTTCTCTTCACCCTGCACGACCTGTTTGAGCGCGCTCTGCGCCGGGTGCTACAGGACCAAGGCCCCGACATGGGGCTGTTGCCGGCCCGTATCCCACGTCACCTCCTGGCGCCGGAGAAGGGCTCCGGGCTAGTGCGGCTGAAGCCCGACTACGCCATACGCTTGGCGGACACGGGGAACGGAGAGCGATTGGCCGTAGGCGACGCGAAGTGGAAGGACATCTGGACAGCTTCAGGCGATCCTGAACTCTCACGCCAGGACGCCTACCAGTTGACCGCATACATGACCGCGGGCGGGGCCGACGCTGGGTTCCTGTTCGCGCCCCTGGTCGGTGGCAGCGGCGGCTTACCCCTCAAAGTGTTCCGGCACACGATGGCCGGCTCCGGCACGCACGTGGCAGTCGTCGGGGTACACGTACCGACGTTGCTGCGCCGGGACGAACCGGGGAAGCACTTGCGGCGCGACCTGTGCGGCGCCATCGTGACGACGTTGGCGGGGGCGGCCCGCGCGGAGCCAGCCCCCGCGCCCCATACGTCAGCTTAGGCCGCTTCGGTCAGGGTGCCAGCGGCAGGAATCCGACCCGCAAGGGTCGTGGCGACCCGAGCAGCGATTATATGGCTTAGCAGCGGCGGCACCGCGTTCCCGATCATCTTCAGGGCGTCGGTGAGCGCTACGCTTCCAAAGGAATACCAGTCCGGAAACGTCTGCACGCGGGCGGCCTCACGCACCGACAAGGTGCGCGGCGCGCTGGGGTGAACGTAGCCGTAAGTATCCTTGCCCATGTGGGCGACGATGGTCTTGCAGGGACGGGATCCGTCCAGCCGCGCCAGCCAGTCACCGTGGTTCCCGTCCCGTTTCGAGAGGTACGTCGGCGTCACGAGATGGTGCGGCGCCTCAAGCCGCTCGCCGATCTGCTCCATCAGGAGCCGCAAGGCCAAGGAGCCGTCGAGCTGGGCCAGAAGCTCGCGCGCAAGCTCAGGAGACGGGAGGCTGGGACCACCATGCGGGAGGGCGCGCGCGATCTTGTCGTATGCAGTCGCCGGCAGCGTTGCCAGGGCCTGCAGCACGTCCCTCAACCCGGCGAGCGTCGGGGCCTCATCTACGCGGTAGTCCATCCAACGCTTTCCGGGACCGAACAGCGAGAACAACTCTGCGTCGTCCTCGCGAGCCGCACGGGCGGCGTGAGCGTCCGTGGTGGCGGGCGCCTCCTGTTCCCCAGGCGCGTGCTGCCGGATCCACGCCCGGTAGCACGCTGCGGCTGTGACGGGGGCTGCCGCGGCCGGGTGGTCCGGCAACGCCACAGCGCTCGACATGGCGGCTCCCGATGGCAGATCGCCGCCGGCGATGTGTGCGTCCGGGAGGCCCTCAAGGGCAACGGAGAGGGGCACATCCTCCATGGCCGGCAGGGTCAGGCAGCGGGCTGGCAGGTCGTCGATGTCATCACTGGGGAAGACGTCCCGACGCACGCCAGACATGAAGAACCTTTGTCTGGTCTGTGGCACCCCGTGCCTGGAGGCGTCCACCGTTCGCGAGGCCACGGCGTAGGAAACCTCGCCCTCAGACATCTCAGCGATGGCCTCGGCCAAAATTTCGCTCGCCAAGAACTCGCGGCCGTCGGTTTTGACCGTCGACTGGAAGTGCTGCACATTCTCGAACTTGAAGATGCTTGGACGCAGCGCGCTCACGACAAGCAGGTAGCGCTGGTAGAGGAAGTTGCGGGTGTCGCCCGCCTCATCGTCCCCGTGAACGTGGACGTGCGCCTCACGCAGGCTGCGGATCTTGCCCCGCCCAATGCGGCTGAACCCCTGGCATGGCGGGCCGCCGAGTAGGACTGCAACAGGGTACGTTTCCTCGTAGAGCGCACGCAATTCACGCGCAAAGGTCTCGTCTTGGAAGGTGGAGGCCCGGAGCGCGATGCGCGCTGCCTGCCACCGACACCAAACCTCATGGATTTCGGCGAATGCGGCGGAGCGGACGAAAGTGACAAATGCCTTGATGCGGCGCGCCGAAGACGTGAGTTGCCCCTTGCCCTTCGCCTTCTCCTTGGCTTCGAGTGCCTCAAGCTCCCGCTTCCAGAGCTCCCGCGCTTCTGCCAGGAGAGCAGCGGGAACTTCGTGACGCGCCCCCCCGCGCTGTTGGCTGCCAGCGGGCCGGGCCGACGCGACATCCGCCCAGATCACTGGCGGTAGAGCAGGACGAACGCGGGCAGCGCGCGGCAGCTTGAGCGCGTCCTGAAAGCCAATTACCGACGTCTGCCCGAGCACCCCCTTGTCGAGCGCGTCGTAGGCATTCCTGTAAGCCCGCCGCTCGCGCGCTTCCGCGAGCTCTTCGATGAACGCCTCATCTATCGCCCGCAACGTGGACAGGAACTGCGGAACGGCGCCATCCGATAGGGAGTCAAGTCGCCGCCGGGTCGCCTCGTCCCTGTTCAGCCGGACAACGTGGTCTAGGTAGAAAGCCACGACCTCCGTCTCGTTGAGAAATTCGGTGAGGTCCACGACGCGCGCGACCGCGCCGCCGCCGCCCGCATGGAACGCCGCGTGGTTGCGGTTCATCACCTCCACAGTCGCCGGCACGACATCCATTGCCAGGACGGTCCGGAAGTGCTGGCCATCGCCGAGAAGGTCGAAACCGAGGGAAAGTCCGCCACACCCGGAAAAGATGTCCACAACCAGATGCGGCCGCTCGGGAGGTGCCGGCAGCGGAGGCTCGGGCTCCTTCTGAACGGGCACGTGCGTCTCGCCAGCGGCCGCGGCCGCTTGCCGGAAGACCTTCCTCCGTGTCGCACGGCCGGCGAGCCAGTCCTCGTACTTGCGGGCGCTGTCCGACCGCACGTGCTCGCCGCGGAGGTGGCGTTCAAGCGTGTTTAGGGTCACGCCGATTTCCGCGGCAATAGTGCGCAACGCCAAAGGGCGGCTCGCGATGGCGACCTTCAACCGGGAGATGACATCCATAAATCAGACAAGCCTTGGTTCTTCTGCGCGACACTCATGGCGGCATACACGACAGGCCGCTTTGCGGCAAGCAAGCCAATTTTTTGGGCTAAGATCAAGTATTTCGCCCAGTGGCTCCATTAAGGAACGGACACGGATGGAAACGGGTTACACTTTGTTGGTAGCTTCCGTAGAGACAGTCCGCTGGACAATAATGAGCAACTTACCCACGTATCGCGTCAAGACGGGCGTCAATAATGTCCTCCCTGATTGCCGGCAGGGCCGATGCGAAACCGCTTCTGTCGCCCAAGAACTGGCGAGTCCGCTCGGAGCGCCTTCATGGCCGACCGCCTAACAGAAGAGCAGCGCCGCCTGAACATGTCGCGCATCCGGGGCCGCGACACGAAGCCTGAGTTCGTCGTCCGCAGACTGCTTCACGGACTCGGTTTCCGATACCGCCTCCACGGTACCGATCTACCTGGCCGCCCCGATATCGTGCTCCCGAAATGGAAGACAGTTGTTTTCGTGAACGGGTGTTTTTGGCACGGCCACGGCTGCCGCCTGTTCAAGTGGCCGGCCACCCGTGAAGAGTTCTGGCGCCATAAGATTGGTCGGAATGTGGAACGCGACGCTGAAACCCGTCGGAAACTAGACGAACTTGAGTGGCGCGTCGTCAATGTTTGGGAGTGCGCCCTGAAAGGGTCGGAGCGGCTGCGGCCAGAGGAACTGGGGGAAAGGCTTACAAGTTTCATACGGTCTGAGGAACGCTGTATGGATATCGTCGGCACCTCTGGGTGACTGCCATGGGCAATCGCCCGCCGTGCCAAGCGAGCGAGACTTCCTTCTTCCAAAAAATGATCTTACGGACCTAAGGGCAGTTGGTGGCGACCTGCTCCACCTCTACTTGACCGGCGGTCCGTATCACGACCTCGACCGGATAGAGGGGCGGGCACGCTGCCCAATGGGTGGGCGCCCTTGTCGCTGCAACAGGATCCGGCGAACCCGTATGACAGCAACGCGGTCGAAGGCCGTGAAGGACGAGGGCATCACCGGAGAGGGCTGTCACGGACATGACCCGCGACGCCGGCCTCCAGAAGCTGCGCGCGGCCAGCCGCGATCGCCTCCGCTGCGCCTGAACCATGGCGCCGTCCGAAGGAGGCCAGTATGGGACGCAGGCAGGAAGTCTGGGCGGTCTGTATCCCGGCAGAGAACCCCCCGGTCAGTCTCCAGTTTGCCCATCCTATGCCTGACGGTCGGGATGCCTATGCGTCCCAGGGGACGCATCGCGGCGACGCGTTACCGTGCCCGCGTGGGACGGTAGAACATGCGCGCCAACCTGCCGTCCTTCTCGTCCTGTCGGGTTATCAGGGCGTCTCCGGTGCGGCGGCGTCCGTGATGGCCTGGACGTCGATGCGCTCGAGCACTTGGCCGGCAACGCGCAGCAGATGTGCCTTTGCCCGTGCGGTGGCAGCAGCCGCATGCGCGGTTTCCGAGAATTGGGGGATCGCCGCGGTCGCACCGCCACGCCGCCCAACTCGCCAGCCGACCCCAGAGCGTCACCGAGGATGCCACATCACGCGATGGCGCCGGGATTCCGCCGAGAGTCGCCTTGAGGACGATCCGCAACGCAGTCGTCCGGCTGGGCACGCGGCTCCGGTGCACGTCACCGCCGCCCAGGTCCGGATGCGCCGCCTTGACGGCGAAGGCCACGACGTCGAGCAGGGCCGCCGCGAAGACCGCAGCCATGAAGGCTGCGGTGAGACCATGGGAAAAAGATGCCCGTGTGTCTGCTGTGGCATCGGCTGTGCCGCGAACACGGGATGACCGCGGCCGGTCCGGACGCAAGGTCCGGACCAGCCGTCTTCGCACGGACGTCACGCGCTCGCCACCGGGCCGCCGGCGGAGCCGAACGGCAGCGGCGGGTGGCTGTCCTCCGCGGCCATGGCAGCGTTGACGGCGTCGACATCCCGCTCCTTGGCAGCGGTCGGCGCGGCCGGCCGAACCTTGCCGGCACCGCTCTTCCTAGACCTTGGAACCGGCTCGGGGGCCGGCCGCTCCTTGGCGGCGGCCCGCATCTCCTTCAGCTCATCGGCGAGGCGGGTGGCGTTGGCCTCGGCCAGGATGGCCCGGGCCAGGCAGGCGCGGGCTTCGTTCCTGGCTTCATCCAAATCGGCCCCACGCTGCTCGAAGCGCCCCCGCAGTTCGGCGGCGTCGGCCTGGGCGCGCAGCAGGTCCATCTTCATCTCGTTCACCCGGTTGCGTTCGACGTTTAACGAGGCGGTCAGTTCGTCGCGAAGGGTGTATGCCCGATCGAGGGCGGCCGCCATCTCCCGGCGTTCCGCGTCCTTCGCCTCGAGGACCTCCTGGAGGGTCTCCTGCTCGGCGCCTGCCTCCGCGAGTTGGTCCCTCATCTCGGCGCGCAACGTCGAGAGGGCATCGATCTGATCCCGCAGAGCCTTGGCGCGGGCTTCCCCGGCGGCGCGCTCGGATTCCAGAGCGGCTCTATGAACCTCCCGCTCGGCATCCCGTGCTTGGCGCGCGCGCTCCCGTTCCTGGCGAATGGACGCGGTCAGGGTTTGGGCCAGCGACACCATCAGCGCGTCGGCCTGAGCCAGAACCACAGCCGGCACCTCGGCCGGCTTATCGTCCGATGGATCGATGATGGCCGGCGCGCCCGCTTGGGGTTGCGGCACGTCGCAACAGCAGTTCTCCTCGTTGATGTCGCTCAGAACGGCATTGATCGACGGCCGCGCTCCGCCAATCAGCCCCTGGATGGCGGTCGCGGACACGCCGCGCCCCTGCGCCTTGAGCGCTTGGATCGCCTCATCGACCGCTTCCCGGGTAACCACTTTTCTGTTCGCCACGCTCGCCTCCCGTATTCGTGTTCGGGATCGGAGATGGGGCCGTTCCCAGAGCCGTCCACAACGTTCCCAAGCTGTCCGTCACATTCGCAATGTTGCGAATATGCGGAACATTGCGAATGTGACGGACAGCCGACCGCACGCGCCGAGATCGGGCGCGTCGGGGTCGGTTCCGACGACCGCAGCGGCCAAGCAGCCGGTTGGCTGCTGCCGCCCGCCGTCAGCGGACCCGATCGTCGCGGTTGCGGCGGGGAAACGGGATGACCCTGGCGGGTCCGGGCGAGTCCGGAACGGTGAGCGCGCCGTTCCGAACGAGGTTCGAAAGCGCCCGCGCCCGCTGCCACTCCGGGAGTGTAAGCCAGTCCGGTCCCCGTCCGATCAGTTCGCCGGCGGCCATCGCGGCGACGATTGCCCTGGCCTGCTCCGCCTCCTCGCGGCGCTTGACAAGGCGCTCCCACAGCCAGTGGGCGATGGTGGCGGCCCGCCGGCGCATCCGGCGCGCGCCCTCGGCCAGGCCCCGACGGTAGGCGGTGCGCCGCACGGCATCGATGATCTGAGCGACGCGGGCGGGAAGGGGCACCGAGTCCGGGATGCGGAGGCCCTCCTTGGCCTCGACTCCGGCCATCCGGGCGTCGATTTCGTCGAGGAGGCCCCGCGCGTGGGTCAGGCGCGCCTTGAGTCGCTCGCTTCGTTCCCGCTGGGACGCCTCCCGCCGCCAGGCGACCGCCATGTCGGCACGCGCGGCCTCAAGCTCCGCTTCCATGACGGTGGCGCGTGTCGTCGCCGCGGCCTCCCGGGCGTCGGCCGCGGCGCAGGCGGCGGCCTCGTCGGCGGCGCGGCTCTCGGCATCGGCACGGGCCTCCCGCTCGTCCTCGAGCTCATGGCGCAGACGGTTGGCGGTGCGGCTCGCCTCCTCGGCCAACCGCCCGCGCTCCAGCGCCTCCGCCTCCCAGTCGTCGGCCCGCGCCGACTCCCTGCTGGCGCTGGTGGTCGCCTTGGCGACCCGGTCGGCGGCCTTGGCGTCGGCCATCCTGGCGCCGGCTGCGTAGGAGGCGCGGGTGGTCGCCAGCACCTTGGTGGCCAGCGGGTCGGCCGGCAGGATGGGCGCCGCCACCGCCGCGGCGACCGGCGCGAGCGCCGCCTCGGTGTCGCGCAGGATGGCGTCCGCACGGGCGACGCGTTCGACCAGGGCGTCCTTCGCCGCGCGCTCCCTCTCAGCCCGGGCCTCGGCTTCGGCGCGGGATTGCCGCTCGCGCTCCGCCGCGGTCTCGGCGGCGGCGGCACGGCGTTCGGCGTCCTGGACGGCGGCGGTCCGGGCCGCATCTGCGGCGAGGACCTCGTTGGCACGGGCGGCAAGGGCATTGGCGCGCATGGGTTCCATCCTCGGGTCGACGTGAATGATGTCGGCGGCGGCTGCGGGTCCCTCGGCCGCGTGAACTTTCGCGACGAGGGCGCGGCGCTTCGGCCCCTCGTGGGCCGTCGGGATGCGTGCGATCCCGCGCGCTTCAAGGCTGCGACGGTCGATGCGTGCGGGTACGCCAAGGTCCTCGAGGACCCGGTTAGCGACCCGTTCCCAGGTCTCCCGGACGCGCTCCACGGAATCCTTCTCGGACAGCCTGAAGACGTCGCGCTGCCTGACGCGTTGCGCTCCGGAGGCCTTGGTTCGCCGGCGCGCCGCGGCCTTCGGCTCCTTGCCGTCCATCAGGGCGAGGTGGGCGTGCGGGTTCGCCAGGTCGCCGTGGATGGCGGCAAGGGCGACCGCTTCCCCGAGGCCGGCCACCGTGTCGACGCCGGCGAGTTCTAGGATGAAGGCACGCAGCAGCTCGCCGCGGCGGGCGTCGGGGACCTCGTAGGGAATCGCGACGACAATCTTGTCGATGACGCGCGCGTTGCTCCGGCTGGCCGCCTTGCGGTCGATCTCCGCCTTGGCGAAGAGGCGCAACCGACCGATTGGTGCCCCGTCCTCCAAGACCGTGCCGACGGCGACGATCTCCGTCAGCGCGGACGCGCGGGTGATGTAGTCGATGTGCGCTTTGGCGACACCGACGGCGGCGTCGCCGTGACCCTCCTTGCCGATGAAGGCGACCGAGCAGGTGAAGGGCGCTTCGGCCCGCGGCTCGGTCATCCTTCCCCTCCCCCAACTGTGAGCGGCGCGGGCTCGGGCGGACAGGGGGATTAGGAGCCAGGCGCAGCACGGCGTCCCGCAGGGCCTAATCCCACAAGTGCGCCTTCCCCCCTCCGCCGTAGCCCGTTCTGGGCTGGGGAGATGGCGGCTGCCGGATCCTTCGCAATGGGGGCTGGGCGGGTGCCGGAGTCAGCGTGTGGAGAGCGGAGCAAGTCGCGATTCCAGTCTCGGGACGGGCCGGTCAACCCGGTCGCCGCTGCCACCCCGAAGCCGATCCGGAATGAGGCGGGGGGACACCCCCCGCACCCCCCGACCCGGGAGCCGGGGTGACGACGGCGCGCACGGCAGGGCTCGAGACGGGTGGCGTGATCGCTCCGCGCCAAGCCCAGGCGCTGCCGGCGGGGTGCATCCAAACCGTGGCGTCGGATCGGCGCCGGCCCCAACGCCAAGGGCATCCGGTCGATCACCCGTCGCCCCGCCGGAGAGGCGGAGCGATGGGCTGCGGACGGGAGTCCGATGGACGGCTACGCGGCGGAATTCCGCGGACGGAGCTGGACGCCGCCGTTGGATCCAGCGCCGGTACGGCCGGTGCCGGCGCCGGCGCTGGCGTCTGGGAAGGGAACGACAATCCCGCCGATGGCGGACGGATCGGCGTCTAGCTCTGGCTCGAGCGCACCCGCCGGAACCCCCGGAACGGCCTCCACCGTGACCGGACGCACTACCCGCAGGCCCTTGATCGGACCGCCGTGGAGCTCCTCCAGCACCGCCGTGGTCTCAGCGTCCGTCAGGCCGGCGAGAGCCTTGGCGGCGCTCGGCAAGCCGCGCACCCCGGGCCGCCGATAGGTCGCGTCCACCGTAAGGGTCTTCGCCGCGTCGCATTTGGGGGACAAAGCTCTCTGAATGAGCTTCCATAGGGGATTGTCCCCCAATTGGTCCGATCGCTGGCTGTCCTTCTTGGCGGCATCCGCGCTGGCCCAGAGATCCGGGAACCCGGCGGCGCGCAGGCCCGCATTCGCCGGCAAAACACCACAGCGCACCAGAGCGGACACTGCGCGCGACGGCATGAGGTCAGACCATGGCAGGACGGCGTCGTACGTGAGGTCAAGCACAACTGAGGAGACGACGATTACCAGGGCGGGCCAGTCCCGGTGAATCAGGCGAAGGCGGTCGATCACCTGTTCCAACTCGCGCTCCCGGCACTGCTCGATGACGGCCTGGATGCGGGGCTCGGAGTGGACTTCGACCAGGGCCACGGATTCGGAACCGTCCCGCATGCGGCGCCGACGCTCCACCTTCGGCAGCCGGTTCGCCGCCAGGAAGGCCAGCGGCGTGTCCGCGTCGAAGTACAGGGCCCGGGCCATGGTCTCGACGGCGAGGACGGTCGGCTGCAGGCGGCCGGCGGCGATGACGGCGGTGTAGTCGCGATACGCGTCCGAGCCGCGCAGGCCGCCCAGGTGCCAGAGGGCGGAGCCCTTGGCGACAGCGCGGGCGATGGTGTCGGCAGTGTCCTCGTGATCCCGCAGGGCCGGAAGAATGGCCTTGTACGTCGCCAGCAGCGTTGGCCCAGCGGTCGCGCTGACGACCTCGAACAGGGCGGCCAGGGCGCGCCGATTGTTGCGGGCGAAGGTCCGGCCGGCGTCGGAGCCGCCGTCTTCGTCGCCGAGTTCCACCAGCGACGATCGTCCCAGCGCGCGGTCGGCCAGACCGATGACGTGAGCCTTGCGCTCGACGTCCAGCCGGACGATGCGGATGGTTGGGAACCACAGGCGGACGATTTCCGGTTCCATTGAGGCGTCCAGCAATAGGACCGGAGCATCGGCGGGGACACCGCGCAGGTCGGATCGCTTGCACCAGGCGATGACGGTCCGGCGGGCGTTGGTGGGACCGGCCTCGCTCAGGGTCACGGAGTGGAGCGCGGGGCGGGCGGTCTCGATCTCCATGGCGAGGGCTCGCCACAATCCGGCGAGGCGGGAGGCCGGCGTGGGGGTATGGGCCGCCAGGACGGCGCCGATGGCGGTGTCTGCCATGGCCGGATCGATGGCCGGCGCGGCGCTTTCACCCTCCAGCCGCGCGGCCCGCCGGCAGTCGTCGGCCGTCAGGCCGTGGCGAGGCCAGTCGGCTGGGGCGGTGCCGGCGAGCATAAGTTGGTGGGCGAGGCCGGCGCGCCTGACGAGCCAGGCACGGGCCGTTCCGAGGGTAACGTCGTCTTCGTCGAAGGAAGCGTCGCCCAGCCAGACCCGGTTGGCCAGCCAGTCCTCGAGGGTGATGCTGCGCTCCTTGATGGCGACCTGCCACCAGCTTTCATCGATGATGACCGCGTCGGGCTTCCGCTGCCCGCTGGGCGCCGGCATCGTCAGATAGGCGTGTGGCGCGAAGAACAGGCCCGCTCGCTCATCGTTTGACTGGGCGTAGTGAGCGCAGCGGTGCGCCATCGGGCAGCGGAGGGTTACCAGCGCCCCGTCTTGGACGGCGAGGCGCTCGCACAGATTGCGGTAGGCGGACAGGCCCATCCCGTGGAGTTCCTTGACGAGGGCGGCCCGGCCGCAGACCGCCGCGCCGGCGGCGTCGATCGCCTCCCGGCCACGCAGGACGGCGACGGACGGAAGGGGCGCCGGCGGCTCCCAGAGCGCCAGTGGGTCGAGATCCCCGCGCTCAGCTGCAGCGACGGCCTCGAGATTGGCGAGGGCCTTGTCGGCCAGCTCGTCCCCGAGGTTGTGGCGCGGGACGAAGAACGCCACCCGGAGGTTGGCGCGTAGCAGCGGCAGGACGGCCTCGAGCAGAGCCGTCGATTTTCCCAGGCCGGCGGCACCCCGGATGCCGATCACTGTCCGGGCGCCCCCGGACGGGCCAGCGAGGGCCGCTGCAGCCCAGCCGGCGGCTTCCTGCCGCAGGATTGCCTGCGCCTCGGCCGGCAGCAGGGCATTGACGGTGTAGTGCGGTGCGGGCGGCGTAGTGGCACCGCAGCCGGATTCCTTGAGATCAGCCATGCGTTCCCGCCCGGTGCGGGAACCGCGGCAACGCGGATCGTCCCATGTGCCCTCCTCGGGCCACATCCGGGCTTGTCGACGACAGGCGTGGGCCTATCTCGACGAGTGTGATCGAGCCGGACGTGGCGCAACACGTTTCGACCGATGGAGCGCCCGGGTCCTACCCCGGGCGCTTCGCATTTCGGCCCCGGCGACGCCGGAGCGCCCCCGAAATAGACACCGGCTCCCTCCCCACAAGGCGCTACATCGCAGAGCAGGACCCTCCACATGTCCCCGGTCGGAGAACCTCAAGCGAGTGTTGATCGCGACTCCTAGCGCACCTGAGACGGAGACTTTGTCGGGCCCAGCATGCGGTCGAATGTGCGCAAAGCGGCTTGGCGTGCCGTCGCATTCCTCGAGTAATTGGGATCGGCGAAGGATGAGCTCGCCGCACCTGTGCCGGACGAACCGCTGCTCATTGACGTGAAAGAGGCAAAGGAGGGAGCCGTGACAAACGAAGACAGCGCGTGCTGGGAGACCGATGTCGTTGCAGGCGTGATATGGTTCAGAATCGATTCTTGGACCGCTCTTGTGACGCGCAAGAGCGATGGATGGCACTGCCTCGTTCACAGCGGCGAACGTGCCGGTGGGTTCATCGGGACATCGATCCAGAGCCAGCGGGGCTTCCAGAAGCGTGAAGAGGCGCAGCAAGCGGCCGAAGCTATCCTGGTGGAACAGGGCGCACTATCCGCGCATGCGGCGGCCGAGTTCCTCCGGCAGCGGCTGCCGCGACGCAGGGGCAAAGAATAGTTGATCTGCTCCTGGACTGGTCCACGCAACAAATAGTTGCCGCCGGCAGGACGCCCTCACATTCTCGAGGCCGCGGGTTACGGCGGGTGAGGGCTGGCTCCCGATTGCATGGCCCTCTCTCCAGCCAGGGATCGGACAGCGTTAGCTGACCGAGCCCTATCCTCAATCGCCCGGCTGAACGGCACCAGAGAACCCACTGCGCCAGCAGCCTTAACGGATGCGCTACTCACCCGGCTGTGCGTCTCCCGCTGCGATGAGGGCCAGCCTCCAGAGGACATCCGCCCGATCTTCCGGCAACAATCCGGCGAATTGGTCACTCAGATATGCTTGGCACAGCGCGTCACGCGCTTCGATGGGGGTGGGCGGCCGGTTGAGCACTTCGCTGGAATCGTAGAATCCCTCAGGGGTGTAGCAGTGGATCATCACGGCGCAACGCTCGAGCGACACGGCGACCGTTCGTGTCGGGCGTCGACCGTCGAGGTGGATGAGGATGTGACGGTTGGGCTGCATGGATCGGGTCTTGCTCCGAACGGTGGGAATCAGTCGGCGCTACCCAGGCAGTCGGTAGACCACGGCGTGTGCGGAAGAACCCGATGAAAGCGGCGGACACGCATGACCGTGCCGGCCGATAGCCCCACCGTCTCTGCGATTACCCGGATTGGCGTGCCGTTCGCGGACAGGGCGAGGATCTGAGCGATACGCTCGGGCGTCGCGCGGCCATAAGGGCGATGGGCCCGGCATGACGGGGGCGCATTGGCCGCGTCCGGCAGGGCCTCGATCAGAGCGGCGACCCGCAGGATGCTGACGCCGTCGAGGCCGTCCTGCAGCAGAGTGACACTGACTCCAGCCTCAATTGCGCGACGTAGCGAGGCCAGGATCACTCCGCTGGTGGCGCCGAGATGCTCGAGCCTCGGAACGAGCAGTTCATCGCCCTCGGCGAGGAGGGTTAGCAGGGTATCGCGGCCGGCCTGATCGACGCTGGTGTCCCTCAGGACGCGGGCGCCAGCGATCACGGCGGCGTGCTGGCTGAGCAGCTCGGCCGTCACGGTAGCGGACGTGGAGTGGATGTAGAAAAAACGCATGAAGACCTCCTGTCGTGACGACGGCGGCCAATCCGTGGATCGGCGCGGTCAAGAGCAGGGTCTGACGCTCATATGGGATCGTGTCGGTGGAGCGGTTCCCAAAAAATCCGCATTCGCGTTCTGATCCACCGGTACCGCTTCGGAACGCACCGCCGCCGCTCGGCGGAGTGGCGATCCAAGAGGGTGATCCGTCAGAACAGGGACTCTAGCGGTCATTCCGCCCGTCTTGCCCCGCCGTCGGCATCCAGCCGGCCGGCAGATCATGGGGCAGGAGATTGCCATGCTTCATCTCGATCTGTTGGACTCCGCCATCGTCGATCCCGCCAAGCCTGCCCCTGTCCGCCATCGGCCGGGCTCCCTCGCCGATGACGCTCTGACGGTGCTGCGCCACCCGCAGGTTCTCGGGAGTTGGGTCCACGCCAATCGCCTCGCCGAACTGCTGGCCACCGCCTCCGGACCGCGCCGCGCCGGAAAGACCACGGCACAGATCGCCAACGAATTACGTGCCAAGCTGCTGACGCTAGCCCGCAGCAAACGCTATCCCGACATCGAGGTGAAGCCCAAATCCCTTATCCGTGCCGTCGCACTGTCGGGAGCCGGAGCACCGGCAACCGTCGCCGGCCTCCCACGTCCGCTTTCGCGGCATGAGCGCCTGCAGGGGCTGCTGGCCAGCGTTCACCTCCTACTCGGTGACGCTGTTTATCTGCCGCCCGGTGATCGTGGCCGGCACCCCAGCCTGGGAAGCCGACTGACGCCGACGCTGCCCACACTCGGCCAGGCCGCCGCCAAACGGAGTCTCGCCCAAGTCGATGTTGTCGCGCTGCGCGATGGCAGGCTCCACCGGCTCTACGAGATCGAGACCGACGCCGGCAAGGCGACCAAGGCTCTGGTCCGTCTCAATGACGTTCTGGCGGCCGCCGGAACGCCGCCGGGAGGCGTCGTCACCGCCGTCCCCGACAAGCAGATAGCCCGCCTGCACCAGGAACTCGAGAGGCCGACTCTGCGCACATTGCTCGGCGTCTGCCGCATCCTGCCGTTTTCCGAGATCGAGGACCCCTTCGATCCCTGACCGGTCGGGAATGGCCTGCTTCATCGGATGGGGCGCCGTCCCGCGTCCGGCATACCGGGGCCAGTGTCTAGCTGTACTCACTCAGGCGTCTGCCGGATCCCTCCGTGCCAATGAAGATGAGACGACACCCCAGAGCGTTGGCTTACCTGGGTGTATCAGCCGAACGCGGCGGGAGGCCAACTCAAGGACCTGACATCCAACGGCACCACCCCGGTCGGATACCGTACTGTCTCCAGACTCTGGACGGGACCGAAGCGGGAGGCCATTGGGCCGTAGAGGACTCATCGCCAGCTTTCCGATTTTTTCCGCGATCCGGGGGACGCCGAAAAACGGTGAACCGAAATGGCCCCAGCCGAGGCAGCAGCTGGACATTCCGTCCGGCGCCCTGGCTGAACAGGGGGCAGGATGCACGTACAGGGAAAGGTCACGACGGGCGGGGAAGCGGAGCGGACCGGCAGCGTCCCGCGCCCACGTTGTGGGTTGCGCTCATGGCCGAGGACGTCGGAACAATGCACTTCCGTTCCGTCCGGGAGCGGTTGTGCCGGGTCCCTTCATGCAGTCCTCAAGATCGGGAACGCTCCGTGACAATCGCCCGCTCCCGCCAGCAACCGACTCCGGAGATCCCGCAGGAGTCCAACGACAACAACTCCACCGCCAGAGCCGAGCAGCTTCTCGAAGACCTCATCCGGGCGCTGGCGCGTGGTGCCGCGCGCAAGGATCATGAACAGGAGTTGGCCGCCAAGAGCGAGCGCGTCGACTGACGGGCTCGACGTGAGAACTTCCAACGCTGGTGAGCTGCGACCAACACCATCAATCCAGCTCACACGAACACGTTTCAAAGGACGAGACCAGCATGAAAGCCGCGATCTACGCACGCTATTCCTCCGACAATCAGCATGAGCGGTCGATCGAGGACCAAATCAATATCTGTCGGCAGCATGTGGAGCGGCACGGCGGAACGATCGTGGGCGTCTACTCCGACTACGCGATCTCCGGCTCCCACCTGAAGACGCGCCCTCAGGCGCAGAAGCTGCTCGAGGATGCGAAGGCCGGCCTCTTCAATACTGTCATTACTGAAGGACTGGATCGCCTGTCGCGAGACCAAGAGGACATCGCGGCGATCTTCAAGCGGCTCAAGCATCGCGGCATCGTCATCAACACAGTGCAGGAAGGGGTCGTTTCTGAACTGCACATCGGAATGAAGGGCACGATGAATGCCCTCTTCCTGCGTGATCTCGCCATCAAGGTGCGTCGCGGGCAGGAGGGGCGGGCGAAAGAGGGAAGGGTTCCTGCCGGCCTGAGCTATGGCTACGACGTGGTGAAGATGTTCGATGACAAGGGAAAGCCTTTTTGTGGCAAGCGGCTCGTGAACGAGGGGCAAGCTGCTGTCATCCGAGAAATATTCACCAAGATTGCCTTGGGGTTCAGCCCCCGGGCGATCGCGAAGGATCTGAACAGCCGCGGTATTCCCTCGCCGAAAGGCAGGAAGTGGAACGCGTCGACGATCAACGGGAACGCCGCTCGACGGAACGGCATTCTCTACAATGAAGCGTATATCGGAATCCTGATCTACAACCGGCTGCGGATGGACAAGGATCCCGACACCGGAAAGCGTGTCTCTCGGCTGAACAAGCTCGAGGACTGGAAGATTACCGAAGTTCCCGGGCTTCGCATCGTGACGGACGAGCAGTGGGACCGGGTGCAGGCGGTCAAGGCCGGCTTCTCCAATAGGCGGGGAGCGGAGCACGCCCGCCGGCCGAAGCACCTCCTCTCCGGGCTGGTCCGCTGCGGCTGCTGCGGCGGGTCTTACACCGTCAAGTCCAAGGACCAGCTCGCCTGCTCCACGTACCGGGAGTCGGGAACCTGCGAGAACAACCGGACGATCCGCGTGGGCGACCTTCAGGAGCGGGTCATTGCCGGCATCAAGAGCCGCCTCCTGTCGTCCGCGTCCGTCGCTCTCTTCGTGAAGGTCTACGGCGAGGAGCGTCGGCGCCTCGAGAAGGAAGGGCAGCGCGGGCGCGAGGACATCGCTGCGCGCCTCGGGAAGCTCACGCGGCAGGTCGACAACATCGTCAACGCAATCGCGGACGGCGTCGCGAGCACGACCATGCGCCAGAAGCTGGCCTCGCTCGAGGAGGAGAAGGCCGCGGCGGAGGCCGAACTCGCAGCCATCCACAGGATGGAGGGGAGGGCCGGCGGCGTGGTCGAGTTCCCCACGGCGACGATCGACCACTACCGGCAACAGGTCGAGTCGCTGTGCGAGGAAGCTTTCGAGAACGATGTCGCGCGGCAGGAAGCGATGAACGCCGTCCGGGCTTTGATCGCTCGCGTCGATGTACATCCCGGGGAACGGCGGGGCCAGACCCAAGTCAAGACGTTGGGGCTAATCGAAAAACTGATAAGCCCCGCCCAGGATCACCTGGGCGGGGCTTCCAGTGCAGCCGAGAGGACTGCAACGATGGTAGCAGCGGAGGGATTTGAACCCCCGACCAAGGGATTATGATTCCCCTGCTCTACCACTGAGCTACGCTGCCATCGTGTTCGCCGTTGTTGGCGTTTCCGCCGCCGTGGCTACCATCGTGTCCCGTCGTTTCCGCCGGGAGCCGCTATATAGGATAGGGCGACTTGGCCTGTCAACGCGGAATTTTCGGGGGGTGCGATTTTTTTTGGCCGACCGGTGGAAAGTCGCATAACCCTCTGATTCAGGCCGCCGTTTCCCCCGCTCCCACAAGTTTGGCCGCGTCCTCGCCCACGCCGACGGCGGTGGCGGAAATCCAGCCACCACCCAGCACGCGGTCTCCCTGATAGACGACGCAGGCCTGGCCCGGAGCGATGCCGTGCTGGGGCTCCAGCAGCTCGACGCGCGCGGTGCCGTCCGGGCCGGCGCGCCACAGGGCGGGGGAAGCCGGCTGGGTGGAGCGGAGCTTCACCGACACCTCGATCCCGGCGCCATCGGCCATATCGGGAGCCGGATCGGGGCCCAGCCAGTTCACGTCGCGCACCGTCACCAGCGAGCGGGCGAGGTTACGGCGTGGGCCGACGACGACGCGGCGGCGGGCAGGCTCCAGGCGGACGACGTAGAGCGCCTCCTCCTCCTGGCCGCGGATACCGCCGATGCCCAGCCCCTTGCGCTGGCCGACCGTGTAGTGGACGACGCCCTTGTGGCGGCCCAGAACGCGGCCATCGACATGGACGATGTCGCCGGGCTCGACGGAGCCGGGGCGCAGCTTCGCCACCACTTCGGCATAGTTGCCGTTGGGGACGAAGCAGATGTCCTGGCTGTCGGGCTTGGCCGCCACCTCCAGCCCGTGGCGCTCGGCCAGAGCGCGGGTCTCCGGCTTTGTCAGGCCGCCGAGGGGGAAGCGCAGGAACTCCAACTGCTCGCGCGTGGTGGCGAACAGAAAATAGCTCTGGTCCTTGGCGGGATCGACGGCGCGGTGCAGCTCGGCGCCATGCGGGCCGGCGATGCGGCGGACATAGTGGCCGGTGGCCAGTGCTTCGGCACCCAGGTCGCGGGCGGTGTTCAGCAGGTCGCGGAACTTGACGCGCTGGTTGCAGCGCACGCAGGGGATCGGCGTCTCGCCGCGCAGATAGCTGTCGGCGAAATCGTCCATCACGTCCTGGCTGAAGCGGCCTTCGTAATCCAAGACGTAATGCGGGATACCGATGCGGTCGGCGACCTGACGGGCGTCGTAGATGTCCTGGCCGGCGCAGCAGGCGCCCGGCTTCTGCAAGGCGAGGCCGTGGTCGTAAAGCTGCAGCGTGATGCCGACGACGTCATAGCCCTCCTCCCGCAGCACGGCCGCAGTGACGGAGGAGTCCACCCCGCCGGACATCGCGACGACGACGCGGGTGTCCTGGGGGCGCTTGGAAAGACCGAGGGAGTTCATGGCGCGCTATATAAGGCGGGCAGGCGCCCGGAAAAGGCAGGAAATGGGCCGCCGGGCGTCGCGTCTGCGCAACACCGTCCCGGCGGCCGGAACAGGGTTCCCCCGAACGCTTACTTCATCGCGTTGTTGCTGCCGCCCGGCAGGCGGACGACAAGGCCGTCCAGCTCTTCGGTCATGATGATCTGGCAGCCCAGGCGCGAGGTCTTGGTCAGGCCGAAGGCGAGATCCAACATGTCCTCCTCATCCTCCTGCGCGTCCGGCAGTACGTCGAACCACTCCGGCTCGATCACGACATGGCAGGTGGAGCAGGCCAGCGAGCCCTCGCAGGCGCCTTCCAGATCCAGGCTGTTCTTGTGCGCGATCTCCAGCACGGACAGGCCGAGCGGGGCGTCCACCTCGCGGCGGGTGCCGTCGGTCTCGATGAAGGTCATCTTGGGCATGGGGTCCTCGTTCTTTTACGGTTGCCTAGCGATTTAAAGGGCGATTGTAAGAAAAATGTGAATTACGGCCGCGGGGGCGTCCGCGCGGCACGGCGGTCGCGCACCTCGGCGGCAAGCGCCTCCAGCCGTTCCAGCCTGGCCAGGATGCGGGCGGCACCGCCGGCGGCCGGCGGACTGTCGGGTGTCGACGCCGTCTGCGCCTTGCGGAAGGCGGGGGCGAGATATTTGATGCAGGCCTCGACCCGCTGGTTGAGGTCCAGCCCGATGCGGTCCAGTTCCAGCACATCGTCGGCACGAGCCAGCCGGGCCGCGAGGTCGGCGATTTCCTCGTCGCCGTCCACTTCGCCATCGGCCGGTGTGCCGCCGATCAGCTCCAGCAGCGCATGGGCGCGGCGAATGGGATCGCGCAGCACCTCATAGGCGTTGCGCAGCGCCTCGACCTGGGCCTTGGCGTTGGCCTGCTGGCGCGGGCCGCGGGCGGCGAAGCGCTCCGGGTCCATGGCGCGGGTGAAGCCGGCATGCTGCTTCGACAACTGCTCCAGATCGATGTCGAAGCGGCGCTCCAGCCCCAGCCGGGTGAAGGGGTCGAGCGGCCGCGGCGGCTGTGCCGCGCCGCAGGCATGGCAGAACAGGGCGCGTGGCGCCACCGAGCGGCCACAGGTGCCGCAGGGCTCCAGATCGCCGGCGATGGCGCCGGAAATGCCGCCGCTGCTGTTGCCGGGCGGACCGGATTTGGGCGGGCCGGATTTGGAGCTGGTCATGCGCGCAGTCCGTCAAAACGCCGAAAGGTTCGGCCGATGGGATGGTTTACCCGACATGAGGCCCCTGTTGTCACGAAGGCCGCCTTCCGCGGGGTCATACCGATAAGCCGCATCCGGCGCAATGCGCGAATGAGGGCTTTCTGGACCGGGGACAGATGGTCGCGCAGCCATGGCGGGTAACAGGCGGGATCAGCCATCCGCGGGCGCGCTTCGCCGCGCCATCGCGGTCCAGGCCGTCAGGAAGCGGTCGACCGCCTCGTCGTCGCTGGTCCAGCCCAGGCTGACCCGGATGGCGCTGGCGGCGGACCGGTCGTCCTCGCCCATCGCTGCCAGCACATGGGATGGCTTCACCTTGCCGCTGGAGCAGGCCGACCCGGCGCTGACCGCCACGCCGGCGAGGTCCAGCGTCATCACCTGGGTTTCGCCGGGCAGGCCGGCCAGCATCAGGCAGCTGGTGTTGGCGACCCGCGCCGCACCGGCCCCCATCGCCCGGGCGTGCGGGACGGCGGCCAGCGCCTCCCGCTCCAGCCGATCGCGCAGGGATGCAAGGTCGGCGGCCTCCGCCAACCCGTCCAGTGCCAGCCGGGCCGCGGCGCCGAAGCCGACGATGCCCAGCAGGTTCTCGGTGCCGGCCCGCTTGCGCCGTTCCTGCCCGCCGCCGCGGATCAGCGCGTCGGGTTCGAGCCCCTCCGTAAGGATCAGGGCGCCGACGCCGGTCGGTCCGCCCAGCTTGTGGGCCGACAGCGTCATCAGATCGACGCCGAGAGCGCGCAGGGACAGCGGCATCCGTCCGGCTGCCTGCACCGCGTCACAATGGGCCAGCGCGCCATGAGCATGGGCGATCCGGGCGGCGTCGGCCACCGGCTGGATCACCCCGGTCTCGTTGTTGACCAGCATCAGGGAGACCAGAGCCGGATTGCTGGCAGCGGCCAGCCGGCGTTCCAACTCGTCCAGATGGGCGACGCCATCGCGGTCCACGCCGAAGCGCTCGGCCTCGGGCTGGGCGGCCAGCACTGACTCATGCTCGATGACGGAGGTCAGCGTGCGGCGGCCGGGGAAGCCGCGGAGCGCGAAGTTGTTCGCCTCCGTGCCGCTGCCGGTGAACAGCACCTGGGCCGGCTTCACGCCCACCAGCGCCGCCACGGCGGCACGCGCCTCCTCCACCGCCCGGCGGGCGTTGCGGCCGAAGGCGTGGACGGAGGACGGATTACCGACCAGATCCATCGCCTGACCCATCGCCGCCTTGACCTCCGGCTTCAGCGGAGCGGTGGCGTTGTGGTCGAGATAGACGCCGGTCCGCCGGAACGGGGCAACATACGGGGCAACGGGCGGTGAAGTCACTTTTCAGGCACGCTCAACGTGGAAAGCCAATCTCGCTCCGCCGGATCACTCGGCAGCGGCGACGGCGGCGCTGTCGGCGGCCGGGGCCGGGCGCAGCAGGTTCAGGCCGCTGGTGCCGATGATCCGCCGTTCCACCACATCGGCGACGGTGACCGAGCTGAGATACATATGGATCTGGTTGCCCAGCTCTTCCCACAAATCGTGGGTCAGGCAGCGCGAGCGGTTGGTGCGGCAGCCCTGCGGCGTGCCGTTGGCGCAGCGGGTGGTACGGATCGGCTCGTCCACCGCCAGGATGATGTCGGACACCCGGGTCGCATCGGCCGGGTGGGCAAGCAGATAGCCGCCGCCGGGGCCGCGCACGCTCTTGACCAGACCGCCCTTCCGCAGCTTGGCGAACAGCTGCTCCAGATAGGACAGGGAAATCTCCTGCCGCTCCGCGATGTCGGCCAGCGCGACCGGGCTGCCCTGGCTGGTGGCGGCCAGATCGACCATCGCCATCACGGCATAGCGTCCCTTGGTGCTGAGTCTCATCGCGATTCTCCTTGCGCTTCGTGCATCCCGTTTGCGTGGGACGCCACCGTCTCTAGCGGTGTGGATGTTGAACGGGGGAGGGCAGCGGGCGGACGATCCGCTTCCAACTCGCCGACACGGGCCTGCAGCGCCGTCATCTGGTCGAGCAGGCCGGTCAGCGCGCGGGCCACCGGGTCGGGGATGTCGCCGCAAGGGGTGCCGTAGGGCATGAATTTGCGGGTTTCGGAGCGGTCGCGCGTCACCACCGGCTTGGCCGGGATGCCGACCACCGCGGTGTCGGCCGGCACGTCGGCCACCACCACCGCATTGGCGCCGATGCGCGCCCCGCGGCCGATGGTGATGGCGCCCAGGATCTTGGCGCCGGCGCCGACGATGACGCCGTCGCCCAGCGTCGGATGGCGTTTGCCGGGATTGAGCGAGGTGCCGCCCAGCGTCACCCCATGATAGAGCATGACGTCGTCGCCGATCTCCGCCGTCTCGCCGATCACGACACCCATGCCGTGGTCGATGAAGAAGCGGCGGCCGATGGTGGCGCCGGGATGAATTTCGATGCCGGTCAGCGACCGGGCGATCTGCGAGATCAGGCGGGCGGTGGTGTGCAGTCCGGCGTCGCGGGCGCGCCGGGCGATGCGGTGGAGAACGATGGCGTGCAAGCCGGGGTAGCAGAGCGCGACCTCGAGCCGGGACCGCGCGGCAGGATCGCGCGCCATGATCCCATCGATCTCTTCGCGAAGATGCTTGAACACGCCATCACCCGCCGTGGTATAGTCCGCCGCTCTCATCGGCCGCCCGTGCCCGGTTTCGGCCTGTCGGACCCTTGCGGTTCAGGACCTTCCGGTCCGGAACCTCGACGGTTCCGACCGGTAGGGACCCGGACTTATCGATGGGTCCGGCTAGCGCTGGAGCCGATCGGGCGGGTCAGGCGGGTTGTCCCGGAGGACGTTAAGACGCATATATGATGACCAAGCAAAACGGTCAAGAATTGTGTGCGGAAAACCCCACTCCAAGACGGGAAAATCCGTGACGGGCCGGACGGCCAGTGCGCCGGGGCGGTTTGCCGGATGAAAATCCGGCCGGTCGTCGCGGCGGTTCCAACAACCCTTTGTCCGCGTCAGGAACGTCGTTCCCATGCCTGAAGTGCTCTTCAACGGTCCCGCCGGTCGCCTGGAAGGCCGTTACACCCACGGCAAGCAGCCGAACGCCCCGGTCGCGCTGCTGTTGCACCCGCACCCGCAGCACAATGGGACGATGAACAACAAGGTGGTCTTCACCCTGTTCCAGTCGTTTACCAAGCGCGGCTATTCGGCGCTCCGCTTCAACTTCCGCGGCGTCGGGCGCAGCCAGGGCACCTACGACAAGGGGGAGGGCGAACTGGCCGACGCGGCGGCGGCGCTGGATTGGTTGCAGACATACAACCCCAACGCTCCGGTCTGCTGGATCGGCGGCGTGTCGTTCGGCGCCTGGATCGGCATGCAGCTGCTGATGCGCCGTCCGGAGATCGACGGCTTCGTGTCGGTTTCGCCGCCGGCCAACCTGTTCGACTTCTCGTTCCTGGCGCCGTGCCCGTCCTCAGGCCTGATCATCAATGGCGACAAGGACGAGGTGGTGCCCCAGGCCGCGGTGACCAAGCTGGTGACCAAGCTGTCGCATCAGAAGGACATCCGGATCGACCACCGCGTCGTTCCCGGCGCCAGCCACTTCTTCGTCAACCGCACCGACGATCTGGCGACCCAGGTGGACGATTATCTGGACAAGGCGCTGGGCAATCCCATCGCGGCGGTGGCTGAGTAAGCAGGATCAAGCAAGGGAGAGCGGGGGAGGGGCAGCGGCCCCCGGACCTCCCCGCCTCCTCATTGTTCGCAGCCCAGAACCCACACGTCGTAGATCGGGTTCTCCATCGCCGACAGGGCGGGGCTGGAGGCGAACATCCAGCCGCTGAAGACCTGTTCCGCCTGCTCTCCGGGCTTGATCTCCGTCACTTCCAGGAAGGCGGCGGATTCCGGTGTCTCGATCGGCGGATTCTCACGGCAGGCGCGCAGGGTGATGCGCAGGCTGCTCATCGCTTTGGTCTCCCCGACCTTCATGGTGAAGGTGGAGGTGCGGGCGGTCACCTTGTCCAGCCATTGCAGCTTGGCCGCCGGCCGTTCGATCATCTGGCTCGGCACCGGAGCGGCCTGAACGGCCATGGATGCCAGCAGGGCCGCGGCACCCAGCAGGCCGAGGGCCGGCCGGAGAAGATTGGGCCGGGGAAGATTGGGCCAGGGAAGATTGGAAAGTCTCGTCACGTCGGATCGCTTCCGTAATTGCGGACGGCACCCCATGGCAAGACCCAGCCTGTCAGCGGGAACTCTGCCGGAGCGCTCCGCCTTCTATCCCGGAAGCGGGGTCACCGTCTAGTGGCGGGGTCCAGTGGCGAGGCCGCCGGGGTGCGTTGTGCGGAAATTGCGGGTCAGCGCGTGACGGTGCTGCGCGACGCCGGCGCACTGTAGGTGGCGCCGGACCCGCTCTGCGTGGCATTGCGGTCTTCGATCTTCTGGGTCGCCGCACCGGCACCGGCACCCGCAGCCGCTCCGACCACGGCGCCCACCGGTCCGCCGACCACGGCACCGGCCGCGGCGCCGCCAAGTCCGCCGGTGGCCGACTTCTCTTCCATGTCGGCACCGCAGGCGGCGGTCGCCAGAGCCAGGCCGAGGGCGGCCAAATGGAACAGACGCATCGCGTTCCTCCTGCTTCGTGATCCGGCTGCAAGGTCCATCCGGACTGGAGAAGGAACGCTTGAGCGCAGCCGTCGGTTCCGGCCACGCCCTGGGTTGGACATCACGGCTGGTTGGAAATCACAGTTTCGGCGGCTGGGCCGGGGCCTGTCCGGGGGGCTGGCCCTGCTGGCCGTTGGCCTGATCGCCCGACTTGCTCATGCTTTGCAGCGAGAAGATGACCTGACCCAGCAGCTGTTCCAGGCCCGGCGTGCTCTGGGTGAATTCGATCTTGCCGTTCGGCTTGATGGCGTCGGGATCGCCGCCCGGCTCCAGCGACAGGAACTTGCCGCCCAGCAGGCTTTCCGAGGCGATGACCGCAGCGGTATCCTTCGGCAGCTTCACCGAATTGTCGACCGACAGGTGGACCACCGCCTGATAGGTGGTGGGATCGAGCGTCAGCCCGGTGACCGTGCCGACCTTCACGCCGCTGATCCGCACGTCGGCGCCGCCCTGCAGGCCGGTGATGCTGTTGAAGTTGGCGGTGATGTCATAGCCCTGCACCTTGCGCAGGTCCGCACTTTTGTAGGCGAAGGCAAGGAACACGGCGGCCACGGCGAGCACGACGCCGCCAAGCACGGTCTCAATCACATTCCGGCGCATAGAGCTATCCTGCTGCGAATTCCCGAATCGAAACCCGGCCCGCATGGGGGCCGGGCTTTCCGTTCCGCTTTCCGTTCCGGCCCGATGGCCGGTGCCGGTGTGGATCAGCTCGGAGTCCAGGGCTCGTAATCGCCGGTAGCCGGCACGCGCTGCCCGCCGGCCAGCACATGGCCGGGCGGACGGTAGGCCTGGACCGAGCCCGACATGTTGGGCAGATGTTCCTTCTGCCACGGCTTGTGATAGGCGCTCGACCCCTCGGGCAGCGGCTCCTTGGTGGTGTGGTGCAGCCACCCGTGCCATTCCGGCGGGATCTTGGAGGCGTCGGGCTCACCCGCATACAGGACCCAGCGGCGCTCGCGTGTGCCGGGCTTGGTGTCCTTGTTGCGGTAATAGACGTTGCCGAAGCGGTCGCTGCCGACCTTGGCGCCCCGACGCCACGTGACGTAACGGATGTGAATGTTCGCCAGTTTGGTGAACAGGGAGATCGGCTCGCTCATCGTCGCTCACGAATTCCGGAGTCTGGCCCCGCGGAAACGGGGCTGGTCGAATGCGGGCCGCACTATGACACCGCAAGGCACGCGCGTCCACCGTTGGTGAGGCCCAAGCTGCCCACAGGGTGGAAAGAGCGGAGCTATTGCAGGCGGGTTGCGGCGATCTTGGCCGTATCGACCGGGGTGGCGGTGCAGCCGCCTAGCGTCGGGCCGACCGGAAGCTCGCCGAAGGCCGCCAGCGCGCCCTCCGCCTTCAGCCGACCGACGAATCCGGGTTCCACCCCGCGGGCGACCCAGGCGAATCCGAGCCAAGTGGACCGCACCGGCTCGCCCCCGGCCCGCACCATCGCCGCCATCGCCTCTGCATCGCTGGTGCCGGGGGAGAAGACCGCCAGCATCATGCCGTCGGTCGCGTCGGGCAGCGCGGCGCGTTGCAGCGACATCCCCATCAGCCCGCCCCAGACCAGCAGGATGCCGCCCAGCAGCGCCGCGGCAAGGCCGTGGCCGATGGGAAATGTGGCAGAGGGGCCGGCAGAGGAGGGGGCGGGGCTGTCGCTCATGGGTGTATATCTTACGCCTTTGCCTCGGCCGCCGCCAGCGACGGGGCGGGCTTCTCGGCGATCGGCCAGTGGACGATGGTTGCGAACATCGCCAGCGCCACGCCCAACCACCAGACCACGTCGTAGGACCCCGTCCGCTCATACAGCACGCCGCCAAGCCAGACGCCCAGGAAGCCGCCGACCTGATGGCTGAAGAAGGCGAAGCCGTAGAGCGTGCCCATGTAGCGGGTGCCGAACATCAGCGCGACGAGACCGGAGGTCGGCGGCACGGTGGACAGCCACAGCAGGCCCATCACCGCGGCATAGGCGATCACCGTCACCGACGAGATCGGCAGCAGGATGAAGATTGCCGTCGCGATTCCGCGCGAGAAATAGTTGGCGCACAGCAGGTAGCGCTTGCTGACCTTGCCCGCCAGGATGCCGGAGGCATAGGAGCCGATGACGTTGAACAGGCCGATCAGCGCCAGCGCCCAGGCGGCCAGCGTCGGGCTGATGCCGGCGGCGGTCAGGTAGGGCGGCAGGTGGGTGGTGATGAAGGCCAGCTGGAAGCCGCAGACGAAGAAGCCGGCGACCAGCAGCACATAGCTGCGGTGCTGGAAGGCCTGACGCACCGCGGCTATGTAGCCGATGTTGGCGCCGGTCACCGCCGGGGTGCCGCTCGCCGTCATGCCCTTCGGGCCGGGGAAGACGCCGGCCAGCAGCGGCACCGCGATCATCGAGGCGGCCAGCAGCAAAAGGGCGGTCTGCCAGCCGAAGCCGGCGATGAAGGCCTGACCCATCGGCGCGAACAGGAACTGGCCCATCGATCCGGCGGCGGTGGCGATGCCGACCGACCAGCTGCGCTGTTCCGGCGGCAGCAGCCGGGTGAAACCGGCGATGATGATGCCGAAGGAGGCACCGGACAGGCCGAGCCCGATCAGCACGCCGGCGGTCAGGTACAGCTCGACGCTGGTGGTGGCATAGGGCATCAGCGCCAGCCCGGCGGCATAGAGAAACCCGCCACCGGCCAGCACAGGGGCCGGACCGTAGCGGTCGGTCAGCGCCCCGGCGAAGGGGCCGCCGGCGCCCCACAGGATGTTCTGGATCGCCATCGCCAGCGCGAAGACATCGCGGCCCCAGCCGCGGGTTTCCGAAAGCGGTCCGATGAACAGGCCCATGCTGGACCGCGGTCCGAAGGCCAGCATCGAGATCAGGCAACCGCAGACGACGACGAGTGCGGGCGTCCTCCAGGAGGGCGCCGGTGCAGGGGTAACGGTGGTCAAGGCATCCTCCCGGATCCGGGCGCCGCTGTGGGGTGTCGCTGTGCGCCGGTATTGTGAAACTGCTCTGCCTGCGACGATAGGCGGGCCTCAACAGTTCGGCAAATTCATAATCGGCAATCAGGTCATTCCGCAGCGGAATGCAGGAAGCGATGTTCGTCCATCGCATGCTTGGTTGCTGTGCACTCGGGCGGGCGTCCGGCCGCCAATTCGCGCCGGAGCGCCTCCTCCAGCCGGTCGAAGACCGGGGCGATGCGTCCGGCCGTCCGCGACTGGATCAGCCAGATCGTCACCGACATCTGGAAGTTGGGAAGGTCGAGCGGGCGCACCGCCGCCGCATCGGGGATCGGCGCGATCAGCCCCATCGGCGCCAGGCCGAAACCGACGCCGCGGGTCACCAGCGACACCAGCAGGCTCTGGTCGTAGGCCTCCACTGTCACGTTCGGCTGCAAGCCGAGCGGCGCCAACGCCTGGTGCAACGCCTCGCGGTAGCGGCAGCCGTTCGGTTGCAGCACCCAGCCGCGCCGGTTCATGGCGGCGAGATCGCTGGATGCGTCATCGGGAGAGGCAATGATGTTGACCGGTTCGGTGCCGATCCGGCGGACCGGCAGGTCGTCGGGCGGCATCTGCCCCTCGCACAGCAGGATCACCGCGCCGTCCAGCGTGCCGGCGCGGACCTGCTCGATCAGCGGGTTGCTCCAATCCGAATGCAGCCGCAGGGTCAGGCCGGGGAAGCCGGCACGCAGCTCGTCCAGCGGCCGTCCGGTGGCCAGAGCGGTCAGCACGTGGGCCATGCCGAGCCGCAGCAGCCCGCGCGGTTCGGCCGATCCGGCGAAAGCGTCGGCGAAGTCGCTGGCCGCCGCCAGGATGCGCCTTGCATGGGCCAGTGCCAGTTCGCCGTCGCGGGTCAAGGCCAGCGGCTTGGTCTGCCGGTCGAACAGCACGACGCCAAGCTCCGCCTCCAGCCGCTGGATCAGCCGCGACACGGCGGACTGCGTCAGCCCCAGCCGGTTGCCGGCTTCCTGCACCGACTGCGCATCGGCAACTGCGATGAAGGTGCGGATCTCGTTGAGTTTCATGGGGCGGCCATACGGTCGGGTGGGGTGTACACCGGCAGGACGCGGCACTGCGTCTTCGCGACTGGTGAACCAGTGTCGGACCGCGCTACCTTTGGGTCAAGACATCGATAGGGAGCCGTTCATGTCCGCCATTCCGCCCGACCGTTCCAGCCGCGAATATCCCGACCGCCCCTGGGTTGGCGTCGGGGCCGTCGTCTGGCGAGGCGACAAGTTGCTTCTGATCCGGCGGGGCAAGGCGCCGCGGATCGGGCAATGGAGCCTGCCGGGCGGAGCCCAGTCGGTCGGCGAGACGGTGTTCGAGACCGCGGTGCGCGAGGTGCGGGAGGAGACCGGGCTGGAGGTGGTGCCGACCGGGATCGTCACCGTGGTGGACGCCATCACCCCAGATGCCGAGGGGCGCGTCCACTACCATTACACACTTGTCGAAGTTGCGGCGGAGAGTGCGGAGGGCGAACCGCTCTGCGCCGACGATGCGCTGGAGGCCTGCTGGGCAACCGCCGATGAGGCCGCAGAACTGACCGAGTGGGACGAAACCCGCCGGGTCATCCTGATGTCTGCGGCCCAGCGGCAGAGCCCCCCGACCCGATAGGCGGCAGGATCGCGCTGCGCTCGGCCAGGAAATCGTCCACCCCGTCGGCGGTCAGCGGGCGCGACAGCCAATAGCCCTGCAAAACATCGCAGCGGTAGGCTTGCAGGTAGAGCCGCTGTTCCGGCGTCTCCACCCCCTCCGCCACCACGCCCAGGTCCAGCGCGTGGGCCAGCGCCACCACCGCCTGGACGATGGTGGCAGCGTCACGGTCCTCCACCATCGCCTGGACGAACTGCTTGTCGATCTTCAGCGCCTCCACCGGCACCCGCCTCAGGGTCGCCAGCGAGGACCAGCCGGTGCCGAAATCGTCCAGCACCAGCCTGATCCCGGCACCCCGCAGCCGCAGCAGCGCCTCGCGTGCCTCGGCGGTCTGGCTGAACATGCTGGTTTCGGTCAGCTCCAGCTTCAGGTTGGCGGCGGGCAGGCCGGTCTCCGCCAGGATGCCCAGCACCTTCAGCACCAGCCCCGGATCGTCGAGCTGCCGCGCCGACAGGTTGACCGACACCGGAATGTCGGGATAGCCGGCGCGCAGCCAGCCGGTCGCCGCAACACAGGCCGTCCGCAGGGTCCATTCGCCGAGCAGGTGGATCGCCTCCCCCTGCTCGGCCATCGGCACGAAGACATCGGGAGGCAGCATGGTGCCGTCGGACAGGCGCCAGCGCGACAGCGCCTCGAACCCGGTCAGGCGGTTGGTGACGACATCGGCCTGGGGCTGGAAAACCAGGGACAGTTCCTGCCGGTCGATGGCGTCGCGCACCCGCGCGGCGAATCCGGCGTCGGATATCCCCTGTGTGCCGGGTCCGTTCGCGGGTCCGTTCGACGTCGCGTGCGTGTTCGCCACCGTCCGCTCCCTCTCGACAACCATTCCTTGGCTCTTCAAAACCCCCTTGGGGTTCGCTGCCATAACAACCACAGGAGGGTTTTGTTAACCATGTCGCGAAAGAGCTTGACGAATTTTATATGGTTACGAAAGTGTTAACGTTGCTGCGCTGGTGACAAGAAAAGGTCGAAGCTCAGGCGGCGCAGCTATTCTATGGGACGTGAACACTTACGCCCGGGCTGCTCCCCTTTTGAGGCGACTGGGCAGCAACTCACCCGATTGATCGAGCACTGGATAGGCGGCGGCAACCAGATGGGCGTTGATCCGGCGCAGGTCGCGCAGGATGTCGAGGTGGAGAGCGCTGGTCTCCACGCTTTCCTTGCGGCCGGCGCGCAGGCGGGCGAAATGCGCCTCGGTGGCGCTGGTCTCCAGATCGCGGATCACCTCCTTTTCATGGATCAGAGCGCGGGCGGAACGGACGTCGCGCGATACGAAGACGGCGGCGGCGAGCCGCTGGGTTTCGCTCAGCCGTTCCAGCATGCCGGCGATCTCGCCAGCCCCCTCGGTGGAGAAGCGCAGCTTGCGCCGGATCTTCTTCGAGGCCGTCTCCATCAGATTGCAATCGACGATGTCGCCGACATGCTCGAGGTTGATGGTGAAGGTCAGCACGTCCGACATCCGGCTGGCGTCGCTTTCGTCCAGATCCTCGACATTGATCTGGGTGAGGTAGCCTTTGATTGCCTCGTGCAACCGGTCCAGCACATCGTCCATGCGGCGGATCTCCTGCACCCGCTTGCGGTCGTCGGTCTGGATCACGTCCAAGGCACCACGCAGCATGCCGTCCACCGTGTCGGCCATGCGCAACGCCTCGCGGGAGGCGTTGGCGATGGCAAGGTGTGGAATGCGCAGCGCGCTGCGGTCGAGATAGAGCGGCATCGCCGGGTCGGTGACAGCCACCCGCTCCGGGAACATCCGGGTCAGTGCTCGCGCGAACCAGGGCAGCGGGCCGATGAACAGCCCGGCCATCGCCAGATTGAAGGCGAGGTGGAAATTGGCGGCCAGCCGCGTGGCGTCCGGCGACACGGCTTGCAGGCCGGCGGTGATCGGCTCCAGCAGCGGCACGACGATGAGGCAGCCGACGAGGCGGTTGATCAGGTTGCCGACCGGCAGCCGCCGGGCCGCCGGGTTGCGGCCGTCGCCGCCCGGTCCCTCGATCACCGGATTGACGGCGCTGCCCAGGTTGGCCCCGGCCACCATGGCGATTGCGGCTTCCGGACCGATCACCCCGCCGCCTGCCAGCGAGGCGATCAGCAGGATGGCGGCGACGCTGGAATGGGCGGCCCAGGACAGCAGTGCCGCCAGCATCACCGCCACCACCGGATCGGCGGTCAGCATCGTCAGCATCCGCCGCAGCATCGGCGCATTCTCCGCCGGGGCGATGGTCGCCAGCAGCAGGTGCAGCGACAGCAGCATCAGGCCCAGCCCGATGGCGACCCGCCCCAGATCACGGCTGCGCGTCCGCGCCCCGCGGCGGAAGGCGATGAAGCCGCCCAGCAGCAGGACCGGCGCCACATGGGCGACGTCGAAGGCGAGGATCTGGACGATCAGGGTGGAGCCGACATTGGCCCCCAGCATCACCGCCAGCGCCGGCATCAGCGACACCAGCCCGGTGGCGGTGAAGCCGGTCGCCATCAGTCCGGTGGCGGTGCTGCTTTGCAGCAGCATGGTGATGCCCATGCCGGACAGGAAGGCGGTCCAGCGGTTGCGCAGACCGGCCCCGAGGATGCGGCGCAGGTCGCCGCCCAGCGCGCGGGTCAGCCCGCTCTGCACCATGTGCAGCCCCCACAGGAGCAGCACGACATTTCCGGCGAGTTCCAGCAGCACCCGTGTCGCCTGCATCGCACCCCCTCTGTCGGATCGGGGATGCGGTCAGGCGGCACCCCTAACTGAAGGGTAGGGTGCGCGGATTGTTACGACAATATGACAGTTGGGTGACAGCGTAGGGGGAAGGGGGCCATGAAGCCCCTGTTCCCCCGGTCGGCATGCTTCAGACGTTGAAGCGGAAGTGGAATATGTCGCCGTCCTGGACGACATATTCCTTGCCTTCCTGGCGCATCTTGCCGGCGTCCTTCGCTCCCTGCTCGCCACCGAGGGTGACGTAGCTGGTGTAGTCGATGGTTTCGGCGCGGATGAAGCCGCGTTCGAAATCGGTGTGGATGACGCCGGCGGCTTCCGGGGCCTTGGCGTGGCGGCGCACGGTCCAGGCCCGCGTCTCCTTCGGACCGACGGTGAAGAAGGTGATCAGGTCCAAGAGCTTGAAGCCGGCGCGGATCAGCTTGTTCAGGCCGGTTTCCTCCAGCCCCATCGACTCAAGGAATTCGGCCTTCTCGGCCGGGTCGGACAGCTGGGCGACCTCGGACTCGATGGCGGCGGAGATGACGACGACCTCGGCATTCTCGGCCTTGGCCTTCTCGGCGACCTTGGCCGAGAAGCTGTTGCCGGTGGCGGCCGACGCCTCTTCGACATTGCAGACATAGAGCACCGGCTTCGACGTCAGCAGCATGAACTGCTTGAACACCGGCTTCTCTTCCTCGGACACCTCGACCACGCGGGCGGGCTTGCCGTCCTGCAGCACCTTCAGGGCGCGCTCCATCAGGTCGGCCTTGATCTTGCTGTCCTTGTCGCCGCCCTTCGCCTTCTTCTGCAGGCTGGTCAGCTGGCGCTCAAGACTTTCCATGTCGGCGAGCATCAGCTCGGTCTCGACCACCTCGGCATCGCGCAGCGGATCGACATTGCCCTCGACATGGGTGATGTCGTCGTCCTCGAAGCAGCGCAGCACATGGACGATGGCATCCACCTCGCGGATGTTGGCGAGGAACTGGTTGCCCAGCCCTTCACCCTTCGACGCCCCGCGGATCAGGCCGGCGATGTCCACGAACTCCAACTGGGTCGGGACGACCTTCTGCGACTTGGCGATCTCGGCCAGCTTGTCCTGCCGCGGGTCGGGCACGCTGACGCGGCCGACGTTCGGCTCCTTGGTGCAGAAGGGGAAATTCGCCGCCTCTGCCGCCTGGGTGGCGGTCAGGGCGTTGAAAAGGGTCGACTTGCCGACGTTCGGCAGGCCGACGATGCCGCAATTGAAGCCCATGGTTGGGTGCTCGCCGTCGGAAATGCTGGAATTGACGCGCTTTATCCTACGATGGGGACCAAAGCGCAAACGCGAAGTGGGGGAAGGCGGGAACCGGCAAGGCCCGGCAGGGGACTATTTGCCCTGGGTCGCCACCGTCACCTTGTTCATGAACAGCTCCGGCTGCCCATCGACGATCAGCGGCAGGTTGTCGGACACGGCATCCAGCAGCGGGTCGATCCAGCTCTGGTCGGCCTTGGCGAAGTCGTGCAGCACATAGCCGCTGACCAGATCCTTGTTGCCGGGATGGCCGATGCCGAGCCGGATGCGCCAGTAGTCCTTGCCGATATGCGCGTCGATGGAGCGCAGGCCGTTGTGGCCGCCATGGCCGCCGCCCTTCTTCACCCGGATCTTACCGGGAGGCAGGTCCAACTCGTCATGGATGACGACGACGTTCTCGGGCTTCAGCTTGTAGAACTGGAGGGCGGCCACCACCGACTGGCCGGACAGGTTCATGAAAGTGGCGGGCTCCAGCGCCAGCACCTTGTCGCCGGCGACAGTGCCCTCGGCGGTCTGGCCCTGGAACCGCTTCTTCCACGGGGTGAAGCGGTGGCGCTGGGCGATGGTCTCCACCGCCATGAAGCCGATGTTGTGGCGGTTGCGGGCATACTCGTTGCCGGGGTTGCCCAATCCGACCAGAAGCAGCATGTCCCTCACCCTTTATTCGAAACCCAGGCTCCACAAACGAAGTGGGGGGCCGAAGCCCCCCACCGTAACCATCTTCGAAGAACGGACGCTCCCGATCAGGCAGCGGCGCCCTCTTCCGACTTCAGGCCCGACGGCGCAACGATGGTCGCGATGGTGAAATCGCGGTCGGTGATCGTCGAGGTCACACCCTCCGGCAGCTTGACCGAGGAAATGTGGATCGAGTCGCCGACATCGAAGCCTTCGCACGAGATGGTGATGTGCTCAGGGATGCTGTCGGCCGGGCAGCTCAGCTCCAGCTCGTGACGGACGATGTTCAGCACACCGCCGCGCTTCAGGCCGGCCGACTTGTCCTGGTCGGCGAACTCGACCGGAACCTGCACGTTGATGCGGGTGTCGGACGAAACGCGCAGGAAGTCGACATGCAGCGGGACGTCGGTCACCGGGTGGAACTGCACGTCGCGCGGCAGGACGCGGTGGGCAGAGCCGTCGACGGTGACGTCGAACAGGTGCGTGAAGAAGCCCGGCTGATGCAGGACGCGGGTGAACTCGAACTTCTCGAGCGAAATGGTGACAGGAGCCTGCTTACCACCGTAGATGACGGCCGGAATACGGCCGTCACGGCGGGTCTGGCGGGCGGTCCCCTTGCCGGCCCGTTCGCGCGTCTCAGCGCCGAGCGGAATGATCTTGGTCATGACGATGCTCCAAAACGAAAAGGGCGCCGGCCTCCAGGGGTGCCGACGCGTGCGCGGCGTGCATACGGCAAATGGCGAAGCACGTCAAGGTCCGCGCGGAATGGAACATTTGAAACATCGCGCCGCTGGCTGTTCACTGTTCCATCCTCACACCCGTCCCAACCGTTGCCGGCAGTCTGCCACGGCGGGGCGGAGCGGGTGAAATTATCGTCAAGAAGGCTGGCGTCAAGACGGCTGGAGCGGGCGCGACAGGGCGATGGAGCGCACGGCCGGATCGGCCTCCAGCCCGGCGAGGTCGGCCGCGGCGATCTCGGCGGTGACGATGCCCGGGGCTATCGGCCTGCCGCTGGAGAGGCAGTCGGGTGCGGCGGCGTTCGCATGCAGGCGGACGATCACCGCGACGCGCTGGGCGTCGTCCAGCGGCTGGGCCAGCATCGACGGGGATGGGCTTTCCAGCTTCCTGAGCGAGGCGAGGTCAATCGGCATGCCGGCCATCCATAGGAAGAGAGCAGAGGGGACGGGAGCGGAACCGCCCTCCGCGTCTCAGCGATGATGAGCCCCACCTCCCGTCAGGGCAAGGGCACGGCGGTTGCGGCTTGCCGGCTCACCTTGCCAGTTCACCCTTGGACCCGGCCCTGGCCCTGGGCTGCTTGCCACTCGTCGAAGTCCGGGTTGCGGGCGGAGTCGTGGTCCAGTTCCTCCAGGATGGCGGCGGCCGACGCCCGTCCGTGACCGTGCTGCGGGTCCCAGTCCGCTCCATCGGGCGGATCGCGGCGGACCATGCGGATCAGGCGCTCGCGCAGCGCCGCATTGTCCATCGGCAGGCCCTTGCGGATGGACCGGGCATAGATCAGCGCGATCAATCCGGTCACCGCCGGGGCGGCCATGCTGGTTCCATACTTCTCGACCACGCCGGTCACCGTCCGCGACCATGCCGCCTTGACGCGGTGTCCGGGGGCGGAGAGGTCCGGCTTCTGCCGTCCGTCGCGGGTCGGGCCGGCGCTGGAAAAGAAGGAGATGGGCGTGCCGGTGGAGTGGGCATCGTGCGACCCGACGATGATCGTCGAATGGCCGGTGGAGATCGAGCCCAGCATGTGGGAGGCGACCGGCTGGAGGAACTGCGCCTGACCGGCATCGAACCGCTCGATCCAGGCGTGATAATCGACGGGGCCGTCGTCCAGCGCCCGGAGCCGGATGGTCCATTCGCCCTTCGGCGCCCCCATGGCGACCCAGATGCCGATCACGTTGTCGTGGTTGTTGGGGTCGTCCAGCCGGTTGACGATGAAGATGGCCGGCGGTTTGCCGGGAAGGCCGTAGGGAAGCGACCCGTTCGGACCGACCGGGCCGATCTCGGTGCCGTCGGGGGCGACCAGCGTCACCGACAGGCGCCGCCGGCCGGGATACCACAGCTCCACCTCGCCGCCGGCAGAGGTGGTCTCGAAGCCGGCGATGCCGAGCGTGGGGATGCCCAAGCCGATGGAACACTCGCCGCCGGCCGGGACGGTTCCTCTGGTGTGGGTTCCGCTCTGCTGGGAATTGCCGGCGGCGATCACCACGGCCCGGTAGGGAGCCGCGTTGACCATGGCGTCCAGCCCCTGTTCGACCAGGGACGTGCCGTCATGCGGGCCGCCGTTGGTGCCCAGGCTGAGATTGACCACGCAAGGGCGGTTGCCGGCGGCGTTGAAGATATAGTTGACCGCCTCCAGCAGCTGGACGGTGCTGCCCAGCGTGTGGTTCAGCTGGTCGGGCGAGTTGACCGGGGTGGGGAGCTTGGCATCGACGAAGATCAGCGACGCTTTCGGCGCCACGCCCGGCTTCTTCGATCCCAGCCCGTTGCCCGCGGCGATGTCCATGACATGGGTGCCGTGGGTGCCATTCTCCTGCGGCTTGCCGGGATCGTCCTTGGGCGGAGCGTAGCCGAGGGCGTCGTAAGGATCGTCGGTGGCGAGCGCCGCGTCGATCTGCTCGGGCGTATAGAGAGCGCCGTAGGGGAAGGGCGAATTGGGCGTCCCGGACTGGTCCCACACCGCCAGCAGGCGCGTGCGCCCATCGGCCTGCCGGAAGTTCCGGTGCATGTAGTCGCAGCCGAAATCGACCACGCCGACGATGACGCCCTCGCCATCCCGGTGCGCATGCTGGACCCAGGGCGGCAGCAGGCCCGGTATCGCGGGTTCGGGCAATCCCGGCACCGCGAGGGTGCCCAGCCCCATCTCGGAAATGGTGGCGTTCAGCGCGGAGTGGGTCGGCTGCGCCGCCTTCAGGCTGAGTACCACGGCGTGGGCGTGAACCGCCTCGACCTGATCGGCATGCAGGCGGCCGGTGACGATCCACGACCCGTCGGCCGCCTTGCCGATTGTGCTGGCGGATTTCACGCCTGGAAGGGCCGCCCAGTCGTCCGGCGAGGTGACACGGGCGATGACCGGCACCTCTTCGGCCGCTGCCGGTGCTGCGGCCATGCTGTCCTGTGCGGAGCGGGCATGGCTGCGGCCGTGGCTGTCGCGGTTGACGATGCGGAGCTGGAGCCGGTGATCCATCGGAGTGCCGGGGCCGCCCGGAAGGCTGCGCGCGGCGGACAGATCGGGGGACTCGACCGGGGCCAGGCCCATGTGGTGGGCGTGCAGCGGTAACCGTGGCGCCATTGGCGGGGGCCTCCGTAAGCGGGATCCGAACCACAGACCGCACTTCGGCGGGGCGTACGGGCAGGACTTCTACGGTTGAGCGCAGGTCCCGCCGCGAGGCATGCGAAAGACTGTTGTCTGCGGACTGTATATATTTTTACGGAAGATACTTCTTGGATTGCAACCGTTCGGGGGCTGCTTCACAGCCCGGTCGGGGTCGGGCGCGTGTCGGCGGTGCGAGTGGTGCCCTGGTCGATCAGCGGCTGGAGCGCCGGGGCGAGGCTTTTCAGCAGCTGGGCGGGCAGGGCGCTGGTGAAGCGGTAATTGTCAGCCTCCGGCCCATGGACGAAGGCGGTCATGGTGCCGAAGAAGCGGTCGCCGATGTAGAAGACGAAGGTGGCGGTGCGGTTGACCGCCTTCGATTCGATCAGCACGCCGCCCGGTCCCCAGCGATCCAGCCGGTGGTCGCCGGTGCCGGTCTTGCCACCCATCGGGATCGGTGCGCCGGTGGGGTCCTTGAAGGAGCCCCAGATGCGCTTGGCGGTGCCGTTCTGCGCCACGTCCATCAGGGCGCGGCGCAGAACGGCGCAGACCTCCGGCCGCAGCACGCGTTCGCCCTGCAAGGGCCCCAGCCCGAGCTTTGCCTCATAGGGCGTGCCGGCGGCGAAATGCAGCGAGCGGATCTTCACCGTCGGCTGGCGCACCCCGTCGTTCAGGATCAGCCCCATCAGCTCCGCCAATGCCGCCGGGCGGTCGGCCGAACTGCCGATGGCGGTCGCCAGCGACGGCACCAGCGTTTCGAACGGATAGCCGACGCTGCGCCACTGGGCGGTGATGCGCTGGAACGCCTCCTCCTCCAGCCCGATGCGGATGCGGGTGTTCTGGGCGGCCATGCCCTTCTTGAACAGCCAGCGATAGCTCTCCTGGCGTTCGTCGGCGCTGGCGGCCAGCACCTCGGCCCGCTTGGCGTCGGGATGCTGCTGGAGATAGGCGACCAGCCACAGCTCCAGCGGATGGACGCGGGCGAGATATCCCAGATCGTTCAGCGGGAAGCGGTCCGGCCCGTATTTGGAATAGAGCGCCGACAGCTCGGTGTCGGACAGCGCCTTTCCCGGCAGCCGGCCGCGCAGGAAGCTGGAGAACTCCGCCAGCCCGGCCTTGGGCCGCACGCTGCGGAAGATCACCGCCAGCCGGTGGGGCACGGGGCGCGAGCGGGTCGCCAGCCGGGCCAGCGCCTCGTCCGGGCTGCGCTTGCGGTAATCGTTGTAGAAGCGGTTGAGGAAGTCCGTGCCCTCGCGGTCGGCGAAGCGGGCGAGATAGGCCTGACGGGCGGGATGGTCGGGGGTGCGCAGGATGTCGGCGCCGTCGTCGGCTCCCTCGTCCATGTAGAACTGGACGACGTCGCGCATCAGCCGGATGAAGGGCAGGTTGACGCTGTTCCGCAGCGCCTCCTGCACGGTCAGGATGCGGCCGTTGTCGTCCTTGTTGAAGTTGACGAAGCTGTGCTGGCCGCCGCCGGTGAAGAAGACCTCGCCGGGGCTGGCGGAATAGCGCCGCTCCATCGCCGCATCCAGCATGGCGGGCAGCCGGCGGTCGGGCGCCGCGGCAAGCCAGGAGGTCGCCCAGCGGGTCAGATTGTCGGACGCCTCGTCCTCGACATCTCCCAGCAACTCCTTCGGCAGATGGGCGTAACGGCTGTGCAGTTCCGCTACGATCTGCAGATATGTCGCCAGCGTGCGCAGCTTGGCGGTGGAGCCGAGGTCCAGCTTCGCCCCGTCGTTGATGTCCAGCGGCTGGTCGAGGTTGTCGGCCTGGACGCGCAGGTAGTTGGCCTCGGGGCCGCGCTCGTAGAGGGTGATCGAATAGACCAGCTTCGACAGGTCGTTGTTGCGGGCGTCGAGCAGCCGCTCGCCGGTCAGCCCGAGCGAGCGGGCATAGTCGGGGTCGTTCAGCCGGCCCAGCACCTCCACCACGCGGGCCTGGGTTTCGGCGTCCAGGGTGGATTGCGCCGTCAGGTCGAGCCGGTCGAGCGCATAGAGGTTGGAGACGCCGAGCATGCCGAGCAGGCGGGCGCGGATGGCGTTGGTCGCCTTCTGCTCGACATAGGAGGTGGCGGGGCTGGTCGGCGCCTCCTCGCGGAAGGCCAGTGGGATGGACAGGGCGGCATCGCGCAGGGCGGGATCGATCGTTCCGGCCTGGGCCAGCGCGCGCAGATGGGCGTCGGCCAGCCGGTCGAGGGAGGCGCGGTCCTGGATCAGGTAATGGGAGGGTCGGCGCTGGGCCAGCAGCAGGGCCAGCACCTGCTTGTAGGCCAGAGCCTTCAGCTTCAGGGTGCGCGGGTCGCCTGCGGGGTCGCTGAGGACGCGCTTGGCGATGGTGAGGTCGGTGCCGAACCAGGCCCACAGCCCGTCGCCCAGCCCGTTCACCTCGCCGAAGCCCGAGCGTGCGGTCAGCGGGGTGGAGTTCAGGTAATCGACCAGGATGCGGCGGCGGGCCTGGGTCGTGTCCTCGCCGTCGCTGTAGGCGCGGACGCTGGCCGAGGTCATCTGGCGCAGCTTCTCCACGCTGCCGACGGTCTGGCCGTCGGGCGAATGGCGGTATTTCTCGATCTGGGTGGCGAGCGTCGAGCCGCCGGGGGAGCGCTGGCCCGGCCGGATCATCTGGAGCGGCAGCATGGCGACGGCAGCGCCGAAGCGGTCCCACTCCACCGCCGGGTTGCGGCGCGGCTGGTCCTCGTCCAGAAGTTCGCGATTCTCGATGAACAGCAGCGTGTCGGCGACCAGCTTCGGCACATCGTCGAAACCATCGAACACCCGTTCGGGATAGCGCGCCGAATACATGACCGCACCGTTGCGGTCGAGCAGGGTCAGCCCGGCCTGCGTCTTCTCGCGGTAGATCGGAAAGCCGCCGCCGGCCATGAAGCGGTCGAGCGCCGGCGACAGCACCGCCTGCCGCTCGATTGCGTAGACGTCATGGGTCAGCGCGTCGAGCTGGCCGGGCAGGGCGGTGTAGCCGAGCCGCTCATTGTACGGCCCATGCTTGGGATGGCGTGCCTGCGGATTGGGGCCTTCGCGCAAGCTGACGGTCATCGACCGGGCGACGCCGGAGAGCAGCCGGGCCTGGAGGCGCGAGGTCTGCATCTCCTGCCAGCCGGCATAGCTGGCAGCGGCCAGTGTGGTCGCCAGCGTTGCCGCGACCGCTGCCCACCGTGCCCAGCGCCCAACCTGCATCCACCGCTTTGCCATCTCGGATGCGCACCCCCTGTCGCCCGACCCACCCGGCCGGTGTAGGTCGGAACGATAGGCGAATTATGGTTAACGGGGGTTTAAGGGGGTGCCTCCTACCCCTCCAGCAGCGTCTTCGCGCGGGCGGCCAGTTCCGTCAGCGGAACCTCGACCTGCTCGCCCTTGACCAGATGCTTTAGGGTCGCGGTGCCGCGGGCCTTCTCGTCGGAGCCCATCAGCAGGACGACGGGGATGCCGGCGCGGTCGGCATACTTCATCTGCTTGGCGATCTTGCCGCCGTCCAGCTGGATTTCCGTGTTGATGCCGGCTGCGCGCAGCTCGCTGGCCATGCGGAAATAATCGGCCGACAGGGCCGGGTCCATCTGCGTCACCAGCACCTGGGCGGTGGGGGTGGCGTCCTTGATGATGCCGGCCTCCATCAGCTGGTAGAACAGGCGGGTGGCCCCGATGGAGATGCCGACGCCCGGCAGCTTCGACTTGGTGTAGTGGCTGGCGAGGTTCTCGTAGCGACCGCCGGAGCAGACCGAGCCGATGCCGGGATGGTCGTTCAGGAAGGTCTCGTAGACGGTGCCGGTGTAGTAATCGAGGCCGCGCGCGATGGCGAGGTTGATGCGCACAGTGCCCTCCGGCACCTGAAAGGCCTTCAGCCCCTCGATGACGGTGGTCAGCTCGCCCACGCCTTCGCGGAAGATGGCGGTCTCGATGTCGAGCGCGCCGAGTGCGGCCAGCGTCTCGGCGTTGGTGCCCTTCATGGCGATCAGCGACAGGATGGTGTCGGCGGCATGCTCGGTCACGCCGAGGCCCAGCAGGCTCGCGCGGACCTTGTCCTGGCCGATCTTGTCCAGCTTGTCGATCTCGCGCAGAACCAGGACGCGGGTGTCGGCGTCGGCGACGCCCAGACCGTCGAGCAGGCCCAGCAGGATCTTGCGGTTGTTCACGTTGATGGTGAAGCCGCCGAAGTTCAGCTCGGTGAAGACATGGTGGATCACCGCCGGGATCTCGGCGTCGTAATGGGCGGACAGGCTGTCCTTGCCGATCACGTCGATGTCGCACTGGTAGAATTCACGGAAGCGCCCGCGCTGCGCCCGCTCGCCGCGGTAGACCCGCTGGATCTGGTAGCGGCGGAAGGGGAAGGCGAGGTCGCGCTCATGCTCCGCCACATAGCGGGCGAGCGGCACGGTCAGGTCGAAGCGCAGCGCCAGTTCCGGCTTGTTGCCCTGCTGGATCGCGCCGGTCGACTGGACGAAATAGACCTGCTTCTCCGTCTCGCCGCCCGACTTGGTCAGCAGCGTGTCGACCGTCTCGAACACCGGGGTTTCGACGGGGACGAAGCCGAACCGCTCATAGCCGCGGCGGATGGTGTCCAGCATGCGCTGGAAGGCCACCTGCTGGCGCGGCAGCAGCTCCATCGTTCCGGGCGGGGTACGGGGCGTGATCAGGCTCATCGGAGAAGGTCCGCGCTTGGATAGGAAAAGCGTGGGTTTTCTAGCCCCTTTCGCCGGGCCCGTCACCTGCGGCCAAAAAGGGCGCCGGAAAAATTTTCAGGCTCCTCGAAAATTTTTTGGAAGGGCGTGGAATGAACGGCAGCGGGGCGGCGTTCATCTAAGCACGATCCCGTAACGAGGATCGCTCACCGAAATGGAGAAACAAAATGTCCGGCACCGTCTTTGGGTCGCGTATCCGCTCGTCCGTTTCGACCTTTGCGTTTGTCGCCCTGATGGCGACGGCCCCCGTGCTGAGTGCGGGTGCGGCAACGGTCGCGCCGGCCGCTCCGGCAACGCCGGCCCCCGCCGCGACGACCGACTCCACCACGACGGCTCCGAAGCTCGACCAGAAGGCCGATCAGAAGGCTGTCACCAAGAGCGAGGCCACCAAGACCGAAGCCACCAAGACCGAGGCACCGAAGGCCGACGCCACCAAGGCGGATGCCGGCAAGACCGAACCGGGCAAGACCAAGCATGAGCAGGTCGCGGCCACCCCGAAGGCCGAGGTGACCAAGACCCAGGCCGACGCCGTCGCCAAGGAACTGGGCGCCAAGCCGACCGACCAGCTGACCGTCCAGCTCGGCAAGTACCACGAGCAGATGCTGGCCGCCCATGCGCTGAAGGACAGCGCCGCCCGCGACAAGGCGGTTGCCGACGCCCGGCAGCAGCTCGCCGGCATCGGCGGCAAGCCGGTGACCGCGGAGCAGGCCGCGAAGATCGACGGCATCCTCGGCCTGAAGACCTCGACCACCATCCAGTAAAGTTTCGGGCCAGTAAGGTCCGGGCCAGGACGGTCAGCCCCCCGCCAACGCCGGCCGGCGGGGGGCTGCCGACTTCGCCTCATGTTTCCAGTCTGCGTTTCCAGCTTTGGGGACCGCCTCTGTTGAGATGCCGCGGCGATGGCGATAGAACGTCGTCCAAGCTCACCGCCCCTCGACACCAGCGCCGGGACCCGATCCATGCCGAACGACCGTCTTGTCATCCGCCGTCCCGACGACTGGCATGTCCACCTGCGCGACGGGGCCATGCTGAAGGCGGTTCTGCCCTTCACCGCCCGCCAGTTCGGCCGCGCCATCGTCATGCCGAACCTGAAGCCGCCGGTTGCGGCGGCCGCCGATGCCGTGGCCTACCGCGAGCGCATCCTGGCGGCCCTGCCGGACGGCGTCGCCTTCACCCCGCTGATGACCGCCTACCTGACCGATGGCACCGACGCCGGCGATCTGGCCCAGGGCTTCAAGGACGGGGTTTTCGCCGCCGCCAAGCTCTATCCCGCCAACGCCACCACCAACAGCGCCCATGGCGTCACCGACATCGCCCGCATCGCCCCGGTGCTGGAGCGCATGGCGGAAATCGGCATGCCGTTGCTGATCCATGGCGAGGTGACCGACCAGTCGGTCGACATCTTCGACCGCGAGGCGGTGTTCATCGACAGCATCCTGGCCCCGCTGCTGGAGCGCCACCCGACCCTGCGCGTCGTGCTGGAGCATGTGACGACGGCCGATGCCGTACAGTTCGTGCGGGCCCATGCCGCCAGCGGCCGGATCGGCGCCACCATCACCGCGCATCATCTGCTGATCAACCGCAGCCATATCTTCCAGGGCGGCATCCGCCCGCACCTCTACTGCCTGCCGATCGCCAAGCGCGAGACTCACAGGGTGGCGCTGGTCGAGGCGGCGACGAGCGGCGAGGGGCCGTTCTTCCTCGGCACCGACACGGCCCCGCATACGGTAACGGCCAAGGAAGCGGCCTGCGGCTGCGCCGGCTGCTTCACCGCGGCCAACGCGCTGGAACTCTATGCCGAGGCGTTCGACGAGGCCGGCGCGCTCGACAGGCTGGAGGCCTTCGCCAGCCTGAACGGCCCGCGCTTCTACAACCTGCCGGTCAGCGAGGAGCGGGTGGCGCTGGAGCGCCGTCCGTCGGTCGCCCCCGACCTGATCCTGGTCAGCGAGGGCGACGCCGTGCTGCCCTTCCGCAGCGGCGAGACCCTGCGCTGGAGCTTTGCCGGCGCGGTGTGACGGTCTACGGACCGGTTTCGCGGAAAAGGGCGCGGATTTAGGGAAGGACGGAACGGTCATGGCGACGATCCAGGAAGCTCTGCTCATCGCCTTCGACCTTCACCAGGAGCGGCGTTTCGACGAGGCGGATGCCATCTATCGCCAGATTCTGGACGTGGTTCCCGACCATGTCATGACGCTCCACCTGCGCGGCATCCTGCTGGGGCAGAGCGGCAGGCTGGAGGAGGGCTGCGGCCTGATCCGGCAGGCAATCGCCGGAGATGGGACACAGCCGGATTTCCATACCAATCTCGGCGGCCTGCTGGAGGCGCTGGGCCGGTCCGGCGAGGCCATCGACCCGATGGTCCGCGCCGCCACCCTCGACCCCACCCGGATCGTCCAGCTCAACGATTTTGCGATGCGGTCCTTGAAGGCGGGCCGCCCCGGCGAGGCCGCGCAGGCACTCCGTGCTGCGGTCTGCCTGCAACCGCTGGCCATCGAGCTGCGCTGCAACCTTGCGGTGGCGCTGGCCGACGATCGGCAGGGTGCGGCGGCGGAGCGCCGCATCGCCCTGCTGCTGGCCCCCGATGCCGCCGAGATGCTGCGGCTGCTGGGGGAGTATCTCCTGCAGGTGGGCCGGCAGGCTCCCGACGGCGAGGCGGCACGGACGCTCCGGCGTGCCCTGATCCTCGACCCGCTGCATCACGGCATCTGGAACGGGCTGGGCAGGCTGCACAAGGAGGCCGGACGATTGACAGAGGCGCGCCGGGCCTACGAGTCCGGCCTTGCGGTCGATCCGTCGGCAGCGGAGCTGTGGAACAACCGTTCGAATGTCCTGAAGGGGCAGGACGATCTGGAAACCGCGCTGACCGGCCAGCGCCGGGCGGCGGCGTTGCGGCCGGACGAGATCGGCATCCGCAGCAATCTGGGTGACGCGCTGCTGCTCGCGGGCCATCCGGAGGAAGCCTTGGCGAATATGCAGGCGGTGCCGGCGCTCGCTCCCGACCTGGGGGAATCCCGGCTGCTCCGCGCCCTGGCCCTGCTGACCCTCGGCCGCTTCGAAGAGGGGTGGGCGGCCTGGGAAGACCGCTGGACCGTGCCGCCCTGGCTATTGGTCGCCGGCCGATTCCCGCAACCGGCCTGGACGGGCGGGCCGTTGGGTGGGAACCGTCTGCTGGTCTGGGGCGAGCAGGGGATCGGCGATGAAATCCAGTTCGCCAGCCTGCTGCCGCTGCTGGTCCGGGCGGGTGTCGGCTGTGTGTTGGAATGCGAGCCGCGGCTGGTTCCGCTGTTCGCGCGCTCGCTGCCGGACGTGGAGGTGGTCGCGCGTGACTGGCCCCCCGATCCAAGCCTGACGCGGACCGAGGCGGCCGACCCGGATCGTGCCCCGATTGCCGCGCAAATCCCGGCGGGCAGCCTGCCGCGCCTGCTGGGGGACGCCGGGGGCGCCCCGCGCTCCGCTGCGCCCTATCTGCTGGCCGATCCGGTGAGGGTTTCGGGTTTTCGCGCGACGATTCCGGCCGGCACGCTGGCAGTCGGCATCGCCTGGCACACCACCAATCCCAAGCATGGACGCAGCCGCAACATCCCGCTGCACGTGTTGGCGCATGCGCTCCACCGGCCCGGCGTCCGCCTCGTGGTGCTGCAATATGGCGACTGGACGCAGGAGATCGCCGCCTTGACGGCGGAGGGCATCGACATCGGCGGGCTGCCCGGCCTCGATCCCTGGGGCGATCTGGACGGGTTGGCCGCGGCGGTCGCCGCCGTCGACCTTGTGGTCTGCATCGACAATGTCACCGTGCATCTGGCCGGGGCGCTGGGGCGCCCGACCTGTGCATTGCTGCCCTATGCCGCCGAATGGCGCTGGCTGCGCGACCGGACGGACACCCCCTGGTATCCGACCGTCACACTATGCCGCCAACAGGCGCCGAAGGACTGGAGCGTGCCGCTGCGCCTTGCACGGCAACGGCTCGACGAACTGGCCGGCGGATAGCGGACTCCGCTCCCGGCCCGCCCTGGCCGCCCGGTCTCAGAACAGGCTGCCCTGTACCGGCACCGGCCGCGGCTTGCGCGGCGCCGGCTTCTTCTCCGGCTTGGGTTCCACCTGCGCCTCGGGCTTCATTTCCACCTTGGGCGTGCCGCCATCGACGGTTGCTGCAACCTTGGCATCGTCGGCGAAGACGATGTTGACGGCGAGACCCGGCGTCGCCTGATCGGCGCGGGTCACCGGGCGGCCGTCGCGGTCCTCGACCAGGGCGAAGCCACGGGCCAGCACGCCCTTGTAGCTGTAGCTTTCCAGCAATTGGCCGAGCGACGCCAGAGACGTCGCCTTGTCGGCAACCCCCTTGGCATAGCTGCGGTCGAGGCGCGGCGTCAGGTCGGCGATGCGGCGTTCGCCGTCGGCCAGCTTCACACGCGCCGGGGTCAGCGACAGCCGGCCGGCAATCCGGTCGAACCGCCCGCCGGCGGTGGTCACCGCATGACGCAGGCCTGAATCGAGGGCGCGGCTTTCCGACGCCAGCTTCTGCTCGGCCTGGGCCAGCTTCTCGCGCGGATGGCGCAGCTTGGCAGCCAGCTCGCCGACGCGGGTGCGGCGGCGCTCCAGCAGGGCGGACGCCGCGAGGTTCAGCCGCTCCGCCCGGTCGTCCAGCCGCTGGGCATGGCCTTCCAGCAGGGCGCGGGGATCGCCGAGGCCGCGGGCCAGCCCCTCCACCCGGTTGCGGCGGTCCTCCACCGCGCGGGAGGCGCAGGCGAGCAGCCGGCGCTCGTCGTCGAGGATCTGGGCCAGCAACTCGCCGCGCACCGGCACCGCCATCTCGGCGGCGGCGGTCGGGGTGGGCGCCCGCAGGTCCGACGCGAAGTCGATCAGCGTGGTGTCGGTCTCGTGGCCGACGGCGGAGATCAGCGGGATGGCGCTGGCCGCGGCGGCACGAACGACATTCTCCTCGTTGAAGGCCATCAGGTCTTCCAGCGAACCGCCGCCGCGCGCGACGATGATCAGGTCGGGCCGGGGAACGCGCCCACCCGGCTGGATGCGGTTGAAGCCCTCGATGGCCGCCGTCACCTCGGCGGCGGCGCGCTCGCCCTGGACAGCGACCGGCCACAGCAGGACATGGCGGGGAAAGCGGTCGTTCAGCCGGTGCAGGATGTCGCGGATGACAGCGCCGGTGGGAGAGGTGACGACGCCGATCACGTCGGGCAGGAAGGGGATGCGCTTCTTGCGGGCGGGATCGAACAGCCCCTCCGCCGCCAGCCGGCGCTTGCGCTCCTCCAGCATCTTCAGGAGCGCGCCTTCGCCGGCGAGTTCCATCGACTCGACGATCAGCTGGTACTGCGAGCGGCCGGGATAGGTCGTCATGCGCCCGGTGACGATGACCTCCAGCCCTTCCTCCGGCCGGACGGCCAGCTTCGCCATGGTGCCGCGCCAGCACACCGCCTCGATCACCGCGGTGTCGTCCTTCAGGCGCATGTAGCAGTGGCCGGAGCTGTGTTTCTTCGGCTGGCTGATCTCGCCGCGGACGCGGACGAAGCCGAACTCCTCCTCGATGCTGCGCTTCAGCCGGCGGGCGAGGTCGCCGACGGTGAATTCCGGAAGGTTGGAGCCGGGGCGCGGTTCCGGAGCAATCAGCGGCGTGGAGGTTTGGGGTGCGTTTTCGGACGTCATGGCGCTCTTGAGTTGGGGCGCCGCCATGATACAAGGCGCGCAGATCGCAACAAGGCGGAAGGAGCGCCCCCCATGAAAGTCCTCGTCGTCGGATCGGGCGGTCGTGAGCACGCGCTCTGCTGGGCCATTGCCAACTCGCCGCTGTGCGATGCGCTCTATTGCGCGCCGGGCAATGCCGGCATCGCCGACGTCGCCACGCTGGTGGCAATCGGGTCGGAGGACGTCGACGCGCTGGTGCGCTTCGTCCAGGGCAACGCCATCGACTTCGTCGTCGTCGGCCCGGAAGGCCCGCTGGTGCTGGGTCTGGTGGACAGGCTGACCGCGCTGGGCGTCAAGGCCTTCGGGCCGAGTGCGGCGGCGGCGGAGCTTGAGGGTTCCAAGGGCTTCATGAAGGACATCCTGGCGAAATACGGGGTGCCCACCGCCTTCTATGAGCGCTTCAAGGATCCCGAAGCCGCCAAGGCCTATGTCCGCAGGCATGGCGCCCCCATCGTGGTGAAGGCCGACGGTCTGGCCGCCGGCAAGGGCGTCACCGTCGCCCGCACCGAGCAGGAAGCCTTCGAGGCCATCGACGACGCACTGATCGGCGGCCGTTTCGGCGCCGCCGGTGCCGAGGTGGTGGTCGAGGAGTTCCTGGACGGCGAAGAGGTCAGCTTCTTCGCGCTGTGCGACGGCGAGAATGCATTGCCGCTGGCGTCGGCCCAGGACCACAAGGCGGTCGGCGACGGCGACACCGGCCCGAACACCGGCGGCATGGGCGCCTATTCCCCGGCCCCGGTTCTGACCGCCGATTTGCAGGACCGCGTGATGCGCGAGATCATCCTGCCGACGGTCAAGGGCATGGCGGCGGAAGGCAAGCCGTTCAAGGGCGTGCTGTTCGCCGGCCTGATGATCATGCAGACGCCGGACGGCCCGGTGCCGAAGACGCTGGAGTTCAACGTCCGCTTCGGCGACCCGGAATGCCAGACGCTGATGATGCGGCTGAAGTCCGACGCGCTGGCGGCGCTGGTCGCGGCGGCCGACGGGGTGCTGGACAGCATCGACCTGCGCTGGCACGACCGGACCGCGCTGTGCGTGGTGATGGCGGCCAACGGCTATCCCGGCGATTACGCCAAGAACACCGAGATCAGCGGGCTGGACAAGGCCGGCGCGGTGGATGGCGTGACGGTGTTCCATGCCGGCACCAAGCGGGCCGAGGATGGCCGGGTGCTTTCGGTCGGCGGCCGGGTGCTGGGCGTGACCGCGCTGGCACCGACGGTGGCGGAGGCTCAGACGGCGGCCTACAAGGCGGTGGATGCGCTGGACTGGCCGGGCGGCTTCTGCCGCCGCGACATCGGCTGGCGGGCGGTGGGGCGGTAAAGGCGGCTACTGGACAAGAAAAGGGGGCGCAGCGATGCGCCCCCTTTTCTTTTTCCTCAGGGTCTTTTCCCTTTACGCCCGCAGCCGCTCCGACGTGGAGGCGATGTTCTGGGACACCACTTCGATGTCGCGGACCACGCGGGTGACGCTGTGGGCTATCTCCTTGGTCGCCGATTCCTGCTGCGACACGGCGGCGGCGATGGTGGTGGAGATCTGCTGAACGTCGGTGACGATCGTGCCGATGCGGCGGATGGCGTCGACCGCGTGCAGCGCCTCCTGTTGGACCGAGGCGATCTGGGCGGCGATGTCGTCGGCGGCGCTGCCGCTCTGCTGGGCCAGCGACTTCACCTCGTTGGCAACCACGGCGAAGCCGCGGCCCGCATCGCCGGCACGGGCGGCTTCGATGGTGGCGTTCAGCGCCAGCAGGTTGGTCTGCGAGGCGATGCTGTTGATCAGCTTGGTGATGGCGCCGATGCGCTCGGCCGAGGTGACCAGGGCTTCCACCGCGGCGTTGGTGCGGGTCGCTTCCTCCGATGCCTTCAGCGAGGCGCCCGACGCCTCGTTGGCGCGGTTGCTGATGTCGGAGATCGAGGCCGACAGCTCCTCCGTCGCGGCGGCGACGGTCTGGGCGTTGGCGGTGGCGCGGTCGGCGGCGGTGCCGACCTCGCGGTCCAGAGACTCGGCAAGGGTGGCGATGCTGCTGCGGCGTTCGCCGTCCAGTTCCGCCTGCCGCAGTTCGGCCATCTTCTGGCCGTGGATGTCGATCAGCGATCCGCAGGCGCGCAAGGCCAGGCCGTTGCCGTCGCGGGCGACGCCGCCGATGGCGCGGAACCAGCGATAGGTGCCGTCCTTCAGCTTCAGCCGGTAATCGACGTCGTAGCCGGTGCGGCCGCTGCGGTCGTTCAGGCAGGCCATGAAGCTGTCGAAGGTCCGCTTGGCATCGTCCGGATGCAGCCGGTCGGCCCAGGAATTGACGCCGTCGGGGAAGCCGATCTTGTCGTCGCGGTCGAAACCGGCGAGGCGGCGGAATTCCGGCGACCAGTGCCAGCGGCTCTGCGCATGCATCGGGTCGGCGTTGTGGAAGACCGCGTCCCAAAGCCCGACGCCGGCATGGCGGTCGAGCAGCTTGGCCCGCTCCAACTCGTTGCGCTCGGCATCGATGTCGATCAGCGACCCGCAGGCGCGCAGGGCAAGGCCGCTGCTGTCGCGGGCGACGCCGCCGATGGCGCGGAACCAGCGATAGCTGCCGTCCTTCACCTTCAGCCGGTAATTCACGTCATAGCCGGTGCGGCCGCTGCGGTCGTTCAGGCAGGCCATGAAGCTGTCGAAGGTCGGCTTGGCATCGTCCGGGTGCAGCCGGTCTGCCCAGGACCCGACCTTGTCGGGAAAGCCGGCCGTGTCGTCGTGGCCGAAACCGACGAGGCGTCGGAATTCCGGCGACCAGTGCCAACGGCTCTGCACATGCATCGGATCGCCATTGTGAATCACGGCGTCCCACAACCCGACACCCGCATGGCGTCCCAGCAGAGCCAACTCTTCGGCTGCCTGATTGTCCTGGGGCTTGCGGAACGACAGCATTCTTTTTAACTCCCGATGGCTGAAGGCGACAGACGCATCATGGGCATATATTCGTTAAACAAACACTTAACAGACCATATCTTGTTTACACCTATTATATGCGACGGTTGCTGCGATCTGAGGAATTTCGTCCAGATTTTCTGTGGGGTGAATGTGTTTGCATGCGTTTGCTATTGAGAAATTCTGTTCCGATGCGTCGATAACAATAATGCGCGCACCGAGAGCCAAACCGTTGGTGGCGGCTCACCGGCGCTCCCTGAAGAAGTCCCGTAGCAGTTTCCCGGCTCGGGTCTCGCCGATTCCGCTGTAGACGTCCGGCGCGTGGTGGCAGGTCGGTTGGGTGAAGAAGCGCGGCCCGTGGTCGACTGCGCCACCCTTGGGATCGTAGGCGCCGTAATAGACCCGCCGGATGCGGGCGAAGCTGATCGCCGCGGCGCACAGCGCGCAGGGCTCCAGCGTCACGTACAGGTCGCAGCCGGGCAGGCGGGGCTGGCCGCGCCCGGCACAGGCGGCGCGGATCGCCAGCAGTTCGGCATGGGCGGACGGGTCGCACAGCTCCTCCGTCCGGTTGCCGGCGGCGGCGAGCACGGCACCCGTTGCGGGATCGATGACGACGGCGCCGACCGGCACCTCGCCGCGCGCGGCGGCGGCCTCGGCAGCGGCGAAGGCGAGGTCCATATAGGAGGGAGAGGGCATGGCCGGGCAGGGTGCCAACCGCCCGCCGAGCCCGTCAACCGGATTCCGGTGCCGGGGCGCTGGACCAGTGTTGCGGGCGGCGCGTCCAGGCCCTATGGTCCGGCCATGGACCGCTCCGATACTGTCAAGAAATCCGATTCCGCCAATGATGGCGGTGAACGCATCGCCAAGCGACTGGCGCGCGCCGGCCTATGCTCGCGCCGCGACGCCGAACGCTGGATCACCGAGGGCCGCGTCGCGGTCAACAGCCGCGTGCTCGACAGCCCGGCCTGCGTGGTGCGCCCCGGCGACATCGTGCAGGTCGACGGCAAGGTCATTCCCGAGCCGGAGCCGGCCCGCCTGTGGCGCTATCACAAGCCGTCGGGGCTGGTCACCACCGCCCGTGACGAGAAGGGGCGCGAGACCGTCTTCGACCGCCTGCCGCCCGACCTTCCGCGCGTGGTCTCCATCGGCCGTCTCGATCTGACGACCGAGGGACTGCTGCTGCTGACCAACGACGGCGAACTGGCCCGCTTCCTGGAACTGCCGGCCACCGGTTGGACCCGCCGCTACCGCGTGCGCGTCTTCGGCGAGGTGGACGAGAGGCAACTGGCGGCGCTGGAGAAGGGGCCGACCATCGAAGGCGTGAAGTACGGCCCGATCGAGGCCGCGCTCGACCGCATCCAGGGCCGCAACGCCTGGCTGACCGTCAGCCTGAAGGAAGGCAAGAACCGCGAGATCCGCAAGGTGATGGAGTCGCTGGGGCTCCAGGTCAACCGGCTGATCCGCGTCGCCTATGGTCCGTTCCAGCTCGGCAAGCTGGAGGAGGGCGCCGTCGAGGAGGTGCCGAAGCGCGTCGTCCGCGAACAGATCGCTCCCTTCTTCGGCACGCCAGAAGGGGCGGAGTCGACCGAGTCCGGCACCAAGCAGCGCGCCAAGGCCCGTGCCGAAGCGGCGGGGAAGTCCGGTCCGAAGGCCGCACCCTCGAAAGGCGGGGCGGCGAACGCCGATGCCAAGGCGGCGCCGAAGCGCGCGCCGCGGTCCGCCACCAAGCGGCACGAGGCCGAAGCCGCCCGCACCGAAGAGACCAAGCCGGCGCGGCGCGGCGGGGCCACCCGCGGCACCCTGTCGCTCGGCGGTGGCTCGGCGAAGCCGGGCCGTTCCGGCAAGCCGGAGGGCGCCCGGTCCGACGCCCCGCGGTCCGAGGGCGCACGTTCACGCGATGACAGGGCTCGCGACGACCGGCCCCGCGACGACCGGCCGCGGGACGGCAAGGCTCCCGGCTTCAAGCCGGGCGGCTCCAAGCCGACCGGTCCGAAGGGGGCTGGCCCGAAGGGTGCCGGTCCGGCGCCGCGGGGCGGGCCGAAGGCCGGTGGCGAGAGGTCCGGCGACCGTCCTGGCGGCGGGGCTGGCGGACGGACGGAGCGCCCGCGTGCGGATCGTCGGCGGTAAGCACCGCGGCCGCAGTCTGGTGGCACCGGGCGGGCGCGATACCCGCCCCACCACCGACCGCACCCGGCAAGCCATTTTCAACATCCTGGCCCACACCGACTGGGCGCCCGAGTTCGAGGGCGCCGCGGTCGTCGACGCCTTTTGCGGCACCGGTGCTTTGGGGCTGGAAGCCCTGTCGCGCGGTGCCTCCTGGTGCGGCTTTCTCGACATGGGCCGGCCGGCGCTCGACGCCGTGCGCGCCAATGTCGAGGCTCTGCGCGAAACGGCGAACGCCCAGATTCTGCGTGCCGATGCGGCCAAGCCGCCGCCGGCCCCCCGTGCCTGCATGCTGGCCTTCCTCGACCCGCCCTATGGCCAGGGGCTGGCGCCCCGTGCGCTGGAGGGTCTGCTGCGCGCCGGCTGGCTGGCCGACGGCGCGCTCGCCGTGGTTGAGGTCGCCGACCGCGACCCGCTGCCTCTTCCCGACGGTTTTTCGGCGCTCGACGAGCGCCACTATGGCGACACCCGCGTCGCCTTCCTGACGGTCCGCCACCCGGCCTGACCGCATGGACGGTTCCCGCATGCCCTGCCCTTGGCGTTGCGGGTCAGTCCCTTAGATCCCCCCGAGTTCCATTTTTTGCCGACCCCGCCCACCCGCCGATGGGGACGCATCCCTGGCGTTCCAAGGCTGGCGCCCGTGTTTTTCCATCATGCGGAAAGACGAAACGGATTGTTGAGTTCCAAAACAATCCGAGCAAAACATTATGTGTCGCCGATGCGGTTCCTCTATGGAAACGGCGGCATCTATCTATCTCCTAAGACTGCACACCCTCGTTTGAGGGGGCCGTGCAGGTACCGGCACGGCTTCTTTTTACAGAACACGCGACCGATCGGGTGAACCGATAATAGAACCGGTGTGGACCGCTCGCCGGATGTGGTGTGTAAGGTAAGTTTTACTTGATCAGACTGTATGCCTACGGCGTCGATCCGTCCGTCGGTGTTTTTTTGTCCCCGGTTTTGGCATACCAGATTACATATCTGGCATTCCTAAATCGGGACAATCGAACTCCGAGCGATTGTCGGCATCCGCGCCGAGTTCCGGAAAGGAACCGTCAGCAAGAGCGGTCCGTCCGGGTCATTCCGCAATCGTGATTGGCGTGCCGGTCCCCGGGAGAGGGGCCGTGCCGCCGGCTCAGGCAAGTTTAAGGGAGGCACGATGGCTCATATGAATTCACAACCGGCGGCGGAATCCGCGGCGCCGGTGACCGATGCGGTCCGCTGGACGCAGATCGTCGTCGGTATCGTCTGCATGGTGGCGGCGGCCAACATCCAGTATGCCTGGACGCTGTTCGTCCCGGAAATCCAGGCGACCCATGGCTGGACGCGCGCATCGATCCAGACCGCCTTCACCATCTTCGTCGTCGTGCAGACTTGGCTGACGCCGATCGAGGGTTACTTCATCGACAAGTACGGCCCCAAGGTGATCGTCGCCGCCGGCGGCTTCTTCACCGGCCTGTCCTGGATCATCGACAGCTATGCCGGCACGCTCACCATGCTGTATGTCGGTTCGGCCATCGGCGGCATCGGCGTCGGCTGCGTCTACGCCACCTGCGTCAACAACGCGCTGAAGTGGTTCCCGGAAAAGCGCGGTCTGGCGGTCGGCCTGACGGCGGGCGGCTACGGCGCCGGTTCGGCCCTGACCATCCTGCCGATCTCGGCGATGATCCACAGCAGCGGCTATCAGTCGGCCTTCTTCTGGTTCGGCCTGGTGCAGGGCGCCATCATCATCTGCGCCGCGCTTTTCCTGCGCATGCCGCAGAAGGAGCAGGTCAAGGCCTCCACCAAGGTCGCGCAGACCCGCCGCGACTACACGCTCGGCGAAGCCGTCCGCACCCCGGTGTTCTGGGTCATGTGGGCGATGTTCATCGGCACCGTCACCGGCGGCCTGATGGCCGTGGCCCAGCTGGGCGTCATCGCCCACGATCTGGGCGTGAAGGAAGCACCGGTCAGCGTCTTCGGCCTGACCATGGCGGCTCTGCCCTTCGCCCTGATGCTGGACCGCGTGATGAACGGCATCTCGCGTCCGCTGTTCGGCTTCATCTCCGACCACATCGGCCGTGAGGCGACCATGTTCGTCGCCTTCACCCTGGAGGGCGTCGGCATCATCATGCTGAGCCGCTTCGGCCACGACCCGATGATGTTCCTGATCCTCAGCGGCATGGTCTTCCTGGCCTGGGGCGAAGTGTACAGCCTGTTCAGCGCCACCTCGGCCGACACCTTCGGCACCAAGCATGCCGGCAAGATCTACGGCGTCCTGTACTGCGCCAAGGGTGTCGCCGCCCTGCTGGTGCCGCTGGGCAACCTGCTGATGGAAGCCACCGGAACCTGGGCGACCGTGCTGTACGTCACCGCCACCATGGATCTGACCGCCGCGGCCTGTGCGCTGCTGGTCCTGAAGCCGATGCTGGCCCGGCACCATGCCCGGAACGAGGAGTTGGCACGCCGCGCCGAACATGGCGATGCAACCCGCGCCGTCCCGGTCGGGGCCGCTGCCGGCACCGCCAACGGGTAAGGGAAGCGGTTAGAGAGACGGTCGGGGGGCTTCGCTCGGAAGACTGACTGACGGATGCGGGCCGGGATGCGCGAGAGCGCCCCGGTCCGCATCGTTCATTCGATCCAGAAGGGACGGTCCTTCGCCTTGCCGGGCTTGCCTTCGGAATTGTTTTCGGCTTGGGCCGCCTGCTGGAAGCGGTCGGAGGAGAACAGGATGCCCGGCTCCTCTTCCGTCTCGTCCTTCTCCGGTTCGATCACGGTGAAGCCGCCGCGGCCGCTGGCCATGTAGACGGCGTGGCCGATCATGCCGGTCAGGGCGAGGAACAGAAGGGCCTGGGTCTCGATCATCGCGGTAACGTCCTTATCGGGAGGGGAGGGGCGTCGACAGGAACAAAGGGGACAGGAACAAAGGCGACCGGAATAACAGTGCATAAGGCCGAACGGCATCCCCCACGGGCAGCGGGTGCCCACGGTGACGGTCCAGTCATGCTGTGCTGCAACATAAGCAAACTGGCATGCCACCGCAAAAAGTTTTGCATGCCAGATGCCGGATGCCTGACCTGCAACTTTGCCGCAGACGCCTCTACCGCCGAAGAGCGGTTTGCCCCGCAACCAAAGTGGCCTTGCCGCTGTTCCCCGCCTGTCCTCCCCGCATCGGGCCGGGCAGCGTGAACACATTTATCGGCATCACGATGGAGCGGCCATGATCCGGGACCTCTGGTACAAGAATGCGGTGATCTACAATCTGTCGCTGTCGACCTTCATGGACGCCAACGGCGACGGCGTCGGCGATTTCCAGGGGCTTCTGCGCCGGCTGGACTATCTGCACGGGCTGGGGGTGACCTGCCTGTGGCTGGGGCCGTTCCAGACCTCGCCGATGAAGGACGACGGCTACGACGTCGCCGACTATTACACCGTCGATCCGCGCTACGGCACGCTGGGCGATTTCGTCGAATTCACCCATGCCTGCGAACAGCGCGGCATCCGGGTGATCATCGATCTGGTGATCAACCACACTTCCGACGAGCATCCCTGGTTCAAGGCCGCCCGCAGCGATCCCGACAGCAAGTATCGCGACTGGTATGTCTGGTCCGACAAGAAGCCGGAGAATGCCGACCAGGGTATGGTCTTTCCCGGCGTCCAGAAATCGACCTGGACCTACGACCGCGAAGCCAAGGCCTGGTATTTCCACCGCTTCTATAAATTCCAACCCGACCTGAACACCGCCCATCCGGAGGTGCACGCCGAGCTGCTGAAGATCATGGGCTTCTGGATTCAGCTGGGTGTTGCCGGCTTCCGCATGGACGCCGTGCCCTTCATCATCGCGGAGAAGGGGGCGGAGGTCACCAAGCCGAAGGAGCAGTTCGGCATGCTGCGCAGCTTCCGGGAATTCGTGCAGTGGCGGCGCGGCGACGCCATGCTGCTGGCGGAGGCGAACATCCTGCCGGAAGACGACCTGCACTATTTCGGCACCGACGGCGACCGCTGCCACATGATGTTCAATTTCCAGGTCAACCAGCACCTGTTCTACGCGCTGGCGACCGCCGACACCGGACCGCTCGCCAAGGCGCTGGAGGTGACGAAGCCGCGGCCGGCGACCGCCCAATGGGGCACCTTCCTGCGCAACCATGACGAGCTGGATCTGGGCCGGCTGACCGAAGAGCAGCGGCAGGCGGTGTTTGCCGCCTTCGGGCCGGACAAGTCGATGCAGCTTTATGACCGCGGCATCCGCCGGCGGCTGGCGCCGATGCTGAACGCCGACCGGCGGCGGATCGAGCTGGCCTACAGCCTGATGTTCACCCTGCCGGGGACGCCGGTCATCCGCTATGGCGACGAGATCGGCATGGGCGACGACCTGTCGCTGCCCGAACGGAATTGCGCCCGCACGCCGATGCAGTGGTCGGACGAACCGCATGGCGGCTTCACCAAGTCCGACGCGCCGGAAATCCCGGTGATCAGCGGCGGCGTCTTCGGCTACGAGCGGATCAACGCGGCCATCCAGCGCCGCGACCCGCAATCGCTGCTGAACTGGACCGAGCGCATCATCCGCATGCGCAAGGAGTGTCCGGAAATCGGCTGGGGCGACTTCCGGATCCTGAAGACCGGCCGGCCGGAGGTGCTGGCCCTGCGCTACGACTGGCGGAACAACGGGGTGGTCGTCCTGCACAACCTGTCGGACAAGCCTCGTGAGATCGTCCTGGACGTGGACGGTCATGGCGAGGGCTGCCGGCTGGTCAACCTGCTGTCGGAAGACCACAGCGAACCCGATGCCAAAGGCCGCCACCATCTGGTGATGGAGGCCTACGGCTATCGCTGGTTCCGGGTCGGCGGGCTGGACTATCTGCTGCGGCGGACGGAAGCGGACGGGAAGCCCGGCGAGGACGTTTAGGCGACGTCCAGCCGGACCGGCGCGCCGTCTTCCGTCCGGTCATAGGCGGCGCGGGCCTCCAGCATTTGCGCGATGTGGGTCTCGGCCCACATCCGCAGCGGTACCAGCGTTTCGGCCAGCGTGGCACCCAGCGGCGTGATGGAATATTCGACGGTGACCGGCACGGTGGCGAAGGCCCTGCGGCTGACCAGCCCGTCGCGCTCCAGGCTTTTGAGGGTCTGCGACAGCATTTTCTGCGAGATGCCCTCGATCTCGCGGCGCAGCTGATTGAAGCGCATCGGTCCGCTTTCCAGCAACCCCAGGATCAGCACCGTCCATTTGTCGGCGATCCGATCCAGCGCCTGCCGGGTCGGACAGGCTGAGGCATAGGCGTCCGGCAGTTGATCCAACTCCGACGGCCGCTTGCCGCCAAGCCCCAGCAGGGTCCTGTCCATCCGCGTAAATTCCCAAGCGAGGTCCCCGGCGGTTACGCACGGGTGACCATGTCACGAAAAGGTGCCTTCTTTACACCAGATTTCCAAAGCGGCATCAAGTCACCATTGGAAACCTAGTCAAAGGACACCTGCCATGAACGTCGCCATCATCGGTGCCGCCGGCCGCGCCGGCAGCCGCATCCAGGCTGAACTGCTCCGCCGCGGCCACAGCGTCACCGCCATCGTCCGCGACCCGGCCAAGGTGGCTGCCGCCCCCGGCCTGACGGTGAAGGCCGGCGACGCCAACGACGGCGAGACGCTGGCTCCGCTGCTGGCCGGCCATGACGCGGTGGTCAGCGCCGTCATGTTCCTGATGAGCGATGCCGAGACGCTGATCGGTGCGGCGAAGCGTGCCGGCGTGCCGCGCTATCTGGTGGTCGGCGGCGCCGGCAGCCTGGAGGTGGCACCGGGCGTGCGGGTTCTCGACCTGCCGGAATTCCCCGAGATCTACAAGGCCGAGGCCACCAAGGGCGCCGAGTTCCTCGACCGCCTGAAGGCCGAGCCGACCCTTAACTGGACCTTCCTGTCGCCGTCGGCCGAGTTCGTGCTGGGCGAGCGGACGGGCAAATTCCGCATTGGCTCCGACTCGCTGCTGGCGGACGAGACCGGCCGTAGCTGGATTTCCTACGAGGACTTCGCCGTGGCGCTGGTCGACGAGATCGAGACGCCGAAGCACGAGCGCAAGCGCTTCACGGTGGGGTACTGAGCGCGGCCGGGGTATCTCTCCGGTAGGTTGTCCGGCGCAGGGGGCTGCAATCTTCCATTATCCCTCCCATGTCTTCGGCAAGGGCAGATCAAGCCCGGCAAGACAAGACATGGGAAGGAACGGAATGGCTCTGATCCCCTGCGCCGCCTGCGGCCACACGATCTCCACCGAAGCTCCGTCCTGCCCATCCTGCGGACACCCTGGTGCGAATGCGAAGGGTGGCCGCGACGGGATGGCGCGGATCGCCGGGACTGTCGCCGGCTCCTACGTCTCGGCGCAGATGCTCGCCAGCATCATCGTCGGCTCGGTCGCCATCGTCAGCTTTGCCGCCATCATGATCGCGATGATCCTGAAGGGGTGAGGCCCGGCAACCAGGACCGGCAGCGGAACTGCCGGTCTACCTCCTCCCAAACAGCCGCTCAATATCCGCCAGCTTCAGCTCCACGTAAGTCGGCCGTCCGTGGTTGCACTGGCCGCTGTGCGGGGTCGCTTCCATCTGGCGCAGCAGGGCGTTCATCTCGTCGACGCTCAAGCTGCGGCCGGCGCGGACGGAGCCGTGGCAGGCCATCGTCGCGCAGACCTCCTCCAGCCGCTCCTTTAAGGACAGGGCGTCGCCCAGTTCGGACAGTTCCTCGGCAAGGTCGCGAATCAGGTTCTTCACATCCGACTGGCCGAGCAGGGCGGGCACCTCGCGCACCATGACGCAGCCGTGGCCAAAGCCCTCGATCACCAGACCGAGTTCTGCCAGTTCGGCGCTACGGGCCAGCAGGCGGTTGGCGGACGGTTCGTCCAGCTCGATCAGTTCGGGGATCAGCAGGGCCTGACGCTTCACGCCGCCTTCCAGCAGGGCGGTCTTCATCCGCTCGTAGACCAGCCGTTCATGGGCGGCGTGCTGGTCGACGATGACGATGCCCTCGCGGGTCTGCGCCACGATGTAGGTGGTGTGGACCTGCGCCCGCGCGGCACCCAGCGGGTGGCTGTCGGGCGGCGGCTCCGGCTTGTGGGCGGCCGGGTCGGGGGCGCGGTATTCCGGCGGGCGGGCCGCCGGGGCGAAGCCGTTGCCGAAGCCGCTGAGGCGGCCTTGCAGCGGCGGCAGCCCCGTCTGGGTCGGCGCCTGGAAGGCGGCGGAGCGCTCTGCCAGACCGCGCGGCACGGCGGCCGGCGTGTAGGAGCCGCCCCAACCACTGCCCGACCCGCCGCCGGAGCGGCCGTAGGGGAGGGGCGAGGGTGTGAAGCCGCTGTCGGTGTCGCCGGCAGGTTCCGGCCGCAGGGCGCCTAGCGTGGCGAGGCCGACGGTGGTGGAGGCGCGGTGGCCGGCCTCGGCCAGCGCGTGTTTCAGCGAGCCGACGATCAGGCCGCGCACCAGACCCTGGTCGCGGAAGCGCACCTCGGCCTTGGCCGGATGGACGTTCACGTCGACCTCCTGCGGGTCGATGTCGAGGAACAGCGCCAGCATCGGGTGGCGGTCGCGCGGCAGGAAATCGGCATAGGCGGCGCGCACCGCACCCACCATCAGCTTGTCGCGCACCGGTCGGCCGTTGACGAACAGGTGCTGGTGCTTGGCGGTCGGGCGGTGCAGGGTCGGCAGGCCGATCCAGCCGGCCAGCGACACCCCTTCGCGCACCGCCGTCACCGGGACGGCATTCTCTTGGAAATCGCGGCCCATCAAGGCACCCAGCCGGGTCAGCCGGGCATCCAGCAGGTCGCCCTGCGCCGCACTCAGCCGCAGGCCGCCGCGCCCGCCGTCGCTGAGCGTGAAGGCGACGCCGGGATGGGCCATCGCCAGCCGTTCCAGGCAATCGGCGATATGGTCGTATTCGGTGCGCGAGGCTTTCAGGAATTTCAGCCGGGCGGGCACGGCGGCGAACAGGTCGCGCACTTCGATCCGCGTACCCTGGGCCAGCGCCGCCGGCTGCGGCTGGCCCTTGGCGCCGGCATCGACCGTCAGGCTCCAGGCGCTGTCGGCGTCGCGGGCGCGGCTGGTGATGGTCAGGCAGCTGACGGCGCCGATGGATGGCAGCGCTTCCCCGCGGAAGCCGAGAGAGCGGATGTCGAGCAGGTCGTCGCCCGGCAGCTTGGAGGTGGCATGGCGTTCGACCGCCAGCACAAGCTCGTCCGGCGCCATGCCGCAGCCGTCGTCGGTGACGGCGATCAGCGACTTGCCGCCGTCGCGCGCCACCACGTCGATGCGGGTGGCACCGGCGTCGATGGCATTCTCCACCAGTTCCTTCACGGCGGCGGCGGGACGTTCGACCACCTCGCCGGCGGCGATGCGGTTGACCAGTGTTTCTGGGAGCAGACGGATCGGCATGCCCATAGATATAGTGCCGGCGGAGCGCCGAAACCACCATCTTCGGGCGGCAATGGATGCTTAAAGGCCCTTCAGGGCCTTCATGTATTCGACCAGCTTGCGTTCGTAGAAGGGCTGCGGCGACTGGTAGCGGGCGACGAGGCCGGCTTCCGCCGTCATCTTCACCACCATGCCCATGCAGGAAACGTCCACCGGATCGCCGCCAAGATCGAACTGCAGCCGGAAATCGAACTTCTGCCTGGCGATCAGGTCGCCGTCATAGGGGCGGATGCGGAAGGAGCCGATAACGAACTCCTCCGGCACATATTCGTGATGGTCGATGACGATCTTCGGCGGGGTGGAGGGGCGCTCCTTGCGCGGCTCGGCCGCGGACTTCGCGCCGCCCGGCTCCTTGTTGCCTCCAGAGAATTTCGACAGCCAAGACATGAAGAGCGACGTCCTCTTGTTCCGAAACCCTGAAACTATACCGACATATTCAGACAGTTTTGGGGGCACATCGTTTAACAACGGTTAATGGCGTAAGCATTCGTTTCGGTCCGGTAATTTCCGTGTCCGGACCGCGCATTGGCACTGCCGGCCCCGCTGACGGGGCCGTGACTTTCGGGGTTCCTCCTCCCTGCCGCTTCGGCTGCGATCATGCTAGGCTTCGACCTTGTCCCGTTGCCGCCCGCCCGTTGCTGTCCGTTGGGGGAACCGCCATGCCTCTGTTGCCGGTGATCCGCGATTTCGCCGCGGAGGCGTCGGATCCCCGGCGCTATGCCGCGCTCGACGGCGGCTGGTCGCTGGCGGTGGCCGACGTCACCGGCAGCACGCTGCTGGCCACGCAGGGACGCCATCGCGACGTCAATTTCGTCGCCGCCGGGGTGGTCGCGGTGCTGTCCGACGCGGTGCGCATCGGGCAGGAGCCTGCCGCCTGCCAGTTCGGCGGCGACGGCGCCATCGCCGCGGTGCCGCCGGGGCGGGGGGACGGGGCGCGGGCGGCACTATCCGCGCTCGCCCACTGGTCGGCGGAGGTGATGGACGTGCCGCTGCGCGTCGGTCTGGTGCCGGTGCAGGCTCTGCTCGACCAGGGGCTGGAGGTGATGGCGGCGCTGCACGATGTCGGCAACGGCAACAGCTTCGGCCTGTTCCTCGGCGCCGGGGTGGTGGCGGCCGATGCCTGGGTAAAGGAGGATGCGCGCTGGCGCCTGCAGCCGCAGCAGGGGCCGTTGCCCGGGCTGGAGTCGGTCTCCTGCCGCTGGAACCCGGTGCCGCCGCGGCGCGGAACCGTGCTGTGTGTGATCGTCGATGCGGTCGATCCGGGGGCCGCGGGGCTGCTGGAGCTTGCCCGTGTCCAGCGCGCCATCGAGGCCATCGTGCCCACCGCCGGCGCCGCCCCGCTGGGATTGGGGGAACGGCTGGAGGCGCGCTGGCCGCCGGACTGGCGCTCCCTGCTGATGGAGGCGCGCGGTGGCCGGGAAGGGGGAGGTTTGGGCACGCGCGTCCGCCGGGTGGGCAAGGCGCTGGCCGGGTCGGGACTGCTGGTCGTGCTGCTGAGGCTGGGCCTGTCGCTCGGCAACTTCGATCCGCAGCGCTACCGCCGCCACATGGCGGAGCGCACCGATTTCCGCAAATCGGCCGGCGGGCCGCGGCTGGTGCTGGACGTGACGGAGGGGGAGGCCAATGCCATCGAGGCGCTTCTGGCCCAGGCGGCGCAGGCCGGCTCGATCCGCTACGGCACCGCGCGGGCCGATGCGACCACCGTCACCTGTCTGGTCGGCGACGTGACGGCAGACCGTCACGTGCATTTCGTCGATGGGGCCGGGCTGGGATTCTGGCGCGCCTCGGTTATGCTGAAGGCGATGAAGGCGCGGGAAAAGGCAGGGCAGGCGACGGAACCGGAGACCGCCGTCGCCCTGTCGTGATCCAGCCGGTCAGGCGGTGATGTCGACGCCCTGCGAGCCGCGCGGCGTCAGGCTGGCGAACAGGCTCTGCGCGCCGGAGAGGTCGCCGGAGCTGAGCGAACTGCTCAGGCTGCTGAGATTCTTCTTCAGGGTGCCCAGGAAGTCGGTGGAACTGCTGTCGCTGCCACTGTCGGCCCCGCTGTCGCTGTCGGCGGCGCTCTTCAGCATATCCGACAGAGCCGACAGCGAGTCCTGCGCCCCCGACACGTCGCCGGATTGCAGGGACTGGGCGAGGCTGCCGACGGTGCTGCGCAGCTCGTCCGACCCGCCCTCGTCGCCCGGCGGCGGACCGTTCGGCGGTGGGCCGCCCGCTCCGCCGAGACCTCCGCCGGGGCCACCGGTGCCGCCCGGACCACCGCTGGACGGGCCGTTCTTGGACATCGCCTGCTGGACCTGACCGATATCGCCGCTCTTCAGCGCCTCTCCCACGCTGGACAGCAGCTTCGACAGCGGGTCCTTACCGGTGCTGGCGCTGGTGCTTGACCCGCTGCTGCCCTGCTTGTCGGACTGCAGCTTCGACAGGGACTCGTAGGCAGACTGGACGGCGGTCATGTCGCCGGACTCCACCGCCTTCTTCAGGCTGTCGACGCCCTCGCGGATCTCTTTACCCGGCCCTTGCGGCCGCTGATAGGTCTGGCCGACGGCCGACGCACTCACCATGGATACCGACATGGCACTCTCCAACGGATAGCCACACAAGAGGCAGTACGGGGGAGGCATGGGACTCCTGCGCACCGGAATGCGGGTGACCGTGCGGTTTCGATAAAATTGTCGGAAATGCCGCAGGCGGGGATCAGATGCGGCCGGTCACCCGCCGTTCGACGCCGTCCGACGGCACGATCTCGGTTCCGACCGGCCACAGCGCCAGCAGCGCAAGCTTCAGATGCGCCCAGGCGAAGGGCAGGCCGATGATGGTGATGGCGAGCCCCACCGCCGCGACCAGATGGCCGAGCGCCAGCCACCAGCCGGCCAGCACGAACCACACGATGTTGCCGATGAAGCCGAGCGCGCCGGTGCCCATGTCTTCGCGCCCGCGGAACTCATCCCGGCGCACGGCGGTTTGTCCAAAGGGGAGCAGGGTGTAATGGGCGATGGTCAGGGCGGAGCGGGCCCAGGGCAGGCCGATGATGGACACGGCCATCAGGACCGCGGCCAAAACCCAGCCGAGCGCCATCCAGATGCCGCCCGTGACCAGCCAGAGCAGATTGAGGAGAAGACTGAGCAGAGGCATGACAGTTACCCTCTCTTTCGCCGCAGATGTGGGGACGCTCATACGGCACGCCTAGAGGTGGGCCGGACAGATATCGGCAGACGCGAAGATGGGGCACCCCGTCCGGCGGCGCGAAAGAGGGGGAGCCTCATGCCATCCATGCCTTGAACCGGATCCGTACGGTCCACAGATCCTTATCAGGCATCATGACGACGCATCCGGACGGGCCCTTTGCCGGCAGCACCGCCGGCGGGCCGCCTTCCGGATCACACGGATCGGAGGCCGCATGAACGAGGCTTTGAACACCGACGCCGGCGCCGACGCGCCGAACATGCCGGGCGAGGGTGAATCGCTCTCGCCGGTAGTCGCCGCCATCCTCGGCACCGCCGTCGCGGCTGCGGCCAAGCGCGGCGGGAATGGCGATGTGGTCCGCGGACTGATCGCGGGTCTGCGCATCCTGCGCGCCACCGTCGAGGAAGAGGCCGGCTACACCATGGCCGCCGCCGTCGACAACGCCATCCGCACCCGCCTGCTGGCCGACAACCTGTCGCGCCTGCGCGTCAGCGGGGAGAAGCCGCAGGCCGTCCCGCTGCCGGATCCCGGGCCGGGCGCCAGCGCCGCCGCCGCCATTTTCGAGAGCGCCGCGGAATCCTGCCTGACCGTCAATGCCCATGCGGAGGACAACGGGCCGCTCGAAACCGCGGTCTTCGCTTTCACCGCGCAGTTGCTGCAACAGCTGGGTGGAGCGCCGGAATGGCGCAGCCTTGTCGGCGAGCTGCGCCGCCCCCTGGCGGTGGCACTCGACCCCGAAGGGGAGGAGGTGACGCTGCATTGACCGGTCGCCATGGCTGTTTGTGTCGGCCGGTGATCGGGCCGGTGATCGGCAGGCTGATCGCCTGTGATCGAAAGCGGCCTGGAACCGACAGGCAAGTCATGGAATTTGCTTTGCTTTTGTCGTGTTTCGACGGTGGCTGAAACCTTTTGCGGGCAGGGTGGGGTTTTAGCCCCTTTTCAGGGTTTTGCCCGATTTATCGAACGGGACGACTTCGGTTCGGCTTCGTTACGGTTGGGTTCGGCGGTGGGACAGTCCCATCGCGGAACGCCACCATCGGGGACCCGACCGTGTTCTTTCACACCCAGCCTTCCACCGTCCGCGCCGGACGGGCAGACACCGCCCGCTGTCCGGTGAACGGTCTGACCGCGGACGGGGTGGGTGCTGCCTGGGCGGGAGACCGCACGGCCGACCGTGCCGGCGATCCATCCGGGCGGCGGGTGATCTTTCTTCATCCCGGCAAGGGGGCGTGGTGGCGCCTGCTGGACCATGTTCCGGCGGGCCAGGAATGGCTGACCGTGCCAGCCGCCGCCGGAGCGGCGATGCTCTCCCCGCTGCTGGTGGAGCGTGGCGGGCGCCGGCCGGTTCTCGTCGCCGGTGCGGTGACGGCGCCGCTCGCCATCGCCGCGGCGCTGGATTTCCCGGAACAGGTCGGTGGCGTGATGATCGTCGACGATGTCGGGGCCGAATCGCCGATGCGCCGGCGCTGGAACGCGCTGACCGCCTGTTTCGGCCGGCCCTTGCCGACGATGCCGACGGGCGATCTCGGGGACCTTGAATCCGAACTGCCGGCGGTGCGGGTACCGGTCACCCTGATTCAGGGCAGCGACCCGGCCGGATTGTTCACGCGGCTCGAAAGCGGGCTGACGGGGTGTCGCACTCTGACGGTCGTCGCTGTGTCCGACGCCGCCGCCATCCGCCCGCGCACCCATGCAACCGAGCTGCGCGGCGCCCTGCTGGCGCTGGTCTCCGCCGTGGAGCGGGCGCAGCGGTAGGAAAGAAGGGCTTCCCTCTTCCGGATGTGCGGGAGGCGAAGGCGGGGGGAGGCTGTCCCGAACCTTACAGGCTCTGGGCGGTCAGCGCTGCCTGGGTGCGGTTGCGGACGCCGAGGTGCCGCAGGATGGCGGTGACATGGACCTTCACCGTGCCTTCCGTCAGCCCCAGTTCATGGGCGATCTGCTTGTTCGATTTGCCGTCGCGCAGCCGGGCGAGGACGTCGCGCTGACGCGGCGTCAACTGGTCACCGTTGGCATTGGCCATCCCGGCATTGTCGTCCATGGACTCGCCGGAACCGTGCCCGCCATAGCCGCCATGCGTCTGTTCGACACGGTCGGCGCCGCGGATGGCCTGTTCGGGAAGATAGATTCCGCCGGCGAGCACCAGTTGCAAGGCGCCCAGCAGGACCTTGGCGCTGGAGGATTTCGGGATGTAGCCGGCAGCGCCGTTTTCCAGGGCCGCCAGCAGGTCGGACCGCTTTTCCGACCCGGATACCACCACCAGAAGCGCCTTCGGCAGGTTGACATGAATGTCGCCCAGCGCCGAGAAGCCGGTCCAGCCGGGCATCCCCAGATCGAGCAGGATCAGGTCGAACGGTCTGGTACCGTCGCAGAGCGCCCGCACCTCGTCATAGGTGCTCGCCTCGAAAAACGTCATGTCGGCGTCGAATTGCGCCAGCAGTCGGCGCAGACCGTCTCGGAACAGCAGGTGATCGTCGGCGATCAGCACGTTCATCGCAGGCATTTCCAGAAGGTTGCGGCGATCTCACACCGGGATGGCGTCATCGGCCCGCAGTTCACATAAGCACGTCCATTCTCACGCTGTAGTTCGCTTTTGGTCTTAGACCGCTTCCTCTATGCCTGCCGTCTTCGCCGGCCATGGGCCTTGGCTGGGGGCTTCGCGGGCTGCCCGGACGGCCTGCGGAACGGAAAAGCGCTGCAAAAGGCAACGTCCCGCTCCGCCGGCTGCCTGCCCCGGATGGAAGGGGCAGACGGCCGGGACGGAAGGCGGGCGGGGCCATTCGGCAGAGCGGTATGCCGATCCGTCGGATCTGGCGGCAATCAGACGGTGGCGGCGACGCCGGTTTCGGCGGCCTGATCGCCGATGCCGTTGTTCAGCGCCCAGATGGCGGCCTGGGTGCGGTTGGAGGCGTTGATCTTGCGCAGCAGGCTCTTCAGGTGAACCTTCACGGTGGCTTCCGTGATGCTCAGGTGGTTGGCGATCATCTTGTTGCTGTTGCCGTTCAGCAGGCAGCGCAGGATCTGCACCTCACGCTGCGACAGGCCCTTGCGGCGGGTCGGCAGCTCGGCGCCCATGTCCTCGGTGCGGCCGCTGACCAGCAGCTCGGCGAGGTGGGTCGGGAACACCTTCTCGCCCATCATCACCAGCTTCAGCGACTGCATCAGCGCCTCGCAGGCGATGTCCTTCAGCAGGTAGCCGCCGGCGCCGGCGCCGAGCGCGGCCGACAGGCGGCGGGTTTCCAGATCGTTGGTCAGAATGACGATCCGGATCGACGGGTGAGCCTCGCGCAGGCTGCGCATCGCTTCGACTTCCTCGTCGGCGCCGCTCGGCAGGTCGATGAGGATCAGGTCCGGGTTCTGGCCGGTGCCGAGCGTCGACAGGCCCTCGCGCAGGCTGCCGGCCTCGCCGACGACGTTGAAGGGGGTGCCTTCGAACAGACGCTTCATGCCCTCACGGAAAAGCTTGTTGGCATCGATGAGGAAAACGTTGATGGCATCCATGGTCCAAGCCCGCCTTTTGTTCCGTTCCGATCAAAGTGGCGCCGGGTGGCGCTTCGGAGGCATCCCCGACCTTCCGCTCCTGCGTCCGGTCCGCTCCCCCTCAGGGTTCGGGGGTGCCTCCTTGTGATCCATAGATACCCCCGATTTGCGCCGCGCAAAATTTCGCTTAGGTAAATTTCGCGTCGAGCAATGGGCATATGCCGTAAGCCTGCATAAGACAAGATGAGGACATAATGCAGCTTGCCCTGGTCAGGTGGAATAACTGTCTGTGACAGAAAAGGGGAAATCGTTAACGGTCATGCCGTGACTTCGTAAGGACACTGAACGATAGTGTCGAGTGACTTTCACGACGAAGGGCCTCGGCCGGGCAGAACTACGTCATCGCCCGATGGTTGGAGTCTTATGTCCCGGAAATTTGCCATTAGGCATAAGCGTGGCCGTGCCGCTCCCCGTCGCCGGGCGGGGTATGCCGCCATTGACGGGGGTCGTGCCGGGACGTTCTGTGCTGTATACGTTCCAGCCTCGACAGAGCATTCGCACGCTTCCGCCGATTTTTTCGTCCATCCCCAGGCCGGGACGCCATGTCAGACGCTTATGATGATGATCCGTTGAGCCACGCCGCTCCCGCCGCCGGTCCCGCCTCGGGATTCCCGGCGGCAGCGCAGCGCTTCGCCTATCTGGACGGGCTCAACCCGACACAGCGGGCGGCGGTCGAGGCTCTGGACGGACCGGTCCTGGTGCTGGCCGGCGCCGGAACCGGCAAGACGCGGGTGCTGACCACCCGGCTGGCCCATCTGCTGATGACGCGCCGCGCCGCTGCCTTCCAGATCCTGGCGGTGACCTTCACCAACAAGGCCGCCCGCGAGATGCGCGAGCGTGTCGGCCATCTGATGGGGATCGAGCCTGAGGGCTGGTGGCTCGGCACTTTCCATGCGCTGGCCGCCCGCATCCTGCGCCGCCATGCCGAACTGGTCGGGCTGAAGTCGAACTTCACCATTCTCGACACCGACGATCAGGTCCGCCTGATCAAGCAGCTGCTGCAAGCCGAGAACATCGATTCCAAGAAGTGGCCGCCCCGTCAGGTGCTGGGCGCCATCGAGCGCTGGAAGGACCGCGGCCTGACCCCCGACCGGCTCGGCGACGCCGACGGCGGCGATGTGGCGGGCGGCCGTGTGGTGGTGATCTACCGCGCCTACCAGGAGCGCCTGCGCACCCTGAACGCCTGCGATTTTGGCGACCTGCTGCTGCACAACCTCGCCATCTTCCAGAATCATCCGGACGTGCTGGCGGAATATCACCGCAAGTTCAAATATCTTCTGGTCGACGAGTACCAGGACACCAACGTCGCCCAGTATCTGTGGCTGCGGATCCTGTCCCAGGCTCACAAGAACATCTGCTGCGTCGGCGACGAAGACCAGTCGATCTACGCCTGGCGCGGTGCCGAGATCGGCAACATCCTGCGCTTCGAGACCGACTTCCCCGGCGCCACCATTATCAAGCTGGAGCAGAATTACCGGTCCACCGGCCATATCCTGGCGGCGGCCTCCGGTCTGATCGCCAACAACCAGGGCCGGTTGGGCAAGACGCTGTGGACCGAGGCCGACGGCGGCGAGCCGGTCAAGGTCAAGGCGGTGTGGGACGGCGAGGAGGAGGCGCGCTGGGTCGGCGAGGAGATCGAGACTCTCCAGCGCAAGGGCACCTCCCTGGCGCAGATCGCCGTGCTGGTCCGCGCCGGCTTCCAGACCCGCGAGTTCGAAGAGCGCTTCATCACGCTCGGCCTGCCCTACAAGGTGCTGGGCGGCCCGCGCTTTTACGAGCGGCAGGAAATCCGCGATGCGCTGGCCTATTTCCGCGTCGTCAATTCCGGCGACGACGATCTGGCCTTCGAACGCATCGTCAATCTGCCCAAGCGCGGCGTCGGTCCGGCGGCGATGCAGAGCCTCTACACCGCCGCCCGCGCCCGTGGGCTGTCGCTGACCGAAGCCGGCTGGGCACTGACCGAGACGGACGAGCTGAAGCCGAAGCTGCGCGCCACCCTGCGCGGGCTGTTGCAGGACGTCTTCCGCTGGCGGACGCTGATGGCGACGGTGCCGCACACCGAGCTTGCCCGCACCGTCCTGGACGAGTCCGGCTACACCCGCATGTGGCAGGAGGACAAGACGCCGGAGGCTCCCGGGCGGCTGGAGAACCTGAAGGAACTGATCACCGCCATGGCGGAGTTCGAGAACCTGCCGGGCTTCCTGGAGCATGTCGCGCTGGTGATGGAGAATGCCGAGGCCGCCGGCATCGAGCAGGTCACGGTGATGACCCTGCACGGCGCCAAGGGGCTGGAGTTCGACCATGTCTTCCTGCCGGGCTGGGAGGAGGGCGTGTTCCCCAACCAGCGCGCGCTGGACGAGACCGGCATCGCCGGGCTGGAGGAGGAGCGGCGGCTGGCCTATGTCGGCCTGACCCGCGCGCGCCGCCGCGCCTATGTCAGCCATGCCGCCAACCGCCGGCTCTACGGCAATTGGGTCAGCGCCGTCCCGTCCCGCTTCGTCGAGGAGATCCCGCAGGACAATGTGGAGGCCGAGGCGGCCAACGGCCTGTTCGCCGGCAGCGGCGGGCGCGGCGGTTTCGGTGGCGGGGCAGGGGCTTACGGGGCCGGCGGGTCGGCGGGCGGTTTCGGCGGCGGCTTCCAGTTCCGCGGCTCCACCCGTCAGGCGCCGGCGCCCAAGACGATCACGCTGGACCAGGGCGCCTATGCGGTGGCGCCGCGGCCGCGGCCCGATGCGCCCTTCGCCAAGGGGGCGCGGGTCTTCCACCAGAAATTCGGCTACGGCACCGTGGTCGGCGTGTCGGAGGACAAGCTGGAGATCGACTTCGACCATTCCGGCAGCAAGAAGGTGTTGGACAGCTTCGTCGTGCCCGCCGACAAGGCGTGCTAAGGCACAAGGCGGGCTAAGTCACAGGGCCTGCCCGCCGGCAAGGCGGGTCGATCCTAAGCTGCGCCCGCCGGCAAGGTGCGCTATGCCGGGACACGGCATTGGACGGCTTGCCGCACTGTGACGGCCGTCACAGCCGCGGCGGCCGCAGCCGCCCAAGATCGCAGCGGTGCAACGGAGCCGGAGGCCAATCACCGTGTTCGGAACGGGCAGCGTCAGTTACGAGGTGCAGAGCCGCCGCGAAGGCCGTTGGCGCATCGAGGGGGCCTATACTGACCAGGAGGCTGCGCTGTCGGCCGCCCGCTCGCAACTGGCGGCGACGGGCGTGGAAGAGGCGAAGGTGGTGAAATTCCGCACCGTCGCCGGCCTGTCGCTGGAAACGGTGATCCTGCACAAGACGGTGCCCCAGACCCAGCGCAAGGGCCTGACCCTGGGCGGCACCGCGGAGGGTGCGCCTTTCTGCCGCACGCCGGACGACCTGCGCGGATTCGAAAGCCGGGTGGTGATCGGCCGGCTGCTGCGCCCCTATCTGGACGCCCAGCGCATCACCCCGACCGAACTGCTGCATTCCTGGCCGCTGTTCCGCCGGCTGGAGGAGCAGGGCGCGCTGCTGGGGGCCGCCATCCATGCCGCCGCCCGCCACCATGCCGATGTCCACGGCGTTTCCCACGCCGCCCGCGCCCGCGAATTGCGCCAGCTGGTGGAGGCGGTCAGCGGGGCCGCCCGCGACGCGCTGGCCGAGCGGCGCCGGCTGCCGCACTTCGATGCCGCCGACCTGCCGGGCACCAGCCGCGCCATCGACGGAGCGGTCGGGCGTGAGGGCCATGACGCGCTGTTCCTCGTGCTGCTGTCGCAGCATCTGGAGGCCGGCGGACCGCTCGCCGGGAAACTGGACATGCTGCTGGCGCTGACGGGCGACGATGTCGAGCCGCGGCATCTGGTCCTGCTCGACGGTGTGATCGCCGACATCATGGGATCCGCCGACACGGTGAAGGAATTGCTGGGCGCACAGCCGAGCCTGCATGCCGGACTCGGCGCCCTTGCCGACGCCCTGTTCGACCGCGATCCCGATCCGGCGTTGGTGCCGGCGCTGGCGCCGATGGCCCCCTCGCTGCGCCGGGTCTGCCGCCTTGTCCTGGAAGGCCGCCTGCCGCAGAGCCGGGCCGTCCTGGTGGAGCGCCTGCGCCAGAGCATCGCCGGCGACCAGCCGCTCGACCGCCGCGACGCCAAGGTGGAAGCGGTGCTGACCCATGACCTCGCCGACCGGTTGAAGGGGGCGGACGGTGCGACGCTCGGCGGAGCGGCCATGGAAAAGGCGCTGGAGCGCCGCCTGCTGCGTCATCGCCAGTCGGTCCTGCGCGCCCAGGGCATGCACGACATCGCCGACCGGCTGGCAGGTCGTTAGGAGGTCGGCCGGTAAGGGTTTTCATCGAAACGGGACGGTCTCCGGAATCCTTGGTCTCTTTCGGGCTTGATGCTAAAAACGCCGCTTCTGTTCTCGCGTCGTCGTCGGAAAGCCCCTGTCATGTCGCAAACCCCGCTCTGGCGCATCGCGCTGGTCGTTCCCGAAGCCCATGCGCCCGCCTTTGCCGAGGCGGTGGGCGACCATGCCGATGCGGTGTCGACCTTCGAACTGGAGGAAGGCGGCAACTGGCTGGTGGAGGCGACCCTCTACGGCGCCCCGGACGAGGCGCGGCTGCAATCCCGCGTCGCCGTGCTGGCCAAGGCCCTGGGCATCGAGGAGCCGCGGCTGGCTGTCGAGAACCTGCCGCCGATCGACTGGGTGTCGCACAGCTACCAGGGCTTTCCGCCGATTCGCGCCGGACGCTTCTTCGTCCACGGCTCCCACCATGAAGGCATCGTGCCGGCCGGCAGCATCCCGCTGCTGGTAGATGCCGCGACCGCCTTCGGCACCGGCGAGCATGGTTCGACCAACGGCTGCCTCCAGGCGCTCGACCGGCTGTCGCGCCGCCTGAAGCTGCCGCGCGGCGGCCGGCGCGGCGCGCTCGACATGGGCTGCGGCTCGGGCATCCTGGCGCTGGCGGTGGCCAAGCGCTGGCGCGTGCCGGTGACGGCGGTCGACATCGACCCGGAGGCGGTGCGCGTCACCCGCATCAACGCGGCGCTGAACGGGCAGAAGGGGATGATCCGCGCCCAGGGCGGCGACGGCTACCACACCCGCATCGTCGGCCGGCACAAGCCCTATACGCTGATCACCGCCAACATCCTGGCCCGCCCGCTGTCGCGGATGGCGCCGCAGCTGCGCCGCCACCTGAAGAAGGGCGGCTATGCCGTGCTGGCCGGCCTGCTGAACCGGCAGGAACGCCACGTCATCCAGGCCCACCGCAACCAGGGCCTGCGTCTGGTCGCGCGCATTCCGGTCGGGGAATGGACCACTCTCGTGGTGAAGCGCTGATCCAGTGAGGCGTTAATTCGGGGGCCGTTGAAACAAAAGGGCCGGGTCGCGACTTCCCCTAGGGACGATGTTCCGAAATCTTTCTGGGGAGCCACCATGTTGAACCGCATCCGGTCCTTGTTCACGGGCGACGACGGCGCCGAGCCGGGCGAGGACGCCCTGCAGGCCGCCGCCGCCGCCCTGATGGTCGAGGCCGCAAGGACCGACAACACCATTTCGGAGGCGGAGCGCGACCGCATCATGGCGGTCGCCCGCCGCCACTTCAACCTGAGCGAGGAGGAGGCGCAGGATCTGCTGTCCGCCGCGGTGTTCGACACCGAGGACGTCTCGCCCTATCTCCGCTATGTCAGCGTCATCATGGACCGCTGCCCGCCCGGCCACCGCCTCTGGATCATCGAGATGCTGTGGGAGGTCGCCTACGCCGACGGCGTGCTGAACGATCTGGAATCGAGCCTGCTGCGGCGGATCGGCGGCCTGCTGCACATCTCCGACGTCGAACGCGGCGAGGCCCGCAAGCGCGTGCTGGCGCGTCTGGGGCTGCCGGACGACGCCGGGCTGCCGGTGTGACGGATCGGGTGGGGGCCGGAACCGCGCCCCATTCCAACCGTGCCCCACCCCAACCGGCCCCACCCCAACCGGCATAGCCACCACCCCGCCGCTTGCGCAGGGCCGACGGGGTGCCTAGCCTGTGTCCACAGGATTCACTCTTCCGAGGAACAGGTTCCGTGCCCAGCGCGATTCCCTCCGCTGCCTATCGTGGCGACGACGCCCTTGCGACCCTGCTGACCGAGGCCGGGACCGGCCGGTCTCCCGGCGATGTCCGCGCACTGCTGGCCGGCGTGCTGGCGGCGCCGGAGGGGGAGGAGCCCGCCGCCTGGACCGTCCTGGTTGGCGAAAGCCTCCCGCCGGCCCTGGCCGAACAGCTCCAGGCGCTGAAAGCGCAGCTCGCCGCCGAGGCGCCGACGGCCAATCCCGGTCCGGCGCAGCGGCTGGACGATCTGCGCGCCGCGCTGAAGCGCCGCGACCTCGACGGCTTCATCGTGCCGCGCGGCGACGAGCATCAGGGCGAATATGTGCCGCCGCGCGCCCAGCGGCTGGGCTGGCTGACCGGCTTCACCGGCTCGGCCGGCAATGCCGTGGTCACCGCCCGGCAGGCCGCGATCTTCGTCGATGGCCGCTACACCCTCCAGGTCCGCAGCGAGGTGCCGGCCGATCTGTACGAGTACAGGCATCTGATCGAGGACCCTCTGGCCGACTGGATCGTCGCGGCGCTGCCCGAAGGCGGGCGCTTCGGCTTCGATCCCTGGCTGCACACCATCGGCTGGGTGGAGAAGACCCGCGCCGCCCTGGAGCGCGCCGGCATCCTGCTGGTGGCGTGCGAGGATAATCCGCTCGATTCGGTGTGGCAGGGCCAGCCGCCGGCGCCGCTCACCCCGGTGGTGCCGCAGGACGTGGCCTTCGCTGGCGAAAGCTCCGCCGACAAGCGGGCGCGGCTGGCCGACGAGCTGGGGCAGAAGGGCATCGCCGCCGCGGTGCTGACCCAGCCGGACAGCATCGCCTGGCTGCTGAACATCCGCGGCGCCGATGTGCCCTGCACGCCGCTGCCGCTGTCCTTCGCCATCCTGTCCGCCGATGCGTCGGTGGAGCTGTTCCTCGACCCGCGCAAGCTGGCGCCGCAGACCCATGCCCATCTGGGCAATCGGGTGCGGGTGCGGTCGGTGGAGGAGTTCGGCGCCGCGCTCGACGCCGTCGCCCGCGGCGCCGCCCGCGTGCTGGCCGACCCGGGCTGCACCTCGGCCTGGATCGTCGACCGGTTGCATCTGGCCGGCGCCAGGGTGGAGCGCGACGGCGACCCCTGCGCCCTGCCCAAGGCCTGCAAGAACGCGGCGGAGTTGGCCGGCGCCCGTGCCGCCCATGTCCGCGACGGCGCCGCCCTCGTCCGCTTCCTGCACTGGTTCTCCGAAGCGGCGCCGACCGGCACCCTGACCGAGCTGGCGGTGGTGGAACGGTTGCTGGCCTGCCGGCGGGAGAATGAGCGCTTCCGCGGCGTCAGCTTCGACACCATCGCCGGGGCCGGGCCGAACGGCGCCATCGTGCATTACCGGGTGACACCGGAGACCGACCGCCGGCTGGAGCCGGGCAGCCTGTTCCTGCTGGACAGCGGCGCCCAGTATCTGGACGGCACCACCGACGTCACCCGCACGCTGGCGGTCGGCGAGCCCGACCCGGCGATGGCGGCGGAGATGCGCGACCGCTTCACCCGTGTGCTGAAGGGGCACATCGCCCTGTCCACCGCGCGCTTCCCGCGCGGCACCACCGGCTCGCAGCTGGACGTGCTGGCGCGTCTGCCGCTGTGGCAGGCGGGGCTGGACTATGACCACGGCACCGGCCACGGCGTCGGCAGCTTCCTGTCGGTGCATGAGGGGCCGCAGCGGGTGTCGAAGGTCGGCAACACCGTCGCTTTGCAGCCGGGCATGATCCTGTCCAACGAGCCCGGCTATTACAAGACCGGCGCCTATGGCATCCGCATCGAGAACCTGATCGTCGTCCAGCCGGTGGAGGAGCCGTCGGGTGAACTGGCCGGGGCCGAGCGCCCAGCTCCCATGGCGGGCGCGGAGCGCCCGGTTCTCATTGCGGGCGCAGACCGCCCGATGCTGGAGTTCGAGCCGCTGACCCTGGTGCCGATCGACCGCGCGCTGATCGAGCGGGCGCTGCTGAGCGACGCGGAGGCCGCCTGGGTCGACGCTTATCATGCAAGGGTGCGCGAGTCGCTGTCGCCGCTGCTCGACGATGCAGCCCGCCGCTGGCTGGAGCAGGCGACCGCACCCCTGTGAGCGGAGCGGGCGGCTGTAGCAATTGTCGGCCGGAGACTGGGGGCGCCCCTGATTCCGCAATATGTTGCCGCTCGTGGTAACACGTTCTTTACCCAGCTGCTTCAGTGTGACCCAAGGGGATGACTTTTGGCGGCAGTTAGGGCACTACAGTCGGCATCACTTCCCGGATTACGGCGCAGCCCCCGCGCCGGGTGGGCGTAACGGCCGGTCACACACCGGCAACGGATTATTGCGGAGACGTCTAGATGAAGATCCTCGTCGTCGATGATTACGCCACCATGCGGCGCATCGTGCGGAACCTGTTGACCCAGATCGGCTACACCGACATCGACGAGGCCGGCGACGGCGTGTCGGCGCTGGCGAAGCTGCGTGAGAGCAAGTTCGGCCTCATCATCTCCGACTGGAACATGGAGCCGATGACCGGCTTGCAGCTCCTGAAGGAAATCCGCGCGGACGCGAAGCTGGCGGCGACGCCCTTCATCATGGTCACCGCCGAGAGCAAGACCGAGAACGTCATCGCCGCCAAGCAGGCCGGCGTGAACAATTACATCGTCAAGCCCTTCAACGCCGACACGCTGAAGCAGAAGATTCAGGCCGTCATCGGCGGTTGATCTTCGGGCTTGCGATATGTGGGGGTAGCAAGGACGGCACCTGCCGTCCGGCGCCCGGTTCGGCCGCCCGGGTCAGCGGGGCGGCCGGCTGATCCAGTTTGGGGAGTGGACCGGTTTGGAGCAGCTTCCGCAGCTGTCCGATGAAGAGTTCGAGCAGATCGAGGACGCCATTGCCCGATCGGCGAAGGGCAGGGCATTCCTGCGGCGGCTCCACCGGCGGTCCCTCGGGGCCGCGACGGAGGAAGTGCGCGCCATGCTTCAGGAGTTCCGCGACTCCTGGAGCCGGCAGAACGAAGCGGTGGAGGCCGGCAAGCATGTCGGCGTTCTGCGCCGCGAGCTGATGGAAATGGCCGCCTCGATCGAGCAGGCGAGGCGGGAAGTGGCGGCGCTGCGTCCCCCCGACGGGTCGGGCGACAAGATTTTGTCGGCGACCAACGAGCTGGACGCCATCGTCATCTCCACCGAACGCGCGTCCTTCGAGATCCTGAACGCCGCCGAGCGGCTGATGGATCTGTCGGGCAAGCTGCGGGCCGGCGGCGCCGATCCGGCGATCTGCAGCGACATCGACACCCAGGTCAACGACATCTTCACCGCCTGTTCCTTCCAGGATCTGACCGGCCAGCGCACCAGCAAGGTCGTCAACGCGCTCCGCTACATCGAACAGCGCGTCATGGCCATGATCAGCATCTGGGGCGAGGACGGGCTGGCCGGCATCATGGTCAAGGAAGAGCAGACGGACACCCGTCCCGATGCCCATCTGCTGAACGGTCCGCAGCTGGATGGCCATGGCGTCAGCCAGGCCGATGTCGACAGCATGTTCGACAGTCCGGCTCCGGCCGCCCCTGCCGCTCCGCCTCCGCCGCCGCCGGCGCCGGTGCAGTCGAGCCAGGCCGACATCGACAGCATGTTCGACGCGCCGATGCCCGCTGCGGCCCCAGCGGCCGCTCCGGTCAAGTCCAGCCAGGCGGATATCGACAGCATGTTCGATGCCCCGGCACCGGCAGCCGCCCCCGCGGTGGCGAGCCAGTCCGACATCGACAGCATGTTCGATGCGCCCGCCCCCGCGAAGAAGTCGGTTCCGAAGCCGCCGGGCGCCGCCCCGAAGGCCAAGGCCGCCGCCAAGCCCGCACCGCCGCCCCCGCCGCCCGCAGCGGCGGAACCGCCGGCCCCGCTGGATCAGGCGGCCATCGACGCCCTGTTCGGGTAACGGCCGGCGCCAAGCCGGCAGATCCGAACCGACAGCTGAGCCGACAAAGCCGAGCCGACAGAACCTCATGGGTTTTCCCGGATTGACCGCCTGAGCCCGCCGATGGCCGGATGGGGCATGGGTCAGCCGATCAGAACGCAGAACCGACGCGCGACCAGACATCCACCACCACAGGCCACAAGGCGGCCGTTTCCGAGAGGCGGGACCGAGGATGAAGCAGATGACCAAGCCCTTCATGGCCGAGCTTCAGAAAGCCCGCAAATCCGGGCACCCGTTCCAGGCGCTGATCGAAGATGGCGCCGCCGCGGCGGCCCTTCCGGTGCCGGCGCAGGTGGTTCATGCCGACAACACCGAGGTGCTGCGCGCCATCGGCGATCTCGGCGCCAAGCTCGACCGCTTCCTGACCATGGATGCGGTGCAGATCGACCAGATCCAGGTGGAAATCGCCGACATTTCCGGCCGGATCAAGGCGACCAAGGTGGAAATGGCCGCCATCCGCCATCCGCTGGCCGGTGACGACAAGTTCCAGCAGGCCAGCCAGGAACTGAGCGCCGTCGTTTCCGCGACGGAGGCCGCGACCAACACCATCATGGCCTGCGCCGAAGAGCTGGAAGAGGTAGTGTCGGAGCTGAAGTCGTCGCTGCCGGAGGGCTATCACAACGACCGGGTCAACGACATGGTCGACGTGATCGTCCGCATCTATGAGGCCTGCAACTTCCAGGATCTGACCGGCCAGCGCATCACCAAGGTCGTCCGCGCCATGTCCTTCATCGAGGAGCGGGTCGACGCGATGATGGGCCTGTGGAACAGGCGCGAGTTCGAGGCGATGCCGCTGCCGCCGTCCGTCACCAAGAAGGACGAGAACCTGGACCTGCACGGTCCGGCCGAGGCGACCCCCGACAGCGGCAACATCAGCCAGGCCGACATCGACGCGCTGTTCGGCTAAGGCGCTTCCGATGCAAATTCCGCCGCGGGCGGGGAGGGGCATATCGCCCACCCCCGCGTTACCGCTTGCGGCGCCCTTACCCCGGCGTGCTATACAGGGGCAACTTCGAAAGCGCCCAAGACGACGATGCTTCCTCGCCCGTACCGCCTGCCGCTGACGGCCATCCTCCTGTCCGCCGCCCTCTCCGCCTGCTCCTCCACCAAGGAGGACGCGTATGTCGAGCGTCCGGCCGACCAGCTCATGTCGGAAGCCGCCGCGGCGATGCGCGAGGAATCCTACAAGAAGGCCGCGAAGCTCTACGACGAGGTGGAGCGCCAGCATCCCTATGCGGATGCGGCCAGCAAGGCGCAGCTTCTTGCCGCCTATGCCCAATACCAGGATCTGAAGTACGACGACGCCATCCTGGCGCTCGACCGCTTCATCCAGCTTCATCCGGGCAGCCCGGATGTCGATTACGCCTATTACATGCGGGCGCTGTGCTATTACGAGCAGATCACCGACGTGCGCCGCGACCAGCGGATGACGCGCCGGTCGCTCGACGCCCTGCAGGAGGTGGTCCGCCGCTTCCCCGACAGCAAATATGCCCGCGACGCGAAGCTGAAGATCGACCTGACCAACGATCACCTTGCCGGCAAGGAGATGGAGGTCGGGCGCTTCTACCTGCGTCAGCATCAGTATACCGCCGCGATCAACCGGTTCCGCGCCGTCGTTGAAAACTACCAGACCACGTCCCATGTGCCTGAGGCGCTGCACCGCTTGGTGGAGTGCTATCTGGCGCTGGGCGTGACCGACGAGGCGAAGGCCGCCGCGGCCGTGCTCGGCCACAACTTCCCCGGCAGCGAATGGTACACGGACAGCTACGCACTGCTGGTGGACGCCAATCTGCGTCCCGAGCGAAACGAGAAGTCGTGGCTCAATCGAGCCTGGAACTCCCTGTTCTAGGACGCTCCATGCTCGTGTCGCTGACGATCCGGGACGTCGTCCTGATCGAGCGACTGAGCCTGTCCTTCCGCAAGGGCCTGTGCGCCCTGACCGGTGAGACCGGCGCCGGAAAGTCGATCCTGCTCGACGCGCTGGGGCTTGCCCTCGGCGCGCGTGCGGATTCCGGTCTGGTGCGCCACGGCGCCGATCAGGCCTCCGTCACCGCGGAGTTCGAGCTTTCGGGCGACCACCCGGCCTTCGCCATCCTCAAGGAACAGGGTCTCGACTCCGATTCCGGCGACGGTGCACTGGTGATCCGCCGCACCGTCAACACCGATGGGCGCAGCCGCGCCTGGGTGAACGACCAGCCGGTCGGCGTCGGCCTGTTGAAGACGCTGGGCGCCGAACTGGTCGAGGTGCATGGGCAGTTCGACACCCACGGGCTGCTGAACCCGCAGACCCACCGCGGCGTGCTCGATGCCTATGCCGGTCTGTCGGCCCAGGCAGCGCAGGTCGCCGCATCCCACCGTGCCTGGAGGCAGGTGGAGGATGCGCGCCATTCCGCCGCCGCCGACATCGCCCGCGCCCGCTCCGAAGAGGAATATCTCCGCCACGCCGTGGCCGAACTGGACGCCCTCGCCCCCAAGGCCGGCGAGGAGGAGGAACTGTCGGAGACCCGCGCGGTGCTGATGCATCGCGAGAAGCTGGTCGACGGCATGAACGCCGCCTATGCCGACCTGTCGGGCGACCGCGGCGTCGAGCGCGCCCTGTCTTCCGCCATCCGCACGCTCAGCCGCATCGCCGACCGGGCCGGCGGCACGCTGGATCCGGTGATCGCCGCCCTCGACCGCGCCGCGACCGAGGCGGGGGAGGCGATTGCCTCTCTCCAGGCCGTCTCCAGCAGTGTCGATATGGACCCGCGGGCGCTGGAAAAGCTGGAGGAGCGGCTCTTCGCGCTGCGCGCCGCCGCCCGCAAGCATGGCGTCGATGTCGATGCGCTTGCCGCCCTGCGTGAGGAGATGGCCGGCCGCCTGCTGCTGATCGAGGATCAGGGCGACCTGCTGGCCAAGCTGGCGAAGGAGGCCGAACAGGCCCGCGCCGTCTTCCACAAGGCCGCCGAAGCGCTGGGCACCGCCCGCCGCGAGGCCGCCGGCCGGCTGGACGTGGCGGTCGCCGGCGAACTGGCGCCGCTGAAGATGGAGAAGGCGAAGTTCCGCACGCTGGTCGAGCCGGTGGACGAGTCGGAATGGAGCGCGTCGGGCATCGACCGCGTCGCCTTCCAGGTCGCGACCAACCCCGGCTCGCCGCCGGGCGCGCTGAACAAGATTGCGTCGGGCGGTGAGTTGGCGCGCTTCATGCTGGCGCTGAAGGTGGTGCTGGCCCAGACATCAACCGTCGGCACGCTGGTGTTCGACGAGGTGGACACCGGCATCGGCGGCGCCGTCGCCGCCGCGGTGGGCGAGCGGCTGGAAACGCTGGGCCATGGCCTGCAGGTGCTGGTCGTCACCCACAGCCCGCAGGTCGCGGCCCGCGGTGCCGTCCATCTGAAGGTGCAGAAGTCGCAGAAGGGCGAGCAGGTCACCACCGGCGTCGCCGAACTGGATGGCGACGAGCGGCGCGAGGAGATCGCCCGCATGCTGTCCGGCGCCACCGTCACCGCCGAGGCCCGTGCGGCGGCCGACAGCCTGATCGCCGGCCGCGGCTGACGGCTATTCCCCGGCCAGCGCCTCGGCGTGGCGGCGGAACAGCCGCACCAGTGCATCAACCACCGCGGCCACGGCCGGCGCGTCGCGCCGGTCGCGGTGGACCAGTAGATGGACGTCCTCGCTGAGCGCTGCCGGCGGATCGACGACGCGGACCAGCGCCGGCTCGGCATCGCCCAGCACGCAGGGCAGCAGCGTCAGCCCCATCCCGCGCCGGGCGGCGTCGAGCCGCATCGGCAGTTCGCTGAGCCGGGCGACGATGCGGGCGCCGCGGGCGCGGACCGTGTCGTCCACCCATCCCGATTGCGATGGCCGCCGCCGTGTTTCCGGCAGCCCGACCACGGGCGCGCCGTCCCAGCGTCCGGACCAGTCGTCGCGCAGCCCCCGCATCGCATAGAGGGTGAAGCCGAAGCTTCCCAGCCGGCGGGTGACCAGATCGCCTTCGGCCGGCACCCGGTCCATGCGCAACGCGATGTCGGCCTCGCGCTGGGCCAAATTCAGAGCGCTGCGGGTGCTGAGGATGGTCAGGTCGGCGCCGGTCTCCGCCAGCAGGTCGGCCAGATGCAGGGTGAGGAAAGCGGAGACGGAGGTTGTCGCCGTCACCCGCACCGGCTGTGCCGTCGCGGAAAGCCGGTCGGCGTTGCGGGCGAAGGCCGCAGCGGCATCGCCCATGGCCGCCGCGCTGTCCAGCACGGAGCGGCCGAGCGCCGTCAGCGCCAGCCGGTTGGGCAGCCGGTCGAACAGCGGACCGCCCACCGCGTCCTCCAGCCGTTTCAGCCGGCGACCCAGCGTCGGCGGACTCAATCTCAGCCGCTGGGCCGCGCCGGTCAGGCTGCCGCACCGAGCCGTGGCCAGGAAGGTGCGGATGTCCTCCCAGTCGAGATCCCCGCTGCCCAAACTTCCGTCGTCGATCATCCAGTCCCCGTCCGAATCACCCGGTCCGGCAGGGCGGGCGGAGGCCGTCACCGCGGCAGCAGGCCGTGAAGGGCGGCATACTGCAACAGCATGATGGTCTTGCCATCCAGGATCGCCCCGCTGCCGACCATGGCAAGGGCATTGGCGAAGGTCAACTCGACCACCTCGATGTCCTCGCCCTCCTCGGCGAGCCCGCCCCCCTCGCTGCGGTCGGCGGCGCGGTATTCGGCGACGAAGAAGGCCAGCCGCTCCGTCACCGAGCCGGGGCTCATGAAGGCGTCGAACACCCGGCGTGGTGCCTGGACGATCACGCCCAGCTCCTCGGCCGCCTCGGCCCGGATCGCCTCCTCCGGGCTGCGGTCGTCGAGCAGGCCGGCGCAGACCTCCAGCAGCGGTTCCGGATGGCCGTTGACGTAAGCTGGGTAGCGGAACTGCCGGGTCAGCAGCACGGTGCCGCGGGTCGGATCGTAGAGCAGCAGGGCCGCACCATTGCCACGGTCATACGTCTCCCGGCTTAGTGTCTGCCAGCTGCCGTCACTCCGCCGATAGTCGAAGGTGGTTTTCTTCAGAACATACCAGTCGTCGGACAGCAGCGTGACCTCGCGGATGCGGATGCGCTCGTCCGAGGCAATGGAATCGTCGGCAGGGGAAAGGATTGTCATGGCGCACCCCGATGGTCATGGAACGGCCGTTACCCTGCGTTATGAGCGGCTTGCAGGCAGCCCGCCGAAGATGAAAGGGCGCCTTGCAGAAATTTGCGGCTGCTGCGGACCTTCGGCAACAGTGCTTATTCGCAGTTGAAGAAAAGTCCTTGCGAAGCGAAAGCGCTGCCGGTGCAGCCAAAGCCCGATGGTCATTATCGTACGTAAGCACGTCCAAAATCTTATCCTATGTTAAGTTAACGGCTCTTAATTATAACGTAGGAATAGCCTTTTTGGAGCGTTGCAGCGTTCCAGACTCCTGCCTAAATTGTTGATGAATTCCCTTGGCTGCGCGTGACAAACGACGCCGGTCCAGCTTCCGCTAGAGGTCGCGTTTGTCTGAAGTCTTCGTTCGATGAGTGGCCCGGTTCCTGCGGGGTCTGTCGACCTCACCGATTGCGACCGGGAGCCCATCCACCAGCTGGGCCTTATCCAACCGACCGGTTTCCTGATCGCCGTCACGGCCGATTGGATCGTCGTCCATGTCTCCGCCAACATCGGACGCTGGCTGGGGGTCGAACCCGACGATCTGCTGGGGCATCCGCTGGCCGCCTTCATTGCAGGCGAGGCGTTGCACACCATCCGCGGCCGGTTGCAGGTCGCCCACATCAACGGCAGCGTCGAGCGCGCCTTCAACGTCCATCTGTCGGACATTGCCCCGGTCTGCGACGTGGCGGTCCATCTGTCCGGCTCCACCATCGTCATCGAGGCGGAGCCGAGCGAGGGCGAGGGGTCACAGGATTCAGGGTCGCTGCTGCGCTCGATGATCGCGCGGGTCCAGAACACCCGCGGCTTCGACGCCTTCTGCCGCGAGGCGGCGCGCCAGATGCGGGCGCTGACCGGATTCGACCGGGTGATGGTCTACCGCTTCGCCGACGACGGGGCGGGGGAAGTGATCGCGGAATCGGCGGTGCACGGCATCGGCAGTTTCCTCGGCCAGCGCTATCCGGCTTCCGACATCCCGCAGCAGGCCCGGCGCCTGTATGAGCGAAGCTGGCTGCGCTGCATTTCCGACGTGAATGCGCCGCCGGTGCCGATCGTGCCGACGGTCGATCCGATGGGGCAGCCGCTGGACCTGTCGCTCAGCCTGTTGCGCAGCGTCTCGCTGATCCATGTCGAGTATCTGCGCAACATGGGGGTGAACGCCTCGCTGTCGGTGTCGATCCTGCGGCACGGCAAGCTGTGGGGACTGTTCGCCTGCCACCACCGCCATGCCCGCTCTCTCTCCTTCGAACGCCGGACCACCGCCGAGCTGTTCGGCCAGATGGTCTCGCTGCTGCTGGAGGGGCGGGAGCGCGAACAGGAAAGCCAGCAGGAGGCACAGGCCCGCCGCGCCCATGTTCGCATCATGTCGATGCTGGCCGAGAGCGAATCGCCGCTGGACAGTCTGGTCACCTTCGCGACGGAGTTGCGGGCGTTGATCGACTGCGACGGCTTCGCCTGCTGCATCGACGGCCAGCTGCATATGGAAGGCGAGACGCCGACGCGGGAGGAGACGCTGGGCGTCATGCGTTTCCTGCACCGGACGCCGCCCAGCAAGATTTATCTGACGGACCAGCTTGGGGCGGTGCATTCGCCGGCCCGCGACTTCACCGAACGGGCCTGCGGCCTGCTGGCGATCCCGGTGTCGCGGATGCCGCGCGATTATCTGGTTTTCTTCCGCAAGGAGCTGGTCCGCACCGTCACCTGGGGCGGCGACCCGACCAAGCCGGCGCAGTATGGCCCCAACGGTCCGCGCCTGACCCCGCGCAAGAGCTTCGAGGCCTGGAAGGAGACGGTGCATGGCCGCTCCAAGCCCTGGACCGAGCTTGACGAGCGCAATGCCGAATCCCTGCGGGTGACCCTGCTGGAGGTGGTGCTGCGGCTGGCCGATGTCGCCGGGCGCACCCGCAAGGAGGCGACCGAGCGGCAGGAGCTGCTGATCGCCGAATTGAACCACCGCGTCCGCAACATCCTCAGCCTCGTCCGCGCCCTGGTGCGGCAGAGCGAGTCCGGAGCGGAAACGGTGCAGCAGTTCGCCGCCATCGTCGCCGGCCGCATCGAGGCGCTGGCGCGCGCCCATGACCAGATCACCGCCGACAATTGGGGGCCGGCCTCGCTGCGGGCTTTGATCGTGGCGGAGATCGGCGCCTATCTGTCGGCCAGGAGCGAGCGGGTGCGGCTGACCGGGCCGGAGGTGCTGCTGGCGCCGCAGGCCTTCTCCGTCTTCGCGCTGGTGGTGCATGAACTGACTACCAACTCGGCCAAATACGGCGCGCTCAGCGACAGCAGCGGCTGGGTGGAGGCCGACTGGTCCATCGACGAGGGCGGGAGGCTGCTGATCGACTGGCAGGAGAATGGCGGCCCGCCGGTGCGGGCGCCATCGCGCACCGGCTTCGGCACCACGGTGATCGAGCGTTCGATCCCCCACGATCTGCAGGGCAAGGCGGAGGTGACCTACGCCCTGTCCGGCCTGCGCGCCCGCTTCATGATCCCGGCACGGTTCGTGACCATCGCCGACAGCCTGCCTGCCGGCAGCCTGCTCAGCCTGCCGGTGCCGGCTGCCGATTTCTCCATCGGCGGCCCGGTGCTTCTGCTGGAAGACAATATGATCATCGCCATGGCGACGGAGGACGTGCTGCTCAGCTTCGACGCCAGCCGTGTCAACACCGCCGCCAGCGTCCACCACGCCCTGCGCTTGATCGACGAGGACCCGCCGGTGGTCGGCGTGCTGGACATCAATCTGGGCAACGAGACGTCGGTCGCGGTGGCCGAGCGGCTGCGGGAGCTTGGCATCCCCTTCGTGTTCGCGACCGGCTATGGCGAGAGCGCCGCGGTGCCGGAGCGGTTCGCCGATGTGCCGGTGCTGAAAAAGCCCTACGGGTCGGATCAGGTGGTGCAGGTGCTGGCGTCGGTGATGGGGTAGGGCGCCTGTCACTGACCGCCATCGCCCACCCCCCGCCGCTTTCACCCCTTGACCGCCGCATACCGTGCGAACAGGGCCACGCTGACCGCCACCGTCGCGTTCAGCGACTCCACCGCCCCGGTGGTTGGCACCGACAGCCGCGTCGCCGGGCAGTCGGCCGGCACGCCCTGGCCTTCCTCGCCCAGAATCAGCCGCATGTCCGCCGGCCAGTCGAAGCGGGTCAGATCCTCTCCGCCGCCGTCCAGGGCGTAGAGCGGCCCCGCCGCCTCGTTCACCGCCGTCCAGCGCGGTCCGCGTAGCAGGGTCAGCGTGAACTGCGCGTTCGAAGCCGCGCGCAGGCATTTGGGGTGGAAGGGATGCGCCGCCCCTTCCAGCAGGACGACCCGCGACACGCCGAAGGCCGCGGCACTGCGCAGCAGGGCGCCGAGGTTGCTGGGATCGCCGAGCGCGCACAGCAGTTCCAGCCCCTGCGGCGGCTGCGACAGGTCGATGGCCGGCATCTTCGGCACGGCGCCGACCAGCAGCGGAAAACCGGTGCCCGACACATCCAGCATCCGGAACAGCGCCGGAGCCAGCTGCACCGGCTCCACCCCCGGCGGCAGGCGCCAGGAGGATATCTGCGCCGGGTCGGTGAACAGCAGCCGCTCGAACCGCTCGGGATGGTGGCGCAGTGCTTCCGGAACGGTCTTCAGGCCGGCCAGCAGGAACTTGCCGTTCTTCTTCAGCCCACGGCTTTCCAGCGCCGATTCCCACAGCTTGAACTGCGGGTTCTGCGGGCTTTCGATCAGCAGGGGCGGACGGGTCATGGCGGCAGGCTTTCCGGCAGGGAGATGCCCCTGCCTAGCACAGCAGCGCCGCGGAAGTCAGGTGTTGAGGCGGCGCCCAAGGAACAGCAGGGGGCCGCGCTGGCAGGCGTCGGTGAAGCCGGCGCGCTGGTAGAACTCGACATTGCGGGCGAAGACGGCGGTGACCAGATGCACACCGGGCAGGCCGTCCTCCCGGCAATCCTCGGCAAACCGGTCGACCAGCCGCCGCCCCAGCCCATGCTCCCGCCAGCCCGGCCGGACATTGACATGGAAATGGGCGGGGTAGGCGGCAAAATGATCGGCGAAGAGTTCGTATTTCGGGATGCGCCGGGCCAGTTCGACCGAACCGGCGCTGTCCTTGCAGCCGGTGAGGTAGCCGACGACCTGTCCGTCAGCCGCCACCGCCATCCAGACGTCCCGTGGTGCCTCATCCACGAACCAGCCGGTCCAGGTGGCGAGGAAAGCGGCGCGCTCGGCTGCGGAGGCGAACTCGGTCCGGGTGGTGGAGGCGAAGAAAATCTCATCCAACGCAGCCAGCGCCGCCCCGCGGTCGGGCAGGGCGGTCAGCCGTTCCAGCCGGATGCGGTCCTCTGCGGTCATTTCCGCTGGGCGGTCTCGACCGACAGGGTGCGCGGCGCCAGCATGGTGTAGTGACCGCGCGCCTTCATCACGCCGGCCCCTTCCTCCGCCTGTGGGCCGTGGCCCCAGAACAGGTCGCCGCGCACGGGGCCCTTGATGGCGCCGCCGGTGTCCTGCGCCATCACCAGCCGGTTGATGGCGCCGCCCGGAACCGGGGCGTCGCGCACCTCCAGCCACAGCGGCACGCCCAGCGGGATATGCTCGGCATCCACCGCAAGGCTGCGGCCGGGGGTCAGCTCCATGTTGCGGGCGCCGCGGGCGCCGACCTCGGGCTTCACCTTGAAGAAGACGTAGGAGGGGTTGAGGTTCATCACCCGCTGGGCCTCGGCCGGATGGTCCTTCAGCCAGCGTCGGATCGTCTGCAAGGACATCTGTTCCGGCGTGGCGTCGCCGATGTCGATGATATGGCGGCCGATCGGGAAATAGCTGTGACCGTTCTGGCCGGCGTAATGGATGCCGACCACCGAGCCGTCGGCCATGATCGCCCGGCCGGAGCCCTGGATTTCGAGGAAGAAGGCGTCGACCGGGTCGTCCACCCACATCAGTTCCAGGCCCTTGCCCTTCAGCGCGCCGGCTTCGATCCGGGCGCGGCTGGGCAGGCCGTTCTTGCCGCGGGGCGGCGTACGGTAAAGCGGGACGTTGTAGCGCTCGGTCCGGGTCCAGCTGCCGTGCAGCTCGATCTCGTAATAGCCGGTGAAGAGGCCGCTCTCGCCGTTGCTGACGTCGCGCGGGGTGAAGAAGGTCTCGAAGAAGCGGCGGGCCGCCTCGCTGTCGCCGGGGGGCAGGTCGCGGGCGGCGGCGCAGATGGCGCGCCAGTCGTCGGTGGTACCGGCGGCCCGCAGTTGCCCCAGCGACTTGCCCGGCGGCTGGTTCTTCACCCAGCCGCAGGTCCGCTGCACCGCCGGGACCGCCTGGGCGTGGTCGTCGTCGATCCAGCCGGCGAGGTGGCGGAAATCGGGCGAGACCTGATCCCAGGTCGGGCGCTGGGCGGTTCGCCGCTGCCCGTCCACCGTCGGGGCGGTGCCGGCGCAAGCCGCCAGCGTCGCCAGCAGCCCTCCCATCAGCGCCATCCGCAGGCCGTGGCCTGCGGTTCTCCTCACGTCACGCGCACACGCCACCCCAGCCGCAGCCGCCATCGCGCACTCCGCCACCAGCATCCGATATGTCCGTCGAAGACCCCCGACCGGTCTCCCGTTCTGGCGGTCCGGTCACGACAAGGTCACATCACCCGACCGTTTGTGCCGGTGGTTACCCCGAGTCGTCAATCCCCAACCTGCACTTTCGGATAGGTCGCGTCCGCTTGTCACGGGAGGTGGGGGCGGCGGGACGAGCCAAGGGGTGAGCGGGGCAGACGCGCGGCGGCAAGGCGTGACAGGAGGCGACAAACGCGGTATCGACAGCCCATACGCGAAGGACCGTTCGAAAACGCTTCTCGCCCCGGATCATACGGGGGACGATGCGGGCGGCCGGTCCTGTTCGTCGCCGTGAGATTCCCGAGGGACAAGACGCCATGACACCCGCCGCCCGCCTCCAGGCGGTCATCGATCTGCTGACCGAGATCGACGAGACCCCTCGCCCCGCCGACGCGGTGATGAGCGCCTATTTCCGCAACCGCCGCTACATCGGCTCGAAGGACCGCACCGCCGTCGCCCAGATGGCCTACGCGATCCTGCGCCGCCATGCCCGGCTCGGCTGGTGGATCGAGCGCGGCGGCTACGAGCGTGCCACCCCGCGCGCCCGCGTCCTGGCCTATCTGCTGCTGGAGGAGAACCGCAACGCCGGCGTGGTGCTGGAGATGTTCAGCGGCGGCAAGTTCGCCCCGGCCCGCCTGACCGACGACGAGCTGGCAATGGTCGGCAAGCTGGAAAGCCACACGATGGACCATCCCGACATGCCGGAAACGGTGCGGGTGGAATGTCCGGACTGGGCGGAAGCGGCGATGCGCGCCTCGCTGGGCGACCGCTTCGGAGTCGAGATGGAGAAGCTGCTGGAGGCGGCTCCGCTCGACCTGCGCATCAACCCGCTGAAGGCCAATCAGCAGAGCGCGATCAAGGCGCTGGCCAAGGCGCAGATCACGGCGGAGACCACGCAATGGTCGCCGCTGGGCCTGCGGGTGAAGGGCCGTCCGCCGCTCGGCAGCGTCGACGCCTTCAAGGACGGTCTGGTCGAGATCCAGGACGAGGGCTCGCAGCTGGTCGCGCTGGCGGTGGCGCCGAAGCCCGGCCATCAGGTGGTGGATTTCTGCGCCGGGGCCGGCGGCAAGACGCTGGCCGTGGCGGCGCTGATGAAGAACAAGGGCCGGGTCGTCGCCTGCGACGTGCTGGACAAGCGCCTGAAGCGCGCCGCCGAGCGGTTCCGCCGCGCCGGCCTGCACAACATCGAGGCACATCCGCTGACCAGCGAGCGCGATCCCTGGGTGAAGCGCCACAAGCGCAAGTTCGACCGCGTGCTGGTCGATGCGCCTTGCTCCGGCACCGGCACCTGGCGCCGTAACCCCGACGCCCGCTGGCGCCAGCTGGGTCCGGGGCTGGAGCAACTGCTGCCGCTCCAGGCCAACATCCTCGACAGCGCGGCGCGTCTGGTGAAGCCGGGCGGGCGGCTGATCTATGCCACCTGCTCCATGCTGCATGACGAGAACGAGGCGCAGGTCGAGGCCTTCCTGCAGACCCATCACGACTTCATCGTGAAGCCGGTCGCCGAGGTCTGGGCGGAGGAGGAGACCGGCGCGCCGCCGCCGGTCGACGGTCCGTACCTGCGCCTGACGCCGGCCAAGCACGACACCGACGGCTTCTTCGCCGCCGTGCTGGAACGCCGCGCCGAGGAGACGGTGTCGGAGGAGAGCGTTTCCGACGTCGGCATCGAGCAGGGCGAGGTCGATCCCGTCGAGCTGGGCAAGGCGATCGATGCGTGAGCGAGGGGGAGGGGGCATCTCCCCCTCCCCACCCTTGACAGCCGGGGTGGCGCGCTCCTTATCGGTGGGGTAGGCTTTCCGCCGTCGAGACCATCCGGGCGCGTTCGCCCAACCCCTCAAGAGGACCAGATGAAGTTCTCCTTCGCCAAGCTGTCCCTGCCGGCCTCCGGCGTGCTCGCCGTGACCGTCGCCGCCGACCGCAGCCTCGGCCCGATCGGGCGCGAGCTGGATCAGAAGACCGGCGGGGCGCTGGCCCGCGCCATGGCCGCCGCCCGCTTCAATGGCAAGAAGGACGAGACGCTGACGCTGCTCGCCCCGGCCGGGACCGAGCTTGACCGCATCCTGCTGGTCGGCATCGGCAAGGGTGCCGACCTGACCGATCTGGTTCTCCAGTCCGCCGGCGGCGCCATCGCCGTGCAGCTGGACAAGGCCGCCGACGAGGCCGCGCTGCTGGTCGAGCTGCCGGAGGGGACCACCCTGTCGCCGGCATCCGCCGCGGCCGAGATCGCCTTCGGCGCGCAGCTGCGCAGCTACAAGTTCGACAAGTACCGCACCAACGACCGCAAGTCCGACAAGAAGGAGCCGAAGCCCAGCCTGCGCAAGCTGACGCTGCTGGTCGAGGACGACGGTGCGGCCAAGTCGGCCTTCAAGAAGCTGGACACGCTGGCCGACGCCATCCGCTTCACCCGCGATCTGGTGTCGGAGCCGGCCAACGTCATCTATCCGGAAAGCCTCGCCGAGAAGACGAAGGAGCTCGAGCAGTTCGGCGTCGAGGTCGAGATCCTCGACCAGAAGAAGCTGCGCAAGCTCGGCATGGGCGCCCTGCTGGGCGTCGCCCAGGGCAGCGCCTGCGAGCCGCGGGTCGTCGTCATGCGCTGGAACGGCAACCCGGAGGCCGACGACAAGCGTCCGGTCGCCTTCATCGGCAAGGGCGTGACCTTCGACAGCGGCGGCATCTCGATCAAGGGTGCGGCCGGCATGGAAGACATGAAGTGGGACATGGGCGGCTCGGCCACCGTGATCGGCACCATGTACGCGCTGGCCGCCCGCAAGGCGAAGGTCAATGCCGTCGGCATCGTCGGACTGGTGGAGAACATGCCGTCCGGCACCGCCCAGCGTCCGGGCGACATCGTCACCTCGGCGTCGGGCCAGACCATCGAGGTCATCAACACCGACGCCGAAGGCCGCCTGGTGCTGGCCGACTGCCTGTGGTACGCGCAGGACGTCTACAAGCCCAAGCTGATGGTCGACCTCGCCACCCTGACCGGCGCCATCATCATGGCGCTGGGCCACGAGCATGCCGGCCTGTTCTGCAACGACGACGATCTCGCCATGAACCTGACGGCTGCCGGACTGAAGGTGGGCCAGCCGGTGTGGCGCATGCCGATGGGCGACGCCTATGACAAGGAGATCGAGTCGCCGGCCGCCGACATGAAGAACACCGGCTCGGGCGGCGGCGCCGGCAGCATCGTCGGCGCGCAGTTCCTGAAGCGCTTCGTCAACGACACGCCGTGGGCGCACATCGACATCGCCGGCGTGGCCTGGGCGAAGAAGGACGGCGCCACAGTTCCGAAGGGGGCTTCCGCCTTCGGCGTGCGGCTGCTCGACCGCTTCGTGGCCGACTTCCACGAGGGTTGATCATCTGAGTGCGTGACGGAGCCATGACCGAAGTCCGCTTCTACCACCTGCAACGGCGCACGATGGAACAGGCGCTGCCCAAGATCCTGGAGAAGGTTCTTGAGCGGAACTGGCGTGCCGTCGTGTTGGCCGGCTCGGCCGAGCGGGTGGACATGCTGAACCAGCATCTGTGGACCTACGATCCCGGTTCCTTCCTGCCGCACGGGGCTGCGCGCGACGGCTTCGCCGAGCGCCAGCCGGTGTGGCTGACCGACACCGACGAGAACCCGAACAGCGCCACCGTGCTGGTCACGGTGGATGGCTGCGTCAGCGACCGGATGGATGGGTACGACCTCGTCTGCGACCTGTTCGACGGCAACGACGAGGAGGCGGTGCTGGCCGCCCGCCAGCGCTGGAAGGCCTGCAAGACAGCCGGCCACAGCCTGACCTATTGGCAGCAGACCGACCGCGGCGGCTGGGAAAAGCGTGCCTGAGCGGCGGCCTTTGACGGTGTCCGTTCATTTCCATTGCATTCGATCCGTTCAAAGGCAAAATTGATTGCCTATGCGGACGGTTCAAAGGTGCATGCTCCGATGAACAGGAGCCAGATCGACCCGGCGCTCGCGCAGCAGGTCAAGGACGCGAGCATCCTGATCGTGGACGACAACCCGTCCAACGTCGAACTGCTGCGGGAAATCCTCAGCCACGACGGGTATAGCCGGGTCCGCGGCGAGACCGACCCGCGCAAGGTGCCCGACCTCTGTGCGGCCGAGCCGTTCGACCTGCTGCTGATCGACATCCGCATGCCGCACATGAGCGGCTTCGACCTGATGGAGCGGCTGAAGCCGGTCTTCGGCGGCGATTACGTGCCGATCCTGGTGCTGACCGCCCAGACCGATCAGGAAACCCGCCGCAAGTCGCTGGAACTGGGTGCCAACGATTTCCTGACCAAACCCTTCATCGCCTGGGAGCTGCTGCACCGTGTCCGCAACATGGTGGAGATCCGCAAGCTCTACCGCCGCGCCGCCGAGCAGAACCGCGAGCTGGAACACCGGGTGTCGGAACGCACCGCCGAACTGTCGGACGCGCTGGAGGCGGCGCGCAAGGCCGACCGCGCCAAGCTGGATTTCCTGGCGGTGATGAGCCATGAGCTGCGCACCCCGCTGAACTCTATCATCGGCTTTGCCGATGTGCTGACGGGTGAGGGGATGGGCAAGCTGGGCCATCCCGATTACTTGGAATATGTGAAGCTGATCGAGGAAAGCGGCCGGTCGCTGCTGACCATGGTCAACAACATCCTCGACTATACGCGCGGCTCCACTGGCTCCATCGAGATTCAGGAAAGCGACGTCAACATCCCGCAGCTGCTGGCCGGCTGTGCCGACATGTTGGCGCCGAAGGCTATGGGCAAGCAGCTGTCGCTGACCGTCCAGCCCTGCCCGTCCTTCCGCATGCGCATCGACCGCCGGCGGCTGCGCGAGATGGTGCTGAACCTGCTGGACAATGCGGTGAAGTTCACACAGGCCGGCGGCCATGTCGCGGTGACGGTGGAGGATCGCGGCGAGTTCGTCGGGCTGACCGTGCGCGACGACGGGCCGGGCATCCCAACCGAACTGATGGGTCGCATCTTCAACCCCTTCACCCAGGCCGAACGCTCGCTGGTGCGCCAGCATGAAGGGGTCGGGCTGGGCCTGCCCATCGTGCGGCGCTTCGCCGAACTGCATGGCGGCGGGGTGGAACTGGACAGCGCATCGGGCCGCGGGACGGCGGTGACGATCCTGCTGCCGAAGGACCGGCTGCTGTAAGGGAAGGGGCGGGCGCCGGGGGCTTCCCTCCCCGATCTCCCCGGCTTAATGACCTCCCGACTCAATGAAAGGTGAACATCTCCGGCGCGGTGCCGACGCGCGCCACCAGCCCGCCGCTGGGCGGCACCGGACGCCACTGGTCGCGCTGGGAATCGACCGGTTCCGACACCACGACCAGGCCATTCTCGCCGCGGCGCCAATAGAGGCTCGGCGGCTTGTCGTCGGAGGCCCAGCGCACCGCCCACACCCGGTCACCATCGGTCCAGGTGGCGGTGAAGCGCAGCGGCGCGGTGATGTCCAGCGCCCGCATCTCGTCGCGGATGGCGTGCAGAACGCGCTGGAAGGCGCCGACCGAATCACGCTCCAACCCCTGGCCCAGGGCGGCGAGGAAGATCGCCTCGCTGTCGGTGGTGCCGGTGCGGGTGCTGTACAGCTCGTCCGGGATCATCGCCTCGACCCGGCGGCGCAGGCGAGGCCAGTCGCCGACCTGTCCGTTGTGCATGAACAGGAAACGCCCGGCCTTGAAGGGGTGGCAGTTGGCCCGGCTGACCGCGGTGCCGGTCGCCGCCCGCACATGGGCGAAGAACAGGTGGGAGCGGACATGGCTGCAGATCGATTGCAGATTCTCGTCCGACCAGGCCGGGCGGATCTCGCAATAGCGGCCTGGCTCGGTCCGCTCGCTGTACCAGCCGACGCCGAAGCCGTCGCCGTTGGTCTCGGTCTTCGCCTCCGCGGCGTGCATCGACTGTTCGATCAGGGAATGACAGGGCGTGCAGACCAGCGTTTCCAGGAACACAGGCTCGCCGCAATAGGCAAGAAACCGACACATCGACCGACGCACCATGGCAGCCGCGACAAGGACTGCGTCAATTTGACCCGATGCGTCGTGTGAAACAAGATGCGCCGGTCACGGAACCGTCACGCGCGCCGGCAGGTGTTGCATTTCCGCCGTTCGGATAGGGGCTGCCCCGTTTTTGTCACCAGACGAGCTTGGGCAGGGCGGCGACGCGCAGCGGTCCGACGAACAGGGACCGGTCCTGCACGGTGACCGGGGCGGTGACCACCGGCTCGCCGTTCGGGCCGGTCGGACGGGCCAGCATGGTCAGCACGGTCCTGGCGATGGCCGCCTCGTTCGGGCGCATCATCGGCTTGACCGCATCGAGAACCGCGGGGGCGCCACGGATTTCCGCGGTCAGCGCCGCCTGCGGCTGCAATTGGGCGTCCAGCGCCAGCGTGCCCGACAGCACCGCCCCCAGTGGACCCCAGTCCAGCGCCAGCCGGTCGACCTCGACCGTGCCGCCGTCGCGGCTCCAGGCCGACAGGCTGGCCGGCTCCGGCCGCGGCGGGGTTCCCATGACGCGCAGGGTCAGTTCGGTCCGCTTCACCTCGCGGCCCAGGTTCGGCGGCATGCCGTCGGGCAGGGTCAGCCCGTCGGCGGTCAGCGTCAGGGTCAGGCCGGCGGTCCTGCGTTCGGCCGGCGGCTGCTCCGGCTGGGCGGCGCCGATGTCCAGCGCGGCGACCGGTACCGTCTGGCCCGCGACCTGTGCGGTCAGGCCGGTGAAGCGCAGGGCGAGCCGCTCCAGCGTGCCCGACATCCGCATGGTCAGGTCGCCGTTTCCACCATTCGGGGCCAGGATGTCGACCGGCGGCTGCCCGGGCTGGACGACGGACAGGCGATGTTCGCCGGGAAAGGTGAGCGCGATGCGGGTGGGGTTCCAGGGTGCTGCCTCCGCCACCAGACGCGCGCCCTGCCACTCGGCGCCGCGCGTGGCCAGATGAGGCTTGTCCAGTTCCGCCCGCAGGGTGAAGGGGAAGCCATGGACGGTCAGTCCGCCATGCTCCACCACCGCGCCGTTGGCGCGCTGGTCGGCGACCCAGGTCTCCAGCCCGTCGCGCACGGTGCGGGCCGCCTGCCACCACCACAGCGAATAGGCCACGGCCGGCAGCAGCACCATCATCAGCACGAGGATGGTCGCGATCCGGCGGCCGGTCAGCAGGCGGCGGGGCGTGGCAGAAAGGGCTTTGGGTTGCATCGGTGGCATATCCGTTCCATCTCCGTACCGTTATAGCGACCCCGGAACCCGCATGCTAGGCTCGGTGCCTGCCGATTCGGTTCCGTTTTTCCCTGCGAATTTTCCCAGCGATCTTCCTCAGCGATCCTCAATGGCTCCCGACTCATCGCTTCCGCATCCCGCCTGGACGCACGACATCGCCGTCGAACCCGGCGCCGACCTGTGGGTCTTCGGCTATGGCTCGCTGATGTGGAACCCCGGTTTCCCCTTTGTTGAGCGGCACGCGGCGACCCTGCCGGGATACCACCGCAGCTTCTGCGTCGCCTCCCACCGCTACCGCGGGACGCCGGAGCGGCCGGGGCTGGTGCTGGGGTTGGACCGCGGCGGCTCCTGCCGTGGCATCGTCTTCCGGGTGGCGGCGGCCGATGTGCCGGCCACGCTGGATTACCTGTGGGAGCGGGAGATGGACAACCGCGTCTATCTGCCGAGAATGCTGCGGGTGCGCCTGCGCGATGGCGGGGCTGCTGAAGGGGAGGAGTCTGTCAGTGCCTGCTGCTTCATCGTCGACCGCAGCCATCCGCAATATTGCCGCGGTCTGGACGAGGCGTCGGTCGTCTGCCGCATCGCCGACTGCTGCGGCCAGCGCGGCCCCAACATCGATTACCTCGCCAACACGGTCGAGCATCTGAAGGAGCTTGGCATCTGCGACGACCGGCTGTCGAAGCTGTATGACCGGGTGCGTGGCGTTCCGGGGTGATCCGGCGGTCGTTCAGGGAGGCGGACGGCATCCTGGACAACATCCGGGCGGCGTGACGCCGCGCTGGCGCTCCGTTGTCGGGGCGACCATCTTCATGGGCATGACGATCCTGCGCATCCCGGCTCTGGCCTTCGCGGGAGCGGCACTTGCCCTGGGCGTGGTCGCCCCGGCCGGCGCCGCACCGCTGCATCACGACATCGACCTGACGCTCGATCCGGCTGCCGGACGGATAGAGGCGGTGGACCGGCTGACCCTGCCGGCCGGGGCGCAGTCCCTGCGGCTGGACCCGGCGCTGACGGTGCAGGAGGTGCGGGCCGGCGACAGGCCGGTTCCGGTGGATCGGCGCGGCGACCGCCTGAGGCTGGTGGTGCCGGAAGGGGCGGAAGCGGTGACCATCCGCTATGGTGGGCGGCTGCCGGGATTCGCCGCCGGCACCGGTCTGGCGCTGGATGGCGAGGGCGCCTTCCTGCCGGGGCTGGGCGGCTGGCTGCCCGATCCGACCTCGGCCGCCGACGAGCCGCCAAGCTGGCGCCTGTCGGTGCGAGTGCCCGCCCCCTATGTCGCGGTCGCCACCGGCCGGTTGGTTGAGGAGGAGAGTGAGGCCGGCGGCTACCGTGCGGTGTTCGCGGAGGAACGCAGCGTCGAGGAACCCTCCGTCTTCGCCGGCGCCTGGACGGTGGAGGAGCGGCCGGCCGGCCCCTTGCGCCTGCGGCTCTACCGCCATCCGGAGCAGGCGGGGCTGGCCGACGGCTATCTCGGCCTGTCGGAGCAGGCGATCGCGGCGGGGGCCGCGCGCATCGGTGCCTATCCCTTCGACGGCTTCAATATCGTCTCGGTTCCGCCTCCGGTCGGGCTGGGTTTTCCCGGCCTGACCGCCATCGGCCGGGCGGTGCTGCCGCTGCCCTTCATCCGCAGCCAGTCGCTGACCCACGAGATCATGCACAACTGGTGGGGCAACGGTGTCCGGGTGGGCGAGGGCGGCAATTGGGCGGAAGGGCTGACCACCTATATGGCCGACTATGCGGCGGCCCAGGCGCGCGGCGGCGACGCGGCGCGGGCGATGCGGCTGGACTGGCTGCGCGACTATGCCGCCCTGCCGGTGGAGCGCGACCGGCCGCTGACGGATTTCCTGTCCAAGACGCACGATGCCTCGCAGATCGTCGGCTATGGCAAGGCGGCGATGCTGTTTCACATGCTGGAGGCGGAGATCGGCCGCGACGCCTTCGACGCCGGTATCCGTAAATTCTGGAACGGCTTCGCCTTCCGCACTGCCGGCTGGTCCGACCTGCGCCGATCCTTCGAGGCGGCATCTGGCCGCGACCTCGGCGGGCTGTTCGGCCAATGGGTCGAGCGGCGGGGTGCGCCGATGCTGACCCTGGCGGACGCCCGCGCCGATGGGGACGGTGTGCTGCTGACCCTGCGGCAGGAGGCCGACGCGCCCTATGCCCTGGCGGTGCCGGTGCGGCTGGAGACGGCGGCCGGGGTGGAGGACCGCATCGTCCGTCTCGACGGCCGGCAGGCGATGCTGCGGCTGCCCGCCAAAGCGGCGGTAACGGCTGTGTCGGTTGACCCAGATTTCGACCTGTTCCGCCGTCTGGCGCCGGGGGAGGCACCGCCGATCCTGCGCGACGTCACCCTTCGCCCTCAGGCCGAGCGGGTGATCGCTGCGGATGGTGACGCGGCGGACGCGGCGCGGATGCTAGCCGGGCGGTTGATGGACGGTGCCGGGAAGGAGGGCGGCGACAAGGCCGCGCCGGTGCTGCTGGTGGGGACCGACGCTGCGGTGGCACGGGAGTTGGCGCAACGCGGTCTGTCCCCGGTGCCGACGGAACTGGCCGGACGCGGCAGTGCCAGGGTGTGGGTGTCGCGTGCGGTGGACGGCCGGACGGCGCTGGTGGTGTCGGGCACCGATGCCGAGGCCCTGCGCGCGCTGCTCCGGCCGCTGCCGCATTACGGACGGCAAAGCTGGTTGGTGTTCGAGGGGGCGAAGGCACTGGATCGCGGGGTGTGGGCCGCCGGCGACAGCCCGCTGCGCCGGGTGGTGGAGCGGTAGAAGAGGGAGCGGGGGCCACACATGCAGCGTGTATGGCGCCCCGCCTTCGACCTTATCCCTCTTTCTCTTCGCCCCAGACCAGCCCGTTGAACAGCGGTTCGATCACCGGCTGGCCGACGTCGCGGGTGATGAAGACCAGCTTGGTGCGGTGGTCGTCGCTGGGCCAATCCTCCAGACGGACCGGCGGGTGGAACATGTGCTGGACGCCGTGGACGACCACGGGCAGCTCGCTTTCCTGAACGTTCAGCAGCCCCTTCACCCGCAGCAGGTTCTCGCCGGCCTGGGCGATCAGCGCCTCCATGAAATCGACGAAGCCGTTCCAGGGAATCGGCCGGTCGATCACCATGCAGAAGGCGCGGATATGATCGTCATGGCGGTTGGCATCATGGTGATGATGCTCATGGCCACAGTCGGGACCGCAATGGTCGCCATGGTCGTGATCGTGGTGATGGCCGTGATCGTGCCCATGGTGGTCATGGTCATGATGTTCATGCGCCTTGGCCTGCTCGTCGCGATAGGCCTCCTCGCGCAGCCAGCGGGCGACGTCGGGGCTCTTGGTCTCCGGATTGTAAAGGCCGGCGTCGAACAGTTTGGCCGGATCGATGTCGCCATGGGCGGCGGGGATGACCGGGGCGGCCGGGTTGATGGCGGCGAGGCGCTGCATCAGGGCGACGGTCGCCGCCGGGGTGGCGACATCGGTCTTGGTCAGCACGATGCGGTCGGCGACGGCGGCCTGCTTCACGCTTTCCGGCTGGCGGTCGAGCTGGAGCGAGCCGTGCGCCGCATCGACCGTGGCGATGACGCCGTCCAGGCGGAAGCGGGCGGCCAGCAGCGGGTCCGACATCAGGGTGTGGATGATCGGGGCCGGGTCGGCGAGGCCGGTCGTCTCCACCACCACCCGGTCGAAATCGGGGATCTCGCCCTTCACCCGCTTCAGGAACAGGTCGCGCAGCGTGTCGACCAGATCGCCGCGGATGGTGCAGCACAGGCAGCCGCTGTCCATCAGCACCATGTTCTCCGACGCCTTGGCGACCAGCAGATGGTCGAGCCCGACCTCGCCGAACTCGTTGATGACGATGGCGGTGCGGGCCATGGCCGGATTGCGCAGCAGGGCCTGGAGCAGCGTGGTCTTGCCGCTGCCGAGGAAGCCGGTCAGCACCGAGACGGGAAGACGGGCGGGAGGGGCGGCGGGAGCGCTCAACGGGGATTCTCCTGACAGGATTTGCACAGGCCGCGCACCTCGACGGTGGGGCGCTGGACACGGAAGCCGCGCCCGGCCGCCGCGGCGTCGATGGCGGCGCCGACACCCGGATCGTCGATCTCGGCGGCGTCGCCGCAGGCCTCGCACACCAGGAACTGCCCGGAATGGACATCCCCCGGCGCGGCACAGCCGACATAGGCGTTCAGCGATTCGATGCGGTGGACCAGCCCCTGTTCGACCAGGAACTCCAGCGCGCGGTAGACGGTCAGCGGCGCCGCCGCCTTACCCTCCTGCTGGCTGAGATCCTCCAGGATCGCATAGGCGCCGCGCGGCCGGTGGCTGGACCACACCAGCTCCAGCACGCGGCGGCGCAGCGCGGTCAGCCGGGCCCCCCGCTCCGCGCAGAGCGCGTCGGCACGGGTCAGGGCATCGGCGATGCAGTGGGTATGGTCGTGAAGCGCGGACATGGGTGTTACTTTATAACACTCGGTCGGCTGTTGCAACCCGGCCAAGGGAAAAGGCGGCCCCGGGGGAGGGACCGCCTTGCCGAGTGGCGATTGTTCTTCTTGGGGCCGTCTTTTTCAAGAGCCGGGACGTGGCACGACCGCGGGGCAGGGGTCGCCGTCCTTCTCACTGGCCCATTTGGGACGGGCAGGGCGACCACACCGGGCCGCTGTGGCAGGATAGCGGCCCGGCATGACTGTTTGCGGGCGTGTCGGTGACCGTTCGATGAAGATTGCCCGTCAGTCGGCCGTCTCCGCCTTGCCCTTGCGCTCGTTGTAGAGCGCCAGCGCCCGGTCGCGCGCAACGGCATGGTCGAGGATCGGGCGCGGGTAATCGTCGCCCAGCTTGACGCCGGTCTGCCGCAGAACCTCGGTGGGTGCTGCCCAGGGCTGGTGGATCCAGCGCGGCGGCAGCCGGTCCAGTTCAGGCACATAGCGGCGGACGTAATCGCCCTCCGGATCGAACTTTTCGCCCTGCAGGACAGGATTGAAGACGCGGAAGAAGGGAGCGGCGTCGGCGCCGCAGCCGGCCACCCACTGCCAGTTGCCGGCATTCTGGGCGAGATCGCCGTCGACCAGCGTGTCCCAGAACCAGCGCTCCCCCTCCTGCCAGGGCAGCAGCAGATCCTTGATCAGGAAGGAGGCGACGATCATCCGCACCCGGTTGTGCATCCAGCCGGTTTCCCACAGCTGACGCATGCCGGCATCGACGATGGGATAGCCGGTACGCCCGCGCTGCCAGGCCCGCAGGCCGGCCGCGTCCTGGCGCCAGGGGAAGTCGGCGAAGCGGCGGTCGAGCGGGCTGTCGGGAAGTTCCGGCGCGTGGTGCAGCAGGTGATGCTGGAACTCGCGCCAGCCGATCTCGCGCAGGAAGACCTCGACTCCGGGCGCCAGTTCCGGCCGGGCGTCGGCGGCATGGCGGGCGGCGTGCCAGACCTGCCGCGGTCCGATCTCCCCGAAGGCCAGATAGGGCGACAGGGCCGACGTGCCGGGATGGTCCGGCCGGTCGCGCTCCGTTCCATAAACCCCGACCGGCCCGTCGAGGAAATCGGCGAGGCGCGAGCGCGCGGACGTCTCCCCCGGCACCCAGCGCTTGCGCAGGCCAGCGGCCCAATCGGGCTTGGCCGGCAACAGATCCCAGCTTTCGAGGGTGTCACTGGCCGTCGCGGATTTCGGCGCCTTCAGCGCGGCGGGGGCGCGGGTCGGCAGCGGCGGGTCGAGTGTGGCCGACAGATGCCGCCAGAAGGGGGTGAAGACCTTGAACGGACCGCCGCTCTTGTTCTTGACGGTCCAGGGCTCGGCCAGCAGGCCGGCATTGAAGCTGCGCGTATCGACACCGCGTGCCTTCAGCTTTTCCTTGATCGCCGCGTCGCGGGCGGTCTGGGCGGGGGCGTAGCGGCGGTTCCACAGCACGCAGTCCGCACCGGTTTCCGCGATCAGCTTTTCCAGCACCGCCCCCGGCTCGCCCCGGCGCAGCAGCAATGGAGAGCCATGGCGGGCGCAGCAGGTGGCGAGCCGCTCCAGGCTGCCATGCAGCCACCAGCGCTGCGCTCCGCCCAGCGGCCAGGGATCGCCGGTCTCCTCTTCCAGGATGTAGAGCGGGATGACCGGCGCACCGCGTTCCGCCGAAGCCTGGGCGGCGGCGGTCAGCGCCGGGTTGTCGGCAAGGCGCAGGTCGTTGCGGAACCAGACGATGATGGGAGAGGCGGACATGCACGGCGCTCGGTTGGACGTCTCCGGACCACCCGATATAGGCTGCGCTCACGCTTCGGCCAGAGCAGTCGGCAGAGTCAGCGCGCGCGGTCCGGCGACAAACGGGTGCAGGGGAAACGGTAGACCCGGCCGCGCGCCGTCATCAGCACCTCGAACCCCGGCGCCAGCAGCCCGTCGAAGGCGGCGTCCAGCACATTCAGCCCGCCGGTGAAGCTGCCGAAGGCCGGTAGGATCAGCTTGGCCCCGTCATGGGCGAAGCAGCGCTCGCGCACCCGCCGCCCGGCGAGCGCCACCGCGGCGGCCGGATGGAGGTGGCCCGACAGCTCGCCGACGGCTCCCGGCTCGGCCTCGTGCCGGAAGGTCAGCGGGCCGATGGACAGCTCTTCTGCCACCCGGCCGCCGAAGCCCTGCGGCGGTTCGGGGTCGTGATTGCCGGTGATCCACACCCAGTCGGCGACTGCGTCGGTCAGGGCGCGCAGCCGCCCGACATCCGCCGGGTCCATCCGCTCCGCCGCCCGGCGGTCGTGGAAGCTGTCGCCCAGGCACAGCACGCGCGCCGGCCGCGCCATCGCGATCAGTCCGGCCAGCCGGTCCAGCGTCGCCCGCGTGTCGTAGGGCGGCAGCATCCGGCCGCGTGCGGCGAAGGCGGAGCCCTTTTCCAGATGCAGGTCGGCGACGGCGAGGATGCCCTCCGCCGGCCACAGCAGCGCGCCCGACGGGTCGGCCAGCAGGTCGGCGCCGCGGAAGGTCAGTGCGGCGCGGCTGTCATCGCCCTGACAGCCGGAGCCGTGAGCTTGGGAGGAAGCTGACAACATTCGTTTACCGACGATCATCGGAAGTGGCCAATATCCATGAAAATATTAAGGGCATGATGTTTGCAGCCGGACGGGCCGCCGCCGTGGAGGCATGGCGGACCACAACCATACCCGGAGGATACCCATGGCCACAGTGACGTTCACCGGCCTGAACATGCCCAAGGACATGACCGTCTACGCGGTCGCCGGCGATACCGGCACTCTGCTGGCGCTGGCGAAGAAGCACGACATCCCGATCCCGTTCCAGTGCCAGGACGGCGAGTGCGGATCCTGCCTCGTCAAGGTGACCTATCTGGACGGGAAGACCCCGATGGCCATCGATCTGACCGAAAAGGAGAAGGTCACCCTGTCCGTCAACGGCAAGCTGAACCGGGACCTGCTGGAGGCGGCGGAGAACGCCCATCGTCCGCCGCCCTACCGTCTGGCCTGCCAGTTCATCGTCCGTGACGAGACCATTCTGGTCGAGTTCAGCGGCGAGCCGGGTGTGGAGCCGGAACTGCGCAAGTAACCTGCGATCGGCATGGGGCGGTGTCACAACGACAACCGTCCCTGCTGCGGGCGTCCCGTTTCCGTTTTTGCGGGCTGCGGCGGAGCCAGTTCCGGCATCGCCTCGGCCAGCAGTTCGGCCTCGGCGGCGGCGAGCAGTTCGTCGGTGGCGCTGCCGTCCACCCGCTCGCGGCCGATTTCCAGGATCACCGGCACCGCCAGCGGCGAGATGCGGTCGAGATCCTTGTGGGTGATGCGCCCGCGCACCCGTGCCAGGAAATCGGACAGGCGGCGGATGTCGGTGAGCCCGCCGGCGGCATCGGCCCGCGTCGCCCGCAGCAGCACATGGCCGGGATCGTGCTTGCGCAGCACGTCATAGATCAGGTCGGAGGAGAAGGTGACCTGCCGCCCGGTCTTCTCCTGCCCCGGATGGCGGCGGTCGATCACCCCGGCGATCAGCGCCACATTGCGGAAGGTCCGCCGCAGCATCGACGATTCGTCCATCCAGGCTTCCAGATCGTCGCCCAGCATGTCCTGGTCGAACAGCGCGTCCATATCCGTGGGAGACCGCAACGACCACACCGCCAGCACGTAATCGGTAGCGACGAAGCCCAGCGGCCCTAGTCCGAAGCGCTCCATCCGCCGGGTCAGCAGCATGCCCAGCGTCTGGTGGGCATTGCGCCCCTCGAAGGCGTAGGCGACGAGGAACTGCTTTCCTGCCTTGGGGAAGGTCTCGACCAGCAGCCCGTCGCGGTTGGGCAGGACCGAGCGGTAGCGCTGAAGCCGCAGCCATTCCTGCACATCCTCCGGCAAGCCGTTCCACTGGCGCGGATCGGCCAGCATGGCGCGCACGCGCTCGGCCAGATGGGTGGACAGCGGCAGCCGCCCGCCGGCATAGGCTGGAACCTTCGGATCGCCGGTGCCGCCCTTGGCGACCTGCGCCTCCATCTCGCGCACGCCGAGGAATTTCAGCAGCTGGCCGGCGAAGAGGAAGGTGTCGCCGGGCGTCAGGCCCTGGATGAAATACTCCTCCACCTCGCCCAGCACCGGGCCGCGGTTCAGGCGGACGCGCAGCAGCGCCTCCTGGGTGATGGTGCCGACATTCATGCGGTACTGGCGCGCCACCGCCGGGCCAGCCACCGCCATCCGGCCATCCTCGCGCAGCTTCAGACGCTGGAACCGGTCATAGCCGCCGAGCGCGTAGCCGCCGGTGGTGACGAAATCCAGCACGTCGTCGAACTCGTCGCGCGTCATCGCGGCATAGGGGGCGGCGGAGACGACCTCCTCATACAGCTCGTCGGGCAGGAAGGGGGCGGCGCAGGCCATGCCGAGCAGATGCTGGGAAAGAACGTCCAGCCCGCCCGGCCGCGGCGCCTCGCCGTCCAGCGTGTGGTCGTGCACCGCCTCCAGCGCCGCGCGGCATTCAAGAACCTCGAAGCGGTTGGCAGGCACCAGCAGGGCCCGGCTCGGCTCGTCCAGCCGGTGGTTGGCGCGGCCGATGCGCTGGACCAGCCGGCTCGACCCCTTGGGCGCGCCGATCTGCACCACGAGGTCGACCGCCGCCCAGTCGATGCCGAGATCGAGCGAAGAGGTTGCGACCACCGCTCGCAGCTCGCCGCGCGCCATGGCGCCCTCGACCTTGCGGCGCTGCTCCACCGCCAGCGAGCCATGGTGCAGCGCGATGGGCAGATTGTCGTCGTTGACCCGCCACAGCGCCTGGAACACCAGTTCCGCCTGGGCGCGGGTGTTGACGAACAGCAGGGTGGTGCGCTGGCGGCGGACGCGCTCGTAGATCTCCTTCATGGCGTGCATCGCCATGTGGCCGGCCCACGGCACCCGTTCCTGCGAGGTCAGGATCTCAACCTCCGCCTGGGCGCCGCTGCGGCCTAGCACGAGGCGCACATCGTCGGAGTCGCTTCCGTCATGCCGGCCGCGGCGCGACAGCCAGGCCAGCAGCCGTTCCGGTTCCGCCACCGTGGCCGACAGCCCGACGCGGCGGGCGGCAGGGGCGAGCCGCGACAGCCGGGCCAGCCCGAGCGCCAGCAGATCGCCGCGCTTGGTGCCGGCCAGGGCATGCAGTTCGTCGATGATGACGCAGCGGAGAGTGCGGAACAGCTTGTCGGCGTCGGTGTAGGAGAGCAGCAGCGCCAGGCTTTCCGGCGTCGTCATCAGCATGTGCGGCGGATGGGTACGCTGGCGGCGGCGCTTGGCCTCCGGCGTGTCGCCGGTGCGGTTCTCCGCCCGGATCGGCAGCCGCATCTCGGCGATCGGCTGTTCCAGATTGCGCTGGATATCGACCGCCAGCGCCTTCAGCGGCGAGATGTAGAGGGTGTGAAGCCCCTCGCGCGGTCGTTCCGCCAGTTCGATCAGCGAGGGCAGGAAGCCGGCCAGCGTCTTGCCGCCACCGGTCGGCGCGATCAGCAGCGCGCTTTCGCCCCGTTCGGCTGCCTCCACCATTGCGACCTGATGCGGGTGGGGTGCCCAGCCGCGCGACCGGAACCACGCGGCGACGTTGGGCGGGATCGAGGCAGGGGGGGATGCATCCATGGCGGCCGGACTGTACCGGAACGCCTGGAACGTAGAAAGAACGAAGTAGGGGTGGTTAGACCGCCGCCGCCTTCTTCATTCCGAAGCAATGCTCCGGTCCGGGGAAGGCGCGGGCCCGCACTTCGGCGGCGTAGGTCGCGGCGGCCTCGCTGACCGTCTCGCCCAGATTGGCGTAGCGCTTGACGAATTTCGGCTGAAAGGCGCCGAACAGCCCCAGCATGTCGTCGGTGACCAGGACCTGACCGTCGCAGGCCGGCGAGCCGCCGATGCCGATGGTGGGGATCGCCACCTCCTCGGTGATGCGGCGGGCCAGCGCCTCCATCGTGCCTTCGATCACCAGGGTGAAGGCACCGGCCTCGGCGATGGCGCGGGCGTCGGCAACGATCCGCTCTGCCGCCTCGGCATCGCGGCCGACCGCCTTGTAGCCGCCCAACGTGTTCACCGATTGCGGCGTCAGCCCGACATGTCCCATCACCGGGATGCCGCGGGCGGTCAGGAAGGCGACCGTCTCGGCCATCTCGATGCCGCCCTCCAGCTTGACCGCCTGGGCGCCGGTCTCCGCCATCACGCGGGCAGAGGCGCGGAAGGCCGCCTCCTTGCTCTCCTGATAGCTGCCGAAGGGCAGGTCGACCACCACGCAGGCGCGCTCCGACGCGCGCACCACGGCGGCGCCGTGGGCGATCATCATGTCCAGCGTCACCGGAAGCGTGCTGTCCAGCCCATAGACCACCATGCCCAGCGAATCGCCGACCAGCAGGATGTCGACATGTGGGTCGAGCAGCCGGGCCACCGGGGCGGTGTAGGCGGTCAGGCAGACAATGGGCTCGCCCCCCTTGCGGGCGCGCAGCGCCGGGACCGAATGGCGGGCGGTGAGGTTGGAAGCGCTCATGATCGGGCCTTTCCAAGGCTGGATGCAGCGGGCCGAAGGGGGGCGGTCCAGCTCGCTGACCATTCAATACGCTTGGCCGACGCACAGTCGAACCAAGAAAAATGGCGCAGATACACCAAAACCGCCCTCGCGAGGTTCGCGGGACGGTCGGGTGCAAGACACAAGGGGTCTTGGGCGCGCATCACACGCGCCCTTCGCAGTCGCTAAGCGCGACCGACGATTAATAGCCCTCGCGTTCCATCCGCTTGCGGAGCAGCTTACGGGTGCGACGCACCGCTTCAGCCTTCTCACGCGCACGCTTCTCCGAGGGCTTCTCGTAGTTACGGCGGAGCTTCATTTCACGGAAAATGCCCTCGCGCTGCATCTTCTTCTTGAGCGCGCGGAGGGCCTGATCGACGTTGTTATCTCGGACCAGAACTTGCACGTTAACCGTCACCCTTCCAAGTGAAGCATGTTGCGCCAAGGCAACAAATAGGCATGCGCGGCGGGCGCACCCCTTGTGTGGGCGCAGTGTGTAGCACGCCCCATCGCCTTTGTGAAGGAGAGTCTTCGGTTCACCAGCATAAGCCCGGCCATAAGCCCTGTTGGGAACCACAGGAAACGGTTGCCCCGGCCGTGCCCGCACTCCAGATATAGAGACATGCCAGTGCTTCCAATCGCCCGGATGGGCAATCCCGTACTCCGCAAGATCGCGGAGCCCATCGCCGACCCGACCGATCCGGCAGTCGCCCGGCTGGCGGCCGACATGATCGCCACCATGCTGGACGCGCCCGGAGTCGGCCTTGCCGCTCCGCAGATCTCCGAGCCGCGCCGGATCGTCGTCTTCCGCGTCCCCGCCGACCGTGGCGAGGGGGAGGAGGTGGCCAACACCGTGCTGGTCAATCCGGTGATCGAGCCGCTGACCGACGAAAAGGTCCTGGGCTGGGAAGGCTGTCTGTCGATTCCGGGCCTGCGCGGGCTGGTGCCGCGCTACAAGCGCATCCGCTACCGTGGTTATGGCCTCGACGGCGCCCGGATCGAGCGGGAGGCTTCGGGTTTCCATGCCCGTGTGGTCCAGCACGAGGTCGACCACCTGGATGGCGTGCTCTATCTTGATCGCATGGACGATCTACAGCTCCTGGTCTGCACCGAGGAGATGCATCACCTCAACGCCGCGCTGGCCGCGGCGACTCGTGACACCGACGCGCCGTCCCGGACCTGAGGGCCGGCGCAGGGAGAGTTTGCTATGAGCATCGACACGCTTCGCGACGAGATCCTGGTGGCGAGCCTGCCCAACGTCGTTTTCGACGGCTGGAGCCTGCAGTCCCTGCGCGACGGCACCCAGACGGCGGGACATGAGCCGTCGGCGCTGTTGCGCGCCTTCCCCGGCGGCGTCACCGATGCGGTGGAGCATTTCGCCGACTGGGCCGACCGCCAGATGCTCGACCGGCTGGAGGCCCAGCCGCTGGCCGAGATGAAGGTGCGCGAACGCATCTCGCTCGCCGTCCGCACCTATTTCGAGGTGCTGGAGCCGTACCGCGAGGCCAAGCGCCGGCAGCTGTCCTATCTGGCCATGCCGCAGAATGTGGCGCTCGGCCTGCGGCTGCTTTACCGCACGGTCGATGCCATGTGGTTCGCCGCCGGCGACAGTTCGACCGACTACAACCACTACACCAAGCGGGCGCTGCTGGCGGCGGTGGTCAGCTCCTCCACCTTCTATTGGCTGGACGACAAGTCGGACGACCATGCCGAGACCCGCGCCTTCATCGACCGCCGTCTGGCCGACGTGATGGCGGTGGGCAAGGCGACCTCGTCGGTCGGCAAGCTCGGCTCGATGCTGAACCTCATCCCCAACCCGCTGCGTTTCGCCCGCCAGATGCGCCAGCGCACCACCGGCGCCCAGGCGAGCAACGCCACGGTCCATATGGCCGAGAATATCTGAGGGGAATACGCCCTCTCCCGACGCGGGAGAGGGCGCTTTATGTCCGCTTTGCCTTGGCGGCCTTCTTCGCCGCCGCCCGCAACGCCGCCTCGAACCCCGACCGGGCCCAGGGCAGCAGTTCATCGCGGTCGTCGAACGCCGAAGCGGGAGGCGGGTAGTAGGACAGGGTGGTGGGTTTGTCCGGCATCGGCCGGAAGGGCTCCAGGCCCAGCTCCGCGAAGGACGCGCGATTCACGTCATCCGCCTTGAAATAGAGAATTTCGTCGGCGATTAGCGCGAAGGTCAGCCCGTCGATGGACAGGCCGTAGCCGCCGAACATGCGGCGCACACGCACGTCGCCCAGCGGCGCCAGCATCTCGTAGAGTGTCGCGACATACTCGCTGGGCGGCTGGGCGGGCATCAGTTCGGAAGGTTACTTCTTGCGGAAGGCGTCCAGGGCCACGACCTCGCCACGCTTCGGCTCTTCGGCCGGGGCGCTTTCCTCTGCCTTTTCCTCTGCACGCTCGACGGCGGCACGGGGCGGCATGGTCGCGACCTCCGCCGATTCGGCGGCGGCAAGCGGCTGGAACTGGAGGGCGAAGTTCACCGACGGGTCGGCGAAGGTGGTGATGGCGGCGAACGGAATCACCAGCCGCTCATGCACGTTGTTGAAGCTCAGCGTGACCTCGAAATGATCGTCCGTCACGTCCAGCCCATAATACTGGAACTGGAGGACGATGGTCATCTCGTTCGGATACTGCGAGGACAGGTAATCCGGAATGTCGACACCGGGGAAGCCGGTGCGGAAGGTCAGGTAGAAATGGTGATTGCCCGGCAAGCCGCGCTCGGCAACCTCGGTCAGCGCGTCGCGGACAACGCCGCGCAACGCGGTTTCGACCATCCGGTCATAGCGGAGCTGCTCTTTCGGCATGCTTGGGCGGGTCCCTGGTAACGCGATCGGTCTTGCGTCCCGCCTTGGCCAAGGGCCGGCACGAAACGCTGGGAAGAGGTGTGGGCCTTCTGTTGCTAGGCGGCCCACGGCCCCACCCTTAGGCGCTAACCCTCGGGGATTAGGTTTAGGCTACCAGCCGCCGTTAGGCAGCGAGGCGAGCCTGAGCAACGTTGTCGTTGGCAACTATTGCAACGGCCCGATAACGGCGGAACCATGCCGAGCGAAAACCATGCCTTTACTACGCGTGTCGATCCTGTTTCGCCCCCAACGACCCCGGTCAACGAGTCCGGTGTATGGTTGGTGGAGGCGCCGGGTACCGCCCCCGGGTCCACAACGCTTATTCCACAAGGCGTTTATCGCCATAGTCGGCGAACCGACGTCGCGAATATAGGCACTCCCGCCCGGCAAGGGAAGGGCCTGTGTGACGTGATCGCCAAATGCGTAGGTATCGAGCACCTCCGCAGAGCTTCCCCCGCATGAGGACGGATTGTCCCGTTCCCGTGCCGCGCGCCGTCTGGTAAGACTGCCGGCTTCGTAACCCCGGAGTCACCATGCCGATCACGCCCGAGCAGCGCGACGAAATCGATCGCCTGCGCGCCGTCACCGCCACCACCCGCCGCGCCACCGTCCCGGCCCTGGAGGACATCCTCTATCAGCCGCTGGAGGTGCTGGACCACGGCTTCGTCCGCGTCATCGACTATATGGGCGACGATGCTGCGGTCGTGCAGGCGGCGCGCGTGTCCTATGGCAAGGGCACCAAGAAGGTCAGCGAGGATTCCGGCCTCATCAAGTATCTGATGCGCCATCGCCACTCGACCCCGTTCGAGATGTGCGAGATCAAGTTCCATGTGAAGCTGCCGATCTTCGTCGCCCGCCAGTGGATTCGCCACCGCACCGCGAACGTGAACGAATATTCGGCGCGCTATTCCATCCTCGACCGCGAGTTCTACGTGCCGGCGCCGGAACAGCTGGGCGCCCAGGCCGTGGTCAACCGCCAGGGCCGCGGCGACGTGCTGGAGGGCGAGGAGGCCGCCAACGTCATGCGGCTGCTGCGCGAGGATTCCGAACGCGCCTACAGCCATTATGAGGAGATGCTGAACAACCGCGAGGACGGTTCGGTCATCGATCCTTCCCGCCAGGGGCTGGCGCGCGAACTGGCGCGGATGAACCTGTCGCTGAACTACTACACGCAATGGTACTGGAAGGTCGATCTCCACAACCTTCTGCATTTCCTGTCGCTGCGCGCCGATGCCCATGCCCAGTATGAGATCCGCGTCTATGCCGACGCGATGCTGGACGTGGTGAAGCGTTGGGTCCCGGCGGTCTACGAGTCCTTCACCGAATACCGCATGGGCGGCGCCCACCTGTCGCGCACCGGCCTGGGCGTGGTGAAGCGCCTGCTGGCCGGCGAGCCGGTGAGCCAGGAGGCCAGCGGCCTGTCCAAGCGCGAGTGGCGCGAACTGATGGACCAGCTCGGCCGCAGCGAGTCGTAAGAGGGGAACCAGGACGATGACGCCGGATCAGGCCGAAAGCATCTATCGCCGAGGCCTGATCGCCGCGCAGGCCGGCCGCTGGGCCGAGGCGCAGGAGGCGATTGCCCAAGCCATCATCGCCCGTCCCGGCGTCGCCGTCTGGTGGGCCACCTATGGGCTGGTGATGGAAAGCCAGGGCGATCTGCCGGGTGCGGTGCAGGCTTTTGCCGGGGCGCTGAACCTCGACGGCGATCTCGCCATGGCGATGGACGGCCTGCTGGCGGCGGCGGAGGCGCTGGCCGCTGCCGGCCACGCCGATCTGGCGGAGGGCTGTTACTGTCGCGCGCTGGCGCTGACCCCCGGCACGCCGGCCGCTCTCGTCAAGGCAAGCTCCCTGATGTTGGTGCAGGGGGTCGACCCGTCCAAGCTGCTGCGCCGTGCAGCGCTGCTTCGGCCTGAGCGCCAAGCCTGACTGGACCTCCGCCGGGGCCGCGGTCAGTCCCGGTCGTCGTAGTCTGCGTCGTCGTCCTCGTCCGCTTCGGCGGCGAGGCGGCGCTGGTTGGCCAGCATGTCGAGCGCGCCCTGGAGGATGTAGGCGGCGGCCATCTTGTCGACCACCTCGTCCCGGCGCTTGCGGGTCATGTCGGCCTCGCCGATCATGAAGCGCTCAACGGCGGAGGTCGACAGCCGCTCGTCCCAGAAGGCGATCTCCGCCTCCCAGCCCAGCAGGTCGGAGCGCTCCAGCAGATTGTTGGCGAAGGCCCGCACCGACTCGGCGCGCGGCCCTTCCGTCCCGTCCATGTTCAACGGCAGCCCGACCACCAGCCCGCCGATGCCGTAATCGCGGATGGTCTTGCCCAGCTCGCGTGCGTCCTGGGTGAATTTGGTGCGCTTCAGCGTACCGATGGGAGATGCGACGATCAGTCCGGGATCGGCCACAGCCAGCCCGACGGTCTTGGTGCCGACGTCAAGGCCAAGCAATCGTTGGTTTTTGCCCAGCCGGGCCGCGAGTTCGGAGAGGGTGTGAATCATCGCCCGACCATAGGGCCGCGGCCTTGTCACCGCAAGATCGCTTGAGTTGATCTCAAAGATACTTACTCTTCTAAGTATGAGCAGTCCCCTCTCCCATGCCGTCCTGTCGCACCGGCCGCTTGCCGACGCCGACATCCCCACGCTCTGCGGTTTTGCCCGCACGGCCGAGGAACTTTATTTCCTGTTTCCGCAGGCGGTCTGGCCGCTGACCCCGGATCAGGTCCGGGCGACATTGGGCATCCGCCGCGATCCCACCGTCGTCACCCTGGCGGAGAACGGGCGGGAGCGTGTGGTCGGCTACGCCAACTACGCCACCTTCGAGGACGGCCGCACCGCCAGCATCGGCAATGTCAGTGTCGATCCGGCCCTGCGCCGGCGCGGCATCGCCGAATATCTGGTGCGGACGATGATCGACCGCGCTTTCGACCATCACCGCCTGCCCGAACTGACGCTCTACTGCTTCAACACCAACACGCCGGCCCTGCTGCTCTATGCCAAGCTGGGCATGGCGCCCATCGCGCTGGAGACGCGGGTGACGCCCTGGGGCCAGCCGGTCGCGCTGTTCAAGCTGAGCGTGGATCATGCGAGCTGGTGTTCGGCCGCTCCCATCGCCGCCTGACCTTCCGAATATTTAATGATTGGGCCGCTGGCGGGGCGGGACGTGAGGCGTATAGTCGGTCGCCTGTGGACGCGGCTGCCCCGGACGGGCGGCCCGAACCATCGACGGAGCGGACGGATGAGCAAATTGGGCGCGGATGCGAACCGGCGTGCGGTGCTGGCCGGACTTGTCGCCGGCGGTGCCGGACTGTTTGCCGCCGGTGGGGCGAAGGCGATCACCGCGCAGTCCAGTTCGGATTACGGCGCCATGCTGGATGCCGCCTGCGGCGCCAGTGCCGACCACAAGCGCCAGATCGCCGCGGTGGAGACGACTCTGGGCGCTCTTCTCCCCGACGCGCGGGTGGTGGAGGCGTTGCAGCGCACCCAATGCCCGTCCTGCGGATGCCCGCTGGCGCTGTCCGCCGGGCTTGCGAAAGGCGATGCCGGCGCCTTCTGAGCGGCGGAATGGCCGCAATCGTTGCGGATGAAGCCGGCGGGTGCTAGCTTCGCGGCCGATTTCCAATGTTTTGGAAGAGAGTAGAGGCATGTCGCTCGACAAGGCCACGGTGGCCAAGATCGCGCATCTGGCCCGCATCAAGGTGCCGGACGAGGAACTGGAATCCCTGGCTGGGGAACTGAGCCAGATTCTGACCTTCGTGGAACAGCTCAACGAGGTCGACACGAAGGACGTGCCGCCGATGACCAGCGTCGCCGCGCAGAAGCTGCGCCGCCGCAAGGACGAGGTCACCGACGGCGGCTATGCCGCGCAGGTCCTGTCGAACGGTCCGGAAACGGCCGAAGGCTTCTTTGTCGTGCCCAAGGTGGTCGAGTGATGACGGCGCTCACGCATCTGACGATGGCCGAAGCCCTGGACGGCCTCGCCAAGAAGGAATTCACCGCGGTCGAACTGACCGAGGCGCATGTGCGCGCGGTCGAGGCCGTGCGTCCCTTCAACATCTTCATCACCGAGACCCCGGACGCCGCCCTGTCGATGGCCAAGGCCAGCGACGAGCGCCGCGCGCAGGGCACCGCCGGTCCGATGGACGGACTGCCCATCGCGGTGAAGGACCTGTTCTGCACCAAGGGCGTCGCCACCACCGCCGGCAGCCACATCCTGGACGGCTTCAAGCCGGAATATGAGTCCACGGTGACCTCCCAGCTGTGGCGCGACGGCGCCGTCATGCTGGGCAAGGTGAACCTGGACGAGTTCGCCATGGGCTCCGCCACCATCACCGCCCATCAGGGCGAGACGGTCAGCCCGTGGAGCCCCGGCGCGCCGGGCGCCTGGGAGAAGAAGATCGTCGCCGGCGGCTCGTCGGGCGGATCCGCCGCGGTGATCGCCGCGCGCGCCGCGCTGGGCGCCACCGGCACCGACACCGGCGGCTCGATCCGCCAGCCGGCCGGCTACACCGGCACCGTCGGCATCAAGCCGACCTACGGCCGCTGCTCGCGCTGGGGCATCGTCGCCTACGCCTCCTCGCTGGATCAGGCCGGGCCGATGACCCGCACGGTCGAGGATGCGGCGATCATGCTGCGCTCCATGTGCGGGTTCGATCCGAAGGACTCCACCTCGGTCGATATGCCGGTGCCGGACTTCCGCGCCGCCCTGACCGGCGACATCCGCGGCCTGCGCGTCGGCATTCCCAAGGAATACCGTGTCGAGGGCCTGTCGGCCGAGATCGCCGCGTTGTGGGACCAGGGCATCGCCTGGCTGAAGGAGGCCGGCGCCGAGCCGGTCGAGGTCAGCCTGCCGCATACCAAATACGCGCTGGCCGCCTACTACATCATCGCGCCGGCCGAGGCGTCGTCCAACCTCGCGCGCTATGACGGCGTGCGCTACGGCCTGCGGGTCGAGGGCGGCAACCTCAAGGAGATGTACGAGAACACCCGTGGCGCCGGCTTCGGCAAGGAAGTGCAGCGCCGCATCCTGATCGGCACTTATGTGCTGTCGGCCGGCTATTACGACGCCTACTACAACAAGGCCCGTCAGGTGCGCACGCGCATCAAGTGGGACTTCGACGAGGCGTTCAAGAGCTGCGACGTCATCCTGACGCCGACCGCCCCCAGCACCCCCTTCGCCATCGGCGAGAAGATGGACGATCCGGTGCAGATGTATCTGAACGACGTCTTCACCGTTCCGATCAACCTCGCCGGCCTGCCGGCGATGTCGGTCCCGGCCGGCCTCGGTGCCGACGGCCTGCCGCTCGGCCTCCAGCTGATCGGCCGCCCGTTCGACGAGGAGACGCTGCTGCGCGTCGGTCAGGTCGTCGAGAAGGCCGCCAACTTCACCGCGGTTCCGCCCTTCGTGGCGTGACGCGGGTAGATTTACAGCGAAAGGGCCGGCTCCTGCGAGCCGGCCCTTTTCGTTTGGAGTGGGGGTGGCGGCTCTTACGCTCCGCCGATGCCCTGAACATAGGTCTCGCCGGTCTTCGGATCGATGTTCTCGCCCGTCCCCGGCGTGCCCGGCGGCGCTTCGTCCTTGTCGCTCATCGGTTCGACCGCAGGCTTCACCGGGACCGGCTTGCTCGCCGGACGGTCGCTGGCGGACCGGTCGTTCTGCGGCATATCGGATGTCTTCTCGTCGGCCATGGCGGCTCGCTCCTTCGTTGGCTCGGTTCATTCCCACCAACAGGCCATCCGCCGCATCGTCACCCCCGGCCCGGCTATTCCGCCGCCTCCAGCGCCACCCGCGCCAGTTCCATCAGTTTCTTGTCCACCTCCTCCTCGTCATAGCCGGGGTTGTCGGCCAGGGAGTCGCGCAGGCGCATGGTGATGAGTTCGCCGGTGTGATGCTTTTCGTAAAGGCGGACGTCGCCCAGCGCCTTGGCAACGCGGCGCAGCTTATCGCGGTCCATCATGCTCTCCCGTCTTGGTCACCCAACTTGATCACTGCTGTGGCAACAGCCAAGCCGGTTCATCATTCCCGACCCTTATCCCTGCTCCACCGTCGCCCATGCGCCGTACTGCGCTTGGATGGCGGAACAGGAGAGGGATTTCCGGCGTCCCTGTAGATGTCGGCAATCATCGCGATTGGGGGCGTAAGCATGGATCCGGGACACGATCAACGGCGCGAACTGCTCACCCGCGTCCGCCATGTCGTGGAGCATTACGAGCGCCACAGCACCGCCGGACCGGCCATCATGCGCGGCGTGCGCTATGACCTTGCGGTGCGGGCAACCGACCTGAACGGCGATGGCTGCCTGTTCCCCGCCTGCGGCTGCGCGAAGGCGGACTGCGCGGAACGCAGGGGATGCGCGCCGCCGGATGTCAGCGCCTGGATCGAAGAGGCCAAAAAAGAAAACCGCCCCCGGCGCGAACCGGGAGCGGCTTTCGAATGATGCATGACCGGCCGCAGTGCCCGTTGCCGGACGCCGCGAGGCAACATCAGACCGAGTAGTACATCTTGTACTCGATCGGGTGCGGCATGGTCTCGAAGGCCATCATCTCTTCCGTGCGGAGGTCGATGTAGCCGTCGATCATGTCGGCCGAGAAGACATCGCCCTTGCGCAGGTACTCGTTGTCCTCGCGCAGCGCGGTGAGCGCCTCGCGCAGCGAGCCGCAAACCGTCGGAACCTTGGCCAGCTCGTCCGGCGGCAGGTCGTACAGGTTCTTGTCCATCGCGTCGCCGGGGTGGATCTTGTTCTGGATGCCGTCCAGGCCGGCCATCAGCATGGCGGCGAAGGCCAGGTACGGGTTGGCCGACGGATCCGGGAAGCGGACCTCGACGCGCTTGCCCTTCGGCGAGGCGACGTACGGGATGCGGCAGGAGGCCGAACGGTTGCGGGCCGAGTAGGCCAGCAGGACCGGAGCCTCATAGCCCGGGACCAGGCGCTTGTAGCTGTTGGTCGACGGGTTGGTGAAGGCGTTCAGCGACTTGGCATGCTTGATGATACCGCCGATGTAGTACAGCGCCAGCTCCGACAGGTCGGCGTACTGGTTGCCGGCGAACAGCGGCTGGCCGTCCTTCCAGATCGACTGGTGGCAGTGCATGCCCGAACCGTTGTCGCCGAACACCGGCTTCGGCATGAAGGTGGCCGACTTGCCGTAGGCGTGGGCGACGTTGTGCACCACGTACTTGTAGTACTGCATGTTGTCGCCGGTGCGGACCAGCGTGTCGAACTTGATGCCCAGCTCGTGCTGGGCGGCGGCCACCTCGTGGTGGTGCTTCTCGACCGGAACGCCCATCTCGGCCAGGACGCTCAGCATCTCGGCGCGCAGGTCGTTGCAGCTGTCGACCGGAGCGACCGGGAAGTAGCCGCCCTTGGTGCCCGGGCGGTGGCCCAGGTTGCCGTCCTCATAGTCCTTGCCCGACGAGTAGGAGCCTTCGTCCGAGGCGAACTCGTACGACACCTTGTTCATGTCGACGGAATACTTCACGTCGTCGAACACGAAGAATTCGGCTTCCGGACCGAAGAAGACGGTATCGCCGATGCCGGCCGAAGCGGTGTAGCGCTCGGCGGCCTTGGCGATGCCGCGCGGGCAGCGGGCATAGGAACCGCCGGTGCCCGGATCGTACACGTCGCAGAGGATGTTCAGCGTCGGCTGGGCGGCGAACGGATCCATCACGGCCGTCGTCGGGTCCAGCTTCAGGATCATGTCCGACTCTTCGATGCCCTTCCAGCCGGCGATCGAGGAACCGTCGAACATGATGCCGTCTTCGAACACGTCCTCGTCGATGGTGGAGACGTGCTGAGCGGTGTGGTGCAGCTTGCCGCGCGGGTCGGTGAAGCGCAGGTCCACGTACTTGACGTCGTGTTCCTTGATCAGGTCGAAGACCTTGCTGATGTCGGACATGTCTCTTTTTCCACGCTTTAAGAGGGTTGGATCCCGCTGCGTCAAGCCGCTGTCGAAGCCCCTACGGGGCTTTGGCGGCGGAGGGCGGCGCTCGCGGCGGACGTTATCTCACGCCTTTCTTCCCCGCACAACGCGCCAACCCAAAAAGTCGCACGTTCGCCATAGGCGGCCTTCGGCCGTTCGGCAAGGTGTGCGGCCGGGGCCGGCATGAGGGAGAGGGGAAAGCGGCGCATGTTGGCGGATGCTGGTCGGAGGGAGGCCGGTCGGAACGGTCGAGGCGAGGACGTCGCGCGATCAAATCGCGTCGGCGCCCTTCTCACCGGTGCGGATGCGAACAACTTCCTCCACGGGCGTGACGAAGATCTTGCCGTCGCCGATGCGGCCGGTATGCGCGGCCTGCTGGATCGCCTCGATCGCCCGTTCCACCAGGGAGTCTTCCATCACCACCTCGATCTTCACCTTCGGCAGGAAGTCCACGACGTATTCCGCGCCGCGGTAAAGCTCCGTGTGGCCCTTCTGGCGGCCGAAGCCCTTGGCTTCGGTGACGGTGATCCCCTTGATCCCGACTTCGTGAAGGGCTTCCTTCACCTCGTCGAGTTTGAACGGCTTGATGATGGCTTCGATCTTCTTCATGGGTCTCTCGTGTACGAGGTGCCAACGCCGGCAGGCACCGTCCACGGCACTGCCGACAGCGACGACGGTAAGCATGGAGCGTGCCACATTCGGCCGATCCGGTCCGGCGGCATCGACGCTGGTCATAAGACGGTCGGATGCCGTCCGATGGGGCAGGGTGCTGCCGAAGGATTCAGCGGAGTGAACAATATTTGTGCAACTGGCGCAAGCGCTCCGCGCCAATCGACGTTCAAAGGTCCCATCGGACGGGAGAAAGGGGTGCCGGTCCGCTCCGAAAGAAGTTTTTTCGCTTTTCGTGAAAAAGCCGCTTGACCGGCCAGCCGCGGTGGAGCATAACGCGGCTCCCGACGGCGGAAACGCTGACGGCGGCGGTGGTAGCTCAGTTGGTAGAGCTCTCGGTTGTGGTCCGAGCGGTCGTGGGTTCGAGTCCCATCCATCGCCCCATCTTCTTCTTCGCGTCTTGGAAAAATTCTGTTCTATAAACGTCCGCACGGCTTAACCGCCGTCGCGGGCGTTTTTCGCATGTCGGCGTTGATTTTCCCGGGTGAAGACATCGCCTACGGGTAGAGCGGGCGTGCGCATCTTCGCCCGCCCAGGAAACGGCAAGGCAAGCCAGGGTCGGGGAGAGTGGGGGATGGATGAGCTTCTGTCCGTCGCGGAGATGTATCGGGCCGACCAGCTGACGATTGCCGCCGGAGTGCCCGGTCCGGCCCTGATGGAGGCTGCCGGAGCCGCCGTGGTCCGGGCGGTGTGCGAGCGCTGGGCGCCGCATCCGACCGCCGTGCTCTGCGGCCCCGGCAACAATGGGGGCGATGGCTTCGTCATCGCCCGGCTGCTGTTGGAGGCCGGTTGGCCGGTGCGGCTGGCGCTGCTCGGCACCCGCTCGGCCCTGACCGGCGATGCCGCGGTGGCGGCGGAGCGCTGGCCCGGCCCGATCGAGGCGGCCGATCCCTACATCCTGAAGGGCAATCCCCTGGTCGTCGACGCGCTGTTCGGTGCCGGCCTGACCCGGCCGCTCGACGGCCTTGCCCGCGCCATCGTCGAGGCGATGGAGGGCCGCACCGTCGTCGCCGTCGACGTACCGAGTGGCCTGCATGGCGACAGCGGGAGGGTGCTCGGTGCCGCGCCGCAGGCGGCACTGACCGTCACCTTCTTCCGCCGCAAGCCCGGCCATGTGCTGCTGCCCGGACGCACCCTTTGCGGCGAGGTGGTGGTCGCCGACATCGGCATTCCGGACCGGGTGCTCGACGGCATCGCGCCGCAGACCGCGGTCAACGAGCCGTCGCTGTGGAGCCACCGCTTCCCCTGGCCGGCGCTGGACGGCCACAAATATGCGCGCGGCCATGCGGTGGTGCTGGGCGGCGCGCGGATGACGGGCGCGGCGCGGCTGGCCTCGGTCGCCGCACTCCGCGCCGGGGCTGGGCTGGTCACCATCGCCTGCCCGCCGGAGGCCTTCGCGGTCTATGCCGCCGGCTGCGCCAGCGTGATCGTCGATCCGCTGGAGGATGCCGGCGCCTTCGCCCGGCTGTTGCAGGACCCGCGCAGGAATGCGGTGCTGGTCGGGCCGGGGGCGGGCAGGGGCGTGCAGACCCGCGCCGCGGTGATGGCCGCGCTGGACGCCCGCCGCGCCTGCGTGCTGGATGCCGACGCGCTGACCAGCTTCGCCGAATCGACGGACGAACTGCTCGACCGGCTCGACCAGCGCTGTGTCCTCACCCCGCATGAGGGGGAATTCGCCCGGCTGTTCGGCGATTCGGTGGGGATGGACGGCGACAAGCTGTCACGGGTGCGCGCCGCCGCCGCGCGTTCCGGTGCTGTCGTCGTGCTGAAGGGGGCCGACACCGTGGTGGCCGCCCCGGATGGACGTGCCGTGGTCAACGTCAACGCACCGCCCGATCTGGCAACCGCCGGGACCGGCGACGTGCTGGCCGGCATCGTGCTGGGACTGCTGGCGCAGGGGATGGACGGGTTCGAGGCCGCCTGCACCGCGGTCTGGCTGCATGGCGAGGCCGGGCGCGCACTCGGTCCCGGCCTGATCTCCGACGATCTGGCGGGAGCGCTGCCCGGTGTGCTGAAGGCGTTGAAAGCGCAGGGATAACCCCCGCCGAGGACGGGCCGGGGGCGGTCCGGAGGCAGCGTTGGCGGTACCCCTGACGACGGCGTCCGCGCGCCCCCTTGCGGTAGAGCGCCGGCAGGGCCAGACTCCGGGGT